>JBBJOS010000011.1:0-118952 GCA_037723965.1 Pyrinomonadaceae bacterium | reverse complement strand
CATGTTATTATTCTACGAAGAGTTTCGTGTCCTGTTAAATTAGACCATCACACTTTCGCTGGGAAATTGTGAGGAAACTGCATGGGGTGCATGGGATGTGAAGAAGGGAACGGTACTGGATGTAGTATTTTACCCAACTAAGACATTTAAACCTAAAAAGATAAAGGTCAGTATGGAAAGCATGATTAAGGGTGAGGACAATGGACATGATACCTATAAAAGTGATGAGCTAGGTTTATATTATTCTGTTCAATCTGGAAAAATAAGTGGGATTAACCTTTTCCCTCCAAGTCGGACAGGTTCGCTACGATGCGTGAAATAGATTTCGTCGAATACGACAAGAGGTATGTATTTGATTGAATTAAGCTTTTCAGCCATCCCTACAGGACTTGGACGTCGTTTCGACCCCTTACCCACCGATGAATCGGTGGGCTATTAGTATACCGTCCGGTTCCCGGACGAAAACGCGGAAGCTCATAAGCAACATCGTCCCAGCCCCAGCAAGTCCGGTCGCTCCCCATTCCGGCAACCTCTAGTTTATAAGTCGCAATGATGTTCGATCTCGGCTTGACATCCTTTGCACATCTTCGTAATATCTAAAGTTTCGGACTATAACGGTCTGGTTCTCTGTGCGGTTTTTAATATGAACTGCCTATTGATTTTTGAAAGTTAAAACACGGATTGTAGCGTAAACAGGGCGAACCAACGTCTTCGGGCTTGATCGGAACATTTCTAATAATGCCACGCCACAGCAAAGTTTTTTCTTTCAGTAACAGGGATTCGAACACATAATTTTGATCATAAGTGATCTTGTGCTGACTGCTGAATTTATTCAGTAAGAGTACGACGAGATACTTATTTTGCTTTTTTGTTAGAAACGCCGCCAGGATGCAGGCGATCCAAAGAATATGCCGACTATTAATCAGTTAGTCCGAAAGGGACGCGAAAGAGTTAAGTATAAGACGGCGAGTCCGGCTTTGCAGGCCAATCCGCAGAAACGCGGTGTTTGCACGCGTGTTTATACACAAACACCGAAGAAGCCTAACTCGGCGCTTCGCAAAGTGGCACGTGTCCGCCTGACGAACCAGATCGAAGTTACTACATATATTCCGGGTATCGGACATAACTTGCAGGAACACTCGATCGTGCTTATCCGCGGCGGCCGCGTAAAGGATCTTCCGGGTGTGCGTTATCACGTTATCCGCGGAACGCTCGACGCTTCCGGCGTCGCCAATCGTAATCAGGGCCGTTCGAAATACGGTGCGAAACGTCCGAAGGGAGCTAAGTAAAGGATAAAGGATAAAGGAGAAAGGCTAAGGGAAGGAATCAGAAAATTTTATCCTTTATCTTTCGCCTTTATCCTTACAAAAGTTATGGCTAGAAGAAGAGTTGCAGCACGAAGAGAAGTTTTACCTGATCCGATTTTCAACAGCACCGTTGTTACGAAATTTATCAACGGAATGATGTGGGAAGGTAAGAAAACGACGGCCGAAGAGATCTTTTACAGCGCGATGGACAAGATCGGCGAAAAGACCGGTGAAGAGCCTTTGAAAATATTTAAGAGAGCACTCGATACGGTTGCTCCGACGCTGGAAGTCAAATCACGCCGAATCGGCGGTGCGACTTACCAGGTGCCGCTCGAAGTTACGAAGGACCGCCGCAATACGCTGGCTATCCGATGGATCGTAACGAACGCCCGCAACCGCAGCGAAAAAACGATGCGTGACAGATTGGTCGGCGAACTGCTCGATTCAACATCGGGGCGCGGAGGAGCGGTCAAGAAGAAGGACGACGTGCACCGTATGGCGGAAGCCAATAAGGCTTTTGCACATTACAGGTTCTAGTAAGAAGTGTCAGTAGCCCGCACGAAGTAAGGGCTTATCTCGGTAATGAGAGCCCTTACTTCGTCGGGCTACTGACACTGGGCTACTGAGACGATTAACGATTTACCAACAATGGCAAACATTAGTTTAGACAAATTTAGAAACATCGGCATTATGGCCCATATCGACGCGGGTAAGACCACGGCGACAGAGCGCATTTTGTATTACACCGGTGTTTCGCACAAGATCGGCGAAGTTCACGAAGGAACGGCGACGATGGACTGGATGGAGCAGGAGCAAGAGCGCGGAATTACAATTACGTCCGCCGCCACTACCTGTTTCTGGACACGCAATGGTGTCGAGCACCGCATTAACATTATCGATACACCGGGACACGTTGACTTCACGATGGAAGTTGAGCGGTCTCTTCGTGTTTTGGATGGAGCGGTTTGTGTTTTTGACGGTGTTGCCGGTGTGGAGCCGCAGTCCGAAACGGTTTGGCGTCAGGCCGATAAATACGGCGTGCCGCGTATCTGCTTTATCAATAAACTGGACCGTGCGGGCGCTTCGTTCGACCGTTCGTTTGAATCGATCCTTGTCAGGCTCGGAGCAAACGCGGTCGCGATGCAGGTCCCGATCGGTATTGAAGACCAGTTCAAGGGCGTTATCGATCTGATATCGATGAAAGCCTTCGTCTGGAGCGATGAAGCTAAAGGTGCAAATTACGAGACGCTTGAAATTCCCGCCGACCTCGTCGATGCGGCGAAAGCAGCCCGCGAGAAACTGGTTGAGGCCGTTTCCGCGATCGACGACGATCTGATGATGAAGTACCTCGAGGGCGAAGAAATTTCGGAAGACGAGATCCGTGTGGCTCTCAGAAAGGGAACATTGGAGATGAAGATCGTCCCTGTATTTACAGGTTCGGCATTTAAGAATAAAGGCGTGCAGACACTGCTTGATGCAGTAGTAGATTTTCTGCCAAGCCCGCTCGATATTCCCGCAATCGAAGGCACTAACCCAAAATCGGGTGAGATCGAATCCCGCGAGCCCGATGCAAAAGCTCCGTTCTCAGGTTTGGTTTTCAAGCTGATGGCGGACAAGCATTTGGGCCAGTTGGCTTTCGTGCGTATCTATTCCGGCACGGTTTCCTCCGGTTCCTACGTCACCAATACGATCAAAGATTCGAAAGAACGCGTCGGACGCCTCATGCTGATGCACGCCAATAAACGTGAAGACGTTGAAACGGCGAGCGCGGGCGAGATCGTCGCTATCGGCGGCATGAAGAACACCACGACTGGCGATACGGTCGCTGACGAAATGAAGCCGATCATTCTGGAATCGATGGATTTCCCGGAACCGGTCGTTCGCGTCGCGGTCGAGCCGAAGACCCGTCAGGACCAGGACAAAATGGGCATTGCGCTTAATCGTCTTGCTCAGGAAGATCCTAGTTTTAGAGTTAATACCGATCACGAAACCGGCCAGACGATCATCGCCGGAATGGGCGAACTTCACCTTGAAATTATCGTCGATCGCATGAAACGCGAATTCGGCGTTGAAGCGAACGTTGGTAAACCGCAGGTTGCCTACCGTGAAACGATCACGGCATCGGCACCGGGTAAAGAGATCTATAAGAAACAGTCGGGCGGCCGCGGTAAATTTGGCCACGTGGAGCTTGAGATCGAACCGGCTCCGGGCGAAGGTTTTGTCTTTGAAGACAAGATCACCGGCGGATCGATTCCGCGACAGTTTATCAAGCCGACTATGGAAGGCATCCGCGACGCGATGCAGCGTGGGTATTTGGCGGGTTATGAACTCGTCGATATTAAAGTAAGGCTTTTGTTCGGTTCGTATCACGAGGTTGACTCGGATGAAATTTCATTTAAGCTGGCAGGCTCGTTCGCGTTTCAGGACGCCGTGAAGAAAGCCAAGCCTGTTTTACTCGAACCGATTATGCGGATCGAGGTCGTTACGCCGGAAGAATATATGGGAGCTGTCAACGGCGATTTGAACCGACGTCGTGGTCAAATCGATAAGATGGAACCGCGTCCGGGTAATGTTTCGATCGTTACGGCTTTCGTGCCGCTTTCGGAGATGTTCGGATATACGACTGATTTGAGAAGTTCCACGCAGGGACGTGCAACGTCGAGCATGCACTTCGAGCGATACAACGAAGCGCCCCGAAACGTTGCCGAAGAAGTTATAGCCAAGATCAAGGGAACGGGAGCAAGCACCTAATGTAACGCCGCCATCGTGGCGGCAGTATCGCTGGCATCTTGCCGGTGTCTTATTTATACGAGGGCAGGATGCCCTCGCGACAGCCGGCTGGAAGCCGGCGTTACTAAAAAATTATGAGCAAGGAAAAATTTGACCGCAGCAAGCCGCACGTGAATATTGGAACTATCGGGCACGTGGATCATGGAAAGACGACATTGACGGCGGCGATTACTAAGGTGCTGTCGAAGCACAATCCGAAGATCGTCGTCCGGGCGTTCGATTCGATCGACAATGCACCTGAAGAAAAGGCACGCGGGATCACCATTGCTACGGCGCACGTTGAGTACGAGACGCCTAACCGCCACTACGCGCACGTCGATTGCCCGGGCCACGCCGATTATGTCAAGAACATGATCACCGGTGCCGCCCAGATGGACGGAGCTATTCTGGTAGTAGCGGCGACGGACGGCCCGATGCCGCAGACCCGCGAGCACATCCTTCTGGCACGCCAGGTCGGAGTTCCCTCGATGGTCGTCTTTATGAACAAGGTCGATATGGTGGACGACGAAGAAATGCTTGAACTGGTCGAGATGGAGATCCGTGAACTGCTTTCATCCTACGAGTTCCCCGGCGACGACACACCGATCATCCAGGGCTCTGCACTGAAAGCTCTCGAAGGCGACGCTGCATGGGAAGGAAAGGTCGATGAGCTGATGGCGGCCGTAGATGAATACATCCCGACGCCCGCCAGAGAAATCGACAAGCCGTTCCTGATGCCGGTCGAAGACATCTTCACCATTCAAGGTAGAGGCACGGTCGCTACCGGACGTATCGAACGCGGAAAGATCAACATCAACGAAACGGTTGAGATCATCGGCATCAAGGCCACCCGCAACACGGTTGTGACCGGAGTCGAGATGTTCAAAAAGCTTCTGGATTCGGGCATGGCCGGCGACAACGTCGGACTGCTGCTCAGAGGCGTTGAGCGAAAAGAGATCGAACGCGGACAGGTCATCGCCAAACCGGGCACGATCACCCCGCATACAAAGTTCAAGGCCGAAGCCTACGTGCTGACAAAAGAAGAAGGCGGACGCCACACGCCTTTCTTTACCGGCTACCGCCCGCAGTTCTACTTCAGAACAACGGACGTCACGGGAGTCGCACACCTGCCGGCAGGAGTCGAGATGGTGATGCCCGGCGACAACATCCAGATGGAAATAGAACTGATCGCACCCATCGCAATGGAAAAGGGACTAAGGTTCGCCATCCGCGAAGGCGGCAGAACGGTCGGAGCGGGTACGGTTTCAGATATTGTGGAATAACAGTTGTCAGTAGCAGTAGTCGGTGATCAGAAAGATTCTGAAACTGACCACCGGCCACCGACGACTGACAACTGAATTATTATGTTAAACGAAAAAATTCGCATCAAGTTGAAAGCTTACGATCACCGTGTTTTGGACCAGTCCACACAGGAGATCGTCGAGACCGCGAAAAGAACCGGAGCGAGGATTGCGGGGCCTATTCCCCTTCCGACCGTTAAGAACAAATGGACGGTTTTGCGTTCGCCCCACGTTGATAAGAAATCGCGTGAGCAGTTTGAGATCAGAACGCACAAGCGTTTGATGGATATTCTCGATCCGACAGCTGAAACGGTCGATGCGTTGATGAAGCTGGATCTTCCGGCCGGCGTGGATGTCGAGATCAAGGCGTTTGGAAAAAATTAGTCTAGAAAGTCTGGAAAGTCTGGAAGTCTGGAAAGTCATAATGACTTCCGAGACTTCCAAGACTTACGAGACCTACCAGACCCACAAAGATTATGATAAGCGGAATCATTGGTAGAAAAATGGGAATGACGCAGCTCTTTGCGGAGGACGGTACGGTAACACCCGTCACCGTCATCAAAGCAGGGCCTTGTGTCGTCGTCCAAACAAAAAGTGCTGCCGGCAGAGACGGTTACAATGCGGTACAACTCGGATTTGTCGAAGACAAACCGATTCGCATGAAGAATGTCACAAAGCCTTTGCGCGGCCATTTCGAGAAAACCGGCGGCGGCCTTCCTCCGACACGGATCTTGAGAGAGTTTAGATTGACCGAGGAGCCGGATGCGGCGATAGGCGATCAGATCAAGGTTGATTTGTTTGCCGATGGCGACAATGTAGATGTGGTCGGTAAATCGAAGGGACGAGGTTTCGCGGGTACGATCAAACGCCACAACTTCCAACGCGGCCCTGAATCGCACGGTTCGATGAACGTTCGTGCACCGGGTTCGATCGGCCAGTCGGCTTACCCTTCGCGTGTTATTAAAGGTACGCGGTCGTCGGGACATATGGGCGACGAACGCGTCACCATTCAAGGTTTGACCGTTGCCCGCGTCGATGTTGAAAATAATTTGCTGATGGTTCGCGGCGCAGTTCCGGGACCGAACGGCGGTTTGGTTATTGTTAAGAAGTCATAGGAAAAGTCTAGGAAGTCGGGACAGTCTGGAAAGTCGGGGAAGGATTTACTTCCAAAACTTCCGACTTCCAAAACTTACCAGACTATGAACGGAGAAAGATTATGCCTACCGTAAAGGTTCGCAATTTGAAGAATAAGGAAGTCGGTGACGTTGAGTTGTCGGATGCCGTTTTCGGTGCCGAGCTAAATGAAGCTTTGATTCACGCGGCTGTCATCAATTATCAGGCGAATGGCCGCCAGGGAACTTCGGCGACGAAAACTCGCGGTGATGTTTCCGGCTCGGGCCGCAAGCTCTGGAAGCAGAAGGGAACGGGACGTGCGAGAATCGCGTCGATCCGTTCGCCTTTGTGGAAAGGCGGCGGTAACGTTCACGGCCCGCAGCCCCGCGATTGGTCATACAAAATGCCCAAGAAAATGCGCCGCGGTGCATTGCGTTCGGCCCTTTCAGAAAGATTGCGTGAAGGGAACCTGATCGTTGTCGATGAGTTTACGTTTACCAATCCGAAGACACGGGAATTTCTTGGAGCGATCGGCGGGCTTGGGCTTACCGAAAACAAAAAGAAGCCGACGAAGACATTGATCGTCGATTCGCTAGATAATTTGAACTTGATCCTTTCGTCGCGAAATGTCGAAAAGACTAAGGTGACAAACAGTTTTGGATTGAATATTTACGATCTGCTCTATCACGAAAAACTTCTTATCTCGAGAGCGGCGATTGCAGAATTGAACGAATTGCTCGATCCGGATCGCGAAACGGGTAAGCTGGAATTCGATAAACCTGAAGCAAAGGTAGAAGAGAAGCCTAAAGCTAAACAAGAAGCGAAGCCTAAGGCCGAAAGGGAAGCCAAACCGGATGCTGAAAAGCCTGCGGCGAAAGCTCCTAAAAAGGAAAAGGCCCCGGTGGTAGAAGCTGCGGCAGAGGAGGCGACGGAAAATGATCAATAAAAGTGTTTGGGATATTGTAAAGTCGCCGGTCGTCACCGAAAAGAGCGTTATTCTCAAGGAAGAATCGAGCGACCAGGACAGCGGACGCGTTTCGGGCCAGGTGCTCACGTTTCGCGTCGATAAGAAAGCCGCTAAGCCGGAAATTCGTGCAGCCATTGAAGAAATTTTTAATGTAAAGGTCGCTAAGGTCCGCACCGTTCAGTACGAAGGCAAAATAAAGAAACGCGGACGTCACGAAGGACGCCGGGCTAGCTGGAAAAAGGCTTACGTTACTTTAAAGAAGGGCGAACCGCTGGTCGACTACGCCGAAGCGATTTAGCGTAACGCCGCCATCCTGGCGGCTGTCGCGAGGGCGTCGCGCCCTCGAAGGTCCGTCGGCTGGAAGCCAACGAGACAGCCAGCGGGACGCTGGCGGTACATAAGAAAATGGGAATCAAAAGATTAAAACCGACTTCACCCGCGAGACGATACCAGACGTATCTGACGCGTGATGAACTGACTCCGAACGCGGTGCCTGAAAAGTCGCTGCTGGAGCCGAAGAAGCGAATTTCGGGACGCAACAGCGACGGCCGCATCACGATCCGCCGCCGCGGCGGTGGCCATAAACGGCATTACCGCATCATCGATTTCAAACGCGATAAAGCCGGAATTCCGGGACGCGTTGCTCAGATCGAGTACGATCCGAACCGCTCGGCGCACATCGCTCTCATCTCGTATCTCGACGGCGAGAAGCGTTACATTTTAGCTCCGGTCGGACTAAAGGTTGACATGATGCTGCTAAGCGGCCCCGAAGCGGATATTCTGCCGGGAAATGCTTTGCCGATCAAGAACATCCCGCTTGGAACCGAGGTTCATAATATCGAGCTTCGCCCGGGAAAAGGTGGACAAATGGTTCGCTCGGCCGGCGGATTTGCGCAGATCGTTGCAAAAGACGGTGATTATGCTCAGCTTAGAATGCCGTCGGGCGAAACCCGCAGAGTACCGGTCGTTTGTATGGCGACTGTCGGTCAGGTCGGCAACACCGAGCATGAAAATGTTTCGTTAGGTAAGGCAGGCCGGTCACGCTGGATGGGAAGACGCCCGAAAGTTCGCGGAGTCGCCATGAACCCGGTCGATCACCCGCACGGTGGCGGGGAAGGTAAAACGTCAGGCGGACGTAATCCTGTTACACCCTGGGGACAGCCGACACGCGGTTACAAGACCAGGCGCAATAAACGCACGAGCAATATGATCGTGAAAGACAGAAGAAGAAAGTAATTTTACGTTAATTGAATTATGCCACGTTCATTAAAAAAAGGACCGTTTATCGATTTAAGTGTCGCTAAGATACTACAGCGAATTCTGGATGGCGGAAAGAAGCCGCCCGCGATCAAAACATGGTCGCGACGTTCGACGATCTCGCCGGATATGGTCGGATTGACCTTCGGAGTTCACAACGGCAAACGCCACATTCCGGTTTTTATAACGGAAAATATGGTCGGCCACAAGCTCGGTGAGTTTTCGCCGACGAGAATGTTCAAAGGCCACCCGGGAACGAAAGCGGAGAAAATGGCGAAAAGGAAGTAAGCAGGCAGCAGTTAGCAGTATAAAACTGCTTTCGGCCCACCGCTCACCATAAAAATATGCAAGCGATAGCAAAATTAAGACATCTGAAAGGTTCGCCGCGTAAAGCAAGGCTTGTGATCGATCTGATCCGCGGGCGCAATGTGGCACAGGCATTGTCGATCCTTAAATTTACGAACAAACGTGCGGCCCTACCGATTGCAAAATGCCTGAGTTCGGCGATTGCCAACGCGACTTATCTCGCGGAACAGCAGAACATTGCGATCGATCCTGACGGATTATGGATCAACACATGTTTTATCGATATGGGCCCGACGAAGAACCGCAGGCGTGTTCGGCCGGCTCCTCAGGGACGTGCATATCGCGAACAGCGTCACTATTGCCACATCACTATTCATGTGACCAGCGATGCGCCAGTTCTTGACGAGAAAGCGACGAAAGCCGCTGAAGCCAGAGCGAAAAGAGCTGAAGCCCGAAAAGCGGAAGGCACGGGCGTAAAAGAGAAGTTGCCGAAGAAGGTTGCTGATGCTGTGGAAGAAATTCAGAACCCGGTCGAAACGCCGGTTGAAGAAACCGATCAGCCGGTAAGCGCTCAAACGGCAGAGGTTGTGGATTCCGCGACGCCTAATGAAGCAGCTGAAACGGTTGAGTCAAAAGGCCAAGCTGAAATCGCCGATGCTAAAAACGTAGCTTCGCAAACACCTGCGGAAATGAACGAAACGCAGCCGGCGGATGAGGCTCAACAGAAGATTAACGAGGATCTCGAAAGACAGTAAAACCATTTTGGATTTTAGATTCTAGATTTTGGATTCAATATCCAATCTAAAATCTAAAATCTAAAATCTAAAATAAGAATATGGGACAGAAAGTTCATCCATACGGATTCAGGGTCGGATATAACAAAGACTGGCACTCGCATTGGTTCGCCAAGCAGGATTTTGCAAAGTTCCTGGCGGAAGATCTCGAACTCAAACGCGACCTTAAAAGGCGGTTTGCCGGCGGCGGTGTTTCGCATATCGATATTGAGCGCGCGGCTACGCGATTGAAGATCATTATCTATACTTCCCGTCCGGGAATCATCATCGGCCGCAAAGGTTCGGAGATAGAAAAGCTCCGCGAAGATCTATCAAAGAAAACGGGCCGCGAAGTTTTGATCTCGATCCAGGAGATTCGCCATCCGGAATTGAACGCTCAGCTTCAGGCTGAGAAGATCGCGCAGCAGCTGGAAAAGCGTATTGCTTTTCGCCGGGCGATGAAAAAAACGATGGAAGAGAGCCAGCGTTTCGGTGCCCAGGGAATCAAGGTCATGATCGCCGGCCGTTTGAACGGAGCGGAGATCGCACGTACGGAATGGTCCCTGGTCGGAAGGCTTCCGCTCCATACGCTCCGTGCCGACATCGACTACGGTTTTGCCGAGGCATTAACGACATTCGGAATCATCGGCGTGAAATGCTGGATATATCGCGGAGAGATTTTGGATCCGAGCGCGGCAATGGCACGCGGAACGACTTCGGATCCGGTCAATGAAGTAAAGGTCGAACGCGGTGCGGGACGCGGACGCGGAGATCGCGGGCCGAGAAGAGATCGAAACGATAGATAGTAACGCCGGCATCTTGCCGGCTGTCTCGAGAGCATCTTGCTCTCGCCGGGTTAAAAAATTTTAAGAATACTGCGGCAGAATGCCACCGCGACAGCCGGCAGGATGCTGGCGTTACAAGGAAGACAGTTATGTTACAGCCGAAAAAGGTAAAGCACCGGAAAGTTCAAAAAGGCCGCAATCGCGGGATGGCAACGCGTGGCGACAATCTCGACTTTGGTGACTTCGGACTTAAAACATTGGAAGCGGGATGGATCACTGACCGCCAAATCGAAGCGGCTCGTATCGCGATGACACGTCACGTCAAACGCGGCGGCAAGATCTGGATCAGAATGTTTCCCGATAAACCGATCACCAAGAAGCCTGCCGAAACTCGCGGCGGTGGCGGTAAAGGTTCTCCCGATCACTGGGTAGCGGCTGTGAAACCGGGCCGCGTGCTTTATGAGATTCAGGGTGTGGACGAGGCTTTGGCCCGCGAGGCGTTTCGCCTGGCCGCTCAAAAGCTGCCGCTCAAAACTAAATTTGTCACCCGTGCCGACCTCGAAGGAGGCGTAGTTTAGGATTATGAAACGCAAGGAAACAATGGATCAGCTCCGGGAAATGAACGCCCAGGAGTTAACAGACCAGGCAGACGCATTAAAGGAATCGCTTTTTCGCCTGAAGTTCAGGAAGACGCTTGGCGTCGGCGGCGAGGTTGTCAATGACATTCGTCGTGAGAAAAAAACGCTGGCGAGGGTTTTCACTTTGATCGGCGAAAGAGGAACGGAAGCGAAATAGAGGCAAGCGTTGTAGCTTGAGATAAGTAAAATGGCAAAAAAGAAGACAGACGAAGTCGAAGAAACCGTTGATGCGGCAACCGAAACTGAAGTAACTGAAGAAGGCGCGGTTGAAGCGAACGCTGAAGTTGCGGCCCCGGTTGCGGAAGAACAAGGCGCGGTCGAGGCAAGTGCTGAAGACGCTCAACCAGCGGTTGAAGAAGCTGCGGCATCTGACGAAGCACCGGTTGAGAAAAAAGCGAAGAAAGCACCTGCTAAAAAGGCCGCCAAAGCAGATGACGACGGCGGAATAGTTGACAGTGTTCTTGAAACAGTCGCTTCGGCCGTTGAAACGGTAACCAGTACGATTTCGGCGGGAGCATCCGCTCTCGTATCCGCGGTCACCGGCTCGACGGACGAAAAACCGGTTCATAAAGGAAAGCGTGCCGAAAAGATCGGTGTCGTCGCTTCCGATAAGATGACCAAGACCGTAACGGTCCGTGTTGATCGTCTCGTGCAGCATCCGGTTTACCGCAAGTACATTCGAAAGCGAAAGAAATTTATGGCCCACGACGAGCTCGGTTCGAAGCCCGGAGATAAAGTTCGTATCGTGGAAACACGCCCAATGTCCGCACGCAAGCGGTGGCGTGTAGTTGAAATTATTCAGAAAGCAAAAGTATAGTTATAAGTCGAGAGTCCAGAGTCGAGAGATTTCCTCTCCCCTCTCCACTCACGACTCGAACGGAGTGAACAGTTATGATTCAGATGCAGACCTCGTTAGCGGTCGCAGATAATTCAGGTGCGAAACGGGTTGAGATGATCGCCCCGATAGGCGGTTCGACCGCCAAGATCGCGAGGCTTGGCGACAAGATCAAAGTCACCGTTAAAGAAGCGGCACCAGATGGAACCGCCAAGAAAGGTAAGGTTTATAATGCCGTCATCGTCAGAACGAGAAAGGAAGTACGCCGTAAAGACGGAACCTATATCCGATTTGACGAAAATGCCGCCGTGCTTATAAAGGATGACGGTTCGCCCGTGGGAACTCGTGTATTCGGTCCCGTTGCAAGAGAACTGCGCGAAAAGAATTTTATGAAAATTGTTTCGCTTGCTCCGGAGGTTATATAAAGGAGAAAGGATAAAGGAGAAAGGATAAAGTAACAGACCCATGCCTTTGACCTTTTAGCCCGATACCTAAATTAAAGAGATGAAAACGGTAAAGACAGGAACAATAAAAAGCAAGATCAAACGCGGCGACCAGGTTGTGTTTATTGCCGGGAAGGAATTTGCACGCTATGACAGCGCCGGAAAACGGCAGCCGTATCGCGGCAAGGTAATCGAGGTCGATGCGCGCAACGGTAAGGTAAAAGTTGAAGGTGCAATGATCGTCAAGCGTCACCGCAAACCGCAGCCGCAAATGAACCAGGAAGGCGGCATTATTCAGCAGGAAGCCTGGGTTAGTGCATCGAATGTTGCACTGATCGACCCGGAAACCGGAAAACCGACGCGAGTTAAGATCGAAGTAAGAGATGGCCAGAAAGTACGCGTCGCGAAAAGCGGTAAGGTCGTGCCGGTCGTAACTGAATTCGGCAAGAAAGAGCCGAAGAAAGATAGAGAAGAAGAAAAAACCGAAGAATAAGGTTTGAGGTTTGGCAACGCGTAAACGCGGGTCCCAAACAACGAGTCAGGAGAAGCTCAACCAATGGCAAGACTTAGAGACAAATATAAAAACGACATCGCTCCGGCGCTCGCTAAGGAATTCGAGATCAAGAATCCGATGGCGATCCCCAAGATCGAGAAGATCGTTATAAACATGGGACTCGGCGAAGCGAGCACCAACGCTAAAGTTCTGGATGTCGCGACCGAAGAATTAAAATCGATCACGGGCCAAAAACCTGTTGTTACAAAAGCAAAGAAATCCATCGCGGCTTTCAAGCTTCGGCAGGGAATGAGCATCGGTACAATGGTTACGCTTCGCGGCGAACGGATGTATGAATTTCTCGATAGGCTGATTTCCGTTGCCCTGCCGCGTGTCCGCGATTTTCGCGGTATTTCCGGCAAGGCTTTCGACGGGCGTGGAAATTATACCCTCGGAATTCGCGAACAATTGATCTTCCCGGAAGTCGATTTTAATAAGGTCGAGAAAACCCGCGGAATGAATATTTCGATAATCACGACGGCGCGGAACGATGATGAAGCCCGCTCGCTTTTGAAGTCGATGGGGATGCCTTTTAGGCAGTAGTTCAAAGTTTCTAGTTCAAAGTTCAAGGTTATGACGAACCTTAAACTTTGAACTTTGAACCAGGAAAGAATATGGCAAAGATAAGTAAAGTAGTAAAAAACAACATGCGTAAGGCGACGGTCGTTCAGTACGCCGAACGCCGTGCGGAAGCAAAGAAGATCATCAACAATCCAAAATCTTCGATCGAAGAAGTGGATGCGGCGGTGATTAAATTGCAGAAAATGCCGAGGAATGCAAGTCCTATTCGTGTTCGCAACCGCTGTTCACAGTCGGGCCGTTCACGCGGGTATTTAAGGAAGTTCGGCTTGTCGCGTATCGCATTGCGTGATTTGGCTCACCAAGGCCAGATTCCAGGGGTTGTTAAATCGAGTTGGTAGTTTTTAATTGTAGATTTTAGAAGTTGGGTTTTGCTTGAATAGAAAGCCCAAAACCATAAATCATTTAGCGGAGTTAATAAGAAATGACAGATCCAATAGCCGACATGCTCACGCGTATTCGCAATGCAATCGCGGCGAATCACCCTCGCGTGGATATTCCAGGTTCAAAACTGAAGCTGGAAGTCGCAAGAATTTTGAAGGAAGAAGGCTACATCAACAACTTCAGCACGAAAGGCGAAGGTGTAAAGTATGTGATTCGCGTCTTTTTGCGTTACGACGCCCGCGGAGCTTCTTCGATCACGCATTTATCCAGGGTTTCGCGTCCGGGCCGCCGCGTTTACGTCGGCGCCGGTGAAATTCCGAGAGTTCTCGGCGGCTACGGCATCAATATCGTTTCGACTTCGAGAGGATTGATGAGCGGAAAGAATGCCCGTAACGAGAATGTCGGCGGCGAAATTTTAGCAGAGGTTTATTAGACAGAAACTGGGCTTTGGCGAGTGGCCTTTGGTCTTTGTAAGCGGGACACTTATCGTTCCGGCAAAGTCCAATATCCAATAATCAAAGGCCGATCAGAGGAAATATGTCACGAGTAGGAAAAAAACCGATCACGATACCTTCGGGAGTCACGGTAACGATCAGCGATTCGCAATTGGAAGTAAAAGGGCCTAAAGGCACTTTGAATACACCTGTGCCGAACGGTGTTAAGTTCGTCCAGGAAGACGGAACGCTTACGGCCGAACGCGCGAATGATGATATTGCGGCGTTTCACGGCCTCGCGAGAGCTTTGGCGAATAACGCCGTTGTTGGCGTCACCGAAGGATTCAAACGGGAAATGGATGTCGTCGGCGTCGGTTACAAAGCCGATGTTCAGGGCAGCAAAATCGTGTTCGCTCTCGGATATTCGCACCCGATAGAATATCCTTTGCCCGCCGGAATCGAAGCAAAGACCGAAAGGGTCGGAACCAAGACGTCAATCAATCAATATCAGTTGACGATCACGCTCACGGGAATCGACAAGCAGAAACTCGGCCAAGTCGCCGCGGAATTGAACCGCCTGCGCAAACCCGATGCTTATAAAGGCAAAGGCATTCGCTACGCTGACAGATTGTATAAATTGAAACCGGGCAAAACCGGAAAATAGTTTGTTGAGTTCAGGGGTTTGTAGAGTTCATAGGGTTGAGTCAACTCTAAAAACTCTAAAAACTCTAAAAACTCTAAAACTCAAAAGATTATGGCACAGAAAAATAGAGCAGATATTCGCCGCGGGGTTCACAGCCGCATTCGGAAGAAAGTTCGCGGATCGGAAACTCGGCCGCGTCTGGCGGTGTTTCGCAGCTTGAATCACATTTACGCTCAATTGATCGATGACGACAGCGGCAAAACGCTGGCGGCGGCATCGACGGCTGAAAAAGCTTTGGCCGGAAAGACCGGCGGAAATATTGCGGCGGCAGAGACCGTCGGCAAAGCTATTGCCGAAAGAGCATTGGCGGCGGGTGTTTCAAATGTGGTTTTCGATCGCGGCGGCTATGTCTATCACGGACGCGTTAAAGCGCTTCTCGATGCGACCCGCACTGCCGGATTAAATAAAAATGAAGCGGCGGAAAAGCCGTCAAAAGAAGAGACTAATAATGAAAGCTAAACAGAGAATTTCTCCGAATGGATTACTGCTGAAGGACCAGCTTATCTCGATCAACCGCGTCACCAAGGTCGTCAAAGGCGGTAAGAATATGTCGTTCGCCGCTCTGGTCGTGATCGGAGACGAGGCAGGACACGTTGGTTTCGGGACCGGAAAAGCAAAGGAAGTACCGAACGCGATCAAGAAAGCGGTCGAGGCGGCCAAGAACAATCTTATTCGGGTTCCGCTTATAGACGGCACCTTGCCGCACGAACTGATTGGTGAATATGGTGCAGGACGTGTTTTGCTTAAACCGGCTGCCGAAGGAACCGGAGTCATCGCCGGCGGAGCGGTTCGAGCGGTGCTTCAATCACTCGGAATTCATAATGTCCGGACGAAGATCCTCGGATCGCGGAACAATCACAATGTGGTCCGTGCGACATTCGACGGATTGTCGCGGATGAAAGACCCGCTGGACGTAGCAAGGCTTCGCGGAAAGCAGGTTGAAGAACTTGTTTAAATTATGAATTTAAAATTACGAATTACGAATTGAGAAATGGGTCGTAATCGTAACGTAATTCGTAATTCGTAATTAAAAAGATCATGTTAAATAAAACAGAAACAACAGACGGCGGAACGATCAAGATTCAATATTATAGAAGCTCGATCGGGTACTCGAAAAAACAAAAGACGATCGTGAGAAACCTGGGGATAACCAAGCTGAATCAGACGGTCGAACGCGGCGATACGCCTTCGATGCGCGGCATTGTAAATAAAGTTCCGCATCTTTTAAGAATAGTTGACTAGGACAGTGGATCGTCAAATCGTGAGTCGTAAATCGTCGGGCCGAAAAGGCCGCACGATGGCCGATTTACGATTCTCGATTTACGACTTACGAGGAAAAGAAAATGGCATTAGGATTAAACAATTTACGCCCCGCAAAAGGCTCGACGCATAAGAAAAAACGTGTAGGGCGCGGACCTGGTTCAGGCCTGGGCAAAACTGCCGGCCGCGGACATAAGGGGCAAAAATCGCGTTCGGGCTACAGCAGCCGTCCGGGATTCGAAGGCGGACAGATGCCATTGCAGCGTCGTTTGCCGAAACGCGGATTCACTAATATCTTTAAGAAAGAATGGGTCGAGGTCAATCTTGCTAAGATCGAAGAGAGTTTCAATGTGGGCGAAGATGTTACGCCGGAAATTCTCCATACTCGCGGCCTGGTAAAGAAAGCGAAACACGATCTGGTGATTTTAGGCAATGGCGATATAACAAAAGCACTTAAGATTTCGGCGCACCGTTTTACAAAGACGGCGAAAGATAAGATTGAAGCAGCCGGCGGCGAAGCAACGCTAATCGTAAGAGAACCAAAAGCGGAAGCATAATATCGTTTGAGTCCAGCCTTCAGGCGGCCTCTTCGCTAGCGAGGAAGCCGCCTGAAGGCGGGACTCAAAACGCTTGAATATCTTTTAAGGAATAATATGGAGAAGTTTTTTACCGCCGTCCAGAATATGTTCAAAATTCCCGAGCTGCGTAAACGCATTCTGTTTACACTCGGGCTGCTGGCGGTATATCGGTTGGGAGCGCACGTAACGGCTCCCGGAATCAACAAAGCACGTCTCGAACAGGTTTGGGGCGAGGTTGCGGGCACGCTTCTCGGAGTTTTAGATTTGTTTTCAGGCGGCAATTTCCGAACAATTTCCGTTTTTGCTCTTGGTGTGACGCCTTACATTACTGCTTCGATCATCATGCAGCTAATGCCGGTGCTGTCCCCTGCGGTTAAGAAAATTCAGGAAGAAGGCGAGGTTGGACGGCAGAAGCTTAATCAGTGGACACGGTATTTAACGGTTGTTCTAAGTACGGTCCAGACGTTTTTTGTGGCTACCTGGCTTAATCGTAACGGCGTAATCGGTGACACATGGTGGGCAACCGCAATGGTTGTCATCACACTTACGACCGGAACGATCTTCGTAATGTGGCTCGGAGAGCAGATCACCGAACGCGGTGTCGGAAACGGTATTTCGCTTCTGATATTTGCGGGTATCGTAATCGGCCTGCCAAACGCTATCGTACAGGTTTCAGAAAGAGTAGGCGGCGGTGACGCTTCACAGACGCTTGGAGTTATTTTCCTGGTCGTTATTCTTGTCGCACTTATTGCATTGGTAGTTTATGTCGAATCGGCTAGAAGGAAAATCGCGATAAGCTACGCCAGCCGGCGAGTCGGCAATCAAACATTCCAGGGACAGGAAACAAGCTTGCCGCTTAAGATCAATATGGGCGGCGTTATACCCGTTATCTTCGCGTCATCGGTGCTTGCGATGCCGCAAACACTTTTCTCGGCATTTCCTCCCGATCCCGCGAATTTGGACACGACTTGGGCAAAGGTCCACGGGTTTTTCCAGCAGTTTCACGGCGGAGATCCGTATTACGAACTCGTGTTTATTTCGCTGATCGTTTTATTCACGTTCTTTTACATCACCATCGTTTTCAACACGGACGAGGTTGCGGACAATCTTCGAAAACACGGCGGTTTTATCGCGGGTATTCGTCCGGGCGCACCGACGGCTGAATATTTGAACGGAATCCTGACACGCCTGACGACGGTCGGAGCTTTATATCTGGCGTTTGTCGCGTTCGTGCCGCAAGTTTTGCTGAGTGGTTTCCGCGTAGCCAGGCTGCCTTTCATCGGCGATCGTGTAGATGCATTTTTAACCGCTACACCGGGATTAAGCTGGATACCAACCGGGTTGGGTTACCAATTTTTCTTTGGCGGCACATCGCTGCTGATTCTTGTCGGCGTCGCGATGGATACCGTGGCCCAGATCGAAGCCCAACTCGTAATGAGAAATTACGAAGGATTCTTGGGTGCGGGATCCAGGCTTCGCGGACGCAGAAGCTAGACAAGTACGAGTTTCAAATTACGAATTACGAATTTAACCGTAATTGTTAATTCGTAATTCGTAATTGCCTTTTTATGAGCAAAATTATCGTCTTAATCGGGGCACCCGGAGCGGGCAAAGGGACGCAGGCGCGGCTCTTAAGCGAACGGCACGGAATACCGCAAATTTCTACGGGAGATATGTTCCGTGAGATGAAAAAATCGGATACGCCCATTGCCCGGGAAGTTCAGCGGATAATGGCGTCCGGAATGCTGATAACCGACGAGATCACTTTTGCAATGGTACGGGAACGGACTTCACGCGATGACGCGAAAGGAAGTTTTATTTTGGATGGTTATCCAAGAACGGCGGTGCAAGCTGCACAACTCGAAGAGTTAGCACGGGAACAAAGTAAAGAAATACAGGCAATCGAGGTCGATGTTCCCCGGGAAGAATTGATGAATCGCTTGACAGGTCGCAGAAGCTGCCCGGTTTGCGGAGAGATTTACAATATTTATTCCAAGCCGCCCGCTGTCGACGGATTTTGCGATTTTCATCCTGAAGTCGAATTACAGCATCGGGCCGATGACGATGCGGAAAAGGTAAAAGTGCGGTTGGAAACCTACGATGAGCAAACAAAACCGCTGCTCGAATATTACGAGAATTCGGGCCGGCTGAAAAAAATTGATGGCACGGGCGAAGTGGAAGGAATTTACTCGGAACTCGAAGAGTTGATCTGATATGTTGACAGGTTCAAGGATAGGCGGAATTTTTGGCCGAGCTTTTCACATCCTGACCGGAAAGAAAATGATAATCGCGAAGTCGCAAAAAGATCTGGATAAGATGCGTGCCGTGGGCGAACTGATCGCCGACGTTCGCGAAGCTTTGCGAGCGATGGTTATTCCGGGAATTACGACTTTAGAGCTTAACGCCGTCGCCGAGAAAATGATGCGTGACGCCGGTGCGATTCCTACTTTTATCGGTTATGCGCCGCACGGAATGATTCCGTTTCCCTTTGCGATTTGCGCATCTGTGAATGAAGCGATCGTGCATGGTTTTTCGACTGATATTCCATTGAAGGTAGGCGATGTGGTTTCGCTTGATATGGCATGCACCTATCAGGGTTTTGTCGGTGATACCGCGATGACCGTGCCGGTCGGCGAAGTCAGCGACGAACTTAAACAGTTAATTCGCGTTACCGATGAATGCTTAGCTTTAGGAATCGAGCAATGCCGCATAAACGGCAGGGTCGGTGATATCGGAGCGGCGATTCAGCAGCATGCGGAAAAATTCGGTTACGGAATAGTTCGCGATTACACGGGCCACGGAATCGGACGCTCGATGCACGAGGCTCCGCAGATTGCGAATCACGGACGTCAGGGAACCAAGGAAAAGATTAGGGCGGGCTACTGTTTTGCAATCGAGCCGATGCTTAATCTAGGCACGCACGAGACAAAGACGCTGCCCGATAAATGGACTGTCGTGACAAAAGACGGCAAGGCGTCGGCCCACTCCGAGCACACACTTGCTGTAACGGCCGACGGACCTGAAATTTTGACATATACAAAACAGCAGAAACTTGAATTGAAAAAGGGAAAGTCCGAAACCGTATCGGCCTGACTTGAAAAACGGGAATAAAAAGGTTAACATTTACGGTTTGTCCAACTAATCAGCGAGTTGGTCTGGAGACTATGTCCAAAGAAGAAGCGATTGAGGTAACGGCGACGGTCCTGGAGACTCTTCCAAACGCAATGTTTAAAGTTGCGGTGGACGATAATAAGCACGAAGTGCTGGCGCATATCTCAGGAAAAATGCGGAAGAATTTTATCCGTATTCTGCCCGGCGACAAGGTTCTGGTCGAACTTTCGCCATACGATCTTAAACGCGGGCGGATCACCTATCGCTATAAATAGCCGGAGAGGGGAATATTATGAAAGTACGTCCTTCAGTAAAGAAAATGTGCGATAAGTGCAAGGTAATCCATCGAAAGGGTATCGTGCGCGTAATTTGCGAGAACCCGAAGCATAAGCAAAGGCAAGGTTAATAGGTTTTAAACGATTGGAGATAAAAGATGGCTCGTGTAGCAGGAGTAGATTTACCGCCGAATAAAAGGGCGCAGATCGGTTTAACGTATATTTACGGCGTAGGCAAATCGCGGGCGACCGCAATTCTGAGCCAGGCCGATATCAGTATCGACGCCAAGATCAAGGATCTGAGCGAAGATGAATTGACGCAGATCCGTACGATCCTCGACCAGCAGGGCGACATCGAAGGCGATCTCCGAAAACGCGTGCAGATGGATATCAAGCGATTGATGGACATTGGCTGCTACCGCGGATTGCGCCATCGCCGCAGCCTGCCCGTCCGCGGTCAGCGCACCTCGACAAACGCTCGAACAAGAAAAGGCCCGCGTAAAGCGGCGGTGGCTAAGAAGAAAGCACCAGGTAAGAAGTAATTGATATGTCGGATGTCAGAGGCTAGATGCTAGTTTCTGACATCCAGCATCTGAAATCTAATTTTATGGCTAAAGCACCAACAAAGAAGAAAACTTTCAAGAAGAAAGAGCGAAAGAATATTCCGCTTGGGATCGTTCATATTTCTGCTTCTTTTAATAATACGCTCATTTCGATCACCGATACGCAGGGCAATTTGATCGCCCAGTCGTCTTCCGGTGCGAGAGGTTTTAGAGGTTCGCGTAAGGGAACGCCGTTTGCCGCCCAGCAGGCGGCGGGCGAAGCGGCACGTAAAGCGGCCGAAGCCGGAATGCGTGAGGTCGAGGTTCGGGTCAAAGGGCCGGGCGGCGGCCGTGAATCGGCTATCCGTGCGATAAATCAGGCAGGTATCCGCGTGACTTCGATCCGCGATACGACGCCGATCCCGCACAACGGATGCAGGCCGCCGAAAAGGCGAAGAGTTTGAGTATTTCAACTTCGGGATTCCAATTTAATTGGAGCCGTAATTTGAAATCTAAAATTTAAGATTTGAAATTCAAGATTTTATCGAAAGGATGAAGGGTAAATTTACCTGTAAACTTTTCCGTTAAAAAGTGGCACTTCGAGAAAGCAATATAGACAGCGATATAAAATTGCAAATCTAAAATAGCGAATCGAAAATGTACCAGCGGAGGCAATAAATATAAATGGCTAGATATAGAGATGCGGTGTGCAGGTTATGCCGCCGGGAAGGTGGAAAATTATTTTTGAAGGGCGACCGCTGTTTCAAGCCGTCGTGTGCGATTGAAAAACGGGGAACGAATCCTCCGGGACAGCATGGAGCGGCGCGCCGAAAGATGCTTGCCGGTTACGGTCAGCAGCTTCGCGAAAAGCAGAAGGTAAAGCGTATTTACTTTGTGCTCGAAAAACAGTTTCGTAATTATTTCGAAAAGGCCCGGAGTCAGAAAGGCGTAACCGGCGAAAACCTTCTGTTCATGCTTGAAAAACGGCTTGATAATGTGGTTTACCGCGCTGGATTTTCAACTTCGCGCCGCCAGGCTCGACAGCTCGTTAATCACGGGCATATCGAAGTGAACGGGCGTAAGGTTGATATTCCTTCATTTCAGGTAAAGGTCGGCGATAATATTACCGTTAAAGACAAAAGCCATAAGAATGTGCACGTCGAAGGCGCATGGCAGACCGCCGCCGGCCGCGGCCGTCCGAACTGGATCTCTCCGGGCGGACAGGAGTTGAGCATTGCGGTTGCCGCATTGCCCACGCGCCAGGACATCGATGCAAATATTAACGAACAGCTGATCGTCGAGCTTTACAGTAAATAGTTAAACGGGTTCCGGGAGCTGCGCGTTCGTAGAGTTTCAAAACTCTACGAACGCGATAAACTCCCGAACTCCATGAACGCTTTTAAACTAATAAAAATATGACACAAAGCAATAATTGGACTGATTTCCAAATGCCGGGTCGTTTGAATGTTGAGACCGAAACCCTGACGCCGCGTTACGGGAAGTTTTTCGCGCAGCCGTTCGAGCGCGGTTTTGGTACGACAATCGGAAACTCGATTCGCCGTGCACTGTTGTCTTCAATCGAAGGCGCAGCCGTTACAGCGGTAAAGATCGAAGGGGTCGAGCATGAATTTTCATCGATCAAGGGTGTAGTTGAAGACGCGACAGACGTGATACTGAATGTTAAGCAGATTCCGTTTCTCTTGCACGGTGCCGGCCCGAAAACGCTTACCATTACTAAGAAAGGCGCTGGAGAAGTAACGAGCGCAGATATCGAGAGCGATGGCGACGTTGAAATTCTGGATAAAGACGTTCATATCGCGACCATAAGCGGTTCCGGTTCGGTAAGCATCGAAATGCGTTTGAAACGCGGCCGCGGCTACGTTTCCGCCGAACTCAATAACGACGAAGATTTATCGGTGGGTTACATTCCGGTCGATTCGGTCCACACGCCGATCAAAAAAGTTAATTATATCGTCGATAAGACACGTCAGGGATCGAACACGGAGTTCGACAAATTAACTATTGAAGTTTGGACTGACGGTTCTGTCAAACCGGAAGATTCGATCGGCCTCGCCGCGAAATTGGTGAAGGACCACATGTCGATCTTCATCAATTTCGAAGAAGAAGAAGAAGAGTACAAATACGAAGACATTGCCCGTCCGCCGCTTATGCGGAACGACCTGCTGGACAAGCCGGTCGATGAGCTTGAGCTTTCGGTCCGTTCATACAACTGTTTGAAGAACGCTGACATCCGTTCGATCCGCGATCTTATTCGCCGGAGCGAAAAGGATATGCTCAATACCAAGAATTTCGGTAAAAAATCATTGACCGAGATCAAGGATCTGCTCCACGGAATGGGCCTTGATTTTGGAATGGATTTTGACGAACAGGGAAACCCTATCCCGGGATCCGGCGGACGCGACTTAGACTAAGGAGAAAGGATAAAGGATAAAGGATAAACCTGAAAAGAGGTTTCCTCCTTTATCCTTTATCCTTTTCCCTTTATCCTTTAAGAATATGAGACATTTAAAAGCACATCGTAAATTAGGCAGAACGACGGAACATCGCATTTCGCTGCTTCGCAATCTGGCGACTTCACTTATCAATGCGGAAAAGGAACATATCGTCACGACCGTTCCAAAAGCGAAGGAACTGCGCCCGTTTGTCGAAAAGGCAATCACGCTTGCGAGAAAGGCCCAGCATCTAACGGGTGATGACGCCAATGTTCGGGAAGTTCACCTGCGGCGCCAGGCGGCAAGATTTTTCCATGCCGGAAACAGCACGTTCAAAGCGGAGCAGAGCCGTTTTCGCGGTAAAAAGGGCGAAGCAAAAGAGCCTATTGTCAGAACCGCCGGCGTCGCCGCTGTTCAGCGTTTATTCGGGGAACTCGGAGCGCGATACAAAGACCGTGACGGCGGTTACACCCGCATCATCAAACTTGGCCGGCGTGTCGGCGACAATGCTGAAATGGCGGTGATCGAATTGGTCGATAATACGAGAGAGATCGCGGCGAAAGGTTAATCTTTTGCGGAGGTAAGAGCACGATGAGTGAAATTACGGCTTCGACAAAGGCTAAAGATAAATCGGCGGGAGCGAAAGCTGATAAAAGTGTTCAGGGCATCGATCCTTCGTTCAATATGGACGAGCTTCGTGATCTTGCGAAATTGGTTGATGATCACGGCTTTACTGACTTCGAATTCGAGAATGAGAATATCCGTGTTCGTTTAAGCAAAACGGCTCCGGCACAAATAATTCAGGCAGCTCCGCCGGCCGCCGCACAAGTTACAAACGCATCGGTGGCCGCAGCGATTTCGACCGAACCGGCTCCGATCGTTGAAGAAGATCTCTTTAAAATCACTTCACCTATTGTGGGAACATTTTACCGCTCGGCCGGTCCTGATAAAGAGCCTTACGTTAAGGAAGGCAGTCAAGTCACAAATGATTCGGTAGTCTGCATCGTCGAAGCGATGAAGCTGATGAACGAGATCCAAGCGGAAGTGTCGGGCGAGGTCGTAAAGGTTTATGTCGAGAACGGCCAGCCGGTCGAATACGGGCAGCCTCTTTTTGGTATCAGGAAATAGAAAAGCAGCCACGATTTACACAAATTGCACGAATAAACAGATTCGTGATATCCGTGTAATTCGTGGCTAAATTTTTGAGATGAAAACGAGGGAAATTCGCAAAATTTTAATAGCCAACCGGGGCGAGATCGCCATCCGGATCATCTGGACGTGCAAGGAAATGGGCATCAAAACGGTCGCCGTCCATTCAGAAGCCGACCGCGAGGCTTTGCACGTCCGATACGCCGATGAAGCCGTTTGCATTGGCCCGGCTCAATCCGCTCTTAGTTATTTAAACATCCCTTCTATAATCAGCGCGGCCGAGATCACCAATGTTGACGCTATTCATCCCGGATACGGATTTTTGGCCGAATCCGCGACCTTTGCGAAGATCTGCGAGGACTGCAACATAAAATTCATCGGGCCGAAGGCGAACGTGATCGCCATGATGGGCGATAAGGTCGAAGCCAGGCGGACGATGCTGGCGGCCGGTGTGCCGATCTTGCCGGGAAGCCCCGATCCGATTGAGTCGCCCGCCGAGGCAAAAGCAATTGCAAGAGAAATCGGCTTTCCCGTAATTATCAAAGCGGCGGCGGGCGGCGGCGGCCGCGGGATGCGGATCGTCCGGTCGGAAGATGAGCTTGAAACGAATCTTGAAACGGCGCATGCGGAGGCTCTTGCGGCCTTTAAAAATGGGTCGGTATATATTGAAAGATATATTGAGCGCCCGCGCCACATTGAAATCCAGGTTCTTGCGGACGAACACGGCAACTGCATCCATCTCGGCGAACGCGAATGTACGATTCAACGTCGGCATCAAAAGCTCCTCGAAGAAGCTCCTTCACCGGTAATTACGAGAGAACAGCGGGAAAAGATGGGTGCGGTCGCGGTCAAAGCGTGTCAGGAAATCGGCTATTCCAGCGCCGGAACTTTTGAATTTCTGCTTGATGAAGACGGAAGTTTCTATTTCATGGAGATGAACACTCGCATTCAGGTCGAGCATCCGGTCACGGAAATGGTCACGCTTGCTGATATAGTTCGCAACCAGATTCGCATTGCATCAGGCGAAGATTTGCAGTATCAACAGGAAGATGTGCAAATTGTCGGGCATTCAATCGAATGCAGGATAAATGCGGAAGACCCGAAAACATTTGTTCCGAGTCCGGGAAAGATTACGGCATTCAACATTCCCGGTGGTCCCGGCGTAAGAGTAGATACTGCGGTTTATCCAGGCTACGTCGTTCCTCCTTACTACGATTCGATGATCGCGAAATTGATCGTTCACGCACGAACCCGAGAACTTGCTATTGCCCGAATGCAGCGGGCATTGGATATGATGGTTGTAGAAGGAATTAAGACGACGATACCGCTTCACAAAAAGATAATGGCCGACGAGCGTTTTCAGAAAGGCGATTTTTCGACGAAGTTCATGGAGGAGTTCGAAATGTAAGCGAAGCGTTGATTTTTATCGGGTTATCGTGTAGCATTTGCATAGACTTAACCCAAGATAATAATTTTGAGAGATAAGCGTAATTTTGCGGTTATCGCTGGTAAAAGAGCGAAGTTACTGCGAGCAAGGAGAGACTATTCAGAGTCAGGTTTTTTATGGCGACAGTTAAAGAATTAAAAGAAGAGATCGTAGGCGACTACAAAACACACACATCGGACACGGGTTCCTCACAGGTGCAGGTAGCACTTTTAACCCAGCGGATCAATGAATTGACGGCCCACTTTAAGATTCATAAAAAGGACAACAATTCCCGCAGAGGCCTGCTGCAAATGGTCTCGCGGCGTAGAAAGCTGCTGGATTATCTCAAGCGACGGGATATCGACCAGTACCACGAGATAATCAAGAAATTAGGACTAAGAAGATAAGTCCGGGAAGTCTTGCAGTCTGGAAAGTCTCGGAAGAAAAATCGTTCGATTTGACTTCCATCACTTTTTAGACCATCTAGACTTCCTAGACTAAGAATGGCTGCTTCGAGCCATCATAAAAGAGGTTCTCTCGAAGAATTTGTTGGCGGCTGCTGAACGTGACAGCGATTTTTGGCCACACACAAAAGGGAACGATCATAATAGAAAGAAATTTCGAAAGACGGCGGGGCTTCACGACACAGCACCCGCCGTTTTTGTTTTTAAGGAATAAACATGAAGAAAAAATATTTGAAAGAATCGATCAAGGTGGGCGATAAAGAATTGATGGTCGAAACAGGAAAGGTCGCGAAACAAGCCGATGGTTCGGTAGTTATAAGATACGGCGACACAATGATTTTGGTAACCGCCGTCAGCAACCGTACGGCAAAGGAAGGCTTGGACTTTTTCCCGCTAACCGTAGAATACCGCGAATCGACATATGCCGCGGGCCGCATTCCCGGAAACTATTTCCGCCGCGAAGGCCGCCCGAGCGAGAAGGAAGTATTGACCTGCCGCCTTATCGACCGTCCGGTTCGTCCGCTGTTTCCCGACGGCTACAGATTTGAAACGCAGATCGTCGGAAGCGTGATCTCGTCCGATTCGGAAAATGACCCGGATGTGATCGCAATTACCGGCGCTTCGATGGCTCTGTATTTGTCGGACATTCCGTTCACAAATCCGATAGCCGGTGTCCGTATCGGCCTAATCGACGGCACCTACATCGTCAATCCGACATTTGATGAAAGACGCGAATCCGATCTTAATTTGATCGTCGCCGGAACTGAAGAAGCCGTCGTGATGGTTGAAGCCGAAGCACACGAAGTTTCGGAAAGCATTATGGTCGAAGCGATGATGCTTGCGCATAACGAGATCAAACGCCTTTGTTTATGGCAGAAAGAGCTTTATAAAGCTCTCGAAATCACCAAGCGTGAATTCATTCCGGCTGGACTTGATGAAAATCTGCTTTCCGAGATTGAAAAGAATTACGGTGAACGGATGAGCCAAACGCTCGACACCACCGGAAAAGATAAAATCTCCAGCTACGCGGCAATTGACGCACTTAAGAAAGAAGTGGTTGATAGCTATCCATCCGAGTCGCCGGAAACCCGGCAGATGGCCGGAAAGGTCTTTGGCAAACTTAAGGAAAGAATTTTCCGCGAAGATATGCTCGGCAAGCGCCGCCGTCCCGATGGCCGCAAGTTTTCCGAAATTCGCGCAATCTCGTGTGAGATCGGATGGCTGCCCCGCACACACGGATCGTCTTTATTTACCCGCGGCGAAACACAGGCGCTCGTCACAACGACGCTCGGAACCAAAATGGACGAGCAATTCATGGATGACCTTGAAAAAGGTGAAGTTCGCCGACGTTTCATGCTCCATTACAATTTCCCCCCGTACTCGGTCGGTGAAGCCGGACGTTTTGGCATGACTTCACGGCGTGAGACCGGCCATGGGAATCTGGCCCGCCGTGCGATCGAAGCCGTTCTGCCCGACGAAGCCGATTTTCCTTATTCACTCCGCGTTGTTTCCGAGATAACCGAATCTAACGGGTCATCCTCGATGGCGTCCGTTTGCGGCGGCATCCTGAGTCTTATGGACGCTGGTGTGCCTATCAAACGACCGGTCGCAGGTGTCGCAATGGGACTTGTAATGGAAGGAAACCGCTACGCTATCCTTTCTGACATCGCCGGTGCCGAAGATCATTACGGCGACATGGACTTCAAGGTGACCGGAACTAGCGAAGGTATAACCGCTCTGCAAATGGATATCAAAGTCGCTGGAATCAATGCGATGATTTTGCAGGAAGCTTTAGAACAGGCGAGAAAAGGCCGTCTCCATATTCTCGAGATCATGGAGAAAGCGATTGCCCATCCCCGCGAAGATATTTCGGAATTTGCACCGCGTATCATCACACTGATGATCTCGCCCGACAAGATCCGAGACGTAATCGGGCCTGGCGGTAAAATGATCCGCTCGATCACCGAGGAAACAGGTGCGAAGATCGACATTTCCGATGACGGAACCGTCCTTATCGCAACCGCTGACGGCGAAGCCGGTAAGCTGGCGATTGCCCGCATCAGAGCACTCACCGCCGAAGCCGAGATCGGAGAAACCTACATGGGGACGGTTTCGCGTATAGTTGATTTCGGTGCATTTGTTGAAATTCTTCCCGGCCTCGACGGCCTGCTGCATATCTCGGAAATCTCCGACCGCAGAGTGCGTGACGTCCGCGACGAATTGAAGGAAGGCCAGCAGATCATGGTCAAATGTATCGGCAAGGAAGGCAACAAGGTCAAGCTTTCCCGCAAAGCCCTGATGCCGAAAGAAGAAGGCACGGAAGCCGGCAACGGCGACGGCGGACGCGATGGTGATAACTAAAGCGAGCCAATCCTGATTGCGAATAGGGACGGCTACGGTCGTCCCTTTTTATTAAGTTCGTTGTGGCTCATCTACTGTTCGGTGTAAAATTCAAACTTTTAACCCGAAGCTCTAAGCTCAATTATGTCTGCTCCAAATATCGAAACTATCGTGTCGCTGGCAAAGCGGCGAGGCTTTGTTTTTCCCGCGTCGGAGATTTATGGCGGGCTGGGGAGCTCCTGGGATTACGGCTCGCTCGGAGTCGAACTGGCAAATAATATCAAGAAAAGCTGGTGGCGATGGATGGTCTACGAACGGGACGATATCGAAGGGCTTGATTCGTCTATCATCCAGAACCGGAACGTCTGGAAGTATTCCGGCCACGAAGAAACATTCTCCGATCCGCTGGTTGATTGCCGCGAGTGCAACGCACGGCTGCGGCAGGACAAGCTGGACATTGATCCGGCCGACGGCAAACATATCTGTTCGAACTGCGGCTTAAAGAATCTAACCGAACCGCGGCCGTTCAATCTGATGTTCCGCACGACAGTCGGTGCCGCTTCATCCGATGAAGACGAATCGGCGTTAGCTTATCTCCGCCCCGAAACCGCACAGGGAATCTTCATTAATTTCGCGAATGTGCTCAATACCTCACGGCGCAAGCTCCCGTTCGGCATCGCCCAAATCGGAAAGGCGTTTCGCAACGAAGTCACGCCCGGAAACTTTATTTTTCGAACGCGTGAATTCGAGCAGATGGAGATGGAATACTTCGTCCGGCCTGAGGATGCGCCTCGCATTCACCAGGAATGGATCGATGCGTTTCAGCACTGGCTCGAATCGCTCGGCATTTCGCCTGATAACCTGAAACATTACGAGCAAACCGACAAGGAACTCGCCCACTACGCCGAACGCACAGTGGATTTCCTTTACCGCTATTTCCCCGAACGCGAAGACGAGGATAAACAGTGGGACGAACTGATGGGCATCGCCAACCGCAAGGATTTCGACCTCAAAGCCCATTCCAAAAAGCCCGAAGATGCGGAAGCCAAACGCATCAACCCGGATTCCACGGACGATCTGTCATACTTTGACGAGCCGACCAAGCAGCGTTTTTACCCGTACGTCATCGAGCCGGCCATCGGCGTCAACCGCACGCTCCTTGCCGTTTTGATGGATGCCTACACAGAAAAAACTAACGACAAAGGCGAAATGCGCGTGATATTAAAACTAAACCCGGAACTCGCGCCCATCAAAGTCGCCGTGCTGCCCCTCGCCAAAAACAATCCCGACATCGTCACGCTGGCAAAGAAACTAAAGTCCGACCTCCAGCCCTTAATGCGCGCCGTTTACGACGACACCGGCGGCATCGGCAAACTCTACGCCCGTCAGGACGAGATCGGCACCCCGTTCTGCGTTACCGTCGATCACGAAACGCTGGAAGATAATGCAGTGACGGTCCGCGATAGGGATACGTGGGAACAGGAACGTGTGTCTGCCACAACTCTGAAAGCATATCTAGGGGAACGATTGGGGCGATAACATTTGAGACGATGAGGGGCGAAACCGCCACCAAGCCCGCTAAAGTTTAACGAACGACGCGATAACAAGGCCGCTGGTTCGCCTCACGTCATCTCAGCCGTTAGATTTCAGTGCTGCCATTCAGGCTGCGGCAGCGGGTATTTCACTTCTGCTCCGGTTCAATAGAAAAAAGCTGATGCCGAGAATCAGGCCGAAGATGATGTGTCCGATCAAGCTTCCCATCGCAACGGGGCGCATCATTTCCATCATTAGCGGCGCGAACGGACTCATTCCGAGAAACATCGGCATCAGAATCAAACCGCCTAATATCCACCACGCAATACCGTACAACGCGCCCCATAAAAGCCCTGCGCCATACCCGCCAATACGGTTGCCCAACAGCCAGCCGAAGATGCCGCCGATGACCGCACTATTGAACAGATGATACAACCAGCCGACGACGAGGCTTTCGGAACGCACCACTTGAGCCACCATCGCCATCATCGGCTTTCCGTCCGGCGCAGCCATCATCTGCATCATCATGCCAAAGACCACACCGCCGATAAGTCCGGCGACGATTCCCACAACGATTCTTGAACGCATTGTCATTATCTCCTTTTTTGAAAAGTTTCCAATTTCACATCGAATAGAGTAAGCAGCAAATAACGAACCTGAAAAATGGTTCTCCCTTTGGTTATTCATCAACATTTGATATTATCACGCTTCTGAAATCTAACGGTTGAGATGACGTGCGGCGAGACCGCCACGCGCAAGTTTAGGAAACGGACAAGCTAAATAACAAAGTCGCTGTTTCGCCCTCACGTCCCTCGAAATGTTAGCCGCGTCGCCCGTTTCACCACGTCGTTTATCTTCACGCAAAGATTCCGGTTGCTCTTACTGTAGAGGCTTTGCGGGAGAGGAATCCTGTAACTTTATAGTTTGGTTTGAGAACTTAAAGTTATATAGTGTTCCTTGACAGTCAGCACCTTCAAAATCCTTTGTTGAGAAACTGTAGCCTCCGTCTTTTTGCCACCATCCGTTGAGCATGGCAACGAGCTTTTTTGTTTGGAATGAACACACTCCATCTCGCCCTGCTGTCTGTTGAATTCCTTCTTTCTCTTGCGACATTATTTGCTCTACATTTTGCCGCGTTTTGCCTTCATCTTTCATCACGTAACGGATGTAATCCTCGCTAAAGGCAACGTCAGCCTTTTCAAGTTTGGTGTAAAATGCACATTTGCCGTTTTTTGCGCCCCTGATTCGTAACGATACGTTTGAATATAAGTCGGGTGTGGAACATCGGGATTCATCATCCCTTCCAACAAAGGCTTATTCATCGTGAGAGTTGCCTTCCGGCAGGTATTAGCGGCACGGATAAAACAATCCGAATCATTATCTTTACATTTAACAATCTTTGCCGACGGCTTTTGTTGCGGCTTAGGCTTTATTTGAGCAATCGCATCCAGAGAAACCAAAGTTGATAAGAACATACACCCGCCAATCAACGAAATAGCATTCTTCAAATTTTTCATAATATTCTCCTTATCATAGATTAAAGAAAGCGGCTAACGGTTGAGTTGACTTGGGGCGAGACCTCCTCCACGCAAGCAAAGGGAAAACATACAACGCGATAAGAAATTCGCTCACGTCCATTGGATAGACCGTCGCCGCTCATTCTTAGCTATTTAACCGATAAGACCACAGGCCGCTGTTCTAACAACGAAGTCTCAAATAGTTTGATTTGGACGGTGGAACTGGATCATACACGAACAAAGAACTGTATATAAAGCAGCATCGAACGGGGGGTCAATTCAAAGTTCTTTCTAGACAATGTAGAAACGCCATCCGGCATCCCAGCATTTAGCCCTGCCGCATCAACAATGTTTGGCGGGAGGGGCAAAATAAGATCTTGACTGCTGCCTTAATACTTGCACTGTTCGGTGCTTCTTGTGGCGAAAAACAACTCAAGAAGAATTCTATAGCTCGCAATCCTTTTCTTAACTTTCATTTCGGCTTCTATGTCAGATGAACACGGAAAGAACAACTGTCGTAATCCGTTTGGGCGACCCTCAACTCTTCATCGGTTTCAAAAAAATCAACCGCGCCGCTCGTGATTTCGTAAAACGCGCCGATGACGGCGATCCTATTGCTGGCGATCGCAGACTGAATAAGTTTTGTCTTTTTTAGATTTTGCACTTGCAGACGGACATTGGCGATGACGGCTTCACGCAGTTTGGCTTTCTCGTCGCGGATTTTGGGCAGCTTTGAGACAGCCGGAAGTATGCTGTTGAGCAGCGACTGAATGCTTTCGCTTTCGCGGGACCGCTGTTCAGGCGTAAGCAAAGCCGCCTTGACGGCGCCGCAGCCTTCGTGTCCGAGAACGACGACGACATGCGTTTTCAAGTGTTCGATTCCGTATTCGATGCTTCCTAGAGTTCCGGTTTCAATTACATTCCCGGCGACACGCGTGATAAAAAGATTGCCCAAGCCCTGGTCGAAAACAATCTCGGTCGGTACACGGCTGTCCGAGCAGCTTAAAATGACGGCGAATGGCGTTTGCGCCAAGATCTGCGAGCGACGTTCGGCGGCCGACAATTCGGGGCGCCGAGCCGAGCCGCTGAAGAATCTGGAATTTCCCGCTTTCAAAGCGCGAATCGCCTCCTGCGGATTCTTAGCAATGGGGTCACGCAATTGCGCAATTTCCTCCATCGTCGCGCCGCGTTTAACGGCATCGGCAATACGTTGGTCTTGCAGTATCGGATCCATCGCCGGCGTGGGCGTGGGCATCGGCGTCGCCTGCTGAGCGTTCGCCGCCGCACCGGTCAAAGCTATTCCGCCCAGAGCCAGCATACTTTTACACATATCACGCCGGTCAATTTTATTTTTATTCATTCATTAACAATAACAATTATGTGGTAAAAATTAAAAGGGCGAAACTCCGATCCATTTTTTCGTTTTTTTCAATGCGGTATCAACCGAATCGAAGTTTATCTCGCCTTGCTCAAGCACGAGCTTTACTGCATTCTTTCGCGGGAGTGTTTGTGGCAAACTGGTAGATTGAGGTTTACAGCGACAAGAATTAAAGGTTTTATTTCGTGATGCAGCAATTACCGCAAAAGATAAACGCCCTTGCGTTGAAGGTCGGGAAACACGGCGGGCGGGCGATGCTTGTCGGCGGGTGCGTGCGCGACGAACTGATGGGCGTCGAGCCGAAGGATTGGGATGTCGAGGTTTATGGGGTTGAAACGGACAGATTAAAAGAAATTCTTGAAGAGCTGGTGGCGGACGAGGGCGTCCGCGTTCCGGTGAATGTGGTCGGCGAAGCGTTTACGGTTTATAAGATCGGGAACGATCTCGACGTTTCGATACCGCGTCGCGAAAAGAAGGTTTCACGCGGACACAAAGGCTTCGAGGTCGAAGGCGATCCGGCAATGACGTTTGAAGAAGCCTGCAAACGCCGCGACTTTACCGTTAACGCGATTCTGAAAGATCCGCTGACGGGTGAAATCATCGATCCATTTAATGGGCGGAAGGATATTGAAGCCAAACTGCTGCGGATGGTTTCCCCTGAGACTTTCGGCGAAGACAGCTTACGTATACTGCGTGCGGCGCAGTTCGCGGCGCGGTTTGAATTCGATATTGAGGCCGCAACCGTTGAGCTTTGCAAAACAATAGACGTTACCGATCTGCCGAAAGAGCGTATCTGGTGCGAGCTTGAAAAGCTGCTGCTGAAACCCGCAAACCCTTCAATAGGTTTGAAATGGCTGTACGACCTTGGCGTTGTCGAACAGATATTCCCTGAAATGAAAGCGCTTGTTGGCGTCCCGCAGGAAGCGGCGTGGCATCCGGAAGGCGATGTCGATGTGCATACGCTGATGGTCGTTGACGAAGCCCGCAAGCTGATCGACGATCTGCCTTACGAAAAACAGGTCGCCGTGATGTTGGGCGCGCTCGCACACGACTTCGGCAAGCCGCCGACGACGCAGTTTTTTGATGGCCGTTGGCGTTCGCATTCGCACGACGAGGCCGGCATTGAACCGACGCTGACATTTTTAGATACGCTTGGAATTTACACTCTCAACGGCTTTGATGTTCGAAATCAGATCGTCCAACTCGTGAGATATCATCTGAAACCCGGCGAATTTTACGGCGCTAAATCACCGGTCGGCGACGGAGCCTTTCGCCGCATTGCCCGCAAGGTCGAACCCGATCTGCTTTACCGCGTCGCCAAGGCAGATTCGCTCGGCCGCAACCCGGAATGGCTGCCGAAGGAAAAATGGTTCGGCTCTGAAGCCCAGGAATGGTTTATCGCAAAGGTTAGAGAGTTACAGATCGAGAAAAAAGCTCCCGATCCGATTTTGATGGGCAGGCATCTGATCGAACTCGGACTCAAACCGTCGCCTAAATTCAGGCAAATACTCGATGCGGTCTATGAAATGCAGCTTGACGGGAACGTTAAGGAATTGGATGGAGCGATATCGGAGGCGAAAAACCTTCTGTAACCGGTACAGTCAGTGCTTCTTCTTTTCGACAACTTCCGCAAGCGCCGCTTCGTGCTTTATCCCGACGCGAAGCCTTCGGTAAACGCTCATCCATTGATTCGCCAGCCAAGGCAGCAGGAAAAACGCCAGCACAACTCCGCGCCAATCGTCTATCAATAATCTAAAGCCGGTCAGGACCAAGATCAGAATCGTAACCCAATGGCTAAAGCAGTACTCGCAGGTGAAAACGTAAAAGAATTTGCGTACGAGGATGTTTTTCGCAGCTTTGCTCTTCTCGTCAAACGCCTCACGCCATTCGCGGAAAATCTCTTCCTGCGTAACCGTCCAGGTAATGGAGGCGACGACCATCGAAAGGATTGCCAGCCAGAAGATTTGCGTTGTAATATTCATCGAATCAAACTACAGTTTCGTTCTCTTAAAGACAAATTCGGGCATGCTTCTGATTATAAACATAAACGGCCGCCAGAACCGAACAAAATAAAGCGTCCCTGTCCCTTTTTGATAAGCTTTGTAGATAGCTTTAGCGAGATCGGTCGGGTGAGCCGTAAGAAGTTTGGGAAGATCCATTCCGGCGGTCATCATTGTATCTACAAATCCGGGCTTGACAGTATCACATTTACATTCGAATTTGCGAAACGGTGTCGCATACCGTCGAGAAAGATCGAAAAGCCGCCTTTTGCGGAGCCGTATATGTAGTTGCTCTGCCTTCCGCGTTCACCCGCGACGGATGAGATGCCGATGATCGTGCCTTGATTCCGGGCCGCGAAATCATTTGCCGCTATATTAAGTATTGAAACTGCCCCGACATAATTTACGTTAACGATTTTCGCTGTCTCGTTCCAGTCTGTTTCGGCTTTCTTTTGCTCACCAAGATAGTCGAATACGCACAATACGGCATCGGGCTTTACCGGCAGCGAATTATAAAATTCGCCATGCGAATCGAAATGTTCTGCATCGAATTCGGCTAAATAAGCCTTGATCTGAAATCGAATTGCGAGATCAGACCTTAACGGCGTTAAATTTTCAATGTTCCTGGCCGCTAAAATTATATCGAATCCATTGCGGGCAAATTCCTGGGCGACAGCCTGCCCGATATCTGAGCGTGCGCCGAGAACTAGAAGCGATTTTGACATAACGAATTTTTAAGCCAGCCTTTCCGATTGCGACGAGATAAAGATGTCCGAAGTGACGATATTAGAATATGTTTTGTGAAAAAAGACCGCGCTCATCCGGGCGTCCTTTGCCAGATACACCCGGCCGCTGAATTCGGCGACGATCTCATCCAGCTCATCAAGCAGCCGAAAAACTTTGGGACTAACCTTAAAATCCAAAGCCAGCGTATAGCCTTCGATCGGAAAGCTCATTACCGCATTCGGGTTTGGTTTTCCGAATAGTTTTAAAACAGCGAGAAACGAGCCTTGCCCGGATTGTTCGATACGTTTAAGAATTTTTGTCAGCCCGTCAAAACTATTATGCGTCGGTAACACGAATTGATACTGGAGAAAGCCTTTCCGCCCATAAATCCGGTTCCAGTTATTAATCCCGTCAAGCGGATAGAAAAAGCTTTCATAATGAACAAAGTTTTCCGAGTTTTGAGCGAATTGCCGGTAATAATAAGCGAAATTGAATGCTTTTACACTCGCCTTATTCAACGAGAAAGTAGGAAAGTTAAAAGGAATAGTTAAACTGTTTCCAGACTTTGCAGCTAACGCATTTTTTTGTAATTTTATCGGAAGCTCGTCGTAGTTAGCGTGTTCGCCGAGCATCAGCATCGAGCGCCCTAGAGTTTTCCCGCGGGCGAGGCAATCGATCCATGCGACAGAATAAGTAGAATTAGCTGACTTTTCAAATAACTCCATTACCTTCTCCAGGCTCGCTGCTTTGTGCGTTATTTGACGAATGAACGAGGTTTCTATGGTCTTTAATTTGAATCGCGCGCTCAGGATAATTCCCGTCAAGCCCATTCCGCCGCAGGTTTGCCAGAAAAGACCGGCATTCTCATCCTTAGAACAGGAAACAATTTCGCCGCTTTCTGTCAGTAATTGAAAGGATAATAAATGTTCGGAAAAACTGCCTTCCGAGTGGTGGTTTTTGCCGTGGACATCAGCGGCGACCGCTCCGCCGACTGTGATGAATTTTGTTCCGGGCGTTACTGGAAGAAAGAAACCTTTGGGCACGAATACCTCAAGAATCTCGTTGAGCATTACGCCCGCTTCACATTCGAGCGTGTTAGTTTGGGTATCGAATGACAGGATTCTATTAAGTTTAAGAGTGGAAAATATATTGGGGCCGAGCGAAGAATCGCCGTAGCAGCGGCCGTTGCCGCGGGCTATTAACGTATTGGCGTTTTCTACTAACGACCGGATATCCGAGATTTCCGATGATTCTGTTACATTCGCTTCGACGGCCGGATAGTTTCCCCAGTTTGTTACCGTTTTACGAGGCATAGAGAATGATCAAAAACGCCAACAGCCACAGGCCGATCATGACCTGAATCATCGAATCTTTTAGCAGTATGAGAGTCGGTGAGCCGGTCTTTTGCTCGACGATAGCGATCTGGAGGTAACGCAAAATTCCAAGAATCACGAAAACCGAGGTCAGGTAAACCTGCTCCGAATGCAACCGCCGCACCACATCTTCGGACACCGTGTACATAATATAGCAAACTATGGTTGTGCCGCCTAAAACCATCAGACAGGTGTCGATGAACGGAATTGTGTAGCCTTTGAGTGAAGGACGGATGCTTTCCGAATCGACATCGAGCAGCAAATCGTCCCGCCGTTTTCCGAGAGCGAGGCAGCAGGCAAGCAGAAACGTCATCATTATCAGCCATTTGGAAACGGGAACCTGAGCCGCAATGCCGCCGGCAAGGACCCGTAAAACAAATCCGACGGCAATAATGGAAATATCGATTAGCGAAACGTGTTTAAGATAAAGGCTGTAGAAAAGATTTAGGACGAAGTAGCCGATGATAACGTATAAAAAAGTCTGACCAACCAGAATTGCCAAAGCCAACGACAAAGCGGCGAGCGTAGCCGACATCAAGATCGCCGTCTTTATTGATATTGCACCTGTCGCAAGCGGGCGTTCACGCTTCAGTTCATGGATTTTGTCTTTCTCAAGATCGAAAATGTCGTTAATGATGTAAACGGCACTCGCAATTGCGCAAAATGAAAGAAAAGCGAGCGCTAATTTATAATCGGTATAAAGGAGGCTGATTTTGCCCGCAAAAAATGCCGGGATCAGAACGAATACGTTCTTGATCCACTGGTGCGGGCGAAGAAGTTTTAGATGTTGTCTCAAATAGATTTAAGTTAACCAAAGTTCTGAGTTCAAGCTTCAGCTTGTCTTATGCCAAAAGCCGAAGACAAGCTGAAGCTTGAACTCAGAACATTAGGATAAAACGCCGCCCAACCGGCCAAGGCTCCGAAGAATAGTGAAAACATTCCGTAACCGGACTGCCCGACGAACAAATCCAAATATCCAAGCTTTAAAGACCAAATGCCGCTTGTAAAAAGCAGAACGAAAAGCTGTACTATGGCACAATTTCGAAAAAAGGCCCTGCAGTCCGTTTCCAGTTTTTGTAAAGAAAGGACCGCCGCGAGCAGTATGCCCGATAACGGAATAATAACACCAGCGAAGGGCAAAACGGTTTGCAGTTCGGTGACTTTCATTGACTGGACGATGAGCGGTGTAAAACCCGACGGGTCATAGAGCCAAAATGGAACGGTGACCAAAAGACACGCGAAACCCGCTATCGATAAATATTTGATCGCCTGTTTCCATCCCGCGTTCTGTACCAATACCGATAGCAGCAGCGGCATAAGCACTAAGAAATTAGAGCGTGAAGAAAACCCGATACCGAGCAGAACAGCCGGCAATAAACGCTTCCATTCCGCGGTTTCGGGGTCGGAGACAGTCATAACCATTATCCACATAAAAACGAGTATGTAGATAGAATTCGAAACATAATCCGCTCCGGTTAACAGATTTTGATACAGCGTCGGGCTAATTAACAACAGCAGCCATATCAGACCGAGTGCGTAATTACTGCTTTTGAAGTAATGCCTAACGGTGAGGAATAAAATGCCCAGCCAGAAAATATTTTGAAGGGCAATAATGCTTAAAGCCACGAACGGTAATGAAAACAGCACCGCCCCGGGCATTGGCGAAATCATATTCCCGAGATACGTTGAAAGGTAATACGGAAATTCGCCGTCGAGTAATTTTGCTCCGGCGATCAGCAAAGCATCGTCGGCATCGCTGCCGCGGCCAAAACGTCCGGAATTTGCTATTGGATAAACAAAAGAGACAATTACCGCCAGCAAAACAAAAGTAATAATCGCAAGAATATCCGCGTATTTGTCGGTAATTTTCGCGCGATAAAGAGGCAGGATTAATTTCAACCCGGCTAAAAGAGCAAGCAAGCCCGCCGCAAAATAGGCGATCACGCCGGGAATACCGAAATACTTCAGAGCTGTGTCGAATGAAGGAATGAGAAGCAGAACCGCGAATCCCAAAAAAGCAATACATGTGCGGACGTCGGCACCGGTTCTCATAAAGTAATTCAGATACGCTATAAGAATAAACAAAAATCGCCAACAGAAACGCAGATAGGGATTTGTTTACTTTAAAGATTAAACGAAGTACGCAGGCGATTGTCTCGCCTGCGTCGTCAATTTAGCTTTGCTTTCCTTCCAAAAACGCCTTTAGTCTTCGCGAGCGCGAAGGATGACGCAGCTTTCGCAAAGCTTTGGCTTCGATCTGGCGAATTCGCTCGCGGGTGACGGCGAAGTGCTGGCCGACCTCTTCCAGCGTGTGTTCGGAGCCGGTGTTTCCTAAGCCGAAACGCATTTTGATAACTTTTTCCTCACGCGGCGTCAGCGTTGCGAGTACTTCATCGGTGATCTCTCGAAGGTTTGAAAACGTAACAGATTCGGCCGGATTCAGTATCGATTTGTCTTCGATAAAATCGCCGAGATGCGAATCTTCCTCTTCTCCGATCGGGGTTTCTAGCGAGATCGGTTCCTGCGCAATTTTCAAAACCTTTCGAACTTTCGAAACCGGAATGTCCATCCGCTTGGCGATCTCTTCGCTCGTCGGTTCGCGGCCGAGTTCCTGCACGAGCAGCCGCGACGTGCGGATGAGTTTGTTGATCGTTTCGATCATGTGGACAGGAATTCGGATTGTCCGGGCCTGATCCGCGATGGCGCGGGTGATAGCCTGACGAATCCACCACGTCGCGTAGGTCGAGAACTTATAGCCGCGACGCCATTCAAATTTGTCCACGGCCTTCATCAAACCGATGTTGCCTTCCTGAATCAAATCCAGAAATTGCAGTCCGCGATTGGTGTACTTCTTGGCGATTGAAACGACCAGGCGGAGATTGGCTTCGACCAATTCGCGTTTCGCCATGTTCGTTTCATATTCGCCGACGCTGATGGTCTGGAAAGAACGTTTGATCTCAACCGTCGGCAGATGAAAACTTTCCTCAATCTCAGCGAGACCTTTTTTAGCCTCGCCGACCTTGGCGTTAAGTTCTTTTTTCTCAGCCGCTTCCGGCTTTTGTTCTAGCCTCTCCTCCGCCCTTCTTATCGTTCTTTCGAATTTGCGGATCTCCTCGACTACCTTTCGAACCGATGCGATCATCTTTTGCATCGAGTTCTCGGTCAAATTGAGGTTCTTGATCTCCTGCGCTATTTCCAGCCGCTGGCGGGCCGTCTGTCTCGTTAAAGCTAAAAGCTTTTTCGATTTTTTACCTTTGGAAGCTTTCTGTTCTTCGCGAAGCTCGATCCATACTTTCAGAGCGGCTTCGTAGTTCCGGCGAATATTGCCAATACCATCAAGCGTCCAACGTAAGTATTCTTCCGCTTTATCTTCCTCAAGCGAGATTTCAGCCTGCTCCGAAAATGCAACCGTTTCGCGAATGCTGGCTTTGCCCCGGCTCAAATCATCGCCAATCTTTATCAAGCGTTCTACGGAAATCGGGGAGCGTGAAATTGTCTTTCGTGTTTTAATCTGACCGCGTTCGATGCGTTTGGCAATCGTAACCTCACCTTCTCGCGTGAGAAGCGGAACGATTCCCATTTCACGCAAATAGAGCCGAACCGGATCGTTCGATTTGTCCAAAGCTCCGGCCGAAAGGTCGAGATCAATGTCGTCTTCTTCCTCTTCAACAACGGCCGGGTCGTCATCGAGAGCCAATTGCGAAGCCCGCTCCAAAAGCTGTGAATCGGTTTCGGCGACCGAAATGTTTGCGCCCTCGAGGCGGTCTAGGACGTCCTCGAGATCGTCGGGAGACATCATGTTTTCGGGAATTTCCCTGTGAAGTTCGTCGAGACTAATGAATTTCTTTCGTTTGCCCAACGCGACCAAGCGGTCCATCAGGTCTTCTTTTTCGTCGTAATCAGCCATATATTGTCCGGAAATTGGATTAAATCTTCGTATAAATCGTTGTCAATTAAAACAGTTTTTTAACGTCCGGCGGCGGGAAAAAGTTTCCTGCCGACCGGAATGTTTAAAAAAAGTTATTATATCAGTTTTGGACGATTCTATTAAGTAGCTCGCGCTTTATTCTCTCAAGTTCAAGCTGTTCGAATGTAAGGCGATTGTGAAGAACTTCTTCGCCGCTACGTTCGGCGTACATTGCTTCCTGCGAAATTTCAGCGATACGGCTGGAAATGGCCATTAAACGAAGCGTGAAAACGCAGTTTTCGGCATCGTGCAGGACCTCGTCGATCACTTCGCCAACGGCACGTTTTGGCTCGGTCATAAGCAGCAACGGCACAAAGTCGCCTGCCGCTTCATCATCGCCGATCAATTCCATCAAATTTTCGTATGCCACCGCGACCTTCTGCGATTGAAGTTCGTACAATGCTCGAAAAATCGGAGCGGTGGGAAGGGATTCGTAGTCGGTTTCTTCAAGTTGATCGAGGATTTTTTCCTGAAGTTCCGGATCGTAAATTAATAATTCCAAGAGATGCTGCTCGGCGACCGTCATTTTTACCTGCGTCGCCCGCTTTACCTGCTTTTTGAGTGCTTCCGGTTCAAGTTTATTTCCGTGCTTGACTGCATTCCACAATTCCCGCTTCAACCCCGCGTCTTCCACACGGAAAAAGTTCATCGCCTGATCGAAACTCTCGCGTTTTTGGATCGGATTACTTGGGATCGTCAAAACCGGCAGCACATCTTCGATTGCATCCGCCTTTTGTTTGGCGACATTCAAATTTCGCCCCGCCATCGCCGTGTCCAAAACAAATTGGAGATATGGCTGGGATTTACCGCGGGCCTCATTGTAACTATCGGCACCGTGTTCGCGCAGAAAATCGTCAGGATCGTTTCCGTCTGGCAGCAAGAGTACCTTTACGTCAAAATCCTGAGTTAAAAGTTCTTCGACGGCTTTGCGCGCGGCTTTTTTGCCGGCGTTGTCACCGTCGTAATTTATTACCACCTTTTTCGAAAAGCGGCTGAGGAGTTTTGACTGTTCGGGTGTGAACGCCGTACCGAGGCTCGCCGCTGTGTTGGTAATTCCGAATTGATAAAGAGCGATCAGGTCTAAATAACCTTCGACGAGAATAACGAATTTCTTTTTTCTGATCTCGTCTTTGGCGTGGGAAAGGCCATAAAGGTGCTGGCCCTTAATATATGCCGGGGTTTCCGGTGAATTGAGATATTTCGGCTGGTCATCACCCATTGCACGGGCGCCGAACGCGACCGGATTGCCGTTTACATCGAGCACCGGAAACATTATCCGCCCGCGAAAACGGTCGAAAATGCGATCTTTCTCTTCGTTTATGGATACAAGGCCGCTTTGTTCGATAAGTTTTTCATCGGCTTTCTTTTCTTTGAGATGATTTAGTAGTGAATCCCAAGTATCGGGAGAAAATCCGATGCGGAAAGCTTTCTGCGTCGCTTCCGTGATTCCGCGAGTTTCAAGATATTCGCGGGCGGCTTTTGCTTTGGCGTTCTTCGATTGCAGTTCCGCTTCCCAATATTCGAGGGCGATGCGGTTTAATTCGATCACCTCGTCGGCAATCTTTTTCTTTTCTTCCTTTTTCTTTTTGCTCTGCGCGTACTGCTTGTCGTCAACCGGTTCCGGCAGCGGAACACCGGAAATCTCGGCCACCCGCTGAATCGCCTCGGGAAAGTTCAAACCTTCCATCTCCATCAAAAACGTATAAGCATTCCCGCCCTTTCCGCAGCCGAAACATTTATAGAAACCCTTCGTCGGCGAAACCGAAAACGAAGGCGTCTTTTCCTGGTGAAACGGACAGCATCCCATCCAATTCGAACCCTTCTTCTTAAGCGGAGCATACGGTTCGATAATCCGCACCAGATCGGCACGGTTTTTTAGATCGTCAATGAAGAATTGGTCGTAGAGCACTTACTTTTTCTTTGCAGGAATGAACCAAAATTCGATGCCGGTGATGTAATTTTTCGGTTGATGAATATAATATACGCGCAGCCGGTCTTTCGATAGCTCCGTTTCAGAAAGCATGCGCCCAATATATTCTTCGGCGAATTCCTTTCTGCCCATCCAAGAGTTTCCCCTTACCATCAGTTTTCCGTAAGATCCCGGATTACTTTTTATCAGATCAACGAAATCGGTTGGTATGAAAGACGGACAGACACCTAGGTCATCTGCGTGTCCAAACAAGAATGGTTTCGAAGCGTCAGAAAGTTGATCGACTATTTCGGAAAATTTTGGGAGGCTCGCACCGGAAGGTATTCGCCAAAACTGGGCGGAGTTATTTTCTGCTTCCGAATTGACGACAATTCGAAGCCGGCTAATATCGAATCTTCGCATGTAGGCATTTGTCCTGATGAACCGTTTTGTAGAGTCAGGCCGTTTCCTGGTAGATGAGATGTTTACATATCCAAGATCATCAGGATATTTCATTAATTCCGATATGAAACTATCCGTGCGCGCAAGTAATTCTTCGCAATAAAGTTCCCCAAACTCATCAACCAAAACCGCTTTCGTCGGTTCCTGAGCGGTCGAACCGACTCTGAAAATTACGATTAGAATGGCAACCAAACAGATTCCCAAAAGGCCGCCGTAATTTGTTTGTATATGTCGTATCATGAATATTGGTCGTAAGGCACCTAATGGATCTCAGCCCGCAACTTTGCTTTGAGAGTTTCGGAAATGTGAAAACCCGCCTGTTCAAGGCGCTCAACGATCGTATTTGGGGAATCGATCAAACCGCCTTCAATTCCTTTTGCAACAATTCCAAAAGTGCCGGTGATAGCATTACCCAGTTGCTTGGCGGTTCGTCGCCCCTTTTTCTCGTCAATTATGAGGATACAATCTGAGAGTTCCAGAGCAAGAGCAATCGACGTAGCTTCTCCGATCTCGAGTTTTGCGGAGAGTTGTTTTATGAGGGAGTGATTAGAGCTTGATCTCTGATAAACCCATTCAGGCAGCGACTCTCCTACTTCGTTAGCCACCTCCGGCGTTACATAAATCTGATCGTACAACTTCGGAAGCAAATCTATTTCGTTTATGTTATCGAGAGTTATGAGGCAGCTTGCATCGGCAATGACGATCTGTAGGGTCATAATCTTGCAAGGTCTTCTTCCAATTCAACACCATCGTATTGAAATATCGAGACGCCGTATTGGCCAACTGATTCTAAAAACTCACGTCTCGTTATGCCTACCATTTTGGCGGCTTGTCCTGAAGAAAGCTCCCCCATTTCAAACAGCTTTGCCGCAATAATCATCTTTAGCTCTGAGCTACTGATATTTACGCCATCTGGAAGTGTTAATTCGACCGTACTATTCATAACTTAATCATAACATTGCTGTCCATAGAAGCAGCGCCCTCAAGCCGCCAACGATACTAAAATTTGATTTCCGCTATTGTAGCACCATGTCCGCCCTGGTCTTGGGGAGCAAAGCTGAATTTTTCGATGTGCGGGTGCCCTTTTAGGAAATGATGGACGAAATTTTTTAGCGCGCCGGTGCCGAAGCCGTGGATTATGCGGACGCGGGGCAGGGAAGCGAGATAGGCTTCATCGAGGAAGCGGTCGATCTCGTACTCGGCGTCGGCGGTGGTTTGGCCGATGAGGTTTAGCTCGGCGTTCATATCTTCGGTGTCGAGGCGGAGATTTGCCGATTGGGATTGGCTTTGCAGTTTTTCGAGCTTGCCCTCGGAAGACGTTTGTTCTTCGGCAACGGCCTGAAGGTCCTTTATTTTTTCACGCAGGCGCATTCCGCCGACGAGGACTTCGGCGACTTCTTTGTCCATTTTTTCGACGGTGCCGATGTTGCCAAAAGATGTGATTACCCTTGAGCCGACAGAAATTACTCCGCCCGCCAACGCAGATGGTGCCAACACGGCAGAGCCGAAAGCAGATGTCGTACTCGACTCGGCTCCACGCCTTCTTGTTCCCGCGTCGTTCATTTTTGCCAGCACCGCACGATTCAATTCAGACTTACGCGTGTCTCGTTCTTTCTCCAGTTTATTTCGCAGGGCTTTATCTTCGATAGATTTGATAAAAGCTTTTGATTGGCGTTCGAAATCATCGATTGTTTGGGCAAGCTCGTTTTGAAATTGCTTCTGGCGCTGCTTTTCTTTCTGTTTTGCCTCGATCTCAAGACCGGCGTATTTCATCGCGACCGCTTCTCGTTCTTCTTCGAGCGCGATCCGCAGATCTTCGGCCAGCGTCGATTCGGTTTGCAGTTTTCGCAGGTAGTCTTCGGCCTTCTTCGCGGAAATATCTAAATTTCTGCGGGAGTTATCTGTTACTTCGGGCAGAATTCCGAAGCGGCTTGCGATCTCGATACCGGAAGAGGCTCCTGCCAGGCCGATCAAAAGCTTATAGGTCGGCTGCAATGTCTTTTCGTTGAATTCGACCGAGGCATTGATGACGTACTCATCGTTGGCCGCATATATCTTCAATCCGCGATAGTGGGTCGAAGCGATAACCTGGGAACCACAGTTTCTGCGGAAATAATCGACGATCGCAACACCGAGGGCGGAACCTTCTTCCGGATCGGTGCCGGTTCCGACTTCGTCGAGCAGGACGAGCGACGGCGACTTGCAGTGCTCCATCATATTGGCGATGTTCGACATATGTGAAGAGAATGTCGAGAGGTTTGCGGCTAGCGATTGGTGATCGCCGATGTCCGCGAGGACGGAATGATAAAATGGAATTTTTGCGGTTGTTGCGGGAACCGGCAAACCCGAGATCGCCATTAGAGAAAGAAGGCCGGCGGTTTTCATGACGACGGTTTTTCCGCCGGCGTTGGCACCGGAAATTATCATCACGCCGTTTTGCTTAGTTAATTTGAAGGAAACCGGCACAATTTCCCTCGCGGATTGAGACACACTCCCTACCGGTCGTGTTTCTGCCTTGCCTAACTCGGCGTCTCGGTGTCGCGGCGGTGAAAAATCTCGAAGATTCTCTTCCAGCAGCGGATGGCGGGCATCTACTAGATCGAGAATTTCTTCGTCGGATATTTGCGGGACGATCGCGCTGAACTTTCTGCCGAATTCTACTTTGGATTTAATAAAATCAAGCTCTGCAACTGCTGCCACGGAGGCTTCTATTGCGGGAAGCTGCTCTCGCAATTCTTCGGTCAATGCGAAAAGGATGCGGGCGATTTCGCGTTTTTCCTTGCCTTTAAGATTTTGCAGTTCATTGTTGGCCTCGATCGCTTCGAGCGGTTCGATGAAGACGGTCGCGCCAGATGACGAAAAACCGTGGGCGACACCGCCGACCTTGCCGCGTAAATCGGATTTGACGGGGATGACAAAACGTTCGTTGCGGACGGTGACGATCTCGTCCTGAATCGCATTGCCCGAATTTCGCATTACGGCTTCCAGCGATTTGGTCAGGCGAGCGCGTTGCGAACTTATCTCGCGGCGAATTTTCGCAAGTTCAGGCGAAGCCGAATCATCGATCTCGCCGCCGGGAAGCAGCTTTTTGTTTATCTTTTCGATAGCGGCCAGTAAACTCGGCGGAATGTTCTCGACGATTTGCCATAACACCGGCGCTGTTTCCTTTTCCGGCTGAATAGACGAGCGAGCGAATAATGCCTGATTGCAGACACGGGTAACTTCAAGGAGCAGATTCGGATCGAGAGTAGAATTCTTTATTCTTAGAATCGACACGGCGTCGCCCGGATCTTCAAGGCCGCTGAACGACCACGATACCTGCTTTTCTTCATTCAAAAGGATAGTTTCAGAAACCGCCGCCAAATCGCGTTCGACTTCGATCCTGCTTGTTTTCGGGCGCAAAACGGCAAAACGCTCTTCGCCCATCGGCGTTTGAGCGTGGCGGCTGACGAGTTCGAGCAGCTTTGCGTATTCCAATGTTTCGAGCGAGTAATTCATGTCAAAAATCTTTCCCTGACTTCCAGCGTCGGCATCATGCACGAATCCTGTTTGCCGAACAAGCGGTAACGATATTTTGCGAACGTCTTATAGAAAAAATCGCGGACCGTCCGGGGGACAATCCTGAAAATTGACACCCACGACCAAATTCCGTCGAGCTTTCCGGCAATCTTTAAGGCAGCCGTCGAGAGCGTGTACGCCATTTCGTCTTCGACCAGAATCACTGAGTCAGTTTCGATCGTATTGATACCGAACTTCGCCGCTAATTTTTCACCGGCTTCCGATTGAAGCGGGGCGAATTTAAAGTAACCCGCTGTGTCGCGTTCGATCACGAAATTCACCGCACCATTGCAAAAACTACAGACTCCGTCGAATAAAACTATTGCCGGCATAATGCAATTCTACCGCAATTCGCGGATCGATATTAGTCGGCACGGCGTATAAACTCAAAATAATAATTACACAACGGATATCGGATAGAACGGACCGCCCAGCGCTTATAAACTGTAAACATAATGAAACAGCAAATATCAAAACAGAGCGGATTCGGCGATTGGCGATGGCTGGCGGTGGAAAACAAAAACGCGGAATTTGACGGTGCGTTTTATTTCGCGGTTCGAACGACCGGTATTTTTTGCCGGCCCTCGTGTTCATCAAGGCCTCCGAAAAGGGAAAATGTTTCTTTTTTTAGCACGTTCAATGACGCGGAAACCGCTGGATTTCGGGCCTGTTTGCGATGCAGTCCGAAAGATGAATATTTTCCCGGAGCGAACGCTCAATTAATAGCAAAAGCGTTGCAATTCTTAAGCTCAGATGAAATGGAAACTCCGACTATTAAGGAATTGAGCAGCCATTTAAATGTCAGCACCGGCCATCTGCAAAAGACTTTCAAGTTGTTGCTCGGCCTTACTCCAAAAGAGGTTCTGGATATGATTCGCATCGGAAAGTTTAAGGAAAATGTGAAGGAAATGGATGTCACGACGTCGCTTTACGAAAGCGGATTCGGATCGAGCCGCTCGCTTTACGAGAAAGCTGACGAAAATCTAGGAATGACGCCTGCCGTTTATAAAAAAGGCGGTAAGGATATGAAAATCGGGCACACGATTGTCAATTCGCCGCTTGGAAAATTGATGGTCGCCGCGACGGAAAAAGGAATTTGTTCGATTAGTTTCGGTGATGACGAATCAGGGCTTTTAGATGAATTGAAAAAGGAGTTTTTCGCCGCGGCGATGGAAATAAATGACGCTGGTTTGAAAGAATCTGTAGAAGTTATTTTGAAAAGTCTGAATGGCGAAAAGGCTATCCTAAATCTGCCGCTGGATCTGCGTGCGACCGCTTTTCAAATGCGTGTTTGGTCAGAGCTGCGCAAAATTCCATTCGGGGAAACACGTTCTTACGGCCAGATCGCCGAAAAGTTGGGAAATCCTAAGGCTTTTAGGGCCGTGGCAAGGGCGTGCGCGACAAATCCGGTGGCTTTGGCAACTCCGTGTCACAGGGTGATCGCCGCAGACGGAAAATTGAGCGGCTACCGATGGGGAATTAAGAGAAAAGAGCAGTTATTGAGGCATGAAAAGGAAACGAACCCACAGCGACACAATGACAAAACAGAATACTTCTGAAAACAACGCAAAATTTAAGATGCTGCCGTATTTTGCGATTTGAAACTTTTCTATTATCCTCTCCGTAACAACAATTTCTAATCAGTTTAGCCTTTTCAATTTTCGTTGATACATCTATGAAATTAAAGCTGTTCCTGCTTTCTTCCGCGGTTATTATTTCGCTCTGCAGTCTGTCGATTTCTGCACAAACTTACGCCATTACCAATGCCCGCGTGGTTACCGTTTCCGGCGAAACTATCGAGAAGGGAACGGTTGTGATCCGAAATGGTTTGATCGAAGCCGTCGGAGCATCGGCGAAACCTCCGGCTGACGCGCAGGTTTTCGACGGAACGGGCTTAACAATCTATCCGGGATTCTTCGATGCCCTGACGAATCTTGGCGTTTCGTCGACTCCGCGCCCGGCGGCAACGCCCGGTACGGGCGGCGGGCCAACGGTGGTGGCGGCGGTTCAAGCGTCGGCACCGCAATCTAATTCGAATTACCCGGCTGGGCTTCGTCCGGAAGAAACCGTAGAAATCGATCTTCGGGCTGGAGAAGCTCAGTTCGATACGAATAGAAACGCCGGCTTTACGACGGTTTTGACAATCGGACGGACAGGTATTTTTAACGGCCAATCGGCAGTGATCAACCTTGCCGGCGAATCAGTTTCGACGATGGTTATAAAATCGCCATTCGCCGAACATGTGACGTTTACAACTGTGGGCGGCGGGCAATATCCGGGATCACTTCTGGGAACTTTCTCGGCAATGCGGCAGATGTTTCTGGACGCACAGCGATTGCGGGAAATAAAACGGATCTACGCGGAAAATCCAAGCGGAATTGCCCGGCCAACCTCAGACAGATCGCTTGAAGCTTTAATACCACTGTTAAACCGGCAAATGCCCGTTATTTTTAACGCTAACCGCGAAAACGAAATCATCCGGGCGCTCGATTTTGCAAAGGAATTTAATTTGAAAGCGATAATCGCGGGCGGACAGGAGGCCTGGAAGGTCGCGGGCCGTCTGAAATCTCAGGATGTGCCGGTTTTTCTTTCGCTGAACTTTCCGAAAAGAACTGCATCGGCTTCGCCTGAAGCGGATTTGGAGACGATGGACATGTTGAGGTTTAGAGCCGAAACACCAAAAGCTGCTGCACGTCTTGCAGAGGCCGGCGTAAAAGTCGCCTTTCAATCCGGCGGAATGACGAGCATGAACGATTTTCTCGGAAATGCGGGAAAAGCCGTGGAAAACGGATTGAATAAGGACACAGCCGTTCGTTCGATGACTCTTACCACCGCTGAACTTCTGGGGGTGAATGACCGTTTGGGTTCAATTGAGAAAGGTAAGATCGCAAACTTGACCGTAATCAAAGGCGATATTTTCGGCAAGGACAAGTTTATTTCGCATGTTTTTGTCGATGGCAAATTGTTTGAGCAGAAAGAACCTGCAAAACCAGCTTCCGGGGTAAGGCCCGGAGCCGCCACTGAAGTTGGAACGGCTCCGGCAGTGGCTGCGGTCGCTGGAAATTACAGCATTACTATCGAAGTGCCCGGACAGACCCTGACCGGAACATTGGCGCTGATTCAGCAGGGAAATACCCTGACAGGATCAATGCAGACGCAGCTTGGAGTAACGCCGGTCAAGGACGGAAAAGTTACCGCGGAAGGATTTTCGTTCTCCGGAACCGTCGAATTGGGCGGATCGACGATAGATATTCTGGTGAAAGGGACGGTTAATGGAAATCAGATCGGTGGAACGGTCGATTCGCCGCAGGGTACGATCCCGTTCTCAGGTATAAGAAATCCATAGTTGTATTGGAAAGCGGACATCCTTGTCCGCATTCCGCATAAAAATATGAGTAAAGCATCATTAAATTTGCTGACAGTTTTTACGATCAGCCTGTTCTCGTTCTTAACGACCTTTGCTCAGTCGAAAAATGAAGTTCTGATAAAGAATGCGACTGTTTTGACGGCCGCACGCGGAACTTTGGAAAATACGGACATTTTAATCCGGAACGGAAAGATCTCCCGCATCGGCAAGAATTTGGACGCATCTTCGTCCGCTAGAATCATAGACGCGACTGGCAGATTTGTGGCTCCCGGAATCATTGATGCTCATTCGCACGCTATGATGGATGCAATAAACGAAGGTACGTTGGCCGTCACATCGATGACGCGGATTCGTGATGTGCTGAATCCCGGCGATATTTCGATCTATCGGGCGCTGGCGAGCGGCGTGACGGCGGCGAATCTGCTGCACGGTTCGGCAAATCCGATCGGCGGACAGAATTCGACGGTAAAGTTTAAATGGGGAAAACCGGTCGAAGATTTTATCGTCGCCGACGCTCCTTCCGGCATTAAGTTCGCGATGGGAGAGAATACAAAACGCTCGAGTTTTAATCCGCAGGCCGGGCAGACGCCGCGTTATCCGCGAACCCGAATGGGAACCCTCGAAGTGATACGCGATGCTTTTAACAGGGCTCGCGATTACAAGCAGTCGTGGGATGATTTTAAGGCGAAGAAAACGAAAATTCCGCCGAGAACTGACATTGAATTACAGCCGCTGGTTGAAATTCTCGAAGGTAAACGCCTCGTTCACGCTCATGGATACCGCTCGGACGAGCATTTGAACTTACTGAAGCTTGCGGACGAATTCGGGTTTAGGATCGCTTCGCTTCAGCACGGGCTGGAAGCCTACAAAATTGCTCCCGAAATTGCGAAACGGAAAACAGGCGTTTCTATTTTTGCCGATAGCTGGAGTTATAAGCTTGAAGCGTACGACGCAATTCCTTACAACGCATATATACTCTGGAAAAACGGCGTGAATGTTTCGATAAATTCCGATTCGGACGAGCGCATTCGTCGATTGAACCTCGATGCGGCCAAGGTTATGAAATACGGCGGAGTGCCGGAAGAAGACGCTCTAAAAATGATCACGCTGAATCCGGCAATGCAGTTGGGAATCGACAAACGTACCGGCTCGATTGAAGTCGGGAAAGATGCTGACCTTGCAATTTGGAATGCACATCCTTTCAGCGTTTATTCGCGTGTAGATATGACATTGATCGAAGGCGATACGTATTTTGATCGAAGCAAGGAAACTCAAATCCGTGCCGACCTGCAAAAGGAGCGTGAGGCGCTTGAGAAATTGGATGTTAACAAGGCACCGGGCAGCGGCGGTTCCGCACCGAAAATTCCGGCCGAAAAGCGGTTGGCGGACAGGGACGAAGCCGACCGCGGCGATGGAGGCAATCGATAATGAAGTCAAAAGTCAAAAGTAAAAAGGCAAAGTCGGCAATTATTCTGTGTTTATCGATGTTCATCTGCGGGCTCATTTCTTCCGTTTCAGCCCAAAGCGATGGCTCGCAGCAAAATAAAACCGGCCGCGGCGGAGCGTTTGCGATCACAAACGTCCGCATCGTCACTGTTTCCGGGGCAACAATAGAAAACGGCACAGTAATTGTGCAAAACGGAAAGATCACTGCTGTCGGCGTTGGGAGTCTCATTCCAAAAGGTACTGAAACGATTGATGGAAAAGGCCTTTCCGTTTATCCCGGAATGATTGACGCGGGAACAACTCTCGGTCTGGCCGAAATTCCACAGGGAGCTAACGCAACCGTGGACGTTGCTGAAGTCGGCACGATGAATGCGAATGCCAAAGCAATCATAGGGATTAACCCACATTCATCGCATGTTAATGTAACCCGCGTAAATGGAATTACTACTGTTTTTTCTGCTCCCTCAGGCGGGATTATCGCCGGTCAGGGAGCTGTAATCAACCTGAACGGATCCACTCAGGAAGAAATGGCGGTCCTTTCGACGGCCGGGTTGATGATCAACTTTCCCAGAATCTCGACATTCGGCGGTTTCGGCGGCGGGTTTGGGCCACGGCCGGCAGTTGATTTCAACGAAGCCTTAAAGAGGCGTGACACGCAGATCGAAGAACTAAAAAAGATTTTCAAGAGCGCGGAAAATTACGCACTGGCGAAGGAAACTTATGCCAAAGACAAAACTCTGCCTTATACGGCGACTGATTTAAAGATGGATGCGATGACGCCGTACATTCGCGGAGACAAACCGATCGTCTTTACGGTCGAACGCGAACGCGACATCCGAAGCGTGGTCAAATTCATTGCCGAAATGAAGGTCAAAGGCATAATCGTCGGCGGCCAGGAAGCCTGGAAGGTTGCTGACGATCTGAAGAAGAATAACATTGCCGTTATTTACACGAATATTTACAGCCTGCCGGTCAGGGACGACGATCCCTACGATTTTCTGTTCGAAGGCCCGGCGAAACTTAAAAGTGCGGGTGTAAAATTTGCTATCGGAACCGGCGATGCCGGCGGCGAAGTCCGGGATCTGCCGTATCATGCGGGCCTGGCGGGAGCCTACGGCCTGGCCAAGGAAGAGGCGTTGAAGGCAGTAACACTCTATCCGGCTGAAATCCTCGGTGTTTCGGACAAACTCGGTTCGATCGAAGTCGGGAAGATGGCAAACCTTGTGGTCACGGATGGCGACATTCTGGAACCGAGGACTAACATCAAGTATATGTTTATAAACGGGCGGCTGATTCCGCTAACGAGTCGTCATACGGAACTATTCGAGAGTTTCAAAGACAGAAAGTAAACGCAGGAGATATCAATTTTGAAATACTTATTAAGTAAAACATAATTGGATATGAGATTTTGCGGCCGTATAGAGAATCGTTTACGTATGCTCTGATCATGTACAGTCACCGACACGGCATTTAGTTTTTGCCTTCATATACCTAGCACCTAGCACAATTAAAGAGGCTGCCTTTGGCAGCCTCTTTTGCTCGCGTTCCGCCAATAAACTTTCGCGTCGTAGCCAAGGCAAAAAAAGGAATTGCAATGCGTCTTGCTTTAAATAGGCGGTCTAGGCCTCGTAGCAGAATTCTATAGGGAGGTATTTCAGTTTTATGGCATATGAATTTAATCAGGTTGAAAAGCAGATTCTTACAACCGAAGGTCCCATTTCGGGATTGAAGACGCTTGTCGCTCGCCATGGGCTTTCACCATAAGTCGCAAGTGATTACTTGTCGGGTTGGCTTGGAAGCTGGACCGGAACACAGGTTGGGGAAGCCGAGAAGGAAATTCAACGGCTTCAGGCGTGTGTTATGAGATTAAAAGCCTTGAACCAATCTATTAACAGAGTTGTCAACATACAGTTCTCGGATTTGCGTATTGTTCAGTTGACGAACGATCTAAAGGCGTTCGATGGATGGACAATCAGTCTTTTGGAGACTGATTTCACCATTATCAACTTCATGGATCCAACCAACGCCAAGACTAAGCTGGCGGCACTAAACATAGCTATGACAAATTTATTGAACCAAAGGGCCGCCGATATAAGTCCATTTTTTAAAGATCCATCTCTATTTCGCCAATATATGAAATAGTGAATGCCCTTAATCGCCGGTATATCCCAACCGAATGTCCAAATGAAGAGAATGTATGTGGTTAAGCTGTCAAATTGACCTCAGTCAAACTTCATTTTTTTTGTTGAATTGTTTCGCTATCAGGTACGAATTCAAGTGACGCCGAATTTAGACAATATCGCTGGCCGGTCGGCGGCGGGCCATCGGGGAAAACATGGCCCTGGTGGCCGTCGCAGCGGGCACATCTAATTTCGATTCTTCTCATTCCATACGAAATATCTTCAATATTTCTCAAATGTTCCTTATCGAAAGGTGAATGGAACGACGGCCAGCCGGTTCCCGAATGGAACTTGTGTTTTGACGTAAATAAAGGCAGGCCGCACAGGCGGCAGGCATATGTTCCATCTTCCTTATTATCGAGCAAAGTCCCGCAAAAAGCAGCCTCGGTGCCATGTTCGAGCAAAACACGGCGTTCTTCGCTGTTAAGGTCGAGAGCCAGCCTTTCTCTTGTTTCCGCTGAGATCGGACTGATGTCGTAGCCGCTTTCGGATAGTTCTTTTTTGGTTTCCGGTGTCATTGTTTTTACATCCCCTTGAATTCAATTGCAGTTCTACCATATCAAATTCTCAGCGGCTTCCAAATTATTCCATTCCCTCGAATTTTTTTTCGAGTTTACGAAGTCTTTGAGCCATCTCGCCGAGTTTTCGATAAGCCGCCGTCGAACGCAGCCATTCTCGGTTGTCGAATGCCGGGATTCCGGAGATGATCTTGCCGTTTTCCACATCGTGGCTGGTGGCTGATTTCGCGGTAATTACCGCATCGTCGCCAACCTTTAGATGTCCGGCGATTCCTACCTGGCCCGCAAGGATCACCCGTTTTCCAATAACCGAGCTTCCGGCAAGCCCGGTTTGCGAACAGATCAGAGCGTCTTCATCAATTGTGCACGAATGGCCGATCTGAACGAGATTGTCGATCTTTGCTCCGCGTTTGATGCGCGTTTCTCCGACCGAGGCGCAGTCAATCGCCGTATTCGCGCCGATTTCGACATCATTTTCAAGCACTACGCGGCCGGTTTGAGGGATTTTAAGCCAGTGTTTTTGCTCGTCTTTAGCGTATCCGAAGCCATCCGAGCCGATTGTCGAATTATTGTGAATGATACAGTTCTCGCCGACCTGACAGTTTGCGCGGATTGAAACGCCTGAATGGATAACGGAGTTTTTGCCGATGGAAACGCCGTCATAAAGTGTTGTGTTCGGAAAGAGCTTTACACCGGCCGCGACCCGGCAATTTTTTCCTATTACGACATTTGCGTGAATTTCAGCTTCCGGTGAAACATCGGCGGATTCGTGGGTGACGGCGCGCGGGTGAATGAACGGTTCGGCTTTGACATCAGGATGAAATAACTTTAATGAACGCGTATATGCCAAATAGCTATCCTTCGCCCGGAGGATGGCTATGTCAGACCGTTTTATCGTTACGTCTTCGTTTAAGAAGATTGCCGCGGCTTTTGTCGTGTCGATCTGCGGCGTGTATTTGGGATTAGCCAAAAAAGTAATGTCACCTTGACCTGCGATGTCCATTCCGGCGGCGGCTTCGATCTCGATCTCCGGTGAACCCTGTTCAATGTTACATTGTGTCCTTTCAGCCAGTTCGGCAAGTTTCATAGAAATATCCTTGAAAAGTTGTGCATCGATATGCAACACTATTTTTAGCAGACTATAATTGCCCAAGCAATGCGCCCTTTATTTGTTGCCCACTTTCCTCAATCGACGCAGTAACAAAATCCAGGAGAGACAGCAGAATGAACGAAAAAATCCTAAATCAGCCTGTAAAGAAAAGTTCAGCTGAAGAATACCTTATGTCCGAACGCCACAGCGCAACGAAAAACGAATTTATGGATGGGCGTGTGCTCGCAAGGGCTGGCTCGAACCGGTCGCACAGCATGATCGTTTCAAACGCGGCAATTGCGGTCGGAAGCCGCATGCACGGCCATAAATGCGAAATATACATTGGCAATATGCGGGTTAAGCTTCCGAATAATTTTGTCTGCTATCCAGACGTTGTAATTGTAAACGGCGAGCCTAAGTTCAGCGATCAGAATAACGACGTACTGCTGAATCCGACATTGGTCCTGGAAATATTTTCTAACGAAACGAACTCTTCAGACAAAACCAAAAAACTCGAAAGCTTTCTTGAAATGGAAAGCATAAAAGAGTGTTTTCTGGTGAAGGAAGACGAAATGCGCGTCGAGCATTATGCCAAACAGAACCAGAAGCAATGGATATACCGCATTTATAATGAGCGCGACGACGTAATCTCGCTCGATTCGATCAATACCAAAATCTCACTCGCGGAACTCTACGCCCAGATAAAATTCAAACAGGCTGAATTCAGTTCGAAAGCGGTAAATTAATAGCGGGCACTAAGCAGATGGCGGTTGGCAGTCGAGAAACTCTTGACCGCCAGCCGCCATTTTTACATTAGACTTACGGGATCGATTTCTACGTGGATAATACGCAGATCACAGCCGCTCGTTTCGGCTTCGGCCAGCCCGAAATCGAGAAGTTCCCGCAGCTTTTGCCTGCTTTCGGATTTGATAAGAATTTGGAGCCGATATTGACCTTTCAGCCGCGACAGCGACGCGGGTGCGACCCCTAAAATTCTGCACGCTTTTTCCAAATTCGCATTATCCAAACATTTTTTCAGCAACTGCCCGTTTTCCAATGCGTGTTTGTAATCCTCGTGTTTGATGAGAATCGACGCAAGCACCACGAAGGGCGGATAGCTCATCCGTTTTCGGTAACGCATTTCCTCGGTAAAGAATGCCTCGAAATCCTGCTCGCGTGCGTGCCGCAAGGCATAGTGTTCGGGATAATAAGTTTGTATGAGCACGCGCCCCGGCAATCCGCCGCGGCCGGCACGCCCGGCAACTTGAGTCAGCAGCTGAAATGTTCTTTCAGCCGAACGAAAATCGGGCAAACCTAAACCGGTATCGACGGAAATCACTCCGACCAGCGTAACATTGTGAAAGTCGTGCCCTTTGGCAAGCATTTGCGTCCCGACCAGCATATTTATTTCGCCATTATCGAAACCGATCAGGATTTTCGCCATTTCGCCGCGTTTGGCCATCGTGTCGCGGTCGATGCGGGCGATGCGGAGATCGGGGAATTTTTTGTTTAGCGTTATCTCTAGCTGCTCGGTGCCTTCGCCGATAAAATATAGAAACTCGCTTTTGCAGAACGGGCAATTATGCGGAACGCCGACATTATGGCCGCAATAATGACATACGAGCCGGGCGTCGCGTTTGTGGTATGTGAGCGTAATGTCGCAGTTCTTGCAGCGAAGGCTTTCGCCGCATGTTCGGCAGAGGACGAATTGCGAAAAACCGCGCCGATTGAGCAAGATTATCGATTGCTCGCCTTTTGAATGTGTTTCCAATATTCCTTCGATAAGCTGCGGCGAAAGGGAAATGTCCCTGCCGGCCTGGCGAAACACTTCCCGCATGTCGATCAGTTCGGCTTTCGCGAGCGGACGGCCGCCGATTCGGTTTTGCAATTGCAGATATTGATATTTGCCGTCCTTTGCGTTCTGAAAAGTTTCGAGTGCCGGGGTCGCCGAGCCGAGAACAACAGCCGCGCCCGCGAGATTTGCCCGCATTACAGCGACGTCGCGCGCACTGTAGTACGGAGCTTCGTGCTGGCGGTAAGAGCCGTCATGTTCTTCGTCAACGATTACAAGGCCAATATTTTGCAGCGGAGCAAAGACGGCGGACCGGGTTCCGATAGCGATTCCGGCCTGGCCGCTGCGTATTCGGCGCCATTCGTCGAACCGCTCTCCGGGCGAAAGATTTGAATGAAGAATTGCCACCTCCTCGCCGAAGATAACGCGAAGTCGCCTTGAGAAGATCGGTGTCAGTGCAATTTCAGGCACTAGCATCAAGGCGGATTTGCCGCTATCGAGAGCGGTACGCATAGCCCGTATGTAAACTTCGGTCTTTCCGCTGCCAGTAACGCCCCGAAGCAAAAAAGCATTATAGCTGTTTGTTTGCAAAGCTTTTTGTATTTCTTCGAGTGCAAAAGCCTGTTCAGCATTTAATGTAAGATCATCTAGCGACGGAAATTCCGCATTCGCCAGCGGATCACGCAAAATTACCTGCACGAATATTTCGATCAGCCCACGTTTAGCCAGCGTGTTGATCGACGACGCTCCAACGTCTGCCTTTTCAAGTAGTTCTGTAAACAAAATCTCGCCGCCGCCCTGCATGATTACATCGATTATTTTTTTCTGAATTGAAGTGAGCGGTCTCGCTTCGACTTTAGGCAAGTTTTTGGCGATGAGTCGTACGGCCTTGCGAAGTTTTGCTTTTACTTTGTTGGTAACGTTCCGCTGGTGCGTGGATACCAGACCTTTAGACGACAGTTCGCGGATGCTGCGTTTTGTGTTTGCTTCGCCGAATTCTTTTACAAGGCCGCGCCGCGTAACTTCGGCATCTTCGGAAATAAAGCGTAAAATTTGACAGCGAACCGACGATGCATTTAAAATTTTGGGAAGCTCTTCACGTCCGGTTTCAGTGATTTGTACGATCATTTCGCTTGCGGTGTTGATTCCGGCCGGAAGCGAAGCTTTTAGAATTTCGCCCCACGAGGCGGCGTAATAATCGGCCGTCCATTGCGTCAGCGCTAGTATTTCATGGGTCAGCAGCGGCTCTTCGTCAAGCAGTTCGGCGGCGTCTTTTACAGCTGATTCGTTTATTCCGAGTTCCGGATCGAGTTCCGACGAAAGAGCGACGGCGTATCCTGTCAGGCTGCGTTTTCCGAACGGAACGAGCAGCCGCGAACCGGGCATAACGAGATCGCCGAAGCCTGCGGGAAGCCGGTAGGTAAATGTCCGCCGCAAGGGAAGCGGAAGCGCTACCTCAACATAACGAGCGGGCGTTTCGCTGCTTTTGAATGTTTTAGGTTCGATGTTTAAAATGATAACCTATTGGAACTTTTTAGGAAAACATTTGTCTAAAGAACAGAGAGGTAACCGCATACTTATGCTGCTCGAGCAAACGGAAGAAAAGAAGGGCGTTAACAAGATCATGATCATCGGCGGCCTGATCGGTGTCGTGCTGATCGCGGCTGCTATCTTCGCGATGTCGTTCCGGCCGTCGATGGAAGACCAGATGGCGTCGATACTGGAAGGCTCGTTCCGCGAAGGCTCGCCGGAATTTGAGCGGATAACCAAAGATATAATAATCTCCACCGATCCGAGCACTGTGCAGTCGCCGAATGGACTCGGCAAAATTTCAATGTTCATCGCCGGAACTATTCGGAATAAGGGAACCAGCCTGATTAACGGTCTCGAAGTGAATGTGGCCGTCGTAGATTCGTTTAATAAAGTGTTAAAGGAAAAGCGTCAGCTTGTAGTTCCAACAAAAAGCGAGCGGCTTAAGCCGAACGAAACCATCACGGTCAACGTAAATATCGACGGCTTCGACAAGAACGACGACCGGGCGAATATCAGGTGGAAGGTGACGGCGATCAGGATCGAAGAATAGGTGCGGCGAACGGCTTTGGAAAAGGTCGGGAGCCATTTTTTTTAATCCGGAAGGTTTAGTTCAGTCGTCGGAAGCCTTAATCCAGACGCTGGGAAGTTTAATCCAGACGCTGGGAAGTTTATTCCATACACTGGGAAGACTTAAAGCTCTTCGGCGGTCTTCTCTACAAACAGCTCTTCGAGCGATTGTTTGACGGACTGAACGGAGATCAGCTTGCCACCGCCTTCGCGCACGAGCCGCAGGACCTTTTCAATATTCTCTTCATCCAAAACCTCGACGCTTGCACCGCTGCCTTTGCGGACGACGGTAACGCCGCCTATCAACGCCGCGTTCGTTTGCAGGGTTTCCGGCGAAATCCCCTTCACATTTACTTCGAACGACTGGTGTTCGCCTTCGCGGGCAAGCAAATCTTCAAGATTGCCGGTCGCGGCGAGTTTGCCGTTACGCAGGATCGCGACCTCGTCGCACAATGCCTCGACATCCGAAAGAATATGCGTGGACATGAAAACGGTCGTGCCTTTATCGCGGAGGCCGGCGATCAATTCGCGTATCTCGCGGCGGCCCATCGGGTCGAGGCCGCTCATCGGTTCGTCCATAAACACGATCTCAGGATCATTTATAAGCGATTGAGCAAGGCCGACACGCTGGAGCATTCCTTTTGAAAATTTCCGCAGCTGCTTGTCCCAATCCTTTTCCGCAAGGCCGACACCGGCCAGCAGCACCGCCGTCTTTTCCTTTCGCTTTGCTGCATCAATACCGAAAAGCTCGCCGAAATAGTTCATCAATTCGCGGGCTGTCAGGTAATCGTAGAAATACGGATTCTCCGGGCAGTAGCCGATCGACGAATGCATATTTGAATCGGAGATCTCGCGGCCGAGAATCTTTGCGGTGCCCGAACTCGCGAACAGCAGGCTCATCAAAATTTTGATGGTGGTCGTCTTGCCCGCCCCATTTCCGCCGAGAAAGCCGAATATCTGCCCGCTTTTGACGTTCAAAGTGAGATCGTCAAGCGCTCGCACTTTTTTCTTGTGCCAGAAACCGGTTTCGTAATCTTTGGTCAGATTTGAAATCTCTACGATTGTTTCCATAAACTAACTATCGGGCGAATCTTGATTTGGAGTTGAGCGCGACATCACAACGCTTTCGGTCGAGAATATATGGATCTCCGGCCGGATCGACAAGATTATTAACATTATCGACTCGGAACTCGTTTCCGGCGGGCAATATCACGGTCCGCAGAACAGGCAGCACTTCGTTCCATGACTGCGGACAGCGGCCGTTCATTTCGCTGGCCTTCTTTAATGCCGCTCGAATCGCGTCGCGCTCATCCAGCGCATTTAGTTCCTTCAATCGAAAATCGGCGTTGTCTTTAGTCTGCTCATCCTGCGCTTCGTTGAGCAATTGACTGTACATGGAACGTGCCGTGTCCCGGCTTTCGCCCTGATTTTGCATCGAAGCGGCCATCAATTTCATAAACGATGCCGAGCCTTCTATCTCCGAGCCTTGCTTATAAATCTGCCCGGCCTTTTCGTAGTCCTTCAGTCGCCAATGAATATACCCGAGATTGTGATACAGCCGCCATTCGCCCGGATTATTTCTTATCCCCTTCTCGATCAACTGAATACCTTTGGCCGGATCAATTGCGGGCAAAATACTCGCTCCGTACGAGTAGGCTGCCATAAATTTAGGATCGAGATCCGTCGCATTATCAAGATAGGGATAAAGCAAACGAGGATTGAGGGAAGTAAGGTTTTCAAGATTAACATTGGACGGATCGACCTTTATAATCTTGTCGCCAACGTACTGCAACGATTTCATCCAATACCAATCGGCAAGCAATCCTTCAGCACCCAAGGCATAACCCTTTAGCCGCTTTCCTTCTAACGTGAGATCAGCATCCTCAAACCCCTGCGGCATTTGTACGCGGTTCTGTTCGAGAAAATTGCTCAACACAAAGACCGACACGAAGCCGAAAACAATAATCGCGGCCGAGATAAAGATGGCTTTCGACGAACTTGGGATCATTTGAAATTGCGGCGGCTGAATACGAGAATCGACAGCGTTTGAAGTATGACAATGTAAACGAGGGCGTATAAAACGGCTCCGCCCAGCATTGAAAATGTCGGGGCTAAACCGTTCGCGGCTTCGGTGCGGAAGCTGAAATGAGCGAGATTCGGAAGCAGGTAATAAATGATCTCAAAGAATATTGTCGCCGGTTTCGAGCCTAAATTCGCAGCCAGATCGCGGAGCGACGAGCTCATATGACCGATAATAAATACAAAAAACGTCAGCAAAGCCGACAGCGACGGCGAGGAAAACGATGAGAACAAGATAGCCACCCCCGTAATAATGGCAAGCTCAAGGAACATCAGTAATACGCTGCCCCCAATAGTCGCCGCCAAACCCGTTCCGCCCACATAAAGCAACGCGAGCGATACGCCGATGCCCATTACCGCAACATTCACCAGCAGCGTAAGACAAAGGCCAAGATATTTGCCGACAATAAATTCGCCCCGCGTTATCGGCTTCGAAAAAATTGCGTAAATAGTGCGTTTCTCAATCTCTTTGGAAACAAGCCCGACACCGACAAAGATAGATATAAAAGTTCCGAAAATAAGTATGGCGTTTAGACCGATGTTCACGATAGTCCGGGCTTCTTGCCCGTCCGTCAGATCACTAAGAATTATTGCGCAGGCAATAATCAATAGTACAAATACGACAAGATTATAAAGAATCCGGTCTCGCACCGCCTCCCGGAAAGTGTTTCCGGCGATCGTGCACAATCGCTGCCACAATGAAGATTTAGGGGAATTCATACCGAATTGATGCGTACTGCTATCACCTACCGATCCGCGTGTCCCACGTCCCAGTGTCCCTAACGTCTTCCCGGGGATTACCACTGGAGCCGCTAAAGCTATTATACCCAATTCTTTAACAATCCATTAGAAATTTTGGGGAATTTTCATAGTGGCAGTTTTCGTTTCTCCTCCGGATATTTAAACTCGCGTTCTGCGATTAGTGCATAAATTGCTTCATTCGGCACTAGATCCATCACTAGGCTTCTGTTTTCATCTCGAAAAGCATTGTCAGAGGCCTTTTGCGTACCGTCGTTCATTAGCGTCCACCAGGTGACTGCCGTTTTCTTGTTCGTGAGTAATGCCCGATTAAGCCAAATAGCCGATTCTTCCTCTTTGCCATTTTCTTGATGTAAAAAGGCATAACGCGTAAGTACAAAAGTCGAGTAAGGGTATAATATCGCGGCGGTGGCAAAGGTATGTTCGGCACCCGCCAAATCTCCTGACAAGGTTTGTGCAGTGGATAAATAGGAAAAGCTTGTAGACGTTGCCCGGCCTATTTCTATAGAATTCGCCAAATATGGAACAGCTTCACCAAATCGCCGCTCGTACATTAAGCGCAACCCTAAATTAAAATGTGGATTAGGGTTCTCGTCGTCCAGCCACGCAGCCGTTTCATAATATGGCATCGCTTCTTTCACATTATGGACGTAATTTCCCTTAGTCATATAAGACACGCTCGCAACGCGAATCCCACAGTATAAAATTAGCAAGGCACATACCGTAAGGCTGAATGCTCCAGCAAGTTTTGATTGAATCGAAGAAATGCGAATTGGCTCACCCGAAGGATCTTTCGATAAAAATTTTGCGGTGATTGCCAGTACGAAAAAAAACACGAATCCGTTTTGAATTAAGCGAAATGAGTAAGATGTAATGAGGGAACTAGCCAGGAAGATGAAAACACCTACGAGTGAAGCCGCGGCAGTCAACGAAATACGGCGACGAAAGGCGTTTAGAAGCATCATGCCGAGGCCGCATAAAAACCATAATGAAATCAGGCCGCCAACAATTCCCAGTTCTGCGAGAATTTGTAAAAATTCGTTATGTGAGCGTTCCGGAATCTCACTTTCCGAAGCGGTCAAATTTTTATCGTCGGGATTCGCTTTGCTATAATCTTCCCGATAGATATTTACCTGCTGCCCAAAATTGTCAGCTCCGATTCCTGTGAGCGGATTCTCGATGAACATCTTTACCGAGATTGACGCCATCAGTTTTCTAAAGGCACTACTGCTGCCGCTATCGGCCTCGTTGGTTATTCTCCGGGCAATTGGAATGTTCGGATCATCCGACAAAAGAGCGAATAGGTGGAGAGGGATAGGTGCGAAAACCAGCACCGCGACCACCGTTGCCATTTTTCGACGATATTTATGAAAGCGTCGAAGAAAAAATACAAGCAATGTAACTAGAGTAACGCCAGCAGCGAACAGTAAAACATTCGTTCTGCCGAAACTACCAAATATCATTAACCACATTGCTGTAATTGCTGAAAGTGCAATTACAAAATTTCGGCCGTTTAGGCGTAATATTCCGACGATGAAAAGCGGAGCGAGAGTATTTACCTGCTCTCCGTATCTGGCATATCGAATGCCCATCGATGATCCGCCGCCAAACATTAAAAAGGCACAGTATTCGAAAATTGCCGGAATACTGACAATAACCAATGAAATCACCAACATCGCCGCGATCTTTCGGTAGCTTTTTCCGCTGTTTATTAATTGATGAACTATAAAGTAAAAAATTAGGTATTCCGCCCAAACCAATGTGTGGTGCAGTGCGGATTTCCAGGATGGTGCCCATATTGTTGAAGCCGCGCTCCAAACGACTAATGCAACCATTGGCAGAATTATCAGATATATTTCAGGACGAGACAGGGAAATTGTAAGCTCTTTCGCCCCGAATGAATAAATTAAGCAGGTAACGACAACAAGCAAAAATAAAGACGCGACAAGTTCTGCACGCCACATATGAATGAAAGTAGGCCATTCTGGAATAAATGACACGGAAAAACACAACATTACCATGCACCATCCAATACAAAATATGGTCTCGGTGGATTTATATTCAGATTTATGAGTTAGTGCAGTCATAATGCGTGATTGGGAATAAGGCGCGCGGCCATCCAGCTGGAAGAAGACATAATAAAAATGTGGGAGAATAGATCAAACAACCCCAAACTAACGGAAAAAAGGAAGCGATATTATACTATCGCTTCCTTTTAATGAGTAACCTTTTTGACAGCTAGTTAGTTGCCCATTGTCGCGATGTTGCCACCCGAACCGTAGCTCGAAGGGACAGTTGCCGACGTTCCCGCCGCTGCTGCCATCGTACCAGCACCGCCCGTAGGAAGTGTTTCCGCAGCCAAGACGCCGTCAGTTGCAACACCAAAATTCCGTGTGCCTGTCGCAGTGATCGCGGTAGGAGGTGTTTGCGGTTTTGCGACTGCTGCGAATGTCGAAGGATTTGGCGTTGCACCTGTCACAAAATTCTGTGAAGCGTAGGTGAAAGCGTAACCACTCTTCGTTCCCGTTGTCAGGGTTGGATCAATAAGTCTTTCTGCGCCAAGGGCAGCCAATCCGGTCGCACTCGGTGCGAAATTGCCGTTGCCGGTCGTAGCCTGATAGGTTGCGTTTGCACCGTGGATGATACGAAGTGAAGAAACTGCTGAGCCTTCATTTGCGGAACGTCGTGCAGCCAGCAGGTTGGGGATAGCGATTGCGGCGATAATGCCGATGATAACAACAACGATCAAAAGTTCGATAAGTGAGAAACCTTTTTGATTTTTCATTCTAATTCACAAGCTCCTAAAGTTTTATTTGAGTAAAGTCTATTTTCTACCTTTCCCAGGTCACAGGGAGTAATACAAGGAGCGTGCCAGAGAGGGAAAGGGAAGTGTTGGGAGAGGAGGTGTAGTGTTTATAGGGTTTTGAGGGTTTTTAGAACTGCTGACAAGAAGTTTAAGAAGGGGCGAATGGCTGGAGGTTTAACATTATTTGGCAATTTGGGGCTGACAAAAAATGTCACGAGAGATTATGGGGTTTAAGTGGTTTATATTGTTTTCGGAGTTATGAGGTTTTTCGGAGGTGTTGGCAGAGAGTCATTGTCATGCGGGAGACTTCGTCCAGTGATTGGTAAAGTTGGTCGAAGGTTTCGGCGGAAATGTAATGTAAATCTAGTGCAATATAAAGGTGTGATTGGGTCCCAGATGCGGAAGCGTGAGAAATAACGAGAAAATTCGCAAAGTCTTTATTTGTTCTACGCCCGAAACCTTCGGCGATATTTGCCATAATGGAAATCGATGAACGCCGGATCTGATCACGCAATCCAAAATCTTTTGCGAACGACCCATTAGCCGTAGCGAGATAAATAGCGGTCGTTATCTCCCGTGATTTCTGCCACGCCCTTATATCTTCAAATCTACGACGTTGCCATTAACTCTTATTCTCAATTCCTAATTCCTAACTCCTAACTCTCCTAACTCTAAAACTCTAAAAACCCTAAAAACTCTCACTCCCCATTCCGCATTTGGGCGGATATGTTTCGGATGCTGTGTTTGTCGAGCAGATGCCGGAGTGAGCGGACCTGCATTTGCAGCAGGTCCGCGGCTTTGGTTTGGTTGCCGGCGGTTAGGCGGAGGGCTTCGAGGACGTAGGTTTTTTCGAGGTTGTCGAGATGGACGGCCAAATTCAGGCCTTCGTCGGGCAGCTCAAATTCGGCTTTAATGCGTTCGGGATTGTAATTGGTGATGTGGTCTGGAAGACGTTCGGGCTGGATCTGGTCTTCGCGTTCGAGGGCGACGGCGCGTTCTATCGTGTGCTCCAGTTCGCGGACGTTGCCGCCCCACATATAGTTTTCGAGCAAGTCCATCGCCCGCGGGGATATACCGACTGTTCGGCCCGACTGCTGGCAGAATTTGGCTATAAAATGGGTGACCAGCTCGGAAATGTCCTCGCTGCGGTCGCGGAGCGGCGGGAGATGGATCGGGATCACGGAGATGCGGTAAAAAAGATCTTCGCGGAATGTGCCGTCGAGTGACATTTGCTTTAGGTCACGGTTTGTAGCGGCAATTACGCGGGCATCGATAGGCAGTTCCTCATGTGCTCCGACGGGGCGGACCTTTCTTTCCTGCAGCACGCGAAGAAGCTTCACCTGCATCGCCGTGGACATTTCGCCGATCTCGTCTAGGAAGATCGTGCCGCGGTTTGCAGCCTCGAAAAGGCCTTTGCGGTTGGCGTTCGCACCGGTGAATGAACCTTTGATGTAACCGAACAGCTCGGATTCGAGAAGCGTTTCGGTGAATGCTCCGCAGTTGATCGATATAAAAGGCTTTTCAGCACGCGGGCTGAGGTCGTGGATCGCACGAGCGACGAGCTCTTTTCCTGTTCCGCTTTCGCCGGTAATTAAAACGGTTGACTGAACTTCGGCTACGGTTTCGATCATCTGGAAGATCGCGTGCATTTTGCTCGAATTTCCAATTATGTTTTTAACGCTGCCGCGGTCACGCTGGGCGCGTTTGAATGCGCGGTTTTCGCTGATGAGTACCTGCGTGTCGAGCGTTTTGCGGACGATAAGCTTCAGCTCTTCGACATCGAAAGGCTTTTGAATAAAATCGTCGGCACCTAGTTTAAATGCTTCGCGGGCCGTTTCGACCGATGCAAAAGCGGTCATCAGAATTACGCCGAGATCCGGCTGCGTTTCGCGAACCGCCCGCAGCATCTCGATGCCGTCCATATCCGGCATTTTTACATCCGAAATAACGACATCGGCCGGCTCGGCAGCAAGCATCTCGAGGGCCTCGCGGCCGTTCGAAGCCGTGCGGATATTATGCCCTTCGCCATCGAAAACCAGGCTCAAAAGCTGTCTGTAACTTTGCTCGTCATCGACAATTAGAATGTTTGACATTATGAATGTTAATTTTCGTTAATGTGAAAGGAAGAACCCGGCCGACATCTCTCCCCGGTACTGACGGGAAACTGCTGGTTCAATAAGCATAACATTGTCACAAAAAAGCGGTGTGGAATTCAAGGCGAAACCTCGGGACCGTCTTTACTGACGGATAAATAATTCGTCAGCGGCGACTGGCTTAAACGCTTTTTATCCGGCGTCGAGTCGGGATCGGCGGCATTGCCCCGCTGCCGGCGCGGCAGTTCGACGGTAATTACAGTGCCGGAGCCTTCGGTACTTCGCACATTTATTGTTCCGTCGTGGTCGCGGATTATTTGATACACGATCGACAGCCCGAGCCCGGTGCCTCCGGATGTCGAATTCGAAAACGGTTCAAACAACTGTTCGACGGATTCGGGCGGCATTCCCCGGCCGGTGTCTTCGAAAGCGATTTTGATTCGTTCGTGCGGAATCGATTCAAGCTTTATCGTAAGTGTGCCGCCATCATTCATTGCCTGAAGCGCGTTTCGCGCGAGGTTCCAAAAGATCTGTTTCAACTGGGTGGAATCTGCCGAAATCAATACTGGAACCGGCGGTAAAACTTCAATCAATTTGTGATCGGGACTTACATCTGGACTGTGTCTGAGCAAGGCCAGCGTATCGGAAATAGCTTCGCCGACATCGATCTCAGCAAAATTTCCGGCGGCCGGCTTGGCGTAGGTCAAAAAGTTGGTGATGATCGCGTTAAGCCGGTCGGATTCGCGAAGGATTATGTCCATCAGGCTTGCCTGCCGCGATTCGGGTTCCGTATCGGACTGCAATACCTGAATCGCCCCGCGCATCGCCCCGAGCGGGTTGCGAATCTCGTGAGCCAGCCCTGCCCCGACGCGGCCGACGGCGGCGAGCCTGTCCTTGCGGCGGGCGGTTTCCTCCATAGATCGGATCTGCGTAAGGTCCTGAAAGGTTATGATCAAACCGGTTGCTTTGTTTTCTTCAGAAAATAACTGCGAAATGCTGTAACCGATTCGCACGGCGAAACCATCAGGCGTGTTTAAATCCGCTTCAAACCTTGGTATTGGCTCACCTTCAGCGGCCGCCGCGAATGTCAGGTCGATCTGCCTCTGAATATTACCGAAAATGGAAAATATTTTTTCGCCGCGTACTTCTTCCGGACGAAGGCCCGTAATTTCGGCGGCCGCACCATTGAAAGTAAAAATAATTCCATCCAGGTCCGCTGTAATCAATCCCGAACGGATCGATTCGATGATCCTTTCATGAAGAGCGCGGAGGCTGGCAAGATCTTTTGTTGCCTCGGCAAGCTTCTCACCGGAATGCCTTCTTTCAGAGAGCCGGGCGGCGAGCAGGCCGACAATAAGAAACGCGACCGTGTGAAAACTGACGATCTGGATTATCTTCGACGTTGTATGGATGTCGCCAGTCGGCTCAAAAATCAGCATCGATGTCATTACCGCGAGGGCGATAAACATCAGGACGCAAATCACCGCAATTAACAGCGTCGCACGCGGCCTCAGATAAAGGCTCGAAACGCTGATCAATACAATATATAAAGTTATATAAGGCGATGTCAGGTCGCCGGTTTGCTGGACGAGGGCAGTAATTAAAGCGGCGTCCAATATGAATTGAACCCAGATCTGCCACGCCGTCCGCCGGCTAAGGCGTAGAAAAAGGAAATAAACAATCGTGAGGCCGATAGTAATTATAAATATCAGGAACGGGCCCTGCGGCAGGCTTTCGATAGATAAAGCCAGGCGTGTGCTGTACCAGATCCATGTGGTTGCCAGCAAAAGAAAAATAACGATAAGACGGCCGAGAATAAGGGTTTGCACACTCCACATTCGGCTGGAATTGGCTGGCGGGTCTTTTTCGTCTAAACTAAACATAACTGGCTGAAAAATATGGAGAAGCAAATTTCCGATCCCTCATTCGAACAGCGTCCATGGGGCAATTTTACAGTGCTGGACGAAGGTGAAAATTTTAAGGTGAAACGGCTTGAAGTCCTGCCGGGGAAACGCCTTAGCTACCAGCGGCATAAACACCGGGCCGAACACTGGTTCGTCGTCCGCGGCATTGCTAAAGTAACATTAAACGGCGGCGAAATCCTAGTCAAAACCGGTGAAGCAATAGATATCGCCCTCGGCTCGGCACACCGCGTCGAGAACGCCGAAAATGAATTACTTGTCTTTATCGAAACGCAGACCGGCGATTATTTCGGCGAAGACGATATAGAGAGACTCGATGATGATTTCGGGCGGGCCGAACCGTAGACTTTCCCAATTATTACTGATTTTGCCCGCGAAATAAGGAAAGGACGCGAAATTAGGAAGTTAACTCGCGAATAACCCGAATGAAGGCGAATATAAACAAATCCGATAGGTTTCTTTCTTTATTCGCGCAGATTCGCTTATTCGCAGGCTTAATCTCTGATGGTTTGATCAAGTAGAATACGCTTCCGGCCACTTCAAATGTTTTTAAAGTTCGAGCGAAAATTACCGGTGATCCTGTTCTTTGTCTTTTTGATGATGACGACGGTCGGTTTTCTCTTTTACCAAAACACCGTTTCTATTCAGGAAGCGATCAAATGGGAAAAGGAATCGCAGGAAGTTTTGTCTGCACTTGACGGGACGCAAATGCTTGCACTCGAGATCGAAAGCAGCACAAGCAATTTTGTAATCCTGGGAAACGAAACCTATCTTGACCCATTTAACAGGGCGAAACCGAGAATTAATCAGAACATCGCGAATCTGCGGCGGTTAAAGGCTGGCAATTCGAATCAACTGGCCGAGATCGACAAGGTCGAGTCGCTGATAAAAGAAGTAACAACCGAAGCCGATAGAAAGATAGCCCTTCGGAAAAGCGAAGGCTTTTCGGTCGCGGTTCTGGAATTGCCGAAACAGGAAGGAAAAAGGCCGTTTGCGGGAATTAGGGAATCGATAGACCGAATGAAGGCCACTGAAATACTGACGCTGCAGCAACGCGAGCAGGGGTTGGACAGAAGTCTGAAACGGACTATATGGATTTTGATCGCAAGCAGTTTTGCCGGGATTATCTTTCTTGGCCTGGCGAATTTGGTTGTTTTCTTTGAAAATCGCAAGCGCCGCGCCGCTGAAGGTGCATTGACCGAGGTAAACTTGGGACTGGAACAAAAGATTGAAGAAAGCACGCAGGAAATACGTGCCGCAAACGACACTCTGAACGAGATCGGAATCGAAAGGGAAACGCTGCTGCTGAACGAACAAAAGGCCCGCCAGGAAGCGGAGATCGCCAACCGGCTGCGTGACGAGTTTATGGCGACCGTTTCGCACGAACTGCGCACGCCCTTGAATTCGATACTCGGCTGGGCGCGTTTGATGAAGGGCGGGACGCTTGATGATGATCAGTACGCCAAGGCCGTCACGACCATCATTAAAAACTCTGAAACACAGAACCGCCTGATCGAGGATTTGCTGGATGTAGCCCGGATCATTTCAGGGAAGTCGGAACTCGAAATTGTGGAACTCGATCCGGTGGAAATCGTTACTCATTCGGTAGAGAGTGCCAAGCCTTCAGCGGATGCGAAAAGAATAAATATCAACCTGCAAATCGACGAAAGCGTTATCGGAAAAGCTCTCAAAGGAGATCGGGATCGACTTCGGCAGGTTTTTTCGAATTTACTGAACAATGCGATAAAATTCAGTCCCGAAAACACTCGGATAAACGTCGGCTTGAGCACTGGTAATGGACTGGCGGAAATTACGGTACACGATTCGGGCATGGGAATAAGCCGCGAGTTTTTGCCAAAGGTTTTCGAGCGGTTCAGGCAGGATTCGAGCGGTTCCGCAAAGAACGGCGGCCTAGGGCTTGGGCTGGCAATCGTGAGGAATCTGGTGGAAATGCACGGCGGGACCGTCCGGGCATCGAGCGAAGGTGAAAATAAAGGAGCGACATTTACCGTCACTCTGCCGTTCGCCAGCCGCAACGGCAACGGTTTAAAGCAGTAAAAGCCTTACCGCATCCAGTAAATTTTCGGCGATAATATCCGGCTTCCGTTCCAGAGTCTGTGAATGCTCTTTCCCGTAGCCGGTTTTTACGAGAGCCGTTTTAATTCCCGCGTTAAAACCCGTGCCGATATCGATCTTTTTGTCGCCGATCATCCACGAAGAATCCAGATCGATGCGGAAATCGACGCAGGCCGATTCTATCATTCCAAGATTTGGCTTTCTGCATATGCAGCCCTCATCCGGCAAATGCGGACAAAAATAGAAGGCGTCGATCGAGCCTGATAGCTGATGCTGCAATTCCCGGTGGATCGAATGCATCGCCTCCTCATCATAGATCCTTCGCCCGATTCCGGATTGGTTGGTGACAACGATAATTAGAAACCCCCGTTCTTTCAGTAAATTCAGTGCGTCGAGTGTGTAATCGAACAGCTTCAGATCATCGATGTGCGATAGAAAATTTACTTCTTCGATCAATGTTCCGTCCCGGTCGATAAATGCGGCGGGTTTCAGTTGATTTTCTCTAGGTTGCATCAAAAAAAGGTGTCGAAATCAAAAAAATTCGAAGATTTTATCTTTCCGCGACATCGCCTATTAACATACTCGCGGGAAACGTAACGTAAAAAGCATAACATCGCCTATCATGGCTGCAATAATGATTTCCAAATCCTGTCCACGGAACCGGATCCAGCCGGAAATAACAGACGTCAACAGAATCTATTCCTCGATCAAACTTTGTACCGCCATCTTGAATACTTCGTCCACGGAAATTCTGGTCATGCACCGGTGATCGATCGGACAATCGCGCAGCATGCACGGGGAGCATTCGACCGGTTCGAGTATGATGGCGGCATTTCGCGAGAATGGCCGCGTCGTTTCAGGATTCGTCGGCCCGAAAATAACCAGCGTTTTCGTTCCTACTGCCGGAGCCAAGTGGGCGAGGCCCATATCGTTCGAGATCAGCAAATCGACCTCGCTTAATATCGCTGCTGCCTGAGCAATATCCGTTGAGCCGGTGAGAATGTGCGGCTTTCTTTGCGAAAGATTCGACACTTCAGCGGATATTTCAATTTCATCCTGCGAACCGGCCAAAAATACGCTTGCGCTTAATTCGCTTTGCAGCCTGTCATTCAATTCCGCGTAATGCCGGGCCGGCCAGCGTTTTGCACGGGAATTAGTCGATCCGACGCCTAATGCGACAACAGTTTTAGAAAGATTGATACCCGCTGACGCCAATATCGAACGAGCCTTGCGTTTTCTCTCATCCGATATTTCCAGCGTCGTCTCCGGTTCGCTGTGCAGAACAGTATCAGTTCCCAGAATCCGTTTTTCAACTTCGGCTACCAGATTCAGATAGTAGAATACTTCGTGCCGTTTATTTTTCCATTCGGGTACGGCCAACGGATCGGTCAATAAAAGTCCGCGAAGATCTTTATTATAACCAATTCGCCGCGGAATCCTTGCTATAGCGGCCGTAAGAGCCGATTGAAATGAATTTGGAAGTAATACCGCGAGATCAAAACGGCCTTCGCGAAGAAACTGCGTTTGATCCAGCAAGCTTCTTATTCGAGATTTACCTTTGTCGAACGCAATTATATCGTCAATAAAAGAAGCATTGCTAAAAATGCCTTCGGCCCACGAACGGGTGAACAGGGAAATAGACGCATCAGGAAAAATACGGCGAAGCTCGCGCAAAGCGGGAATTGACATCACCGCGTCGCCGACCCAATTTGTTCCGAAAACAACGATAGATTTTATAGATATTTTGGAATTCATTGCGTCCAGCGAATTCCTATTTTACTCTACGAACCCGGTAAACTCTATTGCCCTTCAGACTAGAACAATGTTTTTAAGCCTTCGTCCAATCCAATCTCAGGCTTCCAGTCGAGTTCCTGCATAACCAAATTAATGTCCGAGATGTAATTCAGCGGCACCGGGTTGTGCAGCATCGATTCATTGTCTATCACCGCCTGCAGCCCCGATACTTCCTCCAATTTCGCAATAAGAGATTCCATGCTGAGAGCATTTTCCCTGCCGCCGCCCAGATTGTACAATCCGTGCCGTATCACCGAATCGATAAAAGCCCTGCACGCGGCCGAAAAATCATCGACGTGGAGAAGATCGCGCCTTGGAGTACGGTTGGCCGGAACCCGTATTCGTTCACCTTTATTTATGGCGTCGGTGTAATAGCCAACGAAATTTGGAGAATTGCCTTCGCTTAAGGGCGCATAAACTGTCGAAAGACGAAAAATACACGAGCGGAAGCCGTTTTGATTAGCGTAATATTCTATATACCGCTCAGCAATAAGTTTTGACCATTCGAGAGCAGTTTGACCGGAATAAATGGTTGGGCACGTTTCGGGTACTTGCTCATAGTTGTCGGCGAAGCGTCCGTAAACATCCTTCGTCGATGCAAAAATGAACACCGAATCTTTCTTCATCTGCTTCAGGACGTCAATCGTTCCCTCGACGTTCGTTAAAAAAACCTGCTCAGCGGCCTCCGGAGATTTATCCAGGTGTGCCGCAAGATGTAAAACCACATCGTATTTAGCAATTGCCTGAACATCCTTAGCATTCAGCAGATCAAAGCCGGACCGCCGGGAAAAATCGTCGGCATCGAAAAATTTGCGGACATGCGTGCCTAAATAACCGCTGCCGCCCGTGACGAGTATCTTCATTTGTATAATTTTGTGGACATCGAGACGTATAACCCTATAGAATTTTACAGGGCAACCGCTAAAAACTAAAACCTCACTAATCCTAAAGCCCGCACACAGAATGCCGAAGCAAATCGAAGTAAAAAGTAAGAAAGCCAAACTTCCTCCGAAGGGATGGGCGAGGTCACGCCCCCTGGCCTCATACCAAGCGCCGCCGCAGACGCGGTTTCGACAGGTTTTGCGAATGTTCGTCAATCCGTGGACTGTGCTGCTTTCATGCGTGCTGGTTCTCGGCAGTTTTCTCACACTTACCTATTTTTGGTTTGAGTTCTCAGACCGGATTGACCGGCGGTTGTTGAGCGGGGAGGTGTTTACGCCCTCTGCCGGAATTTATTCGGCGCCTAAAACGCTCCGCACCGGCGAAAAGATAACAATGCCGGAACTCATCTCGTACCTGAAATCGGCGGCCTATATTGAGAAGAATAACCGGGCGGACTCATCTCGCAGCCGCTATTCTATTGAAGACGGCCGGTTGATCATCGAACCGGGCATTACGGGAATATTGGATAGAACCAAGGCTTTTCATTCGTTGGCGATCAGTTTTTCGAAGGACGGAAAATCGGTTTCTAATATATCCGACACGGACGGCGATACGGAAGCGGTTAATGCGTCGCTCGAACCGAAACAGCTAAGCACTATCGCAGCCGAGGGTGACGGCAGGCGTAAAACCGTTAAATTCAATGATCTGCCGCCGCAGTTGGTTAAAGCGATTACGGTCACGGAAGACCGTGCTTTTTTCGAGCATTACGGAGTGAACTTTCGCGGTATCGCACGAGCGTTGTGGAAGCGGTACGAAAACGTGGAAGACTCGCCGCTGTCCAATCAAGGCGGCTCATCGATTACGCAGCAGCTCGTTAAAAATCTGTTGCTGACGAATGACCCGACGCTGAAAAGAAAGGTCACCGAAGCCTATATGTCGCTGATCGTCGAGACTCGGCTGACCAAGGAGGAGATCTTTACGCTCTATGCGAACCAGATCTATCTCGGCCAGCAATCGGGCGTGTCGATATACGGCGTGGGCGAGGCTTCGAATGTGTATTTCGGCAAGGACGTGTCGCAATTGACCTTGGCCGAAGCCGCTTTTCTCGCGGGCATTATTCGAAGCCCGAACAGATATAATCCTTATAAAAATCTCGAAAAAGTTGCGGAGCGGCGGAATCAAGTGCTCGATTCCATGCTCGAAGTGGGCGAAATAGCCCAACAGCAGCACGCGGCTGCCCGTTCAGCGGCACTCGAACTCAATCCGGTTTCAACCAGAAAGGATCTGCAGGGAATGCCTTATTTTTCGCAATACGCGATCGAGGAACTGCCGAAAATAGTCAGCGATCCAGAAGCACTGCAGCATTTACGGGTTTACACGTCAATCGATCCCGACTTGCAAAAGCTTGCGTATGAGACGGTTAGCAAGCGGCTGGAAAAGCTGGATAAATATTTCCCGAAGAAGCCGAAGGGCAATTTGAACGCCGCCCTCGTCGCGATCAGGCCCAAGACCGGCGAGATCGTTGCGATGGTCGGAGGGCGCGATTATCAGGAAAATCAGTTCAACAGGGCGACAAACGCCGAACGCCAACCCGGTTCCGTGTTCAAGCCTTTTGTTTACGCGGCCGCATTGAATTCAGCCTACGATTCATCATCCCGGATATTTACGGCGGCGACTGTTTTGAAGGACGAGAAAAAAGTATTCACCTTTAGCCGGGACAGTTATTCGCCGAACAATTACGGCGACACCTTCTCGAATACTGAAATAACCCTGCGCGATGCTCTGGTAAAGAGCAAGAACGTCATCACCGTCGATCTCGGCATGCAGGTCAACATCGGTACGGTTATGAATTTTGCAACAAAGGCGGGAATGCCGAAAGTTGAAAAGGCCTATCCTTCGATGGCCCTCGGCACTTCCGAAGCCACGCCTTTACAGGTCGCGACGGCTTATACGATGTTCGCCAATCTCGGCGACCGGACACTTCCGATGCCGATAACGAAGGTCACAAACGGGGAAGGCCGCACCGTTGCTTCTCCGATTCCCGACCGGAAAAATGTCATCCGGCCTGATGTCGCGTATATCATGGACGACATAATGAAGGACGTGATCAACCGCGGGACGGCGGCCGAGGCACAGGCCTGGGGATTTAGGAATGTTGCCGGAAAGACCGCATTTGCGGGTAAAACAGGTACTTCGCGGGATGGATGGTTCGTCGGATTTACGCCGGAACTGGTCACTGTCGTCTATGTGGGATTCGATGACGGAGATGATCTGGGAATGAAAGGATCGGATTCGGCAATGCCCATTTGGGCCGATTTTATGCAGTCGGCGCTCAAAATGAATCCGGACTGGAACGGCGACTGGCAAATGCCCGGAAATCTGCGGAAGGCCGAGATCGATATCAGGAACGGCTCGCTCATCCGCGAGATAGATGGCATCGAAGCAATCCCCGCCGCGGCCACCCCGATACCCACGCCCGAACCAAAAAAGACTCCCGCTTATCCCGATGCCGAGATGTGGGAACCTGAGGAGCCGGTCGAGAAAAAAGAGATATTCGTAACTGAGGTGCCGCCCGAATTTCGGCGGATTGAATTCTTTGTCGGCGGCACAGTGCCGAACAAAACCCTTATTCCCGTTAACGATGCGGCGATTGATGAAAGTGCCGAAACGACTCCCGCAACCTCACCGACACCGATCGTCGAGACTTGGGAAGAGGGCCAAAACCAAACCTCCGGCACCTCGACCCCGGCCGGAGTGGCTCCCGGATTTGTCATGATCGATCTGTGTCCGGTGTCGGGTTTGCGTGCCACCAGGAATTGTCCGAAGAAGGGTTCGATGTCATTCCGTGAGGGTGAGGAGCCGCGCGAATTTTGCGATTTTCACACCAAACCGCCGAACGAAAGCAAGCTTCAATAAATTGCCGGAAAAATTGTGATTGTCTATTTCAGTCCTGTAAACAGAACGGCGTCGTGTTTCCAACCGCCTTTCAGGACCGCGAAGCGTTTGCCGCCGGGAGAGAGGCTAAGCCCGGATTGGCCGGCTAGCTGGCCGTCGCCGAGCTCGGCAACGCGGAAGGGCAAGCCTTCGCCCATCGGTTGATACCAAAGGGTGTTTCGCTCGGAACCGCGGCCCGACATAACGTAGGCCAGATGTTTCCCGTCTGCGGCCCAATCGATGCCGGTGATCTGAGCGTCGGGGTCAGCGGCGGGAAAACGGCTAATAATCCGTGCGTCAGGTATGGATACGACGGTCAGTGACCTTTTGCCCTCCAATTTTTCTAAATAAGCTGCCCGAAGCCCGTCTGAAGCAAATGCAATTTGATCGGTTTTCGCCTTCAGGATAAATTCGTCGTTCAGCCCGTCGGCGGAAACCCTCCGCAGTGAGCGTTCACGGCTGGAAAGATAATAAATCCAACGGCTGTCCGCTGAAACATGGACCGAAAAGCCGCCTTCGCCGGTGGTCATCTGAAGCGGCATGCTCCCATCGGCATTCATCCGCCAGACGTGGGCTTCGCCTGTCCGGTTCGACGTGAAATAGATGAAACGTCCGCCGGCGGCCGCCGTCGGATTAATGTTGTCTGCCGCATTACCCGTCAATTGTCTCAAACCGCTTCCATCCGCGCCCATTGTCCAGATTTCGTCATTTCCCGTCCGCCGGGACGAAAACACTATGGTGTTGTCGTCGGCAAAATCAAGCGATGTGGCGTCCGCAGGCGTTACCGGCGGAACAGCCGGGTTTTCCATTTGGTAAACGTATAACTTGAAATCATTGGCGACCTTGGTCGCAACGAGGGAATTTCCCTCTCCGTCCATGCTCAAATTCGAGTATGCTTCCGATTCCATCGTCAATGGTTTCAGCGATCCGGAACCGGCGGAAACCCGCCAAATTTGAAAGCTCACGCTAGGCATACGCGATGCGGTAAAAAGCAAACCGGACTGATTTGGCAGCCATGCGATTCCCTTGATGTTAAAAAACCTCTCCGCCGTGATCTCGTTTTCCTTGCCATTTTCCGTACTCACTTTCATTAAGGTGAATTCGTTGGCTTGATTTTCAGATTGCCCGGCGGCGAAGGCGACGCTTTTTCCATCCGGCGATATGCGGTTGGCCCCGATCCGGAACGGCTTCGGGCGGACGGCCAATTTTATCTCGTTTTTCCCTGTCTCGGCATCGGCGATCCAAAGCGAACAGTTTTCGTCGTCGCGGTAATAGCACCGGACGAAGGAGACCTTTCGGCCGTCGCTCGAGATGTCGAGCCAGCCCTGCGTTTCGGAAATTATTTTTTCGGGCACACCGCCGAAAATAGAAACCCGAAAGATATCAAGCTGTCCATCCGCGCCTTGCGGCGCACGTGCAAAATATAGGAGACCGCCGTCCGGGGAGAGCGAAAGTCCCCCATAGAAATCGCACGACGGCGGAATGATCTCAAGATTGCTTGAAATCTCAAGCTGCCGGACCCAGACACTTGAAAGCCCGCGGCTTTTGTTTACATAAAAAACATTTTTACCGTCACGGGAGATCACGCTGTGGGAAAACGCCCCGTTGGTTGAAAGCTTCTTTTCATTGAAATCAGATAATAAAATCGGGGCGGAAGCTTCGGAGCCTGAGCTCGCCGAATTCCAAGATCCCACGAAGGCCGCGCATAGAATCACGGCAGCGGCTAACATTATGGTCGTTCGACGCCAGCGAAAACGCTTGCTTTTAATAGCATCGGGCGGGAGCATTTTCAGCGGCCCGTTCCCGTTTTCCGGCTCCGGCGCATCGCCGATAAAGCGGTAGCCGCGTCGCGCCACCGTTTCTATAAACCGTGGATGATGAGGGTCGTCGCCGAGCGCTTTTCTCAGGAGATTCATCGTAAAGGCCAAATTGCCTTCCTCGACAAAGCTGTCCGCCCAGACATGCTTCATCAAAACTTCCTTTTCAACGATGTGGCCGCGATTTTCGAGCAATGCAAGCAAAAGCATCAAAGCCTTAGGCGTGATCCGTACCGGCTTTTGATCACGGAAAAGTATTCTTTCCTTACCGTCAAGAAAAAACTCGCCAAACTCGAAGCTGTTTGTTTCCAATGACATACAGACTCAAATAAGTTTCTAATAACTAACTATTCTAAATCAAAGGACTTTTCGTGCAAAGGAAATCTATATTTTTAGTCACCTTATAGATATTGACGGAATTTTAGCACGGATTTTGCGCTGCCGGTATTTTTTTGAACTACTCGACCCGGTAAAAGTAAAGGAAAAATTTTAACTCCGACGAAGAATCTAGTCGCTACCGTTGCCGGTTCTGTCTTTTACGGTGTGAGGTATCAATGATTCTGCCGATCGCTAGATAGACATATGAAGGAGATAATATGAAGACGCATGTAACGAAAACATTCTTAACGCTCGCTTTTTTCGGATTGGTGACGACGGCCGCTTCGGCCCAGTTCACGATAAAAATCCCGAAAATTTCGAAACCTAAGACCGAACCCGTAGACACAAGGCCGGTCGAGAGGGAATCGGCAAACCAACCGGTAACTAGAGGCACAACCTCCGCGAACACGACACGCTCCGGCGCGATCTACGCGGTAAAGCCGGAAGCTCCGACAAACCCTCAATTCCTATCCGAGGCGCTCGAAGTTCAGATTGAGCGTTGGGATTACTACTGGAAAATTCCTAACGATAATCATAACAGCAGCTGGGTGCCCCGTATTGTTGCCAAGGCCTTCTACGGCGGTTCAGCCAATCTGCGCTACAAGGCCGAGTATACAATGCCGGACGGCACTATATGGTTTAGCGAGCCTCTCGAATATCGCGGCAACTTTGCGAGCGATGGCACTGCATCCCTCATGAGCGAGAGCGATTCTAATCGTGATAAAAAATCGATCGTCACCGGAGGCCTTTTCGGCATAAAGATCACCGATACAAAGGATAGTTCAACGGTGTTTCAAGGGAAGTTCAAAGTTGTGAGGTATAAGCCAAAATCTTCTGACGCACGATACAAAAATGAAGTGGACTATTATGTCGACTACGATTGGAAGCTGCCGATCGGTATTGCCGATATTGATTGGTCGTCCCGGAATGCAGTTCCAATTATCAGGATGTGGTTCAAAGGCGACCTTAAAACCAGCGGGTTCGAGGCCCGGCTTTTTCATAAGGGGCAACAGATCGCAACGACGGATGATGGGGGAAGTGTAGGCAGCGGAGAGCGTTACTACGCCTTTCAGCGAGGTGATGATGACTCTCTATTTTGGAATGAGTTCAGATTTAGATGGCCCGAAAGAGCGGAATTTCTCGTGACCGGGGACCTGAGTAATTACACGACGCCCGAACAGTTCATTAATCAAAGGCCCGGCGAATACGTCGTGAAGGTTTACTACAATGGCGATCAGGTGCGCGAGACAAACTTTTCAATCGGCAGCAACGGCACATACGCCGATAACGGCATTGCAAAACAAAGTAAGATATCGACCAATAAGAGCATTTTGCCGGTCAAGGTTATGGGAACGCTGGACAAGTGGAATCCGGCGAATGCAAAGACGATGGGCTTTTATGGAACCCCGGTCGCGGTGTCAAATGTCCCGTAAAAGTAGGGCCGTAAAGGCTACGAGAACCATTGATTACAAAATGGGCGCAGTTCCGATAGGTCAAATTAACCTCAATTACAACGGAGTCAAAAACATGAAAAAAGCAGTTGGAGCGGCAATAGGTTGCGGAGGCCTTTTAGCAGTCAGTTTGGTTATTGCGTCGTTCGTGGGATTTTTTGTTTACCGTAATATGCACCCGACGCCGTCCTTTGATGACGTTCCGTCAACGGCCGGGACATTTACGTTGGAAAAGCTAAAAAAAGCGACCGCCACGGTGACCGGAGCCGACAAGGCCTTTGACGCGGATTATATTTCGACCGCGTACGGAAAAAATCTCAAGATGAACTATGTGCTGCGCTCCCACAGCAACAGCGTTCTGGCGATGATCTGGAGCGATCTGCCTTGTACAAAATCAACCCGTGACGGCCAGCTCAAGAACAAAACCGGCCAGATCATCGGCAAATTCGCTTTCTGTACCTTTTCCGATATTCAGTTCCTGACGCTAAATAAGGAAAATCGGACGGTTACGCTTATACCCGAAAAGCCGGAACAGGCGATGGAAGCGATGGAAGAATTTTTCAAGGCATTGCCGATCGCATCGGATATCGACGTTGCGAGCATGGGATTTTCTGCCGTCTCCAGCAGGCCGGCTGGAACATCTACGGCGTCAACGCCGTCGGGAGCTCCGGCGCTGTCGGCTCCGACGGGAGAGGTGCTCTCGGCTTTCGATCTTGCCGACAAACACAAAAGGTCGAAGGACAGCGTGTCCGAATACAACGGCAAGGAAATTACGATCCGCGGCTATATGTGGGTCTCGCCGACAATTACGAGCCCGGGGTCGGGCGGATTGATCGGGCTGGGTGAGGACAAGGAGGACATCGACGACAAGCTTAAGGAAGTAAGTTGCTGGTTCGACGCCGCTGAGGAGCCGAATTTCTCCAAGCTTAAAGGCGAAACCTATATAACCGTAAAAGGGATATTCGACGGTAAAAATTACAGTCCGGAATTACGTTTCTGCAAGCTGGTCAAGGCGGAATAAGGAGGAATTTGTGGGCAGAAAAATAGTGTTAGCTTTGACAATCGCCGCCGGGTGTTTTTTAAGGGCTGGTGCTCAAACCAAGGCGGAAACCCTGCTTTACCAAGGCGTTGCCGATCTGGCGAACGGTATTACGCAAAAAGCTATCGTCAAGTTGTCTGAAGCCATACGTCTCAAACCTGACTATGCCGATGCCTTTGCGAACAGATGCACGGCATACCTGAAGCTAAAGGACAGCGTGAGGGCAATGAGCGACTGTAACCGGGCTGTCGAGCTCAGGCCGAAAGTCTGGACCGGATATGAGGTCCGGTCCAGGCTTTTCCTCGCAATGGGCGACGAGAAGAACGCCTTCAAAGACCTTTCGACGATCATTTCGCTCGAGGGCGATATTTCATCCGCATATTTCAAACGGGCGATTATCTATAAGAATAATAGGATGTTCGACAAGGCCATACTCGACCTGACGAAAATAATCGATCTCGATTTTGCCAACATTTTGATACGCATCGATATTCCGGGCCGGGAAGAGGTCTATTATCAACGCGGCCTTTGTTACCATTTGTCGAAAAGCTACGATCTGGCCATAACGGACCTGAATGAGGCGATCAGGTTGAACCCGAAAAATGTCGAACCTTATTACACGCGCGGTAGTTCTCATATCGGAAAGCGGCAGCCGGATCTCGCGGTCCGCGATTTTACAAGCGCCATCAAGCTGAATCCGCGGCTGCCGCCGGCATATTTCCAGAGGGCGATGGCGTACGGTATGCAAAACAAACCCGCGCTCACGCTCGCGGACCTGAACACGGCGATCGCGCTGAATCCGACATACAAAGCTGCGTACGAAGCCCGGGCTTTTATTTACCAGGCGTTGGGGAAAAAGGCATTGGCGGACAGGGACACCGCTGCGGCGAAGGCATTGTAAATAAGGGCTGAGGCTGTCGGTAACTCAAAACGCCCGCACGCCGCATCAGGGAAATGCGGACAAGCAAGATTTTATGTAGAAGGAGAATTCATGATGCAAAGCGTAACCGACGAGCTGCAAACAATGTACATCAATTTCGATCAGGCCGAACGCCAGTGGCTGAACCGTTTCGATGACTTAATTAGCCATGTCGACAAAGCGAATAGCGCGTTCGCGAAAGCTTTGCCTATTGGCAAAGCCCAAACCTTGAAGGATGACGTTGAAATTATGAGCAATTTTACGATAGCCGCTATGGGACTTTCTGCAGTACCCGCCGCTATCGCCGTTCCGGTTGTGATTGGCCTCAAAAAACTTGCTGAATTCGTCGACGCTGCAACAGCAGTAATTCCCCCAAGCCCCAATTTAATGGCGGTCAAAAACAATATTTTGGAAATCAGGTCTGCATTCAAAGACACAACGGAGCACATTGGCGGTCAGATCGTTCAACTTCTTGAGAAGTCCAAGAGGTCGTCAGGTACGGGCACGGTGCAGGAGATAAATAGTGCGGTCGGCAAGCTGCTGCTATCGCCTATCTGGTATCCGCCTCCTGTATCGGCGACGCGCAATCCGGGTTTGCCAGGCGTTTTTGAAATGCGATTGTGGTTTCGGTATTTTAAGCAGTTGTCAAAGATGTCGCCGAGCGAGCAGATGTTCGGCGGAATTGACTATAGCCCGATGTTTGGACGGTTTAAGGAGATCGGCTTTGAGCCTTCAGGAATAAACATCATTAAGGGTTATACTCCGAAGGGATGGGGTTGGACCGCTGAAGGTCAATTGCACTTCGCGTTCAAAGCTCTAAATAGCTATGGCGAAAAGCACATGAAATATTCCATTCCTCATAAATATCCGGCAGAGGTGCAGAAGTATATTTCGCTCGGTTCGCCGATGAATTTTATGGGCGCAGGTAAACATGACACACTCCCGCCATCATCGCTTACCTGGGCAAGCGTTTCGCTTTGATCGAGTCTGTTCAAACGCTACAAATCTACGACGCTGAAATATAATTCATGGCGTTTTGTCTCATGACAATCTTCGATCGAAGCGGTCGCCAGACTTGTTACATTCCCAAGCTTTTAACGAGGAAGCCGTAAATGTCGGCTTGTTCCTGGATTTGCTTGGTTGTTGGTTTTCCGGCGCCGTGGCCGGCTTTGGTTTCGATGCGAATCAGGACAGGTGCTTGTCCGCCTTGCGCGGCTTGTAATGCGGCGGCGTATTTGAAGCTGTGGGCTGGGAATACGCGGTCGTCGTGGTCGGATGTCGTTACCAAAGTCGCCGGGTATTTTGTGCCGGGTTTGATGTTGTGCAGGGGCGAATAGGCGTAAAGTGCCTTGAATTCCTCGGCGTTATCAGGGGAACCGTAATCTGAGGTCCATGCCCATCCGATTGTGAATTTGGGGAAGCGGACCATATCCATCACGCCGACGGCAGGTAACGCGGCACCGAAGAGATCGGGCCGCTGATTTAATACCGCACCGACGAGCAAGCCGCCGTTCGATCCGCCTTGTATAGCGAGTTTCGACGGCCGGGTGTATTTGTTGGCGATGAGCCATTCACCGGCGGCGATGAAATCGTCGAAAACATTCTGCTTCTTTAATTTCGCTCCGTTTTCCCACCACGTCTTGCCGTATTCGGCTCCGCCGCGAAGGTTGGCGACCACGTAAACGCCGCCCATTTCGATCCACGGCAGACGTGCGACGGAAAATCCGGGTGTCATTGAGATATTGAAGCCGCCGTAGCCGTAAAGCAGTGTCGGATTGTTGCCGTCGAGTTTAATGCCTTTTTTATGGACGATGAACATTGGGATCTTCGTGCCGTCCTTTGATGTGTAAAACTGCTGTTTAACTTCAATTGTAGACGGATCGAATTTAACCTTGGCCTGCCGGAAAAGCTCGCTTTTGCCGGTTTTCATGTCATAGCGATAAATGGTCGGCGGAGCATTGAAGCTGGAATACGAATAGAATGTTTCGGTGTCCTTGCGTTTGCCGCCGAAGCCGCCGGCCGAGCCGATGCCGGGAAGCTTCACTTCGCGGACGAGCTTGCCTTTCGTGTCGTGAATGCGGATCTGTGTGTAGGCATCCTTCAAATAGTTGAGCACGAACTGGTCGTTGATAAAATTTACGTTTCCCAGCGTTTCCGCGCCTTCGGGGATCAGATCGCTCCACTTTCCAAGTTTCTGCATTGTATCGACGGCCACGATCTTGTTGCGCGGTGCGTCTTTGTCGGTGACAAAATAGAAAGTGCGGCCATCGTTGCCGATAAAATTATAGGAGGCTTCGAGATTCATTATCAGAGGCTGGATTTGCGAACGGCGGAGGGCGGCGGTATCATTTTTCGGCACAAAATTGCCGGGCTGGTAGCCTTCGACGATGCCGGTCGCTGGGTTAAATCCGGTGAGCAGCATGTAATAAACCATATTTTTCCGCAAAGTGCCCTGGCCGACACTGATAATAAGAAAATTGCCGTCTTCCGTGACGTCGCCGCCGACGAAATATTCCTTGTTGTCGGGGCGATCATAAACAACATAATCTTCGGATTGCGGCGTGCCGAGTTTGTGAAAATAAAGTTTTTGGAAGTAGTTCTGGCTTTTTAGTTCCGCCCCGGTTTCGGCGTCGGGGAAGCGGCTGTAGAAGAAACCGGAATTATCCCTGAGCCACGAGACGCCGCCTTGGCGGTTCGGTTTCAAGGTGTCGGGCAAGTATTTGCCAGTTTCAACATCCATTATCTTCCATTCGGTGCGGTCGGAACCGGCGATTGCGACGCCATATGCCCAAAGTTTGCCGTCGTCGGTGAATGACGAACCGCTAAGTGCCGCGGTACCGTCGGCAGTCAGCTTATTCGGATCGAAGAAAACCCGGCCCGGATCGGTGATCGAATCGGCAATGTAGAGAACGCTTTGATTCTGCAGGCCGTCGTTTTTCGAGTAGATGTATTTTTTGCCGATCTTAGACGGCGATGAGTAACGTTCGTAATTCCAAAGCTCGGTGAGGCGCGTTTTTATTGCTTCCCGCTGCGGGATAGTGGCGAGGTATGAATCAGTGAGCTTGTTCTCGGCCTCAATCCAACTCTGCGTTTCGGGCAGCTTCGTGTCTTCCATCCAGCGGTACGGATCGCTGACCTTGGTGCCGTGAAAATCATCGACCTGATCGCTCTTGCGCGACTTCGGATAATCGAACGCCGTTTGTGCGGAAATGCCGGAAATCAGAAACGAAAAGACGAGTGGAATAGAAAAGAAACGTTTGTTCATCGCGCTGGTTACCTCGGTTGAAAGAATTTTTAAGAATTATAATGTAAATGCGGTAAATTTCCTACCAGTCGGCGAAACGATAGTTAGACTGGAATTATGTATCTACCGGCGCCCGAATTATTCAATAGGTCAGACTCAGCCAATAGCTCGATGAGCATTTCGGGTTCTTTTCTAACGCATCTTTTGTTTCGCGGACAGAATTTTCTCATCGATATCTAATAGCTCATTGTCGATTTCTTTCGCGGCTTCGTAATCGTCGACGGCTTTGTCGAATCGATTGGTAAGGACGTAAAGATCGCCGCGTTCCATCAAACGGTAGGGCTTGCTTTTGGTAGTTTCGAGGATTTTTGTCAGGTCCTCAATGGCAGCGTCGTATCTCTTTAGTTTTCTGTAAAGTTCGACCCGTGTTTCCAAACCGCGTTCCTTTGCGAATTTTTCGTGAAACTCTACGATTTCCGCAGACGTGTGGGTTCTCTCATAAAGAATAGCGAAGCTTGCGTACAGAGTCAGTTCATTATTACGAAGATTCATCAAGCTTCCCATTTTGAATGGACCATTTTTACGCCCTTCAAGCCGCTTAAACAATTTGTTATAGTATGTGAGAATGTTCGGATCGTCCTGCAGCATGTTAAGTATTTGTGCAAGCAACCCTTCGGTGATTGCTCTTGGGTCATATTGATCTGCGTATACCTGGTTCCGTCAGCAAAGGCGGAAAACTCATCGTTGCTTTCGAGAATGTCTTCGATTGCTCCGGCGTAAGTTGGAGAGCGAATTTACAACGGTAACTAATACGGTAGGCAGCATGATTCTTTTTATCAGCCGAAAGCATTTGATCGGCTAATTTTACGCCCTCGCCGCAAAGCCCAGCGGAAACTAAAATCCGCGAGGCGGATTCCAGCAAATTATCTTCCTTTGGGCCAATAGAGATTGCCTTGTTGATGTCGCGTAGAACGGACTCCGAATCGTCCAGCCGGAAATATAGGTCGGCTCGCTTGATATATAAAGCCATATTGTCGGGCTGCATTTCGATTGCATTATTTATTTCATTGAGAGCTTCGACATATTTTTTGTGAAATCCGAGCCGGTTAGAGGCATCGACGTATGACTCGATTTCGGTCTGCGCAAAACCGAGACGGCAAAGATGAAAATCGTCGGTAAAATGAAAGAATATATTTTCATTGCTAAAGGTTGAGATAGGGCAGATTCGCTAATCAAAAACATCCCTGCAAATAAAGTTTTGCGCCCGCGGTTATTTATAAGATTCATCCGCAAAGTCGATGGTTGGACGGCCCAAATCTTTGTCGCGGGTGAAGGCGAGTACTAAGCCTTCTTTGTGAGCGAGATTGTCGAGGAGAAATTCGACGAGCGTGCACTCGTCTTTGTTTTTTGGTTCGCCGGGTAAGTTTTGTTCTTGCTTATACCTCCGGTTGGATTTTAGATTTTATCGAATCTTATCTTTTGTTCGTCTTGTTCACTGGTACAAGACGAACAAGACGGAACCAGAAACTTAAAAACTCCCGGCTTTAGTTATAGCGATGCCGCTATTGCTTCGTCGAATATTTGTAACGCAACATCGGCGTTTTCTTTTGATAGAATGAGCGGCGGCGACCAGCGGATGATGCTGGTGCCGCAGCCGAGGATTATGAGGCCGCGGTTGAAGCAGGCGAGCTCGATGCGATCGCGGAGTTCGGGGGCCGGTGTGAGCGTTTCTTTATCCGTGACGAATTCGACGCCGAGCATCATTCCGAGGCCGCGGACGTCGCCGATGCAGTCGTATTTGTACTTTAGTTTATTTAAGCCTTCTTCGAGGTATGCTCCGACGGTTTTGGAGTTTTCTACGAGGCCGCCTTCGAGCAGTTCGATTGTTTTCAGGGCTGATGCAATCGCGACAGGGTTGCCGCCGAATGTGGACGCGTGGGCGCCTTTGTGCCAGTCCATGATATCGGCTTTTGCGGTGCAGACGCCGATGGGCATGCCGGAGCCGATACCTTTTGCCATGCAGACGATATCGGCTTTGACGCCGTCGTGATGGTCAAGGGCGAACATTTTGCCGGTGCGGCCCATGCCCGACTGGACTTCGTCGATGATGAGCATGATGCCGTTCTCGTCGCAGATTCTTCGTAATTCTTTAACGAAAGCGGTCGGAGCGGGAATGTAGCCGCCTTCGCCCTGAACTACTTCGAGGACGATGCCGGCGACTTCCTCCGGCGGGGTAGTCGTTTTGAACAGGCGGTTTTCGATCCAGTTAATCACGTCCTTTGAGATCTTCTCTTCGCTGGTCGGCATATCGTCGGCGAAGTGGCGGAATTTATTCGGATAGGGAATATGCACGACATCGAGAGCCTGACGCATGAAGCCCAGTCGCTGGGCTTTTTTCGATGATGTGAGGCTTAACGCACCGAGCGTCCGGCCGTGAAATGAGCCAAAAAAGGAGATGAATTTCTGCCGACGCGTGTGATACATCGCAAGTTTCAGGGCTGTTTCGACTGCTTCGGCGCCGGAGTTGGCGAAATGCGATTTGGTCGGGCCGTCGATCGGCACGATCTCGTCCAGCTTTTTGCCGAGCGCGGGCATGTGTTTGTAATAAAAATCGGTCCCGCAGAGATGGATGAGTTTCGCGGCCTGATCGCTGATGGCTTTGACTATCTCCGGGTGGCAATGACCGGTTGAGCAGACGGCAACGCCGGCGTTGCAGTCGAGAAAGACGTTGCCGTCGGGATCGGTGATCCAAACGCCTTGCGCGCTTTCGGCGACAAGTTTGTAATCGGGCCGCGGATAGCTCGGCGTGACGTACTTGGCGTCTTCGACGATGATTTGGCGTGCGAGAGGACCGGGAAGTTCGGTTTTTATTAAAGGTTTTTGCAGTTCTGCGCTCGGTGTCATGATATTTCTCCTGGATGATGATTGTGCGATTTATGGTACCGCCGGGTTGGAAAAGAACAAACCGAAGTTTGCACTCTGAACGAAGAAGAGAAATTTAGTCACCGGCGAAAAGGTTCGGTCGGGTAATATTCGGCCTGAGTTTTGCGATGCTTCGCGGTGTCATAATGATTGAACGGATATTATAGCAGAAATCCGCCCCGCAGCCAAATTTTGCGGTGTTTCTGTATTTGTCCGCATGGGGATTTCGAGCTAATATCTTTCCGCAATTTTATTCTTTAATTACGTCTGACTACAAGGCAATGAGAAATATTATCAATCTAGCTTTAATGATTGCAACAGTAATTATGGCGGCGGCAAGCATCTTCGCCCAAACAGGGGAAAACCGTTTGAGTGGCAGCGGCGGCACTTATAGTTTCGCAGTCCCGGCGGGCTGGAAAAGCAATGCAGACGCGGAAGGCTTTGCTTTGGTGAATCCAGGGAAAACTCTTGTTCTGGCCATCAAAGAGCACAACTACGATAATTTCGCGGCTTTTGCGGCGGACGCGAATTTGGAACGCGACGGGCTGGAATTGGTTGGAACGCCGCGTAAGATCGCTGGCGGAGCGGCGTTCACGACGACAAAGAAAACGCCGAACGGGACGATCTATATCAATACATGCGTTCTGTTTTCACAGCACGGCGGCGGTATGGTGATCGTCGCGTTAAGTAACCAGGAGGATTCCGCGGCGGCGATGGCAGCGGGATTGAGCGTGGCCCAGAGCGTGCGTTTCAGCAAAACTAAACCGACGGCGGGCGGCGGAACTTCACCTTTAAGCGGCAAACATTTTCTGTATATGTACACCGGAAACGGGTCTTCGGAACGCAAGGACATTTATCTGTGCGCATCCGGCGGGTTTTACTATTCGAGCAGCCTTGGCGGGTTTACGTCGAACGATTCAAACGGAAGCAGTTTTGGCTCGCAGCGTTCTAAACACGGGACGTGGAGGATCAGTCCGAACGGCGCGAAGTTGATCCTGAATTTCCAAAACGGCCGCACGGCCGAATACAACATTTCCAAACGCCAGGCGGGCAATGAGATCGGGCTGAACGGGAAAAGGTTTTTTGTGCAGAGCCAGAATATTTGCCAGTAGTGTTCTTTATTTCTAAAAGCACCAAAGGTGCCAAGTAATATAGCCTGCGGCATCGCCGCAGGCTATATTTGCGCGCATATTCAAGCCGCAACGCGGCGGAGTAACAAATCAATTGCTCCGCACCGTTGATGCTTCAATGTTAATTTGGCTTATTCCTGCGGCGTTGCCGCAGGCTAAATTACGACCGCACCTTTGGTGCTGGACCGCTATTCGGAGCTATACAAATACCCCGATTATAAACTACTCGCGTTTTTGAATTATTCTTGATGTTCTTTGCTTTGCGTGAAATGATATATGCATGCAAAGTCCGAAAAAATACACAAATCATCTTATAAACGAATCCAGTCCGTATTTGCTTCAGCACGCTCATAACCCGGTTGACTGGTATCCATGGGGTGACGAGGCTTTCGCGAAGGCAAAGGCCGAGGACAAGGCCGTGATGATCAGCATCGGCTATTCGGCGTGCCACTGGTGTCATGTGATGGAGCACGAATCGTTCGAGGACGAGGCGACGGCGGCGGTGATGAACGATCATTTCGTGAATATCAAGGTCGATATGGAAGAGCGGCCGGATGTCGATCAGATATATATGACGTTCGTGCAGCTGACGACCGGACGCGGCGGATGGCCGATGACGGTTTTCGTGACGCCGGAGAAGCTGCCGTTTTTTGGCGGGACATATTTTCCGCCGGTCAGCCGCTATAATATGCCGGGTTTTCAGCAGGTTCTGTTGAGCGTTGCGGACGCATATAAAAACAAGCGTGAAGATCTGATGCATTCCGCGAACGACTTGCTTGGCGAAATGCGGCGTGTCGGCATCGCGGAATTTGCGCCGCAGGGTTTGACGACTGAGCAGCTCGATTCGGCTTTTCAGAGCTTTGTTAGGACGTTTGACGCGAAGAACGGCGGATTCGGCGGCGCTCCGAAGTTTCCACCCGCGATGTCACTGGAATTTTTGCTGCGTTATTACAAGCGGACCGGGAACGAGAAGGCGCTCGAAATGGTGAAGTTTACCGCACGGAAAATAGCCGAAGGCGGAATTTACGACCAGCTTGGCGGCGGTTTTCATAGGTACGCGGTTGATTCGATCTGGCTGGTGCCTCATTTTGAGAAGATGCTGTATGACAATGCGCAGCTGATTCGCGTTTATCTGCATTTGTATCAGATCACGAAAGAGGAATTTTATAAGCGGATCGCGGTCGAGACATTGGAATATGTAAAGCGCGAAATGCTGGATGCGTCGGGCGGATTTTATTCGACGCAGGACGCGGACAGCGAAGGCGTTGAGGGCAAATTCTTTGTCTGGACGCCGGCGGAGATTGAAGCGGTGATAGGCGAGGACGACGCGAAGATCTTTAATTTTTATTACGACGTTTCCGAAGAGGGGAATTTCGAAGAGAAGAATATTCCAAACGTAAATTTTACAGTGCCGGCGGCTGCGAAGGCATTAAAGATTACGGAGGAAGATTTGACCGCCGTGTTAGCTCGCGGACGCAAAAAACTATTTGATGAAAGAGAAAAACGTATTAAGCCGTTTCGTGATGAAAAGGTCTTGACAGCTTGGAACGGGCTGATGCTGGCGGCTTTTGCTGAGGCGGCAGCGATTTTGGACAGCGAAGATTATTTGAATATTGCGAAGGGCAATGCGGATTTTATTCTCGAAAACCTGCAAAAAGACGGGCGGCTGCTGCGGACTTGGAAGGACGGGAAGGCGAAACTGAATGCGTATATCGAAGATTACGCGAATGTCGCAGATGGGTTGATAGAGCTATATCAGGTTTCCGGTGAAAGCAAATACCTGGCCCAGGCGAAGCGGTTAGCCGATCTGATGATCACGGAATTTTGGGATGAGGAGAACGGCGGTTTTTATTTTACATCGAATGATCACGAGGAACTGCTTGTCCGCAACAAGGATTTTTATGATAACGCGACGCCGGCCGGGAATTCGGTCGCGGCGGATGTTTTGCAGAAGTTGGCGAAGCTGTTGGGCGATAATAAATACGAGAGATTTGCTTCGACGGTTTTACGGCTCGTGGCTCCGCAGATCAGCCGTCATCCGCAGGGATTCGGGCGGGCGTTGTCCGCCATCGAGTTTAATCTGGCGGCGGTTAAGGAGATCGTGATAATCGGCGAAAAGGGAAATGAACTTGAAAAGGAAGTTTGGGGAGAGTTTTTGCCGTATAAAGTTGTGGCATTGAGTAGGGGAACGGATGAAGGTATCACGCCGCTGCTGGCTGAAAGGAAAATGGTGGACGGAAAAGCGGCGGCGTATGTCTGCGAAAATTTTGTGTGCCGGCGGCCGGTGACGTCGGTTGAGGAATTGCGGGAGCAATTCTGAGTTCAAGCTTCAGCTTGTCTTAAGCCCAAAAACTAAGACAAGCTGAAGCTTGAACTCAGAACAAAGAAAAAGAGCGTTGTCCCGGGACTACGCTCTGATGTTTTTAAAACAAAAAACAAATAAAATTAATTATTTGTTCAAGTTGGAATTCATGTTCGAGTTCGACATCATTTTGTTGCCGTTCGCCATTGAATTGACGTTGGTCGTCGTCGATGTATTAGTGGCGCCTGTCGCAGAGTTGACAGTGGTGTTGGTTGTGGTGGTGATGGTTGTATTAGCGTTAGCGTTGCTATTCATAGCCATGTTTGTGTTTCTCGTAGCGTTCGTTGCTACGTTTGTGTTAGCTGTGTCGCCACAAGCCATTCCTAATGCGCCCAATGCTAAAAGGGTCGAAAGTGCAATAACTTTTCTCATTTTAAATTGATCTCCTGTCTTCTACAAAGAATATGTTTACTTATTTTTACCGCGGCTGGTTTTAAAGCAGCCTTGTTCCAATCTCAAATTTATTTTTGGAACATTCGACAATATAGACAGGGAAAATGTTTTAGTCAACCTCAAAAACAGGAAAAAGAAAGTATTTAAACAATTGCTTATAAACTTTACTGTCACGAATCATACCAAACCGACTATTTTAGTTGGGCAACAGGGCGGAGCGCCTGCGTAAGCGGGTGGCGAAAAGTCGAAATATGTTTCCGATGCTCACTTCCGGTCCTAGTCTCTACTACCCGCTTACGAAGGCGGTTCCGCCGCTCCAACAAATGTATTGACTTGAATATCGGCAAAAGCTATCTTCAATATTGGGCGATTCGCCTTCTCCACCTGCCATCATCTTCCGGTTTTATGACACTCAGTGCAAAAAGCGATTTTTCGTCGAAGGAAGCTAATCGGCTGAAGCGTCTTTATTTTTTCCAGGGGCTGGCGGGAATAGCGTGCCTTATCCTGATGTTTTTGATCGCGTCTTCGGATGTTGGACGCGGTCCGAAACTGTTTGCGGCGGCTGGTGTGGCGGTTATATTTACGGCTGTTTATTTTATTTCCTACAAAATGCAGCGTGGCGCGAGATTTATTGAGAATTTCCCGGCGTATGAACAGACCGATCCGATAGAAGAAAAACTGCTTGCCCTGGACGAGGCGCACCAGTTTTTCGGGACTTCGCTGAGTTCGGCGGATATGTTCCGGCTGATCTCGAGCCGCGTTTCCGATATTTTTCCTTCTGCAGCGACCGTGCTTTTTCTCGCCGATGAGGCAAACGCTAAATTGCGTATCGCACAGGCGGACGGCAGAAATTTAAATTTGCTCGTGAATAACTGGATAGCAATGGGCGATGGATTAGCCGGCAAGGCCGCTCTAAGCCGCTTGCCGGAGACTACGGCGGAAATCAAATCGGAAGAGCAATTAATGCCGGAGGCTGATCTGGCGGGCTTTCAATCAGCAGCTGCAATACCGCTGCTTCACGAAAACGAGGTTTTCGGCGTGCTTATACTTTATTCAACTTCACCGGCCGAAGCCGAGGCCGCGACCGTTCAATTGCTCGAAACGATCGGCGAGCGGATAGCTCCGATATTTCGCGGTTCGATGGTATTCGAACGATCGCTTTCTACCGCTTTGATCGATCCCCTGACCGGCCTGCCGAACGAGCGGGCGTTTTTTATGATCCTCGAAAATCAACTTGCCGAATCGCACCGCTACCGCGATGAGCGGCCGTTGACGGTGCTGGTTCTGGATATCAAAGGTTTTTCAGAGGTTAACAGCGGATTCGATCATGCAACCGGAGACAGACTTCTTGGTTTTGCCGCGGATCTAGTAAAGGACCAATTGCGAAAGATGGATTTTCTCGCCCGCTCGGTAAACGATGAATTTGTCGTGATCCTGCCGACAGCAAATGAGAAAACGACGCTCGAGATCGTCGAACGCATAAAGACAAGTTTTGTAAATTCGCCGTTCGAGATCCCGGAAAAAGAAAGTATTAAAATAGGGCTGAACTACGGCTGGGCGACATTTTGGCAAGACGGCGAAACGCCGCAACAGCTCTTGCAGAACGCCCGGCTGCGTAAACGCCAGGCTAAATCCGAAGATCCGGGCAAGGTGCTTTGGTTTCCGAAGGAATACGTTAACTAATGGAAAGTGGAAACAGAGAAAAGTGGGTATCAAAATGATTCGATACTCTTTTTTTGTGGTAAATTCTGCTAATGGCGAATATTAAATTTTACGGCGGCGTTGGAACCGTTACGGGTTCAAAGTATCTGTTGGAGCACAATGGTAGGCGAATTCTGGTCGATTGCGGGTTGTTTCAGGGATTGCGGGAACTTAAAGAGAGAAACTGGCAGGAGCCGCCATTCGATCCGCGTGAGATCGATGCGGTGATTATTACACACGCGCATATCGACCATACCGGATATTTGCCGAAGCTGGTGAAATTAGGCTTTGACGGCCCGGTCTTTACATCGAGTGCGACTGCCGATCTTTTAAAGATTTTGCTGCCGGATTCGGGACGCCTGCAGGAAGAGGACGCAAATTACCGCAACCGGCATAATTTGACGAAGCACGCTCCGGCATTGCCGCTTTATGATGAAGATGACGCGAATGCGGCGCTTGCGTTATTGCGGCCGGTTCAGAATGATGGTAATGCCGTAGATATTTGTGAGGGTTTTCGGGCAAGTTTTTTGGTGGCAGGACATATTATCGGGGCTAGTCTCGTTTTGGTCGAGATGCAAAAAGGCGGAAACCCAGGCGGTAGCGAGGGTGTTCCCGTCGTTGTGGATGCTCAACAAGGTAAGAACACACTCCCTACCGGTCGTGTTTCTGCCTCAAAGCTGATCCGCTTTCTATTCTCCGGCGATTTGGGGCATTACGATCAGCCGATCGTGAAAGATCCTGCTTTGCCGCCGGACTGCGATTATCTGATGGTCGAATCGACATACGGAAACCGTTTGCACGGCGAGATCGATTCGGAAACGCAGATGGCGAAGATCATCAATGAGGCCGCCAAGAGCAACGGGCCGATCCTGATCCCCGCGTTCGCGGTCGGGCGGACTCAGGAAGTTTTATATTTAATACGGGAGCTTGAAGACGCAAAGCGGATTCCCGTGCTTCCGGTATTTATCGATTCTCCGATGGCCGCCAGGGCCACGCAGGTTTACAGCCGGTGGAACGAGGAGCACGACGAAGATTATGCTTCCATCATGGCGCATAAGCGACATCCGCTGCGGACCGGTTCGATGATGACGACATCTACACGGGAAGAATCAAAGCGGCTGAACGATATGAAAGGATCCCGGATCATCATATCCGCTTCGGGGATGATGACCGGCGGCCGCGTGATGCACCATGCCATGCGTGTTTTGCCGGATGAAAACGCGACCGTTATATTCGTCGGCTATCAGGCGGCAGGGACGACCGGCAGGCGAATCCAGGATGGCGAGCGGGAAGTCCGAATCATGAAAAATTGGATTCCGGTGCGGTGCCGTGTCGAGAAAGTCGATGGCTTTTCAGCTCATGCCGATTGGAAGGCCGTGCTGCGATGGCTGGAAGGCTTGCAAAATAAGCCGAAGACCGTGTTTACCACGCACGGCGAACCCGACGCGGCTGAGGCGATGGCACAGCATATCCGCGATAGATTCGGCTGGAATGTAGAGGTGCCGCAATACAAAGAATCGATTGAATTAGGTTGAGAAAACGAAAAAGCTTATGAAACTTGAAACCGTGGGTCTATTTGTAATTTTCATAATGCTTTCATTTGCCGTATTTTGGACAGCAAAAAAAATCGAATCTTAACTCGCTCGCCTGGCTCTCCGGTTGTAGGGAGCAAAACGATGAAGTCAAAAATCGTTTTAGCATGGAACAATGGATGAAAATCGTCGGGCGGCACGATGATGGGAATGTCGCGGACGGTTAAGAACGGAAAAACCGTCGCATTTGAATTTTTGCAGATCGTTGAAGGCGAAAAAGGAATTTTCTATATTTCAAAGCCGTCGCAGAACAGCGGGGAAACATCGTTTAAATTGGTCAAGGCAGGCCCGGCCGAAGCGACATTTGAAAATCCAAAGCATGATCTTCCACAGAGAATTATCTACCGGCGCGATACAACAAATCTTTTCGCCAGCATCGAGGGCACGAGAAACGGCAAAGCAATGAAAATCGATTTTCCGATGGTAAAGGCGAAATGCGAATAGCGCTTTATTTAGCTGGCTCGCCTGTCACCGTAAACTTTATGTCGCCGGGACTTTGAGAAAGTTTGATATCGTTTGCGTTAAAGGCGTCCACCCTGCAGCTGTATGTGCCTGGTCCCAGTGGTCTGTCCAAAGAATACGAAACGCCGTCTACCCGCTTATTAACGTAGTCATACTCCGTTTTAGCACCTGACGAGCTGTCGGGATTAATAGTGAATTTGTAATAGGCTGCGTCCGGATAGGCATCCCACTTAACTTCAATTCCGGTGCCTGCTATCTTCGATCCGGCCTTTGGATTTAGTAGTTTCAGGTCTTGTTTGAAAAGGTTTGTATCGGGTGCGAAATATGTCTGCCCTTCATCGATCTTGTACTTTGCAGACTGAATGATGCCCGAAGTCGCAAAAACAAAATAATTAGTGTCGAATACTTGAACCGTCAGGCCCTCGTAAATTCCCGGAGGCACGTTTTTGATAAGATATTCACCATTAGCGTCGGCTTTTGTTGTGAATGTTTGGCCGCCGCATCCGGTGCCGAACCGGCTGAAAGTTTGACATAATTTTACTTCGACTCCGGCCGCCGGTTTCTCGTTATAAAAAGCTTTGCCTTGTACATTGCCGGTTCCGGCCGCGGGCTTTTCCTTTTCCACGCCGGCACCCGATGGAATTATCCCATCGGCGTTGGGGTCGGCGGAATTTGTCGCTGTCCTTGAAGTGGTTGCCTGAGCGTTAGAAGGCTGGTTTGACGAATTGGCGGCCGTGCCGCCCGGTGACTGACATCCGGCGAAAACGGCTGCTGACAGCAACAGGGCAGCAAAAGGATTTATCTTATGAAACACCGGCACAAGCATTCTCAAACTCATTGATTTTCCCCCTATAAAATTAATATCAAAAATTACGGGCTTATCTTAAATCAATAAAAATGTTTTTTCCAACGCTCGTGCAGAATTAATTAAAAACGAAGTTATTATTCGTAACGCAGGCATTCGATCGGATCAAGCCTTGACGCCTTTCTCGCGGGCAATACGCCGAAGATCAGGCCTACGCCGACTGATACGGTTAAGCCCGAGATCACTGCCCACATCGGGATCGACGCGGGAAGTGACGGCACAAGCAGCATTATCAGATTGCTGATGCCGACCGCCAAAGCTACGCCGAGAATTCCCCCGAAAAAGGTCAGCGTCATTGCTTCCAGCAGAAATTGCAGAACGATTGCTCCGCGTGTTGCACCTAAGGCTTTTCTTATGCCGATCTCCTTTGTCCTTTCCGTAACCGAAACGAGCATAATATTCATCACGCCGATGCCGCCGACGAGCAGACCGAGGCTGGAAATTGCGATCGCGACCAAGCCGACCATGGCGGTTATCGAATCGAACTGCTGAATGAAGTCGCCGGCGGTTTTGATGTCGAAATCGTTGGGATCGCCGAATTTGTTCCCTCGCCTTTGCCTAAGTATGCCTTCGGAATCTTCCAAAGCTTCCTGCAGCCGCCCGCTTTTCGCTGCGATGATATGGAGCAGATAATTACGCTGTGGCGCCACTTTGCGGGCCGTTCGATATGGAAGCAAAACTTTGCTGTCCTCTTCATTCTCGCCGAAGAGGGCGGCTTTGCGTTTGGCGATGACACCGATTATTTCCCATGTCGAGCCATTCATTCGCACGGTTTTTCCGACATTTCCGGTCGGCGAGTTCGGGAAAAGGGCTTCGGCGCAGTTGACGCCGATGACGATCACATTCCGCCGCTGCTGATTGTCCGCTTCGCTGATAAATCGGCCTTCCATCAGCGCCAGATTCGAGATGCGGTCGTAGTTGGCCGAAACGCCGTCGGTCGATGCGCGGCGGTAATTGCGGCCTTCGTATGTGATGTTATCGTCAAAGCTGGCGGAGCCGAAACTGCCGATTCCGGGTGCGACAAGCGCTATATCTTCGACGGCATCCGTTTGCGCCATGATCGCTTCCGCGTCCTCGACTGTGAGCGGTTTCCGGTTGCGTTCGTCACGATTGTCGCCATCAAAACCGGTTGACAGATGAAACGCATAGATGTTGTTCGTGCCGTATTCCTCGACCATCGAAACGATGCTTTTCCTCATCCCGGTTAGTATCGAAGCTACGACAATCGCGGTAACAATCCCAACAACTATCCCAAGAACAGTGAGAAAGCTGCGAAATTTATTAGCCCGAATGCTGTCGAGCGCCATCTTCAGGACTTCAATCGGTAATGAGGTAGATGCTTTCATAATGGAACGCGGACATCCTTATCCGCAAAAAAAACAGAGGCGGACAAGGATGTCCGCGTTCCGTTAGTTCTGCGTTAAGGCAACTATCGGATCGAGCCGTGCGGCCTTCCACGCCGGATAAAGGCCGGCAATGACGCCTATAATGCTTGAAACCCCGACGGCTGTGAACATATATATCGGCTCGATTGTCATTGTGATTCCAGCAAAAATCGTAATCAGTTGAGTAACTCCGGCGGCAAGCAGTAAGCCGAGTACGCCCCCGACCGCGCAAAGGAGTGCTGATTCAATCAAAAACTGTATCAATATTTGCTTGCGTGTCGCTCCAAGGGCCTTTCGCAGACCAACCTCGAATGTCCGTTCGGTTACCGAAACGAGCATGATATTCATAACGACGATACCGCCCACGAGGAGCGTTATACCGGTAATCGGCAGGATGACTCCCGCGATGGCTGCCGTGAAACTATCGATCTGACCGGCTAAATCCTGTGTATTTACAATGCCGAATGTATCTTCCTGGCTGCCGATTAGTTTGCGCTTATTACGCAGGGCGAGCCGGGCGTCTTCAAGGGCCGTTTTGAAATTGTCAGGCCGGGCGGATTTGCCGTGGACTTGGATTCCGTCGTTGCGATTAAATATGAGCTGATGCAGCGAGATCGGAATATAGATCTGCCGGTCGAGCGGATTCCCGAACATCGATCCCTTTTTTTCTTCAAGGCCGATTATTTCGAGCGGCACGCCCCGTACCCGGATGACTTCGCCGACCGGATTTTGATTGGGAAAGAATTTTTCCTTGACGTCATAGCCGATCACGCAGACTTTAGCGGAACGCGTTACTTCGTCCGGCGCGATAAAGCGTCCGGCTTCGATCTCCTTTTCCTCGATCTCAATCATGTTTGATGTAACGCCGATAATCCGAACGGACGGCATTTCAATGCCTTTTTCCTTCAAATCGGCACCGCCGTTCATCTGGGCACCGACTTCGGAACATTCGGCGCAGTTTGCCTTGATATATTCGTATTCTTCGAATGTCAGCTTTTTATTCATGCGGTTGCGCCGCTCGAATTCGTCGTCGTCCATCTGACCCGAAAAAGCCATTCGGGCCATCATAAAATGGTTTACGCCGAGTACCTTCGAGATCTTTTCCGTCACATAAGAATTCAATCCGCTGATCGAAGCACCAACGACGACGACCGATGCGACCCCAATGATAATTCCGATTAGGGTCAGAAATGCGCGGAGCTTGTGTTCGAGAATCGATTTGAACGCGATCCAGAAAGCGTCGGTGTAAAATGAGTAAAGCTGTCGCATAAAAAATGTTTTGAGTTTACGCTTGAGCGTGCTCAGGTTAACGAAAAGACAAACTAAAGTTTGAAATCAGAGCGTGGACAAAGATGCAAACGTAATTACGGCGGAGAATGTTCAGGAAAAACTTGTTTTTTTCGAATTGCGCAGCTAATCGTTCATCATGGTATACTTGCGTTTCGCATTTTTTCATCTTTAGGAGATACCGCTTTGAGCGTATTAGTCGATAAGAATACACGCCTTATTGTGCAGGGAATTACGGGCAAGGAAGGCACATTTCACACACAGCAGATGATCCAATACGGCACTAACGTCGTAGGCGGTGTGACGCCCGGAAAGGGCGGGACACCGCACGAAAATGTCCCGGTATTTAATACTGTCGCCGACGCGGTAGCGGAAACCGGTGCAAATGCATCGGTGATTTATGTGCCGCCCGCATTTGCCGCTGACGCTATCATGGAAGCCGCAGACGCGGGAATTCCTCTTGTCGTCTGCATTACTGAAGGTATTCCGGTCACGGATATGATCAAGGTACGGGAATATTTGGCCGGCCACAACACGCGATTGATCGGCCCGAACTGTCCGGGAATTATCTCGCCCGGCAAATGCAAGATCGGCATTATGCCCGGCCATATTCATAAGGAAGGCCGCATCGGCGTTGTCTCGCGTTCAGGAACATTAACTTACGAAGCCGTCGGGCAATTGACCGCGCTCGGCTTAGGCCAATCGACCGCGATCGGCATCGGCGGCGATCCGATCATCGGTACGAACCACACCGACGCTCTTAGTATGTTTCAGGAAGACCCGGATACCGATGCAATAATAATGATCGGCGAGATCGGCGGAACCGCAGAAGAAGACGCAGCCGATTACGCGAAAGATAACATAACAAAACCCATAATTGCGTTCATCGCCGGGCAAACAGCTCCTCCCGGAAGAAGAATGGGCCATGCCGGAGCAATCATTTCCGGCGGCAAGGGAACGGCGGCTGAGAAGATGAAAGCTTTGACTGAAGCGGGAATCCGCGTGGTCGAATCGCCGGCGGACATCGGGCAGGCGGTTATGGATAGTTTGAACTAACGTTCTGAGTTCAAGCTTCAGCTTGTCTTCCGCGTTAACGAAAACACACGCTTAAGCGTGGACTCAGAACGAAGATGAAATTTTCGCATTCATTCCGCGTTCAACCGGGCGATATAGATGAGCAGGGACACGTTAATAATGTCGCCTATGTCCGCTGGATACAGGAAATTGCTGTGGCTCATTGGCGGTATGCGGCGAGCGAAGAAATGCTTGCGAAATATTCGTGGGTCGTAGTCCGGCATGAGATCGATTACAAAAAACCGGCGTTTGAAAGTGACGAGATCAATGCGACGACCTGGGTAGGCCAATGGACGCATGTCACGTGCGAGCCTCTCACTGAGATTCATCGCGGTCCCAATTTACTGGTAAAAGGCAGAACGGTCTGGTGCATGATCGACCGCGAGACTGCGAAGCCGGCTCGTATCCGAAAAGAGCTAAAAGAGAGATTCATAAATTAAAATCAGATTAGAGGGAATTATTAAATAATGAGCACACTAACATTCGCAATTATTAAGCCGGACGCCGTTAGAGCCGGGAATCATGGGGCAATTATTCAGAGGATCTCTGACAGCGGGTTTAAGATCCGCGGGATGAAATTGATTCACCAGACACAGAAGCAGGCCGAGGGTTTTTATGCGGTTCATGCAGAGCGGCCTTTTTTTGACGAATTGACGGAATTTATCTCGAGCGGGCCGTGCGTTGTTTTGGCTCTTGACAAAGAAAATGCTGTTCCTGCGTGGCGTGAACTGATGGGTGCGACGAATCCGGCTGAAGCGGCGGAAGGCACTTTGCGTAAAGAATTTGCGGAGTCGATCGGCGAAAATGCGGTCCACGGTTCGGATTCGGACGAGAATGCGGCGATTGAGATCAGTTATTTCTTCAGCAAACTTGAATTAGTTTAGGCGTCAAGGTATAAATCTGTGAGATGTTGGATGCCCGATAACAGAAGTCGGGAATTCTAAATTCTGAAATCCGATATCTCACATCTATTTACCAAGGAAAAAAACAGATGAAAAAATGCCCGGTCTGCGAGAAAACTTTTGAAGATTCGATGCGGTTTTGCCAATCGGATGGGACGCCTTTGGTCGATGACGAATTGCCGCTTGATCCTTACAAGACTATGGTCGCCAGTAAGGAAGAGATAGCAGCGGCAATGCCGAAGCCGATTCCGCCGCCCGCCGAACCGGTGCCCAAAGCGGAAGAAGAAGTTTTGCAGCTGCCGGCCGAGCCCGATCCGTTAAAGACGATGTATGCGTCGGAAGACGAGATACGGCGTGAAATGGACAAGCAATCGCCGCCGGCGGAAAATGTCATCGACATTCCGCCTCTCGCACCGGAGCCGCCAAAGTTTAACGAGCCAAAATTGAGCCCGCCTGTTGTTGCCGACGTTAAGCCGCCGCAGGAAACCGAGGCGAAAAAATCACCGTTCGATTCGCCTCCGCCGCCATCGCCTTTTGAGATGACGACACCGCCGGTTCCGTCGCCGTTCGGCAATCCGATGCCCGCCGATGAGCCTAAGCCGCCTGTTGCCGATTCTCCGAAACCGAATTTTCCGGCTTTTGCCGAACCGGAACCGGTTTTAAGCGAACCTTCATCTAATCCGTTTGATCAATCGTCCGCACCGCCGGTGTGGATTCCGCCGGCGGCACCGGATGCAAGCTGGCAGAATCATGAGATTGGAGAAAATACGCCGTTTCAGCCACCGGCTGCCGGGACCGGAAAGCTGAACCAGACGCTTCCGATCATTTCGCTGGTGCTTGGGATCGTGTCCCTATGCTGTTACGTTTCGCCGATAACCGGTCTGGGAGCGCTGGTCACCGGGTTTCTCGGAATAAAGAATATTAAAACTGACCCAAACCAATACGGCGGAAAAACTTTGGCGATCGTTGGTATGATTTTGGGCGGGCTTTTCTTTTTGGTCGGCGTCGTCTATTGGGTTTTTGTATTATTTTTTGGCGGAATGGCTATGATCATGGATGCCGCTCGATAGTCGAATGCTGGCGGGTGAAATTTTAACTGGGTAAATTATGAATCAGTATCCAAACCAAGGATAAACCTCGGGCCCTTCAGTGCGAGGCTGCGGTTTACAATCAATTTCATGTCATTAATTACAGATGTTATACAATCGACCGTTGCGGTTTTAAAGGGAATGAGCCGCACGCTGGCGGAGATTCCACGGGAGAAATGGACGGTGCAATATCCTGATGTGCCGATCACGGTGCAGCCGCGGTATCGCGGACAGCATTTGCTTCATGTCGATGAGCTCGGCAAGGAAAAATGCGTCGCCTGTTATTTGTGCGCGGCGGCGTGCCCGTCGGACTGCATTTATATTGAAGCAGAAACCGATCCGCGGCCTTACGAGGAACGCATCGGCCGTGACGAGCGGTTCGCCAAGGTTTACAATATCGACTACGGCCGTTGTATTTTTTGCGGCTTCTGCGTCGAGGCCTGCCCTAAGGACGCGATAACTCACGGATACAACTTCGAGCTTTCTGTTTATAACCGCGCCGACCTTCTAAAGACAAAGGAAGATTTGCTGATCACAAGTCAGAAGCAGTCAAAAAATTACCGCGTCGCATTATCGAGTGAAGACGTAGATTCTGAATACAAGGAAGTGTAATTGTTCGTTCTGAGTTCAAGCTTCAGCTTGTCTTTGCATCACGAAGAAGCACGCTGAAGCGTGAACTCAGAACATATGGACACCGCCGATCTGCCGCCCACTCAAAAAGGAAGACATTACGAATTACGGGCCCAAGGCCTGCGCGAATTTGCCGGGCTGCGGAGAGACGATCAGCGTCTCGATCCTTTTAAGCTAGCGAAATTCGCCAAGCTTCTTGTCGCATCGTTCGAACAGCTCGAACCTCTTTTATCCGCTGAAACACTTGCCGAGCTAATCGGCACCGGTAAGGACAAATGGTCCGGCGGAGCGGCTTCGCGAACTTTACCTGATGGAAGCAGGCTAATTATCCTTAACCCGACCCACGGCAAAAACCGGCAGAATGCAACCTTGATGGAAGAAGTCTGTCACGTTTTTCTGGGCCATAAACCCAGCAGATTGGCGATCGAGAAACGCGACAAGGCCGGAAACATCACTGCACGCGATTATCACTCGGAGATCGAAGAAGAAGCATACGGAACCGGTGCCGCCGCGCTAGTCCCGTACCGGAGTTTGAAACGTTTCGTCGAAGAAGGAAAAACCGCCGCCGAGATCGCCCGGCATTTTAATGTCAGCCGGGCACTTATCGAATTCAGAATTAAAGTATCGAAGCTGTGGGATTCATATACGAAAAATATTTTTCAGTAGAACAGGCTGCCGAGCCTGTTCATTCCTGATTTTCGCCGGTAAAGCCTTGAAGAAATGGCAGGCTCGGCAGCCTGACGTACATTTATGATCGATTCCCAAAACCAAATATCCGTGCCCGATCCGGAGCTTTCGACTGAAGACAAGCTGCGGATGCTGCTTGATATCACGAAAAAGATCAGCCGTTCGCTCGATCAGGAAGAAGTTCTAAACTTGGTAATGGACACTCTCGGCTCGCTGCTGCCTTACGACGCGGCCGGGATCTATTTGATCGAAACCAGCGCTGAGGACGGCAATCCTTATATCTTTAAATCTAAGGTAATTCGCGGTTACGAGATCAGCTTCGAGCTGATCGAGCCGCGGTTAAAGCTTGGCGAAGGTTTTCTGGGCCGAGTCGCCGAGAGCGGCCAGGCGATAATATCCCCGGATGTTAGCCTCGATTCCAGATATTTCGCCGCGCGGAAACGGACTAAATCCGAGATGATCGCTCCGATCGTTTCGAACGATAAGGTGATAGGCGTTTTCGATCTCGAAAGCGATACATTAAACGCCTACGACGAAGACGATCTGGCGGTTTTGCAATTATTGACGTCGCAGGTTGCGATAATAATTGAAAAAGTTCAGCTTCACGACCAGCTTGTCGAAAAGAAACGGATGCAGGCCCAGCTTGAAATCGCCCGGCAGGTGCAGCTCGAGCTTTTGCCGGATCACGATCCGGGAGTTGAGAACTTCGACATCAGCGCATATGTTTTCCCGACCGAAGAAGTTTCGGGCGATTATTACGATTGGGTGAAGATTTTCGACGATCAGATCGGCATCGTCGTCGCGGATGCGGTCGGCAAGGGAATTCCCGCTGCTCTTTTGATGGCATTTCTGCGCGCGTCACTTCGGGCCGGCGTGCAGGTCGGATATGCGCCGCATATCGCCCTGTCTAAGGTGAATAATCTGCTTTGGGATTCCGTCGAGGACCATCAATTTATAACCGCGATCTACGGCATTCTCGATACCACGAACCGCACTTTTGTTTATTCGAACGCTGGTCATAACCCGCCGCTTTTGATCAAACCCGACGGCGACTACCGCTTCGTCGAATACGGCGACACCCCGCTTGGAATGTTTCTAGACGCCCGTTATCACCAGCATTTTATTCGTTTCGAAAAGGGACAGGTGATGGTCGTTTATACCGACGGAATTACCGAAGCCGCTAACGCAGTGGGCGACGAATACGGAAATGACCGTTTCGCCAAAAGCGTGCTCGAATGTATTGACCTGCCGGCGAAGGAAATGGTCGATCACATCCGGAAACATGTTGCGGATTTTACGGAAAGAAAGTTTCTGGATGACGACGGAACGCTTTTTATAGTGAAGGCGGTTTAAACGGGCAGAAACGCAACGGTTACGTTTCTGTTTCGATGCTTTTAAAGCTGAAGAACGCGGATGCGTTCAATTTGCTTGAATCACCTTCCGCGTTCGTTCAGTTTGTGTAAGAGTAACGCGTTTGCGCGTGATCTTCGTTTGAGGCCAGGCCTTGAACATTAAAATGGTTAGGTAGGAATGAAGCGTGAACGCGTTGCTCTTGCGTTAATGAGCTTTAGCGGTCGTGTGCAATGCATCGCCCCCGGGAACAACCGGTGTTCGGTAATCTCCGTAGTTTATCTTTTCATTTTCGGTCGAAAATGCATAAATATCAAAACCGTAGGCATCAAGAAAATCAGTCAGCTCCTGTGAGCGGTTAAGGTACAGCGTTTCTGCAAATCCCAATTCGGCCCGGATCTCAAGCAGACGTTCGACTACCTCTAGCGGTGCGAAACATTGCGTTGGATCTTTGAAGGTGGCCATAAAAGTTTTGCGGAATCAATCGTACCGACCCGAACAGCTATTTGGATTACGCAGGTGAGTTAAAGGTTGTTCATTATTTTCGTTGATTTTCCCTAAAACGCCATTCATTATTCAGACACAAAAAAGTTGATAATTTTGCCGGTATAGCCTAAGATAACTGCAAGTCATCAAGGAGATAAAATGAAAACTAAGCTTTCTCGTGTTTTTGCGGTTTTGTTTACCGTAACGGCGTTTGTGTTTTCGGCATTCGCACAGAATAATTCGATAGCCTCGGCCGCGGGTGACAAGTATATTATCTCGGCGAAGGCAGGCGGAGTCAATTATGTCGAAGGCTCGGTTTCAATTGCCAAAAAACAGGGAAGAAGCGGCGCATTGCTGAAAAGCGATAAGCTGGAGATCGGCGATAAGGTTTCGACCGGTACCGACGGCAAAGTTGAGATACTGCTAAATCCAGGCTCGTTCTTGCGTTTGGGAGCAAATTCATCATTCGAATTTAAGACCACATCGCTGGACGATCTGCAGGTAAGTGTTTCATCTGGCAGCGCGATCTTCGAAGTATTCGCCGCGGAAGATTTCACGGTAAGCGTTAATGTGCCGAACACTAAATTTAATCTCGTTCAATCGGGAATTTACCGGGTCGATGTCGCGAGCGACGGTATAGGAACCATTGAAGTCTGGAAGGGCAAGGCGGAACTGGCCGACGCAAAAAACACGGTCGTTAAAGGCGGACGCGAAGCAAGCTTTGCCGGGGGAAACGCCACAGTCGCGAAGTTTGACCGTGACGACAAGGACGCTCTCGAAAACTGGAGCAAGGCCCGTTCGAAAGAGCTTTCGAAAGTTTCCGGCTCGTTTCAGCGGACGCAAATGCGGACCGCTTTGATGCAGTCTTTTCTCGGCCGGCAGTGGAATATGTATGATTCTTTCGGCCTCTGGGTTTTCGATCCGTTCGGCCGGAACTACTGCTTCCTTCCATTCGGATACGGATGGCAGTCGCCTTATGGTTATGGATTCGGCAGCCACGTCGGCTGGTATAATCTTCCGCCGGTCATTTATTATCCGCCGCCGTCAAATCAAAAAAATACGGCCGGTCCGGCTAGAACCGGAAGGGCTATATCCGCGGCAAATCAAAACCCGGTCTGGGCGGCCCAGCAAAAAATTATTCCGCCGTTCGTAAGGATGGAGGGCGACAGGACCAGTAAAGTCGGCGTTCCCGAACCGACTTTCGACAACGATCCAAGCCCGGGACCTTCGTCGCGGCCGATAATGTCGGCTCCGGTTAGTGTCCCAATTGTAACCAATACTAAACCGGCGAGGCCGTAAGCCTTTTTTAAATTATTACCGGAAGCGGATGAGTTCAGACTCATCTGCTTTTTTATTGTTAAATAAGTTGAAATACGATCGCCGGATCCGGGGCCGGAACAGGCTGCGGGAGATATGGCTCAAGAATCAAGAATATCGATTGCAGCCCGTTAAAGATCGTGTGAAGAATAATGCAGGGAAGCAGGTTGTCCGTTTTGGCTCTAATCAACGTCAAAATCAGACTAAGAAGAACGAGCATAAAAATTGTAGGCAGACTTTCCATATACTGCGGAACGTGAACGGCGGCAAATATCGCGGTGACCAATGTGACGGCAATCGGAATACCGAACCTACGCTGAAACGCCGAATACAAAATGCCGCGATAAACTACTTCTTCTACCAGCGGGGCGGTAAATGTTGCCATGAACGCAACCACGAAAACCACCGCCCGAGAGCTTTTCAGAATGCGGTCAAGCTGCGTGTCCTGCGGCGGAAAATACTTCCCAACCACAATTGCCATTACGAAGAAAACCGAAAGTATCGCCAAATAGTGCCACCACTTGAAGCCGCCGGATACCCAGCCAAGAGTCTGGCGGAAAGAGTATTTGCGCATTTTCGTGACGACCAGCCACGCGGTAAGCAAGGTGAAAATATGAGCGGGAATGATGGCGATTATCTGGAGAAAAATCGAGGTCGGATCTGTCGTCGCAAACTCCATCAGTAACTGCTGATTTTCGAATTGTCCCGCCAGGGCCGCGATGTAAGGAAGCACGAAAATGCCCGGAAAAATAATGATTGCGAGAACGCTCAGTACCCAAACCCCGATCGCAACCCAGCCGTTCCACGGCGGGTTGTTGGGTGTCGGCGTCATTTGATCAGGCACGGGCATTTGCCGCCATTGTTCGATCGGTCCGGTGTTTATGTTTTCCACGGGTGTGAGTTTAGCGAAAACCCACCATCTTTCCAAGTTTCTGCATTCAAGTCTTGAAAATTCGCGGCAACAGATATAACCTAGAATCCCGTGGAGCAACACGGGAACAATCACCCAAAAAATGTAATAGCAATCATTCCGGCACGGTTCGCATCGACCCGTTTAAAAGGAAAATTGCTGCTTAAGCTTGCCGGCAAGCCGTTGATCCTGCATACGTTAGAGCAGGCTAAGCGGGCACGAAATGTTTCGCGTGTGATCGTCGCGACCGATGACGAGCAGATTTTTCAGGTTGTCCAGACCAGTGGCAACGAAGCCGTGATGACGAGCCCGAATCATCAATCCGGAAGTGACCGGATCGCGGAAGTCGCAATGACTCTGCCGGAAAATTCGATAATCGTAAATGTGCAGGGCGACGAGCCTTTGATCTCTCCACGAACGATCGAGAAAACGGTCGATGCAATATTAGTTGATGAAACCGTGGATATTTCGACGGCATCAGAAAAGTTCGAAACTTTTGAAGATCTCCTTAATCCAAATGTGGTAAAGGCCGTGACGGATGCTTCTGGATTTGCAATGTATTTTTCACGAGCGGTGATACCGTTTCCCCGCGAAGCCGTGATGATTGCCGGAAGCCTTGAAAGTGTTCGCACGCCGTTTCTGCTTTCGAGGTATAAAAAGCACGTCGGTATTTACGCTTATCGTCGTGAATTTCTTTTAAAATTCACGCGGATGGAGCAAACTTTTCTTGAGAAAACCGAGATGCTTGAGCAGCTCAGGGCTTTGGAAAACGGGGCGAAAATTAAGATTGTCGAGGTGGATGAAAGCTCGATAGGCGTTGATACGTTAGAAGATTTCGAGCGCGTGAGGCAAATCTTGGTAAGCCAAACTGTTACATTCCGCGAAGCGACAATTGAGGACATCCAACGGATCGCAAAAGTTCACGTCGAATCTTGGCAGAGATCATTTGCCGGATTAGTTCCGCAGGAATTTTTGGATAATATGTCAGTCGCAAAGCGCACCGAAGACTTTAAGAAGGGTTTTTCTCAGAGTTCATTTTATAAACTATTCATCGCCGAAACGCTAGTAGCCGGGATCGTAGGTTTTGCGGATTTCGGCAAATCCCGGGGAAGACAGTCGTTCGATGCAGAGCTTTACGCGTTATACCTTTTGCCCGAATTCCAAAAAAAGGGAATCGGCACGGGTCTTTTCAGGTTATGCCAGAGGGAAATGGCCGCAAGCGGTTTTAAATCGATGTTCCTCGATTCGCTTGAGATTAGCCCTTACAGAAAATTTTACGAGAAATTAGGCGGGCGGATAGTTGGCGAGGACAAACACGATCTGGCCGGAACTGAGTATAAAACAGTTATTTACGGCTGGAGCGATTTGGGAAATTATGAGTGACTGGGCAGGCCTTTTATTTTTTATTCTGTTGGCCGTTGGTGTTTTGCCGGTCTAAGAATGTTGGCAAAGCCTCCAACCCGGACATCCGAAGAATTCGAACGGAATGCCGCCGAAGGCACGACAGGATTAGGAGCGAGCATGGATGCGCTGCACGAATTAATGAATCCCGAAGCGGCAAAGGCAAAAGAAACTATTACACAGATGAAGGAAGGCGGTTATCAAAAGAAAAAGCGGGAAGGGAAAGCGGGCGATAACGCGGAGACGGACGGACACGGGGACGCGGATAAGTCAGTACCACCTGAGGCAGCGGGGCGGGTAAATTTGAATTGATGATGCTTTTACATAAGATTGCGGACAGAAGTCCGCGTTCCAAAATTATGACAAAATATATATTCGTAACTGGCGGTGTGGTATCAAGTTTAGGGAAAGGCTTGGCGGCGGCGAGTTTGGGCTGTTTGCTTGAGGCCCGCGGGATGAAGGTTCAGATGATGAAGCTCGATCCTTATATAAACGTAGATCCGGGCACGATGTCGCCATTTCAGCACGGCGAGGTTTACGTAACCGACGACGGAGCCGAAACCGATCTTGATCTTGGCCATTATGAAAGATTTACGCACGCCAAGCTTTCGCAGGCGAATAACTGGACCAGCGGGCGCATTTACCTTTCGGTTATCGAGAAGGAAAGGCGCGGCGATTATCTCGGCAAGACGATCCAGGTCATTCCGCACATTACCGACGAAATAAAAAAAGCCGTGCGAACGATTACGGAAACACATGAGCCGGATGTTCTGATCGTCGAGATCGGCGGAACGGTCGGCGACATCGAATCGCTGCCGTTTATGGAAGCGATCCGGCAGATGGGCAACGAAGAAGGCCGCGGAAACGCGATATTCGTTCATGTAACGCTCGTGCCATACATCGCGGCCGCGGGTGAATTGAAGACCAAGCCAACGCAGCACAGCGTCCGCGAACTTCGCGAAATCGGAATTGCGCCTGATATTTTGTTGTGCCGTTCAGACCGGCCGCTGTCGATGGATTTGCGGCGAAAGATCGCTCTTTTTTGCAACGTTCAGGAAAATGCGGTGATTTCCGCGTTGGATGTGCCGACCATTTATGAGGTGCCGCTCGCGTTTCATGAACAGGGACTGGATCAATTGATAATTAATGATCTAAATCTGAGCGAACAGTTTCCGAGCGTGGAGCTAAAAAGCTGGCGAAAGCTCGTTTCAACAATTAAAGACCCAAGCGAAGGAACTGTCAAAATCGCGATTGTCGGCAAATATGTAGAGCTGGAAGATTCGTATAAATCGCTGCGCGAAGCTTTGACGCATGCCGGTGTCGCGAATAATCTACGGGTGAATGTGCAGTGGATAGAATCCGAAAATTTGCTCAAGGAAGGCTACGAGGCAGACTTACAGGATTACGATGCGGTCCTCGTTCCCGGCGGATTTGGCAAGCGCGGGATTGCGGGAATGCTGAAGGCGATCAAATATGCGCGAAAATCGGGAACTCCGTATTTTGGTATCTGCCTCGGGATGCAGACGGCTTGTATTGAATTTGCGAGAAGCGTTTGCGGCCTGCGTGATGCGGATTCAACCGAGTTTAACGATGAAACACCGTTTCCTATAATTTTTAAGCTGCGTGATCTCGTTAATGTAGAGGAACTGGGCGGAACGATGCGGCTCGGTGAGTGGTTTTGCGATCTGAAGGAAAACTCGCTTGCCTGCGATGTTTATCGAGGAGCCGCACAGATCGGTGAACGCCATCGCCACCGCTACGAATTCAACCCGGAATTCCGTTCGGTGTTGGAAAAGGAAGGCCTCGTTTTCAGCGGAGTTTCGCCCGACGGAAAATTCGTCGAGATGGTCGAACTGCCGCGCGATCAACATCCTTTTTTCATCGCGTGCCAATTTCATCCCGAATATAAATCGAAACCGCTCGACGCTCATCCGCTGTTCGTCTCATTCGTGGAAGCGGCGTGGAAAAATCGTCTGAACAGCGAGAATCTAAAGCACGATGTTACCAGCGACAAACAAATGGAAATGCCGGAACGCAGCGAGGTCACAAGCGAGGAGTAGGCTATTAAGCAGGATTTGAAAACATTTCAAATCCTGCTTATCCTGTAAATCCTGTTAAATTATTTTCATGAACCAAATAAAGGAATTTAAAGTCGGCGATTTTAACTTCGGTGATGGCCGCTTGGCATTTATCCTAGGACCTTGTGTTGTGGAGTCTTCACAACATGCGTTATTTATGGCGCAAGAGATTAAGGATATTTGCGCACATGTGGGTGTCGATTTCGTTTATAAATCTTCATTCGACAAGGCGAATCGGAGTTCGATTGACAGTTTTCGCGGGCAAGGAATGGAATTCGGGTTGGACATTCTTGCGCAGGTCAAAGCTGAGATCAGCGTGCCGGTTATTACGGATGTTCATGAGACATGGCAAGTAGAAAAAACGGCCGAAGTCGCTGATATTTTACAGATACCTGCGTTTCTTTGCCGTCAAACCGATCTTTTGGTCGAATCGGCGCGGTCCGGGAAGGCGGTTAACGTTAAAAAGGGCCAGTTTCTATCACCCTGGGACGCAAAGAACATTGTCGATAAACTGCGTGAGGCAGGCGGCGAAAAGATTCTGCTTACCGAACGCGGGGCAAGCTTTGGCTATAATAATCTGGTCGTCGATCTTCGCTCGTTTCCCGTTATGCGGTCATTCGGCGTGCCGGTGGTTTTCGATGTCACGCATTCGCTGCAATTGCCGGGCGGTCTGGGCAAGGCAACCGGCGGGCAGTCCGAATACATCGAAAACTTTGCCCGTGCCGGTGTCGCCTGCGGCGTCGACGCCGTTTTTATGGAAGTCCACGACAATCCGGCGAAAGCTCCGAGCGACGGGCCGAACCAACTGCCGCTAAACAGATTGGAAAATTTGCTCAGAACGCTTCGCTCGCTTCATAAATTAGTCGAGTCATCAATATGATCAAACTAGCCTTTATTTTTATCACCCTCTTTCTAACTGTAGAATCGCTCGCGGCACAAACTAATCGCGTGAGGAGTCTAAAATCTGAAGTCCGTGTCTGTGCTTGGACGGATATTGAGACAGAGGCATTTACAACAAATAAAATTTCCGGAATCGTTACTGATTCGAATGCTGCGTTTATCCCTAAAGTTACATTGGAACTCCGTTCTCAAACGGGATCACGAATTGCTTTGGTAAAAAGTGACAAGAAAGGTAATTTCGTTTTTCCATTGATATCGCCAGGTCGATATTTGCTGAAAGCGCGCTGGTCTAAACCTGGATTCAATTGCAGGGAAATCGAGATAGAAGTGGCTGGATCGGTAGATCGCCCTCGCACTTTAGTGCTGGAAGTAAGTCCGAAAGAGGTTGTAATCGAACATTGATGATGGGAATAACAAACTTTCTAAAACATAGCTTGGTTTCATTAGCCGCCTTTCTAACCGTCCCTGTTTGTGCCCAAGACGATGCGCGCATTTCGGCAACCTGGCAGATACAGAAATATGACATTACCGCTTCGCTGCCGCAGAATGAAACCGACCGCGACGTTACGGTGAAGGCTAAGATCGATTTGAGAAATGTGTCGGCCCGGCCGGCTTCGACGCTGACGCTGCGTATCAGCAATGCGGCTGTGGTCTCGGCGGTAAATATCAACGGTTCGGCGGTTGAGCCGACAAAAGGGGAAGAGCCGATTAACTCGGCGACGAGTTTTCAGGTTTTGCGAATTCGAATTCCGTCTGTCGCACCGCAGGGCAATCTTTCAGCCGTCGTCGATTACAAGTTGACGGTCAAGGAAAATAGCGGCTTAAATGCCGTTTCGCCTTCCGGCTCGCAGTTTTTGCCGATGTCGTTTTGGTATCCGACGCCGAACAGTTGGTATTTCGCACGCGGGGCCGATTACGCGCCCTTTAGTTTAACTGTGAATTCAGCACCCGCTCATAGCGTGATTTCTTCCGGAAAATCGGAGGCCGCAAATACTTTCGACCAAAAGCTTGCCGGGCAGCCGATGTTCGTCACCGGCAGTTGGGATGTAGCAAACGCGGAAGGCGTCTCCGTTCATTATCCAAAAGGTTCGGGAGTAGAAGAGCAGAAACGGGCGGGCGAACTTGCCGCTATCGCGTCGGAAGCAAAAGCTTTTGCGGCAAAACTGCTCGGAAATGCTCCGGACGCGGCGATGCGTATTGTTGCGGTAAAACGCGGCGGAGGATTTTCCAGCGGCGGAACAATCTTCGTTGACGACAGCGTATTTCGGAGGAGCCGGATCGATTCGCAAACCGCAATGAATATCGCCGATGCCGTGGCAAAAATATGGCTTGGGAATTCGATTGCGGTGAACGGCGACGGTTACGGCGTGATCCGCGAAGGTCTGACGAAATATATTGCGACGCAATTTATTGAAAGCAAATATGGCAAAGACGTGGCCGACGTCGAACGTCTGCGGCAGCGTACGGCTTACGCGGCGGTTGTCAAACGTGATTCACCATTGAATATCGTTTCGCCTCTCGGCGATTATTACTATCCGGAAGTAGCCAATAAGGGAGCGATGATCTGGCGGCTTTTAGCTAAGAAGGTCGGGCCGGACGAATTTTTTAAGATAATTCGTACTAATTCATCGGATGGAAGCCTTTCACTTGGCGATCTCCGCGCCGCTTTTTCGACGCATAAAGAGTTTTTAGACCACATGCTAGATCAGGTAACCGAAACGAATTTGCAGGCCGGATTGCCGCAGGTTGCAGGCAGCGAAACGAAAATTGCATTGCGAAACACGGGAGGAGTTGACGTAACCGTGTCAATTACCGCCGCATTGTCTAACGGTGAGAAGATGTCAGCCCCGAGCACTATCAAGGCGAAAAGTTATGGCGAAGTGATATTTAAAACGGTCGCTAAGATCTCGCGTGTCGAAATTGATTCTGAAAAGCTTTATCCGCAGACCGATTATTCTGATGACGTTGCCCCACGCGAAGTCACCGATAGCGATCTGCTGCTGGCCGTGAAGAGGGAATTCGATAAACAGGAATTTGTTGCTGCCGAGAAAACCGCACGGATGGTTCTTCGCGAATTTCCGCGTTTCGATGATGTGCGCGTATTACTTGGCCGGGCGCTTTTGGGGCAGGCAAAAAATGCTGAAGCCGAAAAGGAATTTCGTGCCGTGCTGGACGAAAAGCTGCCATCATCGCGAAGCCTTGCCTGGGCGAACGTCGGTTTGGGAGAAATCGCGGCAAAGAGCGGGCAGAATGCTCAGGCCGTTAAATTTGCCGCAGACGCGATCCTTGCCGATGCGGAATACGGGGCGAGCCTGGCAGCACGGGCCGTAAGAAGAAAACTCAATACTCCTTCCGCAGCCGATGAAGGTGTCAAAGCCTTTTTTGCTCAATTCGATAAAGCCGCTGTTTCAAATCGTAAAGCCGAATTGGACGCAATGGCAGTGTCGGGCGAGACCTCGAAATTCGTCAGCGGAATCTCGGGCCAAACCGTCGAATGGAAAACGGATGTGCTGCATGTCGATAAGATCGATGCAAATACTGTTTTAGTTGAAACGGCTTTGGCAATAAAACTATTAAATCGCGAACCGCAATCAGGAATTGCAGTTTTTCGCCTTTCGGGAATTGGCAATAGCTGGAAGTTAAGTTCGGTGGATATTTTTGAGGTCAGATAGATATGATCGATGACGACCTCTTAACAAGAGCTCGCAAAATCAAGTTGCTTTTAATGGATTGCGACGGCGTGATGACGGATGGCAAGCTGTATTTTTCCGAACACGGTGAGGAACTAAAGGTTTTCCATGTCCGTGACGGGCAAGGATTAGCGACATGGCACGAGGCGGGCTTCCGGTCTGGCATTATATCCGGCAGGGACGCCGGCCTTATTATCGGCCGCCGGGCTTCGGAACTTGGAATGCATCACGTTCGAGTCAAATCGACCGACAAGATTCGGGACTTTGAAGATATTATGGCTGATACTGACCTTTCAGTGGAAGAAGTGGCGTATGTGGGTGACGATCTTGGCGATAACGGCCTGCTGAAACGAGTTGGACTGGCTGTCTGCGTTGCCGACGCCGTAGAGGAAGTCAAAGCCTGCGCTCATTTCATTACAAGTTTAAAAGGCGGGTATGGAGCTATCCGTGAAATAACTGATTTGCTGTTGCGGGCTAAACGAAGCTCAATTTAACTGTCTCAAGTAAAACTTATTTCACTAATAAACCCGTCTCTGCTAGCCTCGAAAGAATTCTCTCTATGGAATTAGTCAGATTTTCCCCCAGTCTTTCCGGTTTCGCTCCATTTTCAATGAAAAGCTTCGACATTTCCAATGCTAATTGCGAGCGATCTTTTTTCCCATCGAGAAGGCGTAAGAGGCCAACAATGTAAGGGTCGTCAACTTTTATATTAACTCCGGATAAGGTTCTTATCGCTTCGCTCCCTCGTTCTATCTGCCATCGGGCGAATTGGCTTGCTTCCGGAAATTCTCCCGCTTTGTAGGCTAATTCGGTTTTCCTGCGGCGAAGATATACGAATCCGGCTTTAAACATTTCCAGCAGATAAATGGCAGTCTTCGAAATATCCGTATCTATTCCGGACTTGTCTTCTATCCCGCAAAGTTCGATACATCTTTCAACTAAATCCTGAAAATTTGTTTCCCGATTTCCGTTAATGTTCAATTGAACGAGCGCCGCTTTTGTAAACGGATGTCTGGCTTCGACCGATGAGCCGTCCTTTGCAATGAACTTCTCGACACCAGCTGATCGAATATCCGGATTTTTAGACACTGGTGAAAGCTGGGATGCGATAAAAAACTTATTGATGAGTTCGGGGTTTTGCTCCTGGTTCAGCGAGATGTCCTCACGGCAGATGAGCGTCCATCGAAACCGGCGCCCGGTAATAAAGTCAATATACTGCTCGCGGCGGAGGCGGTCGCCTCCAAGCTGGTCGAGTATTACTTTCGCTTCCGCCGAAAGATTCGCCGTATGTTCGGATGAAGACTTTGCCTCGCAAAGATACTGGAAACCGTAATCGCTTATTTGTTCAACAAACTCATGGAAATAAAACGGATCATTAAACTCGGATAGATCGTCGTGTATTACGCCGGAATCGGAACGGCTAGTTATAGTATCGAGCTCTTCCTTCAAAATATACTGATACACACTACCAGTCTCCGCGGTATTGGTTATAAAATTGATTATCGCGCGGCTCTGGCTTAATTTTTCAACAGGATTTTCAATTCCGCGGATGTGAAATTTCATCATATCGCCAACCATTTGGCGGATGTGGCAACCGGGATATGCATTAAAACTGATGTAGCCAACGCCATGCGGGCTCAAACAATCGGCATAAATTTGCAGTATTTTTTTACGCACGATATCCGGAACCCACGAGAAAAGCCCGTGAGCGACGATATAGTCGAATTGGCCTAATTCTTTCGTGTCGAAATCCAACAGGTCACCGTGGTGAAACGATGTGTTGGACAAATTCAATTCGCTGGCGCCCGATACTGCTTTCTCGATATGCACCGCCGAAAGATCGATGCCAACGAATTTGCTGTTCGGAAGTGTAGAAGCGCACCACAAAAGATTCGTCCCATCGCCACAGCCGAGTTCCAGGACGCGGCAGCTTTCCGCCGGAGCGGAATTAATCCCATGAAACTCCGCCATCGTAGACAGTCGGTCAGGGTGCGCTTGAGAAAAAGTAAAACTCGGATAGGGTATTTGGTCGTAACTGGATTCGTTTGCCATATAATCTGATTGTCAACTTACATTTGCCGCTAAAGGCCATTTCCTGCAATTGATCGTACAGATCGAAAAGGCTGATTATTTCGGGCATAAAAACAATTACAAACCTACAGATATGCTGAAGAAATTTCAACGTGACCTGTTGAACATCCCTTATACATCAGTAGATACATTTTCAAAAGGCTGTTAGGTCCTTCAATTTAATCGATTTCGATTAAAATCATACGCTAAAATCTATAAAGGGCTGTTTAAAGTATTTAGGCATCCGATACGAACTTACTTTCATCATATTCGGCTGTTTGAAGATATTCATTTTATAATTATGCGGTTTAGACATAAAGTATATTTGAGCGAATAAAAAAAATTAAAAGCCAACTTCAGGTTCTGGTAATTCATCATAATTTGCTCGATTAAAAACAATTGAATTGATTGAGCACAGCGTGAGGCGTTTATACATAAATTGTCGTCAGTAAACAAAAAAAACGGCAACTTTCCAAGTACGGCTTACATCTTAGTTAGCTCGGTTTGAAACATTAACATTAACGGCCGCCGACGCTCTTGTTAAAATGATAAGAGTAGTTTTTCGACGCCGAATCGTGTAAAAGAGATCTTTGCAACATCAAGAAATAACGTTTCGACTTAGATAAACCCTATGGTGTCTGTATATTACATGACTGCGAACATTATTCATCTAATAGTTCGAGAGCGGCTTGACAATAGTTAGCGAAACATAGAGAATCATAAATTGCTTCTCAAGTAGCTCTTTAACACGAAATTGATAAATCCGGAAAAAGTTCCTGAGTGTGCTTGACAATCAAATTTGATTCTATAAACTTAAAAGTTCGGCCTCAAGAGTGGCTAAAGCTAAATAAGAAAATTTAATTAGAAAGTTTACTTGCTAGCTTGACAACGAAATTTGATTCTGTATAATCAATAGTTTCGCCCTAAGGAAGGGTGAAGTCGAAAAAAGAAGTTGATATTTGAAAACTAGATATGCGTGTCCATGTGTTAATTCATATAGAACAACAAAAAAGTCCAATGAACTTCGGTTTAATGGCAATGACGAACTAGGAAAAATTAACGAGAGTTTGATCCTGGCTCAGAATCAACGCTGGCGGCGTGCCTCAGACATGCAAGTCGAACGATTAAACTTTCCTTCGGGAAAGATATAAAGTGGCGCACGGGTGAGTAACACGTAAGTAATCTACCTTCGAGTGGGGAATAACGTTCGGAAACGAACGCTAATACCGCATAATGCAGCGGCATCGCAAGATGACAGTTGTTAAAGGATTTATTCGCTTGAAGAGGAGCTTGCGGCAGATTAGCTTGTTGGTAAGGTAACGGCTTACCAAGGCTACGATCTGTAACCGGTCTAAGAGGACGGTCGGTCACACTGACACTGAATAACGGGTCAGACTCCTACGGGAGGCAGCAGTC
>JBBJOS010000010.1:0-120559 GCA_037723965.1 Pyrinomonadaceae bacterium | reverse complement strand
GTGATTATAACGGAGACGGGAAAACGGACTTCGCGGTCTGGCGTCCGGGCTCGCAAAGCACATTCTATGTAAGCACATCCGTAACGAACAATGTCATTATTCAACCATGGGGCTTGATCGATGACATCGCCGTCGGAAACGCTAACCAGCACTAATTCGCTTTTCGAATCAGTGGAAAGAGAAAGGGCTGAGAGAATATCTCAGCCCTTTTTCTATTTGATTTCCGAATCACTAAATGGAGAAGTGAGATTGCGGAAAAGATTATTGAGTCCGGAAGATTCTGTAATCAATCTCCGCAAAAATATTGTCCCGATTTTCGATTTCCGATAATAGCTCTATGTCTGGATTTTCGGTTTCCAGCCCGGTCGCCAGGAGATCGAAACGGTGTATATGCGATTGAAACCGCCGCGAGGAATATTCAACTGTTGTTCCCTGATAAATTTGAAACGCCCAGTCGCTTGACTGCGCTAAGAGCAGTTCCCTTCCCATCTGATTGAGAATTCGCAACTCTAATCCAGTCGGCTCCGCATACCTATCGGCCAGATCCGTCATCTTTTTTTCAGCGTCATGCTGGTACGGATACATCCAGGAATTTTTATCGTTTAGCCAAACTTTGTAATAGCCGGATTCGCCCCACGACGAAGCCGTCGGCTGCTGGACCTGGATTGGAAGTCCGGAATCGAGGAAATCGCCGGGCGAAATTGCTTCGATCTCGGATTGGTCGAAATAAAGTTTTCGAAAGAAGAAATCGATAAACTGCGGCCCTTCGAACCACCAGTGGCCGAAGAGCTCCGCATCGTATGGCGATACGACGAGCGGCGGGTGACCTTCGAAAGTTTCCCTCAGCTTATAAGCCTGTATTATCCGCTCTCCGATAAAATGGGCAGCGTTTTCCGCAACCTTTTCTCTCGCCAAAGCCGGGATATACGGCTGTTTATTTTGCTGCGGCACATCGCGGCCCGTAATCCGGTGATATTTCAGGCCTAGGTGCTTTCGGGCACCGTCGCTGCCCAAATAGGGTTTCAGATAATCGAGCGGCAGGTCCCAGCCAATATCGCGGTAAAATTCCCGGTAAACGGCGTTGCCGGGATAGCCGACCTCGGCGCTCCATACTTGTTGGCTCGTTTCGACATCGCGCGCGAAAACGGCCGTCCCGTTCGGACAAATGACCGGAGCATGAACGCCATACCGCGGCCGCGGATCCCCGTAAAGGATCGCATGCGTATCACTGATAAAATACTCGATTCCGGCGTCTTTCAGTAAATCTTCAACACCCTGCTCGTAAGCGCATTCAGGCAGCCAGATGCCTCGCGGATTCCGGCCAAAATGTTTACGGTAATTGTTAACGGCAACGTGAACCTGAGCCCGGCGGGCTTCGGCTGTTGAGATAAGCGGCAAAAATCCATGCGTTGCCCCGCATGTAATGATTTCCAGCACGCCTTCTTCCTGAAGCTCGCGAAAGGCGTTTACCAGATTCCGCTTATATTTAATGTTCCAAAGATCGAGCGATGCAGTCAGGTTTTCGACGTACATGCCGGCAACATCTTGAAATTCGACATCCTCATCCTCCGTCCGGCGAAGCTCCTTTTCCGCCAGTTCCAGCAGCTTTTCAAGGTGGCGAGTATACCGCGATTGCAGCAATTCATCGGCCAGCATTTCACACAGCGGCGGGGAAACATTCATCGCGAGACGCGGTTTGACGCCGGCTTCATGAAGATTCTGAAGGATAAAAATTATTGGCAGATAAACTTCGGTTATGGCTTCGAAAAGCCAGTCTTCCTCGAGAAAAGCGGGATATTCCGGGTGCCGCACAAACGGCAGGTGAGCGTGAAGAATCAAGCTGAAATAACCAACGGGCATAAGCAGTTGTCAGTCGTCGGTGGTCAGTTGTCAGTAAGAGCGCCGGACTAAGATGATCGGTGTTAACCGGTAGCGCAAATAGGGCGATCAGATGAACTGACGGGATTGATTTTCGTCAAATTTCGCATGCGTTTCAATGTTCGCGGGAAATTTATCAGGCTTGCACCGAAAACCGCCGGCGAAATTTCTTCTTCGATAATCTCGTCAGCATCGAAATCGAATTGGTCCTGCAATGCCACAAGGGCATTTTCGATGTTCAGATTTGCGGAACTTTGCTGAAGAATAGCAAATAAACTCGGGCTGATACGCCACCGCAGCGATTCGAGTGTTGCGCCGGAAGCCAAGGCGAGCATCACAAAACGTATTTCACCGGATTCAATTCCGGTCGTCCTGTCTTCGACACCGCCCGTAAAATGCGAAAACGCTATTTCGGTGGCTTTCTCGGAGACATCCCAATCGTCACCCGCAAGGGCAACATCGAAGGCGTCCTGCGAGAAACCTGCGACATCCAAAACCTGTGCAAACTTGTTTGCCGATACTGCCCATTCGGCTGTTGATGCGGCACGCGGCGACGGATTTTTTCGCGGGGTTTGCACCTTGTTTGAAAACATCACGCGGATATACGTGCGGTTAGCCGCATAAAATCCGATCTCCGCCTGGTACTCGGAATTTGCATCCACATTAAACCAATACGAGCCGTCGGCGTCGATCGGATTGAGTTCTTCGCGGCCGCTGTTTAGATTTACCAACTTCGAAACAAGCACATAACTGTTTGTCTTATTGCCGATCGCACGGTTCAAAGTCTGAAACGGGTTGTTTTTGACGGACCAATAGAAATAAAGCCGGTTAGGCGACTGCATCAATAATTTAGCCCGGTTTTCTTTTGAAAGTTCGGGTAATTTCGGTGCGGCGAGTTGCCGGAATACCTGCGATCCGGCTTCAACTTCCGAATCTCGAGCAGCCGGATCGAGCGCAATTTCCTTTGGATCTAACGGACCGGCGGGAACGTCTTCGGCCTGTATTATAGTCATTGACGAAATCGGCGAAAATTCATCAATAACGAACTCAAATGTCTTTTCGCCTTCCAATTCGATACCGCTAAACCGGCCTTTTGTATCTTTCTCGCTCATAAAATCACCCGTAAAATCGCGGAAACAATATGAAATTATGCGGTCTTTTTATCGAAGTTACAAGGCAGGTGTTGAATTAAGGCAATACTGCGGACACGTCTATTTAAGATTTTTCGCCGTTTTGAGTTTAATTTCGATCCGGCCGATCGGTGAATTCACTTGCGAACGGATCGGCAATCTGCGGGCGTCATCGGTTATCCAAACGATCATGCTGCCTTCCCTTTCTATCATACGGCCCGGGCCGAAAATGTTAGGCTCGACGCGGAAACACCACACGTTTCCAAAGATTGATTTCTGTTTTTCGCGCGCCGTGACCTTGACCGGAATGTTATAAACGAGCCCTGAATCACTGACCGCGATCTCAAAGCTATTACCGACCGTAAGCGGCATCATACGAAGGCTGTAAAGGCCCGAAATTAAATCGTGGGTAGTATTATTTTCAATTTCGGAGGCGATCGTGCGCGGGGGGCGCATCGGCTCTTTCGGATCGGTCTCGATATAGGTAACGCGCTGCTGGCGGTAATCGAACACAGCTTCGCTATCGCGAACGCGGTCTTTCTGAACGTCGTGTTTTGTGGTTTTCAGTATTCGGAAATCGCGGTTTCCAATTGTCGAATCGAACTTCTGTAGAAAACTGTGCCCTAAAAGTTTAAGCAGCGTGCCTTTGGACCGGGCCGTGGCCTTCACCAGATAATTTTCGCTTTCCGGTGCCTTCGCGACTGTGAAAGTAAGATCGGCAGCCGCGATCCCGTTAATTATTTTGTTGATCTTTCCTTCGTAGGTAAGCGTTTCGCCAACCAGGAACGGCGGCGTGGCTGTAACAGCGCCTTTATTCGGCTGGGCGTATTGATTTACCGCAAAAGCCGCGATTAAAAAAAACAAAGCTGGAAAGGAATGAATTAACAATCTCATATTCAAGCAAATCAAAGCTGCAATTCTGAAGCTCGGCATTTCTTACCGAGTAATTGATAGTCCTCAATTATATCTTATTTGAATGTCCTGCGTCATACATTTCTTATCGCACGTCGAACCCGCCGGCAACAGTTTAATTTCCGAGCCTTTTCGAAACCGCCGACAGCACAGTTTCCGCCGTAATATCCATGCATATCCAGTTTGAACACGTCCTGCGGTGACAGTCTGAGCGGCAACCTATATCGAGCCGCTCAACACAAACATCATCGGGGTTTGTGCTTCCGTTTCGCCACCATTCCGTAGGGCCGAACATCCCGACAACCGGCGTTCCCGCGGCGATTGCCAAATGCGTCGGGCCTGTGTCGCCCCCGACATATGCTTTTGCCAGTTTTGCCAGTTCGAAGAAGCCCTTTAAGGTTGGATTCGCGACAAATGTCTTTGAAGAACGGCTATTTTGCAGAGCTTTGCCGGCAAGTTCCGATTCGCCCGGCTCGGCTGTGACGATCGAAGCCAGGCCGTGTTTCGCCCATATTATATCGGCAAGCTCGCCGAATTTTTCCGCCGGCCACAATTTCGTCGCCCAACCGCCCGCAGGATTCAGGATCACAAAATCGCCACCCGCTATTTCCGCAATCCGCGCCGCTTCGAGATGGTTTTCTTCGTTAGTTAATACCGGAAAATCGAAATCTGTATCGGGCACAGAGATATTCAGGGCGTGTGAGGCAAGCTGTAAATTTTTGCGAATAACGTGAGTTTCCGGCGGAATACTTACGGAGCGGTTGTAAAAAATTCTGCCCGCCGGTTCTCGCAAAGCTTCTTTAGAAAATCCGAACCGAGTTTTGGCTCCGGAAAGCTTGCCTATGATCGCCGATTTAAGAAGCCCTTGAAAATCAATTGCTATATCGAAGCCGAATTCCCTTAGGCAGCGAACCTGCCTGCTTATTTCCGGAAGTATTTCATGCGCTGCCATCCCTTTTCGCAGCGACCGGGTGTCCACTTCGATCAGATTGTCGATCAGCGAATTGCCGCGCAGTATTTCAGCGGAATGCTTTTCCGCCGCCCAGCTTATTTCCGCGTGCGGGATCGCCGCACGGATCGCGTGCAGGGCCGGCAATGTGTGAACGATATCACCGATCGCCCCCAGTTTTACAATGAGGACTTTCATCAAGGACAATGTTAATCGTTAAAACCCAAACTTAAAAGCCCGGCCTTTCCAAGAAATAGTTCTGGAAATTTCAGGGCGAATTAAGCTATTCTATAAAAGAGAGTCATTTGGTTCCCACTTCCTGTCTCACCTTTTCCTTATAACTATGCAAAAAGTCATGCGCCAGCAACGTGACCTTCGGCCCGCCATCGTTTTTTTAAGCGGCGAGCTGATTGCCGTTCCAATTCCGCTGGACCGGGAAACTGTCATATTTGGACGGGCCCTCGGCGCCGATGTTCGAATCAACGACACCAAAGTCTCCCGCAAACACGCAAAGATAACAACGGTTCTCAACCCTGAAACGCAGTTAACGGAATACGTGCTGACGGATTTCGGAACTAAGAACGGCACATTTGTGAACGGTCAAAAGATCACGCAGGAAGTTCTTCAGAACGGAGACAAGATCACCATTGGTGAGCATATCCTGCGTTTCGACCTGCTCGATGAGATCGACCGCGAGTACCAGCGTCAGATACACCGCCTGATCGCGCACGACGATCTGACCGGATTGCTGTCAAGCCGCTCGTTCTTTTCCGAACTTCGGCTCGAAGCGGCCCGTGCGAAACGCGATAATCGATCCTTTTGCGTGCTGATGATGGACCTCGATCATTTTAAGAGGGTGAATGATACATACGGGCATCTCACGGGAAGCAAGACGCTTGAAGAGATTGGCGGATTAATAATTAACCGCGTGCGAAGCGGCGATGCGGCCGCCCGGTTCGGCGGCGAGGAATTTGCCGCGTTTCTGCTTGACGCCGAGATTACACAGGCCATAGTTGCCGCGGAACGCATTCGGACGGAGATCGAGTCTCATCCATTTAGTATTATCCGGCAAGGCCGCGCAACCGAAACCCATCACATTACGATCAGTATCGGGATATCTTCATTTCCCGGGGATTCGACCGATCCGATCGAATTGGTCGAAATGGCCGATTCCGCCCTATACCGCGCGAAACGCGAAGGCCGAAACCGCGTCTGCGCCTATCGCGATCTCACGCCCGCCGAGCTTGCCAAGAACCTTCCCGCACGCCGGGATTAAAAAACTGCAACTTTTCCCTTAGCCTGGTCGTGAAAGACTAGGAAAATTTTTCGTGTTAAACTTGTTGTTTGCCCGTGCTGTTATATTTCTCCTATCGGAGATTTTAAGAAAATATTAAGCTTTTTTAGAGACTTTCTTAATTTGTTGTGATTACAAAACTCAATCTTGCCAGCAGGCCCTTTCGCAATAGAACAACGCCGTATCTGCTCTCCATGCTGCTTTTAGCATTGGCGGTTTCGGGAGCGGTCTTGTGTTTTTCACAGTTGAGCGCAAACCGGAAGCTGAACGACATCGCACAGAGCGAGGTTAGGGAAATGGATGGTGAGCTGAAACGCCTGAAGGGCGAAGGCGACAAGGTGCAGCAGCAATTAACGCCGCAACAGCGTGAGCTTCTCGTCGCTTCGCATAAACTCGTCGCCAATAAAACCTTTGGCTGGTCGCGTTTATTTGCCGATCTCGAAGCCGTTTTGCCCGGCAGCGTGAGCGCCTCGCGGATAGCGGTTGAAAATATTTATAAGGACGGCGACCGCGTCAAGGCCGAACTGGAATTCGGCGTATTAAGCCGCGATTACACCGCCGTTATGACGATGATCGAAAATATGAACAACTCCGGCCTCTTCCAGGCTGAGCTTCGCGGGCAGAACCTGCAAAAGAACGAGCGCGTGACATTTACCGAATACACGCTGCGGCTGATATACACGCCGGCTTACGGAGTTTCCACGGCTCCCGCCTCCGACATTGCTCAAACCGGAGGTGCCCAGTAATGAACGAAAAAGATCCGAACATCGAGCCGAACGAGCCGGAAATCGTAGTCAATAATTACGGCACGACCAAAGATTCCGCCGTCGTCATCGAAGAAGCCGACCGCACGGTTTTGCTGACCGACAACGAAACGATAGTAATTCCAAGAGAAACTTATATCGATATCGCGCCCAAAAACCGGCCGCGAAAGGTTTACAGCGGAATGTGGGGCCCTGCCGAGCTGGCGACAGCGGGATTGGCCGTAATGGCGGTGATATCCACATTGCTGCTCTATGTTTTCTTTGTCATTCCGTCAAACCGTGAACTGGAAACCACGCGGGCCGAACGTGACCGCCTGGAGCGTGAAGTTGCATCCGCAAAGGCAAAATACGGCGATATTACCAGCACGGAAACACAGGTCGCTAAACTCATCACGAGCGTGGAGGATTTCGAATCCAATTTTCTGCCGATTGCCGTAACCGGAAAAACATCGCTTTATCAGCGAATAAATGGATTGATCTCGGGCTACGGCCTGATCAATACCAGCGGCCCGGATTTTGCGCCGCTCGAGATTACGGGCCAGGAACAAAGCAGGCGCTCTGATGACGATAAGGGCCGCTCGAAATTCCAGAGCCTCTTTCCGGGAGTTTATGTAAGCACCACACTCGAGGGCTCGTACCAGAATTTACGCCGCTTTATTCGCGAGATCGAAACCGGCCGCGAGTTCGTCGTTATCAGCGCTGTAGAACTGGAACCGTCCGAGTCGGACGAGAATAATTCCGGTGCCGCGGCTCCAGTTCAGACAAATAATCCTGCAAGCCCCGCCGGCGGCAATCCTGCTTTTCAGCAGCAGGGTTTCCCGAATCAATTCGGCGGACAACAGCCGGCGGTACAGCAAAGGCCTGCGGCGAGGCCGCGGGGCAAGACTCACGGCGGAACTGTAAGGCTGCGGCTCGAAATGGCTGCGTATTTCCGCCGTCCGAATGCGGCACCGGTGACTCCGCCATCGTTTTGATTTTTTACGATCTGGATTTAGATGAAACTTTTTGAAGGCAAATCGCCAACCGAGAGAAATAAGATAATCGCCGCCGCCGTTCTCGGCGTGCTTTCGCTGACCGTGCTTTATTTGACGTTCGGAAGAAGTTTGATCGGAGGTTCGGGAACGACGGTCAAAGTTTCGACTTCGCCGAAGCCGTCGCCGACGGTAAACGCGGAAAATTTCACGCTTCCGACAAAGGATCAGCAGGATTACGATTATGCGACGACGGAGATAGATTATAGTCCAATTATTTTTGAAGCACCTGGTGCGGGCCGCAATATTTTCGCTTTTTACGAACCGCCGCCGCCATGCCGGGGAGCGGAATGCCCGCAGCCGACAATCGCACCGGTCGTATTTAACACTCCAACGCCGACGCCAACTCCGCCGATTCAAATCACGTTCGTCACGCCGCAAAGCGTCTATGCCGGTTCGAAGGCGTTCCGTTTGGAGGTAAGCGGCGATAAATTCACGCCGGACGCGCGAATCTATTTTAGCCAGAATGAACTTCCGACGACGTTCATCAACGCTCAAAAAATGGTAGCGGATGTGCCCGCCGGATTTGTTGCCTCCGCCGGGCCGCGGCAGATCATGGTCCAGACGCTCGACGGCAAGGCGTATTCAAATCAGATACTGCTGAACATTCAGGCGCCACCTGAGCCTCAGTTTACTTACATCGGAATGATCGCCCGCAAACTCGCCAATAACGATACGGCTTATTTTCTTGAACCCGGAAAGCCCGCGCCGTTTGCCCACCGCCTTAATGACATAGTGGCCGGGCGGTTCCGGCTTTTGAGTATTTCCGAGTCGGAGACGGTTTTTGAAGACATTAATTTGGGCTTTAGGCACCGGCGTCCGCTTGTTCAGGAAACATCGGGCGGTTCTCAGCAGCCGTCGAGACAGGGCTTTCCGAACCTCGGCGGTGACGGCTATATCCCTCCTAACGTTCAGGGCTTTCCGCAAAATCCGCAGGTTCAGAGCATTCCCGGCATTCCGGACAATATTCCGCGCTATGTGCCGCCCAGCAATAACCAGAAGCCGAATCCGACTGATAAAAAGGACTCTAATGATGATGTAGACGATGATGGAGACGGAAGATAAAATTCGCGATGCCGAAAGCGGTATGACGCTGCTGGCGGTAATGGCGATGATGACGCTTTTCGCTATCGCTTTGCTGGCGGTTGCACCGGCCGTCCAGCAGGATGTGCAGCGAGAAAAGGAGCTTGAATCCATTCGCCGCGGCGAAGAAATTGCCGTCGCTATTGACCGCTACGTTTCGCATCATCGCGGCGCTAAGCTTCCGGAGTCGATCGACGACCTGCTCGAAGGCCTGCCGCAGGGAACTAAAAAGACGCAAATTCTAAGGCCTTCTGCAGCCACCGATCCGCTTAGCGAAGACGGTAAATGGCGGCTGATAAAACCGGAACCGGCAGTGATCGCCTCTTTTGCAAAACGCGTGCAGGATTACAACAACGGCGTACTTCCGCCGAATCAAAACCGGTTGTTGGACCGTTATTCGATCGTCATCGTCAATTCGATAAATACCGGAAGTGAAACCGAAGCCGAAGAGCCGGAAGAAGAGGATTTCGACGTAGTTACTGACGATACGCCCTTCATCGGCGTTGCGAGCCAAAGCCGCAGCAAATCCGTTATCGCCTATTACGGAATCGAAAACCATTCGAAGTGGGTTTTTACTCCATTATTCCGCGGTACCGACCGCACTAATCCAGGGTTCGTTCCTCCTCCGCCTCCGCCACCTGATCGCTAAAAACTCTTTACTATTGGAATTTTTCATTTTACTGTTAACTAAAGAGAATTTTAGAATTATTCTAATTCTAAAATAGGAGAAATCACAATGCTGCACAATACAAAAATCGATCTGGCAAAAGGGCTAAGGGAAAAACTAATTGCAATTCTAAACCAGCGGCTAGCCGACGCCGCCGATCTTAAATCGCAGGCAAAACAGGCGCACTGGAATGTAAAGGGAATGAATTTCATCGCTCTGCACGAATTATTCGACCAGGTATCCACCGAGGTCGATGTTTATGTCGAAGATATTGCGGAACGAATAACGACGCTTGGCGGCACCGCCATGGGAACCGTCCGGCTGGCGGCTGAAAAGTCGTCACTGAGCGAATACCCGCACGAGATCAGCGACGGTGCCGATCACGTCGATGCACTTTCAAGCGCTCTGGCGGATTTCGGAAAAAAGGTGCGTGCCGATATTGACACGACAGACGAGCTTGGAGACAAGGATACAGCCGATATCTTGACTGGAATTTCGCGCGGAACCGATAAACTCTTGTGGTTTGTCGAAGCCCACATCCAATCTTAAGCAAGAGTGACGCCTTGAGGCGTGAAGGCGTCACCTTACGCTTTAGAAGAAATTTAAGCTAAGACACGCTCGTCCGAGATTGTCTTTGTGCAGCTATTTTTTTTGGCAAAGGCACTGCATATCTCTCGCGACAAATTTCTGACAATCCTGGGGAACAAGCCATTCTTCCATATAGCTGTCTTCATTTGGGATAAAACGTGCCACAAAAAGCCTCATTCCGACATAAATCACTCCTGAGGAAGTGATTGCCATGGAGTTCGGATATAGGGATTCAAAGTTAATTTCCTTCAAAACTTTTACTTCACCATGCTTGTTCAACCGTAAAATTCTATTATTCAGAATTATGATAAGTGAGTCTTTGCCTTCCACGGCAAAGCTTTGAGGTTGGCCTTTAAGGTTGAAAATTGATTGGGTTTTCAAAGTTCCCATTTCATCTCTTGCCAGTTTGTGAATTTGTCCTTCATCCGATGATAAATGAGCCAATCCGCTCAGAATAAATATGTTTTCTCCGAGATGTATAATTCCTCGTACATTTTCACCCAACAGTTCTATTTTTTTATTTCCGTCTTCACTAAACCAAAATAAATTTCCACCCCACTCTCCTGCGTCCGAGCCAACCAACCATCCATTTTCTGTAGGTGAAGCATGTATATAACCCGCCAGCCCTTTTCCGATATTTCTATTCTTAAGAATAAATTCTCTAAGCTTTACAGGAAGTTTTGCAATCTGTTCACTTTCAAGATAAGCATATTTTGAAAATTTTAAGTTGTTATCATAATCAATTTTCCATTCGCGGTTTGACCAGTTTCCACAACGTATTTCGTTGGCGTTTGGCTTAGGAATTAAAACCCATCCGTTTGGCACCAAAAGATAAGGTTCCGGAGTTGCAATTATGAATTTTGGATTAGTTGTGCTTTCTGTTTCATCGACAAGGGTTGGTGAATTATTTACACAAGAAACTGAAAATAAATTAACACTGATTAGTATAGTTAAAATGGTTATTTGTTTCATTTTGATCCAAATTTTGCTACTCCTGTAGAAGAACGATGTCCATGTCTGAACTTGCAATTCACCCTTCGATTTAATTTATCTACACCCGTGATATTATGATATACACGTTTCCTCTTTATTGAAAAGCCTTCTGCATATGACCGCATCCGACGACATTCTCACCGGCACCGTAAAAGGCCCGGGACTGCTTCCGCACGAATACCTGTTTATCACAAAAGATAACCGGAAAAACCGCATCGGCGAATTCGTTTATTACGAGGCTTCGATCGACGATGAAACGCGAAAGATAGTCGGGACGATCAACGGCCGCAAACTCGTGCGGAATCTGCCCGATGCTTTTCTGGCCGATCCTGAAATTCCGCCGTCGTCGATTTCCTCGCTCATTGGACTTGAAGGCGACGCTCTGGAAATTTACGAGATCACGGTCGAAACCATAGGTTATTTCAGCCGCAAGCTAAACGATTTCGTCAATCCGCGTATTCCGCCGACGCCGGGCGACTGCATTTATCTCGCTTCATCGGAAACGCTGTCCGAAATGCTCAGCCCGAAACGCGTCGGCAATAACGGCTCAGCGCATATCGGCAGCCTTTTGACCCGCGAACCGGGCGAAGTTCCGGTGGTGCTTTCGGTCAAGGATGTCGTTTCAACGCATCTCGCTATCTTGGCTTCGACCGGTTCGGGAAAGTCCTATACCGCCGGTGTTTTGGTCGAGGAATTGATGAGCCCGCACAACCGGGCATCGGTCGTCATCGTCGATCCGCACGGCGAATATCACACGATGCAGTCGATCCAGGGCGATCCGCAGTTTGCCGGAGAAGATGGTTATAAACCCGAAGTAAAAATTTTCACGCCGGATAAGATAAAGGTGCGCTTTTCGACGTTGACCGAAGCCGATGTCAAATACCTTCTCCCCGAAGGCACATCCGAAAAGATGCTGCATTTTCTCGGCCAGGCCTTTCGCAGCATGAACGACCAGCTAAAAGCCGAGGGCAAACGCGATTATCTTTACAGCTATTACGACCTGCGCGATCACGTCCAGAAACAGCAGTTCGGCAAGGAAGGCGAAAATGCCGGCGACGGCGGAAATGTGTCGTCGATTCAAGGATTGCTCTGGCGGCTCGACGCCCGTTTTGACCGCCCGGACGGCATTTTTTCCGCGACTGAGCATATTCCATTGCAAGATCTTTTCCGCCCCGGACGCTGCACTATTTTGCAGCTTTCCGACATCGAGCAGCACGAGCAGCAGGTGATCGTCGGAACCCTTCTGCGGCGAGTGAACAAGGCCCGCGTGATGACCGTTCGCGGCGAAGCCGATAAGGGCGAGAATTTTCTCGATTACCCCGTCTTTACGCTGCTCGAAGAAGCTCACCGATTCGCCCCTGCCGGAGCCAGCGTCGTCTCGACCAATGTCCTCAAACAAATTCTCTCCGAAGGCCGCAAATTCGGAGTCGGCATCGGCCTGATTACCCAACGTCCCGGAAAGCTCGATCAGGACGTGCTTTCGCAATGCATGACGCAGATCATCATGCGGATCGTTAACCCGATCGACCAACAAACCGTTGCCCAATCCGTCGAAGGTGCCGGACGAGCAATGCTCGCCGAACTTCCCGCATTGACGAAAGGCCAGGCGATAATCTCCGGCGTCGGCATCAACACGCCCGTAATGTGCCGCATCCGCCCACGCCTGACCAAACACGGCGGTACCGACCTCGATGCCCCAAGCGAATGGATGAAATGGCACTCATCGGGCGAACACGACAAACGCGAACAGGACGAAGCACCTTATTTGAAACCGACATCGGACAAAAAGCCGGAAAAAATCGGGAATTTCCGAATTTGACCAATATAATAAAATTGATTTGAGTTGAGAAATTTTATGGAAGTCGTCAAACAAACTGTAACTGTTTCCGCTAACCGCGAATGTTGATAAAACTGCCGAAGAACTCCGCTCCTAATCAGACGGCGGAGGTTATTTTTTTTGCCGGTTTCGACCAATAGTGAAAAGCTGGCGTTGATGCAAGGCGCGATGTCCGACCTGCTATTTGGAGCCGATCTCGACGAAATCCGCGAAGATTTTCGTTATGACGATTTAGATGACGTGAAGTTATAAAGGCAGAGCATTTATAGTTTTCGGCAGGTCTTTGGGCTATGCCCATCTATTTGCGGAAAAGCTACGCTTTTCCGGGTTTGTCATAATAAAATCGCGGCTATGCCGCCGCTATTGAGTACAAGACGGCGGCATAGCCGCAGATAATTTCCAAGCAGGCGGAAAAGCATAGCTTTTCCGCAAATAGGGCGGCGAAGCCGCTCGCTGCCAGATCAAAGCTTTAAATAAGATATTAAAAATCTAAACTATAAAATCCTTCTCATCTTCGCCCCGCTGCTGATCCTCATTGGCATTTTGGGCTTTGTCATTCCGCCGGAAAGTGCGTTGACGAGTGGTGCCGCACCTTACAATGTCTTTCACATTATCTTCGGATCCTTTGGGATTCTGCTGCTCTTCTCAAATAATCAAAGCTACATTCGTGAGTTCAATATCGCTTTCGAGCTGATCGATCTTTACCAGGCGTTTGCGAGCTTTCTGCATCTTTTTCCCGAACAGCTGTTTCAATGGACGCGGGTGGATGATGTTTTACACGTTGTGATCGGCATAATGCTTGTGGCGGTCGGGTTGATAGCGGATAGAAAACCCGATCAATAATCGCGGACTTCTCTGATTCGATAAAGCTCTTTTGTGTTGATGTCCGCCAAATCCTTTCGCACCAGCAAAATCAGATCGACGCCGGGACGCAGTGGGAACATTCCGGCGAAGCGGTAATCGGCCGAGTATTTCTGAATTACGTTATCGTCCTGATCCTTCTTTTTGGCGACGATCATTTCGGCACCGGCGGCATCGGTAATGACGGCGTGAAATATCGCTTTCGGGTAATCGTTCATATACCAGACCATCGGCCAATAATCGGGGGATACGATTTGTACAGCCGCTTGTTTTCCTTTGCCGCTTTTTTCGGCGTAACGTTTAATTTCGCTGATCATATCGAGGAATTCGCGGCGCGTATGGGCGTAAATATACGGCAGATCGTTGTCGTCGTAGCGGACAAAATTAATGTCGTACGATTGGTATGCGAGCACGCACGTTGCGGTGGCAGCAAGCGTTCCGGCGGTGATCTTCGATATTATATTTTTCGAGGCGAATAGTTCATTAATCGCATAACCGGAGACGATGCACATCGGGAGCAGAAACGAGAGTAAAAGCCACGGCGTCTTGTACGGAATTATCGAATATGCCAAAGCTAACCCAAATGCCCAAAACCCGGCGAAGATCGCGAAACGGTGCCGGGCTTTGATCAGAGCGATAAGAGTACCGGCGGCAGCTAGCAAAAGTATCGGTGCCTCGATCCGCCACATCCATTTCAGATAACCCAGGAAACCGTTTTGGGTATGGTCTTTGCTGCCGGTTTTGCTCCAGATCGTATAGGCGTCAACCGCTTTCTGCACACCCTCGGGATAAGTAAAAAAGGACGAGAAAAACAACACGATAATATAAACAAATACAGCGGCGACGGCTGCCCAAATAAGAATCCGATCCGTGCCGGAGCCAAGCCCTTCGCGAAATCCTGCCCAACTGATACGCTTACTCGAAAGCTCATTGCTTGCCGGAGTTTTGCCGTATATCTTCTGCCACATCCAAACGCACAAACACGCAATTAGCATCGTGCCGAGCGTGATAAAAGCCGTCTCTTTCGTCGCAAACATCAGCGCCGCCGATGCCGAGGCCAGCAAAATATAGATCGGCCGGCCGTCGTTCCACAAGACCAGCATCCGCATTACGAAAAATACGAGAACCGCTTCCAGCAGAAACAGGCCGATGCGGTAAGTCCAAATGGCGTCCGATCCCTCACCGGCAACCAGTTGAGCCAGATTAATTGTCGACGGCAGGAAACAAACAAACAGAATCAAAACCATCCATCCAATCGCGAAAATCCCCGCTTTCTTTCGCTCGATAAATAATAGGATCGCCAAGATAATCGCCAGGCTCAGAAAAACAAAAAAAATCTCGTGAATAAAATACCGCGAAATAAAAACCATTCCCGGCGAAAGCGCGAGAAAGAGCGCGGCAAAAAGGCTGCCAATCCGGCCTATATACCTCTTTAGAAATAAAGCCAGCACGACTGTCAGCACGCCGAATATCGCCATGCTCGCCCGTACTGAAACCGTTTCGAGCCCAAAAACCTTTGCGAAAGAAAGAGATATGTAATAAAGCGTAGGGCCGTGATAATTCGCCGGATCGTAGCTGTAGGTACCGTTACGGAAAAGCGTGGTCAGGAAAAAGCCGTTGACGCCCTCGTCATGGTGAAACGGCTTGAGGCCAAGCTGATAAAATCTGAGAAACGCGGCGAGTGCCGTTACAAACGCGGCGCCGGTCAGCCACGTCCCATCTCTTTCCGGTTTTACTTCCTGTTCTTCCATCGTTACTTAATCTTATAGACTTTATATTGGCCGGCTTGTGCGACCACCGGAAATTGGCTGAAAAACGCCTCGTTCGGAGCCACGGAACCTCTCTCTTCCGGCGAGATCAAAGCATAATCGATACCATATTTTTGCAAAAGCTCCGAAGCAGCCGGGCCGCCCGCATACATCGTTTTAACATCGCGTTCGCGCTCCGCGAAATCGATCCCGTGCGAGCCGAGATGTCCCGGATAACGCATCAGTGACTGCCTGCCTGATAAAACGACCGCGGAGTTATAAGTCGGCGCATTTAATATTAACGAATTAGGCTCGGTACGCTGCCTTATCCTTTCGGCGGCCAAGACGGCATCGCCCTCGAAAACCCGCGTTTTTATCTGTCCGGAAGCCGTTCGCCACACGTCCAAAGCTCCTGAAAATATTAAAACAATAAAACAAACCGCCGCAACGATCTTTAGCGCCCCGCTCCTTCGCCACACCCACGCCAGAGCAAAGGCTATAAACGGCAGCGAACCGACGAACCAATAGATCAAAACCTTGATATTATCCCACTGCCATGGTGCAAGCTTTGCAACGTTTGAGAGCATGAATAAAAAAGCGAACGGAAGGTAAAACAGCAGAAGAGATGACGGATAAGGAATTAAGGGCGAATCAATAGAGCCTTTTGCTTTCTTGTTATCAACAGGTATCAGCTGTGTGGCATTTCGATCACGCTGTAAATAAACGAGATAAAGCCCCGCACCGATCATTAAAAACAAGATCCCCGTATTCTTTATCCAAAACCATAGAAAATTAGTTTCACCCGAATCCCACCCGAAATAAAACTCGAAAAACTTGCTCGTTTCGGTGGCGCTTCCGGATATTGACCACATTAGCTCAGGAACAGCGATAATACCTACACAACCTCCGAAAATCAACAATTCCAGTACTTGAGGCTGCTCAAATCTCAACACTAATAAAAAAATACAGACTGTAAAGATCACCAGCAGACTGTGCAGATGAATAAGAACCAACGTTCCGGCAAGAAACCCAATAATTATCAATGCAGGCGAAACATTAACCGACGAAAATGATATCTTAGTTTTTACTGGCTCGCGATCCCTTTTTGCAACAAGCAAGAGTTGCTTGTTGCTTTCTACCTGTTCAGCAGTCAACGAAAAGCTAAACATTTGCCAAAGAACACCCAACACGATCAGCGTCAAAGGCATCCCGAGCAATAATCCTCGCTGCGTTATAAGCAGCGTAATCATCGAATTTCCCCAACGGAAATCCTGGCCGATCGTGTAATCTTTCGGCAGCGTCCAAATAAAATCGAAAAATCCTTTCCCCTGCGCCCAATAATCGCCGAAGAACCAAATAAATCCGAGGCCGCCGCTAAAAAATAAGAGAGCCGGAGCTATCTTCGATGCGAGTTTATCCTGAGTCAGTTTGAAAACGAACCTTTCCAGAATCACCAGCAGCGAAAACGCCCACGAGACATTCTGCGCCAGCATTGCTTCTCGGACGCCGATGCCGAGCTTCATAAACGAAGCCGTTAGAAAATCCGCGATAAACGGATACGAAAACCTTGCACCAGCGAATGAAGGGTTTTGAGGCGGGAAATTATTGCCGTCGGTAAAGCTGAAAATCGCACCGAGATGAAAAGGCAGATCGCCTAAATTATTCGAGCCGCCGGTAAAAATTCCCTGATCTGTGACAAACATCGCACGTTCAAAAAAAGCGAGGAAAAGGCCCAGAAAGAAAACGTAATATAAGAGCCGCGAGGCCTTCGTCCAATTCGCTCCCTGCAGTTTCCCTTTTGCCTTTGCCCGGTCGTGCGCGAATCTCTTGCGAGTTTCGGCATTTCGCATGAGCAGGCAAGGCAGCAAAGTTATCGCAATCGCCGCCGCTACGGTCGCCGCATTCAATCCGAAGAACGAAGCAAGCACAAATCCGGCTGTTCCAAAAATCGCCGACCCGATAATATTCCCGGCCGCCATCCGCCACAAAAATGATTCTTCCCTTTCAAAGACGTACGTCAACGCCAGCCCGCCGAAAGCGATGATTAGGATAATAAGCAGCGATAAAAGCATAATAAGCAATGAAAAACTTTTACTAAACTACCTTATAAATACTTTGAGGCAAAATTCAACCTAATCCATGTCGGAACCGGGAGCGATAGCGACTGGGTTGATAGGAGTTCAAGGTTCCGAGTTCAAAGTTCAAAGTCAGACATAATCTTAACTTTGAACCTTAAACTTTGAACTTTGAACTCTGCAAAGAACCCAATCGCTATCGCTCCCGGCTCTGACACGGAGACTTAGCCATTTCTATTTATTCGCATAAAGTTGTAAAATAGCCGTTTTTGAATTGTAACAAGTAATTATATGCTGCAAGCAGGAATCGTTGGTTTGCCCAACGTCGGTAAATCCACACTTTTTAACGCTCTCACCGCGCAGGAATCGGCTCTTGCCGCGAATTATCCTTTTGCCACCATTGAGCCAAATGTAGGCATCGTCGAGGTTCCGGACGAACGCCTTCACGTTCTCGAAAAGTTAAACAAGGCGCAAAAAATGATTCCCGCGACGATGGAATTCGTCGATATCGCCGGATTAGTTCGCGGAGCTTCAAAGGGCGAAGGCCTGGGCAATCAATTTCTGGCGACTATTCGTGAAACTGACGCGGTAATTCAGGTCGTCCGATGTTTTGAGGACGATAATATCATTCACGTCGAAGGCTCGGTAAATCCGGTTCGCGATATTGAAACTATTCAGATCGAACTCGCCTTAGCCGATCTCACGTCTGTCGAAAAACGCCGTGATAAAGCGGTTCGGGCCATCAAGGCGAACGGCGATAAGGACGCGAAACGCGACCTCGAAATTCTCAACAAGATCCAGCCCGTCCTCGAAGAAGGCCGGCCCGCTCGTGCCGCTAAACTGTCGGATGATGAAAAAACGGTTATAAAAACCTGGTTTTTGCTTTCAAGCAAACCGACGATCTACGCCGCGAATGTCGATGAAGAAACGCTTGCGAATCCGGCGGGAAATCTGCATGTGCAAAAGGTAAGGGACCACGCGAAATCGGAAAATGCCGAGGTCGTCGCTATCTGTGCGAAGCTCGAGTCCGAACTTGTCGCCCTCGAAGCCGATGAACGAAACGAATACTTAAAGGACCTCGGCCTCGATTCGAGCGGCGTCGATGAATTGATCAAATCGGCCTATAAAATGCTCGGCCTGATGTCGTTCCTGACCGCCGGTGAAAAGGAAGTGCGGGCATGGACGATTCCAATAGGAACTAAAGCTCCAAAGGCCGCCGCCGAGATCCATACCGACATTGAACGCGGCTTTATCCGTGCCGAAATTATTTCTTATGACGATCTTGTCGCCTGCGGCAGCCGAAAGGCCGCCAGCGAAAAAGGCCTCGCCCGCCTGGAAGGTAAGGAATATATAATGCAGGACGGCGATGTCGTGGATTTTCGGTTTAATGTTTAAAACCTGCGGGATTATTGCTATAATCGCCGCACCGAATACGGCGCGTTCGTCTATCGGTTAGGACACGAGGTTCTCAACCTTGAAAGAGGGGTTCAACTCCCCTACGCGCTACCAATATTTAAAGTTCTGAGTTCAAGCTTCAGCTTGTCTTTAGGTTTATGCCAAGACAAGCTGAAGCTTGAACTCAGAACTGTTTTGATTTATGAGGCATGCCCTCGGAAGGATTCGAACCTACAACCTAGCGATTATGAGCCGCGCGCTCTACCGTTGAGCTACAAGGGCATGAAAAGTTAGTTTAATCGAAAGCGATTTTTCTGGCAAATCCATTTCGGCCAGAATTTTTGAATTTTCCCGTGAAATTATACCAATACGTAGGTTTACCTCACGTAAATTTACACCTTAAACTCGCGGTCTGCACACCTCTGTCTCCTACGAAGACTGCTCCGTTTAACCACGTGAAATCAGGAATAAAAATATTTTCAACATATATTTGCTTTTCGTTACAAAATTTATCTGCTATATTTTGCCTAACTCTCTTAGAAAATCAAACAAACAAAGGTGACTAAACTAAATGAGCGCAAACGTCGGGACTTTTGACAATACCGCCATAGGCGGAAATACTGAGGGCCATCCTCGCGGGCTGTATGTTCTATTCGCAACTGAGATGTGGGAGCGGTTCAGCTTTTATTCAATGCTGTCGCTCTTTACGCTTTACTTGCGGACCGACTTTGGCTTTACCGGATCTGAAGCCACTACGCTTAATGCGAATTATCTGATGTTCGTTTACGCGAGTCCGATTATTGGCGGGCTGGTTGCCGACAGGTTAACCGGTTATCGAAAGGCCGTCATGATAGGCGGCGTATTTTTCATGATCGGCCACGGCCTGCTGTCTATACCCGCGATGTGGGCTGTATATCTTGCTTTGGTCTGTCTCGTGATCGGTAACGGTTTTTTTAAGCCGAATGTCTCGACGATGGTCGGCAATCTTTACCCCGAAGGCAGCCACCTCAAGGATCGAGCCTATAACATTTTTTATATGGGCATCAATGTCGGAGCTTTTGCGGCACCGATCGTTATGGAGATTGTCAAATCAACGGTTAGTGTACATGCTGCGTTTGCCGTCGCAGCATTCGGAATGCTTATCTCTGTCGGGACTTTGTGGTATTTCAAAGAATACGTGATCCACGCCGATAAAAAATTTGCTAAAGGCGTAATAGTGGTTGGCGATAACGTCATTGAGAATTCGGCAGTTCAAGACCCAAATCAAGCCGCCGACACTGCCGCAACCGCGACGGATGCTCCGCCTCACGGCATCAGCGATCAAGACGAAGGCGGGCATGACAAAGGTTCCAGCGGTGATATTGGGCGAAGCGCCCAGATGGACGCGATTCCCAATTGGAAGCGCGTCGTCGCACTTTTAGTGATCTTTGGCATCGTTATCGTTTTCTGGATGGCCTTTCACCAAAACAGCTCAACCCTCACCTATTTCGCTGATGACAATACCGACTGGAACGTTTCGGGTACTATCTCGCAGTCGATAAATGCATTTTGGGTGCTTACTCTTACGTTTCCGCTTGTTTGGTTTTGGGGTTGGCTGGACCGTCGGGGAAAGGAGCCTTCGACGCCGACAAAAATGGCATTCGGAATGACGCTGACGGGCATCTCCTTCCTCGTTCTGTGGATGGGAGCAGGCATTGGCGAGAAGGCGGTGAAAACTCCGGAACAGCTTATTTCCGGCGCGTTTCGCATCAATGAACGCGTCGCAACAGACCTCGCGGCGCAGGGCGTTCCGAAAGACATAGTTGATAAAATTATGGCGGCAGAGTCACCTGCCCCGCCCGCTGCGCCAGCCGAACCGGGAATATGGAATTGGGTAACCGGTTTCTTCTCAGCCAAGCCAGAAGGAAAGAAGATTGTCAACGGAGTAAAATTCGCCGCGTCCAGCGATGAGGATATTCAGAAAGCGGACGAAGAGAACGCAAAAGCCGGAAAGCCCCTGCTGACCGAACTGGAAAAGACACAAATGAAGAGCGGCGAGCAAAAGCTGATTGCCGCCGTGAATTCCGTCGCTCCGGGCGTCGGCGACGCTAACCGTGTTGCAATCCTGCAAAACGCCTATCTATTCCGCATATCGCCGTTTTGGCTCGTTCTCGCCTATGCGATCGTGACGCTGGGGGAACTGATGCTTTCGCCGATGGGCCTTTCGCTCGTCTCAAAAGTTGCCCCGATCAGCATTCGCGGGTTAATGATGGGTGGCTGGTTTGTCGCTACGGCAATCGGCAATAAGCTGACGCAGATCGGAGTTTACTGGGATATCTGGCTGCAGTCGAGTTTCTTCCTGGTTCTGGCGTGCATGGCTCTGTTTATGGCCGTAGTCCTCGCGTTTCTGCTGAAACCACTAAAAAAGGCCATGCCAGGGGTTTAAACCTAATTACGAGTTATCAAATTACGAATTACGAGATGTTATTTGCTCGTAATTCGTAATTTGAAATTCGTAATTTTTCATTTCTGCCTTGTTTTATATGCCTGCATCGCTTCCGCGGCTCCGGCGTGCATTATTTCGGGTTTGTGATATTTCCAGTGCTTTTCAAATTCCTCGCCGTTCATCTCCGGCATTTCGTTCCGCGTTTTATTCTTTAAGTATTCCTCGGCCCAGGCACGCGTGTCGGAATTTGTGTTCAACGCCGTTCTTGCTCCGTGCATCATATTGTCGCGTTCCATATAATTGGTCTCCGTATGTGGTAGATTATTTAAATAAACATTGCACTTAAATCAGCGTAAACATAAGTACTTATTTTGATCCCGGAGTTTCGCGTGAAAAAAATTTTCCTTAGCTCACTGTTAACCGCAGTCTTATTCACCAATTTAAATTTCGCACAAACCGCACGAAGCAAGCAAGCCGTGCCGAATAAGACGACGGCCGCCGCGAGCGTTCAGCCTCGTCAGGATTTCGCCGTTCCCTTCGTCAGCAAGACATTGCCGAACGGCCTGGAAGTGATTGTTTTGCCCGACAATTCCGTACCGCTCGTAACGGTAGAGATGGCTGTCCGCAACGGTTCTTTTACCGAGCCGCCGGAACTAAACGGATTGTCGCATTTGTACGAGCACATGTTCTTTAAGTCGAATAAGGCGATCGGCATTTTCAGGTGCGAGACCGCTCGTAAAACAAGTTTTTCGGCCTTTTCCAGCCCCTATTGCAGCGAGCAGATGAGATTTAAATCACAGATCGGCGATGTCGGGTATCTTGCCGAAGTAGATAAGTTCGGCTGGGTACGCAACGGCACGACGCAGGAAGAATACGTAAATTATTATTTCAGCACGACCAGCCCGAACCTTGCGACCACAGTGCGATATATCCGCGATTCAATGCTTTTCCCGTCGTTTGACGAGGAAGAATTCAAACAGGAAATCGAGGTCGTTCTCGGCGAGCTCGACCGCCAGCAGGCCGAGCCATATTATTATCTCGACCGCACAATGATGGACAAGCTTTTTTACAAGTACCCGTCACGAAAAAGCCCGGGCGGTACGCGGGCAACGGTTGCTGCTTCGACCACCGAAAAAATGCGACTGATCCAGTCGCGCTATTATTTGCCGAATAACTCGGCGCTGATCGTTACCGGCGACGTTCAGACCGAAAATGTATTTAAGCTTGCTGAGGAGCTTTTCGGCACTTGGGAAAAAGGCCCGGACCCGTTCATCAAATTCCCTATCGTCGATCATCCGCCCTTAGCGAAAAGTGAAGGCATAATAGTCGAGCAGGACCTGGAAAATGTTCTGATTCAAATTGGCTGGCACGGCCCGTCGATCGGCAAGGACAATACCGGCACATACGCGGCCGACGTTTTTTCCTACATTATTCAGCAGCCGAATTCCCGGTTTCAGCGTGCATTGGTTGATACAGGGCTTGCCGCCGGTGTCAGCGTAAACTATTACACCCAGCGGAATGTCGGGCCGATCCGCATCACGCTGCAAACTGCTCCGGACAAGGCGAAACCTGCGATGGACGCTCTCTATGCCGAGCTAGCACAGTTCGGCAGTCCGAACTATTATTCCGACGAAGAGCTTGCTAACGCCAAAAACCTGCTCGAAGCCGAAGACCTATACCGCCGCGAGAAACTGAGCGAATACACGCACACGCTCGGATTCTGGTGGTCTTCGACCGGTATGGATTACTACCGCGGCTATCACAAAAACCTCCGTGCCGTGTCGCGTGATGATATTAAAAAATATGTTTCGACATATATTCTCGGAAAACCGCACGTTGGCGTCGCCTTGATGTCTCCGGCAGCACAGCGTTCCACAAAATTGACGGGACAGGATTTGATCGGGAAATAGTTTCTACCTTTGAGTCAGTATTATGAAATTTACGTTTTTATTGTTTTTACTATTTTCGCTTGGGCTTGCAGCTCATCCTCAAACCGCAGCTACGACTGATAATTCCGTTACCGAATTCGACGTTAACGGCTTAAAGGTAATTTTCAAGCGCCGTCCGAGTTCGCCCACGGTTTCGGCCGGCCTGTTCACGCGCGGCGGCGTCAGAAACCAAACCGCACATAACGCCGGAATCGAAGCTTTGACGCTTTCGGCCGCTTCCGAATCAAGCAAAAAATTTCCGCGTGAAGTTTTACGGAAAGACCTGGCTCGCACAGGCAGTTCTATCAGCGCCGGTGCCGCTTACGATTTTGGCGTCATTTCCCTTACGTCAACGCGCCAAAATTTCGATAGTTCATGGGATATTTTTACCGACGTTATTCTAAATCCGTCATTCACTCCCGAAGATTTTCAGATCGTCCGTGAGCGGACTTTGACCGGCCTTCGAAATGAATCCGTCAGCCCGGACAGTTCGCTTACTGCATTGGAGGACAAGATCGTTTACGCCGGCCATCCTTACGCAAATTCGCCGAACGGCACAATCGAGACCGTGAGCCGGCTTAAAATCGAAGATCTGCGTGCGTATCATAAAGGTCTTTTGCAATCGTCGCGTCTGCTTCTGGTCATCGTCGGCGATCTTGAACCACAGACGGTTCAAAAACAAGTCACGGCTTCGTTCGGCAAACTCGCGCGCGGCACTTACAAGGAACAGTCGCTCGCACCTATCGGTTTTACGCAGGCAACAGTCGATATCAACGATAGAAGCATTCCGACCAATTACGTGAAGGGAATATTCTCTGCTCCGTCCCTGAAAGACCCTGATTATCATGCAATGCGCGTAGCGATCTCGATCCTGCAGGGCCGCGTTTATCAGGAAGTTCGTGTCCGCCGCAATCTTTCCTACGCGCCGAACGCCGAAATGGGAGATAACGCGGCGAATACCGCGAATATTTATGTAACCTCGACCGATGCCAATACGGCTGTGGATGTAATGCTCAAGGAAGTTAAAAACATGCGGACCGATCCGGTCGATGAAGGTAGTTTCATCGGCGTCCCGGGATTCTTTCTAACGACCTATTACATAAAGCAGGAGACTAACGCCGCACAGGTCGCTGAGCTTGCCCGTTACGAACTTACCGGCGGCGGATGGCGAAACAGCCTTGAGTTTCTGAACAGTATTCGCAATGTGAAACCGCAGGACGTGCAGGCAGCCGCCAATAAATACATGAAGAATATGCGCTTCGTAGTGATCGGAAATCCGGCCACTGTCAATAAATCGGTGTTTCTTCAGAATTAATAATAACGTCACGCTTGATACAATAAGGGGTTCGGATATGAATATCCGAACCCTTTATTGTCTCTACGATCCATCCTTGCTCTTTCGATTTTCAGCGGGAGGTTCGCTTTTGGTCGGCGGCGGATCATTTTTCTGCGGCGGATCGCTCCTCGGCGCCGGCTCGCTTCGCTGAGGCGGATCGTTCTTAGGCGGTGGATCGTAACGAGGTGAAGGATCGCTTCTCGGCGGAGGATCGTTCATCGGCTCCCTTACCGGTTCACGCTGACGCTCCTTATGCTGCGGCGGCGGATCGGCTTGAGGCCGGCGGACGGGCCGCCGTTCGCGTTCCGTGTTTTGTTCGGGAGGCGGAACATATGTTGGGATCGGCGACGCCGTCTTGCTTTCCCTTGTCTCAAGAACCTCGGTTTTACGTTCCTGACTTTCCGGCGAACGGACTATCAACCGCCGCTCGACCGCACCGGTCCTGCGGCTCCGCTCGGCTTTCACCGGTTCATCTGTTCCCGGATTTATCGGAACCGGACTTCGATTTCCAAAAATACGGGTTTTTTGGAGTTCCTGGTCGATCGGGCCGTTCGATTTGCGGTCGGCGGCACCGGTTTTGATTTGTGCGACAGTCTTTGCGGTGGGCGGCCTTTCCGTGCGGATTTCTCTACCCATCCTGCGGTCGACTTCGGAGTAGGTCGGCAACAGCGGAGGCGATTCGCCAGGATCATTCACACCGGAAAGCACCGTCTTAGCGGTGGTTGGCGAAACTGTTTGAAAGCCCTTTCGGTCATTTCCAAATTCTCCCGCAGGGACAGACACGACACTGCCTGGCGGCACTCTCAGGAACGGAGGCGTTCTTTGCCATGCTAGCCTCTGTTCCCGCGTTGTCAGCGATCCGGGCCCGAGCCTGTGTGTTGGTGACGGAGCCGGTGCCGGACTGGCATTCGGATTAGGCGAAGGGTTTGGATTGCCGTTACCGTTGCCATGTCTGTTTCCGTTTCCGTGCCCATTTCCATTCCAATTTCTACCGTAATAATTGTTAGTGGTCCAGTGATAATTATAATTGTAATACCCGTATTCGTACGGCAGCGGATACCAGCAGATATTGTTATTCAGTATGCTTACGACGACCAATGCCGGCGACCACCAGCTTCGACGGTTCCTGAAATGGCCATACGGCGTCCAGTACCAGCCGTTGTCATATATCCAGCGGCCATGGTGATACGTTGCCCAGCCCCACGGCTCGTCGTTGACCCACGTCCAGCCGTATGGCGGAATCCAGCGCCATTGTCCGTAGCGGTACGGCGACCAGTCCGAATACTGGTTCGTCGAATTACTAAACGGCTTCCAGACATAACCGTATTTGCGAGTATGGATCCATTCGCCGTGTTCGCTCAAGTCTTCCGCACCGTAAATATCGCGGTCGTAATACGTATCGTATTTAGCATCTTTCAAGAGCTTCGCGATTGCGAAGTCGCGTTCCAGCGACCATGCATCGAATTCATCAGCGAATCGTGAGGCATCCGCCGTGTCCCATTCGCCGGCCAGATTGCCTTCCGTGCTTATCTTCGCGCTTCTGCCGTTTTTCAAAGTAAAACCCGAGCTGTCCGAATAAACGCGGGCTTCGCCGTCATCAGTAACGGCAACGCGAACCTGGCCGCTGCTGTCTTTTAACGCATCTACGCGGTACATTCCCGCTTTCTGTACGGCAACTGTCGTCTTCGGTGCATCGATCTCGAAATATGTGCCGTCCTTATCGAAATTTGTTATTCGAAGCGTGAGCATTCCCTCAGGCAGGCTAACGGCAATGCCTTCGTCCTTCAGATTAGCGATCTTCAAATAAGAATTTTCGCCGATACGAAGATGCGTATAGCTGTTGAATTGAATCTCGAACCGTCCGCCCGCATCGGTCGTCACTTCATCGCCTTCAACGACAGGCAGATTGAGAACGGCAATCTCCCAATCCTGGCTTCCAGCCCGCCGTATCTGCACGTTTCCGCGAATAAAGCTTATTCGCGCGACACGGGCCTTGACCTCCGGAATATCGTCATCCACTTCAAATGCGGACACGCCGGTACCCAGCAATAGCGTCACCATCAAAGAAAACGCCCAAAAAACCTTTCGTGTGGAATGCATTAGCTTTCCCTCCTAAAATTTTACTTTTTCTACGGGTAGGAGCGAATCAAAATTTATAACTTCAACCGTTGTTTGGCCTTACAGCAAAAAGCATACCTGTAAAATGTAAAAACCGTATGTAAGGAAAACACTGTAAATGTAAATATTCATAAAGACGAGTAAACGATTTGGTGTATTGCTGGTAAATTTACTCACGAAATCGTCTAGGCAGAATCTTCCCGAGCTTGAGATAAACACTCTGTTTAAATTGACTCTTCGACACCCGCCAAAAGGCAGTCAAATATCGCAAAAAATGTTCCCAAATCAAAAATGACTGGCACTGTTTTGGCCGGTGTCGCGTCGGCGGGGATAAATTTCGCGTCGCCGCGTCGCCGGCGCTCGTAAAGTGTATGGGCGGAATCGCGAAGAATATCCCAAACCTGCTAACATTCGGACGCTCCTTTGCGCCCTAAATCCTTGCATCCCGATCTTCCCAGGTTATACACTTTCTAAAGCACAAACTTGCAGGAAAAACCACAATGAAAAAATTCGCATTTGGATTATTTGCCGTCACAATCTTCACTTTCTCCGCGTTCGGCCAAAAAGCCGCAGCCGGAAAGGCCGACCCTTCTGCTGGAGTCCGGGCAGCTTTTGACCGCCTCGTCGAAGGAATCGAGCAGATCGACTCCGCCAAGGTAATGAGCGTTTACGAAAAAAGCGACCGTATTTTATTTTTCAACAACAACGGCTCGGCCACCATCGGCTGGGAAAATATGAAAAATAACCGCGAATCGCTCTACCCCAAAACAAAGAACGTCACGCTCGACATCACGGGCTTGCGCGTCGAAATGCTCGGCAAAACCGCCGCCTACGTCTCATGCAAATGGAAGCAAACCCAGGAATTCGAAGGAAAACTGGAAAACGCCTCCGGCCGCATGACTTTGGTTTTTAAGTTGACCGGAAAAGACTGGAAAATCACCCACGCCCACACATCACCCGATAATCCGGCATCGACGAGGCCTGTTCTGGATTCGGAACGAAATGCGAAAGACCGGCAAAATTAGTTCAAATCCAATTAAAAAAGAGGCCGCCTTTTCAGACGGCCTCTTTTTTATTTAGTCCTTGTTCAACTAAATCTGAGATCCCGGATAGCTGGTTCCTAGTTTTGCCTCGTTGCCTTCGGCGAGGGAATTGACCAGTTCGTAGTGGAAATAATCGAATCTGGATGCGACAGCCGGTTTTACGCGTTTGGCGTACATTTCACGCGAACGGTCTATCGAGTCGCGAAGGCGGTCATAGAGATTGTCCGTTTCCCGGCCCTCTTCCACCGTTTCTTTGTTATAAAGCTTTATTTCAGACACCAGCAGCCGGGCGAAGCGGAGCGCTTCGACGTGAACCCGCCGGTCTTCCTCTGAAACTTCTATCGGCAGATCGACATTGCGGTCGCTGAAACGGATCCTTGCCGTGCTGACCGCTGCTACCTGCACTGTCGGTTCCGCAATCGCCGTCGAAACGCCTCCGCCATTGCCCCAACCGGCCGTTTCCGGCACGGGTGCGGTATAGCTTACCGGCCCCGGCTCGTCATCCAATCCGCCGTCGAAAGAATCGGACGGTGCAAATGCCGCTTCTTTGGCCGATACCTCGAACTCCGGCCCGATAGTTTCCGGTTCCGCTTCGGGCTCAAAAAAGCTTTTTTCTTCAGCCTGAGCGATTTCTACCGCTTCCGGTTCTTCAACCGGTTCGAAATAACTTTCGGTTTCTACAGACGGTGTTTCCTCTTCTTCGCTATTGACAAACTCAAGGCCAACCGGAGATTCCTCAGCGGTTTCGGGTAATTCATACGAAACCTCGCCCTGATATTCTTCAACCGCTTCGGCCTCGGTGTTTTCCACCGGTTCTTCGACTGTTTCGTAGCCCAGTTCGGAATCTGCGTATTCGGCAACGGCCGCTTCTTCCGCCGGTTCATATTGCGCAGGTTCATTGAGCTCGGCTTCCGGTGCCTGTTGAGCAACGGCGGGAGCTTCGGCCGGTACCGAAACAACTTGTGATGCAGCCAGCAATTCGACAGTCAATCCCGCCACGCGAACCAGTGTTTCCAAGGCTTCGGCATTGAGCGTGACGCCATCGGTACCGTAATCGGCATACAAAACAGCGACGCCGCGGCCGCGTGCGGTCAGCGGAATTGCGTACATCCTGTCCGGCCTTGCAAAATTAAGCGGCTCAAGAAATAAGGAATCGTCTGCGCGGCTGCCGTATGCGCTTTCCTGCATCGTCAGCGATTTGACCGCTTCGGCTAAAACCGTGTCGGATGCCATGGGAAAATTAATTTCCCGGATCTGCTCGTCATCAGCGCCGCCTTCCTTATCGAAGGATTTCCAACCGACGAAGCGGTCGTTCTTTACGATAAAGAAAGCTCCGCGAGGTGAAAATTCCGCGGCGTGCCCGACAAGCGAACTAAGAATCTCGCCCTGCGACGATTTGCCGCTTATGTCTTTGATCGCATCTCGTAACTTATCGAATTTGGCTGCGGGCTGTGCGGTTTCCTCGGCGAGCTTTTCGGCTTCGCCAAAAGCGGTCGCGGCCAGTTCGGCTCCGCCGTCGCGGGCGAGCCTTAAATGCTCAACGACCGAACTGATAAAGGCGGGTTCAAATTGCGTGTCGGATTCTAACCGCGTCGAGAGTTCCCGAAAGGCTTCGTCGAGCTGCGATTTGTGTTTTTGAAATTCGGCCTCAAAGTTTTTCTGAAAGTCGGCAACGTCCTGCTGCATTCCGGCAACGACATTCTTGAGATGACTCTCGAATTCGGTTCTGAGACTACGCTCGAGTTCTTCACTATTCACTACGGTTTCTCCTTCAATTGTTGATTTAACGCTGGGTTAGATTTGGATCGATCTGGTGGTTTCGGGTAGAAATTACAAACCTGCGGGATACGAACGGCGATCCAAATAAATCACCGACGAAATGAGTATGCCTAATTTAGCGGTTTAATGTCAAGAAATACTTACAACCAGGTTAAATAAGGTTTTGCATATCAGTGTGAGTGTAGAAGGTGGAACTCTAGCAGATGAGCAAAAAACTAAGTTTTGGACCAGTCTCACCGCTTAAGCGGTAACGACCTCGATATCCGGATCGATCTCTTCCTTTATCATATTTTCGATTGCCATCAGCGTTCCCGTCAGCGAGCTCGGGCAGCTGCCGCAGGCCCCTTCGTACCGGATCGTAAGCTTCGATTCTTCCAGACTGACGACTTCGAGCCATCCGCCGTCGCTGGCCAGAAAAGGCCGAATTTTTTCATCGAGCAAAGCATTAATTTCAGCAATCTTCGGATCATCGCTTGCGGCGGCGGCTATCGCTCCGCCAACAGCGGCGGCCGCGGCTTTTCCGTTTCCATTGGACGATTTGACCGTTTCCGCCGACCTGATCGGAACCGCGAGCGTCGGAAGCAATTCGTCCCATTCGGCGTCGTCGGTCTTTTCGACGGTTATCATCTTGTCCATGTAAAACACGGAAACGACCTCGCCGACTTCGAACAACGATTTTGCCAGCGGATCATTGTCCGCATCTCCAGCGGTTTTGAAGGAATGAGAAGTGCCGTGCGATACCGGTTCCTTCAATATGAATTTAACGGCATTCGGATTCGGCGTTTCCTGTATGTCTGCGATTTTTGGCATTTCGGTAAAACTCTCTTAAAATGTAAATTTGTAATCCTTACATTTAAATCAACATTATATCTTATTCTATTGAAGATTTCACCTAAGAAGCATTGAGCAGACGCAAAAAAAGGGCAGCACCGGCCGCAATTGGCTGGCTGCCCACTTTAAAGAAATATTGGACGGCAGAAATCACCGTACTTAACCGTTATATGAAACCAAAGAACTATTCGGTAATGTGTATCTCTTCGGTTTTATTCATTCTTCCCGAAAGGAACAGGCCGCCGAAAACGAGAGTGAGAATGAGAAATACAATGACCGCAATAAAATACATCGAATTGCCGCCGCTGTTTCGATAAAAATAGAAAGAACCGGCCGTCAAGACCAAGCTGACAAGTGACAATAAGCCGTTAAGCATAACATAACCTCCTAACCATCAAGGATCAATAATTCCGAAGTCAGACCGCCGCAATTAGTGCCGAACTCCAAAAACCGAGGCTTTCCCGTTTACACCCTAACTTTCAAATGTCTGATAATGCGCGCCTTAATGATAAACCCAAATACCATAAAAACGCAAGTTCCTCAATATCTTATAAACTTTTTTACGACGCCGGAAACGAAAAGTTTCGATTCAATTGATCCTTGCGCGGACCATTCTGGGAATCGTCTGGAAATCGGGCACTATATCGACCGCCCGCCAAATTTTCATGTCGAACAAACCGCTTACGGTTTCCGCCTGGCCCAACCCGATCTCGATCAAAAGAAACCCTTCGCGTTTTAAAAATCGAGGTGCCTCAATAATAATTCGTTCAATAATTGAAAGCCCCTCGCCGCCGCCGGTCAACGCAAGATGCGGCTCGAAGTCCCGGACTTCGGGTTGCAGCTCCGGGACGTCGGACGCCGGTACATACGGCGGATTTGAAACGATAAGATCGAATTTTTCCCCGGTTAAGGCTGAAAAAATGTCCGATTGTTTTAGAGTTAACCGTTCCGATACATTATGTTTTATGGAATTTCTGTTCGCGATAGCGATTGCTTTTTCAGATATTTCGAGTCCGGTAGCCGACGCCTTTTCAATACTGCACAAGATCGAAACCGATATACATCCCGACCCGGCACCGATTTCGCAGAAGATGGGATTTTCGATTTCACGCAGAATTTTTATCGACTGCCGGACAAGCATTTCAGTTTCCGGCCGCGGGATCAGGACCTCCGGCGTCACCTCGAAATCCAATCCGTAAAATTCTTTATGGCCGACGATATAATGAAAAGGCTCACGGCTGGCACGACGCAGAACAAAGGAGCGAAACAGCTTTTGCTCCGCAGCGGTCAGTTCGTATTCCGGGTGAGCGAAAAGGAAGGTTTTATCTTTTTCTATCGCGGCAAGCAGAAGTGATGACGCCTCCCTGCGCGGATCGGCAATGTCAGAAGCTTCCAAAATTTGCGACGCTTCGGTTAAAAATTCTGTAATCGTTTGCATTAAAAGTAACGCCGTCATCTTGGCGGCTGTCGCGTTGGCTTCCAGCCGACGCAGAGTTCTCTACCGCACGGCGGGCAGGATGCCCACCTGACAGCCGCCAAGATGGCGGCGTTACCGCGCTCCGTCGCCGCGAAAAATTGCCGGGATCGTCAGCAATATTATCTTAAGATCGAGCCACAGCGACCAATTCTCGATATAAAAAAGATCGATCCGCACCATTTCCTCAAAAGTCAGGCGGCTTCGTCCGGATACTTGCCACAGGCCGGTGATGCCGGGCTTCATATCGAGTCTTTTGCGGTGCCAGATGTCGTATTCCTCAACTTCATACGAGATCGGCGGACGCGGGCCAACAATGCTCATATCGCCTTTAAGGACATTCAAAATCTGCGGCAATTCATCAAAACTCGAACGCCGCAGCCATTTTCCGGCTTTCGTTATACGCGGATCGTCCTTTACCTTCCCGAATATCGGCTCGGTTTCGTCGTTCGCGGCGGTTAAACCTTCAATATTTTGCCGGTATGCCTGCCGGTGCAAATCATCGCTGGAATCCGCCGCCATTGTCCGGAATTTGTAACAAAGAAAGAGCCGACCATCCATACCGACACGTTCCTGCCGAAAGAAAACCGGGCCGGGCGAATCGAATTTAATAATAAGCGAAACCGCAATCCAGAACGGGGCCAGCAGAATTATCGCGATGGCGGAAATAGCAATATCGGACAGCCGTTTGATGAATCGTTCTATTTCAGAAAGCGGCTCGCGAAACAGCCTGACCATCGGCAGCACACCGATCTGCTCGACGCTAGTCTTCTGCGGCAGCAGATTAAACAAGCTCGGTGCAAAACGAAATTCAACCTTTTGCTTCCGGTCGATTCGCATCATCGCGTCGAAAAGCTTTTCGCTCGGCAAAGTGTTGTCTGTAATTATAACTTCCTGAATTTCAAGCTTGCCGATCAATTCCGCCAATTCTTCAAGATCACCGACAACAGGCACCGAAGTTAAATTTTCGAATGATTTTCTGCTTGCCTCAGTTTGCCCGCCGCTGAACACCGTTCCAACCACGCGGTAACCCAGATCGCGCCGCTCCCGTAATTCGCGTATCGTCTGTTCGGCTTCCGCATTCGTTCCGACGATCAAGGTCGGGATCAGGTTTATATCGCGATTTCTGAACTGCGCCTGAATAAAGCGAAGTCCAAGATGAAAAACGGCATAAACGGAAAATGCTATGGCAAAATCAAAAACAAAGACTCCGCGCGCATAGGAAAATTCCCGAAACGCAAAGCCGCCGCGAAACAGGAACGCCCACGCGACAGTCAACAGCGAACTAACCGCAACGGCCTTAAATATTTTGATGGTTTCCTGAGTATATGAAAACGCTCCGTGATACCTGTAAAGCCTCTGATACAGCAGCATCGCGATTCGGACAGGCACCGCAAAATATAATATTCCGGCATATGGCACGAAATCCCGCGACCATGCCCACGCAGTTTCGGAAAGCACGGCATTCCCCTCACGAAGCTTAAATGCAAGCATAAAACACAAAACAGCCAGTCCGGCGTCGGCGGCGATGACCGATGCTTTTATAACCGGCATTACCCATACGGGCACGCGATTTTCGGCTTTCACCAATTTTGTATTTGTTTGTATGGTTGCTTCGGCTTTCATTTTCTCTATTTGTTTTTAAGCCAATCTGTGATGACTTGCAACTTGCCGGCCGATTGTTCGGCTGACAATCCGGGCTGTGTGCGATATTCTTTCGTCTGTAAATGAAAGTATTGATCACCGCCCCGAGCCTCGATGAAAATGAAAACGTCAGCGGAATATCGACTGTCGTTCGCCAGATAATCGAGCACGGCGGTATTGAATACGCTCATTTTTTGGCGGGGAAAAAGGACGGCGTAACAAACGGCGTCTCCTGGTTCGCATCGCAGGCCGTGCTTCCATTTAAATTTTTAAATGCAATCCGATCAGAGAAACCGGACGTCGTGCATATCAATACCGCAATGACTGATAGGGCAATCTGGCGCGACGCAGCGTTGGCGGCCCTGGCATCGGCGGTTTTTAGAAGTAAGCCAATTATTATCTCAATTCACGGCGGCCGTTATTTGCTGAATGATTTTGAAAATAAAACGCTGGCTGCGGTGGCGGAACAAATGCTCCGGCGGGCGCGTGTCGTGATCGTCCTGAGTGAAAACGAGAAAACGGAAGTCCTGCGCCGTTGGAAGAATTTGGATGTTCGCATTTTGCCGAACGCCGTTCCGGTTTTCGAGCGCGGTGAATTAGAACGAAGAAACCCTAACCCGTTAATTATTTTTTTAGGCCGCCTGCATGAATCTAAAGGCCTGAACGAAATCGTAAAGGCTTGCCGGTCCCTGCACGAAAGCGGGTTTGAATTTCGTTGCGAATGCTACGGCGACGGGCCGCAAAAGGAGGTTTTCGTCGACGAATTGACGAAGATTTTAGGCGATGAATTTTATTATGGCGGCATTGTAATCGGTAAGGAGAAATTAAAGAAATTGACTGAAGCCGACGTTTTTCTGCTTCCATCAATTTACGGCGAGGGTTTGCCGATGGCTTTGCTAGAAGCGATGGCCGCCGGCTGCATTGCAGTCGCATCCGAAATGGCATCGGTCGCGTCGGTGATTCGTGACGGCTTTAACGGCTATCTCATCGAGCCGGGCAACACCGGCCAACTGATCGGCCGGCTAAAGATGATTCTCGACAGCCGCATCGAATGGCCGGAAATACAGAAAAACGCCGTCGAAACCGTGCGGACCGATTTCGCCATCGGCGATTACATAAAAAAACTTGAAGCCATCTATAGCGAAATCGCCGCATGAAATTAAAATGAAAGACGAGCTAGAGCAAAGAACACGTGCGCGAATCATCGATCTAAATGTCGATATTTGCGATCACGCTTCCGTAATTCGCCGCATCGCCGAACTGGTGGAACGCGGCACCGGCGGTTATGCCTGTTTTTCGACCATCCATATGGTCATGGAATCGTATGACAACCCGGAATACGGAGCAAAAGTGAACGCCGCCGACATCGTAATTCCCGACGGCATGCCGCTCGTCTGGATGCAGAAAATGCAGGGCAAAAAGGAAGCGTACCGCGTCAGGGCAAACGATTTGATGATACTGCTGTGCCGTTATGCCGCCGAAAACGGCTTGAACGCCGGATTCTACGGCGGCAGGCAGGAAGTGATCGACGCAATAATCGAGCGGACGAAAACCGAGCTTCCCGATTTGAACATCGCCTACGCCTACTCGCCGCCGTTTCGGCCTCTGACCGATGAAGAAGACGCGAATATAACAGGCAAGATCCGCGAATCAGGCGCGCAAATTTTGTTTATGGGCTTGGGCTGCCCGAAACAGGAAAACTGGATGGCCGCGCATAAGGACAAATTGACCTGTGTGATGCTCGGCGTCGGCGCCTCGTTCGATTTTTACGCGGGAAACGTAAAGGAATCACCTGAATGGCTGGGAAAATTAGGCCTCGAATGGCTGTTCCGCCTGACGCAGGAACCAAAGCGGTTATGGCGAAGGTATCTGATACTTAACCCGCGTTTTATGTGGCTGGCGTTGCTTCAATTGTCTGGAATAAAAAATTTCAAGCCTTAATATCATTTACTCGGCCACGCTTGCTCCCTTTTCCATATCAGACAAGAATTTTGCCATTATCTCATTCATCTTTACCGCTTCATTTATAATAATATCGAGATATTCACGCGATTCACCGCTGATCGAGTCGTCCCGCAAAAGGAGCTGCGCAAAACCCGCCGATACCCGTCAGCGGCGACTGTATATCGTACACCATCGTTTGGGCAATGTGGGCAATGTCCACTACGTTTTTTTTCACTATCTTAATAATGCTTTCGGCATTGAGCCTGTATGATCAATGTGCAGTCAAAACAATATTATGTTCAAACTGACGAACCGCAAGAGATTGGCCTTACTTTGCCCTTTTCCTAAAAAACCGACATAATAACTTCTTGTTTTTTCGAAGGTTTTCATGAAGTTTTTAACTGATATTCGGCTATTGCTGATCGGATTGTGGCTCGGTGCAGCGTGTTTTTTTATTGCGGTCGCGCAGAGCGCATTCGCGGTGCTTCCGGCCCGTGAAATGGCCGGTGCCGTTGTCGGGCGGACGCTCTCAGTGCTTAATTATGCCGGGCTCGGGATTGCTTTGATCCTGCTGCTTTCTTCGTTTATAGTTCGAAAAGACGCGAACCGGATTTCGGTGTGGGTGGAGCGTGTTCTGCTGCTTTTGATCGCCACCGCGTGTGCCGTCGGGCAATTCGTGATCGGGCTGATGCTTTTGTCGGTCCGTGCGCAAATGGGCCGTCCCGTGGATGAGGTCGCAGCCGACGATCCGCTGAAACTGCAATTCAACAATTTGCACGAATATTCTATATGGGTTCTATTCGCTGCGATGGGAGCGGCGCTGATCGCGTTTTTCATTGTTTCGAGCAGAAAATTTATCCCTGCTGCAAAGCCGACGACAAACGACCCTTTCGATTTTGAAAAAGAATTTAAGAAATAACAGATATGCCAGTCATCGAAAAATTACCTGAATTTTCCAGCCGTTTCGGGCGTTGGTACGGCGACGAAAAGCTTGCCGGTTATCCGTTCATCGAAAACATCAACACGCCTTTTACACCGCTCCGCCGTGCTTTGCCGATGTTGAATCTGGCGCTGATCACATCCGCCGGAGCATATATCGACGGCACGAATCCATTCGTAACCGATTCAAAGGACGGTGACGCGACGATCAAGGAAATTCCGATTGAGGTCGAAGCATCCGATCTTCGCTATGCCGCGAAAGGCTACGATCCCGCTGCCGTTCAGCAGGACAGAAATGCTCAGATTCCGGTCGACCGCCTGCTCGAATACCAGGCTAACGCCGTCATCGGCAAACTGAACGAAACGTGGTGGAGCATCAGCAGCCACATTCCAAACGCCAGGCTGGTCGCCGAGGAGACGGCACCAAAATTAGCTGAACGCCTCATTCGCTACAAAGTTCAGGCGGCGCTTCTGATTCCCGCATCACGTCTTTGCCACCAGACGCTTGGAATAATCGCTCGCGGTTTAGAAGAAAAAGGCATCCCGACGATAATGATCTCCGTCGATCCGCAAGCCGTCGATCGCGTCCGCCCGCCACGTACTGCATATTATACTGGTGACTTCGGCTCGGTCGCCGGAAAACCCGATTGGCCCGAATTCCAGCTTCGCGTCCTCGATGAAACCCTGCGCACGATGGAAACATTTGACCAGCCGGGAGCGAGAAAATTAGGCGTGGTGATGGAATCAAAAGTGGAAGCCGCCCGGGGGGAGCGATAAGAGTCAGGTTCTATCAATTCAGCTGCCATTCTTTTATTGTATCCAGCGGATAGATAAGCATGACAATATTCAACAGCAGGCTGTCGCGAATCCAAAAAGTCAGAAACAGCTCGACCAGCAAAAAGAAAACCAGCGAAAACCGCCAGCCAAGCTGGTAAGCGATCCAAAACCCGGCCGCGCACGCCCCGAAATCGCCGACGGAATTTAAGATAGAATCTCCTACATAATCCAGCGAAACCGTATTTGCCCGGTATTTTTCGATCACAAACGCCGAGTTTTCAAACACTTCCCACACCGCTTCAACTGCCATCGCTACAAAAAACTTCCATTCAATCGAAAGCTTCGAAAATGTCAGGCACGCTAGCCAGTAAAAAAATATGCCATGGCCTATATGCGTGAAGGAATACGGGTCTAGAAAATGCTGTGACGTGTGGCTGCTGGCGGATTCGTTAATGTAGATCGCGTAATCTCCGAATTTGCACCACCAGATGCGCCCCTGTGCATACAGGCCTAAAATCATCGCCGCTGCCGAAATGGAAACCAAAATCAACGGCAGCTGCCTTTGGTTAAAGGGTAATATTTCGTTTTCGGATTCACTCATAACCTGAAGAAATTGTCGTTGTATTATGAAAGATTTACAAATGTTCTGAGTTCAAACTTAGTTTGTCTTTTGCTCAACGAAGAAGCACGCTGAAGCGTGAACTCAGAACATTCCTTTGTACTTATTCGGATATATTTATGATTAAATCAACCTAATGAACCGGGCCGAGACATTACAAACTGTGAAGAATCACCAAACACCGTGGGACATTATAGTCATCGGCGGCGGAGCGACCGGTGTCGGCTGTGCGATTGATGCGGCTTCACGAGGTTTCGACGTTTTGCTGCTCGAACAGCATGATTTCGGCAAAGGCACATCCAGCCGCAGCACCAAGCTCGTCCATGGCGGTGTTCGCTATCTGATCCGGGGAAATATTTCTTTAGTTCGCGAAGCATTAAAGGAGCGCGGGATACTGCTCAAAAATGCTCCGCATCTTATTAAAAAGACGGCGTTTATTGTTCCCTGTTACTCACTTTGGCAAAAACTGTTCTACAGTACAGGGCTAAAAATCTACGATCTTTTGTCCGGTAAATACAGTTTCGGAAAATCTAAGATCTTGTCTGCGAAAGAAACTATCGAAAAGCTCCCAAATGTAAAAACTAAAGGACTTCGCGGCGGCGTTATGTATTTTGACGGCCAGTTCGACGATAGCCGGATGCTTATCAATCTGGTCACTACGGCTCATAAACAAGGTGCTGATGTATTGAATTACGCCAAAGTCGCGTCTTTGATCAAAGATCAAGCCGGAAAAATTACAGGAGTCGTTTTCCAAGACCAGGAAAGTGCGGAAAGATTTACCGTCAAAGCAAAAGTGGTGATTAATGCAACGGGAGCATTTAGTGATTCGATCAGAAAATTATCGGAAGCGGACGCCGAAAATATCATCACCTTTAGTCAGGGCGTTCATCTTGTGTCGATCATAAATTTCTACTTGGCAAAAGCGCATTAATGATCCCGAAAACAAGCGACGGCCGTGTGCTTTTTGCAATACCGTGGCATGGCCATCTGGTCGTCGGAACGACCGATACGCCGAGTGATAAGGCCGATCTTGAGCCGAAAGCCTTAGAAGCAGAGATCGATTTTATCCTTGAAACCGTTGGGAGTTACCTCTCGAAAGCCCCGAAACGCGGTGACGTTTTGAGCATTTTTGTTGGAATAAGGCCGCTTATAAAGGCCGAAAATGTCAAAAAAACTTCAACTCTTTCACGCGAACATTTTATTGGCATCGACGAAGCAGGTGTTTGCTTACCATCACCGGCGGAAAATGGACGACTTATCGCAAAATGGCTGAAGACACGATTGATCGGGCAATCGCACAGGCAGATTTGGCGGATCGGATATCGACAACGACTGATTTGAAAATTCACGGTTATTCCGAGAATCGAAGCGGTCGTCATCTTGCAATTTATGGCTCTGACGCAAAAGGTATTCAACAACTAATCACTGAGCGAGCGGAACTAGGGAAAAAAACTTCACTCAGATCTACCATATTGCGAGGCCGAGATTGTTTGGAGTATAAGAAATGAAATGACGCGGACTGTCGAAGATGTTTTGGCCCGCCGAACACGTGCATTATTCCTGAATGCACAAGCGGCAATCGACATCGCTCCGCGTGTCGCGGAAATTATCGCGGAAGAATTAGGTAAAGATAGTGATTGGGAAGCAAAGCAGGTTCGAGATTTTAGCGAGGTTGCGAAAAACTACAAACCACGCTGAATCTGCACGCCGCCGTTCAATCGCTGATTCAAGCTATCGCCGATGGCCCTCGCCCGAACTTTCGCGGTTTCGGCCATTTCGCCGACGAACAGATTATCGAGAGTCAGGCTAAAAAGTTCGATCCATCGGCCAAAATGCTCTGATTTCAAGGGAAACTTCTCGTGCAGCTTTTGATGAATGATCAGCGGATTATTGAAATAAACAGGGTTGCCGAATAATATTTTGTCCCAAAAATTCACAATGATCGGCATGTGGGCTTCGATATCGAGACCCTCGAAATGATGGCCGATCATTTCGTCGTGAATCATTATCTTGTAAAATTCAGTCAGCAGCAGTTCAATATCCGGCCGTGTTTCGATATCTCGTTTCATTATTCAGTGGAAATTTCTTCTTCACCATGAAGCGCCGCATTAAGCGTGTGCCAGCTAAGCGAGGCGCATTTTACACGGGCGGGAAACTCACGCACGCCGGCAAAAATCCTCAGCTTGCCGAGCGAGTTTTCTTCCGTTTCCTCGTCTAACTCGCCGAGCACCATTCGGTGAAACTCCTCAAAAAGCTTCTCGGCTTCCTGCTTCGATTTCCCTTTAACGACCTGCGTCATAATGCTCGCCGAGGCCTTCGAGATCGCACAGCCCGATCCTTTGAACGCTACATCCTTAACCGTATCGCCCTCAAAATCGACATAAACCCGCAAAGCATCGCCGCACAACGGATTCTTCCCGTCCGCATACTGGTCCGCATTCGCGATCTCACGAAAATTTCGCGGATTCTTGTTATGCTCTAAAATTACTTCCTGATATAGATCGCTTAATTCGGACATTTGATAGTTTCAATTTCAGATTTGCGATTTTAGATCGCCGTTAAATCTTAGCGCCGATTGGAGCTGTAAAGGCCGTGTCATCGACGTTTCCGGTATTCTTCAGGTGCTCGCTAATTAAATCAAACTTGTCGGCCAGGTTAACTTTTTCCATCATCTGCTTTTGCCAAAATCTTAGCTTCGATTTCCTTGCCTTCCTGCCTTGCTTTCGCCCAGGTCATAGGAAACATATGAATGTCGCCGCTTGCGGGGGCCTTATCAATTCGGCCAAGCGCCTCGAGAATGATCTTTTTCTGCAATTCCGTGTGAAACGGAACGCCAAAATGATGACCCATCATAAACGGCAGAAACATTGCGCGCGGCGGTTTTATCCGCTGCGTCACGTCGAGCGACACAGACAGCGAAACCGTCGGAATACCTCGTTTTTCAATAGCGCGCTGCACGAGCGCGATGCTCTGGTGGCAGATCGGTCAGGCAGGAGCAAGCAGCACCACATCCGGCTTTTCCGCTTCGACTGCGTCCGCGATGTCCTCGGCCAATGTCCGCTCCAATCTTTCCGCATCCATATTATAACCGATGAATGAAATGAAATTCTCGCTCAGACCGGCGATAATGCCATCGGCCGTTAATTCCTGTAATCTCTCAGTCGGAAAAATTACATTCAGATCGCGTTTTGCTCCAGCGGTCGGGTATTTAAGCTGGTGAATTTCCAGATCGGCGGGTTTCGAACCCGACGGCACGCGGCGAAACGTGTAATCGCCGACCGGATGAACCGTATCGAACGGCAACGTTCCACGCGGCTGCACACCCGCCGTGCTGACAAACGTCACGCGTGATTCGCTCAAAGTTTTCACCGGCCTGACCAGCGGCACGAGTTCGTCTCTTGTGATCATCGAATCCGGATAACGCTCATTTACCGTGTCCCACAATCCGGGCCGCAGCTGGCTAAAATCGTTAGAGTTCTCCGTCATGTATCCATTCTCCTGAACGCTGCACAAAATGAAAGTGAAGATGAAAATAGAGATGGGCCAATGTCGCTGTATCTTTTTCGGCCAGAGTTTTTAAAATAAACCCGCGGTCAGTCGGCGGCGTATCGAGCAGTGGTTTTAAAGCTTCGATCCAGGCCTTGTCGATCTCATTTCGACCCTGTTCCTCGTTTCCGTCGCCAAGATGCAGCCGCACATAACGAATCAGCATTTCGTTATCGCCCGCATCTATCGCTTCTTTTAAATACGCAAGTGACATCTATAAACTCTTCGTTAAAAACTGTTCGATCTGATCTTCGGCTTCGACCTTGGCCTTAAAAAGTCCTGTTCCATGCCCGCTGATTGGGTAGATCTTAACCTCGTATTTCTCATCTCCACCGCCATCTTATCCGATGAATTAACACTCCGCATCCGCAATCTCACGACAATTTCGCGGATTTGTTGTGCTCTAAAATTACTTCCTGATATAGATCGCTTAGTTCTGACATTCTTTTTAATACAGAAATTATCAAACCAACTTGTTGAAATCCTCGATTGTAAGGCCCGCCTGATTTAATATAGCCCTTAATGTTCCCGTCTTAATTGTTTTATGATAAGGCACACTCGTTCGCAGGCTGTCTTTGAGCATGATGTAATGGCTTCCGGTTACATGGTCAATTGTAAATCCTGCTTTTTCGAGCGCCTTGATTAATTTGTTGGGCTTAAGGTCACGCGGCAATTTTGTCATTTTCAATTCTTACACGTACCGGAAACGCCATTTTGTCCTGCGGAATCGGTTCCCCGTGTTTGATCAAACTTTCGAGATAGCCGCCGATAGCATCCTTAGCCATCGCAAACGCTTCATCGAGCGTATCTCCTTCAGTTACAAGCCCTGGCAATGCCGGACAAGTGACCAGGTAACCATCGGGATCATTAGGTTCGATCAAGATCGTAAAACTATACTCGCCAATTTTAATCGGAGTTTGCTGCATATTTCCTTCACTACCTAGTCCAGAACCAACCCATGAATGCCGCTTTTTCAAGAGCCTTGTCATTCATGAACGGAAACTTTCCCGCAAGATGAATTTTTAATCCTATACGATCAAAATCATGCGTCGTGCCCACAAAGTTTCCAACCTCCGAATCAACTAAAGAGAACTGATCGAGCCAAATTTTAATTGTGGTTCGGCCAACCGATGAAAACTTCTTTAATAGTCTTTGTTCGCGTGGAATCCGGGCATTTGCGCCGAATTCATGGTAAACGATATAAGCCTTACTTTGTAAATCGGCAATAGTCGGTTTTGAAAATGGCCACATATCAATATTGTTTCTGCCTATTATGCAAAAACCTCGATAACCTTCTGCACCGCATCCCCCAATTTGTCTACCTCTTCCCGCGTATTATAAAATGCGAACGAAGCACGGGCCGTCGCCGGGACGTCGAAGAACTGCATAACCGGCTGGGCGCAGTGGTGCCCGGCGCGGATAGCGATTCCCGATTGATCGAGAATTGTGCCGATGTCGTGCGGGTGAATGTTTTCAATTGTAAACGACAGGACCGAAGCCTTGTTCGCGGCGGTGCCGATTATTTTTACGCCTTCGATATCAGATAAACGCAGCGTAGCGTATTCGAGCAGATCGTGTTCGTGTGCGGCGGCGGCTTCGAAATCTATTGAATTTAGATAATCTATTGCCGCGCCCAAACCGATTCCCGCCGCGATTGACGGAGTTCCCGCTTCGAATTTGTCCGGGATTGGTGCAAACGTCGTTTTTTCAAAGCTCACGTTGCGGATCATTCCGCCGCCGGTCTGGTACGGAGGTATTTTATCGAGCCATTCGCGCTTGCCGTAAAGCACGCCGCTGCCTGTTGGGGCAAACATTTTATGCCCGGAAAAAGTGAAAAAATCGGCATCAAGATCCTGAACATCGACCGGAAAATGTGGAACGCTCTGCGCGGCATCGACGAAAAACGGCACACCGAATTTATGCGCTGTCGCGATCATTTCCTTGATTGGATTGATTGTTCCAAGCGAATTCGAAACATGCGAAACCGCAACCATCTTTGTCCGCTCATTCAAAAGATTTTCGTATTCATCGATTATCAGTTCACCGCGATCGTTCATCGGAATCATCCGAATCTTCGCGCCGCGTTCCTCGGCGATCTGCTGCCACGGAATGATATTCGAATGATGCTCCATCTGGCTGACGATGATCTCGTCACGCTCGCCGATGAATTTTCGCCCGTAAGAATTAGCAACCAGATTCACGCCTTCGGTCGTCCCGCGAACAAAAATACATTCCTTCGCTTCCTTAGCATTGATAAACCGCTTGACCTTTTCACGCGCCGCTTCGTAAGCGGTCGTCGCGTGCTGAGACAAATAATGCACGCCGCGGTGAATATTCGAATGCTCTTCCCGCAGATATTTCGCCCCGCGATCAATAACCAACTGCGGCACCTGCGACGAAGCGCTGTTGTCCAAATAAACCAACGGCTGCCCGTTCACCGTTTGCGACAGAACCGGAAAATCTTTGCGAACCTTTTCAACGTCCCAATTGCTCATTTTCGTTACCGCTTTCATATTTATGAATCAACAATGCTCTATTTTCTAAAAACGTCTTTCACCGCAAATTTCAAATCAGGCAAAAGCGAAGATGAAATTTCATCAGCATTTCTAAACACTCCAACCGAAGCTAAAATATTTTCTTGCAGCCGTGAGATTTCAATAATCTCTGCAATCGGCTCACAGATCCAATATTCCTTAACGCCGAAACGCGCGTAAGTTTGGCGCTTAATTATCTGGTCACGCCGCACGTTCTCCGAGCCGGGCGACAAAATCTCGATGGCAAGGTCAGGAGCTCCGACAATGTGAATACCAGAAGCAATTTGCGGGATTCTTTCTTTGGTAATAAACACAAGATCAGGGATCGCGCTGTTGTACTCATCAAAAATCACACCCGGCGTCGACCAAACCTGTCCGATCGAATTTTCATCAAGATAGTTCGTTAAGATTGTGCCTAAGCGGACGATTAGTTGCTGATGATTCAGCGATGGTGCTTTTGCCACGGAAAGTTCTCCTTCAAATAGCTCGTATTTATTATCGTCATCGGGCAACGCTTCGAGATCATAGATTGAAATTAAAGGCTCGATTGTTTTCACATTCTGCATAATTATTACGCCTCCAGATTTGTGTTCAAACGATTCAAAACTGCTTCGTCCAGTTCTTTTTTGATAGATTTGATTCCGATCTTATTTATGATTTCCTCGGCAAAACCATAAGTCAGCAAATTTCGCGACAGTTCCGGGTTTAACCCGCGGCTCAATAAATAAAACACTTCTTCTTCCTCAAGTTGCCCGACAGTCGCACCGTGGGCGCATTTTACGTCGTCGTTGAAAATTTCAAGCTGCGGTTTCGTATCGACGCGGGCATCGTTCGACAGTAGCAGGTTCTTATTAGATTGCTTGGCATCGGTTCCCGAAGCATTTTCTCTGACGAAAACCTTGCCGTTAAAAACGCCGCGTGATCTGTCGTTCAGAACACCTTTGTAATTTTGATGCGAAACGCAGTTCGGAACAGTGTGATCGATGATCGAATGAGTGTCGGAATGCTGCGATTCGTTCAACATATAAAGCCCGTCAACAAATGCCTCGCCGCCTTCGGCGGTAAATTTCACATCTATATCGTGCCGCGAAAGCTGCGCTCCGATATTGATAGTCGTAGCGTTGTACAGACTTGCGCGGCCCAGACTTACTTCGGTCGTGCCGACGTGGAAGGCTTCCGCCGATTCTTTCTGCACGCGATAATGTGTCAAATTCGCATTGTCTTCAACCAGAATTTGTATAGCCGAGTTTGTAAAATTTCTCGCCTCGCCCGCGTAGCTTTCGACGATCGTTGCCTTGCTCCCGGATTCCGCGATCACCAAAATATGCGGAAAGATTGCTGAACCGTCCAGAGCACTGAATTCGAATGTTATTGGTTCCACGACGCGCATTTCCTTCGGTATCGTAACGCACACGATCTCCGCAAATGCGGCATTCAAAGCCGTAAAACCATTCCGTTCGAGATTGAATTTATTCAACAGACCTTCGAGTCGTTGATCTAGTCTCGATCCTTCCGACGATATTACTTCTACCTTCCAATTCTCGCCGGCTAATTTACTGGAGTTCGTGTATTTCCAATCCTCATTCCTAACGGTCGGAAAACCATTTTCATTGAAAAACCGAAAGGCCTTTTCACGAAAAGCTTTCACGGACGCACTTTTCTCCGCCTTCAATATCTCTCTAAATTGTTCCGTAAATTGATTCGCAATCACGGGTTGTAATGAAACCATTTTCTTAATACCTTCAAACTACTTTGCCCCAACCGCTCCTTTCACCCATTCGTAGCCTTTTTCTTCGAGTTCGTACGCGAGTTCCTTTCCGCCTTCTTTCACGATCCGGCCGTTTGCCAGAACATGAACGACGTCGGGCACGATAAAATTAAGCAAACGCTGATAATGCGTTACAAGAATGATCGCATTATTGGTGCTTCGCAGTTTGTTGACGCCTTCGGCAACGATTCGCAGAGCGTCGATGTCGAGCCCGGAATCGGTCTCGTCCAAAACGGCAAGTTTCGGTTCGAGCACCGCCATTTGCAGGATCTCGTTGCGTTTCTTCTCGCCGCCGGAAAAACCTTCATTGACCGAACGCTTGAAAAACGCAGGGTCCATATCGACGATCTTTGCTTTTTCCTTCAAATAATCGTTGAATTCGAGCGGATCGAGTTCCTCTAGGCCGTGATGCTTCATCTTCTCGTTGTACGCGAGCCGCAGAAACTGCGAATTTGAAACGCCCGGAACCTCGACCGGATATTGAAACGCCATAAAAACGCCTTCGCGGGCACGTTCATCCGGCTCTAGTTCAAGCAGATTTTTACCTTCATAAAGCACTTCGCCCGAGATCACTTCATATGTCGGATGCCCGGCCAGGACCTTCGACAATGTCGATTTGCCCGATCCGTTCGGCCCCATGATGGCGTGAACTTCGCCCTTATTGACCTGCAAATTCAGGCCTTTTAATATTTCCTTGCCTTCGATTCCGGCATGCAGATCTTTAACTTCTAATAACATTTCAATTTATTTCCCCGACCGCAGCTAATTGAGTACTAAAACTTTTGTCTGGCCGTTCTCGTCGCCGACGTCAAGATAAAAATGCCTGATCTTGCCGAGCATAAATGTCTCTTCTAAAAATTCGACCAGCCCCGTTTCAACATCGTATATTGCACCAATGAGGGCGATCTGTTCCTTTTCGATCATCTCGCGCAGCACCACGCTTTGCTCAATAATATTTTCAACGCTTCGCTTAACCTGAATCCGCGAAACCTTTTCCACAAATTCCGCATTTGTTGAGTTCCGGCCTTCCGTAACTGTCCGCTCATAGTAAACCGACGGCTGAATTTTATTGAGCAGCGTCGAAAGATTTCCCATCTGCACGTTGTCGCAAGCCCCGCGAATGGCACCGCACTTAGTATGTCCAAGCACCACGAGCAGCTTTGACCCCGCTAAATTGCATGCGAATTCCATGCTCCCCAGAATATCTTCGTTTATAACTGTGCCCGCGATTCGGATACTGAAAATTTCGCCCAGGCCCTGATCAAAGATAAGTTCGGCGGAGGTGCGGCTATCGATGCAGCTCAAAACGGTAGCGAATGGAAACTGCCCATCGACCGTTTCATTGACCTGCTGAAGCAGATTGCGGTTGATTTTCAGGTTATTTACAAAACGGTAATTTCCTTCACGCAAATATTCGAGAGCCAACTGCGGAGTCGTCGTCGCTTGTGTATCTTTCGTATGCGTTCTCATTTATTTGCAAAAACGTTGTTTTTATACATAAATTTCGCCCTTCAAATATAGCGTCGCGTGCCCGCCGATCCTGACACGATCGCCCTTTAGTTCACAAAAAAGCTCGCCGCCGCGTTCCGAAACCTGCCTGGCGAAAAGCTTATCCTTACCCAATTGCTCCGCCCAATATGGAATAAGGCTGCAATGTATCGCACCCGTAACCGGATCTTCCGGAATGCCGATCCGCGGCGCGAACATACGCGAGACAAAATCCGAATCGTCGCCGGGAGCAGTCACAATTACCTCATCAAATTCAATTTTCGCCAATGTAGATTGGTCCGGTTCGAGCGCTCTGATATCGCTTTCGCTTTCCATTAGCAAAAACACCATGTTGCCCTGCGATTCCCACATGCGCAACGGAATTTTGCCGACAGCCTGGGCCAATTCAGCGCTCTGCTCGATCTCGTTCATCGGATAGCTCGGAAAATCCAAGATCATCAAATCGCCGTCTTTGGCCACACCCAATTCACCGCTCCGGTCTGAGTGAAATTTGATATAACTCTCTTCCAAATACAAACAGTTGAAAATAACGTGAGCACTCGCCAGCGTTGCGTGACCGCACAGATTCACTTCGATCGCCGGGGTGAGCCAGCGAATGTGATACGCTTCGCCTTCCTTCACAAAAAAAGCGGTCTCGGAAAGGTTATTCTCGGCCGCTATCTTCAGCATCGTTTCGTCCGGCAGCCATTCCATCAAAGGAACGACCGCCGCCGGATTCCCGCCGAACGGCTTGCTCGTAAACGCATCAACCTGAAAAATCTCTAGATTCATATCAGCCGTTCTGAGTTCAAGCTTCAGCTTGTCTTTCTGCTCACGTTTAAGACAAGCTGAAGCTTGAACTCAGAACTAATCCCTCACCGCCGCTATCGCCTGTATCTCGATCTGCGTCCCAAAATGCAGTTCCTTCACCGGGACAATCGCCCTCGCCGGCCGGTGCTCACCCATCACGCGGGCATAAGTCTCATTCACCCGGCCCCAAAGTTCCATATCCGAAACATAGACCGTCATCTGGATCACACGCTCCAAACCGCTTCCCGCCGCCTGCAAAACCGCCTCAACATTTCGCATAGAAAGTTCCGTTTGCTCCTCGATCGAACCCGTAAACGGCTCCCGCGTCACCAGATCCATCGGCAATTGCCCTGAAACATAAACGAGCCCGTTATGAACAACGCCCGGCGAATAATGCCCTTTCGGCTGCGGCTGGTTTGGTGGTTGAATTTTTTTCATTCTTAAATCATTGCCAGACTTCTGACATTGTTTCCTTGAATAAGCCATCCAGCAGCGCCGTGTCCGGTTTTTCAGGCTGCTCTATTTTGTTAACGTAATCGCTGTAAAAATGAATCTTAGAATCAAGAAAGTCGTTTAGAATCGCTATCCGTGGCTCATTTCTTAATTCTTCTCCGGCAATCTTCCTCGTCAAAAGTTGGTCAATCTCATTTCGGATGGCTTGGTCGTTCACTTGATTGTCAACAAGCGTTCGAAACTCCATTGGCGGCATAGTCTCTTTCTCTTTTATCCAATCGCAAGCTAACACGGGACGTAGTACGTAAAAATACTTCTTCGATTTAACCAAATCCTTCTGCAAAAACTCTCTAAAGTTGTTTTTTGCCATACTCAGATAGTGATACATGCAGGATTTCGGATTGAAAAAATGATCGCCCAAATTCCGCAAATTTTCGGCGGTCGAAAACTTCTCCGTGTATACAATTGGACTGCGTAGCCATTCGAGCATTGGCGGGTTGGATTTACGAAAAAGTCGGAGAGCTTTTTTCAACTCCCAGCCTGCCAAGTCGATGTCGTTCGACAGGATTTCTTCTTGGCTGTCCTTGCCTTCGTCAATTTTCAAATACCAATCGAGCCGGTGAACGTAGATGTAGCGTACGTCCCAATCACTGTCTGTCGAAGCAAATCCCCAAGCTCGGCTTCCGCTTTCGACCGCATATAGAATCTTTATTTCATGCTCATGTGCTAACCGCACGAGCTCATCTTGAATTTGCCCAAGCATCCCTGTCTTAGCCTACACTTCCTTCCAATTTCAATCCCAAAAGCTTCGTCGCTTCAACAGCATATTCCATCGGCAATTCCCTAAACACTTCCTTGCAGAATCCATTGATTATCAGAGAAACCGCGTCTTCCTGCGAGATGCCTCGTTGCTGGAGATAAAACAGCTGGTCTTCGCTGATCTTTGAGGTCGTGGCTTCGTGCTCGACTTTGGCGGTGGCGTTCATTACCTCGATGTAGGGAAAAGTGTTTGCCTCGGATTTGCCGCCGATGAGCATCGAATCGCACTGTGTGTAGTTTCGCGCGCCTTCGGCTTTCGGCATTATTTTGACGAGGCCGCGATAGCTGTTGTTCGACTTTCCGGCCGAGATTCCCTTCGAGATGATCGTCGATTTTGTGTTCTTGCCGAGATGGATCATCTTCGTGCCGGTGTCGGCGATCTGGGCGTTGTTTGTCAGCGCGACCGAGTAAAATTCGCCGATCGAATTATCGCCCTGCAGGATCACGCTCGGATATTTCCAGGTGATCGCCGAGCCGGTTTCGACCTGCGTCCACGAAATTTTCGAGCTCACGCCGCGGCACGCCCCGCGTTTCGTCACGAAATTATAAATGCCGCCTTTCCCGTTCTCGTCGCCGGCGTACCAATTCTGCACCGTTGAATATTTGATCTCCGCGTTGTCCAGGGCAACAAGCTCGACGACCGCCGCGTGAAGCTGATTCGTATCGAACTGCGGCGCCGTGCAGCCTTCGTTATAGGCGACATATCCGCCTTCCTCAGCAACGATCAGCGTGCGCTCGAACTGCCCCGCGTCCTGCGTGTTGATGCGGAAATACGTCGAAAGCTCCATCGGGCAGCGAACGCCTTTCGGGATAAATACGAACGAGCCGTCCGAAAACACGGCGGCGTTCAGGGCCGCGTAATAGTTGTCATTCGACGGCACGACCGAACCAAGATATCTTTTGATTAGCTCCGGATAATCCGCAACCGCTTCGGTAAACGAGCAAAAAATTACGCCCGCTTCCAAAAGCTTCTTCTTATAAGTCGTCGCCACCGAAACCGAATCGAACACGGCATCGACCGCCACATTCGCCAGCATTTTCTGCTCGGTGATCGGAATGCCGAGCTTCTCAAAAGTCCTGATCAATTCCGGATCGACCTCGTCCAAACTCGCCTTTTTCTCTTTCTGCTTGGGCGCCGAATAATACGAAATGTTCTGAAAATCGATGTTCGGATAATCGAAATTCGCCCAGTTGTCCGGCTGTGTCATTTTCAGCCATTGGCGAAATGCTTTCAAGCGAAATTCGAGCAGCCATTCCGGCTCGTTCTTCTTCGACGAAATAAGCCGAACGGTGTCCTCGGACAATCCCTTGGCGATCGTTTCCGTTTCGATATCGGTCACAAATCCGTATTTGTATTCCCGGTTTGTTAATAATTCTGCTGCTGTTGACATATATTTAAACCTAAAATCGCCACTAATTACACAAATGCCACAAATAAAATGAAGAAAAAATAGTGTTTAGTGAAATTCGTGGCTAATTCCTCTCGGCGCTTTGCGGCTCGATCGTCCTGTGAATTCCGCGTATCTGGTGAAACATCTCACCCACTGAGCTTTCGGTGCCGACTAGCTGGGCCAGTGAGATCTGCGACAGCGCGTGCTCGACGATCTCGTGCAGGCCGACGATTACCGGCCTGATCCCGCAGTCGCCTTTGTGAACGCATGATTCCAAAATGCCAGTGTAGCTTTCGCAGTGCTTGCTCAAAACCTCTTTGTCCAGGACCTTTATAACTTCGTTCAGGTGGATCTCGGTCGCCGGGCGCGCTAAAAAGTAGCCGCCTTTGGTGCCGCGCGTCGAATGCACGAAGCCGGCCTTGTTCAAAAGCCACATCAGCTTGCCCGCATTTGCCGGCGAAATGCCCTCAAGCTCCGCGATCTGCGGCAAGGTCAGCGATTCGCCGTCGCGCAAATTAGCAAGCTGCACCAGGCACCGAAGACCATATTCCTCTTGCGCCGAAATTTTCATAACTCGTTCTCAGGTAAAGATTTTAGCATTGCCGCAAAGAATATTTTCACAAAACATTACTTTTTTGTCAAGATTGGTAATTAGGCAATTTAGCCACGGATGGCACGAATAACACGAATTGGTTTTTCATTCGTGTTATTCGCGTAATTAGTGGCTAATTCTTTCCGAATTTGCCGCGAATTTTGACTGCTCGCTCGATCAAATCCACATTTTCGAGGATCTTCAGCCGGAGGTCTTTATCCAGATTAGGATTATCGGCCAGGAATTTGTTGACGATACCAAGCGCCTGTTCGCTCCGCTGCCCGCCGATGAATGCCGCGAGCCAGCCGTTGACGAAGAATATCTTGCGCGAGCGTTTGAGATTCGGCAGTTCGGCCAAAGCTTTTTCGAGATACGGCAATGTCAGATCGGCCTGCTTCGGCGAGTTGAACGGCCCGAACGCCGCTTCGATCCAGCTTTCGGAGATGTCTTTGTTGGCGGTGAAGTCGTTCCAGAACTTGGCCTTGTTTTCGGCCGTTGCGATGCCGGCTTTTGCGGAGTAAGCATAGCGCTTTGCTTCGTCGGAGGTCTCGGTCTTTTCAAGACCGGCAAGAAGCGCGGAAGCGTCCGGATCGCCGAGAATTAAAAGCCTTGTAACAATGTCGAACCGGTCTTTGGTTTTAAGCGGTATTCTCCCGGCACTGCTTGAAGCGATAGCGTCGGGGTTTCTCTTGTCAGTACCGGGAGCGGTAGCGACTGGGTTTTTCGGCTCGGCAGACCGGGTTGCTACCGCTCCTGGTACTGACCCGGCAAGCAGGCTTTTCAAAACGCCTCGCGCATTTTCAGTTGACGCGATATTCAGAAACGCCCGGTAAAACGTGATCCGCTGCCCGAGCGTCGGTGCGTTCCGCATTTTCTCGATCAAAACCGCCTCGATCTTCGGTGCAAGCGCCGCCCGCTGCACGTCGGAAAGGTAATACGTCATCGCCGTCGAAACGCGGCCGAGCAGCGTCTGAATAGTCGATTCGTCCGTTTCCCTCGCGTTCTGAGTTCGAGCTTCAGCTTGTCTTTTGCCGCCGGGTGAAGACAAGCTTAAGCTTGAACTCAGAACGTTTGAGCCCAAATTTTTAATTACCAGCTCGACATAAACCTCCGGCGCCAACTCCGCTTCCCGCACGCTGTCCCACAAACTTCCCCACATCATCGTGCGAAGAAAATCGTCCTTTTCGTTCTGTATATTTTTCAGGACGTAATCGCGGCTTTTGTCGTCCAGCAGAAAGATGCCGTAGCCGTAGTCTTGGTAGTTTGGGAAAAAATATAGAAGGATCGGATCCCCATGGTATGTAGTAGAGCCAAGTTGGGTCTCTTCCATTTTTCCTTTTGAAACCGAGAGCATCACGGGCACGACGGACTCTCCCACATCCATTGATGTTTTAGCAAAGGTCATGAGCTTCATTTCCCATACATTATTGAGGCGTAGATTGTCGGATGGAGAAATCTTAAGTGCGTAATCGCCGGGTTTGTCCAAGGTCCTCTGGGACCGATAAACAGGAAGCCCTCGCTGTTTGACCCATTGAACCGCCCACCCCTTCAAATCCTTCTTACTCGCCGCCTCGAATTCGCTCACCAAATCTTCCCAGCCCGCATTTTTAAACTCATGCTTCTTCAAAAACGCTCGAACGGCAGTTTGAAACTTATCCGGCCCGATATAAAACTCGGCCTGTTTCAGAAACGAAGGTGCTTTGCGATAGACGATGTTTCCGTAGGCGGATTTTGCCGAATTTAGATTCTTGATCTCCTGGTAGATCGGCGTTGTGCCTTTGGTCGAATCGGTCAGGTAGGCGGCCTGTTTGTTGCGTTCGTAGAAGATCTTCCAGGCGTTGTATTCGGGCATTACCTTTTCGAGCGTCTTGTACGCCATGAACTCGGCAAAACCCTCTTTCAGCCACAGGTCGTCAAACCATTTCATCGTCACCGTATCGCCGAACCACTGATGCGCCGCCTCGTGAAAGATCAGGTTCGCCCGCGTGATGTGGTCGTTCTTGGTCGGCTCAGTCGGGAAAATCACGCGGTCTTCGCGCAAGAATGTCGCCCCCGCATGCTCCATCCCGCCGAACGGAAATTCGGGGATCAGTACGACGTCGTATTTCGGAAAAGGGAATTTGTAGTCGAAATACTCTTCGAGATACTTGATGCCCTCGCGATTGAGACGGAAGGTATGATCAGCATATCTATTGAACTTATTAAGCTGAGATTTCCTGACGAACACACGGATCGGAACATTGCTATCGCCCGGTCTTAGCGGCACATATGCCCTCGCAAAATTCCCAGCCGCAAAGGCAAAAACGTAAGTACTGATAGGCTTGGTTTCTTCAAACTCTGTAATCACTCGGCGTTCACATCCTACACAGTTCGGTTTATTAAATTCGGTCTTTTTCGCCTCAGGAGAATTTGAAACTAAGCCAATAGCGCCCCACGTGACAGGAGCATCCATCTGAAGCGTAAACCTCGCCTTCAAATCCGGCTGGTCGAAGACGGGGAACGCCGTGCTTCCGTCGCTCGGCACAAACAGCGAATAGATATATTCCGCGCCGTCCTCCTTATCGACATACCGCGTGATCGCCGAACCGCTCGTCAGGATCGGCGACGTGAAATCGAGCTTGATGACATTCTCGCCAATGACAACACCGTCGTCAAAAACGAGGTGTTCCGAGTCTGAACCGGGAGCGATAGCGACTGGGTTCTTCACAGCCGTGCCGTTGACCGACACGTTCGAAATTGTAGATAAACTTTCGCTTCCTTTGATCTTCCGCCAGTCCAAAATGATCGTTACCGGCCCGGATTCCGTAGATGCTGGTGTCGAGCCCTTACTTACGTGCGGGCTACTGACACGCACCCGGATCTCCATCGTCCCTTTCAGCACCGGCGACATCTTTTCGAGCGTCAGGTTCAATTTATAACGGACATCCGAATACCGCGCCGCCCGCCATTTCGCCAGTTCCAGCGAAACGCCCGGCTCCACCGGCGAGGTTTGGGCATGAGCGGAAAAGGCCAATAAGATAATCGCGGCAACAAATCGAAAATTCATATTTTTCTCACTAACGGGCAATGGAGTTTGATACAGTAAACCGCCGGTGACATTTACTGTATCAAAGTGGCAAAACTACTGTATCAAACTACCTGAATCACTGTATCAAACTATCGATTTCACTGTATCAAACCCAATGAAAACCGGCCTGACAGACAAAACCGCAAAAAAATTCAAAAAAATCCGAATTACACGATTGGAGCGCGGCCCGAATCGTAAAATGAGAGCCTGAAAATTCATTTTAAAAAAGCCCGCTTGAAATCAAACGGGCTTTTTTAAAGTAGATTTTGATCGACTCATAGCGAGAAATTAAAATTGACAAAACCGGTCGCCTTTACCGGCTGGCCGTCTCGGACGAATGGGCGAAACTTCCATTTGCGCACCGCGTCTTTTGCCGCGGTTTGGAGAAGAGACGGGCCGCTCGTTTTCTTAACTTCGGCGACATCGCCTGTCTCGTTCACGGTTACTTCTACCTTTACCACGCCGCTCGTACGCATGCTCCTTGCTGCGGAAGGATACACGGGAGCGGATTGCTTGGTTGCATATGCTATTAGCGAACCGACTTCAAGCGGGCCGGTCGGTTTAACTTCAGGCACCGCTTCCGGCTTGGCGGCTTCGACTGTGGGAACTCCAGCAACAATTCGATTCCTTAACGGTTCCTCGGTCTTTTTGGGTTCTGTCACAACGGGTTTTTCGTTCGTCGCGAGAAGCGTTTCAGACGGCTTATTTACCGCCTCGGCAACCGGTTTTAATACCGGTGTGGCACTGGTAACCGAACTTGCCGGGATCGTAACCGGCGGCTTGATGTTTGCCGCAACTGCCGCATTGGTCGTGCCATCGACGGCGTTGGTGATGATGCTCCGCGAACCAACGATCATCTCACGGGAATCGGCGATCTCGTCCTTCCAGCGGCGGGCGTCGTAATCGTCGCGGGCGAGCGCTCCGCGTGAATTCGTCGCTTCTTCGAGCAGCGCCATTGCGGTATCGGCTTTCGATTTATCCTTGCCGATCTCTTTGGTTTGGGTAACGACGAGCTCGAGTGTTTCGCGCATTTGCTCGATGTCACGAACAGCCTCGAGCGGCAGGTTGCGGTCGGAAACCATCAGGCCGAGAGCGCGGTAGCGATCTATCTGATTGCGAGCTCCTTTTACGGCTTGCCCCGCAATCGTCGAATAATAGGCCGTCGAATTCGGTTTGTTTATCTTTTGAGCGTCGTAGGCTGAGGCAAGGAATTCCTGGGCACGCTTGTAATCGCCCTGTTCCAAATAGCTGTTCATCAGCAAAACATTGGTGACGGACTGTACGGACGTATCGCCCGTTTCGCGGCGGATATTTTCGAGTTCGTAGATCGCGGCGTTGTAATTGCGGACGGCAATGAAAGCTTTTGCCTTCGATATGCGGTCTCGCATTATTTCGGCTGAGGTAGGAGCTTTGACGGGAGTCGTCACGGGCGGAACGGGAACCGGGGGTGTCGGGCTCGGCGACGCGACCGGAACCTGAGCATTTAGAATTGCACTAAAACCAACTAATCCTAAAATAATCGAAGTGCAAAACCTTCTGACATTTAGCGGCATTTTCAGTCCTCCTTTTGACTTAAATTTTCCGTAAAGGTCAAGCGAACGAACTTGGGGAAAGCTCACTTATACGACCTGCGCGAATAAAAAATATATTATCTACAGCGACTTTTTTCCGCCCGCTGGATTACTTTGACAAACTTTTGATGATTTTTAAGCGGTAAGCGTTTGCGTCTCTTTTTATAGCATTTTCGTCGAGGGTGAGCAAACGCCGGTCTAGCATGATGACCTGGCCGTTGACAATAACGGTGCTGACATCCGACGCTTTTGTGGCGTAAACGAGATGTGAATAAAAGTTGTAAATCGGCGTTTGATGCAGGCCGCCGGTATCGACGATCGCGATATCGGCCCGCTTTCCGACCGTCAGCGAACCGATCAGATCTTCCATATGAAGAGCCTCGGCACCTCCGATGGTCGCCATTTCGAAAACCGTTTCAGCGGGAAGCGTTTTTGGGTCACCGGAGATAAGTTTGTGCAGTTTGGCGGCGGTATCCATCTCTTCCCACATGCTCAGATCGTTATTCGAAGCGGCTCCGTCAGTCCCGAGGCCGACGTTCAAACCCTTTCTCAGCATTAACGGCACGGGCGCCGTTCCCGCCGCGAGTTTCATATTCGACTGCGGATTGTGCGCGATCCCGACGCCGTGTTTTTTCAGCATGTCGAGCTCGGCATCGTTCGCTTGAATAACGTGGGCCGCGATTGTCCGGTTCGTCAAAAATCCGATGCTCTCGACAAATTCGACCGGCCGCATTCCCTTGTGCTTTTGCTGGATGAATTCGGTTTCCGTATTAGCTTCGGCAAGATGGATAACCAATGGAGCTTTCAACCTGTTCGAAAGATCGCGTGCCTGCAGAAGATGTTCCTGCGAAACGGTGTACGGCGCGTGCGGAGCGACCGCAGGCACGATCAGCGGGTGATTTTGCCATTTTTTAATGAACCGCTCGGTGTAGGTCAAACCTTCCGCAAAAGTCTTATTATCAGGCACCGGAAAATCAATGATCGTTTCCCCAAGAACCCCGCGCATCCCGGCTTTCGAGGTTTCGTCGGCAATCGCATCCTCGAAATAGTACATATCGCAATACGTCGTTGTGCCGCCGCGTATCATCTCCGCCAACCCCAGCCGCGTTCCCGCACGAACAAAAGCCTCGTCAACATTCTTCGCTTCCGCCGGGAAAATAAATTTCGTCAGCCAGTCCTGCAAGTCCAAATCGTCCGAAATCCCGCGAAATAGCGTCATCGGGATATGCGTGTGCGTATTGACAAGCCCCGGAATAACAAATTTTCCCGCGGCGTTGATCGTCCGCTTCGCCGTGCGGCCGCGCATTATATCTACTCGCTTCCCGACCGCGACGATCTTATCCGCCTTAACCGCAACCGCGCCGTCTTCGATGATTCGCCGCTCGCCGTCCATCGATATGACCGTACCGCCAAGGATAAGGAGATCGACGGATTGCCCGGCATTTCTCAGGGAACGACGATTTTGAGCTATCGTGTTGAATGAAAACGATAAAATTAAAAGCAAAGTAAAAGCGAAGTTAAAAATTCTCATTTTGCGATTTTTGCGGCATTAACTACTTCAAAAACTTAGTATCAAAAGCCCTCGGCAGCAATTCCTTCATCTGCATAGTTTCGGTCTTGCCTTTTAGATTCGCCATCACTACCGGAATGTCGCCGCCGAATTCCCAGATTATTTGGCGGCACGCTCCGCACGGCGGCGTTAGATCCTCGGTGTCGACAACGACTGCGATGTATTTGATCTTGTGTTTGCCTTCGGAGATCGCCTTCCAGATCGCGACACGCTCGGCGCAGACGGTGAGGCCGTAGCTGGCTGATTCGACATTGCAGCCGGTGAAAATCTCGCCGTCTTCGGTTACCAAAGCCGCACCGACGCGGAAATTCGAAAATGGAGCGAATGCATTTTCGCGAACCTCGGCGGCGGCTTTTATAAGTTCTTTATCGGAATGTTCCATTTATAAGTCAATTAGTAATTATCTGCCGCGACCTTGATCTTACGCATTCAAAACTTGTTCGGCATTAAGCTTTTCACGTATCATGCTGCACAGAAATTCGACGCCGATGCCGAGCTGTCCGCCTTCGGGGATGATAATGTCGGCATTCCGTTTCGAAGGTTCGACAAATTCGTGATGCATCGGCCGAACGGTCCGGTAATACTGTGCGATCACGGATTCGGCCGTACGTCCGCGTTCGGTTATGTCTCGCTGCAATCTGCGGATAAACCGAATGTCGTCCGGCGTATCGACGAACACGCGGCAATCGAGCAAACCCGAGATTCGCGGCTCGGCGAATATCAATATGCCTTCGACTAAAACTATCGGTTTGGGTGCAATATGATCGGTTTCGGCATTTCGCGTATGCATTTTAAAATCATAAACCGGCATTTCGACCGAATCGCCGCTTTTCAGGCGTTTGAGATGATTATAAAGCATCTCGCTGTCGATGGAATCCGGATGATCGAAATTCGCCTGGTGCCGCTCATCCAAAGGCATGTCTGAAAGATTGCGGTAGTAGGAATCCTGCTCGACAAGGATCACATTCTCCGCGCCGACCTCTCTAACTATCGCCCGCGCAATCGTCGTTTTCCCCGAACCCGTTCCGCCGCATATTCCAATTATCATAAATGTGAGTTTAACAGGATAAACAGGATTTGCGGGATAATGCAAAAACTAGCCTGTTTAATTCAGCTTCAAAATTACGCGTCTGAGAAGTTCCTTGAAAATCTCTGCCACTTTCGCACCTGTTTCCATCACTTCTTCGTGATTGATAAGCTCATCGGTCATACCGGCGCCAAAATTGGTGATGCACGAAATGCCGAGGACCTTCATGCCCTGATGCCGCGCCGCAATTGCTTCTGGAACGGTTGACATGCCGACGGCATCCGCTCCCAGTAATCGATACAACCTGATTTCCGAAGGCGTTTCGTAAGTAGGGCCGGAAAGAGCACAGTAAACTCCGCGATGCAGAAAATTGTTTAGGGCTTTATCCTGTCCATTATCGAACCGCTCTTGCGCGATCTCATTCGCCTGATCAGCCGCGATCCGCTGAAATTCGCGGTCATAAACTTCCGTCATGTCAGGAAACCGCGCACCGAAACGCTCGTCGTTCGCGCCGCGCAGCGGGTTCGTTCCCATCATATTCAAATGATCCGAAATCAGCATCAAACTGCCCGGCGTCATTTCCGTGCTCAGGCTGCCCGCGGCGTTCGTGAGAATGACATTCTTTATTCCCATCACCCCGAAAACACGCATGGGAAACATCACCTGCTGCATGTCGTAGCCTTCGTAATAATGAAAACGTCCCTGCTGAACCGCAACGGAAAAACCGTCGATCTCACCCAAAACTAACTGTCCGGCATGGCCCTGAACAGTAGAATGGGCAAAATGCGGAATGCTTTCATACGGAATTTTGACCGCGTTCTCAAGCCGCTCCGCAAACGCACCAAGCCCGCTGCCCAAAACAATCGCCGTTTCGATGCCTTTGCTGTATTTCGTTTTGATAAAGTCAGCCGCTTCTACTGCATTCTCATAGCTCATAAACTTGTAGGAATCCCAGATTAACACAAAAAAGCGCAGACGGTTTAATGCCATCTGCGCGAATGTGGATGAAATTCTAGCCAAATCAGCTTTCTTTTCGATACGGAATTCCGAGAGCTTTTGGTGCGCGGGACAAGCCGATAAAGCCTGCGAGGACAATGATCGTCAGCACATATGGGATCATTTCGATAAATTGAATTGGAATAGGTTCGCCGTTGATCCTTGCCCAGGGGGCATTTGGAATCTCGACCGTGAGGGCTTGTGTAAAACCAAAGAAAAGGCATGCGATCATGACCTGCACCGGACGCCATTTTGCAAGAATCAGGGCGGCAAGAGCGATGAAACCACGTCCGGCCGTCATTGATTTTACGAACAGCGATGAGTCGCCAATCGATAGAAAAGCCCCGCCGGCAGCCGCAAGAAATCCCGATATCACTACCCCGATGTATCTTAGCTTGATTACATTTACACCAGCCGAATCAGCCGCTTCGGGATTCTCACCAGCCGCCCGCAAACGCAGCCCAAATGGCGTTTTGTAAACGACGTACCAAACGACTGGAACCATCGCAAAAGCTATGATCGAGGTAAGCGAAACGCTGTTGTAGAAGTTCGGCAATTTGTCGAGTTTATCGATCTGCGGCGTCGAACCGGCCGAATCGTATAGCCCGACGCTTATCAATGCAGGAAGCCCGATCATCAGGAAATTTATTGCCATCCCGGCAACGACTTGGTCCGCTTCGAATTTTATACAGGCGAATGCATACAGCAATGCCAAAAGCCCGCCCGCGATGATGCCGGAAAACATTCCAAGATAAGGATTTCCGGTTTGATATGTAACGACGGCGGCGGTAAATGCTCCGCAAAGCATTAGGCCTTCGAGAGCAATATTGATCACACCGGCACGTTCCGAAAACAAACCTCCTAGGGCCGCGAAGATCAACGGCGTCGCCGACCGGATCGTCGCGAATAAAAGGGCAAAGCTAAAAATACCTAGAATTTCCATTATACTTTCCCCCTTGTTCGCGGGCCTTTCGAGTAGATTTGGAAACATGCTACAAACAGGATAATTATCGCCTGCAATACCCAACCCAAATCTTTGGAAACTTTAGTGGTAAATGCGTCGACAAATATCTCACCGCGCAAAAGCACGCCGAAAAACAAAGCCGCGATCAGCACGCCGAGCGGGTGATTGCGTCCGAGCAGTGCGACCGCGATTCCCAGAAAACCCCAATCGGCGGAAAAACCGCTCTCGAAATTATGCCGCGTGCCCATAACTTCACTGATCGCGACCATTCCGGCAAGCATACCCGAAATTGTCATCGCGATAATAATTTGCTTTTTAGGCGAAATTCCGCCATATTCCGCCGCACTCGGACTCTCGCCGACCGCACGCAGTTCATACCCCCACTTCGTTTTCCATAAAAAGATATAAACGAGCACGCACATTACCAGTGCGAGCAGAAAAGCCATATTCAGCGGGACATCCGGCGTTATAAATGGCAGAAATTCATCGAGTTGTGGAATATAAGCTGCTTCGCCAATGTGTGGCGTTTGCTGAATTGGACCGCTTGGATCCTTGAACTGATATTGTGTTAGATAGCCAACCAAGGCGATCGCGATAAAATTCAACATGATCGTATTGATAACCTCATGCGAACCGAATTTTGCCTTCAAAATTCCCGGAATTGCCCCCCAAATGCCGCCGGCGACCATCGCCGCGAGCATGCAAAGCGGGATCAGCAAATACCATGGCAAGCTGAACCACGACCAATTTTCTGCCGTGCCGAAATTATTAACGACCGTACCGCCGAATTTAATACCAATCCACGCCGTTGCGAACGCTGCAATATACAGCTGCCCTTCGGCTCCGATATTCAGCAGCCCGCATCGAAACGCGACCGATACGGCCAGCCCCGTAAATATCAGCGGTGTTGCGTAGTGTAGCATCCACGCCACGTCGCGGATCGACCCGAACGAACTCGAAAGCAAAAGGCTGTACGCCGTCAACGGATCGTCGGCGAGAATCAATATAATAATTCCGCCGACAAAAAACGCGGCGAGCACGGCCAACACCGGCCAAAGTATTTCACGGAAAATTTTCATCTGAGTTCAACGAGAAGAGATTATCGTTTTAATTGTTCGGAATGTTCGGTGTTAAATATAACTGACAAAATCATTAGTGTCACCTAAAAAAGACTAATTCGCATAGCATCACAGAGCATTTCAAGATCAGTCAGATACTTGACAATAACACACTCAAGTTATATTATTGTTAGAGACTAAGCACGAGGATTCCTTTATGAGATTCGACAGATTTACCATTCGTGGGCAGGAAGCGGTTCAATCGGCAATCGGTGTTGCTGAAAAGAACCAGAATCAGCAGGTCGAGCCGGAACATATTTTATCAGCGATGCTTGAGCAGAAGGAAGGTGTGGTGCGTCCGATTTTCGGCAAGATCGGAGCTAACATTCCGCAAATATTGACCGATCTGGATGCTTCGATCGCTAAGCTTCCGAAGGTAACCGGCGGGCAGCAGTATTTCAGCTCGCGGACAAATACAATTTTTCAGGACGTGCAGAAGATCGCCGAGACGATGCAGGACGAATACATTTCGACCGAGCATATTTTGATTGCGATTGCCGCCGAAAAAGAAGGTGACGCCGGGCGTATACTGCGTTCGAACGACGTGACGGGTGAAGACCTGGAAAAGGTCATCACCGAAATGCGTGGCGGCAGCCGGATTACAGACCAGAATGCAGAGGAAAATTTTCAGGCTCTGGAAAAATACGCTCAGGATCTAACCGAACGTGCTCGAAAAGGCAAGCTTGATCCGGTTATCGGCCGCGATGAAGAAATCCGTCGGGCTATTCAAATTCTTTCCCGGCGCACTAAGAATAATCCAGTCCTTATTGGTGAACCGGGCGTAGGTAAAACCGCGATCGTCGAAGGCCTTGCTCAAAGAATCGTTTCAGGCGACGTTCCCGAAACACTCAAGAACAAGCGCCTTGTGTCGCTCGATCTTGGTGCTATGCTCGCCGGTGCGAAATATCGCGGTGAGTTCGAAGACCGCTTGAAAGCCGTGCTGAATGAAGTTGAAAAGGCTGAAGGACAGATAATTTTGTTTATTGACGAGCTTCACACGCTCGTTGGTGCGGGAGCTTCGGAAGGCTCGATTGATGCCTCGAATATGCTGAAACCGGCCCTTGCGCGCGGAACGCTGCGGGCGGTCGGAGCGACTACGCTCGGTGAATACCAGAAATATATTGAGAAGGACAAAGCTCTCGAACGCCGTTTCCAGCAGGTTTATATCGGCGAGCCCACAGTCGAGGATACGATTGCGATCCTTCGCGGATTGAAGGAGCGTTACGAACTGCATCACGGCGTCCGTGTGAAGGATTCCGCAATCGTCGCGGCGGCAACGCTTTCAAACAGGTATATAACCGACCGCTTTTTGCCCGACAAGGCTATCGACCTGATAGATGAAGCGGCCAGTAAACTCCGTATCGAGATCGATTCAATGCCGCAGGAAATCGACGTGCTCGAACGCGAAATTCTCCAGCTTGAGATTGAGCGTCAGGCGCTTTCCCGCGAAACCGACGAAAAATCGAAACAGCGTCTCGAGGACATCGAACGGCGAATTGCGGACTTAAACGAAAAATCCTCGGCGATGAAGGCCAAATGGCAGTCTGAAAAAGACGAGATCGAGAAGATGCGGACGCTGAAGGCACAGCTCGATGAATCGAAAACCGAACTGGAACGGGCACGACAGGCCGGTGATCTGAATAAAGCCGCCGAGTTGCAATATGGGCGAATTCCCGAAATAGAAAAACTTCTCGAAACTGAACAGCTCCGGCTGGAAGAGCTTCAATCCGAAGGCGTTTTCCTCAAGGAAGAAGTTGACGAAGAGGACGTTGCCGAAGTAGTTGCGAAATGGACTGGCGTTCCCATTTCAAAAATGCTCGAAGGCGAGATGCAGAAGCTTGTCCAAATGGAAGAAAAGCTTCGCACCCGCGTGATCGGCCAGGATGAAGCATTGGAAGCGGTCGCAAATGCCGTTCGGCGTGCGCGGGCCGGTTTGCAGGACCCGAATCGCCCGGTCGGATCGTTTATATTTCTCGGCCCCACCGGTGTCGGTAAAACCGAGACTGCAAGGGCGTTGGCGGAATTTTTATTCGACGACGAGCGTTCGATGATCCGGCTCGATATGTCGGAATACATGGAAAAACACGCTGTAGCCAGAATGATCGGAGCACCTCCCGGATACGTCGGTTATGAAGAAGGCGGTCAATTGACTGAAGCCGTCCGGCGGCGTCCGTATTCAGTCATTCTTTTTGATGAAATTGAAAAAGCTCATCCCGATGTTTTTAATGTGCTGCTTCAAATTCTCGACGACGGGCGTTTAACCGATTCAAAAGGCCGCGTTGTCGATTTCAAGAACACGGTATTGATCATGACCTCGAATTTAGGCTCACGCGAGATACAGGCTGCTGAGGGCAACGAAAAACAAGCCCGCGAATCGGTGATGGAAATTTTGCGTGATCATTTCAAACCTGAGTTTCTAAATCGGATCGACGACATTGTCGTTTTCGAGCAGCTAAGCAGGGACGAAATCGCAAAGATCATCGATATCCAGCTCGAAAAACTGCGTAAGAATCTCGGCGAACGCGGGATCGCAATCGAACTCGAGGATTCAGCAAGAGAATTGATAATTACCGAAGGTTACGATCCTGTTTATGGCGCCCGGCCTTTGAAACGGGCAATTCAAACGCTGATTCAAAACCCGATGGCGGTAAAACTGCTGAAAGGGGAGATTGCCTCCGGTCAAACGGTAAAGCTTTCGGCCGAAAATAGCGAGATGAAATTTGCGGCGGCCGAAAACGAACAAAAGGCTGCGGGCGGTTAGTCTCCCGTTCTGAGTTCATGCTTCAGCGTGTCTTCGGCTTTAGGATAAGACACGCTGAAGCATGAACTCAGAACGCACCTTTCCTATTGACGATTTACGATTTACTATTTACAAATAATGTTTAAGAAGAAAAAGATGAATGAGAACGAACCGTTAAACGAAGAATTTCTGGAAGACGAGACGCAGAGAATACCTTTTGCCGATAAAAGACGCTTTAATGACCAAGGCGAACGTATTACCGGCGCCGTTGAAACATCGAAGGAACCTGTGAGGACTGCGGCTGAAATCGACCTTGAGCAACGGCTTAAAGTTGAAACCGACCGCCGCGAAGCCGCTGAAGCAAAGCTTATTGGTGTTCAAGCAAAGTTCGAGGAAGCAAAAGCCGGGCTGGAAAAGGAAACGTCGGATATGCGTGCCCGTCTGATGAAAACGCTTGAAGATCGTGCAAAACAAGGCCAGTTCAATTTTCTGACGACGCTTTTGCCGGTATTGGATAATCTTAATCTGGCAATCACCGCAAGCGAGAAAGATTCATCGGCTGAAGTGCTTCTAGGCGGAGTAAAAGGTACGGCGCGATCTTTCGAACAGGCATTACTGAGCGTGAGTGTCGAAGCTGTTCCGTCTGTCGGCTCGAATTTCAATCCGGAAATTCACGAAGCGATCGATACGGCGTTGGTCGAAGCCGATCAGGACGGCAAAGTTACCGCCGAATACACGCGCGGCTATAAACTGGGCGACAAGCTTCTCCGTCCCGCAAAAGTACAAGTCGGGAAAGCAATGGCCCAATCTGCCGGCGAATGACCATATGAGAAATAATATTCCGGGCGCCTGCCTCCTGACCGGCAATGAATTGCGGGCCCGGCGAAAGGAGCATCTCGAAAAACTGGCCGCTTCCTTGATCGATTTTACCGAATCGGGGAGCGGCTATATTTACCGGTTCCCGCTCGATAGTTCGATCCTGAAGGATCTGATTGCAACTATCGATTGGAAAGGAAATGCTGCCCGTTTTTGAGTTTCACGCTTAAGGTAGAGGCCGGAGAAGATTTTGTAAGTTTGGAACTGGCCGGACCCGAAAATTCAAAGGAGATATTCAGGTCACTGTTTAATTGGAATTGATTGACGCAACTCTCATTTTCATTGCATGTCGAAAATTCCTGTTCGCGGCTCTTTTCAAAATGTTAGTATAAGAATTAAGGCGGCAGATTCCTTAAAACCGGCATCGAAAGTTTAAGGAATTAAAATAAGTTTTATGGCAGATATAGACGCATACAAAGACAAATTCAGCGACAGCGGCCGGCGTGTTTTAGAATCCGCCTTGGATGAATCCAAGAAGCGCGACCAGAATTATGTCGCGATCGAACACATTTTGCATGCCGTCGCCCATGAGGAAGATGAGCTTTTTACCGCGACGATGCGTGATCTGGCCGTCGATCCGCGTTCGGTAAAATTGCTTATCGAAAAACGCATGGCAAGCGGGCGCCAGCATAGTGGTAAAGGCTACCGCATTGCGCCGGAAACCACGGAATTATTTAAACGGGCAATGGATCGCGCCCGTTCGCAGGGACGGCGAGTAATTGACGGCAGCGACATTTTCTACGTTCTTTCAAATGACGAAAGAAGTATTCTGAATGACGTTCTGCAAAATCTTGGCGTGCCGTCAGACGAAGTAGCACAGACCGCACGGACGAGAATTCGCAAGCGTGAAAAGGAAGAAGAACGTTCGAGACAGAAATACGAATTGCCGTCATTCCTTAGGCATTTCGGGGTTTCGATGAACAAGATGGCTCGCGAGGACAAGTTTCCGCCGACGATCGGCCGCGAAAAAGAGATTCTTCAAATGATCGAGATCCTTTCGCACAAGGAGCGTTCGAATTCGCCGATGCTTGTCGGTGAACCGGGCGTGGGTAAAACAGCGGTTGTCGAAGGGTTAGCGCGTTTGATCGAACTCGAACCAGAAAAAGTTCCATCCAGATTGCGTGAGGCTCATATTGTTCAACTTCAAATGGGCGGCCTGGTGGCGGGAACGATGCTTCGCGGAATGTTTGAGGAACGGATTAAAGGCATTATCGATGAGGTAAAGGAAAAAACAAACATTATCCTATTCATCGACGAGGCCCACACCATAATCGGTGCCGGTGCGGCGATGGGAACGTCGTCGGATGCAGCGAACATGTTCAAATCGAGCCTCGCCCGGGGTGAACTTCGGATCATCGGCGCGACTACAACTACCGAGTACAAAGAATACATTGGTGAGGATGAAGCACTTTCCAGACGCTTCCGTTTGGTAAAGGTCGACGAGCCGACCATTGACCAGACAAAAGAAATTCTCATAGGCCTGCGTCCGCGTTTGGAGAAAAATTATTCAGTTACGATCTCGGACGAAGCAATTAATACCGCGCTCGAAATGTCGCCAAAATATATTCGCAATCTTCACCTGCCGGACAAAGCTATCGGATGGCTCGATACCGCTTCGGTCAAGGTCGAGATCAATGAACCAAATGGCTTAACTGTTCTGCCCGAACATATTATCGACGTTATTTCCCAGGAATCGCGTATTCCGAAGGACATGATCTACCGGGACACATCCGACCGGTTTTCCGCGATGGAAATCGATCTGGCGAACCGTGTGATCGGCCAGAAGGATGCCGTCCGCTCGGTCGCCGAAAGGCTTAGGCTGAACAAAGGCCCTCTCAAGGATAATCATTATGCGCCCGACGGCGTTCTGCTTTTCCTTGGCCCGACCGGCGTCGGAAAAACCGAGCTGGCAAAAGCCGTTGCGGAATTTATGTTCGGCGATGAAGGCAAAATGATCCGAATCGACATGAGCGAATACGGCGACGGAACGGTCGGAATCGAAAAGCTGATCGGAATGCCGCGCGGCATTGTCGGATCTGAGCGAGGCGGTATTTTGACAGAACAGCTTCGCGATAATCCGTACACCGTTTTGCTGCTCGATGAAGTCGAGAAAGCTTCGCCGTATTTGATGAATCTCTTCCTTCAGGCATTCGACGAAGGCTGGATGACCGACGGGCGCGGCAAGAAGGTTTATCTTTCCGACGCGATCGTAATTATGACGTCGAATCTTGGCTCCGAGAATTTCAAACGATACGAAAAACCGCTTGGTTTCGGCCAGAAAACACTCGGCGATGTAATCCAGATCAAGGGAGAAGTAATGAAGGCCGCCGAAACACGCTTCTCTCCGGAATTCCGCAACCGTATCGATGAGATCATCATTTTCTCGCCGCTGACGATGGATGAAGTTCGCGATATTGCCGAAATTTATCTTGCCAAACTCAAACGCAGAATGGAGTCGCAGGGAAAATTGGTCGAAGTTTCGGAAGTTGCCCTCGATCTGTTAACGGAAAAAGGCTTCAGTCCGGCCTACGGGGCCCGTTTCCTGAAACGCTACATAGATCAAAAGGTAAAACTACCGATAACTAACGAATGGAAAATGGGAATGCGCTTCGTCGTCGATGCCGAAAACGGCGAGATCGTCGTCAAACCGATGGACGCCTTCAGCCTGAACTAAACTATTCGAAACCTTTCTGCATCAAAGGCTTTGGTGATAAAATGTCATCAAAGCCTTTTTCTCATCCACAATATGTACAAATTCATAGTTTTAATATTATTGACACTGCTGTTGAATCAATACGCTCATGCTCAACCTGAAAGGCTAAATTCCCAAGCAGAGGCCGTTCTTCAAAAAGCGATTCGGAACCTTGGCGGTGAAAAATATACGAATGTAAAAACGCAGATCGGCCGGGGCCGTTATAGTATTATTAAGGAGAATATCGTAATTTCATCGCAGACGTTTACCGATGTGATCGTATTTCCTTTCAAGGAACGCACCGATTTCAAAGGCGGCGGCGTTCGCTCGGTGCAGACGAATACAGACAAAACAGCTTGGGTTTACGACGGCGATCAGGATCTGATAAAGGTGCAGGACGAAAAACAGATCGAGAATTTTAAACGCGGTATGCGGACCAGTCTCGACAATTTGCTTCGCGGCCATTGGCGCGGCGACGCAGCTCTATCTTATGTCGGCAAACGTCCGGCAACGCTTGGCAAACGAAACGAGGTCGTCAAATTAACTTATAAGGACGGCCTGGTCGTCGAGTTTGAGTTCGCGGCGGATGACGCTCTGCCGCAGAAGGCGATGTATAAACGCCTTAACCCGGATAACGAAGAAGTAAAGGAAGAAGACCGCTACGCGCAATTCGTTGAAACGGGCGGTATAAGAGCACCCTACGTCGTCGATCATTTCACCGGAGGAGCTCACACTTCCAGAATCAATTACGAATCGGTCGAATTCAATAAATCTGTGCCCGAATCGATCTTTGTTAAACCTTCGAATCCCAAAGAAGCCAAGAAAGATTTGAAGCTTTAAACATAAACGAGAAAGGCAGGAAAGATTCATCTCCTGCCTTGCTGTCGTAATAAATCCAACACTCAGTTAAATAAACGCAAAATCGAACTGTTCCTGATGGATGGATTTATCCGCCGTCACATCAACAGTGCCGACAAGGTGTTCGATCTCGTCGAACACTTCCTTTTCCGTGGTTCTGATAGCTTTTGCAACATCTGGATGAACCCGAAGTGTTGTCTGCCTTACGTCGTCAAGGTGCCTCGACAGCCGTCTTGCTTCAGTTAGTATTTCGTAACAGACAGTCTGCGGCGATTTCACCCAGCCTGCTCCTTCGCAGTAATCGCACGGAGCGCACATCGTTCGTTCGAGCGACTGTTTGACACGTTTACGCGTCATAATGATCAGCCCGAAATCGTTGAACGAAAGTACCTTGTTCGGCGATTTGTCCGACGCGAGTGCGTCTTGCAAAGCCTGCGAAACCTTGTGCCGGTTCCGGCGGTCTTCCATGTCAATCAGATCGAGCACTATGATGCCGCCGAGGTCGCGTAGGCGGATCTGGCGTGCGATCTCATCGACCGCTTCCATATTCGTTCGCGTGATCGTATCTTCGAGCCGAGCATTTCCCTTGCCGACGAATTTGCCGGTGTTGACGTCGATCGCGACGAGAGCTTCGGTTTGATTGATGACCAGATATCCGCCCGATTTCAGCCAAACACGCGGTTTCAAGGCCTTGTCAATCTCTTCCTGCACGCCGTATGCGTCGAGGATCGGCTCATCACGCGTGTAAAGCTTTACGCGATTGACCATCTTCGGCTGAATGCGGTTTACGAATTCGACCGTACGAAGATATTCTTCCTCGCTGTCCACTCGAATTGCAGTGAACTCATCCGACATTTGATCACGCAGGATTCGCTGAACAATGTCCAGGTCCTGATGAACCAGTGCCGGAGATTTAGCTTTTTCCGTCGTCTTTTTGATATCGAGCCACGTCCGCACCAAATAAATAGCGTCGTTCTTCAAGTCTTCTTCGGATATTCCGACACCTGCCGTCCGAACGATGAAGCCGCCAGATGGAAGTTCCACTTCCTGCTTGATACGCTGAATAAGCGTTCGCAAACGGCTGCGTTCGCTCGCCGATTCGATCTTTCGCGACACGCCGAGATGCTCTATGGTCGGCATATAAACCAGGTAGCGTCCCGGCAAAGCGATGTGCGATGTGATTCGGGCGCCTTTTTTTGCGATCGGTTCTTTTGCTATCTGAACGAGAATTTCCTGTCCTTCACGCAATAGATCGGAGATCGTAGGCTGCGGCGTTCTTTGGCTGCGGTCGTTGCGGTCGCTCCTGTTGTTGCTCGGGCCGCGTTCGAGACGGTCATTGCGGTCATTTCTTGGGCCGCGTTCGCCTTGGGCGGGTTTTTCACGCGTATCGCGGTTTTCCCTGTTATCGCGGTTGTCACGATTACGGTTATCACGCCCGCCGCGGTTATCACGGCCTTCTCTTGGCTCGCGGGTATTTCTTGTATCTTTTTGTTCCTCCGAATTTTCATCCGTATCCAGAGTTTCCTCGACTTCCTTCACTTTTTTTACTTCCTCATTACGTCTGGAGCGCCTTGCTTCGACTGGCGCCGGAGCTTCGGTTTCAGCCGCTTCCATCTCTAAGTTTTCCGGCTGGGTTTCATCAATACCGTCTTCGCCGGTCTCGCCTGAATCCGTATTTTCTTCGATTCCCTCACCCTCAGGCTTTCGACCGCGGCCGCCACGACGCCTTCCGCGTCCACCGCGACGCACTGTCATCTCCGCCGAATCGCCGGATTCTTTTAAGCTCGCTTCGGCGTCTTCCAATTGTCCGGCTTCTGTTTTGGATTTTCCACGCGAAGTTTTACCTTTAGCCGGTTTTGCAGACGACTTGGCTTTCTTTTCTTTCACCGGAACTTCGGTTTCCTGAGTTCCAACCGGTTTTGCTTCCACAGTCGGCTTTTTCGAAGCGGGTTTTTTCGCTCCTTTGCCGCCGCGTGATTTTGCCGCGCTCTTTTTGCCTCGCGGCTCCGGTGCAGGTTCTTCGTCTTCATCCGCAATGCGTTCGAAACCGCTCTGCGCTTCCGCAACCGCACCAATAAGTGAGCCCACCTCGGCAGCCGCTACGCCTTCCATATCGAATTCGATGGCCCGCACCTGGTCGATGATCGCTTCCTGCATATATGCGTCCTTAAACATATCGCCGGTATCTTCATCGTCAATGATGCGTTCAAATCCCGAATCATCCATTTCAAACACGGGAGCGGCTTGCTCTTTCTGTTCGTGCGATAGTCTTGCGTCACGTCCGCCTCTGCCGCGACCGCGACCGCGATTGCGGCCCTTGCGTTCGCCTTCGGGCTGCTGTTGAGGTTCTGATTCTTCCGCCTCGTCTTCAATTGCCTCCGCCCGTCCCTCTTCCAAAGGTTCGGCTATTTCCTGCACCGCTTCCATCTGTTTTTCGCGGTCGATTCGGGCACGGTCGATCTGGTCGATGGCTTCGCGTTTTGCTTCTTCGGGTGTGGATTTTTTCGATTTTTCCATCACGATGCGCTCGATCTCTTCTTCCTCGTCGAAGAAGTCCGAGACGTAAAGGAACGCGTCCCGCTCAAGGCCGATCGAAACAAATGCTGACTGCATTCCGGGCAATACCCGCTGCACCCGGCCTTTATAAATGTTGCCGGCAATTCCGGCATTTTCGTCCCCGCGTTCGATGTAAAATTCGGTCACGCGGCCATTATCCAAAATTGCGATCTTCTTCTCGCCGCCATTGACACTGATTATCAGTTCTTTTGACATACTTATATAGTTTTCCTTACAAATGTAGTTTCTATGTCGGCCTAAAGACTGGTTTTGAGCAGTTGAATTGGATGGATTGGAAAGACTTTTAACATCCGCAATAAGCGGCGAAGCAGATTTTGCACGTGCTTTTAATTTTTAATGGCGTATTTCTGGAAGTGGTTTCCAAAACGACGGTCTTTGAATGTAGTCACGCAGGAATCTCTAATTCTCAAAAAAGTTTTTTGGCTTTTTCTCGTTCAGGGAGCACCCATTTCCTAACCGGAAACCGTGCTCGACCCTATAAAATCTGTGTCCTCTTTAGTAGGACGGTCTTAAAATCCTCAATCGCTTGCTCATTTTCACACGTTCGAAAACTACTTTAGGCAAACTCGGCTAATTATAAACTAATTTTCGTGAATCGTAAATGGTTAATCGTGAATAGTTGTTGTTAACGATTACCTCGTTCAATTTTTAGATACCGCCGGGAAACGCTACAATCAACTATTCACGAATTCATGATTTACGATTCACTATAAATGGAAGTATATTTTCAAGTCGTCCGCGACGCCGAAGGAGTGCAAAAAGCAGTCGGCGAATTAGCAAACGCGGAATTTTTGGGTTTCGATACGGAAACAACCGAGCTCGATCCCTATCGCGGCAATCTGCGCCTTATCCAGTTAAGCGACGGCAAGAATACGCAGGTAATCGACCTCAAACCTTTTGCCGAAAGAGGCGACACTAGCACTATGACGGAACTTGCGCCGCTCCGCGACCTGCTGTCGAATGGCAGGCAAACCAAGATCGCGCACAATGCAAAATTCGATTCCAAATGGGTCCGTCATCATCTGGGCGCGGAGCTAAATGGTATTTTCGATACATATCTCGCCAGTCAGCTGATTGCCGCAGGCGATCAGGACCGGCGTCATTCGCTCGCGGACGTCGCCCAATTTTTTATCTCCGCCGAGCTCGACAAATCGCAGCAGATCAGCAATTGGGGAGCGAACGAATTGTCGCAGTCGCAGATCGAATACGCCGCCCGCGATGCCGCCGTGATGGTTCCGCTGCATGAGCAGGTCGCGGCGAGATTAAAGACCGACGATCTCGAACGCGTGGCGAACCTCGAATTCGAATGTGTGATGCCGATAGCCGAAATGGAGTTGAACGGCTTTTACCTTGAAGAATCACGTTGGCGCGAACAGCTTGAACGCGTAAAAATTGCACAGGCGAAGGCCGCCGATGAGCTTCAGGATTTGCTTTCGGCCGGCGTCGCGCAGGCATCGCTTTTCGGCCGCTCTGAGATAAATCTTGATTCGCAGCAGCAGGTGACCGACGCACTGCTCAACCTCGGCGTGCCCGTTCCCAACACGACGCGAGCATGGCAACTACAGCCGCTTGCCGCCGATTATCCTGTTGTTGCAAAGCTTTTGGAATATCGCGGCGTCGCAAAATCGCTAACGAGTTTCGGTGAGAAAATCCTTGAATTTATCGAACCAAAAACTGGCAGAATTCACGCCGATTTCCGCCAGATCGGCGCTCCGACCGGGCGGTTTTCGTGTTCTAATCCGAATCTTCAGCAAATACCGCACGATGAGCAATACCGCCGCTGCTTCACCGCTCCCGAAGGCCGCAAGCTTGTCATAGCCGACTATTCGCAGATCGAGCTTCGTATTTTGGCTGAATTCTCCGATGACGAAAACTTTATCAACGCCTTCGTTTCCGGCCAGGATTTTCACACAATCACGGCGGCCCAGGTTTTCGGCGTCAAACCGGAAGACATCACCGGCGAACAGCGCTCTTTCGCCAAACGCCTAAATTTCGGCATCGTTTACGGTATCGGAGCATCAAGATTTGCGCTAATGACCGGCCTCGGCCAGACCGAAGCCGAAAACACGATGCGGAAATATTTCGGCACTTTTAGAGGGCTGGACAAATATCTTCGCGAATCGGGAAACAAGGTCGTCGCGGAACGGCAGGCGCGAACGGCTTCCGGTAGAATGATGCGGCTGCGGTTCGATGAAAACGACCGCCAGCAAGTCAGCGGGGCCCGGCGAAACGGCATCAATATGCCGATCCAGGGAACGTCCGCCGACATCCTGAAACGCGCAATGCGGCTTCTTCACGATCAAATGTCCGGCACTTCCGCAAAGCTCGTAAACATCGTCCATGACGAAATAATCATCGAATGCGACGCCGCCGAAGCTGAAGATATTTCAGTAAAATTGGATAAAGCAATGTGCTCGGCAGGCGAGGAATATGTGAAAAAAGTTCCCGTCAACGTCGATGTCCACATCACTGATGAATGGGCGAAATAATGTTCTGAGTTCAAGCTTTCAGCTTGTCTTTCGGATAGTGTAAAAGACAAGCTGAAGCTTGAACTCTGAACCATTTACGCAATTGCTTCACTCTGTTCTTCTTTTTTAGGCATATACAAGATCCGCGTACAGCTTTCGCAGGTGATGATTTGGTCGCCTTTTCGGACTTCGACCTGCATTTGCGGGCGGAGCGACATGAAGCAGGCGCTGCATGAGCCGTTGATCACTGCGGCCACGGCTATTCCGTCGCGGCTGCGCTGGGCCATGCGATTGTAAACCGATGCAAGCTGCGGCGGGAGTGTAATAAAGACTTCTTCACGTTTTTTGGTTTCCGCGTTGAAATGTTTCTTATTCTCTACAAGCTCTTTTTCAAAAACCTTTATCGCCTCGTCACGCTTGGCGTCGAGGCTGTTGATCTCATCCGCCCGTTCTTCGATTTCCTTATCGACCTCTTCGGCACCCGCCATTTTTTCGATGACCTGAGTTTCAAACGCCGCTATCTGCTTTTGCAATGCGTCCGTTTCCCTCATCGCCGTCTCGTATTCCTTTTGATTTTGCGAGTTTTTTAGATTGCGGTCGGCACGTTCAAGATAAGTTTTATTTTCGGCGATCTGCTTGTCCAGATCGGCCCGGTCGGCGTGAAGTTTATCCCGGCGGCCTTGAATTTCGCGTATGGAAAAGGCGTGCTGTTCAAACTCTTGTTCGATCTCTGCACGCCTTGCTTCCGCCGTATCTATTGAATTTTTTAATTTACGAATGTGTGTATCCGTCTTTTGTAAATCTATTAATTTCTCTAGCTCTGCTCTCACGTTTTAAATATCTCCTGAATTCCACCAAACTAATCCTGTATTCTATCCTACACAATGATAAAAAAAAAGGTGGCCGAGTCATTCACTGAGAAAAATTCTAAAATGCCCGAGCATCGATTCGGACCGAAAGTGTGCACCGGCCTTTTCTTCATTATAAACATGCCATGCAGGCGTCGAGTTCGATTGAAGCAGCACGATCTCAGCGTTCTGCTTCGCCATTCCAAAATGCTTAAAGCGAGCAAAGGCCAAAGCACCGCCGCGCATAAATCCATCGGCCGGCGTCCGCGTCCAACCCACTTCCAGAGTAAGACATCTCACCCCGTAACGAAGGCGGAGCAAAGAACCGGCCATGTTTGCTCCGCGCCACGAGAAATTGTGCGGTTCCTGCCGTTCGATTGAAATGCCAGCGTTTTTGCGGTTGGCCGCACCGGCGATTTCGAGCATCGTATCGTTCAGCCATGCGGAGCCGGTTTTGCGAAGCTCGTCGTTCGTCGCCTTTAGCGTTAGATAATCGGCTACATCATGCCGCCCGGAACCGCGCGCTTTTTCCAGTGCTTTGGATAGCATTTCCGGCCAGATGTCGTCGAGCTCGTTCATCTTTCGAGAATAGAACCAGACGGCCTCAAATGCAATTTCGTGATATATTTTTAGTTTTAAGGTAAGGCTTCGAAATTAAAGCTATAACCGGATTTTATGAAGAATTTAGGAATATTATTAATCATACTTTTATTTACGCTGGCGGCTGCCGCCCAAAAAAGACCGGCGGTGAAAAGGCCTGTCGCTGCCAAACCAGCTCCAGTTGCCGCCAATCCGGCCGCTGAAAAAGCCCGGCTCGACGCATTGTTAGCCGCTTCCGCTCCCGCTGAAAGAATTGAAGCTCTCAAAAAATTCATTGCCGCTTATCCGAATTCCGACGAAAGGCCGCGCGCTGCCGACGCTCTCGTTGCTGCTTATGCCGCGTTAGGCGACGAGAAATTGCTGGAGAACGAATTGGATAAGGGTGTTGCTTTTTTCACGTCGGCAGCCTTTGAAATTCCAAAGCCGATTCCGGCCCGGCTGTTTGCCGAGGTAGTTTCAAAATTTCCGGCTAATTTGTATTACCGGGGCCAGCGTGGCGCGGCTGTTGAGATTGCTTCCATGATCGAAAACAAAGCTGAGGGAAATTCATCGCAGCTGCTTGCTTTGGCGGCGTTTTACCTGGGAATTGAATCCGGCGGTGATGCCAGACGCCTGGCGGAGGCTGCTGCTTTGGCCGATCCGGCTTCGATCACCGCGTATCAAACGCTCGGCTTGGCTCACCGGCTTAACTTCGATCTTGAAGAATCAGCAAAGGCTTACGAAAAGGCACTCGAATTAGATCCCGAATCAAGTTCTGCCCGCCGCAGCCTGGCCGAAATGAAACGGGCGCTCGGGAAAGCCGATGAGTCCGCAGCTCTTTACCGCGAAGTTCTGGCCAAATACGACAACGACATCCCGGCCCGTACCGGCCTCATACTTTCACTTTTTGACGCCGGGAAAAAAGCCGAAGCCGAAACCGAACTCGCAAAATCGCTCGAGCAAATACCGAACAATTTGAATCTCCTGGCGGGTGCCGCCTATTGGTATGCCGCCAACGATCAAGGCGGCAAAGCTGTTGAGTACGGCCAGAAAGCAGTTGATTTGGAGCCCCGCTTCATTTGGTCGCACATTGCTCTTGCACGCGGTCTGATGAGTCAAAACAAACCGGTCGATGCGGAACGGGTGTTGATAAATGCCCGCCGTTACGGCAACTTCCCGACACTCGAATACGAGATCGCATCCGCCCGCCTGATGTCAGGTTTTTACCGCGAAGCCGTCGAGGAACTGCGGAAAAGTTTTACAGTTAAAGACGGACAAATTCAAACCAAGCTCGGCCGAAGGGTACCACGCGATGCGGGCAGTTTCACCGATCTTATCTCCGCCGAACGGCGGGCAAGCATATTCGAGCCGATCGCCGCGGATAATGCGGAGAATGCCGCAAAACTTAAAATCCTTTTACAATTGTCGCAAAAACTAGATGGCGACAATCCAAATAGTGCCCAGATCGCGGCCTCCGCCGAAGAATTCGTTAGGGGCGACGATAAAATGAAGCTTCACCGCCAGCTCTATGCTGCTTCGCTGCTGCTTCAGAAGCAAATCGCCGTAGAAAAAGCTGCCGATTTCGCTAATGCTGCTGTGGGCAATGCGGATGCGGGACTCGAAGTAGCGGCACCGGCGGCGGCCGTCATGGCAAACGAACTGTATGAAAGCCGGACCATTGCGTTCGCACGCGGTGAAATGATTCTCATCCCGGACGTTCCGGGTCAAATGCTTTCGGCGATCCTTCGCGGCCGCATCGAGGAGCTCAACGGCTGGGCTCTCTATCAGCAAAATAATTACCCCGAGGCAATCGTCAGATTGCGGCGTTCAATCAGCGTATTGCCGGATAAGAGCGCATGGTGGCGCTCGAGCGTTTGGCGTCTTGGCTTAGCTCTCGAAGCCGACGGCAAGGACAAAGAAGCCCTGGACAATTACGTCCGGAGCTATAAGACCGACAAGCCCGACATCGGCAAATACATTACCGTAGAAAATTTATATAAAAAGATAAATGGCGGCACCGACGGCCTGGAAGCTCAGATCGGCCCGAATCCGCTGCCTAATTTCGCCCCCATAAAACCGGAAAATCCGCCTGCAAAAACAGCGGAAATTACTCCGCCCAGTCCGGATGTACCGGCTGTTAAAGCCGAAATTGAAATTCCGAAACCGGAAATTACGACTCTACAATCCGAGCCGGCGGAGCAAAAAATAGTGGTTGTCGCTCCGCCAGTCGAACTCGCCGAAGTCAAAACAGAAGTCGTTACACCGAAAGTTGAACCTGCCGTTCAGGAAACGGCGCCCGTACCGGAAACAGTAGTTCCGGCGGCAATCGAGCCGGTAAAACTTCCTGAGGAGTCGAAAACGGAGATTCCGACCGAATCATTCCAGAAAAAGCCTGTAAGCGAAATTCCGAAGGAGCCGCAGCCAGTTCCGCTGGCAACGCCGGAACCTGAACAAAAAATTGCGGACGATTTAAATCCGCCGGCTGAAACAGCGAAGCCCGCCGAAACGGAAACACAAAAACCGGTTGTTCCTGAAACTCCGGCGGAAGTGGCCGAAGAAGTTAAAACACCTATCGAACCCGCAAAACCATCGCCCGTCGAAAAATCCGCTCCCTATAAATCGAAAGGCCTTTTCGATCCGATAGTCATCACGGTTCCTAAAAACTCGCCTGCGGCAAACGAGCCTGCCAACAAATCAGCATCTTCCTTAAAAGTTTTTATTGATGATCCGATATCCATCGGAGAATTGCGGACACGCGCAATCAAAGGCCGGGGAATTAAACCGGAGGCTCCGGCCCTCTGCAAGATCGATACAAGCCAAGAAAGTATTTCGATCCTTAATAATGGCGGAAGCATTGGGATTCTGGTCGGCATCGACCGCGGTGATTTGAAGGATATCTCCGCCGAATCGAGCAGCCCGAAGGATGTCGTTGTAAAACTCGAACCGGCAATCGGCGGCTCGAACAGTTTCTATATCATCAAATCCACCAGCCCTGCGATAGGAATTTACCAGGTAATTTTCAAAGCCCCGTGTGGAGAAAAAGAACTTTTAGTCAGAGTTCGTTGATCCACGCAATCTCGTAATACAGCACTTTTCCATCTTCTACTCGGCCGTTTTCCGCCGTCTAGTATCAAATCCCGCGACCGCGATAACTATCAGCAGTAAAAAGAAAAAAGCGTTTGACGTAGTGCGTAGCGGAAAGTCGAAAAAGCTATGGATCAGAATCCCCGAGCATCCGGCCATAGCGCCGATCGCCGCGTCCCTGCCGAATCCATTTTTCGAATTGCGAATAACATCTAAACTCTTTCGGAAAATCAAGAAAATAAACGCCGCGACACATCCAAATCCGGCGATTCCGGCATCGGCAAGTGTCTGTAAATAATCATTATGCGCCTGCTCGATACGAAAGGTTCCCATCCAAGTATCGTATCTGCTGAACGCGACTCCGAATGTGTCATAGCCTGCTCCGAATATAGGACTATTCATGAATATCTGCCATGCAACCGACCAGAAATGCAGCCGTCCGCTGGTAACGTCGGCTTGATTTTGAGTTAATCCGAATGCCCGTAGAAACGATTCCTCGCCGCCGAGAAAAAACGTCAGGCCGAGGATAACCAGAACAGTGGCAACTGCTCCACCGAACATAAGCAATCTGGATCGCGAATGCAGTTCATCTCTGCTTTCATCCTTTTTTACCAGATATTGTGCCGGTACTACAATTCCAATGACCGCAATCAAGCTGATCAGTCCGCCTCGCGAACCTGAAAAAACAACGGCGATTCCCATCAAAGCCGCGGCGATCCCGAGCAGCATTTTCCGGTCTTTTTTCACTGCGTCGCCGAGCAAAAGACTAAACGTCAAACCGGCCGTCATTTCCATAAACGCGGCGAAATGGTGCTGGTTGACGAACGATCCGAATGAGACCGCATGAGGCGTCGGCCGAAGCCCGTAAATCGCATCAGGGCTGGCAAGCCGCAAAAGTATCGCAACAAACGCCATTACTCCGCCGAAAACGATTATGATGAATACGAGCTTCTTAAGGCGTTCGCGGCTGTCGATATATGCCAGAGCGGCCGCAAAAAATACAAATAGGATAATCAAACGGATAAGGAAAAACCGCGTCGCATAAGGGTCCATTGAAAGCGTTCCGGCGGCCGGAATGCCGAGCAGTTCCCGCGGGATGCCCGAACTCCAGACAGGCAGAAGCTGTAGAAATCCGATCAGGATGAGACCAAAAACGGGAATCTGAATGCTGCTCGAATTAATCCTTAAACCGCTGCTCGTCCACGCGTCCGCCGCCCACAGAATCACAATCATAGCCGCCGCAAGAGCCAAAAGACTCATTGCCAATGCATCGACCGCTCCGTATCCGATCACGGAAACAGCCGGAATTACACACAATAAAATAAAGACCGCCGAATTTGGCCGCGATACTCCTTCATTATCATTAATTGCGTTCTCGATTCGTCGTGCCATCGTTAGTTCGCCAACGCTGTACTGCTAGGAAGTGTGGACATTTTGCATTTTCAAGTGCCGCTAGCTTTAAGCTAGTGGACAATAAGCTAAAGCTAGTGGCAATTTACCGGAAACAAAGACAACATTACATATTCAATTCAATCTAAAATCGTCGAACCAGAAGTTACCCGTGACTGAGCAAGCCGATGTCTCGCAATTTTCCCGAACGAGCCGTATGATTACGCCGTCGGTTCCTGCGGGAACAGTAAATTTCGCCGAGATTTTTGCCCATTCACCCGCATTCGCGAGCGGTGCGGTGGCAGCGATGGCCTTTCCATCGACTGTGTCAGCTATTTCCCATTTGAACACGGCAGATGTTTTAAGGTCCGCACGGTAAAACAATTCGAGCTCGTAAGCTCTTCCCGGTTCGACCGCGATCGTTTGCGTAATCGTGCGGAATTCCCGGCCGCTCTTTCCGAAACTGACCAGCAGGCTGTACTCACCGTAGTGCTTTTGATCTCTGTTCGGGCCGATGCGCGGATTGGCTCCGTCTGCGATCTGCCACTCGAAGATGCCGGAACTCTTTGGATTTAGGTCATTCTCGAAGCCTCCGTTTGCAATCGCGTATTCCGGCCCTTCCAAAGTGTCGGCCTGCGAAGCGATTGCCAGAGCAAATCGAAACTTTTTCGCTTCGATCATTTGTTTATAAAGCGCGTCGCCCAATTCCTTTAACGTTGTGTTCTTCTCAGCCGCGGGTAAAGAATTCCAAATCTCGAAGGATTCGTCAAAGCGTTTCTGTCCGGCCAGAAGCGTCGATATTGCCGCATTCAGCCTCGCCGAATCGCCGATTGCGCTTCGTACAGCAACCATGTCTCCGCCGAGCAGTTGCCAGGCAATTCCGGCCGCGGAATTTGTGTACGCCGCGTCCCCGGCTACAGCCTTTCGGATCTCCGTAAATGCTTCTTCCGTTTTGCCGCCTCGCAGCAATGCGTTTCCGAGTGCCCATTGGACAAGCGAATAATTCGGGGCGAGTTCGAGAGCTTTCCGCAGTGCGGCTTCGGCTCCCATCTGGTCACCGCTTCGCTCGCGGGCCTTGCCGAATTCGAGCCACAGCAGGTAATTATTCGGCGATAAAGTCACCGCTGCTTCGTATTCGGCAAGCGACCTTTTTTGATCTTCGGGCACAAACGTCTTTTCAAACAAAACCGCCGCCGAGTAATGTGTTTGCGGATCGTCCGGCCCAAGGCTTATAGCAAGTTCGGCAGCTTCCGGCATATCGGCGTTCCTGGCCGCGGTGTATCCAAATCCCCATTTTGCGGCGATTACCGAACCGGCAAAAATCACAGCCGCAGCCACAGCCAAACAGGCACGTTTTTCATTTGAATTGATTTTTAATGTTTGTATCGGCAAAATAAATCAAATTAACGCAGTATCATGGTTCTGATGACATTTAATTATAATAGTCCTGTCAAATTCGTTTGCCACCTTGTTTTTCTCATTTTTCTTATTTCGTGGAAAACAGCTTTAAGAATTTTGTCCACGAAATAGACGAAAGAAGAGAAAAATCCACAAGAATTGCTCATCGGCCGTTCGGATATCAAAATCAATAGCATTTACTCAAAATCCATCGACTCGATCTTGATCCGCGCGCTTTTCAGCTCGACATCGTTTTCACGGCAAATTTCCCTGACGCGTTTCAGCGTTTCGCTCGAGATCCTTCGTGTTGATATGAGAATTGCCTGTATGTCTTTCTCTACGCAAATCTCACCGAGTGAACCGTTCGAATCAAACACTTTGAGGCCGTTTATCACCTTATCGGCCTTTTTCGGATCATCGTCCACGAATCCGATCACCTGGTAATTCCAATCCGGATTGTTTCTCAGCTCTCGCAGCAGCATTTCCCCTCCGTCACCTGCACCATAGATCAATGCACGCCGCCCGTTATCTGACATTGGAATCGGCAAAACCTCACGGATCAGCCGAAATGCAAAGCGGCTTCCGCCGACGAGAAGCAGCAGAATCAAGCCGTCAAGCACGAACACCGAACGCGAGAAATCCTGAAACCGGTAAAGAAGCAGGATCGCGAAAATACTCAATGCAGACCCAAGAATAATGCCCTTGCCGAATGTAATAATGTCGCCGATGCTCGTATATCGCCAAATTCCGCGATAAACGCCAGCGGCCAAAAACGCGAAAAGCTTCACCACTATCAGGATCGGCAGCGATTTCACGAAGATGTCCCAGTTACCGCTTCTTTCAAACGAGCCGAAGATCAATATATAAGCTCCGTAATAAGAAAGCGTTATCAAAAAAGTGTCGAGAAAAACTTCGAAAATTCGACGCTTGTAGGATACGTTTACGATGAACGCAAAAACCGCGTTGTTCTGAGTCGCAAGTTCTTCCTCGGTTTCCTCGTAAACTTTTACCTTCGATAAATAAACGCCGATTATCGATAACACGATCGTAAATAATCCGATCAAAGCGAGGCTCTGCGTCTGCTCAAGGCGGCTGACAAGCAGCGAAAGCATTCCCGCCCCTGCAGCAAATGCGTATATCATCAGCACCGCGGAACGTTCAGACAATCCGAGAGCGACGAGCCGGTGCGAGGTATGGTCGCGGCCACCCTGCGAAGCTTTCCGTCCCCACATCTTGCGCAGGATAGTAACGAACGTAGTATCGAATATCGGCACGAAAAGTATCAATACAGGGACCGCCAGAATCGACAGAATTCCCCGCGAACGCCCGCCCGTATCCGTAAGCAGCACTGAGCTTGCGAGCAAAAACCCGACGAACATCGATCCGCAGTCGCCCATGAATATCGATGCCGGATTAAAATTAAAGATCAGAAACCCGGCAAGGGCTCCGACAAACACTGAGACTAGCACCACTTCCGAGCTTTGCCCATTTACCGCAAATCCTATCGCCAGCGAAAGAGCGGCAATTCCCGCGATTCCCGCCGCAAGGCCGTCCATATTGTCGAGAAGATTTATGGCATTCGTGATGCCGATCAGCCAAAAAACAGTGATCCAGATATCCAAAAGCTGGTAACCCGTCAGCGGCAGCGTGTAACCCATTCCAATAACGAAAACGGCTCCGAAAAGCTGTCCGACCAGCTTTTGATACGGCTTAATGTTGAGAATGTCGTCGAGCAGTCCGATCAAAAAAAGAAACGAGCTTGCGGCAAGGACCACCATCGAAGCGGTCGTTTTCGGAACTAATACCGCGTACATAAAAAGCGTCGTCAGGAAAATAGCCGCCCCGCCTAGCATCGCCGTAGGACGTTTATGCCAGCGGTCCGATTTCGGCTTAGCGACAAAACCGTATTTCCGAGCGAAACCGCGGACGAGAAATGTCAGGAGTGTAGCCGTTAATAGGCTCATCGCTCCGGCAACCAATGGATTTGAAAAAAATGTGGGCATTGTTATCCAATCGTTCTGAGTTCAAACTTTAGTTTGTCTTCTAATTAACGAAGAAGCAAACTAAAGTTTGAACTCAAAACGATTACCGCAAAAGCTTCCGGTAAAGTTCTTTAATATCAGTTACAAGACGCTCCTTACTATAATTATTCTTAACAAATTCTAAACCCGCAACGCCTATCTCACCTCGTAATTTTTCATTTTCAACCAAATAAATCAAGCCGCGGAAAAAATTTTCTTCTGATTGAAGCATAACGGACACGCCGCGCTCGCAAACATTAAAACCGTCAAGCTCCTCCGTGACTCCGCCAAGCAGATCGACGACGCCGCCGACCGCGGTTGAAATGACCGGACGATTACTCGCCATCGCTTCGATCAGCGAAAGCGGCGTTCCTTCATTAAATGAGGTAAGCGCAACAACATCGAGTCCCGCATAAACCGTTTCGGTGTCCGTCCGATTGCCTAAAAATGTGACAAGTCCGTCGAGCCCGCGCTTGTTCGCTTCGTCTTCAAGGCTTTTTCGCAAATGTCCATCGCCTGCAATAATAAACCGCAGACGCGGCGAATCCGAACTGTGTCGGCTGTACAATTCCGCAACCTTAAGAAATAGCGAGATATTCTTTATTTCCGTAAGACGCCCCACAAAACCGACGAGCAAATCTTCTTCGCCCGCATTCACTTCATTACGGAATACGGCGCGCCTACTTTCCGGATTTGACAAAGACTTTAGATCGATGCCTAAGGGAATGATTTCAAATTGGCCTGTCTTCCCGACACCGAAATCTTCATGGATCTCTTTCCGCTGCTGCGGCGATATCGTGATTATCAAATCGGTCGCGATGCTCGCCAGACTTTTTTCAATTGCCAGAAATATCTTCGTTTTAAGATTTCCGTAATAACTGTGAAAAACATGGCCGTGAAACGTATGCACGATCCACACTTTTCTCGGCCGTCCGATCAGCGTTTTCCACGTCAGCCACCGGTATAAAAAAGCGGCAATTCTGCCCACCGTCCCGGCCTTGGCCGTGTGAGTATGCACGATGTCCGGCCGCTCGCGTTTCATCACGCGGTAAATTTTGAGTAGCGAAATCGCATCCTTCGGTGAAAGTTCGCGGCTCATCTCCTCGATATAAACAGGCTCTACGCCCAGATCATCGGCGAGATAGCTCATGTCCTCTTCGCCGTCTGGTACCTTGCCGGCGATCAGGACCGATTGAAATTCCTGATCCTGCAGTTCGTCCGTCAGCCAAACGACGTGGCGCGCCGGGCCGCCGACGTTAAGACGGGCAATGATTCGAAGAATTTTCATTGAAAATTTTTAAAATAGGCGGCCGGTCGATTCGAAAGCGGGGTTTTATTGCGGTATCCGATCATACGATGGTGCCGGGAAATCGCCGTTGGCCGCGGACAGTGTTCTGAGTTCATGCTTCAGCTTGTCTTACAGCTAGCGAAGAAGCAAGCTGAAGCTTGAACTCAGAACTTTAATCCATCCGATATATCGTAGCCGGATCGTCCTCATGGCGGATCTCGTCTATGGGCTCGCGTTTGCCTTCGCCCATATACAGGCGATTCGGGCAGTTTATCACCATTCCGTCGATGCCGCGGATATTTTTATAACCGTGCACGACGCCCTTCGGCACGATAACCGCCATAGGATTATCTTCGCCGGCATCGAACGACATCATATAATTATAAGTCGGTGATTCAGGCCGGTTGTCCCACAACCGCATATTGAATGTCGAGGGACCGATAAAACAAAACAGATCCGCCTGATCGACATGCTCGTGCGGCCCGCGCTGAATTCCCGGCCTGGTAAACGATATATATGACATGACCGGATAAAATTCCTCATCCAGATCGTCATGCCTGAACAGTTCGGCAAGCCATCCGCGGTCATCATTGAATTTCCTGATCGGATAAACTACTACATCCCTAATTTCACCATTTAAAAAACTCATAACTAAATTTTATTCGCTCCCGATTCCGCAACCATATTAGACGCCCTCAGCAGGCTTTCAAATGTTCCGGCATCCGTCCACCAGCCTTCAAGCTCATCCCAGGTCATTTCGCCGCGGTTGATGTAATGATTGTTCACATCCGTTATTTCAAGCTCTCCGCGGCCCGAAGGCACCAGAGTTTTTATAACGTCAAAAACGGTCGCATCGTAAAAATAAATACCGATCACCGCCAAACTTGATTTGGGTTCTTTCGGTTTTTCTTCTATCCTGACAACGCGGGAACCGTCAAGCTCCGGAACACCAAACCGCTGCGGATCGGGCACTTCTTTTAACAGAATCTTGGCGCCCGTTCCCTGTTTTTTGTAAGCTTCGCAAGCGGCCCGGATATTTCCCTCGATAATATTATCACCGAGAACGACGCATATTGGCTCAGCATCCGCAAAATGCTCGACCAGCGAAAGGGCGTCGGCTATGCCGCCTTCGCCTTCCTGGTATGTGTAATTTAAATGCTTTAGCCCGAAATCCTTTCCGTTCCGAAGCAGTTTCAAAAAATCGCCCGCCGAATTCCCGCCGGTGACGATCATAATATCCTCGATTCCGGCATTTATAAGCGTTTTGATCGGATAATAGATCATCGGCTCGTTATGCACCGGCAGCAGATGCTTGTTTGTAATGCGCGTCAGCGGACTAAGCCTCGTACCCAATCCGCCCGCTAAAATAACCCCTTTCACTGATATTCTCCTTAAATAATTGTAATTGCGAAATTACTAATTATTTCCTCAAAAACTATTCTTTTTCCAAACGCCTATCACCGATTTCCCAACACTATAACCGAGCTTCGCATCAAAAAATCTTGAAAACGGAATGATCTTCGTATCCCAAAATTGGATTTGCTTCTTCGTGGGCATGTCGCTTTTAAGGATATAACGGTTCGCCGCCGATGCCAAAGCGCCGAATGAATCGACATAAATCAAATTGATCAATTGCAAATTTTCAGGAATAACGGCACAGAGAGTTGCTTTTGTATATCGGCGAAAATGCCCGATCTTCGCATCAAAAGGTGTATAAAGCCCTTGATGGGCCGGCGACAAAATTATCAAATGACCGCCTTCGCCGAGCAGATCGAACGCATTTTGCATTTCCTCGCGATCCGTTTCGATATGCTCCAAAACATCGATGTAAAGAATAGTATCGAATTTTTCCGGGCCGAAAAGGTCTGATGTCGTACCTGTCCGCACCGAACAGCATTTCGGCAAATCGCCGGTTTCTATCTTGCCGCTAATTTGACCCGCAAGCGAAGGATCGGGTTCGAGACAAACCCAGCGTTCCCGGCTACCGTCGCAAAGCGTCTGCGCCGTCGCTCCGATTCCCGCTCCGACTTCCAACACATTAGTGCCGATATAATCAGAGATCAGGCCTTTATAATAAGCCTTCCAATTTGACGCGAACGCAAAAACGTCGAGTTCCGATCCGATATAAGCAAAGTCCGTCATTTTGCGGGATACACCTTCCTAAAACGCAAAATAAAAGGCAAATAATCCTTGACTGGAAGAAAGCTGATATTGTTTCTTGAATTCAAGACGATAAAGACAAAAAATACCGACAGCGCCGATGCCTGCAAGGCGACCAGGAATAAAATGCCCGTCAGCGTCGTCGCCCAGCCGGGAATTGCCGCATCAGTCGTTAGCCGGACCGCGACCGTGACCAAGATTCCGATGATAGACAAAACAATCAAAACCATCGTGGAAATCAAAAGTCTGATACCAACTACATCCGCGTAAACCGAAATTGCGCTCAGCCCGTGCGCGACCAGCGATACAAAATTCATTTTCGATTCGCCCGCCAGCCTTTCCCGCCGGTTCGTCACGATCTCGACCCGCGGCAGCTTCGCCTTTATAACGCCGACCGAATAATGATTCCAGATCTCCGACACGCACACGAGCCGGGACAAGAGCCCATAAGGCACAATGCTAAAATTGCCCGAGCGGATTTCTCGGCCCGTAAGAATTCTGTAAAGAAATTTATATAAAACATAAAATGTTTTGAAAACAGTTCCCTCGCTTCGTTCGGCACGCCGCGCAAAAACCATTTTCGTGAAATTCGTTTCCCTGCAACGCTCGATCAGCCGCAAAACATCCGCCGGATCGTCCTCGCCGTCACCATCGACTACAACGATTGCATCGCATTCGAGATTGAAATGAACGTAGGAAAACCCAAGAGCAATGGCGCGTTGGTGTCCCATATTCCGCGACAGCTCGAGAATGGAAACATTCTCGATAGCTTTGAAACTCTCCGGCGTAAATTCCGCTTCGTCGAGTGAAACTGTGGAACTATCGTCCACCGCCAAAACACTTGCCGTCAAGCCGTTTTGAAGCAGTATGTCATCGAATTCGGCAAGCAGCAGCCGCAAGCTTTCCCAGTCGTTAAAAACTGGTGTAAGGATGAGAAGGCTTTGCTTTTCGCTAGCGCTTGGATTCATACTTGTCCGACAAATTTAAGATAGTTGGCAGCGTCGAGATATTAATATTTGCCAAACCTAATCTATAAATCTCTGAAACCAAAGCTCAAGCATCAGCAGTGTCCAAAGTTGGAATGAATGGTCGCGCTCCGCGTTCAAATGTTCGTTGACATACCGTTCCAGCATTTCCGGCTTCACGATTCCGCGTTTTAAAGATTTTTCGGAGAGCAGAACTTCCCGCACAAAATCCTTCATTTCATTGCGAAACCAATTTCCGATCGGCACGCCAAAGCCCATTTTCCGCCGGTAAATAACTTCTTTCGGAACCAACCGGGCCGCGGCCTTCTTCAGAAGCGATTTTGTCTCGAATCGCCGCATTTTTAAGTTTTCCGGCAATCTCGCCGCGAATTCTATCAGCTTATGATCGAGAAACGGCGAACGGGCTTCAAGCGAATTCGCCATTGTCGCAATATCGACCTTTACCAACAGATCATTCGGCAAATACGTCATCTGGTCAGTTAGAAGCGTTGCATCTAGCATTCCCGAACCGTTCGCCTTCGCGAACCATGATTCCAAATATCCGGCGGCGTTCGCTGACGAAACCGCTTCGTTGAACCCTTTCGTGTAAATTTCGGATTTAGCATGCCGGTCAAATGTGGACATCCACCGGAAATACCGTTCCGTCTTCGGAAGATTTGCCGCTTGCAGAAAACGTTTGGCGTCACGAAAACGGCTGCGCTTTATTTCCGAGGTCGGCAGCAAACTTACAGGCATTTCGATAAATGCTTTTCGAAGCGATTTCGGTAATTGGTGATAAGTTTCCGCCATCCGCATCGCTGCATACCGTTCGTAGCCCGCAAAACTCTCGTCGCCGCCGTCGCCGTTGAGTGCGACGGTCACATGCTGCCGTGTTTCCTTTGCGACATAATATGTCGGGATCGCTGAAGAATCAGCGTAAGGTTCTCCGTAATGCTCAACGAGCGTCGGCAATACTTCCATCGCGTTCGGCCGGACGATAAACTCGTGATACTCGGCCCCGACATGTTCGGCGACACGTTTCGCGTATTTAAGCTCGCTGAAATCCTGCTCCTCGAATCCGACGGAAAAGGTTTTAACCGGCCGCGAACTTTCCTGAGCCATCAACGCAACGACCATCGAAGAATCGACGCCGCCCGAAAGAAAAGCTCCAAGCGGAACCTCCGATATCATTCTAAGCTTCGTCGATTCGCGAAGAATGCGTGTCGTCTCGACTATCGCTTCTTCTTCTGTGATCTTAATTTTCTTCGAAAAATCCGGCTGCCAGTAACGTTTTGTTTCAATCGAGCCGTCCTTCCAACGCATCCAGTGTCCGGGCTCGAGTTTTCGGATCTGCTTGAATGCCGTCATCGGCGCCGGAATGCACAGGTACGACATGTAGCTGTCGATCGCTTCGAGATCGATCTCGCGGGAAACTTCTGGATGCTGTAAAAGTGCCGCAAACTCAGACCCGAATATCAGGTCACCATTCGTTTGGTGAGAATAAAGAAGCGGTTTTTTACCAACACGGTCGCGGGCGATAAACAGCGATTTGTCCGCCGTATCCCAGATCGCAAAGGCAAACATCCCGCGCAAGTGTTCAAGACAATCCGGCCCGTATTCGTCAAAAAGGTGAACTATCGCTTCCGTGTCGGAATGCGTGTACAATTCGCGGCCGCGTTCTTCAAGGCCTTTGCGCAGTTCCTGATAATTATAGATCTCGCCGTTAAATACTATCCACTTCGTTCGATCCGCGTTATGGATCGGCTGTTTACCGCTGGCCAGATCGATGATCGATAGCCGCCGCATTCCGAGCGCGGCGTTTTCGTCGACAAAGAAACCGTCGTCGTCCGGCCCGCGGTGGATGATCGCCGCATTCATCCTTTCAAGGATCGAGCGATCAACACCGCCGTCTTTTTTTACAAATCCTACTATTCCGCACATCGTTTATCCAGCGAGGCTCCTTGCCTTCAATCTTCTCTCGAACTGTTTACGCTTCTCCATCCTGATTATCTTTTTATCGTCCCGCCGCTCCTTAAATAGCGTCCAGCCGACCGCAATAAAGATAAACAGAAACACTTGTATCTGTGTCCGCTGGCGGTAGGCCGTACCCACGTTTCCCTGAAAGAGCGAATATGCGAGCGTCAGAGTCAGGCTAAAGATGAGGATCGGAAACGCGCTCCGCAGCCGGTTCCGTGCGGAGTACCATATTCCTACCACCATTAGCGGAATCATCGCCCACCAAATCAGGACCTCCGGCAGCGTGATGGCCTGCCTGAAGCTTGTCATCTGCCATGGAAACGGGGCAAGCATCAAATAAACAAGCCCGAGAGGTATGGCGCTGATGGCACCCGCCGCTGTAGAAACATCGGCGTCTGCACCAAAACCCGAGTCTGCGGAGGCCGACAGATCAGAGCGGCTTCGCTCAATTCTTTCCAGATTTCCGTATGTCTCGAAGTTGGTACCCGCATTTCTGATCACCCCGAGATAGGTAAGGCTCAAGCCCATAATCATTAATATCGCGGTACGCGTAAGTATTGACTGCGTGGATTTCGAGACTCCGATGATAAAGCTCCCCGCGACCGCTATCGCCAACATATAAAATATGTAAAAGCGGAGAGCAATAATTCCACCGAGCGGTAGTATCAGCAAAACCAAGGCCGCGTAATTGAACTTTTCCTGCAGCTGAAGCACCATCGTAATCGCCAGCACCAGCAAAAAGATGATCAGCCCATCCTTCATGAGCTGCCCTGACCATATGATAAACGAAGGAAAAAAGGCGATCCCAATCGCTGATATCCTGCCTACGTTTTTACTTTGAAATATCTTGACCGAACAATAATAGACCATCGGTGCGGTCGCAGCTCCAATTACGGCGCAGAAAGACTGTGCAGCAAGAATATTTCTTCCTATTAAATAATAAAGCCCGCCGACAAGATAATTCATCCCCCATCCGGGCCCTTCAATTGCCGAAACTCTCCGCCAAGACGATTCCTCCCAGCTTGGATTTCCCGTCCAATCTTTGGCTAACATGAATCCATTAAAATCGAACGTATTCGCATCGCCGCCAAAAAAGTCCCGCAGATCATAATAGTGGACGAAAAGGCCGAATATAAGACGGGCGAAAAGAGCCGCCAAAAAAACGTTGGTGACAAATCGTTTATCTTCCGTGAATTTTCTGAACAGAAAGATGGCGATTGCCGAGAGGAGGGAAACCACTAAAATCGATCCGGCCACTTCCGGAAACACGACGCCGGCAAATCCAAGGCATGCAAGCACCAAAAACGCTACTATTAAATAGTTACTTCGCATCCGTTAAATCTTTTGGCGGCGGGCGAAGATTCCGCTGAATTTCAATTCGCCGCCTTTGAAATTTAAATATCCTCAGGAAGGTCGCGGCGGGTTTTGTGTTCCGTCAAAAATCTTCCGTCCGCGTCAAGTTCCTTTACTTCCTTCGCCGGCACACCGGCAATTAAACGATTTTCACTTTCGAACTTTTTGGTTATCACCGACCCAATCCCGACAATGCATTTTGCGGGGATTTCGCCGCCGGGAGCAATTCTTATCTCCGAGCCAATATAACTGTAGTCTCCTATACTCACCGGTTCCGTGCTTTGACGATTGTGAGTCCAGATCGACGAATTGCGCCCGCCCAGAATAACGCGCTTGCCGAATTCGACCTTGTCAGTAAAGTCAATCTTATGCGACGCGGCAATCATACTGCCGTCACCCAGAATAAATCGCGGATCGGCCTCGTTAATAATGTCCGGTTCGCGAATCGAATTAATTTCATTAAGCCGCAATATATCGCAGTAGCGGCCGAGCCTTACTTCATCACCGCCGCGAACAATATTCAGTGTCCCTACTCGCGTATGCTCACCGATGAGAAGTTTTTTGACCCCGACAAACGCATTCAAATGCCCGATAGAAACGTTGTCGCCAATAACACATTCGTCTGCATCAATAATGCTAAACCCGATTCGAACATTTTTACCAATCTTATACCCAAAAACAAGCCGCAGACCAATACACGCCAATGTTGACGGTAAAGCCCCGATCGTCCCTAATGCCACTAATTTAAGTTTTCCGCTCGGCAAACCTTATCCCCTAAAGAATGTGTAAGAATAAAGGGCATTGGAATGCTGAAGTTTCTCCGGGTACTTCTCTCAGTACTTCCCTCTTCCATTGGCACATTTCAGTCCGATATCAACTCTATTAACAGAATCATATCAATCTTCTTCGGGCACCGCATTGATGGAAGGTTCAAGCAGGCTCGCCCGACGCAAAAAGCCGAGTCGACTCATTTGGAAATTGCCGCTAACTAATTCTTGCCCTCGTTGAAAGTTTCCACTGCCCGTCTAAGGACCTTCTCAATTTTATCGACTTGCTGCTCAATCGTAAAATTTTCTAAAGCGAATTTTCTGCCGTTTTCTCCCATTGCTTGGCGTTTCTCGGCAGAATCCAAAAGTTTCTTTAGAGCCCGGAACCATTCTTCCTCGGAATTGGCAAAAAAATGAGTTTCATTTTCCATTCCTGTCTCCGCACAATTGCCTATTGGTGTAAGTACAAAGGGGATTCCCGCCGTCATATATTGAACCGCTTTAAAGCATGATTTACCAAACAACCAATCTTTATTAGCCGAGCTGCTCACCACCATTGGATACAATCCAATGTCAAAAGACTGCAAATCTTCTACTTCTCGCTCTAATTTCCAGGGTAAATTTTCTATTTCAACGCCTTCAATAATAATATTCTCTCTTCCAGAACCAATAATTTTTAACTTAAAATCATAATCAATCGCTAATTTTTGTAAAACAGGGTACAGCGATTCAAGCAAAGGCAAAGTTGAATGACTTCCAATCCAGCCAAGCGTAAGTTTTCCCATTTCACTTTTCTTAACTGGATGAAATTTATCAGTATCAACCACTGTAGGCACGATAACTGATTTTTTGCCTTTTTTTTCGACGTACTCCGCTACAAATCGATTGCAACAAATAACGTACTCAGACCATTCGATCAACTTATCTGTCTTACCAAAAAATTTGAATGCACTTCCTAATTTTCCATAGGTTGGGCTTGTATAAGGTACATAGGTTGCGTCATCTAAATCTAAGACGATTGGGCACTTACCGAGGTTATTAGCCAGCCACTCAAAAATAGGCGGTCCAAACATCATGGCCTCTCTTTGGACAAATAGAACGTCATAATTTCGAGCGGAAACCGACTCGAAAACTCTTTTAACGAGCGGGTTGAAAATATCTATTGCATTAGTAAAGAGCTGGCCTTTTTTATAAAAAGATGAATATTTTTCCCTGTTTAAAAAAGGCTTAATAGTAACGTTAATTCCTCGTTTGGCAAGTGGCGATATAAATTGCGATAAGCGGTATCGCGTAGCTGCACATTCCTCGGGGTATGAACTAAATCCTAAAACTTCCATAAATTTCGCACAGTCTGCCGGGAGAAAGGTTATCCCCAATATAAATTATTACGGTGTCGTTATGCCACGCATCAGATGACCAAAAACTTATTTAGTTTGTTCGAACTTGTCAGCTAAAAAGTCAGCGAAATACATATCTATGTAATCTTTAAGGGCTATTCTCCAATCCCGCATGATATTTAAGTTTCTCAGAATCAATTTTTTGTTAATCAGTCTTTCTGAAACTGGGCGTTGAGCAAAATAAATTTCCTTAAAGTAGTCAGATGTTACATCATGAAAAATAACACTCTCTTCAAGACCGAGAATGCTTACCAACTCTTCTGCTACCTCTCGCCGGCTTGTTTGTCCATCACAAACAAGGTTGTATAGTCCCCAGAACTCTTTATCGATAATTTTCTTTACGTTCTTCGCAAAATCGATAGTGAATGTAGGTGTTCCGTCCTTATCATTTACGATGTAAAGTTCCCGTTTGCCTTCAACCAGCTGCTTGATAATTTTATTGATAAATTTTTTATCTTTTTTCGGACCTCCGCCCATCATCCAGCCGGCACGACACACGACGTAGCGTCTTGCGTGCGTAATTACATAATTCTCGCCCATATATTTAGAACGGGCATAATGACCGAGCGGATTGGCCTGATCCCAATCGTCATATAACTCTTTTTCACCGTCAAATATTCCCGCCGTACTGATATACAACAATGGAATGTCTAACGAGTTAGCAATATAAACGGCATTTTCTACCGAAATAGTATTTGTTAAATACGTATCATCGACATTTTGTTCACAAAACTCTAAATCAGTGTACGCCCCAAGATGGAATAAATAATCCGGCTGAAAAGTTTCCACATCCTCTTTGTATTTTTCAAAATCTCTAAAATCAAGAAAACTAAGCCAGGTTTCGTTGACGTCCTTGTCAGTACATTTCAAATCAAAATCGTCATTAAAGACTCGATAAAAAGCCTCACCCAGCATTCCGCCGGCTCCTGCCATATAAATCTTCCTTTTCATAAATATAATTATTTTGTAAATTAAAGTTTAAAGTTCGCGCAACTATTTCTTGATGACAAGAGCAAGCATGTCCCTATTTCCGATCATATCAACAATAGACACAACTAACCGTCTTGTGGCACGAAGCAAAATATTCGTTTGTGGTTCGGCGCTAAATTCGCGAGAAAAGGCGGAAAAGGTATTCGAACTAACTACTTTGTAATTATGCTTTTTAATCAAATAGCGTAATGATTTAAGATTGTACCCGTATTTGTGAAAAGGCGGGTGGAGAGGAGAAAGACGACTCGACCACTCTAAACCCTTAAAACGAAAATAGGCGTCAATAATTTTAGAAGTCAAAGACTTTGTATTTGGAACTTCAATATAAATAACTCCATCATCATTCAAAAATTCTTTCAATGCTTCTAGGAGGTCGTGCGGCTCTTCAATATGTTCCAGAACGTGATGCATGGTAATTACATCGAATTGTTTGCCTTTCAATTCGCCAGTGGTTTTTACATACCCGTTGAAGATTTTTAGATTCAGGTGGCTTTCCGCGAACTCACAGAATCTCGGTGACGGCTCAATCCCCGACGCCCTAAAACCGCTCTCCGCGGCAACTTTAACAAAGTATCCTTTGCCGGCTCCGACATCAAGAAGAGTTCCTATTGGCTTGAAGGTCTTAATAAAGTTAATGCGGTGCTTATACATCTGCAACAATCCCTGACTGTCATCGGATTGATATTCTTCCGGTCTGTTGTAGTGTTCAACTTCCAGAAACTCAACGCCCTTTATCTGCGGATCTGTATAAATAAAGCCGCAATTCCGACATTCGACAACTTGTGTACAAAGATGTGGGGAAGCCATCGGATCCGCCCCATTATATTCTCGATTTCCACGAATGCCCAAAATCCTTGAGTCGTCATGTTCACAAACTAGACATTTAGCTTTTTCCTTAAATGCGAGTTCGAGGCGTTCATCTATTGAGCAATCTTTCATAAATTCTGTGATATTCTTCAACGCCTCGTTCGAGGGAAAAGTAGTCGCACGCACACTGGCGGCAGCGTTTCAACAGTTCGGATTTTATCCGTTGCGAGCAAATGGACCAAGTCGTCGATCGCTTTTGTGAAATTCGCGGAGCTTTCTCTTCTAATCAGGCTTCCCATCCGATACTCTTCTACAAGAGCGTCTACATCTCCGATTGAGTGACCGGTAATGATCGGCAACCCTGCCGCTAGCATTTCGCCCATCTTGGTCGGAGAAGAAGCGATTTTTGCATAATCAGGCGGAATAAAGACCCCGCCTTGTTACCCATTCGCCACCGCTATAAAGTTAATCGTCCTAAATTGTTCATAAATTTCTCTATAGGATTTCAGCGGATGTAAATATCCTGACGGAGTAATTCTGAAGAGCTTGAAATTGACCTCGCTGAAGAAATACCAGAAATCTTGGAAGAACGTTCGCGTGTCTATGTTGCATCCACCAAATTCGAAGGTAACGATGTCGATAGATTGGGTGGCAAACATCCCCTTTGCTCCAGCGAAAGCGTCAAGTTCGTGTCCTTCAATATCAATCTTCAGCAAATCTATGTGGTCTATCGCATTTTCTGAGCAATAATTGTCGATTGTGTTGATTACCACCTTTTCTGATTTGCTGAACTCTATGTTGAAATGATCTAACTTTCTCTTTGTGAGACAGGCGAGTCCTGAGCCGAAGCTATCATAGTGCAATACGGCATCACCTTTTTCTTTGCCCAAGCCAATATTGTTCAGTTTGATGCGCTCGTCTTTTTTCGAAGACTCAACAAGCATTTCGAATGTCTGGTTGCCAGGCTCAAAGCAGTGAATTCTGCAATCTTCTACTGCAACATTTTCAAGAATGAGTTGGAGAAACTGACCTTTGTTTGAGCCAACATCAAAAATGCAGTAGGGCGGTTCTTTTTTTGCTTTAGAAGATGAAATATTGCTTGCTCTCCGCTGGTTAACACTCCGCCGCCAGATCCGATACCCATCAGATATTGCGAAGCCAGTATGTTTTTCTCTAACAGATTTTGGACGAATCGATTTCCCGATGTCTTGATTAGGGCTTTTTTCAGTATCGACACTTAGTTTGTTCTCCTTTGATGGCTAAAAAGCAGCTTCCTCTACCGGCCGAGCAACTCCTCACCAGCATTTACGAGTATTCGTGCCCCCACAAGGCGGCCCTCCGGATCGTGCCCTTTGAAATAATCATCAGCCCCAACGTCATAATGCTGGCCAAGCCCGCCTGCCGGAAATGGCATCGGGTCCGGGAAAATAAGGTCGCAGTCCGACATTTCTTGATCTCGCATTCGACTCCAAGGTTTGCCCGATGTGAGCGCCCGCCCCGCATCCCAAACGATTTGGTCGGGGCCGTGCCGCAGATCGGACACCTTTGTGAAGTCCAGATATATCCGTCACGCATCTCGCTTTCTGATTTATTCACCTTCATATTTCCTACCGAATCAGCTTGGAGTAGATACTTCTGTATCTCTGGCCGCCGACACTCTCAAGGCCGAATTCCCTCGCCGCGGTTTCGCGGCACACGTCAGAGACATCACCGAGCCGCTCTATGGCATTGTGCGCTTCGGGATATCCCTCAGGGCTGAACTCCATAAGCAAAGCACCGACGCCGTTCTCTGTGATTAGTTTATCAACATCGCCAACGCCGGCATTTGCGATTATCGGGAGGCCGCACGCCAGATACTCCGGGATCTTGGTCGGCGACCGCGATTGGGTCCCAAACGTCGCCTTTAAGATCGAAAGCCCGATGTCGCTTGCATAAAGATACCCTTCAATATCAGTTGGTGGAACGCGGCCAATAAAATAATCGCCCTTAGAAAATCCCCTCTCAATTAAAAGCGGCTCGATAATTCCCGGATCACTTTGCGTTAGGAACAAACAGAAAACGTCCGGGCGACGAAGTCTGGCCGCAGCCATCAGATCTGCAATCTCTGCAGACAAATAAGACCCGCCGAGGGATCCGACATGAACGATCACTTGACGATCTTTCAGACCCAACTCCTCGCGAACTCTGGCTCGCTCACCCACCGGATCGCCGGAAAAGCGACGATCAAAATCGACACAGCAAGGTATTACCTCGACCGGACGTCCCCTTTTGTCGAAGCCCGTTGGCGCAGATTCCGGAAACAGGATCTCGCGAGCTTTCTCTGTCAATACGACAAAGCCGTCCGATTCTTTCATCAGCCCGCGTTCGACGCATTTGGCCGCACGAAAGATCGCTCCGTTTTCCGGCCAGATGCCTGCATCGACGGACTCTTCCGGAAAAAATCCGCGGATATCAAATAAGATCTTCGGCTTACGCCTCATTAGCTTTCTCGCTGCCGCCGCCATCACCGCCGGCACGTGCGAGCGGCAATGGAAAACGTCATAAGCCTCACGTCTATCCATCCGCCAAACGCGGATCGTCCCTCGCAAAATGTCCCACGCCGTCGCTATCGCAGATGGCCGCTTGTGGTATGGCAGCCATTCCCACTCAATGCCCTCGGCCGACAACTTTTCACGGATTGCCGCAAACTCCGCAACATCCTGGGCTCCCCAACTCGGCTCAAACGTCAAAAGCGAAACACCAATCGGAAAGATCGAATCCGCTTCCCCCTTTTCACTTTTCCTCAGCTCTCTCAAATACGGCAACACCTGCGTCTGAACCAAAGGCTCCCGCATCCCGAAATAGCAAATGTACAACGTCGTCGCCATTAACTCCTTCGAAGCCTCCTTAGCGGAAAGCCAGCAAAGTGTGCGAAATTCGACGGCCTATTCCAAATACTCAAAGCAGCGTGCCGTGCAAACGATCCGTACTGCCCCGAATGAAAATAAGATCCTGCAAGCACGTTGTGAAAATTACCGTACGCTCGGCGTTTTAACGCTAGCACGTCTGCATCGGCAGAGGCAAAAGCCTTTTCGTAAAATCGTGTCATGCCGCGCTCCATCTCCGCGACGTTGTTGTGGGCGTTCGCACCATGGCTACGATATTCGACCAAAGCCACAGGAACAAATCCGACTTTGAACTTTCGCGCGACGCGGTAACAGAAGTCCCAATCTTCACCGACCTTCATTTCCGTATCAAATCCGCCCACTTTATTAAAGGCTTTGCGGGTTACAACTATTGCTGTTCCGCTTACATTTACCACCGGGTTTTCCCAAAGCAGAAGTTGGTCCGCGACCATTCCCTCGGCGCCTTCCAGATGCATTGTTACCGTTTCGCCCGTATCGCTGTCAAATTCCCTCATCCCACAATGAACCAACCCTATCTCGTCATCCTCGGCAAATTTTGCCAACTGCTTTTCCAACTTCTCCGGCATCCAGATATCATCCGCGTCCGCAAAAGCAATAAAATCACCCGAGGAATGCTCCACGCCCTTGTTCCGCGCCGCACACACACCATGATTCTCCTGCCGGATATACCGCACCCTGTCATCGAACTCCTTGACCACCTCGTCAGTCCCGTCCGTCGACCCGTCATCAACCACAATTACCTCCGCCGCCGGACAACTCTGCGCCAAAACGCCTTCTATCGCCTGACAAATAAAGCGCCCGTAATTGTATGTCGGGATAATTACCGAAATTGAAGACATCGCTTATTGCCGCATCCGAATCAATTTGGCCGGATTTCCGGCAACGATCGCGAAAGGCGGAACCGGCTTAGTGACGACTGACCCCGCCCCGACAATCGCGTCGTGCCCTATGTCCGCCATCACGGTCGCATTAGCGCCGATCCATGCCCCTCGCCCGATCGTCACCGGATCTTTCTCCGGATTGCCCTGAAGCTTAATCGGGATATCGAGTCTATCGATGTGATGGTGATTCTTACCCGCCAGAATCACAACATGCTGCCCGATCAGCACGTGGTCCTCGATTATTGCGTAATCGATAAAGGTCCCTACGCTGACCCAAACGTCCTTTCCGAAGCTCGTTCGAGCATCATCGATCATTACCCCTTGATGTAAAACTACACCTTCCCCAATGCCCGGAAGTATTTGGGCGTACACAGCATGCCTGAGCTTCCAGCCCAATGCGTTCGGAATCTGCGAGAGTGCTTCTGTTACGTAGGGAAAGTGAAGCCCCTTATTTTCTTGTCGTCGGCGTAAAAACCGGCCGATAAGTCCGCCTGTTCGCAAGAGGAAGGAATTATACGTCTTTACAGCAAGTGAGCGCATACTGGTATCATATTATAACTGCGATCGAATTAGATGTCGAAGTTATTCATTTGGGAAGCCACGTAGAGCGATCCCTTTAGAACATCATGGAAGTCATTATCATCGCCACTAATCAATATACGTTCGCCCGAAGATTCGGCGCCTAATACGCGTCTCGCGAGTTTTTCTAGCCGCACGTATTTTCGCAAGCGACTTTTCGCTATGTAGGCAAAACGCCGCACTTTCGGGCGAACTACGCTTCGAATTTCCGGAAGCTCCTTTTCAAGCTGCTCATAAAATTCTCTGAGTTCCCGCTGCACATTTATCCCCAGATCGTTTAGTGCCAATAGGTACTCATACATCGTAATGTAATAGGCCCCCCAGTCTACCTCTGTTTCTCGTTCGCGATTGCCAAAATCATGTTTAGCTTGGATGATCGCATTAGCAGCACAGTTAGGCCCTAAAGCAAATTTCAGTGGCATGTTTTCTAACGTTCTTCCGTCTAGCAGTGTTTCATAATGGGTTCGAAGTTCGTTTCCCGTACGGCCTGCCGACGCGGTAGCATTTCCCTTCCAATTACTCCAAATATGAAGTGGTTGGTCTAAGCAATAGTATTTCTCGGTCACGAAGAAGACAGCTGCTGCAAGGTAGAGGTCGGCGGGTACACTATGAAAAAGGAACGGGGTTACCGAGCTCAGTCGCGAAAATACGTCTTTATGATAAACCGCATTGGCTAGATAAGGACAGACGAACTTGTTGTGTCTCACCACATTGTTCATTCCATGCAACCCGAGAATTTGAGAGCCAGATTCCTTTGCTGTGAATTGCGTCAGACCACTATCGAATTTCGGCAGCGCCAGCGTGTTATTCTCGATAGGTCCCGTTGTTTCAATCAATCCATCGTGATAGTAAATCGCACTCGGATATCCAACGATTTCAGCACTTTCTCGTTCGAGAATCGGAACAAGGCGTTCAAAAAGCATCGGTACATACGCATCGTCGTCAGACAAAAAGGTTATATACCGTCCCTTGGAATGATTTAGACCTGTTTGGTAGTTATCCCCAATCGATATCTTTTGACTAGCTTCAAAATAACGAATTCTGGGGTCGTCGAATTTCTTTACGATGGCGCGAGTGTCATCGGTCGATCCTCCGTTTGAAACTATTAACTCGAAATCCTCAAATGTTTGTTGCAATACACTTTCAATTGCAAAATGGATGAGATGACCCCGATTGAACGTTGGCATCACAACGGAGAAATATGGAAGCATTTTTGGTGTGAACATAAATTTAGAGGGCATCAAGGGATCTTAGAAAGAACAACGCTTGCAAAGTCCTCGCCTGAGAAGGTCGGCCTAGCTGTACGTCGGAATTATGACTGAAACACGTGGTGCCATCAGTAACGCTCCGGCGGGTTATCGGAGAGCAGAGGCTTTAGAACGCGTCTTTCAAGCTCCGGAATCGATATCGTCAAGTTGCAGCCGGTGCCGCTAAGGCCGTGATCCCTATCGGATTCGCCATTGAGATAGTAATAACGTTGATTTACCGAGTCCGCGAGGTGCCAGTAACAGACGTTGCCGCCCGGACCCTCGCGTTTACGAAGCTCCACTACCGCACCGCCTGGCTTCATGAAGAGAGCATTGGTTAGCCCAGCACCGTGAATGCCGAGTATCATGTTTGCGGAGTTGAATAATTCGATCTGTGCTTCGAGATCAAGGTCTTCCGCGAATGGCGTCTCAAATCCATAGTCGCGCAGACACGCGATCACTTCATCATCGTTAAGAACATAGCGGATCCGCGCCTTCCTTCGGGAAATATAGATCTTGCGCATAGCATCCCCCGCGTTCTTTGTGTAACGGCTTTGAAGCTCTTTCATCATCGGGTCGTGCATACTCCCCGACTTTGAGAGTTTCGTCACGAAAGAAAGTTCAGGCGCATAATAGAAATGGTCGGGTTGCATCAGAACCACCTCTTCAAAAGTGAGATCCGCAAGGCGTAAACTATCCAAACCCACCGTTCGGAGATACGGCGTCGCGGGCAATAGTAATGTATACTGCTTCAAACTTTCTCCAAGAAGCAGTAGCTTCGGTAAAACATCGGTTAGCCAGTGAAAGTGTGTTTCGGACCAGCTGTCAGTTACCATAAGGTATTGTTTGCCCTTCGGAAGCCGGATCTTTTTCGAGAAAACTAGTTTCTTAACCAGATGTCGAAACCTATAGTATCCTCGGTAGGAACGGTGGGCGAGCGTTTCATCTGCCAATATCCCGTTTTTATAGATTATCGAATCCGGTGAAATCCATGCACATCCGTAGTGACGCAGGAATGTGTCATAGGTCCGAAAAGACTGTTCGTATTCGAAATCGTATATGTCAGCCTGATCGAGATTTAAAGGCCAGTGCCGTTCGATCTGGATCGCGGGGGATAGAAGTATGTCGCGCCGGTGGGCCTGACCGCCGGCGTTCAGCTCTACTGTGTGATTATTCATTTACATTTCCCGCTCGTACCCGTTTGACCGATCCAGCATAATATCCTTTCCCCCTTGTTTTGGTCAGACGCGTAAATGGCCTCGGCCTGATCTATCTTGTTCCGAACCTCGAAGGTTTCCTCTTCCGTCAGAATAACGGGACGAGTATCCGATACAACGCCGAGTTCCTCTTCTTTTTTAAAGGTTATTGCCCATTCAAACGTATGGCAAGGTACTGTTTGGAGTTTTATGACGTGCAAACCCGCGGTTTCAACGGCGTTCGTAAGGATCGACGGGTCGAACATGAAGAGATGTCGCGGAGCATCCCATCCGTACCACAGCTGTCCGGCTATTTCCGCCTCAGCCCCCCCAGCGTTTGGCACCTCGATGAACATCGTCCCAGTGGCCTTTAGAAGCGTCTTGAGCTGACGAAGAGTTTCGACGGGATCATAAAAATGCTCGAGAACATGGCTTAGATGGATATGATCGAATATGCCCGGCTCGAACTTAGCATGCTCAACCTGGCCCACAAACACGTCTATGTCAAATTCGTCCTTAGCTCGTTGCGCCGCGATCGGGCTGAGATCAATGCCTTGTACCCACCATCCGTGATGTTTTAATATTGCCAAAAACCGGCCGTCACCGCAGCCCACCTCAAGCACGCGGCCATTCGGCACGAATTTCGGAATGATATCTCCGTATCCATAGGTCGCCCGTTTTTGAAACATGGGAACTGTAACGAGTCCGAGGAGCTTGTGGAGATTGTGCAGAGGACCCGTGGCATAGCCCATCCGCGCGAATACCGACCGCCTAACAAGCCGCCGAAGAAATGACGCTCCGCCGCTTCGGCCTTCAGGAGAGAAGAAATGGTGGTTGTAAGCGGCGTATTCTTCCGGATAATACGCACCCATCGCACTTGGCTTCGGACGCGGAGATAGCCTGATAAGACCGCATCGGCGGCAGGCGTAGGTGCCAAATTTGCCCGGTAGCTCGTAAAGCCGGTCGTAATTCCAAAACAACAGATCCGCCCCCTGCCCGCCGCATAAAGGGCAGAGATTAATCGTCTCGAACTGAGATTGATTGGCTTCGTGCATTTTGGATGTGTATTATACTACTGTCAACCAGTCGTCACTAGCAGAACCGATTGCTGGGAATAGCTTATCAGATTTGACACAGGTAACGAAAGCTTTTTAGAGCCGTACGCGGGCGTAATATTTAGGCCCCTACGTTCCGTCGCTACACTCCTTTCCAATTGGCTTATAAATTCTCTCAGTTGTCGTCGAACATTTATCCCAAGATCGTATAGAACTAATAGGTATTTAGACATCATGATGCAGTTTGCCCCGCGGTCTAGCTCCGTTTCTTTGTCGCTTTTATCAAAATCTTGTTTGGCTTGAATGATCGAGTTTAACCCGAGAACTTGAGATCCAACTTCCTTTGCGGTGAATCGCGTGCGACCATTACCTAATTTCGGCAGCGTCATCGTGTTCTGGTAGTTATTCAGGTCTTCGTTCGAAACGAGTGTGTTGGGTACGACAAGCCCATTGTTGTAAATCACCGAATCCGGAGATAGCAAAGCGTTAGAATATTTTTGAAATGACGAATCATAGGTTTGATAGGAAATTTCATGCTGAAAATCCGCCTGGTCTTCATTTGTGAGATTTATCGGCCATCGGCACCCGATCTCGATTGAGGGAGCAAGCATGCTGCCCGGTCGATCCGTACCTGGACTTATTATCGTCGAATTCGTCATACATTACCTGTAAAGTCTTCAGATGCATAGAAAACCGTTGAAACGTCCTTGAGTAGGATATTCTTCGCATACGGAACATAACGTAGGGATTTCAGATATTGGCACGTTTCAGAATTAAGGACCTGTTCAAGGGTAATAGGCCCATTTTGCTCGATAGATATGACCGTCGGCCGCAGGTCCCCGTCTGGCAATCCACTTAAGATCTCTGTTTCCAGGCCTTCTGCGTCAATGTTTAAGTAGTCCAGTTTGGTAAGTTCCGGATACTGCCGAAGAAGGCTCGATAACCTTAACACTGGCAATTCTATGACGCGTCGGATACTTTTAGTGAGTCCTAACTTCTCAATATTAGAATACGAAAAACTGCTCATAGAGGATAACCCCTCCTTCAGCTCATAGAATTCCCGTACCCCATCCTCTGCGGCTATGCCAACTTGTATATTTATATCGCGGGGCCTTGCAGCATCGAACAGTCTCTTCACACTTTCACGGGGATCAATATTGATACCTCGCCAACCCGCCTTGTAAAGAAGATACGTATTCGAGTGATGATAGGGATGATATGCCCCTACATCTAAAAAGAAACCGTTCTTGACGGGAATCAAAGACTGAAACGTGTTGGAGGCAACTGCATCCTCGCCCCCCTGGCTATAGAAGTCCGTAAGATTTTTGAGTCCTAATACGCGACGGGCTAAATTTTTGACCTTTCTCATATATTCGTCTCCCGCGGGTCTGCTTCGACGTCAAGATGATAGTCTTTAGTGGTAGCGTTACCCTCACTATCACTCAACTTGATTTTGAAATAGTACGAACCGAGCGACATCCGTGCCGGATTAGTTCGGAGCCTCCCAATTGCATCTCTGTACAGGCTCGCGCGCCTGATGTAGCCGGCCGGGGTATTGTGTACGCCGGCTTGAAGCCAATAGTCTGTATCACGCGTATTCGCCAGCACCGGATCCGCTTGCAGATCAATAACCTCGTTCAAATTTGGGTAGTCGCTCAGCCAGTTGTTGAAGTGGTGAGCACAGTTGGCCCTCGCCCCTCCCAACAGGTGCCAGCCCCAATTTATAGGGATCTTGACAGCAATCACCGCCGCGCCTAGCTGCCACGCCCCGTCGATGATAGCAGCGGCGTGTGTATTCATGTCTTCCATAGGTGTATCGTAAAGTATGTCATTCGTCCCGCAAATAAGAAAGTATACCCGGTTGCCACTTTCCGAGTTTAGCAACGGAGCCACCTGATCCGTGAAATCCCTGAGAGTGTCGGCAAGAGTATGCCCCGGGACTCCTGTTGCGTATATCTTCGAACCACTCGGCATCAGCGCCGCCAAAGCTGCGGCACTCGTCCAATCCTCGTTATACGCCCCGCAATTCGCCGTCGAATCGCCGTCAAGAACTATCATCGTTGTCGGCGGCGTCTCTACTTTTTCTGCGATAAGCCTGCTGTCAACGAGCCGCATACCCGGAGGCAGCGTTCCTCGCCGTTCCACCATGTATCGATAACCAGTCGGATCGTTTATTCCCGTACTGCTTCTATATTGACGAGCATCCTGAGGCTCAGTCAAGTACACTGAGTCAATCTGTCCTACTCCGCCAACGGCAGTGAGCTGCTGAAAATACGGCTTTCCGCTCCGGGCGGCTGGTAGAGAGCTCGGGTGCATGTCCAGGGTTATACGGCTGGGAATTACGACTCGATTTACGCAGTTAAAAGTGTGCCCACTTATATCGGAGACCTCAAGCTCAACATCATAATCTCCCGCAACCTCATATTTGTGCGTAGGTTCGGCTTGGCATGACGTATTCCCGTCTCCAAACCTCCATCCGAATTTTATTACCTCTGATGCGTTCACGGGTGTAAACATCACCTCGCCGGTCTGGTCAGCTGGGGGGGAAACAATGAATCCCAAATCTTCCGTTTCGGTAGACGGAGTACCGGCCCGCCTACGGAGTAGTCTCCTTGCAAGACTTCCATTGAAGAGTGCATCCTGCTTCTGTTTGTCCATCCGTGCGAACGGTATCCGCCGCACCACCGGTACCAAGGTTAGCCGCCCTGTAATCCCTGCCCGCTCAGTTTCATTGAGAATCCACATCCATACGATTGCGAAGTAACCCAAATGAGCAACAATTACAGTCGCATAGAATAGCGGCATTGTAGCTGACAGCGTCTCACCAAGGATAGGTAATGAGATCAGACCGATAGCGAGAGAGGCAAGTCGTTTCAAGCGCCGATCAAATCCAATTTCCTTTGACACTATCGCTCTTTTCATCAATATCCAGAGAGCGACGCCCTCAAAGATTGCGCGGGCAGTCCACGCAATAGCGGCTCCCCTTACGCCGTAGTACGATGTAGCAAAGATTACTAGGGCAATATATACGGGCACCTCGCACCAATACAGGATCGCGGCCGCCTTCACCTTTCGGATTCCGACCAACACGGTGCTCGACATGGATGCTACTAGCATAAAGAACACGCCGATCATCAGGATATGCAGGATTGGTGTGCTTTGTTGGCCAAAATCCTCGCCAGCCCATAACGTAAAAAAGGGTTTTGCTATCACTAGCAACACAGATGCAGCGGGCGCAAAGACGGCGAGGCTATAGAGGAGAGCACGTCCGTATAGAAACTCTAGATCCATCAGCCGTTCACGCGCATACAGGTGCGACACGGCCGGCAAAAGTGATTGAGAAAAGGACGCCGTTCCCATCGTAAGCATTGCGACCAGTGTGAATGCGACGCCATAGTATGCGAGTGCAGATACAGATACGTACCGCGTTAGAGCAAATTTCTCGAGGTTCGCAAGTACCAGGCTGGCGGTTGAGGCGACGAACAAGATAAGTCCTGACCGTAGGAGCCCCATTGCCATCTGCCGGCTTGGCCGCCAACTCATGAGCTGCGGCAGCAGCCGTGCGGAAACTGCAAGGTGAGCTACCAGCCCGACGAAGGCAAACGCCATAAGCGTGGTGACCGCACCGACAAGGCCGCCCCCGAGGTAAAGCACGATCGGCACCGTGACGATCTGACCTGCATTGACGACGGCATTGATCGACGAATTCAGGTCCATTCGAAGGCGGGCAAGCTGTGGTGAATTCACGATGCCGGCGAGGACCCGTACCGTGAATGTTAGGCTTGTAACGTAAATCGCCACCGTCGTGACATCGCGGATCGGTTCCGGTAGCTGGAGAATATCGGATACCAGCACCGGAGCACCGAGGACCAAAGCGATCGCCACCAGCGTTGATGCCGCTAGAGCTATCAGGAAGGCCGATTGGATGGCATCGGCCTCGTCGCCGGTGTTGTCCCGGGCATGGGCCCTGGCGGCGAAATCGGTCGATGACAGACTCATGCCGAAATCCGCAAGCGGGACGTAGGTCAGTATTACGTTCATCAGAATAAAGACGCCGTACATCTCAATGCCGAGCAATCTGATAACAAATGGAGTGGCGAGGAAGGATATCGCGAGCGGTATGATCTGACCGGTCAATGTCCAGGCACTGCCGGTAAAAACCCGCGAGGTAAGACTTGGGGATGCTCTCGGCTCGGCCGAATTTCCCAGCAGGGCGACATCGCCAGCGTTATCGGTTAGGTGTAGTCTGGGCTCCGGATGTAACGAACTCTTTCGCAGACCCTTTATCTTCTCAATCATTTTATCAGTTCGCCCCGCTATCCGAATTTCTTCGCTAAGCTATGGGACTACGAAACCGCCTCTTCCTCGTACAGTTAATCGGCGAACCGGTTCGTATTAATAACGCTCATCCACAGAACGTATTTAAACCATACAATGCCGATGTATGCACGGAGGCCCAAAATTGCGGAGGGTTTCGGAGATCACAAAACGATTCATGCATTTACCGGCTTAATTCTGGATAAAGGCAGCGATTTCTTTGCTGGTACCGCTGAGCAAGGTTTTCAATTCAGAAATAGAGATATTCGCGTCCTTTGAGGAATACTCGCGGTCGAGGACAGGTTCGAAGTCCGTATTTTGGCGAAGTTCGGGTAGGACCGGAAGGATAACGTAGTAGCCGCCGCGCCCGACTGTTCTGAAACATTCTTCTTCGGACACCATTATCTCATGGATCTTTTCGCCCGGCCTTATTCCGGTATAAATGATCGGAAGGTCTTTATTACCCATCAAGGCACGAGCTACATCAATCATTTTTGCGGATGCGACTTTTGGTACGTAAGTTTCGCCTCTTTGACCCTCAAGGATAGCTTCGAACACAGTGTCGACGGCCCTGTCCAAACTCAGGAGAAAACGCGTCATTTCCTCGAGCGTTACTGTCAGCGGCTTACTTTCCCGCACTTGTTCGACAAACAATGGAATAATGGAGCCACGAGACGCGATCACATTACCATATCGTACACACATGAATTTGGTGTCGGGACAGTCGCGATTGGCTTCGATTAGGACCCTTTCCTGCAAGGCCTTTGTCATGCCCATTACGTTGATCGGTTTACAGGCTTTGTCAGTAGAGATGCCGACAACCGTTTCAATCGAAAGACTATTTTCCTTTAATGCCCGAGCAACGTTTGACGCCCCGATGATATTTGTCTGGATCGCCTCGAACGGAAAATATTCGCAAGACGGCACCTGTTTTAGCGCGGCGGCGTGAAACACGACATCCGCATCCCGCATCGCCGAAAGCAAAGCGGAATAATCGCGAACGTCGCCAATCCGGAAATTTAGAATATCATCGGCATTTTCATAAATAACATCGTCGGTCGCCGTCCTCAGGTGCATAAAATCGAGCCGCATATAATGCTGCTTGGCTTCGTCCCGCGAAAATACGGTGATCTTTTCCGGCCGCCCCATTTCGCCGGTCAACAAACGCTTGACCAAGGTTTGCCCGAGCGAACCAGTGCCGCCGGTTACTAAAATTCTTTTTCCCGTCAATGTACTCATATTAATTAGTTCTTTTCGCTGCGATTCTCTTTTCGATTCGGTGTTTTCCGAGGTTGATCTTTTTACTTTAGTTTCGGACAAATGGCCAGGTCCTATTGACCTTTGGGTGTCTGAAAGGTTGATATGCAGTTACTCAACTCATAAAATCATTATCCACTAATTACACGAATTAAGAAACAAAACAGGCAAACAAAGCCGAAAACATTAACAGAACTTAGAATCTAGTGATCATGTTTAGTGCCTTCGGGGATATTGCCATGATAAATTTCGCCGCCGGTATCGACGAACTGTTTCGCCTTTGCACTCATCCCTGCCGCGAGCGCTTTGTCGTCCGCAAGGCCTTGCTCTTTAGCGTATTCGCGAACGTCCTGCGTTATCTTCATCGAACAGAAATGCGGGCCGCACATCGAGCAGAAGTGGGCGAGTTTAGCTCCTTCAGCAGGAAGCGTTTCGTCGTGATATTCACGGGCGACTTCCGGATCGAGAGCGAGGTTGAACTGATCTTCCCATCTGAATTCAAATCTGGCTTTACTCAAAGCATTGTCACGATACTGCGCTCCCGGATGTCCTTTCGCAAGATCGGCTGCGTGGGCGGCCAATTTATAAGTAATCACGCCCTCTTTAACATCCTTTTTATTCGGCAATCCCAAATGTTCTTTCGGAGTCACATAACAAAGCATCGCCGTGCCGTACCAGCCGATCATTGCCGCTCCGATGCCGCTCGTGATGTGGTCGTAGCCCGGAGCAATATCGGTCGTCAGAGGCCCCAAAGTGTAAAACGGAGCCTCGCCGCAGATCGCGAGCTGCCTGTCCATGTTCTCTTTGATAAGATGCATCGGAACGTGGCCCGGGCCTTCGATCATTGTCTGGCAATCCATTTCCCACGCGATCTTTGTCAGTTCGCCGAGCGTGTCGAGCTCGGCAAACTGCGCTTCGTCATTCGCATCGGCAATCGAACCGGGCCGCAATCCGTCTCCTAAGCTGAATGCAACATCATATTCCCGCATGATCTCGCAGATCTCCCTAAATCGCGTGTAAAGAAAACTTTCCTGATGATGTGACAGGCACCACTTCGCCATGATCGAACCGCCGCGTGAGACAATTCCCGTCGTCCGTTTCGCCGTCATCGGAATATACGGCAGACGGACACCGGCGTGAATAGTAAAATAATCGACTCCCTGCTCCGCCTGTTCGATCAGAGTGTCGCGGTAAATTTCCCAGGTCAGGTCTTCGGCCTTTCCGTTTACTTTTTCGAGCGCCTGATAGATCGGCACTGTTCCAATCGGAACCGGCGAATTTCGCAGGATCCATTCGCGCGTGGCGTGAATATTTTTTCCGGTCGAAAGGTCCATTACCGTATCCGCACCCCAGAGCGTCGACCAGCGCATCTTTTCTACTTCTTCTTCAATCGATGAAGCGATTGCGGAATTGCCAATGTTGGCGTTTATCTTGACCAGGAAATTGCGGCCAATTGCCATTGGCTCGGATTCGGGGTGATTGATGTTGTTGGGAATGATTGCGCGGCCTCGTGCAACTTCGTCGCGAACGAATTCCGGCGTAACGAATTGCGGGATCGACGCTCCGAACGATTCGCCTTTATGTTGGTGGTGAAGAGAGGAGCGGTCGCTTCGTTGCGACGAGCGGACAAGGGTGTCCGCGTTCCGGCCGAGGTTTTCCCGGATTGCCACGTATTCCATTTCGGGCGTGATAATGCCTCTTCTCGCGTAATGCATCTGCGTCACGCACTGACCGGTTTTTGCTCTCAGCGGCGCTCGTCTCAGGCCGGGAAATTCTTCTAAAGTTCCCCGCTCGTTGGCCTTCGCGACCTCTTCCGCTCCTTTAGTTAGGTAACCGTTATCCTGCGGCAACACTTCGCGTCCGGTATATTCCTCGACATCTCCGCGACCGACGATCCAATCGCGGCGTAATGCGGGCAGACCTTCTCGAACGTTGCATTTAAACTGCGGATCGGTCCAGATACCGCTCGTGTCATAAACGCGGATAGGCGGATTCGCTTCCAGATTGCCGTCAAAATCCTTGGACGGCTGAAGCGCGATCTCTCTGAAAGGAACGCGTATGTTTTGATTGGAATGATTGACGGCATTGCCGTTTGTCTCGATGTAAGTCTTTCGCGAACTCGGCAGTCTTACTTCATCGCTGGTTTTTTCTGTTATTTCGTTCATTGTTTTTCTCCCTTCGCCGGTATTATCCGTGTCAGGTTCAAGGAGTCGCGTCTTTCAAAAACGCCTCTCAGCTATTAGCTCCTCCGAAAACTCTAATTCAAATATTACATCATGCCCGCTTTTTCGTCATATCACGTCAAATTCTAATCTTTATATATTTTATGTCTGCTGGCATACAGTTACGCTAAATTGGTGCGCGTAGGATTTAACCTTGCTCGCGGGCCGCCATCTCGACGGTTACCAAAATGTACTAGCGCACCCCAGTCGTTTCATTATCAAGGAGGTTTCGTTGATGAAAGTTTTATTTGCAAAAGTATTCGGATTAACGGCCGCAGCCGTTGTCATATCGTTTATCTTTACGGCACAGGCCGCTAATCAGGACAATTTCTGGGCAGACGCGGCACGCGGCGGGATGGCCGAGGTTGCATTGAGCAACATTGCACTGCAAAAGACGCAAAACGAGCAGGTAAGGCAATTTGCCCAGCAAATGGTGACGGATCATACCGCCGTCAACACTGAATTAATGTCCTTGGCCGCAAGTAAAAATGTGACGTTGCCGACGGATATGGATTCGAAGTCTACCGCCGCAGCGGCAAAGCTAAACGGTCTAACCGGCACGGCCTTCGACCGCCAATACATGAAAACGATGGTCAAAGACCATGAAAAGATGGTGAAACTGTTCCAGCGGCAATCCGAACGCGGCTCGGATGCAGACGCCAAAGCATTTGCCGCAAAAACACTTCCGGCATTGCAGGGACATCTGCAAATGGCCCGCACTATTGAAACGAGTGTTAAAGCTTCGGCCCGAGGCAACAACGGCCGGGGCAACGATCGAAATACAAATTCGAACTCAAATTCCAGCATGAATATGAACTCCAATTCTGACATGAACATGAATTCGAATTCGACAATGAATATGAACATGAATTCGAACTCGAGCATGAATTCCAATTCTGACATGAACCTGAACATGAATTCGAACTCGAGCATGAACATGAACTCCATGCAAAACACGAATTCAAATCAAAACAGGAACTCGAATCGCAACTCCAATACGAACAGAATTACAAATTCGAATGGAAATACGAATAGAACGAATTCGAACACAAATAGCAATGTAAATTCGAATTCGAATGTTAACCGGAACTAAATTTTAGCTGAAAGAAAAAACGGCGGGAAGGGCATTACCCGCGAGTCAGGCACAGGCCTGACTCGCGGGTGCGGTCTGCCCCGCTACTATTAATTAACCCTAGAGGAGAAACTATGAGAAAGATAACAATAATGTCCGCCTTATTAGCCGCAGCGGCAGCATCGTTCGGCTGCGGTGATACGGCCAATGTAAATATTAACGCCCGTAATTCGAATGCTATGAATTCGAATATGATGAACTCGAATATGATGGCAAGCCCAACGCCAATGAACACATCGACCCCAATGATGAATTCCAACATGGGCAGTGGAAATATGTCGAATGGAAATATGAATTCGAATATGAACCGTAATTCCAATATGAACCGTAATTCCAATATGAATCGTTAGCACCCGAATGGCGGGAATAAATACCCGACAAACGAACTAACAATTCCTTCGGCCGGGTTTAAGATACTGCCAGCAGGCAGAAAGGTTTGATCTCCTGTCTTCGCCCGGCCGTTTCTGCGCGCGTGAAGAAGTACAGCTTGAATTAAACTAATCATTTACCAAATTGAGCATTGCGCTTTTTCAAGAAACGTCGACAGAAACAACGTGATCAGCGATATGGTCATTTGGTCCGCTGTCATGTGATCGTTGTACGGGATCATTGCTCGCACTAACAGGTTTTGCGAACCGGATTGGTTGTTCGATCAAGATCGGCAAATTCTCGTCCTTTATCACCTTTGGTGTGATCTTTTGCTCGCCGTCCCCTTTACTGAACTTCCACTTTTTGATCACACTTTTTATCCCGACGGGAAAGATCACGAGTTCTCCGTTCTCCTCGATTTTGAGCCGGAGAAAATTCTTATAATCGGCAATTTTTAACGCGGAGAACGCATCATTGTGGTGGCGCCCGAAGATATGCAGCGACACAAACAAGTAGATTCCCATAATTGCCGATCCGACGATCCAGCCTCCGATGAAAATAAGCGCGCTCGCCGACAGCAATTGAATAGTTGACCCAAAATTAAGCCCGCGGCCATCACTCAGCCAGTAAGATACTTGCCAGGAGATGACAAAGGTCGCGGCTAGATGAGCAATTGCGTGGAGCGTCCCCGCGATCCATCGGTATATTTTGGAGGCCGTGTCCGTAAAAAAGAGGAATCCAATAAAGAAAAGCAGCACCCAATAAAGCGAAAACGGTTCGGTCAGCGTGTCGTGCACCAACGTTGCTATTGCCAAGTGGATCTCGCTCCATGCAAAGGTCCCGATATTTGAAAGAAACGCCCGTGCAGTCAGCAGATAAAGAACTGCGGTAACAAGTCCGAACGATGGATTCCACAATGGAAACAGAAGATTCCAATAGCTGAGACGCCTGGAATCACTCGGATCAGGAAAACTTTTTTTGAGCTTATAAACCGGATTTTTTCCTATTCTATCTACATTCTCATTATGCGTCGGATGAAGGAACGCACCGCCGCCGCCAGCCGTGATCTTTTGCCTTTTAAAAGCGGTTGGACCGACTTTGCCTGTTTCTTCATGACGGCGGTAATAATGCCGGTCGCCGGCAATAAATACGGCCACCTGATCGCGCAGGACGTTTTCGTTAAAATCCGTCATCTGCTGATCGGAAAAGCCGGGATCGTTTTTGAACAGCTCGGCGTTTATCCAGTTCGGCTCGGCATTGCATAAAATTATCCGGTCGGCGGCCGGCACGTCCTTCATCACGCTCGCGAAATAATCGATTTGCGGCCGATCAAGCGATGAGCCGAGCTGCGTGTCCGTACCGAACAGCCACCAGCCGCGCGGCAGCCGCAGTGCGAAGTAGCTTCTTTTCTGCATCGTCCGCCACCCGCAAAAAGGCTCATTCCGCATAAACAGATCGGAAAACGCTACAAGGCTGTCATACCAATCGTGATTTCCCGGAATGGCGAAGACAGCGGGCCGGGAATCAAGCCCGGCGCCGGCGGCATTAATCACACCGGGAAACGCAGCATTGTAAGGTTTGATGAGCCGCTCGCGATAGACCTCGGCACTTGCGGCCGGATAAACTTCGTCACCTCCGAAGACAAGTATTTTTCCGCGCTCAGTTGTGTGCAGAGTGGATTTGTTAAGCTCCATTAGCTTCAGCATGGGCTGCGCCAGGCAGGACGCCATCGTGTAAGTCGAATCGAAGCCGTCGCCAACATCAGCGATGTAATCGAACCAAAACGGCCCGTCCACCTCGGAGAAATTGAAGTAAAGCTCAACCGCGGAGCCGGGTGCAACCGGCCCGGCCTGAAGCAGCCTGCGGTCGGCGTGGCGGCCGAAGATCGTGGATAGAAACACCTGATACGCGGTCCGGGCAAGCTGCCGAGGTTCGTACCAGCCTACCATTGATGCCCTTAGATTCAGCGCTTCCGATATTTTGTCGAGTACTCTTGATTTTCCCACTTAAATACGTTCTTTCGGCGGTATTCTGATCTTCTTTCAATAATATAAAACCACTCCGGCGACAGTTCATTGAGAGTTTAAGATTGGACACAACTACAATCAGTCACTTCCAGGCCTTCGACCACTCTTCGCCGGAACTAAATCCTGCCGAAAATGAGTCATCACTTGATTAAAGTAAGTTAAATAGATAACCGAAAGTAAGATCAAATGGAAGCGCAAGATAGAGGTAATTTAAAATTGTAAGACGTTGTTTGCCGAACTCTTACCCCAAAAACCAAGGCTTTTAGAAAAGTGTTCCCGCGTTTCAACCAGACGCCAAACCATTAGACCCTCATCTATCCCATTAGCAATTATCCAGCAAGGGAAAATTCAAAGTAAATTTGCAGGTGAAATCAATGGTTCTTTTTATAAGCTTGGACGCTCGATAGTAATACCAACATCGTAGTCGTAATAACTAACAGTCGTTTTGCTTTGAACCCTCTTGCCTGTGCCGAGGTCCAGGTCAATTTCGGATTCCGATTGCCTTAGGTGCCCGTCCGCTGCACTGATCCAATTCTTTGTCACGCTATGATTACCCGGCCCTAACATATTGGTGATTGTGTATAGGTAAACAAGCATCGGCTCGCCGTCCAGGGTATCGGTGCCGAGATACTTTACTTCAGCTTTTTCTGTAATCGCCTCAATTAGCTTCGGGTCCCGAAATTGGGAAACAAGATCGCCCAGGTCCATCGGATCTTTTTGCCATGGTCCGTCTCCCGCCTTTACGAATGATTCTTTGCCGATGATAATTCTTTCCGATTTAACCGCCTGGCCATTCCCCGTTTTCATTTCCTGAAGCATATGCATTTTGTCAGGAGCGACAATTTCAGCGGTTACGACCTGGTTGGAACCGTTGGAACTCGTAGTAGTGATACGTGACCGATACGATTTGGCGTCAAAACTCGCACGCATCGCTTTAACTACGTCTGCTTTTGGGTCAGAACTCGCAGTGAGAGTCGGCACCTTCGCGGAGTTTGGCGAGGCTGCCGGTGCGTTCACGTCTTCTTTCTTTGACAGCGCGCCGCAGGCCATTACCGCAAGCATAATCCCGCAAATTGTTACGATTTGTAGTTTGTTTAGAAAAGGCATAAGTGTTTCTCCCTGACGATCTGATGAAACTACGGTAGCCGACCTTTGTGCATTCCGCAAGGACGATCGAATAGCAATGCCAGGAAGATGATGTACGCGTAATGAAGGAAAAACATTGACACGAATTCGGTTTACCTGTCTAATACAGGTTGTCCCCGAACTAAACGCGCAAGTACGATTTTCGGAAATTGCCGTAAGCAGCAACCGCAATGAATATGCTGCACTTTAAAAGTCGGGGCGAAGGAATGTATGTAAATGTGGTAAGCGATCCTCTTTATCCATCGGCATTAAATCCGTCCCTTTATGTTTGAGGGCTACATTCGAGACTCGGGCACTTCATTTTTGAAACGAAAAGCAACAATATTATTGGTCCACTTGATTGTCCTTCTCGGGATCGCCGGGTGTAGGTTTGTGGAATTGTCTCCAGCCAATGCTTCAAAGGCTCCTTTAATTGCGGAAGGTGTCAGTGATCCTCCAGTTAATACGAATAGTAACCCTAACGATGGAAGCGTATTCGGCCGGAGAACTGATTTCGTAAATGATTTTGCTAATGTTTTGGACGATAATGAGGAAGCGGAGCTTGAACAGATTCTTTCAAATTTCAAGGAACGGCATAAGATAGACTTTGTCGTTTTAACGGTTAATACCACGGCTGGGGAATCCGCTTCTGATTATTCGCTGAAGGTCGCAAATGACTGGGGAATTGCCGCCGACAATAAAGGCAGAACTGGAATTTTTATGCTAATAGCGGTTGACGACAGAAGTTGGCATGTTCAGATCTCCCGAACGCTCGAGAAAGTTCTATCAAATAGTGAAGTTAACGAAATAGGCGCTATGATGCCGCCGTACTTCAAAGAACAAAAATACAGCGAAGGGATCACGAAGTGTGTTGGGAAATTTATCGAAGTGGTGAAGAAAAAGGGCGAAGCTATGGAGCATCCTGTCCAGCCTGAGTAAGCCTAAACAGTATCCACATCCGCCGTTTGAATCGATATGTGGCGTCAGCAACTTACGAATTCTACACAAAGAATTTTTTAGTTTTCGGATGCCTTCAAAGATTAGTGATGTTAATTCCTTCTAATACAAATCTTTTGCTGTTCCCAACTCGTTCGTTGGCAGTGGGGCTTTTGACTCTACGCTGGTAATTATATACCTATTTACCGATGCGCCGAGTCCTGCTTTGAAGGTTGATAAACCCGCACCCAAGTAGTATCCCCAAATCCCTCCCATACCCAGAATACCAAAATTGATCAAACCTACTTCGCCGCCCGCTATAACAAATTGACCCTCACCGCTTGCAATAGCAAAAGTATGTCCGCCAGCAATTTCTTGAATCGTTAAGTTCGCGCTCCAATGTCGTCCCCTGAAAATACCACCGGCGGTTTCGTTTGGCCCCACAATCTTTAAGTCCTGAATTGTATCGGATACATTTTGAAGATCGCCTGGTTTAATCCCCATTTCAAATACTGACTTGGCAATGAGATTTATGCCCTTAGTCACGATGGATGCCTCCTTTTGGGCATCGGCGATCGGATTTACATCAACTCCAATACCAAACCCAGCTCCCAAGCCATTAATTACCTGCCGTTCACCCTTGTCATTAAGCAGTGTGACGCTAACTTTGCCGCCTGATATTCCGGCTTTTATCGGTATTCCAAAACTGTCAACGCCAATGATGCACCAGCATCCTGGCGGGGCTTTTTTTGTAAGAAATTTTATCGCTGACGCTTCTGCGACTTGCGGCGAATAAATAGGAGGAGGTTTAAGAGGTACGGGCACGCCATACCAACGGATTAGAACGGCCCTCGACCAGCCTTCCTCAATCTTCGCTCGCACGTCACTTACCATACGGACATTAACCCTAATGCCCGGGTATTTGGATTTGATATGTCTTTCAACAGCCTCCATTCGTCGCCTGCTCATTGCAATATTGCCTTGCAGGGATCCTGAAAATCCCGTATAGCCGATAAAATCTATCCAGGCATTTGGGTATGCCTTCATCTCCTTCACAAAATGGTTGTCGATGTAATCTTTATGTTCTCTAAGAAGTTCCGCTGAACCGCTCCGGAAATAACAAAACCTCATTCCGGATAAACGGCCGCCTTCGTAAAATCCCTGGACTGGTGTTTCAGACATAAATTATTCCTTTCAGCTATAAAGTCCCTGTATGTTATCTTCCTTATTTCTAAATAGCTACAAAAATTGGCGAACTCGCATACATTTCGTTTTTTGCACTTTTAGTAATTTATGACGAAGTTTTCGCGGAATATTTGCTCAAACATTTATTCCTAGTGCCTGCGTCCGGCTGAAAGACGTCATCTTGCTTCGGAAAACCGCTACGGCCAAATACAAATCAAGGAGAAATTATTTGCCTCGAAATCGCTTTCACTTCTGATACGCTTCCCCACTTCTTTTTTACAAACCCGATCATCTAATCTAAAATGTTCATAATCTCTGAAGATTCAGTTTTCCAATATGAATAAATTTATCCTCTCAATACTTGTATTTATCGCGGCTAGTGCAATGCCCACAATTACACAGACGCGGAAAGCGACAGTCGCTCGCAAAAAGACCGTCGTAACACGTAAAACTCCAATCGCCAAAAAACGTACGGTAATAAAAAAGATGACAACCACACCAGCTATAAAATCCGCCGCGATAACTACCGAGTCCGGCCTAACCTATATCGTTACCAAGCACGGCGATGGAGCGCAGCTCAAAGCCGGTGACGAAGTGATCGTCAATTACACCGGAATGCTGACGAGCGGCAAGAAATTCGACAGCTCGCTCGACCGCGGCCAGCCGTTCTCTTTCCCGCTCGGTGCCGGCCGCGTCATCAAGGGCTGGGACGAAGCATTACAGCAACTCCGCATCGGCGATCACGCCACGCTCATTCTTCCTTCGACCATCGCCTACGGATCACGCGCAATGGGCGACGACATTCCCGCCGATTCGACGCTCATCTTCATAATCGAAGTAGTCGGCGTAAAATAAGCCTGGATAATTTTGAAATTACCGCTGCCGTATGCGTGATAGCCGTATTATCGGCGCGGCAATTTCGCCTTCGCGGCTGTGCCGCTCTATTTGCGGAAAAGCTTTGCTTTTCCGGTTCGCTTTATTAATTTATCTGCGGCTATGCCGCCGCTCCGGATAACGGTGAAGAGCGGCGGCATAGCCGCAAAGTCTTTTACAAGTCTCGGAAAAGCACAGCTTTTCCGCAAATAGATGGGCAAAGCCCGAGATGCCGCCAAAATATTAAGTAACTGATTGAACTTGTCCACAGTTTCCTATGAACATCCTGTCCCTCGAAAACGTCAGCAAAAATTTCGGCTTTAAACCCTTGTTCGAGAGCGTGACGCTCGGTTTGGAAGACCGCGACAAGATCGGCATAATCGGCGCCAACGGTTCCGGGAAGACGACATTCCTCCGCGTCGTCGCCGGCCTCGAACAGAGCGATTCCGGCAAGGTCGTCCGCTCGACGGGCAAGTCACTGGCCTATTTATCGCAGAATCCGGTGTTCGACGACGAAGCAACGGTAATCGAAACTATATTCGCCTCCAGCAGCGGCGTTATGAAGCTCATCGCGGACTACGAAGACCTCTGCCACACGCTGGCCGAAACGAGTGAACCTAATGAAAAGATGCTGCTGAAGCTTTCCGATTTGCAGCATGAGCTTGAGATTACAGGCGGCTGGGAAATTGAAACGAATGCACGAAACGTGCTGACGAAACTCGGGATAACGGACACGTCGGCCCAGATGAAACATCTATCCGGCGGGCAAAGAAAGCGTGTCGCCCTCGCGCACGAACTGATATTCAAGCCCGACATCCTCATCCTCGATGAACCGACCAATCATCTCGACGCGGACACCATCGAATGGCTCGAAGACTACCTCGCACGCTACACCGGCGTGCTTCTGCTAGTCACGCACGACCGCTATTTCCTCGACCGCGTGACCAACCGCATCCTCGAAATAGATCGCGGTGCGATTCAAAGCTTCAGCGGAAACTACGTCTATTATCTGGAAAAAAAGGCCGAGCAGGACGCACTGCGAATGACCGAAGGCCACAAACGCGAGCAGCTTATCAAAAAAGAGCTCGCCTGGCTCCGTCGTGGTGCAAAGGCACGAACGCGTAAATCGAAACACCGCATCGCCGCCGCACACGATCTGATGGCACAGCCGAAAGAACAGACCAAAGCCGAGGTCGATATTGCCATCGGCTCGAAACGCCTTGGTTCGAAGGTTATCGAGATCAATAATATCTCCAAGTCCTTCGGTGACACAACGCTCATCAAAAATTTCACGTATCTTCTAAAACGCGACGACCGTATCGGGATAATCGGACCTAACGGAGCGGGAAAAACGACGCTGCTCGAATTAATCACCGGCCGCACCGCACCGGACAGCGGCGAGATCGAGATCGGGCAGACGGTCGCCGTCGGATATTACGATCAGGAAAGCCGCGCTCTCAACGATGAGCAGCGCGTCATCGACTACATCCGCGATGTCGCCGAGTATGTAACTACGATCGACGGCGTACAGATCACCGCCGGCAGAATGCTCGAACGCTTTTTGTTCTCTCCCGCGATGCAGTACGCCGTCATCGGAAATCTGTCCGGCGGCGAGCGGCGGCGGCTTTATCTTTTAAGAATTTTGATGGACACGCCGAACGTCCTGCTGCTTGACGAGCCGACCAACGATCTCGATATCCCGACGCTGATCGCTCTCGAAGAATACCTCGACGAATTCGGCGGCGCGCTAATCGTCGTCAGCCACGACCGCTATTTCCTCGACCGCACCATCGACAACATCTTCAAATTCACCGGCGACGGTGAGATCCGCGAATTCGCCGGCGACTATTCGGCGTATCTGGAGAGAATGGAAGTCGAGAGTCAAGAGTCGAGAGTCGAGAGCAAAACGGACGCCGGTGCAGAAGCCCGCACGCCAGTAAGGGCGGAACAGGACGCGCAGCCCGAGAAACCCGCCGCCCAACCCCAAAAACTCTCCTTCAAAGAACGCAAAGAACTCGAACAATTAGAATCCCGCATCGCCACCGCCGAAAAACGCCTGCCCGAAATAGAAAAAGACCTCTCCCAATCCGGCAGCGACGCTGGCAAAGTCAATCTATTATTCTCGGAACAGCAAAAGATTAGCATTCAATTAGAATCCGACCTCACCCGCTGGGCGGAATTGGCGGAATGTGATGGTCTAATTTAACAGGACACGAAACTCTTCGTAGAATAATAACATGAG
>JBBJOS010000009.1:0-121401 GCA_037723965.1 Pyrinomonadaceae bacterium | reverse complement strand
CCTTCCGCTATTCTCGCTCATCGGTAAACTGGCCGGCGGAGCAAAATGACCTTAGCGGTATTTAATTCGTTCGCGGTGTGGTATTTAATTCGTTCGCACCTGGTATTTAATTCGTTCGCGGTTAAATTAACGAATTAAAGGACTTACCAAAATTGGCTTAGGGTCGTCCATAACGGGCGGCCCTTTTTTCGTGAAAACGTGTAATTCCTAAATTTGAACGGGATTCGCACTTCGCCGGCAGCTATTCATACTTCGCCGGGTCTGAACGCGGCCGAATAGTCATACTTCGCCATAATTTACCACAACTTGCACGAAAAATAGTGTTTAGGGTACCGGTTTGTTCGCCGACGCTGATCATCTGCGAAACCATATGCGGGAATACATTCGTTGCCTTTAACGGCTCCACGAAGCTTTCGCCTCGTTCGGCAACCGTACTTCGCCGCCAAAGTTTTGTTTAAACGCTTTTGAAGGGAACAAAAGGTTCTGTAACAATTTCCTCAAAGAATATGGGCATTATTTTGCCTATTTCTTTACTTGCACGCTTCTCCGCCAGTGCTTTCATTGCCGGAAGTTCTTTAACGCAATCTAAACTAAAATTTCCTATGTCATTGATTCGTGTTACCGGACCATGACCGAGTAAGGTATACGAAGATGACAATGCCGATTTACTTTGCATGGCCATGAACACTTCCGCAATCCCCGAGCGAAGCAGGCCAATTATTCCCTTACGCTTATGCAAAGACTTACTGAAGGGCTTTTCAATGCACCCCAAACTTAAAACATTTATATTTTTCTTATCCCATTCTAATATTCCGATTCCGTCCATAAGTGAAGCAAGTATTGGATTATTTGCCCACAAACCGCCATCTGTCAAAATATCGCTTGTGGAATTTATATAGTTTGGGAAGTATGTAAGAGCGGAAGATGTGGCAAGAGCCGCTTCATAGACCGGCCGGTGGTAATCCCTATCAAAATCTTCTCGATGGCATGTTTTGTAGATGTGAACATCACCATTTTGAATATTCATTGAAGGAATAACCAATCGGGTTTTTGATTCTCCAATAAGCCTTTCCCCGAATGTTTCTTTCAAGGCGATTGTTAGCTGCTCGTGGGCATATTTCGTTTCAAAGACATGACGGAATAACTTTACCGGCCAAGATCCTTTAAATATTCTTGGACCATATTTTTCATAAAAGGTAACTATTTCAGAAGCCTTGTAGCCAAGGCCTATTCCCAAAGCAATAATTCCGCCAGTCGATGTGTCGGCTATCAAATCAAAGTATTTATATAGCGGTTCGGGTAATTGGTTTTCAATTTCAGCGAGAATAGTCGCGGGATAGATCCCGCGGATACCGCCCCCGTCAATTGAAAGTATCCTTCTTTTTTGGCTCATTTGAATTATTGATCGTAGGTTCCGTTCCGTCACCGTGCCATTTCCTGGTAATTAACCAACCTTCATAATAAAGCAGCCACAATTGTGTCCAGGGAACTATCGTCGAAGCAATATATAATCCGTCATGCCATTCACCTTTTCCCGGAGTGTACAAACACAGCCTATCGATACTGTATATATGAGGTAACCTTTTAAGGCCATCCGGAATTCGTAGACTTGGTGAAAGGATCGTTACTTTTGGCCCGGTACCTAAAAAGTGTTCAATTCTAACTCTATATTCAATCGAGAGGGGGCTAGGTCGAATCTGGCCAATCCAAACAACATCCTGCCGTTTGATCAACTTAAATACGAAATGCGGATAACAACTCCGCATTTTCTGAATCTGCTCTCCAAGCGCAAGCTTTTTATTCTTGAAATGCTTACTCATTACCGTGAAACGTGTTGTAAGGAATCGGGTTACTTTTAGGCGTTTCCGTCAGGACAATTATTCCTGATGCGGTAGTAGCTACGGAGCCCGTTTTACGCAAATCCGTTAACCTTTTTAAGTGATCTTCAACTACAAAGTTCGTTACGTTTTCGCCAAACATTACTTTCAACTGAGCTGCAATTTCAGGCAGACCTTGTGTTTTTCTCAACGCTTCCAGCGAAGAAGCTAAATTGTCGACCCAACCGACAAAAGTATCATAAAGTTTCGCATCGTTGGCCCAACGCTCGCTAAAATCTTCTTCTTTATTCGTTGGATTTAATACCTTAATTCTTTGGGTACCGACAGTGTGGAGCCTAATATTAAATACAATGTATTCGAGAGCATCGATAACCGACGGCGACCCATTGTAGTAGTGGGCGGCCAACGTTGTAAGAACGATTGAAATTGGACGATCCTTCGCATCCAGGTCTTCGAGTATCACATCCCGGTTCCGCTTCATTAGCTGTACAACACGTGGTAAGGTTGCCAGATCTTCGTAGGCTTGCTGTTCCGGTAGGGCTTCGATGCTTTTACGAAATTCAACCGTTGCGTCGCGGGCCTTTCCTTCAAACCATTTCGCGTAACCTTTCGGATTACTATCCTTCCAATCTTCGAGAGTGCAATCAGGCACTTTTAAACAATGTTCACCGTGAAAATCAAAATTGCTGGGGCTTGGGCACGCCGGCAAAATATCCATATGAAATTCATTAGCGTAATTGATCCGAATACAACGATTTTTTCTTTCGATTTTTCCATCATACGTTTGATTCGCACGTAAACGCTCTTCGACCATATCCAATAGATCAATTGGATTTGGAAAATCACTTGGGTCTGCCTTCAACTCACAAACCAAATCCACATCGTACTCGTCTTCGCCCTTTGGCTTAACGGTAGTTCCGATACGCAAGGAACCCTGAGAATAAATATCGGGTTCATATTGCGCTAGGGTACTGCTATCTGCATTTAGCCATTCGTGATCGTGTCATAACGTCTTTTAGCTTCGTCGTGCTCCGTAGGGGATATTTGAAGCTTTACGCCGATTCCATTAAGTAAATCGTCTAGTTCGGAAAGAAACGGGGATCTTGAAAGAACGGGTTTCATCGTCATAATACATCATTATAATTGAAATCCCATAAACAGCAAGGCGTTGCAAGATTGAAACACCCGGTTGTTTCTGTTCGACATTTAGTGATTACTGCAAAAGCGTGAATAATTACTATATTAGTTTTTAGAGAGTAGATGCCAAAAAATTAGAAAAGAATCCTAAGCCAGGTTCATTTGGACTTCCCACTACCAGAACCCGATCCAATAGCTTATTTCCCGACTCACACGAGGTTTCCGGTAGTAAAGCACATCCATGACAGGCTGCTAAATTACATGACCCCGGTCCTTGCCCTTCAGTTTCTAAGCATATTGGGTCAGAAGAACACCATAGGGCGTTATTCAAGGCACGCGCAAAAATTTTTTCAAATTGCCCGGCCAAACCCTGACGAACTAACCCACCCATTGTTCCTTCGGAATCACCTGATGCCGTGTAAATTAAAATCCCGCTCATCGGGAACGCCTCATCCGTGGTGTCACAATAAATACGTTCACGTAAAGATGAGCTTCCGTAACCACAATCAAAACTTAGCTGGTTAATCAACAGATGCGCTAAGGTGTGTAACAGAACCAATTTTGGAGGAATATTTCCGTTAACTTTTTTACCCTGTTTAAGGAGGGATCTGTAGTAATTACCGGCTAATTTATTGGTCCGTTCGATAACATCAGCTTGTGAAGACCAGGAATCTATTTTAGATTCGTCCAATTTAAAAAAGATTCCTTCGCCGTGAACAATGGAAGCCGGCAGCCAATCGATTGAAGGTGACAATTTAAGTAAATTTATCTTGTCATCGAGATTGTACTCGCTTTCAGGAATCACACGTGAAAACCCGGCAAAAACCTTTGTTTCACGTAGCTGATCAACCGATGTTAGATTGGAAACGTAATCGTTTATCGGAGAATTATACGCGGATGTATCCATTATTCGGGTAGATAAATCGGAATCAAGGTTCCCCCTCCCCTCAATAAGGGCCGTATATTCGTCCTGCCTGAATTCTTCTTCGGACGTTGCTTTATCGTCGTCGATCAAACTGAACCCTTCAAATTTACGTTTGGCAAATTCGGTAAACTGTTCGGGATCCAGCCCTTTCATGTTCGCTGTAAATTTACATTTGGTTTCATCTAACTGTCCATCAACGGTGCTGCTTGTGAGGGCTCCCCATATCGCTGCATCTTCCAAAACCGCTATAATGTCGCGTGAAACCCCTTCCGCCCATAATGGAAGATAAATAGAGCTTACGGTTAAAGGGAAGAAAACATTGGAGCCACCTTTTTGCAAAACCTTTAATGGTAAACCGCATCGGCTTTCCATGTGTTCCACGTCTCCCAGCCACGGTCGTTGCCCGCCGCAATTGATAATGGCTTTTAACGAGTCTTCATTGAACGACCCAGCCATATTATTATGGGATCCGCAACTACAACTGATATTAAGGCCCGCCAGACTCGCACTGCTTCCTGTCCACATTTTAAGGGTGCAACTACTTTTAACCGGTTTTTTATCGCGATTGTGCGCCCACTGCAACCACGGAAAATCCGTAATGTGTCCCTTTTCGCAGGCAGCGATAAACCTAAGAGGAACGAGAAATCTACGCTTGTGAGACGCAGTTGCGTTACACGATTTTCCTTTCAAGAACTTTTCGCCTGAACAGCGCTGCTGGGTTCCGAAAAGGGTTAACTTTTCCATTCCGTCGCACCACTCACAAATATGCCATTCCGGAAATCGTATCGAAGGAACCATTAACTGTGGGTTAGTAATCCCGTCGCCCGGTTCCCGAAAATCGGGCGGCAATCTAAAATGGCTTGTACCCAATCGTTTTTGTAACCTCTCTTCGGTTATCATAAATTCCGCTGCATCTTGATCCTTGGAAGGGTAGCGCCATAAGTCTAACCCACAAATCATCAAGGATTCTCTACTTGGAAAATCGATCATTGCGCCTACCCCCCAAGGCGAGATTAGTTGCGATTGTCGTATACCTTTGTTTGGAAAATAACTGCCAGTTCTTTTCTTTTCAATTGTCATAGCTTAAAACTCCGAATCTTCATCTGTAGGTTTTGGGTAATCGTTCGCTACAATGGTCTGGCAGGTTTTATCTACCGAACGCATAGAGCTCGGTGTGACTTCTGCACGGCCATCCCATATCGGCAATGGAAATTTACCTGCGGGATACATGAGCGGCGCTGCTTCATCCTGAAGCCCGAAACTTCCGTATTTTTTCGGCCCTAATCTTTTCCATTTTTTCATGAAAGCCTCTGCTTCGGTCAATGTGTCCAAAGCTTCGTCGGGATCGATAGCGTTCACCCGATCTTCGATTATTCGGTAAGCAGTTTGAATTATTTCGTCATCCGGGTAAGGTTTGGGCGACGCAGCATTTTCCTCTGATCCTAGCAGGCGTATTATCGAAACCATTAATGCGTGTAAAGCCCGTTTTCTTACCGGAATCGCCCACGGTGTAACACTGGTAGGCTCCACCTGCTTATAAAGGGTTGAGTGATAAGCACGAAAATGCTCGTAGTGTGAGCGATCCCGTGGCTTTCCTGTATTGTAAATTGTAACGACTAATCCCGGCCCGTCTTTATCCCGCCCGACACGACTGGTCGCTTGTATATATTCGGAAGTTGTTTTTGGTTGACCGACCATAACCATTAGACCGAGCCGAGAAATATCTACTCCGACCGATACCATATTAGTTGCCAAACAAATATCAATAGCCTTTTCAGCACTTCCAAACTTTCGTTCTAAATCCTGTAAGGCCTTCGTAATACGGGCACTGTTTTCTCGGCTGGTAAGTTCTAAATCACGGTTGATAAACCTCCGACGATCCGAAGGTACATAATTCTTTTTCCAAAGCGTAGTTTGCATATACTGAGGAATATCGGCATGAATTAACGTTGCGGCATGCCCTAACTCACGTAAATTATTAAAATAACAAAGCATAGTGTAATAAAAGTCACGTTGAGCTTCGTCTGGTGTATCTACAATCAATACCGCTTGTAATAGTGCCGCAAATACCCGTACCTGCGTTGTTACGTGCGAGGACAGAGCCGAAGCGTGTACGCCGACATACAAACGTCCTTCCGCTTTTATATTTTCACGAGCGAAGAAGGAATCTCCGGCCCGTAATGCTTGCGGGGGAAATTGGAAAACTTTGCGATTAAAGAGCGCCGCTACCTGTTCTTCCGCTCTACGGATAGTTGCGGTAGAAGCGATTATTTTAGGGCGAATTCGTTTGCCGTCTGCAACAGAGGTGCAGAATTCGTCGATAACTGTTTCGTAATGCCCGACCATAGAACCCAGCGGGCCGGAAATTAAATGTAATTCGTCTTGAATAATTAATTCGGGTGGGCCGTGCGAAGCCCCATCTTTACCGAAAAGGCTTTTTATTTCTTTTTTCCACGGCAGCATAGCGAATTTATCCACCGTTCCTATTACCAGCGAAGGCTTCCGTTCGTAAATATCTTCGTCGATTACGTATAAAGGTAATGGAAACGATTTTGCGCTAAAAGGGCAGGCGGAATCAGGACATACAAAAGATATGGTTTTAGGTGTTCCGTAGGATTCGTAACCTTTTACACCACATTCTTTGGTTATACCCACCTGTGCAGAACACCAAGGACACTTCAGCAAAACGAATGGGTTTATTTTTTCTTCTCCACGTGAAATTTTATTAAGCTTCTTGATTGCGACTTCTCTCTGGTTAGGAGTTAATCCGGCACCAACCCATAGTCCGATGGAAATGCGTTCCATACCCAAATCTTTCTCTTGTTCTTTCCTAATAATTTCACAAGCACATATTAGTGCCGCAGCACGCTGAAACTGTTGGGTAGTCAAAAGGCGCAGTGTGTAGCGCATTAGAACAGTTACGCCTACGTTATTGGGATCTTTCAGGCGTCGAAGGAAAACCGTAAGAGCGGTTAGACCCAAATAGGCCTCGGTTTTACCACCGCCCGTAGGAAACCATATTAAATCGGCAATATTCCGGTCATCGTCAAACGGATCGACTAAAGAGGCGATGTTTATTAAAATGAAAGCCAGCTGAAACGGCCGCCAAGTTCCTTTACCGTCTAAATCCCCGCTGACATCCGGAAACAGTACATCGGGGAGGACCGGCGCACCTGAAGAATCCTTTCTCCACTCTCGTAAACTCATCGAGTAGTGTAATTGCTGTAGAAGCATTGCTCGGTTCATTAAACGAAACGCCTTCATCGCCCGTTCATCGGTTTCTATGACATCTGCTCCCTTTCGCATTCTCCTCAAACAAAGATTGCAATTTTCCAAATTCGCAGTCGCTGCCCCTTGCAAATCTATATCTAAACTCGGAATTTCTTTTTGTTGTTCGCTAATCCACTCCTCGTATTTGTCACATAAATCTCTTATTGAACTGAGAGGGTTGATTTCGGGATGCAAGTCGCTGAACTCCAGCATGGACAAGCTTACCTCGTCAAAAGTCGCGGCTTGTATTGGCTTTACATCATAAAACGGTAAGACTGAAGTTGAAACGGATTCCGCTGCATCTCCATTATGCTTTTCTTCCCAATCGGCAGCACAGCCATGACCGACAGCAAAAGTTTTGCGATGCCTGTAAAGTAGTTTCAAGACCTTTTCCTCATCATCGAGTCTTTCTCCTCTATTTTCGGGGTACTCGATAAAACGGCTTTTTCCATCGCTGCTTGTAACCCGAAATGAACTCTGAAAAAAGCAATCTTCGGAGGATACACGGCCGGTAGATTTGTTTTTGTTAATTAGCGAAATTGTTATTAAGCGTCGCTCGGCGTGACCAATATCGTTCTTTTCAGGACGACTTAAAACAAATAATTCCAATTTGGTCGTTGCCCCTGTTTTATCAATAACAGGTTCGCTAAGGGTTTTTACTCCAATTCCTGTTAATTGTTCGGTTGTCAAAATAATCTCCGAAGTTATGGATTTACGATAATAATGGCGCTTACTTCGTCCGTCTATTTCTTTGGTAATGGTTTTGTAATTGCCCGCATTAACTTCGATAGATATTCCGCTTTCGTTAGGTATTTCTACGAGAAAACTAATTCCCATGGCTGACGGTTTAAAGGAATTTGCCAACCCGACAGGCTCCTCCGTTTCTTCATCGCCTGATACAACCAGGGTTGCGCCACCACTCTCTTCAGCGGTCGAGCCGGTTTCATCGGCAGAAGAATCCGAATCTAAATCATCGTCAGAATTTAACTCAGCATCAACTGAATCTTCAATGGTAGCTTCAACGACTGGGGCACCCTGGGGAAACAATACGCCCGCGCCATACCGAATCGTAGGCGGATCGCTTTCAAGGATTTCCTCGCCGTCGGGTTGTACCGAAGGCGGATCAGGATCTGGCCCAACAAGTTCTCTACGAAGTAAGTCCAATATTTGATTTCTCATTTCTTTGTAATTAGGGGTGCTATATTTTCGGCGACCATTAGGTCGTACTGTTTTTTTAATGTTTTTGAGATAAGCATGTAAAGCTGTAGACGAGCTCGAGACATTCCTACATAAAGTAAGGAACGTGCTTCGCTTTCTGTTAAGTTCTCGGCGTCGGTCAAAATAATTACAGAATTTTCCAACCCTTTGAAGGAATGGACAGTCGCAAAAGTGGTTTTATCGTAGTTTTCTTCAAAGAAAGCTGCCGATATTTCTTCGATTCCGAAGGACGAGAGTGCCTTTAGTAAATTGAAACATGATTTATCAATCGCTTTGGTGCTTAGAATTGTAATTTTCTGTGGCGGAATTCTTTTATCGGCCAATTTCTTTAAGATCGTTTCGATTCGTTTTACTTGATCATTATCATCCGTATAAAACTGGTAATCGACAGGTTGGCCGTTAACAGCCGAGGGGAGAAAGGGTGGTTTTTTAAAACCCGATACGGAAGCAGTTTCCTCGCCTATATACTTAGTATTACGGCAATTATGTAAAAGCCTGTAAACCGTTAAATTTGGTGCCCGCTGTTTTAACATGTTAACTATTTCACCTTTTCCGTAAGCCGAATAAATGGCTTGTCGATGAAAGTCTGCGAATATTGCCCATTTACCTCCGGCAAGTCCGCCCTTTAAAATTTCCTCGAAGAAGTCTAAATTATTCGGATTTATTACGTCTTGGGCCTCATCAATTATCAATGTATCGAACTGTTCGAACTCTATGTTTCCCCGTACGGCGACGGCCCCGTAAATAGGATATTTTTCTTTGTATAAGTCAGGAACATTCGCACTTTCTTCCGCTAAAAATTCTTCTTTTAATACGGAATTCAGAATTAGATTTCGAATGTACTTATGTAAGCTGCCTGTTGTAACACTTTCTACAACTGCAGTACCCCGTACGCCAATTGTTTGCTTAAGGTGAAGTCCCAAAAATTTGTTGTAGCAGAAGAAACCTACCATTTTCCCTTTCGCCGCTTCGCGGCTGGCGAATTCCGTGGCAAGCATTGTTTTCCCTGTACCTGCACCGCCATCAAACAAGCATCGCTCGTTATAGTCCAAATTGTCCAGACATTCGTATTGATCCCCGGTGAGGGTAAATAATTCTTTTTCTGTTTCATCAAACTGAACGAGCGGCGGCGGTATTTTTTCGAAATCCCCTCTTAAAAATTTAACCAATTCATTAACATCTTTCTCAGACGGCCGACTTTCTTTAGCGTTGTACCACCCTGTAGATTTAACCTGTTTATGTGCTCCCTTTGAAAGTTTTTTAACGTAGCGGTTGATGGGGAAGCGTTTATCCCTTAAATCAAAGATTTCCCACTTTTCAAATTCTGTACTCGACTCAATAAATTCTATGTCGGGAAATAAAACACCGTAACGGAAGACAAGGTTGGATAAACGATGGTGATTTCCAAACTTATCGGTTACAGCTTTCAGCAAACTGAACATCCCTTCTCGGGCTTGCGAAAAAGGGCTGAGCGCTTTTGAGTTAGTATTTCCGTGACGGTCGGTAAATGTCCAAACTCCTTCCTCCCGTTTAATACGACCGCCTTTTACTTCCAGGCAAAAAACACCTTCGTCCGGAACCAATACGACAAAATCGATTTCACCGTATTGCCTTTTAATATGCCGCGTTAAACCGAGGGAATGTAAAATTACCCAGTTTTTGGTTTCCGGATCATTCCTGAACAACTCAAATATTTTCCTTTCGGCTGTGCTTTTAATTTCGATGGAGGGGTAGGGAGGAATCATTCTGGCCATAATTTATACTGTTAAATTCAATAGTCTGTTTACTTTATGCACCGGAACGAAATATTGTTCGGCCGCCACACTTTCTACACGAACTAAAAACACTTTCCCCAAACCTTCAATCTCGAAAGACAATATTGTGCTTTCAATAGAGGAAAGGTTCTCAACCAAATGGGCGTTAAGTTGTTTAATTATCTGGTGGGACGCTTGTATATGAGCGCTGCGTACCTGAGCTATGGCCGAGTGAATCTCGTGAAGCTTCTGGTCTAAATCGTCGTCGCCCGCGGCGACGGTAATAGCAATAATATCGTTTTCATCCCGGGGGGCAATTAAGTTTTCGTTGAATAACCAATTCTTGACGGTACCCGCATTGCGCTTACACCCGTATTCGGCCAAGCTTTCCATCAACCGGCTTAGGTTGCGGTCGTTCTCTTCATAAACCGTTACAAGCGCGGCCCGCCACCGGTTGGCTTTTTTTCTAATTTCTGCCTTACCTTTTCGCTTTAAGCCGAAATCGGCCATTTCTCTTATTATATTTTGCGACGAGCTTTCTCTAAACAGAAGTAAATCACCTTCTTGAATATCCTTTACTTTCTTGTGCGGTATTTCTTGGATAGTTTCATTCTTGTCCAAAAGATTCGTTACTGCCGGGACCGAATAATGTTCAGTAAGAAATGCAAAACTACCTCTACCAAAAGTTACACAATTCGCTGCCGTTTTATTACCGTCAGGATCGTCGCCCACACTCCTTAAAATTCGTTGACGCCTAAATTCGTTCAGTTTAATTTCAAATTCACCCAGCCCGGAGGTAAGAATTGCAGGTTCTTTCAAGACCGTTTCAGGTTCTGATTCTATGGGCCGCAGGGAAGGCATCTCCTCAGTTGACGCCCCCGTAAAGACTTCGAAAGTTCGTAACGAAGATGTATTTCTAAACAAACCATCAAATTGCTGTCTTACCGATTTAATCCAGTCTTGTTCATAGGGATAACCTAAAACCGTCAGGTTTTCGGAGGAAACTTTATCGAAAACATCCAGCATTCGATGCCTCTTTAAATAACCTGAAAGAATAAGATGATCGAACGCATTACCGGGCTTTAAGGATTTACTGGTCTCGAAAAAAATATTTCTTGCGAACGAAAGCTTGCCCCGTAACAATTTTTTGGATTCCGGAAAGCCTATATTACCGAGAATGATACAAATACTGCCTTTAGAATGTTGGCGAATTCGCTTGACTAACTTAATTATTTCTTCGGGTTTAGCGTCACTGCTCTTTTCTAACAGGTCTATGCCTTCTCTTAGTGAGCAGATACTTTCTAAAATCAACCGGTATTGTTCTTTCTTGATAAGGTATTGAAAAGTTTCGGAATCCGCTTCTAAATCCGATAGCTTATTCTTAATTTCGGCCGAAATGCTACCGGTTATAACTACTATTCGGGTAACACGGATCAAGATAAAAAATAATTGTTCGATTATTTGTATTGCGTGATAATCATCTTCTGTAATTACAGATTTAAGTGCGTCCAGCAATTCGTAGGATTCTTCCAGCTTTGAGTTCGAACATAATGCTGTTTTTATCTCAAAGTCGACGAAGGTATTTATTTTTCGTTCTAATTCGAAAAAAACGTTATCTTTCTGTGGTTCGACTTCGGAGCAAAAGGTTTTTAATTCGTCCTTACTCCATGTCCAAAAATCAAAATTGCTGGCTTTTAGATCTTTTATACAATCAATATCTTTCGCTGATAGAACAAGCATGACCGGAATATTTTTTGCCACAAGCGATTGGAATGTGATGTGATCCCTCAAATGCGAAGAACCTTCGATTATTATTAAACTCAAGCTTTCCGAATCATATTCCAAGTAATCATTTACGGAACTTAAATTTGAACCGACTAAAACGACAGGTTCCTGGTCCTTCCCCGAACTACCCCACGGCCGCACTTCTCCGTCACTGGTTAGGTTAGCCCAACCAAAAGCGTTTACCGCTTTTTCAGAATTTTTATTCTTATCTTCCCGATCGCAGGCGAATTTCAATCGCCCAATAATTTCTTTTGTTTCGTTTACGCTCGAAATTAAAATAATCGACGTACGAAGCATAGAAGTATTTCCCTGAAGCTGCGTACCCAAAAGACCGTCTATGAAGCTTCTAATGGGCGCCTTTCCTTTTTTTGTGAGTTGTCTGCCGGACACGCTTGGCTGAATTCGAAAACGTTGGGACAGGGGAATCTTGCGAATTCCGTTAGCGTATTCGAAAACATAAAGATCGGTTCCACTGTGTACTTCCGTTCCCTTATAAATGTGATCGGCACCGTCGACCAGGACTCGGCTGCCAGGAATCAATTCGGGAAGAGTAAATTGTTCGGGTGTTGCCTGTATCGAGATAGCGGCTAAAGCGGCTACCGCAGTAACCCAACAATCAATAGAATCGGAATACGGGAAAAATACGGCAAGTCTTTTGTTTTTGCGTTCCGGCTCAGTTAAGCTTAAGGCACTATAAGAAGCGAGTTGTAACAAGACGGGAAGTGGATAGAATCCCTCCGAATTTTCCGTACAGAAATGGAATTTCGGTATGAAAGGATATTCAGAAGAAATTTTTAAAGTGAGGTTTTCCCAGTATGTTTTACTCAATGTGTTGGAGTCCGGCGTCGGGGATGCGTGTGAATTATCACGCTAATTGATAAGTTTAATCATTAATATCCATAACATCCACATAAAAACCACTGTATTTACTCTGCTTAGTCGAATTCTGTATTAAATGTCATCAAGGATAAACGATGCTCGGATTAAGAAAACGGTTCAAAATGCCGCAATTAGAATAAAAGTAGAATATAAACCGCCAGGAAAGGAAATAAAATTTCCTTGGCGTAGTCCGCGCAGTACGTATCGAATTTTTGTTGCCGAATCTCTTCTGGTACGTACCAGAGCCGAAGCCGTGGCTCGGGTTTTTCCGATACTGATCGAGAAATATCCAAACATACATGCTCTAGCAAAATCAAATGAAAGAGATTTAGCGGAAATCCTAAAAAGCTTAGGTTTACCTCAGCGCCAGGCTTTATTGAAAAGGGGTGCCCAGTTTATTGTAGAACACAATCGAGGCCGTGTTCCTAAAACCATTGCCGAGTTATTAAAGGTTCCGGGGTTAGGCCGTTACTCCGCAACCGCCATAGCCTCATTTGCTTTCAAGAGTGCCGAAGTGCCGGCGGATGTCAATATACTTCGTTTTTTGTCTCGTTTAACTGGGCTGCCTATGACGCATGCAACAAAGGGGTCGCGTAACCTATGGGATTTACTACCGTTGCTGTCATCTCTCGAAGGCGGTCCTAAATCCGAACGACTTTTGGATTTTTCTCGTTTGGTCTGCGCTCCCCGAGTTCCAAATTGTGGTTTATGCCCTTTACAACGGCTTTGCTTTTTTTACCTGACCGCAGCGAAGTAAAAATATTTTCCTTAGCAGTATTAGCCAAAGCTTCTGATAGTTGAGGCGTTACCGCATTACCGATTTGCTTACTAATTTCTTCGCCGTAAAATTTAAATTTTTCATCGAACCCCTGTAATGCCGCCGCCTCCCGGTAGGTTAACGCGCGATCCTGCTCCGGATGTACATAACGCCCTTTCGACAAATTTGTACAGCCGCAGGTTAAAGTGTTTGACGGCTTATTCCAAAAAAGGCGCCCGTAAACATCAATAAAACCGGAACTGTCCAAGTGGCACTTCAGCCACCGCTCTTTCGGTACGTCAGTGCGACTTCCGCCATCGTGCGGAACGTCTTTAATAAAGTTCAGTACTCTTTCAGATATAATTCTCGGCGCAATATGGTTAGGATATTTACCATCCTGTTCACCGTTTTGACCGGCACTTAAAGCCGGATACTTATTATTTCCTATGGCATCGCGGACGGTACGCCAAGGCAAAAGATTCCCGTTAATTACTTCCTTAGAACGCGGATCTCCGTGAGTCCGTCGTGGCTGAAGCATTTTCTGGCCCTTGCGGGCGGCCACAACAACCACCCGTCGACGATGTTGCGGTGTACCGTAGTTGGCGGCATCTTCTTCGAATGTTTGAATTGAGTATCCCAAAATTTCCAATCCCTCGTTAAGTTTATTATAAAATGCACGGGCGTAGTCGTATCGAAGAATTCCAGGGACGTTTTCAAACACGGCATACCGCGGATTAAACTCCGCTACAAATTCTAAATAAGATAAAACCAAATCATTTCTTTCGTCGTTCTGTCCGTGCCCGTTTCTAATGCGACTGAAACCTTGGCATGGGGGGCAACCCACCAAAACATCTAGTTGTTTTCGTCGTAATCGTAATTCCTTGCGAAACTTTGCGGGTTGTAAAATCCGAATATCAATCGTTTTAACATTCACCTTTAAATTTTGTTTATAGGTTTCCGCCGCATTAGGGTTGAGCTCTACCGCGCCCACTATCTTAAATCCTGCCTTTATAAACCCGTAGCCCGTTCCGCCGGCGCCCGAAAACAAATCGAGCATCGTCGGTACATACTCTAGTTCCGCATTTTTTTGAGCATTTGAATTTTGAAATTGTTGTTTCTCCATCACATTATAAATAACTCATAAATTTGCAGCAGTAAAATTGCACCGATAAGATTTCTTTATGGTAAGTAGAATTATCTCTAGTTATACGAATATGGCAATTGACAAAAAGACTCTACAAAAATGCATAAAACCTTTAATACATTGAAAAAATAAGATAATCGTTAGAAAGTGTCCGGTATGAGCAAACGAACATTGTAAGGATTTTTTCTTTTGTGACAACGAAGCAAAATCACGAAGTCAAGCGACCTTCGGATCGAATGCTGAGAAGTGGCCAATGATAAAATTGTAGGTAATGTGAATTCGTTTACTAATCTCAGTTGTTTGATTTGAACGGATCGACGGTCGGGCTACAACACCGAATGAGTCCGCAGCGCGTCATCCGTCACCAATTCCAAATCGGTTTTGAGATAAACCGCAGTGGGTTTGATTTTCCAATCTTCAAACAGCTTATCAGCGGTAACAAGGACGCGATCTTCTCTATCTTCTAAGACCGAAAAAATAACGCCTCTTTCATCATCATCCGGCTCTACAAATCTAACTTTATCACCTTGCTTCATTGCCATTTCCTCCAGTAATTCTAACGTCGACACAATAATAAACTATGTGGTATTGGATACAAAATACCACTTACTTGGAGGAACACGCCGTAGTACTAAAGCCTGGAATGTATACGCACTTAATTGTTTTGAATGTCTCGTTCGGTATTAACGCTGCCTCCTGTTTTTTATTCGGGCGGCATTATTCTTTGCATCAATTTCTTATAAAATAATTGGCGAGCCGAAATTATTTTACCGACGGTTACTTTATACAGTTCAGATTTTGAAATAAATAAAACCACGTAAACCCAACTTAGCAGCTTTCCCCTCCGTATAGATTTAATCCATCACCCCCACCCTATAGCAAAACTGAATTTACAAAGGGTTCCCGTCATACGTACTGTCATTAAGCTGTATGAACTTATCCTCTAAAAGCTGAGACTGCAAGTCCCTAACTTATTGATAATACTTTATTTACGTGCGTGTTTCCGCGGATTCGGCATTTGACTCGTGTTACGATTTGACGCTACATTACAGCCCTTAACTAAGTTACGTTTTCGGACAGGGAACGCAGAAGGTCCATCCGGCCTACACCGGAAGTTTGCCTAAATTAAGAACGGAAAGATCATTTCGTTCGCGGGTAGAGGTGCGTTTAAAAACCAGATAAGGAGTACAAGAATGTTAGAAGAAATCGAAAAATTAAAATTGGAAAAGGAAAAACTGCAAAACGAACATGTCCTGCACCAGGGTGGCTATAAAAGCAAGATGCGAAGAATAAATACCGCTATAAGGAATTTCGAGCAGGGGGTTCCGGCGGCCGTCGACGGTAGTACGCCAATTCGCCGGCGTGGAGCAGCGATTGAGATCGAGAAGATCCTACGTGAACATAAAAAGCCGATGCATCTGAAATTGATCGTAGCCGCACTGCACGAAAGGCTTTTCGTGAACAGCTACCAGTCAATTTCTGGGTTGCTGCAGGTTTTTGCAAAAAAGGAGAAGAAATTCACGAAGGTGGGCCCGTCAACGTACGCGTTGATCACGGCGAAGACCTCGGTTAAGGCGAAAGCGAAAGGAAAGGCGACAGGCCCGTTCGCCGAAAAGGCAGCCGGGGAGGTAGTACCGGCCGGAGGGCAATAATGAATGTCGATGAATATTATGCCCTGCCGATCTTTGAAAGTACGAAAAGTACCCACGTTCTTCGATGCCGGAATGAATACGAAAAAGCGTTAATGCAATCGTACGACGCAAATCCGAAAATCCTGGATTATTTTCAGCCGCTAATGGAAATTGTTGTTAATGACGCTAATGGAATTGAAGTGCTTGTCCTGATCAACTTTTGGCTTGCCTATGAAAATGACCGAACGGTGTTAGTTCATCTTGCCGATAGCGGAGCCCAGTTTGACGATCTTCGATTTGAGCAGGCGGCTCGGTTTTGCTGCAAAAATAGTATGGAACTTGTAGTCGTACTGAAAGATGACACGACAAAGTTAACCGATTCTTTCCTGTCCAGGTTGGGCAGGCGGGTCTGTGGTCGAGAAGAAAAGTAGGATAAGCAAATCATCGTACCGGCCTAATTTACTGGTAGATACACCGGTATAAGCTGGGTTGGAGTGAGGGAAAGTTGGAATAATCAGATCGCGCCAATTCGATAGTTGACAACGATTACTTTTAAATGAGATAAAAGATATGTGGAATCCAAGAGTTAGCATACTAGCTGATAACTCATACTTTCAAGAGGTTAACTATGGCAGCGTCGAATGAAGCTGAAATCGAAAAAGTTCAACAGGAAATTCAGGAATTATTGGGGAGGAAATATCAACTTAGAATTGAAATATCAAACGTTGATCGCAGCGTAGAAACTTTAGAAAATTATCTTGCCTACTTGTCTGGCAAACCGGTAGGAGAAGTTTCTGTTAGTAAAAGCATAAAAGACCATTTGATAGATATTCTCAAGGCGAAACAAGCCCCTATGCATTCTAAGGAACTGCTTGAAGCTATTCGGCAGCTTGATCCGGGTTTGGAGCATACTGCATTTCAAACAGTAACGGGCGTACTCATTCGCAATTCGAATAAAGGAAAATATTTTAAACGTGTTGCGCCAAATATTTACGGTATTTTAGAAACCGACGATGAAGCCTAAATACGCAGTGGAGTCGATAGGCGAATTAAAGGAGGAGAATTATAGGAAACTGTTAAGAATCTAAAAAACACTTTCGCGTGAAAGGAAAAGGCCCGACTGTTAATGGCAGCCGGGCCCCGAATTGACCATTTCGCGTTTTTGCAAGCAGCGCACCTTTCGGTGTATCGGTCGTACTGTTTTTATTGTACGCTCTCTGCTAAACCCAGTCAAATCTGATACTTAAAGGGAGATAATTATGACAGTTAGAAAAACAACGTCCGATACGCGGACATTTCACAGCAATCGGCGGAATCGCACGATAACGTATGAAACGCCGATGGAACTGATATTTCTTGAAGGATCCGAACTCGATGCGTCCATCGAAAAAATTATTCGGGTCAACCAATTGGTAGGCGATATCGATCGCTACCAGCCCACTTTGGTGTTTCCAAGTTTTGTCGTCATACGACAGGATGGTACGACCCTCGTAATTTTATTGACCGGCAGCATCGTTACACAAAGAATGCGGCGGCAGATCGCCGCTATAACACGAACTGCCGAGAGCAAAAACTGGGTAGTGAAAACCTGGAAGGCCGAAAACGCGGAGTTTAGCCGAACATTTCGAGACAAAAAAAGAGCCTGCGCATAGCAAACTCGTTTTTTTGTTCCTATAACCCGCTGTTGTGCCAAAGTTTTTGCGGACCAAACACATCAGCGAGGGGTTGAACTGAGGACAGCATAACTCAGTTCAACTCCAACATCAAGTCTCACGAGGCTTTTCAAAGGAGGTTGAACATGTATATACCAAAACCGGAGCGCGGCATTAAAAAGAGAACGCCGCGTGCCGACGAATTGAGCGAAAAGCAGTCCGAACAGGTTAACGCGCGGTTCAGACTAATTAGTTATATTGAAAGCGGTAAAACGCCGCGGGAGGCGTTGAAACACCTTTCGGACAAATATCCCGATCTAAAAAAAGGTGTTCGTTGGGCGCAGAAGATCTACAGAAGCTTTCTTGAAAAAGGGATTAACGGAATTATTGACGGCCGGTTGAGCAATCAACGGCCCACGCTGTTAACGCCTGAAATGGAAAGTAAAATTCTTTCCGTCTGGTACGCGAGGAGGGGAGCCGGGTTCGCGGCTATTTGGAAAGAAGTTAAGCAGCGGTGTATTGAACACGGGCATGCTTACCCCGGTTACGAAACCGTCAAAAAGTTTCTTGTTAATCAAGACGAAGCCCACAAACTCGTCCGTGAGGGGAAGCTGCAGGTTTGGGAGAAGCAGGGCCGCCCTGTAGTTACGATCAACAATACATGGTACTCAAACCAGCGGTGGCAGATAGACCACTCCCGATCGAATATTTGGGTTCGGGAATTTATTGATGGCCGCTGGCAAACGTGTGAGGTTTGGATTACAGCAGTCCTCGATGTTCACTCGCGCAGTATCCCCGGGTTCGTCCTTTCGACCAAAACCCCGGACGCGTGGACAAATGCGGTGCTGCTGCGCCAGGCGATTCTTCCGAAGTCTAACAAGAAGTGGCTGAACAAGGGCATGCCTGGAATTCTGCAGCCGGATTGCGGTGCGGATTTTCTCTCGCATACAGTCGCGAGCATTCTGGCATTGCTGAAAATCCGTATTCAGCCGGACCCGCCCTATTACCCTGACGCTAAGGGCAAAATCGAACGCTGGTTTAGAACCCTCGACGACGGTTGTTTGCGCAGGCTTCCGGGCCACATGGCTGCTACCAGCAAAAGAGGGTACGTCGCCCAAAAGTTTGTGGGCACGCTTTTGACGCGCCGCCAGCTTCTGCAAGAAATCGAAACGTGGGTGGTGGAGGAATATCACCAAACAATTCATTCAAGCACAAAGCGAAAGCCCGCGGAACTGTGGCAAGAAACGGTACGTCTTCGGCTGCCGGCCTCTGAGGAACAGCTTGACGGTTTCCTGCTTAAAAGCGACGTCCTTCGCAAAATTCTAAAAACTGGTGTCCAGTTTCATATTCCGGGCAGTGAAGATTCATCGCTGCGCGGCGGCTACTATTGGTCGCCCGAACTTACCTATCACTGGAAGCGTGATGTTCGCATTCGTTATAACCCGGAAAGCTTGGAATCTATTCTTCTCTACTGCGCCTCGACGGGCGAATATATCTGCGAAGCCTGGCTGATGGGCGAGGAAAAATCCAAATACAACATAACGGATGTCAAGGAAAGCCGAACTCAGTTCAAGGTAGGTTTGGTTGCCCGGGCAAAGGATTATGCCGCGGAAATACACGAACTTGACCGTCGCAAAGTACGTGAAACCGAATGGGATACCGCCCGCGATGTGGCGGCCGAATACGCTGCCGGAAATACCGAGCTTGAAGTGGAAGATTTGGAAGCTGCCGAAGTCGAAGCTTTGCTGGCACGCCTTGAGGCGGAGGATATGGAGAATTAATAAATCAATATGAGTACATTACAATTCCCGAACAATCGGAAAAAGAAAATAGTAGTAACCGGGCAAATGAACCGGGTTATGCGCCGCACCATTCGGGTGCATCCAGGAGGAGCACTTGTCGTGTGGTCGGGCCAATCGCGTGTTGGCAAAACCACTACGGCCGGTGAAATGATACGGCAGCTGGGAGCGGTATACGACCCTGACGATCCGGATGCGTTCCGGTGCGTGCATTATCAGGTCGGAGAAATCCCTGATTGGTCCGGCCAGGAGCAAAAACGCGGTATTCGATCGCTCTATCACAAATGTATTGGCCGCTTGGACGAGGGCCAATACCGTACTTTGCCTACCGAAGCGCTAGCACTGCAGCTTGTTCACGGCTTGAAGCGTAAAAATATTCGAATGCTTTTTATCGATGAAGCCGGAACCTTAAGTGTTGACGCTATCCGCGGAATGGTGTTGGTTCGTGACGTAGCGGAAAACGAAGGCTGGACTTTAAGTATGGTATTTATCGGAATGGACGACCTTCCGACGAAAATGTGTTCGGTCCAACAAATCGAAAAACGGATTCACGAGTGGTGTTATTTCCAGGAATATTCGGTTACTGACTTGTTCAAAATGCTTCAGGAACTGCACCCGCATTTTGCGTCCTTAAGGTTGGAAAACCCTGACCAATTGGAACAGGTTCAATTCATACACAATAAATTCGGCGGCGTTCCCGGGGAAGTAATACCGTTTCTTACCCGTCTCGACAGCCGTACTAACGGAAACGACGGACTAATCAACTTGACCTTGCTGAAGACCGTTTATATCAGCACCCAAATGGATAAGGAAGCCTCAATCGACAGCGTAACGAAATCCCGGGCACCAAAATCGAAACTGGGAAACGACGTGCCGGCGAAAAAGGTTGAGAAGGTTAAAAAGGCACCGAAACTCAAACGCACGCCTATTTGGCCGATCGGAGGTAATACTAATGAAAATAATGAATCGAAGGCAGCGTAAAGGGCGTGAATATGAGATGCACGCGGGTGAACGTGTTCTGCGGCTGGTAGGTGCAGCCGCAGAATACGACGGCCAGCCCGTGTCGTTTGGCGAACTGGCCGCGTTCGCGGCAAAAACGGAAGAATTTTCGAATATAAGCCTTAAGAAAATAAAAAGGCACGTGCATTCCCTGGTTCAGGCCGGCCGCCTGGTCAATGCGGGAAGTTTCTCCGGTACCTCGGTAGGGCGGTTTCTTTACGCCCTGCCGGGCACCAAGGTCGACGTGGTCGAATCCCGAAGAATTGTTCGACCTCACCAAATCGTTAATGCCGCCTTTGTTGAATTGTGGAATGAAAGAACTGCCGAAGCGGAAAATGAAGGCTGCCTGCCGAAACCGGTTTTGACCGGGGATATAAACCGGCATCTAAGCCTGCAGGGACATAAGTTCGACGACAAACGAACCTTGCCCAACGCCTTAATACATCTATCGCAGGTTATTGACGCTCCTATTAGGAAAGTTACCCGGCCGGGCGAACATTTCAGCGCTTGGGCTCCGTCCGGAATCGCAGACGCTGAATTGAATTTAAGCGGTTCATTCGGCAGCGATTCGGAACGTATTAAAATTGCGGTTGAGCGGGCGTGCCGCCGATTAAACCGCGCCGTTAGTAAAAACGAAGTAATGGTGGAGTTTGATTCTGACCCGTCCTTAACTTTGAAGGGCGCCGCTTCTCTTTCCGTACAGTTAAACGGCGAAGCAAAGGAAAAGGCTTACGTCGGCGGCCGGTTAGTGGAAAGGAATTTTATTTCGTGTATAAGAAGGGCCGGTCAGACGAACGGGAAGGCTTTTTACTTTTACGGCACAAAGGAAGATGAAACTCAGTACACGGGCTACGTACTATATTTAAATTTGAAACTACAATGGGAAGAAGGTTGTGCCGCCCGGCAACTTGAAGAAATAGAAGGTTGCCCTCTTCCCACGGTCGCTGCCGGCCGTGCGCTTCTGGTCGTTTCCGAAGCCCGGAAAATATCCGGGGCCTTACGCCAGGTTATGTGTACAGGAATGCTGAATCAGGAAACACAACTAGAAGCGGAACTTCTCGGCAAGGACGTAATTGCCATCATAGATCTTGCCGAAGAATGGATTAAGCACAAGTGCCTCGCAAACTTGAACCTTCCACTCAAGGTGAGCAGTGAAATTTCCGGTTTCACCTCGGATGAACTTCTACCTCTAGTACAACCATTTTACCCTGCCGCTAAGAAGGCTATTGACTCAAATAAACTTGTTGGCCTATTAGCCGGGGATATCCGCCGGATAAAAAACCCCGCTTTTCGAAGCCGCTTTGGTAATAACCCTAACGAAGCAGCCCAATTTCTCTTTGATCGGACAGACGCTCTTTTAATGATCGCAAAAGAATGGGGCGGACTGGAATGCAGCCTTCAGGCAATGCTGGCTATTGAATTAGGAAATTTACGCGACGCCAAGTTTGTTATTCCCGCACTTACTTCTCCCAGTTTTGACGTGCGATTCAGCGCCGTTGCCTGCCTGGCATTCCTACAGGATTTAGAAGGTAACAAACATCTGCGGGAATGTTTACTAAATGATCCCGATCCCGATATTCGCCATGCTGCCGTTTGGGCGTACGCTTTCACGCAGCAGCAAAACTACAAGCAACTGCTATTCAAAGTTTCCAAATCGGATATAAATTTGAATGTGCGGAAGTTTGCCGAAGATGTAAGTGAAATCGTATATGAAGACCTTTGGCGGCTTTAATTTATTTTGTGGATGTTGTCCTAACATCATGGTAATGTCGAATATTCCGTATTCCTTCGGAATGCACTAAAAGAATTCTTAGGCTTTGTTTCAAGCGTATTTCCTTAGTCTTTAGATTTTAGAATGACCCTTTCGGAAATTGAATCGAATATAGCTAAGTTTACAGAACGCCTTTCCGCGGCCTCCTCTGAAATTGTGAAGTTTGAAAGTAAATCAAGACAAGCCCGGTTTGAGTCTGGTAATTCTAAGACAGATGCTGATGCCTTGGCAGCTGAAATGAGTGCCGCCTATTCACAAGCGGTTGCGGCATTTTCTGCCGGGGATAAAGCGGCAGCCGCAAGTTTATCCAGTCAAGGGCGGGATCTTGAAGCCCAAGTACGAGCCCTTAATGCCCGCCACGCGGCGATGAAAAACGATTGCTTTGAATATTCGAAGGGAATCCGAAATCTGCAACAGGAAAGTAGAACATTTAGGGAAGAAATTGCTCGATTGAAAAACGTTCGAAATACTTTTCTAAACCGTGAAAAGAAAAATAATGACCGGATTGTAAAGATACTAAACTCGATTCCCGGTAATACACAACCAACTATATTTATAGGGCTGGAATCAGTTGAGGTGGGAAGCACAGTTAATAGTAGCGGATCCCCTTCCCCTTTTCTTGTTTTATCTGCTAAGGACTTTGAGAATCTTTCAGACGTAAATGCCGAGAACTTACTTCTTTTTGTTGGGCAGGCGGAAAAATCCTCAACGTTTACCGATTTAATGGTACAAAACGATTCGGCTACGAGAGCCAGACGCCGAAAACTATTTCAAGCGATGTGTAACATAGAGTCGAGTTCACCGGCATTGAAGAAAGTTCTGGAACCGTTATGGCAGGGTATTGCTTTCGCGCAGGAATTGGAAGACGGCGGGCATTCAGTTGCCCGCCACGGTAGTACATTGAAGGACGTAGAACTTATACGTAGATTGGAGCATGGTGTAGCTCCGGATAATGTATTTAGACCGACGTCGGCGTCGACGCGGTTCAATTCTTTCAAGGATTGGGTACTCACGCGCGAGGCGGTATATTCCGCTATAGAAGATACCTTTGTAGGGGTTGATTTTGGAAAAGGATCCGTGTCCGGCCCAATTAAGTACGCCATCCACGTGGAATACGATAGGCCAAGCGACGACGGTTTTGTAGGGGACGTTTCACATAAGAAGACGATATACCTCCCCCAAAATATACGTATAAAAGGAAAGGGTTACGATAAATGGATATCGGTTAGCGGTATAACTAGAACGATGTCCATCCTTAAATGGAACGGGAAACGGTGGTGCTTGGCGCAGCATTGCCCTATTGGAACGGGATGGAATGATAGTACGAAATCGTACTATCCCGCTAAAACGGGTAAGGTTAATCAGTTGGTTTTTAGTCAATTACCAAAATAAATAGAGTGACATAAGATGGATATTTCGTTAGGAATGATCAACAATTATTTAAATTACATTACGGACGGGTGGATTGACACCCATGGCCCACCAGCAGCTGACCTCCATGATTATTACGAAACTGTTATGCAAATTAAAGGAGATGTGGACGCCCGAAATGATACCGTACCGTTTCTGCTAGGTCTTGATTACCTCCTTTGTAACCCTTCCTTGAACCTAGATGAGCATGGAACCCTTTACGATTGGGAAGACGAAGAAGTGCGGGAGGTAATACGGTATATAAGAAGCACTATATATCCGAATGCGGACCCAGTAGATTGTGAAAAAATGAAGGAAGTAAATTTACTTCCTATGGGCGAATATGAGTGGTGGAAACTGAGAATAATTGAGGGACTTCACCCAGATTTTACAAAACAATAATTTAGCGGTATTTATTTAACGCAGATTTCTGGTTTACACAATGACAAGTACGAACGAATTAACCGGTAGAAATTGAATTTTACGGAGTTTTCAATTGAATAATGTCTTGTGCTTATCAAGGATTGAAATTATCCTAACTTGATGGAAAGTAAATTATGAAAAAAGGAACAAGTCCAAAGGTGGCAAAATTAGCATCCACTGTACTGAAAAGCGGATCGACAAGTAAAAGTTCAAAACGTGTAGCAGGAAGCACCTTAACTCAAAGCAAAGCACCGAAAGAACGAACGTCTGCCTCTGTCGCGAAAGTGGCTTCTAAAGTTCTGCAAGACGGCCGTACAAGCAGTGCATCCAAAAGCGCCGCCGGAAGTGCTTTGGCGCAAAGGAAAAAGTAAGAATATGTTGAAACCGAGATTAATCGCTTTTGTTGCTTATGGACTTATATTGTTTTCAGCGCACGGTTCCTACGGCCAATCTAACCGCGAGCCAGCCCTGGTAGTAAACGGAATACCAATTGAAGGCGGCGTCAAAACAATTGATGGTAAGGTCTATGTCGATATTTCGGCCACTGCTAAAGCCCTTAATATTACAATTAGAAAAAGTCCTTCCGTCCTAATTTTGGAATCCGCTACCAAACAAGGAGGTTCCGCTGAGGGAACCGGTTCACTTGTAGGAAACCTAAGTTATTATTTTAATAAGAATTACGGAAATAAGCCGGATGTGGGTTCCAAAGTGTTTGTTATTGACGGATCGAGTGCTTTTAACCCGACCAAGGAACAAATGTTTATTTCTGTTGGGGATAAGTTAGTTCTATCGATCGACAAGGTCTTCACGAACTTCCCTATATTGTTCCGTACTTCCGCGGATGACAACGGCCGCTTTGAAATAAAGGGAGTGCCTCCCGGTAAGTACATAATGCAGTCTTCGCGTTCAAAAGCGGTAAATTCACTTGAAGTACTTGGGAAGGTATTAGTTAAAACTATTGATGTTGGGCCTGGCTCAAACGTTGATCTTTCGCATGATTTCGGCATAACGGCTTATTGAAAACATTGGATTCGTTGTTTTATACAAGACTTTAGCGTGAACGATAGGCGGAAGTAGGTGCGAACGAATTAAATACCGCAAATCGGGCAAAGCGCGAACAATAGGCTGAAAAGGTGCGAACGAATTAAATACCGCTAAGGGCAAAATGATTCAAGAGAATTTTTGAATACGGGAAAGGCGGCTCTGACAAGGGCCGCCTTTTTTTTATTGCGATTTACCGCATTTGGATTTACCCTAAAATCGAATGACACCGAAGGAATTACTAATTGAATGGATCGAAGAGGTTACTGGGATAAGCTCTCTTTTATGCGAATGCACGATACCTATTGACTCCGTTGTCCCATGTCCCACTGTCCCAGACAAAAAAATCGTTGATTTAATTTTCAAATATCAACCGGTTCAACACCGTTCGCTAATAGTAACACTAGTTGCGTAGATTGTCCAAGATTTTATCTGTGCAATAAGTCGTGCCCTTATTATTTAATTGGGTCCTGCTTTAGGTTCTGCACGCGTTAGATAAAACCAGCTTTCTTTAATGTTTCTTTTGTTACGCCTTCGTCCGGCGTTTGGTTGAAACCTAACATCCGTTCTACGTATTTTGCTATCACATCCGCTTCCAGGTTAACCGCGTCTCCGGAATTCAGTGTTGATAAATTGGTTTGTTCCCAGGTTTTTGGAATGACAGCGATCTCGAAATGGCTGTCGCCGAGGCTGGCTATGGTCAGGCTTATACCTTCGATAGAAACTGAGCCTTTATAAACAAAATATCTCGCCATCTCCGCCGCAAATCCGATGCGGACGGTCCAGAAATCTCCGTTTTGAAAGGCAGAAACAAAAGTTCCGCGGCCATCGACGTGTCCCTGAACAATGTGGCCGCCGAGGCGTGTCGAGGGCGTTACGGCGCGTTCGAGATTTACCGCCGAGCCTGTTTTAAGGCCGCCAAGAGTTGAGCGGTCAAGCGTTTCCTGTGAAACATCGGCTTCGAAGGAGTCTGGAGTAATGTTTAGAGCAGTGAGGCATACGCCATTAACGGCAATAGAATCGCCCTCGCTGGTGCCGTCAGTGACGATTTGGGAGGCGATCTTTATTTTGACGCCGCCCGCGTTGCTGTCGAGTTCAGCGATGCGGCCGAGTTCTTCAATTATTCCCGTAAACATATTATTTGGATTCTACTAACTCTTTAATTATTATGAATGCTCATAGGCACGATTGTATTTCCTCATCTTTCAATTGAAGCAAGTGGAGTGGGATAGTATCTTGATGTTCCCCGTACCAGCGATCCCATCCATTCTTTCGTGAGCGGGTTGCCGACTGACGATCCCAATCGCCCGAAAATTCTTCAAAGAACACGATACCGGTCGAAATGTCGGCCATATGGTTCCGGCTAACGAGATAGCGCGCAAATTGCCACTGAGCTTGGCACGCTTTCGTCCAATTCATACGGTATTTAATCTCGATCGGGACGTTGCGGCCACAAGAAGTTTCGATTTCTCCGTCGAGGATGCAGTTTTGGAATCTGTAGATCTTTCGTATTTCAAGAATTGCTCGATTGGTACATAGGAAGTTAAACACGTCGATCTCGAAGTCGCGAAATGGAATCCCAGAGTTTGCATCAATGGTGTCTATGATCTCGACCCGCTTACACTCACGCCTTTTGTAACCGTCGGGAGCGCAATCAGTATCTAGAAATTCTGGGATGCTTTTCATATCAGAGCATATCCCTGGTACTGGTCTGTTCTAACCGCCGGCATTCTTCGGCTAAGGCCTCTTCAAAAAGAGGCCCAAACGGCGGTCCAAAGATGCAGTCGCCGTCCTGCAACAGGGCCCTGCACACAGATGGCCATCCGATACCTACCTCTTCCGCGTCGAAAATTTGTTTCAGATCGGCGATGATAAATTTTACCCAGTGCTCGAATCGAGTCTTGACGTCTCGGACGGGCACACTGCGAGGATCAAGGACCTCGTGGGAAAATACCTCGTAAGGATTCGCCATCAAAATCATCGTCCGGGAATGCCCAATGGATCGATCCATTTTTGGATATAGAGTCAGCCTCCGGAATGCCGGGTACACGTGCTGAAAATGGGCATAAATGACCTGGTCGATCAGTGCCGTGTAAAAGGTTGCGATCAAAAAGTCGATTTGCTCACTTTTCGGCACGTGGGCTAGATGGTCGTGCAGTTTATGTTCCGGCCGGGCAAAAAGATCCGCAACTGAAAACCAATCTGTTGGAGGCGCGGGGCTGGGCAGCGGGGCGTCGAGATCTTCGCGAAAACCGCCCCATTGCTGCAAGTTTCGCTGGACGGAGCATGAACCTAGAGTGTCGAGCGACTTCCAGAAGGCCGCAAAATGCTGTCTATATTTACCGTAATAATATTCCTGTGGTTCGATTGCAAGTCCTTCGAAACTTCGGATTCCCGAAATGTTTTAGGCTAAATTACCGTTCTGTTCGGCAGGCGACGGGTAATGTCCTAATATGAGTTGCTGGCTGAAATATCGGCACGATTAAACCAAACGTAAATAACGGCAAAAAGTGTCGCATCGATTCATTTTAACATATCTTGGCAATACCCCTAAAAGTGTGACATCGGTTCATTATTTTGATAAACCTTGGGGAAGGCCCGTGAGAGTGTAACAGCGATTAATCAGGAGTTCAGTGTAACTTTTATGAATAAATGATTTAGTAGATGGATATGCGAATTTCCGATGTTAATTTTTGCTCATCCTATGTATATCGGCAGAAAACGCGCCCAGTTTTTCGCCATAAACACCGGATTGGACGGGTGAAATATGACTTAAAGAACCAATTATTGCTGCACTTCAGGAGTTTTTTGATCAAGTAAGGGCTAACACTATCCAAATTTCAATATTTAACACAAAATCCTTCAATTTCGAAATAATCCGTTATTCAATTCTTCGTAAGGGGTCGGTTGATAGGCAGTTCAGACCGTTTTCGCTGTGTTCAGCAAGCTGAAGGGAATTCAGTCAAACACAGTCAGCCGGTATGAAACGGGCGATCTGTCGATCTCTAAACGGTCGAATTGGCTCTCGAAACGATTGAGCGCAGACGTGCAGAAACGACCGACGCCGCTTCATAATGCGATCTTTGAAAACTGAATATTGAATTGGCAAAAGCGTTTCAGGCGCGGAGAGGAAAGCATGTATCCGATAATGTATTACACGCTATTTTTGAGTGCTTTGGAGTAATCTAATTAGAGTAAAAGCACTCCCTAATACTCGGTAACATACAGTAAAATAAGGGGTTTATGTATCCGGTAAACATGAATTACAGTACGCCAGGCTGTCGAGCCTGCCGATTCTTCGCGTTATTCGTTAGCTTGTCAGAAATGAACATGCTGGTAGCCTGATCTACCTAAAACCAGGGTTTTTTGTTGACGACGTATGTTTGCACGAACTCTTCGTCGGATTTGGTAAGGTAAATAATGCCTTCCACCAAGCCGACAATGCCGACTGCGACCGGGATAAAGACACCGACCCCGCAGGTGATCATCGTGATGACCAATCCGACAAGATAGGCTGAAAGCAGGATTATTCCTTCGTTCTGATAACCCAGAATGAATTTGTGAACACCAAAGCCACCGAGAAGTATGCCGCAGATGCCGGCTGCAATCTTTTTATCGGCTCCTGGAAGCTGGCCTTGCTGAGGCATATGCTGCATGGGCATTGGGGCAACCGGCATCGCGTTTCCGCAATTCATGCACCGGGAATTAAGGCCGGAATTCTGCGTCGAACATCGGGGGCAAGTTACATATTGTGTCGCCATAGTTGTTTCCTCTATCGGTTAATAATATTGAAAGTGCGGTGAAAGTCAATGCGGTTTCCCGTGCTCGTTATTCTACCGCACAATTATATGAAAAACCGCGGATAATTGTAAAAGCGGATTGATGGTGAAATAATGAACAGCAAATGGCAGAAGCACAACAGGAAGAAATACAGCCACCGAAACTAGCGTATAAAGGTGAAGGTGAGATCGAGCCGAATTCACTCGCCGATCTGGTCGAGTGGTTTTTGATGTACGACGAGCGCACAGCAAGAATTCAGCATTTGAACACCGAAGAGCTCTTTCAATGGAAACAAGCTGATGATGCAGCAAACGGTATCGGTACTTATCCATTCGAAAATGCCGAGGCAAGGTTTGCCATCGGTGTATTTCAGGCGCTTGCGGAAAACAGATCGGAACCGCTTTTAGGTTTGTGGCTGAACGACGTGACCGCCGCCCTACACGAATCGCAAACGACTAAAACCGAGATCACCGAAGCCAACAATTTGGATGAAAAACCGGAAGAATTCGCGGTTAAAAAATCTGAAAAGCTAACAACGAATATGGAGAAACGCCTATACCTGACAAGCTGCTGGCTCGAAGCTTTGTGTACAGCCGAAGCGAGAGTTCTCGGCTGGGTTTATCAAGAAATCTACGGCCGTGCTTTCACACCGACAACGTAAAGGAACGCAGGCATCCTTGCTTGCCCGCGGAGTCCGCGAACGCATTACGTTGCCGCAAATCTAGCTACTCGTTTGAAGTTTGTTCGCGTTGATGCAACAGTCATTGCAGGCAAGGATGCCTGCGTTTCTCCTTACCTGAACGCCTCGCATTGCCTAATATCTCCGCTCTGCATTCCTTTAGCGAACCACTGCATTCGCTGCTGGGCCGAGCCGTGGGTAAACGAATCGGGGACAACATAACCCTGAGTTCGTTTCTGTATAATATCGTCGCCGACAGCTTGCGCGGCGCGGATGGCTTCTTCTGCATCGCCGGGCTCGACCAATCCATTCTTTTGAGCATAGTTCGCCCACATTCCAGCATAACAATCGGCTTGAAGTTCCAGGCCTACGGACAATCTATTATCATTTCCGGCACGCTGCACTTTATCCATTGTTCCCAAAAGATTCTGCACATGATGCCCGACTTCGTGCGCAATAACGTAAGCCTGGGCAAAATCGCCTTCAGCTTTGAATTGGTTTTTAAGTTCCTGGAAGAAGGCGAAATCCAGGTACAAATTGTTATCACCGGGGCAATAGAAAGGCCCGGTTGCCGAACCGGCATAACCGCACGCGGAAGAAACCTGCCCGGTGAAAAGCACGAGTTTCGGTGCCTGATAACGACGCCGTGTCTGCTGCGGCAGGGCCTGTGCCCAGAAATCTTCGGTGCTTCCCATTACCGCCCCGACAAATTGGCGGTTTTCGTCAACGGCCCGGCCGGATGAATTACTAGCCGTCGATGGCGCCTGAGATTGTGTTCCCTGCCCCAGACTATCCAGAAGCGGCGTCGGATCGAATCCACACAGCCAGCCTGCCACTATCAATAAAAGCACGCCGATTCCGCCGCCGCCCGCAGCGATTCCGCGCTTGTCGATTACATTTGAACTTTGTCTTAAATCTCCCCACTTCATAGTTTTAGCCCCTTGATCGAAAATTATGTTATAAACCGTTTTAGGATTTTAACACTTTTAATCGGCAAGCAAGAAAAAATGTCGCAGACGCACTTACCCGAATGGAAACAGGCCGGAAGCTTCCTCGATTATGAGGGTTTCCCCATTTTTTATCGTCAAAGCGAACCCGGCGATGAAGTCTTACTTTGCCTGCACGGTTTTCCAACATCGTCCTTCGACTATCACAAGATCTGGAAAAACCTGACGGAAAATTTCGCGGTTATGGCATTCGATATGATCGGCTACGGCTTTTCGGCAAAGCCCGGGAAATTCGATTACACGACATTTCGGCAGGCTGATATATTGCGGGCGCTGCTGAAAAGCCTCGGCGTGAAAAGAGTACATATCCTCGCCCACGATTACGGCAACACGATAACGCAGGAATTACTTGCCCGTCAAAATGAGAGCCGGTTGGACTTTTCGATAGAGACTATCTGCTTTCTAAACGGGGCCTTGTTTCCCGAAACTCATCGGCCGATATTTGCGCAGAAAATGCTTATCAGCCCGCTTGGCTTTTTGTTCAGCCGCTTTATTCCCGACACGATTTTCAAGAATAATCTGGCATCGATATTCGGTGCGGAGACGCAGCCTTCCGCTCATGAATTAAATGATTTTCTCACGCTTTTAAAACACAACGGCGGAAAGCGGATCGCTCATAAATTGATCCGGTATATGACGGAGCGGGCGAAATACCGTGAACGCTGGGTGAAGCCGCTGCAAGAAATGAACCAGCCGTTTTTGTTTATAAACGGCTCGGCTGACCAGGTTTCTGGCAAGCATCTGGTCGAGCGGTTTCGTGAGGTCGTGCCGCTTCAGAAAAATATCGTCGAGTTAGAAAAGATCGGGCATTTTCCGCATTTTGAGGCGCCGGAAATCGTGTTGGAGAAATTCTTTGAATTTCATAATGTTCATAGTGCAAACTTTAGTTTGTTTCTTCGGTAGGCGAAAGACAAACTGAAGTTTGCACTCTGAACACTTACTAAAATCTTGACAGACAGGGAGTTAAGTCTCTACTATAATAACATTGGTCGCGGTTCTTGGCTTTCACGATTCTTCGGAAAAGGAGAAGGTAATGATAAAACTAGACATCGTCAATCACGTCGCGGAGAAAACTGGCGTTGCAAAACAAAAAGCCGAACAGGTAGTGGATTCGCTTTTTAATGCAATGAAAGACGCCCTTGCAAAGGGCAAGCGGATCGAGCTCAGAGGATTCGGAGTATTCGTCGTCAAGCCGAGAAAACGCGGGGTCGGACGCAATCCGCGAACCGGAAAGGAAGTGCCGATCCCGGCGGGAAAGACAATCCGATTCAAACCCGGCAAAGAATTATCGGCAAAGGCCGTTAAAAGCTAGATTACCGTAATTTTATAGTTTCCCGGTCGTAAATCACAGCATCAAAAGTTATGCTTGTGGTTTGCGGCTTTTGTTTTGCCGCTTTGCCTGTTCTACGATTTATGCCGGACACAAATCAGTTTTCGAACAAGGGATTTTTTGAAGAACGGGCGATGCGGCCGACGGCGCGGACGTGGCTCAAACATTCGCTGTTCCTGCTGATTACATTGATATCCGCGACGATTGCCGGAGTTCTCTACCCATTCGGCCTAATAGACAGCCTGCCCGATGCTGATCCGCAAACATGGGCGGAAGCATATCAATTCTTCATCGATATTCCGGCGAAATACGGTGCTCTCGTTGGCGGTGCAGTTTGCAAGCTGGCCACCGATCTCGAGTATTTAAAGTACGGCCTCAGCTTTTCGCTGTCGCTTTTGTTTATTCTTGTGTCGCATGAAATGGGGCATTACATTGCCTGCCGGATCTACAAAGTAGATGCGACGCTGCCGTATTTCATTCCAACTCCGCCGATGATCGGCCCGGCCGGGACATTCGGGGCGTTTATAAAGATCGTTTCGCCGATGCCCTCGCGCAAAGCGGTTTTCGATATCGGCGTCGCCGGCCCGATAGCCGGATTTCTCGCTTTAATTCCCGTCGCGATCCTCGGTTTCGCAACCATGAAGCAGGTTTCAGTCAGCGAGCTTCATAATTTTCAGCCGACCGGCATCACCTTCTCTGATCCAATATTTTATCACTTTCTGGCTTATGTTTCAGGAATAGATTTAGCCGTCCCGATGTTTCCGAACGCCTTTTATTTTGCCGCGTGGGTCGGGCTTCTGGTCACGGCCTTGAATTTGATCCCGTCGGGCCAGCTTGACGGCGGCCACGCTATCTATTCGGTCCTCGGCGAACGCGTTCACCGAATGACTGGACGAATCGCGTTCGTGTTAATGGCGGGACTGGCGATTTTAGGCTGGATTTATTTCAACAGCCCAAGCGGATTTCTGCTCACGGTCCTGCTGGGAATAATGATGCGCGTAAAGCATCCGCAGCCGTGGGATCAAAGGCCGCTGGATGCGAAGCGGAAGATTATCGCGGTTTTGACGCTGGCGATCCTTATTCTTTGCTTTACGCCGTTTCCTATAAAAATAAACTAACGGCTCCACAGCATACATATCATGCTGATTCTGGTAACAATCCTTTAATTTCCTTAACCATTTTCTGCACTTCGGTGTGATCTTCGAGGGCGAACATGAAGAAGTCGTAGCTTGTTTTGAAGCAGACCATGCCATTGCCGAAGAACCAGACGCCTTCGAGCATCGGGTTTCCGCCGAGGATCCAATCGATCGGGGCACCGGTGATTGTTTTCGGATTGAGCACATTCGTCATCATTACCGCTCCGGACGCGAATGAGAACGCACCGAGAAGCGGCGCGCCGATAAGTTTGGCGATGTCGCGTTCGAATTTGGCGCGTTCGGCGTCGGCTTCGCTTAAATCGCCGTTTTCAATCAGGGATTCCTGCTTTTTAAGATAGCCGTTGAACTGTTCGCCAAGTTTTTTGACCGACCATGCGGGAAGCGCGGAATTGAACAGCCAGTGCGAACTGATTCCCGTAAAAACGACGCCCAACCCCGCACCGACGGCCATCGAAACTCCGGTCGCGACGGCCTGCATCGGATTTTCCTGAACCCAATTTGAAGTCGTTGTGAATGTTTTCATCGCCGAATCTATCGTCCGCGTCCATCCGGCGCCGAAGCTAAAGGCTTTTGAGACGCGATCGGCGTTCTTGCCGACTGCTTCGTAAGCGTCGTCGAATATTTCACCGGCTTTTTTGCCCGCGACATTCAAAATCTCGCTTGCGGTCTTTCCGGCTTCCTTGACGGCATCTCCGGCCTTGTCCCCAGCCTCACCGGCGGCTTCGCGCATAGGCTCACTGGCGGTCCAGGCTTTTTTTGCGGTCTCGCCCGCTGATTTTATCGTTTCTCCGGCGGCTTTTACGGCCTGTTTCCCGGCTTCGGATTTTCCGGCTTCTGTCTTTATCTTTTCCGCGCCCTTTTGCGCGGTCTCGACGACGGCCCGAGCTCCTTCTTCTATCTTATCCTTAAGCCCGAGCTGTTTATCGATCTCCTCGAACTTTTCCTTGGCATCACGCTGCCACTTCTCGAAACGGTCTTTGTAATCAGCCATTTGTTTTTCCCTCGCTCAAAATTCTACATCTAAGATACGACTCAGAGAGTAGGTTTGTTCGGTATGATCAAGCTCTGGCGGCTTGTCCCATTATTCAATTATAGCGCAGTCGTTTTCAGCCGCACATTTATGATAATCTGAGCGTTCGGAAATTTTGTTATGCCTTTAGTTAAATGTCCGCATTGCGGGAAAGAGATCGAGTACAGCGGCAATGAATTTCGCCCATTTTGTTCGGAGCGGTGCAAGCTTTTGGATTTCGGCGCGTGGGCGGACGGGGAATATAATCTGCCGTCGGAAGCGTCCTCGATGACTGATGAAGAGATCGACCAGATAGAAAAGGCGCTCAGGGAAAAGGGAGATTCATGATTTTATCCGCATTACTTATTCAGGCGGCACCAAGTGTTTCAACGGTTGGATTGATCGTCGCCGTATCATTCTTTCTTGTATTTCTGGCGGTGGCGTTCGTCGCGTACAAAGCACTTAAGAAAACCGCGAAAATGGCGTTCAGGATGATGGTCGTATCGATTATTCTGGTGATCGCCGTTGTCGGCAGCTTGTCTCTATGGTATTTCAGTGCCGGCGGCACTCCGAAGCTGAAGCCGCCACTTGAAAGAAAGCGGTAGATTGTAATGGTTCTGAGTTCAAGCTTCAGCTTGTCTTCGGCCCCAGGCATAAGACAAGCTGAAGCTTGAACTCAGAACTTTACTCATATGGATCAGCCAAACAGCAAAAAGCCGCGATTTTGGCACCGCTACTCAAAACTTCCGCCGAATGTTCTTGCATTAAGCCTTGTCAGCCTGCTCAACGACACCTCCAGCGAGATAATCTATCCGCTGCTGCCGGTATTTCTTTTTATTACATTAGGCGCGTCGCCTTTATTCATCGGGCTGATCGAAGGTTTTTCTGAATCGGTCGCGAGCATTCTCAAATTATTTTCCGGTTATCTCAGCGACAGGTTCCACACGCGGAAGCTTCCGGTTTTTTTCGGCTATTCGCTGGCTGCAATTGTCCGGCCAATGCTTGCTTTTGTAACTTCGTGGCAGCAGGTTCTGGTCGTTCGGATGACGGACCGCATCGGCAAGGGCATTCGCGGCGCTCCGCGTGATGCATTGATCGCGGCCAGCGTTCCGAAGGAAAGCCGCGGCCTGGCATTTGGGTTTAACAGAGCGTCCGATCATCTCGGTGCCGTCATCGGGCCGGTTATCGCTTTCTTTTTGCTTTCCTACATCGCCTCCGATCCGCAAACGCCGACGGCCCGCGAATACCAGCAGGTGTTTTTGTTCGCGTCGATACCGGTCGTTCTCGGTTTATTCGTCATTATCTTCTTTGTAAAGGACGAAACGAAGCCATTAAAGGAATTCGATTCAATACCGATAAAATTTTCGATCAGGGAATTCGATGGTAATTTCAAACGGTTTCTCGGCGTGCTGGCGCTTTTTACACTCTCGAATTCTACCGATGCTTTTTTGTTGTTGCGTGCCGAGCAATCGGGGATCCGGCCGGCGATGCTGCCGCTTTTGTGGATGGTTTTGCATTTCAGCAAAGTTATCAGCTCAATTATCGGCGGCGGCTTGTCGGACAGGATCAGCCGCAAGAAAATGATCGCGGCGGGCTGGATCGTTTATGCTCTTGTCTATGTTGGATTTGCCTTTGTCGATTCGCCCTGGCAGGCTTGGGCGCTGTTTATCATTTACGGGACCTATTTCGGATTGACCGAAGGCGCGGAGAAGGCTTTTGTGGCGGACATGGTCGAGGACGAAAAGCGGGGAACCGCGTTCGGATTCTATAGCCTAGCGTTTGGAATTACCGTATTTCCGGCCTCGCTTTTATTCGGATTTTTGTGGAATCAGTTTGGGGCTCCGACGGCGTTTTTGACAAGCGCTGCGATCTCGATATTGGCGGCGGCGGCTTTATCGACGGTTCATGGAAAGGATCTGACTGGAGCTCACGCGTCCCGCTTGCAATGAGCTGAACGCGAACAAGCCTTTAGCGACTCAATAGATTGCGGCTACGTAACGCGTTCGAAGACTCCACGGGCAGGCAAAGGTGCCTGCGTTCCAGTTTTAATCGTTTAGGCGGATCGAATTTATCATGTTTCGAAACGCGGAATTGTAGCTATATGATTCGTTTTCCGGAACGACGGTAGTGATGTAGATCACATCGCCGGAGCTAAGCTGCGCCGTATAAACGGTTACAAGCTCATTTTGATTCGTGACCGGCGACCGTCCGCTTAACTGCGTCGCATATCCCTGGCGTCCGGCAACGGTTGTACGCAAGAAACTTCCGCGCTGCCGCAGATAGGAATTGTTTTGCAGAACTCCGTTGACATAAGCCTCTGAACCTTGTTCGAGACTGCCGCCGGAGCGGGAGGCTCCGATCATCGCCCCGTGCGTAATTCCCTGATCGCCGTAAGCGCCCTCAGGAGCGAATAGCAGGTTGCCGTCCGAAAATTCACGCCAATTACTTGGAACATTGAAGCTTATTCCGTTGCCGTTGTAAGCTCGGTAACGTGTTGACGGACGCTCCACTCGGCCATTATATCTTCCGCCAGACGTCGGATTAGACGAGCCTTGACGATTTCCACTTTTATAATTCTGCTGAATCTCCGCCATCGTCTGCGCACGCGGCATCCCGTTGAGCCTTTCCCTAACACGTGTAAATTCGCGGGTATCGCGAACCGGATTGTTGACTCTCAGGCTCGCCGCTTCCTGGTTAATTTTTTGATAGCGATTGCCTGGATCGGGATGGCTGCTGAGCCATTCGGGCGAACGTCCGCCTCCGCTTTGCTGTGCAATGGTCTGAAAGATATTCGCCAGATCGCGCGGATCGTATCCGGCGTCAGCCATAATTTGTGAACCCAGAACATCGGCTTGAGTTTCATAATCGCGGCTGTATTTCAAAAATCGTCCGGCAACAATTGTTTGCCCGATCTGCGCGCCGGCCTCGCCGCCGAGAACGGCACCGCCGAGTATTGCTCCAATTCCGAGAATTTGATTTAACGGGCTGCTAACCTTCGTTTGCTGGGCGGTCGCGTGGCGAAGGGCGACGTGGCTGATCTCGTGGGCCATTACGCCGGCCATTTCGCCTTCGGTTCTGGCCGCCTGGATCATTCCGCGGTTTACATACATCGGCCCGCCGGGAAGCGCGAAGGCGTTAATATCGCTGGCGTTAACGACCTTAAACTGATAATCGAACGCAGGCTGCTGGAATTGGGATGGAATCGATGCGACAAGCCGCTCGCCGATGCGTGACACATAGGCTTGCGCCTGGCTGTCATTCAAAATTGGAAACTGCTGATCGACCTGCCGCGAAGCGTCCCGGCCGATCTTGACATCGTCCTGAACCTTATATTTATTCTTCGGCATGTTGACCCGTGTCTGTGCGCCGACGGCAACCGGCAGCACGGACATCGTCCAAATTAGGGTAAGTGCCAGTAAAATTTTATTTCGATTATGATTTTTCATCAATTTCTCCGTGCTTGTCTCGTGAGTTAAGGATAAACGCGCAAAGGTAAGCAATACGCAATCCGTGTCTATGATGAAAAAGTGAGAAGCGCGGTTTGCCATAAACAAGGCGGCTACGCGGAATCTTCAACAGGCTAGTGTTTAGTTGAGGCCCAGAACGGCGGCGTTTTGTTAATTGAAGAATTTGCAAACTGCGGGAATAAAACTGCCGGTTTTAGTGAGAGGTACGGCGAAGTGGCTGTTCGATCTCAAACGCTCCGGTGGAATTTGGGTTCGGGGCTTCCACACGGTAAAGGACTGCTTTTATTCGGCGGATCAGAGCGAGAACGTCTTGCGAAGTCAGGTTTTGGCGGTGCTTTTTCTCAACCAAAAACGCTAAAGCCAAGTCATTTCCTATATCGTCGATCAAATCCATATATTTTCCTCGTTCCGCAAAGTTTTATGACGAAAGCTTTCTATGATATGAATGCAATGTTAATACGATGTTACCGAATTGTTAAATATTTATCGGCTCGGCTTAACCGGAAACCAAATTTAAGTATAATTTAATTCGAAAAGCCACTTGTTTGCAGTACAATTCAGTGGAAAATCAGTTCGAAATTAATCGGGTATAATTAAATTTTTCCAAGTTTTACACAAATTTATTTGGAAAGCAATTATTTACGCCAAGGAGAATTTAATGTCCAATAAAACAATGAAACGAGAATTCATTAGTATTTGTTTAGTTGCCGTTATTGCCTTGAGTTTCGCTTGCAGCGGACAGAAAATAGGCGAGAATAATGGTTCATCGGGGGCGGACGGAGGGAACCGCCTTCAAGGTTCAGGTTCGACTTTCGTCAAACCGATGATGGACAAATGGACCAGTGAATACGGCAAACTCAATCCAACGGTTAAAATCGATTATCAATCGACCGGTTCAGGAGCTGGAATTAAAGCCATTCAAAATCAAACCGCGGATTTCGGAGCATCCGACGCGGCTATGACCGACGATGAACTTAAGCAGACGTCGGCAGGTGAAATCGTCCACATCCCGGTAGTGTTGGGTGCGGTAGTTTTAACCTATAATTTGCCGGAGGTTAAAGTGCCTCTTCGCTTAACATCTGAACTTATTTCCGATATTTTTCTTGGGAAAATCAAGAAATGGGACGACCCAAAATTGAAAACGGAAAATCCCGGCGTCCAATTGCCTAATTCCGACATCACACCTGTTTTCCGTGCTGATGGCAGCGGAACGTCGGATGTGTTCACTGATTATTTGTCTAAAACGGTTCCCGAATTCAAGGATAAAGTCGGACGTACAAAGAATCCGCAGCTACCGCAAGGCATCGGGATCGGAGGAAAGGGTAACGAAGGTGTGATGGGACAGGTAAAAAATACGCCAAACACTATCGGCTATGTCGAATTGACGTTTGCCAAAGCCAACAATCTGCCGACCGCCTTAATAAAAAACAGCAGCGGCACATTTATTGAGCCGAACAGCGAAACTGTAACGAATGCGGCCGCCGGAATGGCGGACAAGATGCCGGAAGATCTGCGTTTTGAAATTACCAACGCTGAAGGAGCGAATGCTTATCCTATATCCGGTGTAGTCTATGCTTTAGTGTATAAAGACCAAAAGGACGCCACGAAAGGAAAGATACTTGCCGACTATTTATGGTGGGCAATACACGATGGGGAACAATTCGTGAAAGCTCTGCATTATGCTCCTATTCCGCCCGCACTGGTAACAAAAACAGAAGTCAAAATCAACTCTTTATCGAACAGCGGCAAGCTTTTACGTCAACAATAACTTTCTAATTAAGGGAGAAATCCATTGGCACAAACAGGCGCCGTCGGCGATAAAATATTTCGAACAGTTTTAATGCTCGCGGCGGCGAGCATTTTACTGATTGTTATTGCGATCTTCTATATGATGGTGCAAAACTCGCTGCCGACGCTGGAGAAATTCGGCCTCGGTTTTCTCACTGGGCGAGAATGGAATCCGTCTCAGGAGAGATTCGGAGCGCTTCCGTTTATTTACGGGACGCTTGTTTCATCACTAATCGCTCTTGTACTAGCCGTTCCGATCTCATTGGGCATAGCGATATTTTTAGTTGAGCAGGCACCGGTAAAGATTGCTCGCCCGATTGCGTTTTTGATCGAGCTTCTTGCGGCTATTCCTTCGGTGGTTTATGGATTGTGGGGTATTTTCGTCCTTGCTCCTTTCATTAGAAACTATCTAGGAGTTTTCCTTGAGAATTATTTTGGCTGGCTGCCGCTTTTTCAAGGCCGGCTCACCGGCATTGGTATGCTAACGGGCGGAATTATTCTTGCCTTGATGATTACCCCGATAATTACGGCTGTTGTTCGGGACGTGCTTGAAGCGGTTCCGACGCAGCAGCGCGAAGCTGCACTTGCTCTTGGGGCAACGAAATGGGAAACAACCAGAATTGTTCTCGGAAATGCAATTACCGGCATTGCGGGCGCGGTGATTTTGGGGTTAGGCAGGGCAATAGGCGAAACAATGGCGATAACGATGGTTATTGGAAATTCACCACAAATTACATCGTCGCTTTTTGAACCCGCGTATACGATAGCTTCGGTTCTCGCGGCAAATTTTGCTGACGCAACCGATGAAATTTATTTAAGTGCTTTAATTGAAATGGGGTTGATTTTGTTTCTCGTAACACTTGTTATTAACGGCTTGGCAAAACTTTTGATAATGAGCGTTAGTGGAAATTCAAGTAGCGCGAAGCACGTTTAATTTACTGTAAATGCCGGATTCGAATAGATCAGTACATCGTAATCGAAGGATCGTAAACAGCGTAATGACGGCCCTTACGTCGGCGTGCGCCGTATTTGCGACGGTGATACTCCTGTTGATTATTTCCTATATTGCGATTCAGGGTATTACATCGCTCAACTTTCAGTTTTTGATCGATACGCCAAAACCGGTAGGCGAAGGCGGCGGAATCGGGAATGCGATTGTCGGCTCGGCGATGATGACGGCGCTTGCCGTATTGATCGGGTTGCCGGTCGGAATCGCGGCGGGCGTTTATCTGGCGGAATACGGCAAGAACTGGTTCGGCAATATCGTGCGTTTTGTGGCTGATACGCTGATCGGTATTCCTTCGATAATTATTGGTATATTTATTTACACGCTCGTTGTAATGCCGATGGGAAGGCAATCCGGGCTTGCCGGCGGACTGGCTTTGGCGATAATTATGCTGCCGATCGTAGCCCGCACGACCGAGGAAATGATCAGGCTTGTGCCGAATTCCATGCGCGAAGGCGCTTTGGCTCTGGGTGCCCCGCAATGGCGCGTATCGTGGAATATCGTGCTGCCGGCTGCGGCTTCCGGCATTGCGACGGGAGCGATGCTGGCGATGGCCCGGATCACCGGCGAAACGGCTCCGCTTTTATTTACGGCGCTGAACAGCCGTTTTTATAATTTTTATTACGATCAGCCGATGTCGTCGCTGACGGTGCAGATATTCAATTACGCGACCGGCCCTTTCGAGGTGGAACACGCAATGGCGTGGGCGGCGACGCTGATATTGGTCGGGATAATCCTGATGATAAATATTTTGGTAAGATTTTTGACGAGGAAGAAGTTCTAACGTACAGCCGCAAAGATGTCGGCGTTACATATGGAAAGTAAAATCAGTATTTCCAATCTAAATTTCTTTTACGGAAAGGCTCAGGCGCTGTTCGATATTACGCTCGAAATTCCTGAGCGGCAAGTCGTGGCCTTTATCGGGCCGTCCGGCTGCGGGAAATCGACGTTTTTGCGTACGCTGAACCGGATGAACGATACGATACCGATTGCCGATGTCAGCGGGACAGTGGAGATCGACGGCGAGAATATCTATGCCCCCGGAACAGATGTGGTCGCACTTCGCCGGAAGGTCGGGATGGTTTTCCAGAAATCGAATCCGTTCCCGAAATCGATATTCGACAATGTCGCGTACGGCATTCGGATCAACGGAATTCACAACAGCAAAGCAGATCTTAATGAGAGAGTGGAAAAAGCGTTGCGCGACTCGGCTTTGTGGGAAGAGGTCAAGGACCGGCTGAATACATCCGCATTAGGTCTGTCCGGCGGACAGCAGCAGCGATTGTGCATTGCTCGGGCGCTTGCCGTCCAGCCCGAAGTTATTTTAATGGATGAACCGGCATCCGCCCTCGATCCAATCGCGACGCAGAAGATCGAAGAGCTTGTCGTCCAGCTAAAGCGGCGGTACACGATCGTAATCGTTACGCACAACATGCAGCAGGCGGCCCGCGTTTCCGATAGAACGGCATTTTTCATGCTCGGTAAATTGATCGAGTATAATGCAACGCAAAAAATGTTCACCAACCCGGATGAAAAACTCACCGAGGATTACATCACGGGCCGATTCGGATAACTTTTGTATTAAATGGGACAAAAACTTACTTGTTTAGTGTGTTAAATTATTATAAATGGAATATAGAATCATAGATCAAAGATTAGACCACCTGCGGGATAAGATCCTGCTTCTCGGCGGTGCCACGGAGGCAGCGGTGAACCGCGCGATGCAATCTTTGACCAATCGCGACACCGAACTTGCGAAACGTGTCCTCGAGGAAGATAAGATAATCAATCAAATGGAACTCGAGATCGACCAGATGAGCATCGAGATCCTTGCCCTGCAGGCCCCGGCTGCGCACGATCTGCGGTTCGTTATCTCCGTCGCCAAGATCACGCCGATTCTCGAGCGGATCGCCGATCACGCCAGCAATATTGCCGAAGCCGCAATTATCCTGAACAACGAGCCGCAGATAAAGGATTACGTAGATTTTCCGATAATGGCCCAAACCGCGGCCGAAATGCTGCGAGACGCTCTCGACGCTTTTACTACCGAAGACGCGGACATCTCCCGTCAAGTAATCGAGCGCGATAAGGAAATCGACGAAAGCTATCACCGCGTATTCAACAAATTGCTTGAAATGATGATCGATAACCCAACCGTGACGACCAGTGCCGCGCACCTACTTTTTGTCGCGAAACATCTTGAGCGGATCGGCGATTACGTAAAGGACATTTGCGAGCTCAATGTTTATTTGCGGGAAGCAGCCTTTATCAAACACAGCCCGCGAACTTAATGATACGCTAGGCTGCCGAACCCCTGTTTTAAGAATGAACAGGCTCGGCGGCCTGTTATACGCAAACTTGCCTTAACCTTTCCAAAGTGACATTATTTTCGTTTAGATTCGGCTCAAACCGCATCTAATCTATGTTATGTCCACAGTATTAGAACAAGCCCGTATTTTCGAAGATTATCTCGTAATGCCCGATGCGGAACTTCACGAGCGGATCGAATCGGCGCGCGTCGAATTGGGTAAACGGGTTGTAATACTCGGACATCATTATCAGCGTGACGATGTGATTCGCCACGCTGATCTGACGGGTGATTCTTATCAGCTGTCGGTCATGGCTTCACAGACCGAGGCCGAATATATCGTATTTTGCGGCGTTCATTTCATGGCCGAATCGGCCGATATTCTGGGCAAGCCGCACCAGCGTGTGATTCTTCCAGATCTGGGTGCCGGATGTTCGATGGCGGATATGGCGACTATAGATCAGGTCGAGGATGCTTGGGTCCAGCTTCGCGAGATCGGTGTTTTGAAATCGAGGGTTGCGCCGATCACCTATATGAATTCGTCGGCTGCGATCAAAGCTTTTTGCGGGCGAAACGAAGGCGTTGTGTGCACTTCTTCAAATGCGATCCCGCTTTTCGACCGTTTTCTAAAAGAATTCGACAAGATGTTTTTCTTTCCCGATCAGCATCTTGGGCGAAACACTGGAGCGAAGTTTGGAATCCCGCTAGACAAAATGGCGTTGTGGAATCCGTACGAGGAGCTTGGCGGAAACACCGAAGAACAACTTCACGAAGCGAAGCTGATTCTTTGGCGCGGCCACTGCTCGGTTCACGGCAGATTCAAGCCGTGGCACGTCGATAAAATTCGCAAAGACGTTCCCGGCGTGCAGGTACTGGTTCATCCGGAATGCACCCGCGAAGTGGTCGAAGCGAGCGATCTGAACGGCTCGACCTCATTTATAATCAATACGGTCGAGAAATCGCCGGCCGGCTCGAAGTGGGCAATTGGCACTGAAGTTAATCTTGTAAATCGTCTCGCCCGGCGTTTCCCGGACAAGGAAATTCACCTGCTCGCGCCCGATCTGTGCATGTGCGCGACGATGTACCGCATCGCCCCGCAAAACCTGGCGTGGGCGATAGAGAATCTGCTGGAAGGCAATGTGGTAAACGAAATAGTCGTCGAGCCGGAAACAAAACATTTTGCCGGAATTGCATTGGAAAGGATGATCAATTTCACTGAGCAGAATTAGCCACGAATAACACAGATAACACGAATGAATTCTAGTTCTTTTTTATTCGGGTAATTTGTGAATTCGTGGCTGGATAATGCATATGGCCGAGAAAAAAGATAAATTGCCCGACAACAGAACAGGCAAATTTTACGTTGATCGGAACTGCATCGATTGCGATGTTTGCCGTGATACTTCGCCGGCGAATTTTACCCGCAATGACGAGAATGGATATTCATACGTTTGGAAACAGCCTGAAACTCCGAAAGAGTTCGAATTATGCGACGAGGCCTTAAACGCCTGCCCGGTTGAGGCAATCGGCGACGATGGTGCAGAGATCAAATTTCGGGCCGCTGCGTGATGCAGTTTTACACTTTTAGTTTTATCCAGCCTTCCTCTACCGCCACTTCATAGCTTTCTATCGAGCAGCCTTTTTTCGTAAAGCATTCGCCGGTGCGGACGTCGAAGCGCCAAGCGTGGAGTTCGCATTCGACGATGTGGCCGTAAACCTTTGAATCAGCTAGCGGATAGGCTTTGTGCGGACAAAAATTTTCAATTGCGTGAAATGTGCCGCCGATATTAAACAGCGCGACTTCTGTGCCGTCTTTTAATTTGACAGTCGCGCCGCGGCCCGGCGGAACGGATTCCGCTTTGCCGACCGTAATCGTTTCGTCCTTACGTTTCGGCTGTTGTTTGTTTTCCCTTAATTTACCCACTTTAAAATCCGCAAGCCCTATTTAAGTTTTGCTTATTCAAATCACAAATCGCAAACCTGAAAGCGGAAATAATACTGCTTGCTTTATTCACGCCAGTCTAACAAAATAAAAGAAAGGAGTTATCAATGAGCGAAACGGATCTAACTGCCAAAGCGCGTATGCGGTGCCGCGATATTATGACCGCCAGCGTCAAAACCGCGACACGTGAAATGACGCTGCAGGAAGCCGCCATTATTATGCGTGACGGCGATATGGGTTCGATTCCGGTGATCGAGAACGGCAAACTCGCCGGGATCGTAACCGATCGCGATATTGTCGTGCGTTCGATTGCGGAAGGGAAAAACTTTGATTCGAATGTCGGCGAGGCAATGACCAGCGAGATTTTCTCTGTGCGGCCCGATGATTTCGTATTCGAAGCGATACGCCTGATGGGCGATAAACAGGTTCGCCGCATTCCGGTCGTCAGTGAAAGCGGTGAACTTGCGGGAATTATTGCGGTGGCGGACATAGCATTAGAAATGGAAGATGAACGCGAAATCGCCGAAACGCTGGAAGAAATATCAAGCGGAATCGCGTTTTGGAGCAAGAAGTAGACATCAGATGGCTAAAATCACCAACCGTTATTTTCAGTTCATAGGGACGTCGAAGAAGCCGCAGCCGCTGGCCAAGCCCTGGTATCCGGCGGCGGATGTTTACCAGACGGCGGACGGATGGGTCGTGAAGGTCGAGCTCGCCGGCGTTTCGGTCGAGGATATGCAGATCGATGTGCAGGGAAACGTTCTGAACATTGCCGGCGCTCGTCGGGATAAATCGTGCGCAGTCGGATTTTCCTATCAGCAGATGGAAATAACGTACAGCAGCTTCGAGAAAACACTGACATTTCCTTCATCGATCGACGGCGTGGTTTTAGATCATATGTTTGAGAATGGGTTGCTGATAATTCGGCTGAGAAAAGCGAAGTAATTGAGTTCTGAGTTCACGCTTCAGCGTGCCTATTAGTTAACCAAAAGACAAGCTAAAGCTTAATTCAGAAGACGTAAATTTTATGGTTGAAGAAATTAAACAGAAAACGCCAATTGAGCTGCCGCCGCCGATGCCGGAACCGTTCGAAATTCCGGTTTTGCCGCTTCAAAATACGACACTTTTTCCGGAGACTGTTGTGCCTCTGGCGGTCGGGCGCGAACGTTCGATGCGGGCGGTCGAGGCGACGCTTTCGACAGAGGAAAAACTGCTTGCCTGCATCACCACGAAAACCGAGAACGTGACCGGCGAAGAGGCAAAATACGACGACCTTTATCAGGTCGGGACGATCGTAAACGTCAAGCGGATGATGCGAAACGAAGGCATTATGCAGCTGATCGTGCAGGGAATGGACCGTTTTCGCGTGACCGAATGGATACACGATCAGCCTTATTTGAAGGCGAAAGTTGAAATATTGCCCGATTTGACACGGGTTGATGAGGAAGAGATCGAGGCCCTGAAACGCAATATTCAGGGAATGATCCAGGAAGCTCTTGCCCTGCTGCCGAATATTCCACCGGAAATACGGTTAGCGGTGTTGACGCAGACAGATGCCGTGCAGCTTTCTTATTTTCTGGCGTCGGTAATGGATTTAGGCGTCGAGACAGAGCAGAAAATGCTCGAATCCAAAACCGTAGACGAGCTTTTAATGCTGACGCACGCTGCACTGGCGCGCGAGCTGGAGATCATGCAGATCCGCTCGAAGATCGCCACCGAAGCGCAAACGGAGATGGACAAATCGCAGCGTGATTACATCCTTCGCCAGCAGATGAAGGCGATCCAGAAGGAACTTGGCGATGACGAAGGCGGAGAAAAAGCCGAAGCCGAGCAGTTGCGCGAACGACTCGAGACCGCCGATCTGCCTGACGATGTGAGAAAGGAAGCGGAACGCGAACTGAAACGGATGGAACAGCTGCCGCAGTCGGCTCCGGATTTCCACGTTATCCGCACATATCTGGAATACGTTCTCGAACTTCCGTGGAAAAAGTCGAGCGAGGAAAAGCTTGACCTGAACGAAGCCCGGAAGATTCTAGACGAAGACCATTACGGCCTTGAAGACATAAAGGAAAGAATTCTTGAATCCTTAGCCGTTATAAAGCTGAGGCCTGATTCCAAGAGTCCGATCCTGCTGTTCGTCGGCCCTCCGGGAGTAGGCAAGACTTCACTCGGGCGTTCGATTGCCCGTGCATTAGGCCGCGAGTTTGAACGGATGAGCCTCGGCGGAATGCGCGACGAGGCGGAGCTTCGCGGGCACCGCCGGACGTATATTGGAGCGATGCCGGGAAGGATTATTCAGGCTTTGCGGCGTGTTGCCGTCAATAATCCGGTGATGATGCTGGATGAGATAGATAAATTGGGTAACGATTACCGCGGCGATCCATCGGCGGCACTGCTCGAGATTCTCGATCCGCAGCAGAATAATTCGTTCCGCGACAACTATCTCGATCTGCCGTTCGATCTGTCCAAGGTTTTCTTTATCGCGACGGCAAATCAGCTTGGGCCGATCCCGACACCGCTTCGCGACCGGATGGAGATCATCCAGCTCGCCGGATACAGCGACCGCGAAAAACTGAACATCGCAAAGCAGTATCAGGTAGCACGGCAAATAAAGGAAAATGGATTAACGCCGGATCAGTTTGAGATCACTGATGATGCGATAAATCTTTTGACGACACGGTATACGCGCGAAGCCGGTGTCCGTCAGCTTGAACGGACAATAGGAAATCTTGCGCGGAAAGTGGCTTTAAAGGTCGCGCAAGGCTCCACGGATAAAGTGGTGATCACTGCCGCCGAAGTGAAGGAATATCTCGGATCGCCGCGATTCTTTCCGGAAGAGGCCCGAAAGGAGCTTCCGCCGGGTGTTGCAACCGGAATGGCCTGGACAGAAATGGGCGGCGAGGTTTTGTTTATCGAAGCGACCGCGTTGCCCGGCGGAAGCGGCCTGACATTGACCGGACAACTTGGCGAAGTAATGAAAGAATCGGCACAGGCGGCACGAAGCTATCTGTGGTCACACGCTGTCGAACTCGGGATTAATCCCGAAACGATCAAGCAAAACGGCGTCCATGTTCACGTTCCGGCGGGAGCGATACCGAAGGACGGCCCAAGCGCCGGTGTGACGATGGCATCGGCTCTGGCATCTCTATATACGGGCAGAAAAGTACGATCGGACACGTCGATGACCGGCGAGATCACGCTTTCGGGCTTAGTGTTTCCGGTCGGCGGCGTCAAGGAAAAGGTTTTGGCGGCGCACCGGGCGGGAATCCGGCGGATAATCCTTCCCGCTCAGAACGAAGTCGATATAGAGGACATTCCCGATGATGTTCGCAAGGAGCTTGAAATAATTCCGGCGATGCGTGTCAGCGATGTTTTGAAGGCGGCACTCGAAACCGATATATCACGGCCGCCGGAGATCTTCCCTCAATTTGAAACCGGCACGCAGAGCGCCGAGAATTTAAGCATGAAAAATTTCGACGATAAGGAATAAAAACGAGAGTAAAGAGCATTTGGCTGAATAAGGGTAACTATATGCCAAATTTTATCAGTTCTGTGTTTTCAGTTTATTGCTTTAAAAGCGGTAAAAAGCCGGGGACATTTCTGCTCGGCTTTTTTTTCTTTTTGAGCGTTCCGGCTTTTGCCGACACCACTTTCATCGCCGGCCTTAACGGCACACAGTCGGTTCCCGTAAATTCGTCGAACGCGGCCGGTGCCGGAACGGCCCTTCTGAATGCGGCTGAAACGCATGTTACCGTCACGCTTTATCTCGCGGGTTTAAGCGGCCCGCAGACGGCGGCAAATATTCACGGCCAGGCCCCGCGCGGCCGTTCAGGCCCCGCTATTTTTTCCTTGCCGAACGGCGGCTTTACGCAAACTTTTACGATTACTCCCGCGCAAGCCACTGATTTGAAAGCCGGCTTATGGTACTTCAATGTCTCAACATCCGTTTATCCGGGAGGCGAGATCCGTGGGCAGATCGATCCACTCGCTGCTCCCGGTTTTTCGGGTTTGGCCGGTTGGTTTCGCGGCGAGTCAAACGCGGCCGACACATCATTTAATACTAATGACGGAATTCTTCAAAACGGAGCGAGTTTTAGAAATGGAAGGATCGGGCAGGCATTTAGTTTTGACGGCGTAAATGATTTCATCGAAGTTCCGGATTCCGCGGCGCTTAATATTACAGGGCCGCTGAGCTTGCAGGCCTGGTTAAATACCTCGAATACCGCGTACGGAAAAATCGCCGGTAAAAGGTCGGGCGGCAGTGACGGATATTCACTTGAGGTTTCAAACGGCAAACTCAGAGTGCGGATCGGCGCCGGTTCTTTTCAAAGCCATGCCGAAATATACGCGAATACATGGACGCACGTCGCCGCGACCTATGACGGGGCCAGGATTCGTATTTATATAAACGGGCTGCTAAACGGTGTCAGTCCTGAAATAACACCGGTAATTCCGGCCAATTCGGCGCCGTTACGGATAGGCGCCGATTCGGCCGCTGCCGCGGAATTCTTCACCGGCCTGATCGATGAGCTGCAAATTCATAACCGGGCTCTTTCTCCGGCGGAAATCATCGCGGGATATTCCTCAATTCCCGCTCCGAATTCCAATGGTAATCTTGACACCACCTTCGATTCAGACGGTATAGTTGTTACCCAAACCGGCCCCGGCAATAATTTTGCCCAGGCGGTGGCGGTTCAGGCGGACGGTAAGATCGTCGTCGCTGGCGTAACCGGAAACGGGATGAACAACGATTTTTGCGTCGTGCGTTATAATCCGGACGGAACGCTGGACGATACCTTCGACGGTGCGAATAGCGGTAACGGGATCGTCAATACGCCGGTCGGCCCAAGCGACGATTCGCCTCTCGGGATGTCGATACAACCCGACGGAAAAATAATCGTCGTAGGCCAGGTTTTCAACGGCTCGAATAATGATTTCGGCGTCGTTAGGTATAATCCGAACGGCACTCTCGACACTTCCTTCGATGGTGACGGCATCGTCATAACGCCGATCGGCCCCGGTTCCGACATCGTTCGCAGCGTTGTCGTTCAGCCGGACGGCAAGATCGTCGCGGCGGGAAACGCTTTTAACGGTTCGAACAGCGATTTTGCGGTCGTGCGTTACGAGGCTAACGGTTCGCTCGATACCTCTTTCGACGGTAATTCGGGGAATGGAAACGGCATTGTGACCGTCGCCATCGGCGTCGGCAATGAGGTTGGGTACGGCGTCGCGATGCAGCGGGACGGCAAGATCGTCGTTTCGGGTTACTATGCTAACGTGGCAAGCACTGATACCGCTCTGCTCCGCTTTGATCAGAATGGAGTGCTCGACCCAAGTTTCGATTCTGACGGTATTGTCTCCAGCACCTTCAGCCCGGACACGGACGAAGCACTTTCGCTGGCTTTGCAGCCGGACGGCAAAATCGTCATTGCCGGCTGCATCCGCAACGGAGCTCCGAACGATTTTTTGCTCGCCCGATATAACGAAAACGGCAGCCTTGACACGGCCTTCGGGGGCACCGGATTCAGAATAATCCCGATAGGCCCGGCCGCCGATATCGCATTAAGTGTTGCCCTCCAGCCCGACGGAAAGATCGTCGCCGCCGGATTTAGCAGTAACGGATCGAATAATGATTTCGGTGTTGTCCGCGTAAATGCCAACGGCTCGCTTGACAATACCTTCGGCGGTGACGGCCGCGTGACGACCGCTCTCGCTGCAAGCACAGATTCGGCAAATGCGGTGGCGATACAGGCGGACGGCAAAATAATAGTTGTCGGCCGCACGGTTGTCGGATCGGCCGCGCTGTTCGGTGTTACCCGTTATGGCTACGGCACTAACGCGGCGGCAAATGACGGTTATTTTGCTTTGGACGGAACATCGGCGATCCGCTTCGATAATGCGTTTCGCTCCGGCACGACAACCGCAAAATCAATTGCTTCTCTTGGCCTGCCGACACTTCCAGCGGGAATGACCTTGTTGAATACGCCGCGCGTTGTCCTCACTTCGGCCGGTTATGCAGGCGGCGTCTTGGTGAAACTTACATTGCCTTTGACTGTCGATCTCGCTAATTTTAACGCCGCGCAGGTCCTGCAGTTTGAAAACGGCGTTTGGATAGACCGGACAACGGCTGCACCGGCCCGCGATTTTGCTAGTCGGACAATATTCGGGCGTATTTCTCCTTTCTCATCTTTTTCGGTTGTTTCTCCTCTGTCTACGGCTTCGGAAAGTGTTTCGGTAACCGGCAGAATGCTGCGCGGCGACGGCCGCGGGGTGAGCAAAGCCATCGTGACAATCAGCGACGCGAACGGAGTGCGAACATCGGTTCTGACCAATCCGTTCGGCTACTACCGGTTTACAATTTCCGCCCGGACAGCCTATCTTTTGAACACTTCGGCAAAACAGCATAATTTTGCGCCTATCGTATTTTCCGCGGCGGAGAATATTAAAGATTTTGATTTTGTTGCGGAACCTTGACCATTAGTTTCTACAAAAATCGGAAATACGTCACATAATATTCCTAGAAGCACCAAAGGTGCAAAGTAATATAGCCCACGGCACCGCCGTGGGAAAATGTACCCGCAAAAACCAAGCCGCAACGCGGCGGCGTAACGATCTTTCGATAAAATCAATTACTTCGCACCGTTGGTGCTTCGGCATCGAATCGACTTTTACCTGCGGCGTTGCCGCAGGCTAAATTACAGCCGCACCTTTGGTGCTGAGAAAACTGCTTGCCAGGAATGAACAGGCTCGCAGCCGTTCTACACTTGCCGCTTTTGCTGACGCTTCCTACTGTGTATAATGCTAATAATAAACAGGCCCCCAGCCTTTTTGAAAGATTGAGTCCCACTTCCCGGAACCGGTAATTTTCAAATTGACCGGTATTTCCAAAAAATTGCGAGAAAATCGCATTATCTATAGCAAAATCGTATGAATACGGTGTATGCTTGTAGGTTAAGCGTCTGAGTGAACAGTCGCCTTCGTTGACCACACCTTGTGCGATAGTTGGGAGCGGCGTCAACTCTTATCCAACGGCCGAAATTTTTATACGTAGTACTTACCCAAAATGGCATTTAAATCTTTATTTAGTTTATTTTCAAGCGATCTGGCAATCGATCTCGGCACGGCGAATACGCTCGTTTACGCAAAGGGCCGCGGGATCGTTGTTTCCGAGCCTTCGATAGTTGCGATCAACAAGGTGACCAACCAGGTCGAAGCGGTCGGACGTGAGGCAAAGGAAATGCTCGGCCGCACACCCGGTAATATCGTCGCCATCCGGCCGATGAAGGATGGCGTTATCGCCAATTTCGAAGTTACGGAGAAAATGCTCCAACATTTTATACGCAAGGCGCATAACGGCAAATCGTGGGTACGCCCGCGTGTCGTCATCGGCATTCCGTCGGAGATCACGCAGGTCGAGCGGCGTGCGGTCGAGGATTCGGCCTATCGCGCCAAAGCGTCGGAGGTTTATCTGGTCGAGGAAGCGATGGCCGCAGCGATCGGTGCCGGGCTCCCGATTACTGAACCACACGGAAATATGGTCGTCGATATAGGCGGGGGAACGACCGATATTGCTGTTATCTCGCTTTCCGGTATCGTTTATTCGCGTGCAGTACGCGTTGCGGGTAATGAGATGGACGAAGCCATCACGCAATACATCAAACGCAAGTACAATCTGCTTATTGGTGAACGTACGGCGGAGGCTATCAAGATTGCGCTCGGCAGTGCGTTTCCGCTTGAAGAGCCGCTTTCGATGGACGTTCGAGGCCGAAACCTGATCGAAGGAATACCAAAGACGATTTCAATGACGGACGAAGAGATCCGCGAAGCCCTTTCGGATTCGGTTTCAACCATTATCAACGCCGTCCGCGTCGCCCTCGAACGCACTCCGCCGGAACTCTCCGCCGACATCGTCGAACGCGGAATCGTTCTCACCGGCGGCGGTGCCCTGCTTAAAAACCTCGATAAACGCCTGACGATCGAAACCGGCCTGCCGGTCGTGATCGCGGATGATCCCCTTTCATCCGTCGTGCTCGGAACCGGCAAAATGCTGTCGGACATCGAGCTGCTCAAGCGCGTTAGATGGGATAATTCTTTAATGACAGGCAGTTAATTTGAAAGGATAAAGTATAGCGGAAGATTTTCAGATTTTTATCCTTTCGCCTTTATCCTTTATCCTTTAGAAAGATGGCTGAGCGTAGTCAAACTGAAGTATGGCGTCTGACACCGTGGCTGGTAATCGTGTTGCTGCTGGGTAATTTTCTTCTGATGGCATTCGATGCAAAGGAGATCACCTCCGGCCAGCGAATCATACGAGTTTGGTCGCAGACCGCCGCTGATTTTGTCCAGTCTCCCGTTACCACCATCAGTTCCGCCGCATACAACTATTTCGGTTCGATTTCCAATCTGCGTTCCGCTCAAAGCGAGAACGACATTCTTAAACAGCGCATTCAGGAACTTGAGGTCGGAGCGCGGGGAAAGGAAGACCTCACCTCTGAAAACGAACGATTAAGAGGACTTCTCGAACTTAAGGAAAAAAGCGCCTATAAAGTCCTGACAGCCCGGATTATCGGGCGTGACCCTTCTATTTGGTTCGATTCGTCGATCGTAAATCGCGGCAGTCTCGACGGTATCAAATTGAACATGCCGGTGGTTACAAATGGCGGCCTTGTCGGGCGTGTGACCGCCGTGAGCCCGTTAACGTCGCAAGTCGATCTGATTACCAGGGACAAATCGGGCCTCGGCGCCGTCGTCGGTCAAATAAGCACATCAAACGCTCTTGGGGTAGTAAGCGGCTCCAGCAAAAAAGACCTTTTGGAAATGCGCTATGTCGCGGGCAGCGTTCCGGTTGAGGCCGGCCAAATCGTTTACACGACCGGGCAAGACGGCATTTATCCGGCAGGTTTAAAAGTAGGCGAGATCGTCGAGGTCACCGGCGGCTCGACAACTACGGCTCATAAGATATTCGTCCGCCCGAGTGCCGGGATAAATTCCATGCAGGAAGTGGCGATTTTAATTTACGAACCTCCGGCAAAGATCGAATTCGAGCAAAAGCTTCCCAATGCAGTGAAAAGTAAATAGTAATCGCGTTAAGAATGGATCAGTTAAAGATCACAATTGCACTAATAATCGCTGTTTTGCTTCAGTGGACGCTGCGGAATGTGGCGGAGCCGTTTGCTTACATCGATTTCCCACTCATCATTGTCGTTTATGCGGCATTGCAGCGTGACACGTTGAAAGCGATCTTTTTTGGTACGTTTGCTGGCATTGCCGTCGATGCATTGAGCGGCGGGCTTTTAGGTGCCAACGGGTTCTCTAAAACCCTTATAGCATATGCGGTTTCGGAGTTAGCGCGTCGGGTGTACATGGACAACCTTTTGCTTCGCATACCCGTCATAGCGGGTGCGTGTTTGCTCGATGATCTGATCTATTATGGAATGCACAGGCTGCTGGGACAGGCACCGTCCGGAGACGTCGTAGAGGTGCTTTCGTATTCGCTGATCGGAACGACCATCGCCGGAACAATAGTTTACCTTATTCTCGATTACTTTTTGACTAATCGCATTCGAAGTAAAAAGCGGGAAATATTCCCGACCCGCCGACAGACGCGGCGGCGAAATCCTATAAGGCTTAATAAATAGTTTGTTTTGGAAACAATTCGAAATGAAAACATACAAATTACTAATTAACGCTTTATTTGTAACAGCTCTGAGCCTTAGCTTAAATTCTTTGGCTTTTGCTCAAAAAACTACTCTTCCCCCAAGTTTGACAGAAAACTCGTCATTCGAGGAAATTCTTAACTGGCTTGATAAGACAACTTTGCATGAAGCGCGTATAGGGTTAGAGTCAAATGCGCCGGGAGCCGAACCGGATGAAATACCTACCAGCGCCACTCGATATTATGAAAGGGCGTTTTTCTCGAAAGGTTTCAATCTGGCTAAAATTGACGGGTGCAAAATAACACTGAGAAATAACAACGCGGAATTAATACGCTTTGAAACCAAATTTCCTAATCCGGCGGAAGGAAGTTTGGATGAATTCAGGAAAACTCAAAATAATCAATCACAATTTACAGGCGAAATATTCATCCCGCTGCAAGCAATAAAGCCAAATAAAGCACCTTATCGCCACACGAAGAAGGCTGAAACAGCCGCTTTGCTTGGAACATGGCGCACCGAATTTAAACCTAAATCAAATTCTAGTTTATTTTCTCTTTTTCCTGTTATTTGGTCGAAAGAGAAGGCTAAAGAAAAGATAGGAAAATTCAGAGAAAATGCAATGAGAGTTAAAATTATTAATACCGAACAAAACGAGCAGAATGATTTAATGTATGGCGATGAGATTACCTTTACTTTTGATGATAAACAGATAAGTGAAAACTTTTACGTGGCATTCAGCCGAGCAATAACTCATTGCAAAGATGAGTGAAATAAGTATGCCAATGTCGAACAAATCAATGTGCGGGAGGACTGAACAGCGACTTATCTTATCAAAGTTATCCGTAAACCTTAGTTTGTCACTCGTAGTTTCGCTCCACGTCACTTCAACCGTTGTCATGTTCGGCAGTCGCTTGTTGGTTTCAGAAAAGGATAAAGTTGTTATTTCTTGTGCTCACTGACTTCTGACCCTTACGCCATGAAGATAAACGAACATTCGCAGAATTTAGGGATGAGAATTGGGACGATTCAGATCGTGGCGTTTGTGCTGCTGACGATCCTTGGTGTGCGGTTGTATTATCTTCAGGTTGTCCAGGGCGAGCATTACATGGAGAAGGCGGAGAACCAGCGCGTCCGGCTGATTTCAATTCCCGCACCGCGCGGGGTAATTCTTGACCGCAACGGAAAGATTTTGGTTGATTCCCGCCCAACGTATAATGTCGTGTTGTCGAACGAGCCTATCAAATCGATTGACGTGACTGAACGGGTGGATGATTACGCTCATGGCCTCAATCTCGAAAGCGAGTTCGTCGTCGAACGGCTGAACCTGATCAAAAAACAGCCCGGTTTCGAGGCGATGGTGCTTAAGGAAAATGCGGCGATGCAGGACATTAGCTGGGTCGAATCGCATTCGCTCGAATATCCCGAACTCCGCATTGAAATCCAGCCGCAGCGTTTTTACCCGCACGGCACGAACATGGCTCATGTGCTCGGATACGTCGGCGAGATCAGCCCGAAGCAGCTTGAATCGCCGGAATTCATGGAAAAAGGCATGCGGCCCGGCGATATTATCGGCAAAGGCGGCCTCGAACAATATTACGACGAATTCCTGCGCGGCAGGCCGGGTTTTAGAAAAGTAATTGTCGATAGCCGCGGCCGCGTGCAGAGCGAGATCGCCGTCGTGCCGCCGCAGGCCGGACAGGACCTTGTTTCCACACTCGATTTTGAACTTCAAATGGCCGCCGAGCAGCAACTTGCCGCATCATCGACAAAGCGCGGCACGATCATCGCGTCCGATCCGAATAACGGCGAGATACTCGTAATGGCTTCGGCACCGTCTTTCGATCCGAATATTTTTGTCCAGGGAAGCAAAACCCCCAAAGGCCGCAAACAGATCGCCGCCTATTGGCAAGAAGAGCAGCGGCCGCTTTTCAACCGGGCTATCCAGGGCAGGTATCCGCCCGGCTCGACGTGGAAAATCCCGGAATCGGTCGCCGCTTTAAAGCAGGGCGTGATAACGGCGGCAAATTCGAATATGGTGTGCGGCGGCGGAATTCAGATCGGCAACAAATTCACGCGCTGCATGGGCAGCCACGGCTCGCCTCCGCTTTCCTACGCGATCACGCATTCGTGCGACGGTTATTATTACCGGCTTGCTTTAAAAATGGGCCTTGAAGGGCTGATCACGATGGTCGAGGATTTCGAGTACGACAAGAGGACAGGCGTCGATCTGCCGAATGAAAAGGTTAGCCAGACGCCAAAGTCTTTCAGGTCCTACGTTGAAAAACGGGATGGCGGGAAATGGAATGACATCGAAACGGTTTTTGCGTCGATCGGTCAGGTGACGGTGAACGTGACGCCAATCGCGATGCTGCGCGCGGTGTCGAGCATCAGCGTCGGCGGAAAAATGTATGTGCCGCATTTATTAAAAGAATTTAGAACGAGCGGAGCTATCGGCGAAGAAGGCGATCCGAATTTTTTTGTGGAGCGGCCTGGCTTCGGATTCCAGCGTGCGGAACCGAAGTTGATTGAAATGACTCCAGCCCAGAATGAGATAGTGATTAAAGGTATGTGGGCCGTGGTCAACGGCGGCGGAACCGGGGCACGCATTGCAATACCGGGATTTGATATCGCCGGCAAAACGGGAACTGCGCAGGTCGCCGCACTTGGAAAAGACGTCGGGAAAAATAAGGACCACGCCTGGTTCGTTTCATTCGCTCCGGCTTATAAACCCGAAATTTCGGTGATCGCTTTGATTGAAAATTCCGGCTTCGGCGGCAGCAACGCCGCTCCGGCGGTCAGAGGAGTTTACGATGCGTACTTAGCGAAAAGGCCGGGACCGCCGATTGTCGATCCGAATCTAGTTGCGAAAAGATAGTTCGTAGAGTTCTTAGAATTTGTTGAGTTTATAGAGCTTTAACTCTGAAACCCTACGAACTCTCAAACTCGATAAACCCAAAGATGGTAGCGATAATAGAAAAACGCGATTTGAGGGATTTTGACTGGCTGACGACTATGCTGGCGGTTGCGGTCGCCTGTTTCGGTATTTGGCAGATACATAATGCATTGCCGACCGACAATGTTTGGACCAAACAGATCATGGGCCTGGGCATTGCTTTGGTGGCGTTTATTGTAATTGCGTTTAGCGATTACCGTCGAATTATCGATGCGGCACCGTTTTTTTACGGATTTGCGCTGCTGCTGCTTTTTCTCGTGCTTACACCGCTCGGAGTTGAGGTCAACGGGCAGCAGGCTTGGGTAAAGCTCCCGCTGATCGGACAGTTTCAGCCTTCTGAATTCGCCAAAGTCCCAACTGTTTTATTGCTGGCAAAGTATTTCGGCTCGCGTAAATCCGGTACGCTGACAATCAAAGAGATATTCGTCGGCATTGCCATTTTAGCGGCTCCGGTCGGGCTGATCATGCTTGAGCCCGATGCCGGACAGGCAATGACCTATTTTCCAATCCTTGCCGCAATGTTTTTCCTTTCGGCGGTCAAGGTAAGATACATCGTATTGGTTTTGGCCGCGGCGGCGATCTTTATCCCTGCCGCCTATATCGGCGGCGTTCAAAGCGGAGTCATAAAGCGGTACCAGCAGGAACGCATCAATGCCATTATCGATCCCGACAGCGTCGATCCGCGCGGCTACGGCTATCATACAATCCAGTCGATCATAACGGTCGGCAAGGGCGGACTGTCCGGCATTAAAGGCGATTCTGAAACATCGCAGAGCGTACTGAAATTTCTACCCGAACCGCAGACGGACTTTATTTTTGCCGTAACTGCGGAAAATACCGGGTTTATCGGCTGCGTATCCCTGCTGCTGGCGTATGCCCTGATGCTTTCAAGGATGATTGCGGGCGCGCGCCATGCTTCCGAGCGGGCCGGGATGCTTGTTATAATGTCTATCGTGACGGCGCTGTCGTTTCAGATATTTATGAATGTCGGAATGGCCCTCGGTTTTTTGCCCGTGATCGGCGTGCCGTTACCGCTTATGAGTGCGGGCCTTTCCGCACTTTTATCGACATTTATTGCGATCGGTTTTGTGGTAAGTATCAAGATGCGGCGATTTGTTAATTGAATTTCGTACGGCAGATTGCCGAGCCTGTCGGTTTTAAAAGTGAACAGGCTTGGCAGCCTGTTCTACGTTTGACGAGGGAATTATGGCCAGAGAAATTAAGAGAATCAGAACAAAGGAAGTCGAGTCAATTTCCGCAGGACACAGCGGCATGTCAAAGTTCACGTGGCTGGTGATGGCTCTTTTGCTTGCTCTTTCGGCGGGCGGATTGACCGGCGTTCTCGCGTCGTATTACCTTAATAATTCGCGCTATTCGGTTGAGGTTTCTGCTCTTGCCACCTATCGCCCGCCGCAGGTGACGACCATTTACGCTGACGATGGCGAAACGGTTTTGGCCGAATTTGCGATCGAAAAACGCATTCCGATCAAGATCCAGGATGTTCCGCCGAATGTTAAAAACGCGCTGATAGCGGTTGAGGATTATCGTTTCTACGATCATATCGGAATTGATCCTTACCGTATCGCCGGCGTTGTGTTAAAGAATATTTCGACCGGAAAGATGGAAGGCGCATCGACGATTACCCAGCAGCTTGCCAAAAATCTGTTTCTTTACCGGGACCAGACATATACCCGCAAAGTCAACGAATGGGCTGTCGCCCTGCAAATCGAACGCTTTTATACCAAGGACCAAATCCTCGAGATGTACATGAATTATGTGTTCCTCGGTGCCGGTGCTTACGGTTTCGAGGCCGGAGCGAAAACATATTTCGGCAAATCGCTCAAGGATCTGAATCTGGAAGAATCCGCCCTGCTGGCCGCGATTCCGAAATCGCCTGAGTATTCGCCAACGAGGAACATGGAAAAGGCCAAAACTCGCCGTGATGTAGTGCTCGCCCAAATGGCGAAATACGGCTACATCACCGAAGGCGAGGCGAACGCGGCACAGGCAAAACCGATAAAACTTGCCGACACGGCGTATTACCAGTCGCTTCCAAAATCGACCGCCTGGGATTATCCGGTCGAGGAAGTCCGCAAATATCTCGAAGAAAAATACACTACCCGTGTTGCCCAAGGCGGCCTGAAGGTATATACGACGATAAATGTCGAAGGCCAGAAGATCGCGACAAAAGTAGTCCGGGACCGCCTCAGGATCTTCGACCGCGGTCGCAAATGGCGTTCGGATTATCAAAATATTCTCGTCGATGCGGAAGGCCAGCCGCTGACAGACGAAAAGGAGATCGCAAAAACACTTAACTCCTTTAAACACGCCGATTGGTACGGCGATGAATTCGATGAGGGCGAATATATAAAAGGCCTGGTGGTCATGGCTAACCCGGGTTCGGACGAGGTCGGCGTACGGTTCGGTAAATACTCAGCCATCGTTACAGCCAAAGATATGGGCCGAAGCGGAAAACGCCCGAAGGACGAACTGAAGCCGGGATTTTTATCCGAGTTTCTGGTCAAGAAAGTGGATGCGGAAAATCAGCGGCTCGAGGTGGAGCTTACTCAGGTGCCCGAGATTCAGGCATCGCTCGTCTCAATAAATTCGCATAACGGCGAGATCGTGACTATGGTTGGCGGATATGATTTCCACACGAGCAAATTCAACAACGCCACGCAGGGACTGCGCCAGACCGGCTCGGCGTATAAACCTTTTATTTATACGGCGGCGGTCGAAGACGGAATGACGCCGGATATGCTCGTCAGCGGTGCTCCGGTCAAACGCGGCGGCTGGTCGCCGCATAACTACGACGGCAGCCTGAGCCACCCGAATGTGCCGATGAAAGTTGCATTGGCGAAATCGTACAATCTCGCGGCGGTGCATTTGCTGGAACAAGTAGGAATTCAGGCCGGCGGGCAAATGGTCCGTCGTTTCGGTATCACCAATCCGATGGCGCCAAGCCTGCCGTCGGCTCTCGGAGCGAGCGAGGCGTCGCTCTTGGAAATGACCTCGGCTTACACGGCTTTTCCGAATAAGGGAATTCGAATGGCTCCGCATCTTATCCGCAAGGTTTATAGCCGCGATGGAACGCTGCTTGAAGAATGGGACAATTCGAGTTCGAAGGTGACGAGCGAATACGTGGCACTGACAATGGTTGAAATGCTGCGCGGCGTTACATCCGGCGGAGGTACTGCTCCCGGTGCTGCCGCGAGCGGTCATCAGCTTGCCGGAAAAACCGGAACGGTAAACGATCAAACTGATGTTTGGTTTGTCGGGTTTACGCCGACATTTGCGACCGGTATTTGGATGGGCAACCCGGAGCGTAAGGAAAGTCTAGGTGCGGGAATGACCGGTGGCCATGGAGCTCTGCCGTTCTTTAACGCCTTTATGATCCCGTTCATGAAGGACAAACCGAAGGATAAATTCCCGGCCACGCCGGCGATGCCGTCAGAGATCAAGAGCCTGATGGAACGTAATAAACGAGAAGAGCTGGAGAAACTCGAGAAGGCCGATCTGGCAGCGATTCGTTCGGGAGCAGCCACGTCGGCCAGCTCAAAATCGACGGGTACGGTTACGGTAGGCACAGGCAGCGAGACACCGCCGGTAACCGGCACGGATGCTCCAGCAAATAATCCTCCAAACGAAACTCCGCCGGTAATAAAGCCGCCGGTCACGCCGCTGCCGGTTAGAAATCCAGATCCGCCGCCAGCACCTGATAAACCCGAAGGCTCTAAGCGGAAGGGCAAAAAAGGAGACGGATAAAATGTAGGGCAGGCTGCCGAGCCTGCCCTTCTTGTTTTGTGATCGATCAAGAAACGAACTTCTCGAGATAATGCGGAAGCATTTTTCGCCACCAGACCCAGTCGTGATTGACGTCATGTCCCCAAACGTCAAGGATATGCGGAATTCCCTTCGAATGAAGCAATCCTGAAAATTCGCGACTGCGGTCCGGGGCTTCGAAGGAGCCTTGGCCGGTGACGATAGCTATCGAATCGGCTTGCTGCAATCTCGGCAGGTGAAAATCGTCGTTTAGATTCTTCAGGTACATCATTGGATTATTATTATAGACGTTCTCGTCGAAATAATTTTCCAGATAATTGTAAATATCATAGCTTCCGCTCATCGCAATAACACCCCGGAATAGATCGGAATGTTTGAAATACGTATTTACCGCAAGCAGTGCTCCCAGTGACGCGCCGGTAGTCAGCGGTTTTGCGTCATCGCCGCATTCATTGCTGATCAGCGGCAAAACTTCGTCCGTCACGTATTTGTCGTAACGCGACAGCATCTCGACCTTCCACCCGGGATGCGATTCTTTGTTAAGCAGACTGTAGCGGTTCACGGAATTGATCGAATACGCGCGTATCAACCCGGCGTCGATGAAATCCTTGATCGCATCGACCAGGTAAAACCGCTCGTATTCAAGATAATCCGCCGCCGCCGTCGGGAACATAAGCAGCGGATAGCCGGCGTGCCCGTAAGCCACCAGCGGCATATCCATTCCCAAATTGTGGCTGAACCAGGATGTAGTATCGCGTCGCATAAAATAAGAAACTCCAATAAGTTTGTAAATAGTTGATTAGGACATTGTACATTCTACAACGAAACAGCAATCGTTCTGAGTTCAAACTTCAGTTTGTCTTCTGGTTAACGAAGAAGCACGATGAAGCGTGAACTCAGAACGATTGCAGTTAAGAAGCGGAAGTTATTTTCAGCCCGGCGATTCCGGCGATTATTAGCATAATACACAGAATCCGGACGAAATCGCGCGGCTCGTCGAACAAGATCATTCCCAATACAGCCGCACCGACGGTTCCGATTCCCGTCCAAATCGCGTAAGCCGTACCGATCGGCAGCGATTTCAACGCCAGCGACAGAAAATAAAAGCTGGCGATCATGCCGATGACAGTCAGAATGCTGGGATAGAGTTTCGACCAGCCGTCCGTGTATTTAAGGCCCACGGCCCAGCCCACTTCGAGAATTCCGGCAATTAATAGATAAATCCAGTTCATATCAATTGGAACGCGGACATCCTTGTCCCCGTACCGTTTACTACTTCACTATAGTTATCTCCCGCGTTGTCGAATTATACCCGCCGTTATCGATCAAGCCGCCGTCAATATCGACGAGTTCGAGTTTTATCGAATGTTTTCCGGCCGTCCAGCCCGTCAGCCAAATCGGTTCCCATTTGTCGATATATTTTGCCTCGCCGCCATCTACCGAATATCTAACGCGGTAGTTACCGCCGTCGTCCCTGAGCTTCGCGTTGTGGAGCCAGAAATCGATCATGATCGCATCGGCGTCGGCACCTTTATATTCGCCCTTCGGACGGCTGTATGTTAAGAGCGGCTTTTTCGGATCAACGGTTCCAGCGGTGCTCGGCGGCATTTCCTTGCCTTCGGGCCAGGCTTTTGCGGCGGCAGTGTTTGCATTCGACATCGGCTGGCCCGAATTCGTCGTGACTGGTTTCGTAGTGTCCGCGCCGCCGCTGTTTACAGTGAATTTCACCATCTGAAATGCACCTTCGTTTTTATAGCTTTCGTGCCAGGGCCGCGACGGGAAAACCCGCAGCGTATGCTCGCCGTCCGACACATTTCGAAGTTCGAATTCCTGGTCGAGATTATAATAGGCCTCGTACGGCTGATTATCCAGAATGACGTGGATATGGTTTCCCATTTTCGTTTCCATGTCCATCATCGGCTTGTAGCCTTTCAGATCGCCGGAAATATCGAGCCGCACCTTAACGGTCGAATTTACCGTCGTCGATCCATCTTTCGGAGCGGCGATAGTCAATGCCGGTTTGGCCTGGTCCTGCTCGCCGCGGGCCGTCATCATGTCCGCGATCTTCTGCGGCCGCGGGACGAGAGCGAGAGTTTGAACTGGCGCTGCCGTGTTCGTATTCATCGTATTCGAATTCGAAATACCGGTGCTATTCGTATTCATTGTCGGTGAGCCGCAGGCGGTAAACAAAGCGGCGGCAAATAAGGATGTAGATAATGTTGTTAGTTTCATATTCCTCCCTGTTCTGAGTTCACGCTTAAGCGTGTCTTATTACCGATGCCGGAGACACGCTGAAACGTGAACTCAGAACATCGGAAAATCCAAAAACTTCCTTAAAATTATCGACGATCTTGTCCTCGACCTCGGCTAAATCAATGTCCCGCCCTAAAATCCTGTCCATCGACGTTACCGGCTCACCCTCGCAGGCGACGATCCAGTTATAATAGCTGAGATCTGTGTTCACATTCAGAGCAAATCCGTGCGTCGTCACCCAACGTTTGATGTGAATTCCGATAGCGGCAACCTTGCCTTCGCGGGTGTGGACGCCGGTCAGGCCTTCGATGCGAAAGGCTTCAATGTCGAAATCGGCCATTGTGCGGATCAGCACTTCCTCAATGTCGCGGACGTATTTATGCACGTCCTCGCGGTCCGGCGAAAGGCTGATGACAGGATACCCGACGATTTGTCCGATGCCGTGATATGTAATCTTCCCGCCGCGATTTGTCTCAAAGACCTCGACCCTAAGATTTTTCAATAATGCGGCGGTTGCCAGTACGCCGCTTTCCTTTGCACGGCGGCCGATAGTGAACGTATGCGGATGTTCGAGCAGTAAAAGATAATCCAGATCACGCCGTTCGATGACCTCACGTTCGAGTTCCGCCTGCAACTCCAGTCCGTCGGCATAACCGACGCGTCCAAAACGGCGAACCTCTAACTCTCTATTTTTCATCCTTTATATGATAAGATTTTTGGTAAGGTTTGAACAGGTTTGGAAAATTATGAAAACAATTAGATTTTTAACGATATTATTGCTTGCCTTTGGATTTTTTTTCGCTACCGCTGAAGCTCAGCGTAAGCGGCCCATAAAGCGGCCGGTACCAAAACCGGTTGTTACCGGCATCACAAACGCGGATGTAATAAAGGCGAAGGACACGGTCGCAAAGCAGATTACTTACATAACGAATTTTACCGACAAATTACCTCCTTATGTACAGGCTATCGAGGATGTCGACAGAGAATCGAAAACGAAAAAGCTTCGCCAAACAAGCCTGGATTTGAACGGCAAGATGAAACGGGATCTGATACAGACGCTGAGAAATTTTCGTGCCGGGCTGTCGGCTTTGGAAACGGATTTTCGAACTAAGCCGGCGCTTAGAAAATATCTTTTAAAGATCGAGGGAATTGCGGCTTTAAGTCTACAATCAGAAGACCTTGCGGCGGTGGGAAGATATTCTGAAATCAGCGGGCCGCTGACATCAGCCGCCGGGAAACTTAGGGATACCTTAGCTACGATGCGGTAAATCAAAAAACCTTAAGAGAATTATTCATCCAATCTCTTTTTATTTCGTGCCTTCTTGTTCGACTTGTTCCTTGATTGGATTTAAATCTTAACCAAGGAACAAGAAGTAACCTGCCAGCGAGTCGGCGGCGATTTTATATCGCAAATATATGCAATAATTAGGGTTTCACCAAAGCGGTGGTTTTCTGCTCCGGATCGCATATTTCGGTTGCGTTTCCGCCGAGGGCAACTTTCTTTATCTCACCCGAAAGCCCCAATTTTGTGCGGATAAACTTCTCAGCGTCTTCCTTAATCAATTCGCCGTTTACAACATTCGCTTTTTTAGAGATCGCATCGCCCGTTTTTTCGATATTCGCCGATTCGAGAAAAACGTACCAGGGAGAACCCCAATTTCGCGTGTCGCCGGTAGCTTTTCGGTAGTTATAATGCAAAGTTTTTTGCTTGTCCGTCCGGAGCACCGATTCATAAACGGCGGGAAACGTGAGATTGTTGTCCTTTAAGTGCTTCTTCATCGAATCCAGCGGATCGTATTCACCAACGGCGATAACGTCTAATCCCTTGCCCTTGTATTTTTCGTAAAGGCCCTGCACGAATGCCAGATCGTGCTTCCAATTCGGGCACCACGGAGCGAAATACACGACCATTACAAGCTTTTTACCGGCGGTAAATTCGCGCAGATTCGTACTCGAATCCGACCGGATATTTTCAAGCGTCCAATCTTTGTAAGCAAATTCCTTCTCGACGATCGGTGATTGCTCGTTCTGCCCTAACGCGGCGGTCAGGCTGAGAGCTGTAAATACAAGTGCTAATAAAGTTTTCATAAATAAATCCCTATTTTTAAAGATATATATTCAGATGGCGTAACACAAGAAAATTATGCCTGTGGAATCGTCCTATCGATACCCTGCCGCCGCGAAAATTTCCGTATCCAGTAAACAAAATTCAGATAGATCCCGGTCAATGCCGAAAGTGCCGCAAGCGCGGAAAAAATTATAAGAAGCATCACCTGCCAGCTTCCGGTAAAATAATAGAAATGAGCCTCGCGAAAAAACCGCGTTTTCAGGCTCGGCGGCGGAGACATATTTGCGACCCCGGTTTCCGCGTCGATAAAGATCGAATCCGCACCCATTCCGCCTACCGATTGATATTGCGGCTTTCCGTCACGCATCAGCAGCGTTAAAGCCGTCGTCGGCAGAGTTTTGCCGGCAAGCTCATTTGCTTTCGCCATCGCGTCCGCCGGAGCGACCTTTACCCTGCTTAAGTCGATCTTCTCGACGCTGCCGCCCTCGACCATATTCGGCAACGCGTAAAGAAGTCCGCTGAGCGCCCACGCTAAAACAGGTATCGATACGACAAGGCCGAGCCAGAGATGCAGTAGATAAATTAACTTTTTCATTGTTAAAAATGTAAACTCTTACTTCATATTGTAGTCATGCCATCTAATTTTCGAGCACGAAAAAGGCATATCGCTTCGTAGTCGAACGGCAACAAATCGGGTGTTTTTTGGCAAATTTTCCACTTCTAAGCCAAAGTTGATGCTTTTTCGGGAAAACGTATTTGATTGCTCGTCATAATCGTTTAGTGTTCCGCTTCCGGGTCGCAAACGATACCAAGTACCTGTCTTGTCGGCAATCTCCACTTCTGGTCCAATAACCGTACCGTTTGGAAGATAATTCTCTTTGCGATTAACGCTAAATCGAGCCTCTGGAACAACAATTCCTACTTCCTGAATATTTTTTTCAATCCCTATATCCGGTTTAATAGAGATCTCGGTCCAATCATTCGATACGTAAATATTTTGGCTAATATCTCGGTAAATATGCTGGCGATAGTTAACCGAATAGAAGAAATATCCGACGAGTGATATTACAAAGGCTAAGACCACAAACGTGATTAAAATGACTTTTTTATTCATACAAAAAGAGTCTTTGCGCAATTCCGTCGAAGCGTGTAATTATATTGTATTAGATCAAGCTAGTAGATATTAACATGAGCGATCAAGTAACCGTATCAGACATTTTCCGTAGGGCATTGGCGATCAGGCAATCGAACGCGAACGCATCATACAAGGACATCCAGTCGCAGCTTGTGACCGAATTCGGCGGCAAGCCTTTTCCTCAGACGGCATTTTTGACGATTCCCGAATACGATAATATTGCGCCGGAAGAAGACTGGACGGCCGGGCTGCCGGTCGTGCTCCGCGGTATTCAAACCGAGGATTGGAAGGAGCTTACGCATGGGATAATAATCAGCCTCGAACAGGTAGAAAATTATCCTATACAATCCGGCCGCGAGGACGATCCGAACAAAGAATGGCGGAACCGTCATAAAGGCATCGCCGAAGCCGAAGAGAAAAACCTCAGCAAATGGATGCCGGATGAGCTGATGGCGATGGCGAAGAAGAATGTTAAGAGCTAACCCTTACTAGCCCGAACTTTTTGATATTCAGTGCATTCTTTTCGTGTTTCTTTGGGTATTTTTGTGGTTACAATCTTATAAATATTTTGAAGAATGAACCACGAAACAACACAAAGAAACACGAAAAGAAAAAACTAATTCTCTTGATCAAGTTCTTAGATTTCCGCCGTTAATCCATCAAATGCTTTTATCACTTCGCACATCGGCGAGAATTTTCTAACTTCTTCATCAAAATCAACATCTTCCCATTCAGGGTAGAGATGCGTCAGCACTGCTTTTTTAGGTTCGGCTTTGCGAATAAGGCGAATCGCATCGGACAATTCGAGATGGGTTTTGACCGGTTTATCTTTAACAAAAGAACACTCCATCAATAATAAATCGACCTTTCTGGCGAAGGCCGCGAGCACATCCGCCGGGCCGGTGTCGGCGGTGTAAACAATAGTTTTTCCGTTAGCGTCCCGGATGTGAATCGCGTGGCTCTCATCGGTATGCGGAGTGGAAAGCGCGACTGCTTCGACGCTGGGCAAGATTTCGAATGCCTCGAGCGGTTCGACCTCAATGATTTCGAGCGGAAACGGCTGTTTTAAAAGATCGTAATTATTGGCGTTGCTAAAAGCCTCGATCAAATTTCGCAATCTTTTCGCTCCAAAAATTCGCAAAGGTTTTGTCCGTATTTGAGTATCGGGCGCGTGTTTCGTTCCGAACAAAAACGGAGCGAGTCCGCCGCAATGATCGAGGTGAAAATGCGAGATCCAGATCGCATCGAGGTTCACCCAATCGAGCCTTTCCTGTGCCATCCGGTGAATCGCCGAAGCCGAGCAATCAAGCAGAAGCGATCCGCCGCTTGTTTCCAGCCAGTAACCGGAACTGCTTCGATTCGGATGCGGAATCGATGTACCTGAACCGAGAACAATCAGTTTCATGCACCAATAATAACAAGAATTTACAGGGATAGCAGGATAAAGTAGATAAACCAGAAAGTATTTCCCTATCCCGTTTATCCTGCTATCCCTGTAAATTCTTTCTTCAGCTTTGCTGTGCTAAATTAATATTGATGAGCGAAATAGACATTCTCGCGATCTTTGCACACCCGGACGATGTCGAATTGACTGTCGGCGGAACGCTGCTGAAGATGAAGCATTTAGGTTATCACACTGGTGCGCTGGATGTGACGCGCGGAGAGATGGGAACACGCGGGACAGTTGAAAGTAGAGCAATTGAAGCCGGTGAAGCGGCGAAAATATTAAAGCTCGACATTCGCGAAAATCTAGGGCTTCCTGACGGACATGTTTTCGCCGATGACGAATCCAGAACGAAACTCGTTCGGGTTTTGCGAAGGCTTAAACCAAAATTGATTTTAACGCATCAGGAAAATGATCCGCATCCCGATCATAATCATATCGTCGGGCTGGTTCGCGAATCGGCCAGGCTGGCGAGTATGGGAAGATACGACGAGGAATCCGGGGCAGAAAAAATAAAGGCGCCGATCGTCGCTCACCATGTATTTTCCCGCCTCGTTGCACCGAGTTTTATTGTCGATATTTCGGATTTTCTTTCCGACAAAATGCAGTCGATCCGGGCGTATAAATCTCAATTTTATAATCCCGAATCGGATGAGCCGGAAACGCGCCTGACGACTGAAAGTTTTATCGACGAACTAGAAAACAGGTCGCGTTATTACGGTTCGCTGATCGGCGCCGCAGCGGGCGAACCGTTTTACGTCCGCGAGGCGCTCAATGTGGACGATCCGCTCGCGTTGCTGACGCGGCCGATGGAGCTTTATTCATAATGAATCCGCTTGCTCCCGAAGAGATCGAACTTAATAAAAAACTTGCCGTTGTTGATCGGTTGGCGGACCGCCTTGCGGACAACGAGGAATTGATGGCGGACATCCGCAGCGAACTCGAGCGGTTCGAGGCACAGTACACGATGGAAGTCGGGCGGCTGTATGCCGATCTCGACGAGATCGAGGCGCAGATCGCCGAGGAAGAAGTGAAACTCGTTCCTGACGACCAGGAAATAAGAAAAAAAGCGGAAGAACTGCGCAGGCGTGCTGAGGAATCCGCAGCTCGAGCTAATGACGAGAGCCTGGAAAGCGTCTCGTTCCGCCTTCGCCCTAATGCGGAAGCGAAAAAGGCTTATCACGATCTTGCCCGCGTAATTCACCCGGATCTCGCACTCGACGCCTCGGAAAAAGAGCGGCGGCACGGGTTGATGGCAAAACTGAATGAAGCCTATTCCGCCGGCAATCAAAGTTTATTAAATAAATTGGCCGATGATTTTCGTGACAGCCCGGATTCGATAACGGGCGATTCGGCGGGCGATAATCTCGTTCGGGCGATCCGCCAGATCTCGCAAATCAATAAACGGCTGAAAGAGCTGCATGAGGAAAAAGCCGCAGCCGAAGCTTCGGAACTTTTTACACTTCATGAAAAATTCCAATCCGAAATGTCTGAGGGCAGAAATATGCTTAAGCAAATGGCCGAGCGGACGAAAACCCACATCAAAAAATCGGAGCGGCGCCTGGAAAATCTGCGAAATGTTAATAGATCGGCGGAGGAATATGTAAAGGAAAAATTCGGGATGGATATTTCGGATTTTAGGTAATAGTCGAGCTAAGGATTTTACGAATGAACAGGCTCGGCAAACCGTTCTAAGTTGATTTCACCGGCTCAACGATAAACTTGCCGTCGGAACTTTCGCCGTAGCGGCAAAAACCTACGATGAAAGATTAGAAGCTATTTTTTCGCCCTTTCCGGTTAGAAGCCAATGGATCGAATACGGTGTTTTAACTGCGATCGTTTTGAACGGTCGCTTCGGGAAGGCGGCCGAGCAGATAATTTTTCGCTCCCTGATAAAGATATTCAACAATCAATGGACGTCGGCCAACTCAGATGTGCCGCAAACCTCAATAATTTCCCCCTCTTGACAAGTGTAAACGCTTATGTAAATATTCTACACGTTCGTTAGTAAAAGCAAGCAATTTTGCGGTGATCCGTAAATTAAAAGGATTAAGTTCGTGGCTGATTACTCCACGTAATCAGCCCGAAGCAGAGGGAAACGGAGTGGGAGACGTTTCCCTCAAAAAAAATTTAAGTTCGCTGCTCGGTTACTCCACGTAATAGAGCGCGATACGAGGGGAGACGGTGTGGGAGACGGCTCCCCTCTCGCATTTTAAACGGGTAGACAGAACCGCCTGCGTTAGCGGGTGGTACGAATTTCGCGGAAAGACTTGGACGGGGCCGAAACGCATCTCTTGTCACGTGATTACCACCCACTGACGCAGGCGGTTCTGACAGGCTCCGCCGGGACTAAACACTACTTCCCGCCGCGAACCCCGACGCCCAGGCCCACTGAAAATTGTAGCCGCCGAGCCAGCCGGTTACATCGGCTACTTCACCGATAAAATACAAGCCGGGAACTTTTTTTGATTCCATTGTTTGTGAAGACAGCTCATTAGTCGAAACGCCGCCGAGCGTTACCTCTGCACGGTCGTATCCTTCCGTCAAAGAAAATTCGACCTGCCAATTGTTCAGCATTTCCGCAGTTTGCAAGATCTCAGGATCACTCAATTGGTTTATAGGTTTGTCCGGCAAATTCGCCGCCGCAAAACCTTCGGCAAAACGCGTCGGCAAAACAGTGCCTAGAAAGTTAGGAATAGTTTGTTTGGAATGCCGGTTTGCGGCCAAAAGACTTTCCGCATTTTTATCCGGCAGGAGGTTGATGGCGACCGGCTGCCGCTTATTCCAATAATTCGAAATCTGCAGGATCGCCGGGCCGGAAAGGCCGCGATGCGTGAACAGGATGTTTTCGCGAAACGACTGCTTGCCCGAAGTAACCGCTGCATCAACGGAAATTCCCGCCAGATCTTTATAATTTTTCCCGTTTGCGAGAACAAGAGCCACCAGCGATGGCCGCGTTTCGGTCAGCTTCAGGCCGAATTGCTTTGCTATTTTATAGCCGAAACCGGTTGCCCCGATCTTAGGAAAGGAAAGCCCGCCGGTAGCAATCACAAGATTTTCAGATGAGTAAGGCCCGCGTGTCGTTTCGAGTTCGAACAACGTTTCTTTTCGCACTGACTTGACCGCCGAATCCAAAACGATCTCAACATTTGCCCGCCTGCATTCCTCCAGCAGCATTTCGACAATTTGGCGCGAGCTTTCGCGGCAGAATAATTGCCCGAGAGTTTTTTCGTAAAAAGGGATCTTGTACTTTTTTACGAGTTCGATGAAATCATGCGGCCTGTAGCGTGCGAGCGCCGATTTGCAAAAATGCGGATTGCCGGAAATAAAATTTTCAGGCCGCGTATCGATATTGGTGAAATTGCACCGACCGCCGCCGGAGATCAGTATCTTGCGCCCAACCTGAGCGTTGTGTTCGATCACCAGCGTTCGACGCCCGCGTTTTCCCGCTTCGATCGCGCAAAAAAGGCCCGCAGCACCGCCGCCGATGATAATGGCGTCGTATTTCATTTACACCAAATACCGGCTTCGAAGGATATTTAAGTGATGCCGGACGTGCCCGGCCATGATATAGGCGGCCGCCCGGACCGAGATCGGGTTATCGCTTGCTGTGCCTATGCGCAGCCATTCGGCGTCTTCCAAATGTTCGAACAGTTTTAAGTTCGAGCGGCGGAGAAGCACAAATTCTTCGATCAAATCGGCCACAGAGCGTGAATTAAAACGGCCCGTAGCGATATAATCGTCCTGTTCGAATCCGGCAAGCGGTGTTTGGTCGCCGCGTGCAATACGCAGCGCGCGATAGGCGAAGATCCGCTCGCCGTCGTTCAGATGGCCGAGCAATTCTTTGACGGTCCATTTGCCGTCCGCATAGGAAAAGGCGCCCTTTTCTTCTTGGACCGAATCGGCGAGTTGTTCGAACTCGCCAATTTGCGACGTCAGTGCCGCTAAAATATCTTCTTCAGAGACAAGCGAAATGTAACCCGCGAACCATTCGCCGTATTCATTTTTTTCAGGTATCGACATATTGATGTATATTATCAGAGCGGCAAAACCTAGAACAGGCCGCCGGGCTGTTCATACTTTTACTACGGACGGGCACGGCACTTCGCCGTACAAATTATGATATTGAAATCATCAGTGATTCTAGTAATTCTACTGATCGTTCCGGCGTTTATTTATGCCCAGGGCGGCAAAGCCGAGCCGAAACGTATTGAATTTCCCTCGGGAAAATCGAGCTCGTGGTGCTTGCCGGCAGTCTATCTAACGGCTCCGAAATGGAGTATGTTTTTGAGGCGAGAAAAGGCCAGAACGTGACGATTAGGAACACGAGAACAAGCCGGTTCGACTTTCGTGTTTTTAATCAGGAGTTCGAATTTGAGACTGAATTTGAAAGTTCGCCGGAGTTAAGTTTTAAAATCCCCGAAACCGGCGATTATTTCCTGTTTGTGCGAAAGAAAATAGTGGCAAAGCCGCGAATGGCGCGGTTTTCACTCGCTTTGATAATTAAATAGCAGAATATTTCTATTCAATTGATGACCTTTCGGCGCGAGTTTGCATCAAACAATTTTTACCGCGTAATCTATTATAGAATGAACTAAAAAACCGCAGGCATCCGCCCGCGGAAATTGAGGAGAAAAATTCAGATGAAACGAGCTTCTTTTTTAGCGGTATTTGCATTTTTGTCGCTGTTTATCCTGTCGAATTCGGGTAGCGAAGCGGTCAATATTTCCTTCAACCATAAATTCGCGGCGGCGAAAGGAGATTCGGGGACGTATGATTTTGACAAGGCTCACAGCTTCATAGGCTTCAAAGTAAAGCACATGGGCCTGATCGAGGTGCCCGGATTTTTTCGGGATTTCACCGGCACGGTCAATTATGACGCAGGCAACGTTACTAAATCGTCGGTCGAATTTACGGCAAAGATGACGAGTGTCGATACCGGTGTTGCCGGCCGGGACAATCACCTTCGAAAGGCGGATTTTTTTGAGGTCGAAAAATATCCTGACATGACCTTTAAAAGCACCATGATCGAAAAGAAAGGAAATAACCTGACGGTCACGGGTGATCTGACGATGAAAGGCGTGACAAAATCGGTCGCGATCCCATTCCAAATAGCCGGCTGGCTACCTGCCGATGAGCGCAGCGGCGGAAAAATGGGAATAACCGGCGAAACAACGATCAACCGCCGTGATTTCGGAGTGAATTACGGAAACACTCTACCGGGCGGCATCGCTGCTTTATCTGACGAGGTAAAAGTCGTTCTTCAAATAGAAGCGGGCAAAGCTAAACAAGTTCCGAAAGCGAGTGAGTAAACGGAACGCGGACATCTTTGTCCGCAATGGTTGCGGACAAAGATGTCCGTGTTCCGTTCTATCTGTTGCCAGCTTCGGTAAAAGGTATGTCGTAAATGGAGTAGTCTTCCCAATTTTTATAATCGAAATGCCACCATTCGTTGGCGTTTACTGTAAAACCTTCATCTTCCATCAACTTGCGGAGCAAATCGCGGTTTGAGCGTTCGGTTTCGGTACCGCCGGTATAATCGGGTGACGCGCGTTCGGTGAATTCGTCATAGCTGGACGGCATCGGAATCGCCGCCCCGGTTTTCAAGTCATAAATGCCGAGGTCGATCGCGCAGCCGCGGTTGTGTTTCGAGCCTTTTTCCGGATTTGCGACAAACTTACGCTTGTCCTCCGGCGTCACTTCCCAAAATAATTTTGTGATCGCCCATGGCCGGTAGCCATCGTAGATCACCAACCCAAGCCCTTGTTTTTTCAGCTTTTTATGGACTCTTAGAACCGCTTTTGCGGCCGGTTTTTGCAGGAAGGCGCGGGCTTCGGGATATACCTGTCTGCCGGTGAAATTATTATCGGTGGCGTAGCGGATGTCGAGTTTTATTGAGTTATCGAGAGTGATTATTTCGACCAAGTGAGCCTCGCGTTTATTTGCTTCCTTCGGCGGCGCATTCTGGGTAAATGCGCTTGAAGAAAGAATAAGGAGGGAAGCGAATAATGTAAAACGGAAAATTGAAAATGCCGGATTTACTCCCTCATTTACAATTGTCCGCTTTAATTTCCTCATTGTTAAGGTTTTGCTTCCGGTGCCGGTTCGGTGTCGTCATCTAAAATTATGACATCCGAGCCGTATTTCTGATAATTTTTAAATCTGATCACATTACGGCTTTCGAAATTGTTTTTCCCGCTTTGAACAACCCCACGAAAATCGGACAGCGTCGGCAATAAGTATTTCTCGCCCGAAATTTCGACCATATCGTAATCGATGTATTTCGTAACGGATTTGACCGGAAACTTTGGGGAAATATCGGTCAATCTATATTCGATACGCAGAATACGGAAATTTTCCCGGTCGATCCAGACCTGGCCTTTCTCACCAGAGGGTGAGGATTGCGGATTTGGGCCTTTTAGGCCGACACCGCCGTCTTTATTGTTGATGAGAGCGATTTCGTAATTGTAAACGAGTGCCGGGCGGGTTCGCAAAACATCGGTCGTCAGCACATCGAACCGTGTTTTGCTTTCCGGCTTGAAGAGTTTGTGCAGGTCTTCGACAAATTCCCCGCCGGATGTAGCACCCTCCAAACCGCTATAACTGCCGCTTCGCTGTGAATCTACAGGTGCACCGTTTTTCGCCAACACTTTATACTGCTCGCCATTTTCCGAACTGTAGCTGACCGCAATAACGAGATTATCGAGCGGCTTCCAGTTTCCGGTTCCGGCATAAGCTTCCGACCGCGAAATTAGCTGTTTCACGACGAAATCGGGCATCTCGGCCACGAGCAAGAGCGTGTTTTGCCGCGCTTTGTCCAGAACTTCGGCGGCTTCTTTTTTGTTTGGCGGTTTGGTTGCTTCGGGATTTTGGCGGCGGCGTTCGGCTTCTTCAAGCGAGCGTTTTAATTCCTCGTCGTTCGCGGCCTTCGAGCGGGTGAGGCTGCGGATGCCGTCGTTTACCGGAAAATCGATGCCGCGACGGCGCAAGGTATCGACGATATCGGATTTGCCGGACGGATTTTTTTGCAGGCCGTACAGCATTTTGACGTATTCATCCCTGGTCACAGGTTTTTCCTGGGCATCTGCAAACTGGAATAATGACAATACAAAAATTAATAAAAACGCTTTTTTCATTCGTCTAATTGATGCCGCGAACAATAAATTCGTTGGCAAACGTTCTGAGTTCACGCTTCAGCGTGTCTTTCACCTATCGCTTAAGACACGCTGAAGCGTGAACTCAGAACTAAAAAAAGGCGAAGAAGATTCGAAAACCTCTCCGCCGAGTATTATACCAAATGAAGGTTATAAACTAATTAACCCATTCTTCGTCATAATTTAAGTGCCAATGATGCGTGACCCACTTTTCCGCGGCGTCCATCGCGACAACTTTCCATTTCTTCAAATTTTCCGAAATGGTCAGTGCTGCTAGTGGCTTGCTCGGATCGCGTTCCACCCGTATGACCTGCGCCGAAACTTCGATGATGGCTTTGTCTTCGTCCAGAATTTTTAGGTTAACTGAGGCTCCGACAGGCGGCAGAACTTCGAGATTTACCAGCGTACTGGTTTCTCCGACGTTCTCCGTCATACCGTCAATCGATATCGTTTCGCCGCTTTCCGAATCCACCCAACTGGCGCGGACCGGCAAATTTGCGGTAATCCGGTGATGCAATGGCGTCTTGTATGATGATGTAGCATAATCGATTTGTGACATATGATTTCCCCCTTTTTCGTCCTTATATTCGCGCTTAAGCTCTGCTTGGATGCAAAAATCGGCCGTAACGCCCGACAAATCTAATCATTTATTACAAAAAAGTCAAGTTTCCAAAAAACTCGCAAATTATTGAGCTTAAAATGGATAGCAAATAGCCCAATTTGTCCGATTATATATGGATTTGTTTTGAGAAATGTCCTGCAGCGTACAACGGGGCAGAACCGCCTGCGGGCTGGAGATGAGCATCTGGACCTAACCTCGACTTTTGGCGTAAAAATTCATACCACCCGCTTACGCATATGGTACTGACCGCTCAGGCAAAGCGGTACTGACATGTTTATACCGCAAAACAAAATTGCTTCCCGTAACCTGAATGTAACCTCGCACCTATAATCTATTGTGTTTCACGGCCCGCATGCGGTGAGGGCTTCGGAACTCAATTTGCATTAGGATAAGCGTCCGTTAAGTTTTTTGCCAAGTTTACGATTTCGAAGTTTTAATGAGTGAAACCGTAAACCTAGTAAGCGTGTGTGAATACAACATTTACTTATGTTACCTAACCGGACAAGGCTTTGAATGGCTTAGAATCTAATTAAGCTGCAAATCCAAAAAGCAAGATAAATATCCAAAATTCAAAATATTTTCCGATTAGCAATTTTATCTGACAAAGCAAATTTGTAATCAAATTTCTCTATAAAGAGGTCAAAAAACAAATGACTAAAAATATTTCGATTAAATTCTTTACCTTGATCGCACTGAGTTTGGTTCTCGGCATTGGGCAGGTTTTTGCCCAATCGACCGTAACCGGCGGCATCAGCGGCACTATAACCGACCCGCAGGGATCGACCGTGCCAAATGCAACTGTCGTCGTAACTAACACCGGCACCAATAGCTCGGTAACGATTACGGCCACTAACGACGGTACCTATCGCGCGTCGAACCTTCAGCCCGGAACATACAGGGTTGAGACAACCGTTGCCGGGTTTGCACCGGCATTAGCCGATCTTGTTATAGTGGAAGTCGGCCGTACTACAACTGTCGATATTCCACTTACACTTGGCACGGCAACCGCCGAAGTCGAAGTAACAGCGGAAGCTCCGGTTATCAATACTAACGACAACTCGAATACCACCAACATTAACCAAACATCGATCAACGAACTGCCGATCAACGGCCGTCGTGCTTCGAACTTTGCGTTGCTGGCACCATCAACAGTTCCTGACGGAAACTTCGGCTTGATCAGCTTCCGCGGAATATCAGGCTTGCTCAACAACAGCACGGTCGATGGCGGAGACAACAATCAGGCTTTCTTCTCGGAAGAACGCGGACGAACCCGAATCAATTACGTTATCAGCCAATCGGCTGTTCGCGAATTTCAGATCAACGGCTCGAACTATTCGGCTGAATACGGCCGGGCAGCCGGGGGAGTGATCAACACGGTCACAAAAAGCGGCACCAATGAATTTCATGGTGATCTTTTTTATTACAATCGCAACAACCGTAACGGGGCACGTAATCCACGAGCATTTCAATCTGTTCTTGTGAATGGCGTATCGACAACCGTTGCGGCGAAGCCCATTGATCTCCGTGAACAGTTCGGCGGAACTGTAGGCGGACCAATCATTAAAGACAGACTGTTCTTCTTCTTCAGCTACGACCAGCAAAAGCGTAATTTTCCGGGCTTGGCGGTTTTCACCAATCCGGGATATATTAATACAGTCAACCGAGCTACATTGACCTCACGTGGATTAACAGCGGCACAGATTGATAACTCTTTGAGTTTTATAAATTCTTTGACCGGCGAAACCCCTCGAAAAGGCGACCAAAAACTTATACTTCCGAAGATCGATTGGCAGATCAACGACAACAATTCTTTCAGTGTCAGTTACAACCGCCTTCGCTGGGAATCACCGAACGGCATTCAAACCCAGGCAGTCAACACACGTGGACGAGGCAGCTTCGGAGATGACTTCGTAAATGTAGATTCATTGAATGCACGCCTTCAATCAAGTATTTCGCCTAACTTTTTGAACGAAGCACGTTTCCAGTACGGGCGCGATAATGAATCTCAGATTAGCTCTTCTCCGCTTCCTGGTGAACCCACGACCGGAATAACCGGGCAGGGAATGCGTTCGCCTAGCGTCTTTCTGAATAACGGACTTGAATTTGGCACACCTACCTTCTTAGAACGCCCCAGGTTTCCTTTTGAAACACGTTACCAAATTGCCGACACGGTAACCTATACCGCAGGCCGCCATACTTTCAAATTCGGCGGAGATATAAATCGAGTAGTCGACGATATCCAGAATCTCCGCTTCGAAGCAGGTTCTTATTCGTACAACAATATAAACGATTTTATTGTGGACTACACTAATTTTAGGACACCGCTTCCAGCAGCCACGGTCTGTGCTACGAGCACACGATTAGTTGGCCGCTGCTACACATCCAACTTCCAGCAAGGCATCGGTTCACCGGGTATTGAACTGACGACCTATGACTATAATTTCTTTGTTCAGGACGATTTTAGAGTGACGCCGAGGCTGACTGTAAATTTAGGCCTGCGTTGGGAATATATCAGGCTTCCGGAATCTACTCTTGTTAACATTAACACGACGGGTGCATTGAATGCGTCCAACGTAATTCCTAATGACGGAAGGACAATAGGTGAAGCAACCTCAAACCTTCCCGACGATAAAAACAATTTCGGACCTCGTATTGGATTCGCCTACGACATTTTCGGCGACGGGAAAACAAGCATCCGTGGCGGATACGGGATTTATTACGGACGCATTCAGAACTCAACGATCTATAATGCACTTGTGAATACGGGCAATCCGGGTGGACAGTCACAAGTCTCAATCGCTTCTTCCGCGACTACTAACTGTTTCCCGCTGGTCCCAACAGCGGCTTCGCCGTGCGCACCGGTTTTCCCAAATGTTTACGCAGCCTCTTCACTGCCTTTTGGTGCAGGAGCTATCCAGTTCTTTTCAGAGAACTTTCAGGCACCTCTGATCAACCAGTACGACGTTATTCTTGAGCACCAGCTTATGAAAAATACTGTTGTCTCTGTATCTTATATTGGAAGCTTAGGCCGTAATTTGCCCACGTTTTTCGATCTAAACTATCAACGTACCGGTGCTTCAACTTTCACGCTCGTTGGCGGACCCGACAACGGTCAGACGTTTAGCTTGCCATTATATGGGCGGGTAATCACCAATTCGCCAACCACAACATCGGGTCCTAATCTCACTCGGATTCAGAGCACGGTTAAATCTGAATACAATGCTCTTGTCCTCCAGGCAAACAGGCGCTTCACTGACGGCTTGCAGTTCCAGGCCAGCTATACACTGGCTAAATCGACAGATACAAATCAAAACTCAGCAACTTTTACGCAGAATAACAGTCCGTACGATATCTTCGACGGTAGCTATGATGCCGGGCCGAGCAATTTTGACGTACGCCATAAGGTTGTCGTCAGTGCGGTTTATGCCCCTACCCTTTATAAGGGCGGTTCGAACTCCTTTTACAAGTATCTCCTGAACGGATGGTCGATTGCTCCGATTCTGGCTTATTACTCGGGACGGCCGTACGATGGAAATGTTTCGGGAACCAGCTTGAACGGTACTTTCGGAGACAATCGTTTTCCGCTTAATTCGCGTAATTCATTTCGATTACCGCGTCTCGTAAATTTGGACTTGAGATTGTCGAAGCGCTTTAATTTCACCGAAAGATTCAGGCTTGAATTTCTAGCCGAGGCTTTCAATTTAGCCAATCGGACCCAGGTGTTCGGTCAAAACAGCACGCAGTATGTTCGAGCAACGAATTGTTTTCTAACTAATGGAATAACAACCAATAATGCAAATAGTTTATGTTCGAGTCCTACCTTTGGTGAAGTCACCACTACGGACAGCACTTTGTACAGAGAACGGCAAATTCAGTTCTCGACACGTTTTCAATTTTAGTTTTTCTCTCACGAGAAAAACCTTTGCGGCACGCTTCTTCGGGAGCGTGCCTTTTTTGTAAGGGATAAAGGAGAAAGGATAAGGGATAAAGTAAAGATAAGAGGAGATTGGCTGCGGCAGAAGCTTTGCAGACATTGACCGTCGCCGATTTCCGGCTGACAATTGATTTTGATGCGGATACTGCAGATTTCATCGGCGAAGACGTTTGGCGGCGGGGAGCGGCATTTTGTCGATCTGTGCCGTGGGCTGCAGGGACGCGGGCATTCGGTTTTTGCGGCTTTGAGGCCGACAAATGAATGGCAGAATCGGTTGGGTTTTCTGCCGGCGGAGAATATTCTGCATGTGTCGATACGGAATTCATTCGGGATTTTGAGCGCGAACAAGATCGGCGGGTTTATCCGCGATAATGAGATAGATATCGTTCACGCCCACGTCGCCCGAGATTATATACCGGCGAGCATTGCCTGTATGCTGGCAAAAAAATCTAAGTTCGTCCTGACACGGCACGTCCTTTTTCCGCTTAAGCCTTTTAATCGCTTTGCATTAAAGAATTTGTCTAAGGCGATAGCGGTGTCCTCCGGCGTCGAAACTTCTCTGCAAAAAGTATTCGCCCGGCCGAAGATCGAGGTCATCCCGAACGGCATCGATATTGAAAATTGGTCGAACGCCGATCACGAGAAATTGCGGGAAGAATTCCGGCTTCTTCACGGCATCCCGTCTGATGTCCCGCTTATCGGCACAGTCGGCGAACTGATTCCGCTGAAAGGCCAGCGTGATTTCGTGCTTGCGACGAATGAGATCGTTAAAACATGCCCGAACGCTCATTTTGTGGTTGTCGGGAAGGACAATACGATCGATAAAAGATTCCGCCGTGAGTTGAAGCGGCTGGTCAAGGTCTTTCGTCTCGACGACCGTTTTTTATGGCTCGATTGGGTGGAAGATACGGCGGAGCTTTTCGCGGCATTGGATATTTTTGTATCGGCCTCACATTCCGAGAGTTTCGGGCTGGCGATATTAGAGGCGATGGCGTCGGGAACCGCCGTCGTTGCAACGGAAACGGAAGGTGCTAAGGAGCTGCTGGCCGAAAAAGGCATGCTCGTCCCGTTAAAAGACCCCGTGAAGCTGGCGGAAGTTATTTGTTCGTTTGTAGAAGATTCGGAAAAGCGGCGAATGATCGTCGATCAGGCCAAAAGGCTTGCATCAGAGAAATTTTCGCTTCGGCGGATGATTGATCAGACAGAGGCTTTGTATAAGAGTATATGTTAGCGTACGCTATTTAGTTTTTGGGTTATATCGAGTTTCCGGTACGTCTTAGGGCTATGCCCATCTATTTGCGGAAAAGCCGCAACTGGCGGTCAAAGGTTCAAAGGCTATTAGAAGAGAATATTACGGCAAGTAAGAATCACCGGCCTTGTGCCAGGCTTTCTCTTACTTGCCGTCAGCCATAAAAACGAGCTATCTTATTGCTATGAAAACTGTGTTGTGGCTCGTTTTGGGCCTGTTTGTTTTATTGATGAGTGCACACGCGCAGACCGCAGCCGAACTTTCTGAAATTTGGGAAAAGCAGCATGTATCGAAGATTCTTCCGTCGAACGTCCGGCACAAGGATTTAAAGAATTACCTCAACGGACTGAAAAAAACCGGGTTGAAGGTAAATGAAGTCGGGCGCAGCTATTCGAATCGCGAGATTTACCAAGTCGAGTTCGGCACCGGGCCGCTCAAGGTTTTTATGTGGTCGCAAATGCACGGCGACGAGCCAACGGCAACTTCCGCATTGATCGACATGTTCACCGTGCTGCAAAACAACCGTGATAAGGATTGGGTAAAAAAGATCGAAAGCACGATGACGCTCCGGGCCGTGCCGATGCTGAATCCCGACGGGGCGGAAACTTACCTGCGGCGAAATACGCAGGGCCTGGACATCAACCGCGACGCCTTGAATCTGAAATCGCCGGAAGCAAATTTATTAAAAAAGCTCCGTGATGAATGGTCGCCGGAAATCGGTTTCAACCTTCATAACCAGCAGGGCCTTACCGCCGCCGGACAGACGAATAAGCAGGCCGCGATCTCGTTTCTGGTGGTTTACGGTGACGCCGAAAAGACGGTAAGTCCGGGACACGAGCGAAACAAACGCCTCGCGTCGGCGATGACGCTGGCTTTGAATAATTTTATTCCCGGCCACATCGGGCGTTATGACGACGAATTTACTTCTACTGCATTCGGCGACAACTTTTCGGCGTGGGGAACTCCGGTGATCCTAATAGAAACTGGAGCGCTTCACGGCAAGGACGAAATGTTTCTGGTAAAGATGAATTTCGTCGCGTTTTTGACGTCGCTCAAATCGCTTGCCGACGGAAGCGAGAAATCGTTCAGCCCGGCGAACTACGAATCGCTGCCGAATAATTCGTCCGGCAGGATCGCTCATTTTATTTTTCGCAATGCCTCGATAATCAACCCGAAGCGGCCCGAAGAAATAGTGACCGGCGATGTGGCCGCCAATACCGAACGCCGCCGGGCGGAATTCACTCCGCCGACCGTCATCAGGAGCATCGGCGGCTTGGGCGGCCTCTCCGGGCTGGAAGAATATGATGTAAGCGATTATTATCTTACCGGACGTTTTCAGCCGCTAACGGCCGGAAGCTTTGCCGAAATACTTTTTTACCGCAAGAACCGCACCGTCGATTGGACGGCCGCCGATCTCGAAAAACAATTTCCGCCCGATGCGGTTTTTTCGCTCGGAAAATGGCACAAACCCTTACCTAAATAAATATTGAAATGAATAACGAACTGAGAACATTGGTTCACGAACTGCTGGATATTTTGACCGGAACCGACGTTGATACAGACAACCTGAACAAGGGCTTGACGGACCGGGAACTCGATGTGTTCGAGCAGCAATTCGGACAGGGCCTGAAACTCGATGCGAACTTGCGTGACTGGTACAAATTTTCGAATGGCTGGACGTACGATATCTGCGCGGCGGTCATCTCCGATGAGTTAACCCCGCTCAATTTTATTTCCACGGAGGACATTCTGAAAAGTAAGGTCAGCGGAAATCAGAAAATCTCAGAGGATCATTTGAAGGACTTCGGGCAGACTCTCGATCCTCGAATAAAGCCCTTTGTTTACAACGACAAATGGCTGCCGATTGCCGAACACGAAGTTAGCAGCACGCAGGTAATGCTCGACCTCGACCCTACCGAAAAAGGCACACCCGGCCAAATCATCGTTTTCCAGCACGACCCCGATTTTGTTTATTATGTCGCCGAAAATTTTTTAGAGTTTTTGAAAATTTCAAACAAGCTGCTTAAGGATAACAAAGAAGAATTGATAGGATAGAGAATGAGGCCAAAGCCTAAAGTCCAAGATCCAAAGTCAAATTCCGTTAGCAGCGTACATGCTTAGCCTCCTAAAAATCAAGAATATAGCGCTGATCGATTCGCTGGAAATCGAGTTTGGGAACGGGCTGAACCTGCTGACGGGTGAGACCGGTTCGGGTAAGTCTATTATCGTGGACAGTTTGGGAGCGTTGACCGGCGACCGCGTTTCGTCCGACCTTATAAAGGAAGGTGAAAATGCGGCGCGTATCGAAGGTCTTTTTTCCATTCGGACGAATAAAACTTTACAGGCGATTTGCGATGAAAGCGGTGTCGAGATAGATGACACCGCCGAGATCGAAATGATCGTGCGGCGTGAGCTATCGCTTTCCGGGAAAAACCGCATTTTCGTCAATAACCAGCTCGTCACGCAGACGTTCTTGAAATCGATCGGTATTTTTCTGGTCGATATTCACGGGCAGGGCGAGCAGGCTTCGCTTTTCGATCCGGCATCGCATCTGGAAATGCTGGATGAATACGCTGGGCTGAAAGATTTGCGGCAAAAGGTCGCCGAAGCCTTCCGGCATTGGTCGGTGACAAAAACCGAGCTTGGAATGCTCAAAAAAAACGAGGCGGAAAAGCTCCAGCTTCTGGATATTCTCAGGTTTCAGGTCGCCGAGATCAAAAAGGCCGCGCTTCAATCGGGCGACGAGCAGGCGTTGGAAGAAGAAAAGAAGCTTTTGAACAATGTCGAGAAACTTTCGACATTGAGCGAAGATGCATATTCGCTGCTTTACGAAAATAACGAATCGACGATTGCCACGCTTGAAAAGGCTCTGCGAAAGGTAGAGGAACTCGCCCAGTATGATTCGAAATTCGGCGAATATCTTGATGGGTTGAGGTCGGCGCGGGCGATTGTCGAAGACCTTTCGTTCACAGCACGAGATTTTCGCAGCCACCTGGAATTTTCCCCCGAGCGCCTCGAAGAGATTGAAAGCCGCCTTGCGGAGATCTCACGCCTTACCCGCAAATACGGCGGTACGGTTGAATCCGTTTTGGAGCATCTCCGCGAATCCGAAGAGAGGCTGGAAAATATCGAAACGGCCGAGCTTCGTGAAGCCGAGCTGAATGCGAAGTTGAAAACGCTTCGAACGGAATACGTCAGAGCCGCATCTGAACTGCACGGCGAACGCGTCCGTGCCGCCGTAAAATTCGCAAAAGAGATCGAATCGAATATGAAAGCCGTCGCTCTGGAAAAGGCCCGTTTTGAAATACGCATCGATGCCCCTGTAAAAGGCGAACTCGATAACGAAGATTCGGGAGCCGGATTTACGGCAAAAGGTTTTGACCGAATCGAATATTACTTTTCCGCAAATGTCGGCGAATCGCCGAAGCCGCTCGCGAAAGTTGCGTCCGGCGGTGAAGTATCGAGATTAATGCTGATCCTGAAAACGACTGCAAAAACGAACGAAGGCGAAAAAACGGCGGTTTTCGATGAGATCGATGCCGGGATCGGCGGACGTGTCGCGGAAGCGGTCGGCCTTAAATTAAAAGAACTGGCAAATACGCAGCAGGTCCTTTGCGTCACGCATCAGCCGCAGGTCGCATCGAAGGCCGACCGGCATTTCGTTGTTGAAAAGACGGCGTTTAAAGACCGTACGACAATCGGCGTCCGAGAATTAGACCCTGCCGAACAAGTAGAGGAAGTCGCGCGGATGCTCGCCGGAGAAAAAATTACCGACGCGGCACGAGAGAACGCTCGCGAGATGCTTTCAGCGTAAAATCTACGGTAGGCTGCCGAGCCTGCCGATTCGGTAAGAAGGAACAGGCCCAGCCAGCCACTCTACAGTATTATGCAGTCTGAAATTCTAGTTAAGGTTATTCGCGGCGGCACGGTCGAATCTATTCACCGCGGGCATTTTGTCGTGATTGACGGCGGCCGGAATGTGGTTGCGAGCGCCGGAGATCCGGAAACAGTTACTTTTCTCCGCTCCGCAGCCAAACCTCTCCAGGCGATACCGCTAATTACCAGCGGTGCGGCGGATGCGTTCGAATTTTCGGAGGACGAGATCGCGATGGCCAGCGCGTCGCATTCGGGTGAAGCCAGCCATGTCCGGCTCGCCAAATTAATGCTCGAACGGATCGGTTTGAGCGAATCGCATTTGCGATGCGGCGTGCACCTGCCATTTAACGATAAAGAAAGCGAACGAATGCAGCGGGCAGGCGAATATCCGACACAACTTCACAATAATTGTTCCGGCAAGCATATCGGAATGCTCGCTCTTGCCAAACACATCGGCGCCGATCTCGCCACATACGAAGAGATCGATCACCCCGTGCAGCGGGCGATCCTTCACGCCGTTTCCGTGTTTACCGAAACTCCGGTAGAAGAAGTATTGATCGGGATCGACGGATGTGCCGCCCCGAACTTTGCCGTTTCGATTCTCGGAATGGCAAAGAGCTTTCTAAATCTGGTTTCGCCGCCGTCCGGTTTTGACGAAGAACAGCGTGACGCGGCTATTCGCATTACCCAAGCGATGCTCAATTGCCCCGATGTAATAGGCGGCACCGAACGGCTCGATACGATTCTTATAAAAGCCGCGCCAGGAAAATTAATTTCAAAAGTCGGAGCCGACGGCGTCTGGCTTTGCGGCGTGCTTCCGAGCGAGCGATGGCCATCTGGTCTGGGAATCGCGTTAAAGGTCGAGGACGGCGACGATATGCGTGCCCGTCCGGTCGTCGTAGTCGAACTCTTACGGCAATTAGGAATATTGTCGGAAACCGATTTGCCGGAAATTTCTCCTATGCCGATCAAGAACCGACGCGGCGACACCGTCGGGAAGGTCGATCCACTTGTCGATTTGCATTTGTGATACGCCGGGACTTCAGTACTCGCCTTCGCGAATCCTGCGATTTCAGGATATTATCGAGCCAAATTGGTATTAACTAATTAGTTAAACTGCTTCTTCTGAATAACGATGCAGAATACACCATCGCAATTACCGATTACACAACGCCCGACCGACGAACTGATTGAAGATTTGTGTTTGGCGTTGCGTGATGTCGGTGTGAGAACTTGGTCTTTGCCAAATGACGACTTTGCCGTTTCTGCTGTTAGGAATGTTCAGCAGATTTATGCTTTGCTGAGACAACGTAATGCTGATATTCGCTCAAGAATCGAAAGACTTTCTGAAGAAACATCTTGGCAGATGAAAACACTTTTGGAAGAATGCCTCGCTTTTCCCGAAGTTATTCCTTATGTCAAAGATGCGGACGGCGTTCGTCGCGCTTTGCGATGCAGCATTTGTCAGAAGCGCGAACATCTAGACCGCGAAGGCATTTGGCTCTGCGATGTTTGTTTGGCGCAAGCGAAAGATTCAATCGAAAGTCTTATACCAATGAAAGGGTTGCTTTTGCTACGCATTTACAACGAAGAAAATTGGTGTAAACATGCCAACTCTGAAACCGTTTTGATTGCTTTTGACGATTATGATACTTTGGGCAACATCTATTGCAACCAGTGTTTTTCCGAAGAACAGGCTCGCAGAACAAACATTCGTCTGTCGAGTTGAGCGGTGAAAATAAACAAACAACCTAAGATGTGAAGGCGATTTGCTATTTGGCTTGTCCGTTAAACTCAGAGTTGCCTGAGGCGGTATCGATGTAGATCATCTCAGCCGTTGAACCAATGATGAAACTTTTCATTCCGAAGCCTTCCTCCCTTTGTCCTTCTCATCAATTCCAAGGCCGATTCGAAGCAATTCGTTGACGATTTGTTCAAACGATTTCTCTGGTTCGTTTCCTGTACTCATTTTCATAAGATCTCTCAATTTAGTGCGCATGCGCGAAGGAAACAGCTAGGTTTTGTTGACATTTGATAACAGTGTCTGCGTTTGGTTCATTTTGGTCTTTGTTTTCTCATTTTTTTCTTCTTTCGTGTAATTCGTGGATAACGGTTTTAAGAATTTGTCCACGAATCACACGAAAAAAAAAAAATAAATCAGAAATTATCGAACTACTGCTCCCCGTATTTGAAATGTCAACAGAACCTAGTCCCAAACCGATTAATATACTGCCCTAATCAGACAATTTGCCCGTAAAGCTTCTTGAAATCATCACGCCCGAACGCCCGGTCGAGCCACATATTTGTCAGCTTTTCCTGGATGCTGTTGGCACGCAGGCGTTCGTTTAGATTCTTGAAATCGACGAAATCGAGATGCTGGTCCTGATTGAAGCATGAGAAGACAAAAAACTCCTCGCCGGTGTGCGGGTTTACGTGCCGCTGGAGGCATTGGGCACACACTTCCTTCATCATGCACTGCATCGGGCTGTTGATCGAGCCGATGGCGACATGCTCCGGCTTTAGATATGGTTTGAGCGTCGTGTGCCGCGATTCGCGGACGCCGTTCATCATCCGATCGGAGCCGATGGCGATAATTCTGTCAACGTCGCTTAATTCAACCTTCTTTTCGCCAAGCCTGCCTTCGGCGTAAGCGATCATTGCCTGGACGATATTTCCGCGAAAGTGATGGTCATGCAGACGCTGCGGCTGGATCTCAACACCGAAATCGGTCGCCCAGATGATCTGGTCGGTCGCGTTTTCTATTTCCTCGCGTTTGAAGAGGTCGTCGCCGTCTTTATAACCGGCAAAATAAACGACGTGATTATTATTATCGCGAAGCGCGCGGGCAATCGAGAAAAGTACCGCGTTGCCGAGTCCGCCGCCGGCCAGCAGAACGGTTTCATTTTCAGGAATTTCGGTCGGAGTTCCGGTCGGGCCCATTACCAGAACTTCCTCGCCTTCTTTTAACAATGAGCACAGCCGCGAAGACGTTCCCATCTCCAGAACTATCATCGAAAGCAGGCCTTTTTCTTCATCAACCCACGCTCCCGTAAGAGCCAGGCCTTCCATCACCAATCGCTTTCCGTCAATGATCGGCGCAGACGTCTCGAAATTCTGCAGGCGGTAAAATTGTCCCGGTTCGAACTTCCGGGCCTGAAGCGGAGCTTTAACGATCACATCGACGATAGTCGGCGTCAGCCGTTCGACCTTGACGACAAATGCACGAATTTCGCCATCGAGAACGGCTTCGAGCTTGTCGAATATCTGGTCACGTTCCGTCTGCGGCAGCGGCCCGCGTGTCGCGAGCTCTTCGGCGAAAAGTTCTACGACCTTTAGGTAGCCGTATTTGGCAGAGGCCATCGCTTTTACGACATTTCCGGCATACTGCGGATGGTTGTCGCCGTAATAGCTGATGAATTTCCCGTCGTGCTCATAAGACGTGAAAAATCCGGTCTCGCCTTTTTCAGCCTTGACGGCGTGAAGCATTCCGTCGCCGTTCTTTTCGAGTTTGTGCGGAAGGAAAAACTGCCTCCATTCATCGAGTTCGAACGTTCCCGGCTTTTCCTTTTCATAAATAACATTCGGCGATGTCCCTGCCGCGACGCACACCGTGCGGGCGGGAAACTCGACCATTTCGCCGGTTTTGTCGAATTTGCCCGTGTCGGCCGCGTAATTGAGCCGCTCGAAGATCAAAGCTTTGACGGCGTTATATTCATCGGGAACGGCCTCGGCCGGGTTCATGCACTCGACGAAATTTATGCCTTCTTCAAGCGCTTTCTGGACTTCCTCGTGATTGAGACGATACGCAGGCGAATCCTGCATACGCTTGCGGTAGATCAGCGAAACTCCGCCCCAGCTTTGAATAAGCGGAACAAAATTCGGAGCTTCGCCCGCATTTGCGGCACACTGACGTTCGGCGCGAATTTCCCTGCCGTGTTCAAGAAACTCTTTAAGCACGAGGAGTTCTTCTTCATCAAATTTCGCCAGTGATTCTTCCTCGCCGAACTCCTCGACGATCTGCTCGTATTTGCCGAGCATCTTTTCGACCTGCACCGGATAATACGCAAAGATCTCGGTCGCGGTATCGACGCCGGTCAATCCGCCGCCGATGACGACGGCTGGAAGCCGGACCTGCAGATTCGAGAGCGTGTCTTTTTTGAATGCGCCGGTTAGCTGCAACGCCATTAGAAAATCCGATGCCTGGCGAATACCGCGAATGAGATTGTTCTTCATCGGCACGATCGTCGGGCGGCCCGCCCCGGTCGCGATGGCGATGTGGTCGAATCCGTATTCCCACGCGTCCTCGATCGTCAGCGTGCCGCCGAAACGAACGCCGCCGTAGGGCCGAAACCGTTTCCGCCGCGTCAGTATAAGCTGGACCATCGTCAGAAAGTTTTTATCCCAGCGAACCGTAATGCCGTATTCGGAAACGCCTCCGAAGCCGGAAAGGATTCGCTCATCGAGATCCTCGGTAATTTCACCAATGTCCCTGATCGGTTTCGGACACGATTTCCCGTGATTGCCCGTCCAGTCTTCCGGCAGCGGCTCAATCTTCAGGCCGTCCACGCCGATAACGCCGAAACCTTCGTTCAAAAGATAATGTGCAAGCGTGTAACCGGCCGGCCCGAGCCCGACGACCATTACATTTTTGCCGTTGTACGGAAGCGCGTAAGGCCGCAATGCATTGAGCGGATTCCAGCGTGTGAGCAGGCTGTAAATCTCAAAGCCGTAAGGCAAATTGAGCACGTCCGTCAGCGTCGCGGTTTCGGCGAGCGGAATGTTCACCGGCTCCTGTTTTTGGAAAATGCAGCCCTTCATGCAGTCGTTGCAGATGCGGTGGCCGGTTCCGGCACACATCGGATTGTCGATTGTCACGAGCGCCAGCGAACCGATGGAATCGCCTTGCTTTTTTAGCAAATGCATCTCCGAGATCTTTTCGTCGAGCGGGCAGCCTTCGAGTTTGATGCCGAGCGGATTTCGCTTCGGAGTGCCGTCCGGTTCGCGAAGGCCGGTCGAGCATGAATCCTTCGAGCGCTCATGGCAGATCAGGCAGTAATCGACTTCGTAAAGAGCCTCGCGCATCGTGCCGCGGTCGTCGGTCAGCTTGAAACCGTCGCGGCGGCGCATTTCATGTGCTTTTCCGCGCATTAGATCTGGCAGGTCCTCTTCGGGCCTGATCAAATGGACGAGATTTTGATAATCGAGCGCGTGCGGGGTTTTAAACGATGCCCAGCGTTTCTCTTTTTTGTAGAATTCCGCCGCCGACCACGCTTCGAGCAGGTGCAGAGCGGCTTTGATTTGGAGCAGATCGCCGGTTTCTTCAGTTTCGAGAACGAATTGCGAGAACATTCTGCCAAATGTTTTGTCCCGTAATCTGTCGAATGCCTCGCTGATCTTATTAATTGTTTCCTGGACCGGGGCCGTGATGTCGAGCTGTTTCGACAAAAGTTCTTCAGCGTCAAGAAGCCGCGAGATAATATCGGCGATTGCCAATTCCTCGTCATAGATCAATGTCTCGTCAAACGCCGTGTTTCGCAGTTCGGTCAAAGCCAGCGAGAGATCGATCCTATTGAATTTTGCAATATCTTCCGGTTTATATGCCTTTGCCGCCCGCCGCTGAACAAAAAATTTATATTTCCAGACCGGGTTTTGCCGCAAGATCTCTTTTTCCAGTTCGGAGCGTTCTCGGCTGATGCCGAACATCCGGCCGATAAAATCCGAAAGAAACGGTGCAGCGTCCGTGAGAATTTTCGATTCTACGCGTTTTTCATAGCCAAGACCGTGGGCCGCGATGTATTTGCTCAAAGCATCGTGCAGCACCGGCTCTTTTTCGGCGACCTCGGCGTAAAACTTTTCGGCAAGCTCTTTCAGCTTTACTGCATCAAACAAATCTGAATAGCGAAATCCGGCTATGCCGAGGTCAAAATCGGGGTCTTGGCTGGTTTGTTCTTTTTCGGAGATTCCGGTCATATTTGCGTATTAATGCGTGTATTCTTTATAAAAGTGTAATAGAACATAATATCACTTGTGATGACGGGGAAACAAAATAGGGCAGATTCTTAATAGTGGATCAATTCCGAGTAATTCATAAGCTGCGGAGCGGCTAAATAACGTCTGTCCCGTTTGCAGCGAAGCGGAATCTGGCGTGTCAGGTGATAACGGATTCGAGTCTGTGAAACAGGCGGCAGAGCGTGCTGCATTTATTCTTTCGCCTGTTTCCCAGGCTGTTTGCTAATGAGACGGCTAACTACACATTCCGCCTCCGGCTGTGTAGTCAAAGTTTATTTCGCTGCTCCGCAGCTACAGAGTTTCCGCTAATTTCAAATTGGCCCGCTGCTATTTGCTATAATTTAGTGAATAATTGTGGCGAATATGATATAAAACAGGTTTGTACACATAAACATAAATAGGTAATTATAATTTCCACAGGGTTTTAAAAGCAGTATGCAAGACGATCAGAGACTAACGCCATTACCAAGAACTACAGCTTTAAAAGAGGTGGGCGGCGAATACACCACAGGCTATCCGGCCTTTTACGACGATGACGCGGTCGAAGGAGGCCGGTCGATCCGGCAGTATTTCGATATAGTTTACAAGCGGCTGCCGATGATTCTGGCATTGGCGATCATAGCGACCGCGATGGCGGCATTTTATATGTACCGTTTGCCGGACCAATATTCGGCGACCACCCAAATGGTGATCGAACCGCGAAAGCAAAAATCCAATTCGCGGGACGCGATTAATATTAATATCGGCGGCGACGCAAATTATTACAACACTCAGCTGCAGCTTCTCCAAAGCCCTGACCTCATGCGGGAGGTTGTAATAACGATGGGGCTGTACCGCGATCCTAATCTTTTTAAGGATGAAGAAAAAGGTATAGGTTCGGCATTTCGTTCGATTTTTTCCAGCCAAAAGCCGGAAACTTCCCGTCAAAGCACTCTTCCGGTGATTTCTGAGACAGCCGGTACGGAAGACTTCCGTGAAACCCCGGTACTGACGCCCGAGGAAGAAGCCCGGGCAACCAGTTATGCTGCCCAGCTGGGCAGCACTTTAACTGTGCTTCAGCAGGAGCGCACGAACATCGTCAAAATCACCGTGATGAACAAAGCCCCGGACCTGGCCGCCAAGACGGCTGACGGTGTGGCACAGGTTTTTATCAAGCAGGACGAAGAAAGAGAATTGCAGGGTTCGAGGCAGGCTAAATTGGAACTGGAAACCTCCATCGAAAAACTGCGCGAGACAATCGCGGAAAAGGAATCACAATTGATCGTCGGCCTGCGCGACAGTAATCTGCCGCTGCAGGAAAAAGGGGATGAACTGGCCGCAAGCCGGCTTCAATCGATGAGTGATACATGGCTAAAAGCAATGGAAGGCCGCCGGCAGCTCGAAGGCCGGTACAATGCCGCTTCGTCCGCTAACAATCGCGGCGAGGGTTCCAGCATACCCGAACTAACGGAAAGTAAGATATACCAAGACGCCGTCCGCCTAAGCATCGAACGTAAATCAAAGCTGCAAGACGACATTCGCGCCATTGAAAAAGCGATCCAGGCGGCGGAAACCGAAAAGAGAGAGCTCGAGGTCAAATATACTACAGAGAATCCTTTAGTAATTACCAAAGCCGAGCGCATCGCGGCTCTAAAAGCGACGAAGGAAGCAACGGAAAAGGAAGTCTCGACGATCATTGACCGGGACAAGACGGCCGTCGATACGGATGCGGTCACCGGAGCGCTCGTCTCGATGAAATCGCAGCTTGAATCGAAACGCCGCGAGGAGGCCCAGGCACTGTCGGCATACAATCAGGAAGCAGCGGTCGCGAATGTTCAGGGCCAGGCCCAAATGCGGCTGACCACCTTAACACAGGAAATAGATTCGAGCCGCAAACAGCTCGACAGTTACACTCAGCAGCTCAGAGAGCGCGAACTCGCGATCGCCAGCGGCCGGCCTGATAACATTAAGATCGCAACCAATGCGGTGGCAACGCCCGTACAACCGCCGCGTGGACGCAATATACTCGTTGCTCTTTTTCTTTCGCTGGGTGCCGGAATAGGCCTGGCATTTCTATTGGATTACCTTGACGATTCGGTCAAGAGTTCCGACGACATCGGCAGGCATCTTGGGCTGCCGACGCTGGCGCTTATACCGCATCACGATTCCGGCGACAAACGTAAATTGAGCCTCGCTCCGAAAAACGGGAACGGGTTAGCGACCGCAGCGGCGATGATCACTCTCGAGGACAGGCATTCGCCGATGGCTGAGGCCTACCGGCATTTGCGCACGTCCCTGCTGTTCTCATCCGCCGGAAGGCCGCCGCAGACAATTCTCATAACGTCTTCACAGCCGTCGGAAGGAAAGACCACGACCGCGATCAACACCGCGATAACGCTCGCGCAGTCCGATGCCGAGGTTGTTATCATCGATTGCGATCTGCGCCGCCCGCGTCTTCACACTTATTTTGAGATGGAGAATACGCAGGGATTGACCAATTACCTTTCCGGCGACCGCAATACCGACAATTTGATCAAGAACTGCAAGGGTCTGCCGAATTTGAAGGTGATCACGAGCGGCCCGATACCGCCGAATCCCGCCGAGCTTTTAAGTTCGGAGGAAATGAAAAATCTGCTGCAATTTTTGCGTGGGCGTTACAAACACGTGATCATCGATTCGCCGCCGGCGATTTCGTTTACCGATGCCGCAATTCTATCGACTTTGGTCGATGGCGTCGTGCTGGTGGCGATGGCCGGTAAGAGTTCGATGCATCTGATGCGGCGGTTCAAGCAGCGTCTTGGAAATATCGGAGCGAGGATTTACGGCGTGGTGCTCAACGGAATCAAGTCGAATTCGGTCGAATACGATTATTACGGTTCGGGCTACTACGATTATTACGGAAAAAGCAGCAATGACACGACGCCGTACATCGAGGAAGTGACGACGATCCACGATACGAAGGGTTAAAATGTTCCGAGTTCAAACTTTAGTTTGTCTTCCGCACGGGCGAAGAAGCAAACTAAAGTTTGAACTCAGAACTTAAGAACACCTTTAAAGCATCTTCCCAATCGGGCATTTTCGTGAGTCCTAATCTTTCACTAAACAAACAAGCCATTTTCGAGCTCTCCGGACGCGGGGCCGGACGTTTCAAATCGTCTTTCGAAACGGTCTCCAAAAGTTTCGGGTCGAATCCGCCAATTTCGCACACCTTCTCCGCAAATCCAAGATAGCTCGTACCCGGCCCGGAATTAACGGCGTGAAATGTGGCGGGCAGGTTGAGTTCCGCCAGTTCTCGAAGCCGCCGAGCAAGATCGTCTGCAAATGTGGGAGTTCCGAAGGAATCCGAGATGGCCTTTATCGATTTTCCCTCGGCAATAAGTTTATGCATTATGCTCAAAAAATTCGTGCCGCCGCCGCCATATATCCAACCCGACCGGACAATGATCGATCCCGCGTAAGCGTACTTTGCCCGAATCTCGCCTTCGAGTTTTGATTTTGCGTAAACACCCTGCGGATTCGGCGTATCGCGCTGCGTGTAAAAACCGGAATTCAGCCCGTCGAACACATAATCGGTGGAGATAGTTACGAAAGCCGCATCGACAATTTTGCAGGCGAGTGCAAGATTCTCCATGCCGTCGGCATTGGCCTTGTAGCAAGCTTCCGGCTCGCTCTCAGCACCATCGACGTTCGTATAAGCCGCGCAATTTATGACGGCGTCCGGTACTGTTGTTTCAATTGCAGTCTGAACTGCTTCACGGTCTGAAATATCCAGATCGCCGCGCGTTACGGCAATGACTTCGTCAGCGATAGACTTGCAGTATTCGATGGCCGAACGGGCAACCATGCCATTCGCACCTGTTATTAATATTTTCACGTCAGATTCGCTCCATACATGGCCTTGTAATAATTGCGGTATTCTCCGTTCCTTATACGGTTTACCCAGTCCTGATTTTCGCGGTACCAATCAATGGTTGTTGCCAGTCCCTGCTCCCACGTTGTCAGCGGTGTCCAGCCTAATTCAGTTTCGGCTTTGGCCGGATCGATGGCGTAGCGGCGGTCGTGGCCGAGGCGGTCGGTGACGTAATTTATCAGGCTGTGCGGCTTGCCGAGCGAATCGAGCAGCGATTTCACGACGTCGATATTATATTGCTCGTTCCTCGCTCCGATATTGTAGGCCTCGCCCGATTTTCCCTTTTCGTATGCCAGCCAGATCGCCCGGCAGTGATCGTCAACATAGATCCAGTCGCGGACGTTCTTCCCGTCGCCGTAAACCGGCAGCGGCTCGTCGTTCATTGCGTTCGCGATCATCAGCGGGATGAGTTTTTCGGGGAACTGCCGCGGCCCGTAATTGTTTCCGCAGCGGGTGACCACCGCATCGACGCCGTGCGTTTCCCTTGCTGCACGGACGACGAATTCGGCCGCCGCCTTCGAAGCCGCGTACGGCGAATTCGGCTGCAGCGGCGACGATTCGGTAAAATAATCATCGCTTTCGTCCGGCAAACTGCCCATTACCTCGTCGGTCGAAATCTGAACGAAACGCCGCACATTTTTCTCGCGGGCCGCGTCGAGCAAAATCTGCGTGCCGATAATATTCGTCCGCAAAAATTCATCCGCCGAATGAATGCTCCGGTCAACATGCGATTCGGCGGCAAAATTAAACACTGCGTCGCACCCATCCGGCATCGCCGCCAAAACCTCGTCTCGGCGGCAAATATCACCCTTGATAAATATATGCCGTGCATCGTCGATGCCATCCAGATTTTCCAAATTCCCCGCGTATGTCAACGCGTCGAAATTAACGATGTTGAAGCCCGGATGTTCATTCAGCACAAGCCGTATAAACGCCGACCCGATAAATCCGGCACCGCCGGTCACGAAAATTGTGGTCATAAATTTTGTATGCGGCACCTAAGTATAATCATTCAGCACCAAAGGTGCGGCCGTAATCCATCCTGCGGCAACGCCGCGGGTAATAGCCAATTCGTTATTAAAGCACCAAAGGTGCGAAGTAATTGATTTCTCTCAAGTCGTTACCCCGCCGCGTTGCGGCTTGAATCTCTCGTGCATGTTTTCCTGCGGCGTTGCCGCAGGCTATATTGCTTCGCACCCTCCGGTGCTTTAGCGGAATTTGCGCTTCTTACTTTTCCAATATCCGCATCTGCTTCAGCAAAATATCGGCGTATTTCTTCGGCGAATCGATATTGCTCAAAACGACCTTTCCGCCGTCATCGCCGGCATTGTCTATTACGACATTACCGAAACCCAGAATTCGCTGCATAATCGTCGAAGAAACCGTCACGTCCTGCACTCGACGTAAAGGCACGTTCTGCGTCGTCCGCGAGATCAAACCGGTGTCAATCTCAATCGTCGTATCCGTCAGCGTATAGCGGACAAGTTTCTGCTTAAAATGATAAAACGCCGGGATCAAAAGCAGCAGCAAACCGATCACGATCGCAATCGGCGGCCAGACTGCCGGAAAAACAACGGTTATCAAAGCCACAACCAAAAAAGCCCCAAACACCGCCGCCGCATAAGCTGCATAAACAAACTTCAAAGTCGGCCGTATCGTAAATATCTTCGTCTCCGGCTCCTCTCCCCGATCAGAAGCTGTGCCCGCGCCTCGCGAAAGAGCCTCTCCGGTCTCGCGCCGCGCCACCCGCGTCTCCTCCTCCGCCTCAAAAGCATTCCCGCACTTCTGGCAAAACGCCGCATCGTCCCCATTCTCTTTCCCGCATTTTATACAATACATATCGCCTGCAATAATAACTTAAACTGCGTTGAAACCGCGAATGGCGGCTACCGAACTCCCGGTTTTCGAGCGATATTCGTAGGTGAGTAGCTATCGTCACATCTACACAGACAAACAGGAGGGAGGCGATCTGTACATTCATCTAAGGCGGCGTCACAAGTACCGGAAGCGTATCCATAAGTATTGCAGCCGCAAAGGATGGGACACGCGGCGGCCGATAAGTGAGCGGCCCGCCATTGCCTGGGACACGCGAGCGGCTTGGCGACTGGGAAGCGGATACGATCATCGGGCGGGAGAAGAAAGGCGGCATTATCTCGCTGGTCGAGAGACGATCCCGTTACTGTCTGCTTCAAAAGGTCATGACGAAATCGGCCCAAACGGTTGCCGAAGCCATATGCGCGTCGCTTTTGCCGGTCAAAGATGGACTTAGCAGGATTTTCGAAATTGATGCGAGAGCCTTTGCCAGAGTTAAGATCGCTTACCAGGTTAGTGGCATCAGAATATTCAGAGGAATTCGCCGAAGTCATGAACGCGGCAGCGGTTGTTTGGACGCATGCACAACAACTTGTATCGGGACAGAGCGACGTTCGGGATTTCCGAAAGCAAATTAATCTTTTCAACATTGCATGTGAAAACTTCAATAACCGAATCGCACAGAAACTAAGCGGAATTTGCGTTTGACTCTATCAAAAATTTAGACGAGTCCACTCACAAAAACTTTACAAGATTCCCACCGTTATCGTGTTTGATTACCTTTCGTATCGTTATTCCCCTCATTCCAGCAGCCAGAACAGCGGCGCAGCTTTGTTTACATTTTCGGCGGGATTCCGTCGTTGTAGATGAAGATGTGGAAGCAGGCGTTGACGCCGTATTCGATGAGGGCGTCGAGCTTGCCGGCTTGCTCCATTTCGGCGAGTTTGTTCATTACGAAGTTTTGCTCGTCGGCATTCATGTGCTTGCGGGCGAGGTCGAAGGCGCAGCCGGAGGTGTGCGGCGGCAGCGAGCCTTCGCCGCGGACTTTGAACGAGTTTGCGTTGCCGGCATTGAGCAGTATTTGGTAATCGATCGACCGCGTCAGCGACGTAACGCGCAAGGGGCGGGCGAATTTGCCGAAATATGCATCCGCGAGTTCCTTTAAGATCGGCTTGGCGCTCGGGTTGAACATCCGGAGCAGCCGCATCCGCATTTGCTTGCGGTGGGCGGCGTTGTTCAGGTCGTATTTTTGCCCGGCGAAATTTTCGGCAAGCGTCGAAAGGATCTGGAATTTCGGCGTTCCGGGCAGAATATCGGCGTTTCCTCCATCGAAACTAAATGCGGAAAACGGCCGGTCCTGGGCGCTGCCGCCGACATCCAGATAAAAGCTGTTTGCAGCCATCGGCATCTCGATCAGCTCGCGTTTCATACGCTTATCGGCAAGCTCGGCAAAATCGAGCGGCTGCCGGTAACCGCCGGTATTCATTGTGCGAAGCTTGGCCTTTTGCTTGATCACGCCGTCGCCGAAGAGCTCTTTTGGAACATTCATTCCGGCCGGACGGATGCCCGTTTCACCTGACCGCGGCTCAAAAGCTTTTTTCTGCCGGTCGGCAAGCATTGCGGCGGTAACATTCAATTCCGCTATCTCGGCGTCCCCCGATACCACGGCGATATCGGCGACATTCTCGGCCTTGATCTCTTCTTCCGCCGTTTCCCACGATGCGATCAGATCGTCCAAATCTTCCTCGTCTTCGCCGCCGAGCGGATCGATAACACGGACTGGAATGGCCGAATCGCTGACGACCGGCGGCTGTTTCGGGCCGGGACCAGTTTTCGGGCCATCGCCGCGGCTTGAAACCAACCAATAGGCAAGCCCGCCGAACAGCAAAATAAGAAAGGTCATTAATCCGGCCGCGATCAATAACCACGGCGGCTGATTCGATTCTTCCGGCTGGTTAATCGTGGGATATGCGGCGGCACTATTTGGAGCAGAAACCGGCGGAGTGAAGACGGTTGAATCCGTGACGGATCTCGGCGGCGCGGCGGCTCCAAAACCATCCGCAATTTCGACACGTATCGTCGTAAAGCTGCCGATCCTTATCTGGTCGCCGTCGCGAAGCACCTTGGGCCGCCCGGATATTTTCTCGCCGTTGAGAAAAGTCCCGTTGGTCGAATTATCATCGGTCAGGAGAGCTTCGTCGCCTTCGACAAAAAAGGTCGTGTTGACGCGCGACAGGCCGCTGTCTTCCAGCACCAGATCGGCAAGATCGGTCCGGCCGATGGAAAGCTCGCGGCCGACCTCAATTTCTTGCGGCCCGCCCGGATCTTGAATGTGGAGAGTTACTTTCACCTTTAATGATGATGATCGCCGTCCGCGACTTCCTTCAGCTTTGAGATATCAAGCAGGCGGGCGAACTGATCGAAGTGGAACATCGTGTCGTCCTTACAGTAATCGCAAAAAAAAGTCACGTCCTCGCCAAGGTACATGTTCTTTAAATGATACGCGACAAAGCAGCCGTAACAGCGCTGGATGCGTTTGCCGAATTCTTCCAGAACTTCTTCGCTTTGATGTGTTTTGATCATCGGTAGAATAGGCTGCCAGGCTTGTTCATTCTTAAATAGAGGGCAGCATTTTTGAAATTTTACCATACGTTCTGAGCTCATGCTTCAGCGTGCTTCTTCGCTATGCAAAAGACAAGCTGAAGCTTGAACTCAGAACTCACTTTACTACACCGCGTTTTGAAGATTCGATAAAATGGACGAGCATATCCACTTCCGCGCAATCTGAAATTTCTTCTTTTATTCTTTCCACGGCCTGTGTCGTATTCAGTTTTGCCGAGAGCAGAAGATGATACGCGTGGTGAAGTTTTTCGATAGTTTCCTTCGAATAGCCGCGCCGTTTCATTCCGACACGGTTAAGGCCGAAACATTTTGCGTGGTTTCCCTGGATGATCGCGAACGGCGGAGCGTCCTTCACTACCACCGAATAACCGCCGATAAACGCTTCAGTTCCGACACGGCAAAATTGATGAATGCCCGAATAAGCACCAACATTTGCCCGGTCCGCTATCTCAACATGGCCGGCGAGCGTCGCGGCATTTGCCATAATGATGTTGCTGCCGAGCTGGCAGTCATGCGCGACGTGGGCCTGCGCCATAAACAGGTTATCGTCACCGATTTTCGTCAAACCGCCGCCGCCGGCCGTTCCCCGATGGATCGTGACGAATTCTCGAATGTGATTTCGCTTGCCGATCTCGGTCGCCGTCGGTTCACCGGCGTATTTGAGGTCTTGGGGAGCGAGACCGATGGATACGAACGGGAAGATCTTCGTGTCGTCACCGATAGATGTTTTGCCGTCGATAACGATATGCGATTCGAGCCGGACACGGTCACCCAAAACCGCTTCGTCACCAACAACGGAAAAAGCACCGATCTGACAATCAGTGCCCAAGACAGCTTTTTCGCTGACTATAGCGGAATCGTGGATGAATGTAGCCATTTACGGGATTAATTATTGTCCGAATCCAAAGGCTGAGCGTTGGATTCAATATTACTGGGCGAGTTAGAGTTCTTTAATATCAGCCATGTAAATATAATAACCGCCGGAACGGAAAGGAAAATACCTAAAACAGCACCGCCGACAGTAGCGGCAACATGGCCGAAAATTCCGTACTTAAAATTTCGCTTAACGATTCCTATAATTAACGGGATCAAGCCGAGCACAAATCCAATTCCCGTATTTATAATGATTCCCCAAAAGAAGGCTTCCTGATAATTAAGTTGAACCGGTTCCATATTTTTACTCCATCGAGCTGCGGTCCGCAATGACGCACATTATTTCGGCTTCGGCGGTTACCTTTCCGTCCACTGTGGCAATGCCGCGCATTTTTTGAATTTTGCTGCCGATGCGCAAAGCGATCACTTCGAGCATCAGCGTATCTCCGGGAACGACCGGGCGTCGGAATCTGGCTTTATCGATGCCGCTGAAATAGGGTATTTTCGAATCGCGGTCCGCGAATTCACGGAGCGCAAGAATCGCCCCGACCTGCGCCAAAGCCTCGATCTGCAAAACGCCCGGCATTACCGGAGCGCCCGGAAAATGGCCGGTGAAAAACTGTTCGTTGACTGTTACCTGTTTAACGCCCAGAATGCGGACGCGCGGCTCGAGTTCGACGATCTTATCTACGAGCAAAAACGGGTACCGGTGAGGCAGAATTTTCTGAATCGCTCGTGAATCGTAGATGGCCATTTATCGGAATGAAAAAATATTAAAAGTCAGCAGCCGGGTGGAAGTGAACTTCGGCCGGCTGCTGACTGATCTTCGTGATTGTTTTTTGTCTATTTGGGCGCCGCCGCCGTGGCCGTGCCGGCCGGACGTGCATTGAAGAATACGATGAAATCCTTCGTAACGTCATACTTATCGTCGAATCCGATCAGCATCCCGTTTTCTTCGAGTTTCGCGCCATCCAAAATCAACGCATATCCTTTGGCTTTCGCGTAATCGTTCATTGCTTTCAGGATGTCGCTGTACACCGGGCCGACTACCTCTTGATAGCGGCGTTCGGATTTCACTTTCAGATCTTCCTGTTTACGCTTGATCGTTAATTCAAGCGTCTGGAATTCATCCGCTTTTGCCTGAAGATTCGCGGGCGCCTTAGCCGGAACTCCGGGAGCGGCCGGTTTTTGAGCATTCTGAATTTCGGTTCCTAAAGTTTGGTACCTGGTGCCAAGCGTTCTCAATTCGTCGTAAGCAGGCTTGAACTCGGGATCAAGGCTTGAAAGCGCGTTTCTAAACTTCGTGATACCTCCTTTCGGGTCTGCAAAGGCGTTAACATTAACTAAACCGATCTTACCGGTCGGTACCGCTGCCTGGCCGAAAGCCGAAACCGCGAAGACCGCCACAAAAATAAAACTAGCGGCAATAAAACTAAATCTTTTCATTTATCTAATACTCCTTACACTTGAGGATCAAGCGCTGATCTTTTTCAAACTAAATCTTAGAACCAATTATTGCTGGAACTGTTGCCTGTTCCCTGATAAAAAGACGGAAAGAACGACAATATTATGTTATCGGCCAAAAGTTGTCAATTTTTGAAGGTAACGCCGCCATCTTGGCGGTTGTCTCGAGGGCATCCTGCCCTCGTATCCGTCGACGGGACGCCAACGCGACAGCCGGCTGGAAGCCGGCGTTACGTTAAAACGTCCGTCCGACCGTAAATCTGAATCCGTTTCGCTTTCCGGGCAGGAAAATCCCGGGAAGCTCCGCCGTATTGCCGAATTTGCCATTAGGATTGTAATAGTAAATAAGGCGAAAGGGCACATTTACTACCGGTACCTGAACACGCAGCTCCAGGCCGACGCTGGCCTTGAAATTACCCAATTTACCGAATGTGCTGTCATCGACCCGCAGCAACGAATTCTGCTGAGCCTCGCCGCGAACGAAAAATTGCTGAACTTCCGGCGAAAGACTGGTCGGGCACCCGAACCGGTTGCCCCGGCAGAATTCGTTGATAAAATCGGTCTTCGTCAACACGCGGTTGCGGTAATAAAGAATACTGCCGAAACTGCTTTCAAGGTTCGTCGTGTTTATTAACGACAAAGCCGTCAGGCGTCCCGGACCCAAAAATCTATCGTCATCCAGAAATTCACTGTTGATAATTTGCGTTCCGCTTTTGCGAAGATTGAAAACACTGCCAATGTCCGCAAAAGCCGCAAGCGTGGCCGGTCCGATCAGCGGAATTCTATACTCAAAATTTCCGAGAAGCTGCGTGTCGCCCCCAATAAAGCGGAAATTCCTGGAAAACAATGCGGGGTTGGCCCCGTCAAAACCTGTCAATGCACCGATAGACGCGATTTCGCCGGGAATGAGTGAACCGGCCGGAAATCCAGCGATTGGCACTTGTGTGCCTGCTGCGTTCGTCGTCGCCGTGACATTTCTGCTCGTCACATATGTATCGAACGGAGCGACCGGGCCGATTGACCGCGAAGTATAACCGCGTATATCGTTCTCACTGCCGAGAAAATAGCGTTCGTAAGCGGGCACGCCACCAATGAATGCCAGTGAATTGGCATTTCTAACCGTATCGGTCAGAGCAAAAGTGCCGATCGTTCCGGCCTGAATGCGAAAAGCGAAAACTTCCGGGTTTTTAGATTTTTTACGGCGTACCGGTATAAATTGAGAATAGCTGATGTTCGGTTGATACGTTCGCACGTCGCCGCCCAGACCGGCCAACCCAACGGTCGCCGATAATTGAGTTCCGCTCAAGGTGTCAATGCCGTTCGGAGCGGGCTGCCGCGTGTCATAAACGAACGATCCGGTGATGCGGCTCGTTAAAATATTCGGCTGGGCGTAAATAATCGGAATTCTCGCGGCCGGATCGGCTGAATCGTTTATAGGCGGATCGGTGATCGTCGTCGCCGAAAGCTGGTAGGTTAAGCCGACCCTGGAAAACTGCGTAAAACGCCGCTTTTTAAAGTAAATTTCCGAAAGCGGCGCGGTCGCAAACAAAGTTCCGCCGTAGGTAGTCTGCGTAAAAAGATTGCTCGAATCGGTTGTGATCTGGCCTTGCGGATTGAACAGGTCGTTCAAAATGTCCTGATTCTGCGTCAGCGACGTTCCCTCGCCGAAAAATCGGTACCGTGACGCAAATAGCGAAAAGCCAACGGAAATCGGCCGGTTGCGGAAATAAGGTTCCTGGTATGTAAACTGAAGATTCTGCTGGCGGTTACCGGCACCGAGCGAGAACGAAAGAATCTCGCCGCGTCCCGCAAGGTTATTAGTCGAATATTCAAGCCCGAAAAAAGAGCCGCCGATACCCGAAAGCCCGCCGTTGAAAGAGATCTGCTGCCGTCCCTTTTCCTTGATCTTAACGATAAGATCGACATCGCCCTGATCCTCGTCGGTGCGGATCTCGACGTCCTGGTCCTTGTCGATCGGATCGAAGTACTGTGTTTGATTCAGGCGTGCGACGGAGATGTCCAGAAAGTTCTGGTTATAAATATCGCCTTCATTGATCAGGAATTCGCGCCGCATAACGCGGTCGCGGGTAAAGGTATTGCCGGTAAATTCCAATCGGCGAAGCGTGAATTGTTTTCCTTCGTCAATGTTGATCTTGATATCGACGATTCCTTCATTCGGATTCGTCGGGCTTTCCTTGAATTCCGGCTCGTATTCAGCGCTGAACAGAACAAATCCCTGCGAGCCGTAAACCTTTTTCATGTCCTCGTAAACGGCGTCCTGCAATCGTTTACCGTTAGCGATCTCGCCCGTTTTCAGGCCGACATAAGATAATATCTGCTGCTCCGAAAAGATCGAATTTCCCTCGACCTTAAGCTCGCCGACGCGAAACAGCTTTCCTTCCGTCACCGGAACAATGATCTTTAATGTATCGTCTTTTGAGGAGATCAGCGGCAGCGGAAGAGTTATAAGAGGGATAAAATCAGTTCGTTTGACGCCGAGGCCGACGACCTCCGGCTCGCCGAGACGGGCCTGAAAATAACCCTTAGACCACATATACGCCCGGACGTTTTTACCGAGATCGTACTGAAGTTTTCTAAGGTCGAGAATATCCTGTCCCTTGAACCGCGAAATGAGGCCGGTTTCCTGCACAAGCGTTAGTGCGGCGCGAAGCTCCCTGTCCGAAAATTTTTCATTGCCGACAAAATCGATCTCGACGATGCGTGAACGGTTTCCCTGCTCGACTTCAAAAGTTACGGCCACCGACGTTGCGGAAATCTCTTCTTCTTTGATCGTAACCTTGGCATTCGGATAACCGCCCGTAGCTAAAAGCTCGCGAATGACCCGTGTCGCATTTCTCGCTTTTACGGGATCGTAAACCGCTTCCTTCGATATACCGACCCGCTGCTCACGAAAAGCTTTGAGCACATCGGACTCGGGAACCGCCTTCAAACCGGTGAATACAAGGTCACGAACGATCGGAAGCTCGCGAACCTCGAAAATTACATTGACGCCGCCGCGGACGCCTTCGGTCGTAAGCACGCGGGTCGCGGATTTATCGAAGAAATTCAGCGAAAGGAGTTCCCTGAGATCGCGTTCGAGCGCGGCCGGATCATAGGTGTCGCCGGCCCTGGTTTTAATATAGTAAAGCAGGTCGTCGTCACGCAGGCGGCGGTTGCCCTGGATATCGACGGTTTCAACGATCTGCTGAGATGCGGCCGAGACGGCATTCGCATTGCGGTCGGCTATGGCAAGGACCAGGGCCGCCGATACGGCGAGGCCCAATAAAACAAGTCCGAATGCGCGAAGATTGTGCATAAAAACGATTCCCTTATAATTGCGATTTGAAAGCTTTTAAAAAGCTTCGTCGGCCGCCCGGCTGAATCATAACTTGCTGGAAAATACAAAAATTGGCGGCCGTTCAGTGTTCGGATTTTTACTCAATCTATGATTCTGCGAATCATATTGAGGTTGCCTCTACAGCGTATCCGACAAAGTTATGAATTATACAGGCTAAAGTGCGAAAAGCGAAGAGTGCACGACGAATTGAGAAATTCTTTGTCGCGAAATAAATCGTTTCACACTGACGATATCGTGGCAATTCATACCATACCGTTGATCCAAAGGGTTAAAACTGCATTATAAGAGTACTTATTCGATGGAACGGCGCTTGCATTGTTCATGGTATAAGCAAACTGCTGTATTTACTGTGGTTGCACAGGAGAAATATTATGAGAAGCAAATATTTAAGCGTATTTTCGGCGATTCTAACATTTGGTTTAATGATCGCGCTTGCGGGCGGAACTGTCTTCGGCCAAGGTAAGGGCGGCGGGAAAGGCAATAAAGGCGGCGGAGGCGGCAAGCCCGAAAAACAGGACAAGGGCAACGGCGGCGGAAATGGCGGCGGCAAGCACGGTGGGTTTATGCAGCAGCGTCAGGAACAGCCCCGTTTTGAGCGCCCGCAGCGCGTTGAGCGCGAGCAGCGGATACAGGTTTATCAAAATCCGAATGCCGGACGCCCCCAATACCGCCAGGAACGCGATAATCGCGTGGATTGGAAGCAGCAACGCAAAGCTGATAAACAGGAATTCAAGCAGGAACGCCGCGAGGCCAGACAGCCGCAGTATCAGGCCCGGCCTCAGATAATCGTTCCGCAATATGAAAACCGTCAGGCAAATCGCGGCAACGAACGCTGGTGGAACGGACTTCCCCCCGGACAGTACCGCAAGCAGGCGAATATGGAACGGCGCGACGACCGAAAGGCAGCAAAGGCCTACGAAAAGGATTTAAAGCGCCAAGCTAAAATTTATCGCGACGACGACCGCCGCGAGTACCAGCAGCGTGTCCAGTATGTACAGAATGCTCCGGTATATTGGCAGCAATATACACAGGACCAAAGCAGACAGTACTACGACCGCAGCCGGTATTACGACAATGACCGTTCGCGTTACATTTATGATGGCCGCGACAATTATAATATTGATTACAACAATAATTATTATAACGGCGGCTATAACGGGTATGACAATGGCGTAAGCTGGAAACAGCAGCTATTGAGCACTGTATTGTCCCAGTTCCTCGGCGGCGGATTTGGTGGTTTGAGCAATTCCTATGACCAGAATGATGGTTACGGATACGATCAGCAGCAGTACGGCTATAATTCACCGAACTACTATAACGCCCAATACGGTGGTTATCAGGGAGAGCAAAATTATCCGGGCTATTACAACAGCGGATACGACGATAACGGTTACAACAACTACGATCCGAACAGCTTCATCAATGCCATTCCCTACGCGGGATTGATCGATCAGTATTCAGGCGGATTTGCGACTGATATGATTCGCCGTTCACTGGGTATGGGATATGACGAGGGATATTACGCGGGACAATATGCCAGAAACAACGGCAACGCCGACGATTCTTACTTCGATCCGTATTCATATCCAAACGGCAGCTACGATGCCGCTTCGATCAGCCTTGCCGAACGCCGCCGCATTCTTAGCGAAGGCTATGAGCTAGGTTATCAGGATGCCCTTTACGGTCGTAATCAAAACGATTACGACCCGCAATCCGAAGGCGATGTCGATCTCGTCAGTCTGCTACTCAGTAGTGTCTTGAAAATGGTCTAACGATTTGAATGATTTAAAAAAAGGAGGCCAGGTGCCTCTTTTTTTTTAATCTAATGACCGCGATACTAATTGCTCCGAAATTCCTCCTTGACAGTTCCTCTTATGTCGGATACAATCCCTGCTTATATATCGTAGATATTTATTTGACCTCTCACGCCCACCGCGATGTTCAAATATTTATTAATTCTACCAATATTTATAATCCTTAGTTCGTCTTGCGGCATCATCCGAGCGTCTGTTTTCGGACGGTCATTTGCATATACAATCAAAAGACAACAGGAGAAATCGATGAAATTTAGAACGAACGCAAGCCGCATGGCTTTAGGCTTATTTTTTGCAGCTTTGTTTTTCGCCGGCAACGTAAGCGCCAGCCATTCCTGGAACAATTACCACTGGGCTCGAACCTCAAACCCATTCTATCTAAAGGTTGTTGACAGCAACACCACTGATTGGGACAGTGAGCTTGATTCGGCAATGTTCGATTGGTCAGGATCAAGCGTCCTGGATATGATAAACGGGACAAGTGACGATACTTCGCGGATACGCAAGCGGTGCCCGATGGTTAGCGGACAGGTTCGGTCTTGCAATGCGTCCTATGGTTTCAACGGCTGGCTGGGCCTAGCATCCATTAACATTAGCGGGAGCCACATCACGCAGGGATCATCGAAAATGAACGACTCGTATTTCAACGGCGGAGGTTATAACGCAACGAATCGCCGACACGTGATGTGCCAGGAAATAGGCCACACGCTTGGACTTGGTCACACGAGCGAGGACGGCTCCGACCAGAATACCTGCATGGACTACTCGAACGATCTCGGAAACCCAAGCCCGAACCAACACGACTACGACCAGCTGTCAACCACATACTCTCACCTCGACGCCACGACCACGGTCGGCTTTTCTGCGTTCGTTGTAAATGAATTTGGCGACGACCCTGACGCGGAGCACAATTGGGGACGGCTTGTCAGCCAATCGGCAAACGGCCGCAGCAGCTACTATGAACGCGACAACATGAACGGCACCAAAAAAGCTACCCATGTTTTCTGGACCCAGGAAGCGGCAGACCGCTGCCATGGCTGCGATCACCGTTACGATCACTGATAACTAAGGCTGCTCAAAGTAAAAAGGCCGCGGCAAAAAAAATGCTGCGGCCTTTTTACTTGAAAAGCTGAAAGATTAATTTCTGTTCTTTGCTTCCTTGATTCGACGCTCCGCGGCTTTTTCAGCAGCCTTCGCATCTTCCTTTCTCATCCCGAGATCCCGGAGTGTTTCACCGATGCTGTCGCCATTCGCCAGACCGCCAAGAATTGCTGATGACGTGATTCCCGGATAACGGCCGTTCAAATTGTCGGCAATTACATTAGCCGCAACGAACTGGCCATATTTTAGTTCCGGGTTTGCGAGCAATGCTGACTGGTAAGCCGCACGCATTTGTTCAGGCGTAGTGCCGAGTTTTCGCGAAAGGCCTCGATAACGATTTAATTCCGTATCGCTCATCGACGATGTATTGTTACGTCCGGCCTTTGCCCGGTCAATACCCGCATCGGAGCGGCCGTTCGATCGTCGCGAAGCAGTGCCCAAACCATCATCGGATCGCCCGTTTGAACGTGTTGCCGCGGTGCCAAGTCCGCGATTCACACTTCCGCCGCCCGAAGGCTGTCCGGCTCCGGCTGGCCGCCCGCCTCCATTTCCCCGGCCTTGTGCAAAAGTGTTCGAATCGACCGCAACAGTAAGCATTAACGCCAAACCGATGCTGGAAGTAACTAAAAATCTTTTGATGTTCATACAAATTTCTACTTCAAATACTATCGCGATATTAAACCTGTTCAACTACGATGTTTCCCATTAAACTCTAGGTTGCCACCCTTATAGCTAAACGCGGTTGCCGTATATGTCAAAAAAAGGAGAGTAAGCAATATACCTGCTCTCTATTCTATGACTCCGTATGTTTGGATTCAAGTTTTATTTCTTTGCCAAAACTTTTTCGAGTTCGTTGATTGTGCGGAAGGCGAGCTTGTTACCTTCCTGAAAGATTTCGACGCTGCTTTCTTCGTGGACTTCGCCTTGAATTAGGGCTTCGGAGAGTTCGTCCTCGACGTATTTTTGGAGGGCTCGTTTTAGCGGGCGGGCGCCGTAGCTGCGGTCGGCGGTCGTTTTTTCGACCAGCCATTGGCGGGCTTCGCCGGTCATCGTGATCGTCAAAGCTCGTTTTTCGACGATCTCGTTTAGCTTTGCAAGCTGTAGATCGACGATCTGGAGCATGTCTTCATCGAGCAATTCATCAAAGATAATTATCTCATCGAGCCGGTTGAGAAATTCCGGCGCGAAAGCTTGTTTGACCTGCGACATCACCTGATCTTCCATTTTCTGACGCGAAGCCTCGCCGCTTGCCTGGAATCCGACGGTCGTCCGCTTTTGGATAAATTTGGCGCCGATATTCGAGGTCATGATAAAGATCGCGTTCTTGCAGTCGACCGTATTGCCTTGAGCATCGGTCAGCACGCCGTCCTCAAAAACCTGCAATAAGACGTTGAACAGATCGGGATGGGCCTTTTCAACTTCATCAAAAAGCACGACCGAGTACGGATTGCGGCGGATCTTTTCGGTAAGCTGTCCGCCTTCTTCAAAACCGACGTATCCCGGAGGCGAGCCGATAAATTTGGCAACGGCGTGTTTCTCCATAAATTCGCTCATATCGAAGCGGATCAAGGTACGCTCAGAGCCGAACAAATATTCGGCGAGTGTCCGCGCAACTTCGGTCTTGCCGACGCCGGTCGGGCCAAGAAACAAAAATGAACCGACTGGTTTGTTCGGATTTTTCAGCCCGGCACGCGAACGGCGTATGGCACGGGCCAAAGCAGAAATCGCCGGACGCTGCGAGATGATGCGTTTGTGCAATTCGACCTCTATGCCCAAGAGCTTTTTAGCCTCTTCGGTTTTGATCGACGCAACGGGAACGCCCGTCCAGCGGGCAATCACTTCATCAACATCGTCCTTCGTCACTTCGACGGAGAAAAATGAATCTTCGAGCGTTTTCAGCTCATACGAGATAATCTGATCTTCATTGGCAGCCGCACGCTTCCAGTTATCGACCGTTTCACGCCACGAAGGCTCGGCCGGATTTTCGCTCTGATAACGAAGCTTGGCGCGGGCACCGGCTTCATCCAGAACATCTATGGCTTTGTCCGGCAGGAAACGGTCGGGAATATAACGGCTCGATTGGTAAACGGCGGCGTGCAATGCTTCCTTCGAATACCTGATCTGGTGAAAGGCTTCGTAGCGTTCGACGATGCCTTCGATAATCTGCAAAGCTTCGGTTTCGGTCGGCGGAGCAACTTTTACCGATTGGAAACGGCGTTCGAGGGCACGGTCTTTTTCAATCGATTTGCGGAACTCCGTCGGCGTCGTCGCTCCGATGCATTGGATCTCGCCGCGTGAAAGTGCAGGCTTCAAAATATTGGCGGCATCGAGCGTGCCCTCGGCGGAACCGGCTCCGACGAGCGTGTGCAGCTCGTCGATAAAAACGATGCTGTTCTCGTCTTCCTTGAGCTCGCTCATGATCTTTTTCAAACGCTCTTCAAACTGGCCACGGTATTTCGTACCGGCGACGACAAGCGAAAGGTCGAGCGACAGAATGCGTTTATTTTCGAGAAACCTCGGCACCTGCCGGTCGATAATCCGCTGTGCGAGGCCTTCGACAATAGCGGTTTTTCCAACTCCCGATTCGCCGATCAGCACCGGATTATTCTTTGTGCGGCGGCAGAGAATTTCTATCAGCCGCTCGATCTCCGACTGGCGGCCGATAAGCGGATCGAGCTTGCCGGAAGCCGCGTCTTCGTTCAGATCGCGTGTGAATTCCAACAGATTCGGCGTTTTGGAATTTTCCTTGTTTAGAGGCGCGGAAGCTTTATAACCGGACTGCCTGCCGACTTCGTCACGGACTTCCTGGAGCCGCAAGCCGAACTGGAACAATATCTCGGCGGCAATCGAATTTTCTTCGCGAACCAGGCCGAGCAGCAGATGCTCCGGCCCGATAAATCGGCTTTTCAGGCCGCGGCTTTCTTCGCTGGCGTAAAAGAGAATGCGTTTCGTTTCGGGAGAAAGATGCAATTCCGCTGACTGCGGTATGCGGTCGCGCACGACAATTCGTTCCTCGACCTCGCGGCGGACCATATCGACGGTGAGACTGTTGCGGAATGCGAAGAAACGGGCGCCGATGGTCTTGTCCTCACGCATCAGCCCGAGCAGAATATGCTCCGGCGCGATGACCGGCGAGCCGTATTGTAAGGCCTCGTAACGAGCGAAAAAAATGACTCTGCGGGATCTTTCGGTGTAGCGTTCGAACATAAAATATATGAGGCCAACCTTCGCGGATATAAATGTATTATAGCGAAGATTCGGGAAGAAATTTCAAATTAATCGATCTGAAAATTTACGAGCTTGGGCATATACAGTTCTAAACAGCGGGAAACTCCAAAAGTGTTTCAAAGTTCTGAGTTCAAGCTTCAGCTTGTCTTTGGCTCAAGACTTAAGACACGCTGAAGCTTGAACTCAGAACTTAAGACTTAACCGCTATTGGCTCCAGCGTTTCGATCACCACGGCTTCACGATTCTTCGTAATATTACTAATAATCTTGGCCGACGGTGCTAGTTCGACCTTAGACGAAAGCACGCGGGAAACCCGTTTCGGCAAGATCATCGGCGCAACGCTCGCGATAGAATCCGCCAGCGAAACAATATCGCCGCCGCCGGTCCAATGTTCGCGGACGACCGTTGCATCCGTCCGGTTCACCAGCCGCAATAATGTCAAAGCAACCACATAAAGATCATCGACCTGCCCGATAAACGGAAAAACGTCCGGAATAAAATCGAGCGGTGAAATAACATAAACGATAGCCGCCAGAAAAAGAGCCTTTTCCGCCGCCGGCACGCGCGCGTCCTTCAGCATCCGGCCCAGCAGCATCACCATATTCGGCAAAAACATTAGGAAATTACCCATTCTGCCTTTAAGTTGGGTCTTTTCGCGGCGTGTGATTTTAGCGCTCTTTTCGATTGATCGGCTCATTTTTAATGTTCCTCGAAGATCGTTTTAACAAGTCTATGTAATAGAGCTTATTTGAGCAAGTTTTAAGTGGGAAAGTTGTATGTTAAGTTGGAGAACAGTAACGTCGGCTTCTAGCCAGATGTCGCGGTGGCTTCCAGCCGCCGAAGGGCGGGCAGGATGCTCACCCGACATCCGCCAAGATGGCTGCGTTACGTTTGCTATGATTCTACAACAAATTCGCCAACGCGCCGCCGCCGATATTCAGCACATTATTTTGCCCGAAGGCGAAGACAACCGCACCGTTCAGGCCGCCGAGATGTGCGCCCGCGACCGAATCGCTAAAATCACCGTCATCGGCGATGAAGAAAAGGTGCGTGAACTGGCGCGGCAATCGGGAGCCAATCTCAACGGCGTCGATATTCTCGATCACCGCAAATCCGCCGATTTCGGCAATACTGCCAGGTTTTATCACGAGCTGCGCCGTGCAAAAGGCGTGACGCTCGAAGAAGCCGAGCAAACCGTCAAAGATCCGCTTTATTTCGCTAATCTGCTGGTCAAATTAGGCAAAGCCGACGGCTCCGTCGCCGGTGCGACGAATACGACCGCTCACACGGTCGCCGCCGCGTTGCGGTGCATCGGCGTCCGCGAAGGCCTCAAAACCGTTTCGAGCTTTTTTCTGATGGTCGTGCCGGATAAAAAATTCGGAGCAAACGGCGCAATGATCTACGCCGATTGCGGCGTCGTAATCGATCCAGACGCTGCCGAATTAGCCGAAATCGCCATCGCCTCCGCCGATTCGTGCCGTACATTATTGAGCGTCGAACCTCGCGTCGCGATGCTCTCGTTCTCAACCAAAGGAAGCGCGAAACACCAACTGATAGATAAAGTCGTCGAAGCCGTAAAAACCGTCCGCGTACGAATGCCGGATCTAATAATAGACGGTGAACTCCAGGCCGACGCCGCTCTCATTCCATCCGTCGCCGAATCGAAAGCTCCCGGCTCAAGTGTCGCGGGCCGCGCCAACGTTCTCATATTCCCCGACCTGAACGCCGGCAACATCGCCTATAAATTAACCGAACGCCTGACCGGCGGCACCGCCATCGGCCCGATCCTCCAAGGCCTCGACCGCCCCTGCAACGACCTCTCAAGAGGCTGCAAAGCCGAAGACATCGTCGATGCCGTCGCAATCACCGCCGTCCAATCACAAGCGAGAAAGTAATGAGCTTACTAGTGGGTGAACTTGTTTAGTTCTTCAGCGATGTTATCGTATAGAACTCTGATCCATTCCTCAGTTCCGTTGTTTCTTGGCGGGCGGGATCGAAAATCATGCGGCGCGATAATCACCGAAATATCATCTTTTCCTACATGATCAGCCAAAACGAACAACTCCTCGATTGCTTCGTCTCCCATGGCAAGACATCCGATCGAAACAGCTTTTCCGTGGATAAATATGTCGCCGCCTAGCCGCGTTCTGCCATCGATTTTTGCCTGAGCTAGATCAAATTCATTTGGATAATTCAACTTAAGAGAAAGGTGGTAGCTGCTGTTGGGGTTGAGTCCTTCAATTCTATAAAGACCTTCTGGAACTTGTTCGTCGCCCTCGACCAGCTTCGGTCCGGCTTTTCCACTTGCCCGTCTAACTTCGTAAGTTTTTACCAGAACCCAATGGCCATTATTTTCTGCCCACAACTCTAAACGCTTTTCTTCTTTAAGGCCGATCAGCGTAATTTGGTTTGGGGGAAACGGTATCCCGGATTCATTAAAATAAGGAACGAGACGTTGTTCTGCGACTGGAGAAAACTGCTCAACTGCGGCGGCGACAGTCCTTTTTCCTACGACCTTCTGCGAAACCGGAACCCAAATAGAACGGCCAAAATAATAAAGTCCTGCACCAGCAAGAGCCAATATAATTAAAATCACTAAAACAATTAACTTCATCAAGTAAGTCATCTATCCAGCAACAAAGTCGCGCATCTCACATTATAGTCACATTACATAAATTTTTTTTGCTGTAGTGACTTTTCTAAACATTTTGGGCAAAGACATGTCTTGAATTTTTCCTTTAAGCTCTCGGCGGCATCTTTAGTAAGTTCTACATCATTGCACCAGCAGCCGTCGTGTTTCGCTCCGCAGCCGAATTGTTCGCCGCAGGATTCGCAGGTGGATGGGTCATACGCTTTTTCAGTCATACAGGCTTTTTTCTCCGGGCGGGCGCGTTTTCCAGCGTTTGTGTATCCAGAGCCATTGGCCGGGATATGCACGGACGAGTTTTTCGACCTCGGCGGTGAATAGAGCGGTCGTCTGCAGGATGTCGGCCTGGCGGTCACCGGTTTTTACGGCTTCGATCATCTTGCCGTGCGTGGCGATGTAATGGCCTTTTTCATTGTCCCATACTCCGCACATCGGAAGTATAACGGAATTCGTGCGGATCGCCAGCATCGCGGGGCCTATCGACGTGCAAGCCGGTGTGCCGAAAAACGGAACGAAAACGCCTTCCTTCGGATGAACGTTGACATCCGCTAAAATTCCGAGAATTCCGCCTTCGCGAAGGATTCGGATAGCAAGGCTGACGGCGTTTGTTTTATTTACCGGGCGGTTTCCGAATTTGGTGCGGAGGCTAACGGTCAGGTCTTCGATCAGCGTATTATCGAGCGGGCGGGCGAGATAGCTCATCGGTTCATGCAATGCCGACCAACCGTAAACGAGCATTTCCCAATTGCCGAGATGCGGGCTGACAATGATAATGCCGCGGCCTTCGGATTTAAGTTTTTCGTAAGCTGCGAGGATTTCGGGGTCGATCTGGAATTCGATCAGATGTGCAAGGCTTTCCTGTGTCGCTTTTGGAAATTGGCTCAGATCGCCGAGCATCCTGCCCAAACTGTCGAACGTTCCGCGAAGAAGTTTCTCGCGCTCGGTGATAGTTTTTTCGGGATATGCGATCTCGAGATTGCGCATTCCCGTCCGCCGCAGGCTGGAAAGGAAACCGTAGCCCAATCCGGCGACGGACATGCCGAGATTCACCGCCGCGTTTCTCGGAAGAATACCCAGAACGCCGAAGATAGCGCGAACGGCGGCATACTCTAACCAGATCTGGGGTTTACTTTTTTTGGCCATCGTTCTGAATTCACGCTTCAGCGTGCTTCCTTGCCAACAGAAAGACAAACTAAAGTTTGAACTCAGAACCTCTTGAACGCAAGCACGGCGTTCAACCCGCCGAATGCGAACGAATTTGACATCGCTGCTTCCGGCTCGGCGGGTAAAGCCTTGTTTTTGATGACATTAATATTGCATTCGGGATCGTCTTCGTTAAAATTTATATTCGGCGGCAGCAGGCCGTTGTGCATTCCGAGAACGGTCGCGGCGGCTTCGATCGCTCCGGCGGCGCCGAGAGCGTGGCCGTGCATCGATTTGGTCGAGCTGACCGGAATTGAATCCGCGTGTTCGCCGAAGACGAGGCGGATCGCAGCCGATTCCATCACATCGTTAGCCTGTGTTGCTGTTCCGTGGGCGTTGATGTAGCCGATCTGAGCGGGATCGATATTGCCGTCCGTCAACGCTTCGCTCATCGCCTTCGCCGCACCGGACGCAAGCGGCATCGTTAAATGGTGAGCATCCGCCGACATCCCGAAACCGGCGATCTCAGCGTAAATTTTAGCACCGCGAGCCTGAGCATGCTCGAGATTTTCGATCACGAACATCGCACCGCCTTCGCCGAGGATCATGCCTGTCCTGTCCTTTGAGAACGGCCGGCAAGTGTCCTGTGCAACCACCCGCATCGCTTCCCATCCGCGAAGATGACCGAGGCTTAACGGAGCTTCGCTTCCTCCCGTAATTGCCGCGTCAAGCGTGCCCTGCCGGACGAGCCAAAACGCCTGGCCGATGGCATGATTTGCCGACGAGCACGCAGTAGAAAGCGTAAATGCCGCACCGGTCAGTCCGTGTTCCATCGCGACATGACTGGCGACGGCGTTGCTCATCACACGCGGAATCGATGTTGGCGGAAACCGGGCCTTATTTTCGCCGTACAGATCGGCGTAGAGTTTATCTTCGGTTTCCTTGCCGCCGAGGCAGGAGCCGGTCACGACACCGGTGCGGCCGCGCAATGCATCGTTAAATTCGATTCCAGAATCCGCAACCGCTTCCCGGGCCGCAACAATTCCGAAATAGGCGAACGGATCGAGCCACATCAGGGATTTGTCGTCGAAATGCTCGCCGGGATCGAAACCGCGAACTTCGGCGGCGTTCTTAAACCGCAGATTCGCCGGATCGACCTTCGTGATCGGCCCGATCCCGGATTCTCCGCTGCTTAAAGCACGCCAAAAATCTGCTGCGTTATTGCCGAGAGCGGAAACGACGCCGATTCCTGTGATAACAACTCTTTTCATGAATGGATATATCAGGCGGCGGGCTGCTGCTCTTTGTCTGCGACAAGCTGTTCGATGCCTTCGACGACCTCGGCTACGGATTTCATCGACTGCACTTTATCATCAGGCACAACAACATCGAATTCTTCTTCCAGCTCGAAGATAAGATTAAGGCCGTCAAGCGAATCGAAGCCTAGCTCCTCGAACGTAGTTTCGAGTCTGATCTCCTCCGGCTCGACCTTCTTAAACTGCGCAAAAACGCGTATCACCCGCTCCGATACCGATCCGTCCGCCATGATTATTCCCCCGTGCAAACTTTATTAGATACTACGGAAAATCTATATCAGTTGGAATTAATAGTCAAAGAATCGGTTCTGAGGCGTTAGACGGTTCGCCGAATGTGTTATTCGGGGGCGTCTCGTGAGAAATTGGATCACCAAAACTGAGTCCGCATCAAGCTGGATCATCCGAGTGTTTGGCGGCCTGATCGACGCCAAGCCATTTTTTAGCTGTCTCGATATTATCGAAGAATTTTACATTTACTTCGCGATTGTGGGCCACCGTTATGAAAAATTCACTCAGTTTGTCATGCTTGTAGTTGGGGAAACAAAGAGCAACGGTAAGCCTTGGTCTGATGGCCGACACTTTAACGCCCGAATCAAACGCCTGCATTGTATTAATCTCGCGCTTTACTTCTCGGGCCTCCACTAGGAACTTGCCGCATTCATATTTGGCGCCCATCTCGGCAAATTGGACCCAAATGTTTTCTATGGCACCCGGAGTAATAACGAAACCCGGTGAATGTTTGACGTGAATATAACTGTCGCAGAATTCGGCGTTGAACTTTTCGCTCATCTTCGTGTTCTCAGGTGGGAGCCTAAAAAAATGAACTGACTGGTTTTACCGCTCCGGATTGTTCAAGATACCAGTGCGGCAGATAACAAATGAAAAACATCGAAAAATATAGAATAATTAGGAAGGATTTGCAAGAGAAATTTTACCGGGCTGCAGAGACAGGCCGCTTTTCCGAAAGTGCTTTTACAAAACTCTTACAATCACGAATCGCTAAACCTGTTAGGCTTTTAATTACGGGAAAGAACCCCTTATCGAACCGGGCGGTTAAGCGAGGTATTGAATGGAAAACGTAGTGGAAATTCAGGCAAATTCGAAAAAGATCAATTGGTCGACCGTTATCGGCGTGACTATTTTTCACGCTCTTGCGGTGGCGGCATTATTTACGTTCAGCTGGCAGAATGTGATAGCGGCGGTCATTTTGTGGTGGGTTATCGCAAGTTTCGGCGTCGGCATCGGTTATCACCGTCTTTTGACACACCGAGGCTTTAAAACGCCAAGGTGGTTCGAACGAACGCTGAGCGTTATCGGCTCACTGGCCATCCAGTCGGGCCCGCTGACGTGGGTGACCACGCACAGGCTGCATCACGCATTTACGGAAACCGACGCCGATCCGCACAGCCCGATCCATGGGACATATTGGTCGCACATGGGCTGGATTTTTCGAGGCACGGCGCAGAATAATTCGATGGCGACAATGCAGCGTTACTGCCCCGACCTCGTAAAAGACCCATTTCAGCTTGTTTTGAACAAATATTACTGGGTACCTTCGGTTTTTCTGGCGATCGGCTTATTTGCAATCGGCGGTTTGCCTATGATCTTGTGGGCGATCTTCCTGAGAGTGGTCGTTGGCTGGCATTTTACCTGGCTCGTTAATTCCGCGACACATCTGTGGGGCACACGCCGCTTCGAAACGCGTGACGATTCGCGCAACAACGGCCTGATCGCCGCTTTGACCTGGGGCGAAGGCTGGCACAATAACCATCACGCTCACCCGCGTTCCGCAAGACACGGCCTTGCATGGTACGAATTCGATATCAACTGGATCGAGATCAAGCTGATGGAGAAACTGGGCCTTGCCGAAAACGTTTACGCGTATAATTTAGCGACCGAAAAAACAGAGCAGGCCGAACTGCGGCCAATACACGAAACCGCGTAATTAATATTAAATAGGAAAATGGTGAATGGTAAATGGCGATCCGGCATTTACCATTCACCATTTTGCATTTACCATTAACCCGTATGCGTCGCCGCAAAACCGCAATCTTCTTTCTCGCACTAGGTATCTGCCTGATCGTTCTGGCCGTCGTTTTGAATGTCGGGTGGATACTTCTCAACTTGCGTGAGGTTGCTGCCCTGGTCGTCGGGATCATTTTCTTTGCGCTTATAATTACCGGGATCGTGCTCAACACTATATTTCTCGTCCGCGAGATCAGGCGCAGCGAACAGCATGACGCCTTCCTTAATTCGATCACTCACGAACTGAAAACACCGATAGCATCGATCAAGCTTTACCTCGAAACACTGAAAACCCGAAAAGTGACGCCGGAAAAGCAGTTGGAGTTTTATGATGTAATGCTCGCCGACAGCAACCGCTTGCTGCACACGGTCGAACAGGTTTTGCAGGCAAGCCGGACGCGGGAAAAGAAACGACAATTTAACATCTCGGATGTCGATATCAGCTCTCTTATAAACGAAGCGGCGGCAATGGTCAGAACAATGCACAATTTGCCCGACACGGCGATCAGGATGACCGAGCCAACCGGCAACATCCGCGTTATGGGCGACAAGGCCGAATTGCAGACCGCATTCATAAATCTGCTCGATAACGCGGTCAAATACTCCGGGGCCGATCCAAAGATCGCCATCCGCACAAAAAATTCAAGCCTCAGCAAAAAAACCGAGATTTTCATCAAGGACAACGGTATCGGCATGAAGAAGGGCGACCTGAAACAAATTTTCAAACGATTTTACCGTGTAGCCGAAGGCGAAGCAAACGAACGGAAAGGGACGGGCCTTGGCCTGTTTATCGTAAAATCGATCATCGAAAAGCACGGCGGCAGCATACGAGCCGACAGTCGCGGCGAAGGCGCGGGCACGACATTTTTCGTCCAACTTCCGCGGGCCTAAGTTCTGAGTTCAAGCTTCAGCTTGTCTTCAGCCCTAAGTTTAAGACAAGCTGAAGCTTGAACTCAGAACGTAAGAACTATGAAAATTCTCATTGTCGAAGACGAACAGCACTTGGCCGACGGCCTGCGGTTTAACCTGGAAGCCGAAGGCTACGAAGCCGAGATCGCGCATGATGGTGAAACGGCGCTTAAAACGATCGAAATTTCCGATTTCGACGCCATTGTTTTGGACATAATGCTGCCCGGTATCAACGGTTTCGAAGTGGCTACGAGACTGCGAGCGAAACAAAATTACACGCCGATCCTGATGCTCACTGCCCGCGGCCGGCCCGAAGACGTGCTCAAAGGCTTTGAAGCCGGAACCGACGATTACCTGCCGAAGCCGTTCGATCTGGAGATTTTCATGGCCCGCCTCAACGGCCTCCTCCGCCGCCGCGAATGGATGCGCAAAGAAACAAAAGGCGCCCGCATCGACGACATTTACACCGTCAACGGCAAAACCATAGATTTTGCCAACCTCGAACTCCGCAGCAGCGGCGAAACCGTCCACCTGACGCTGATGGAGATCAAACTCCTCCGCTACCTGATCGAAAACGAAGGTGTCACCGTATCCCGCAAAACGATCCTCGAAGAAGTCTGGGACCTCCAGGAAGACACCGACACGCGGGCAATCGACAATTTCATCGTTCGCCTGCGAAAGTACCTGGAAGACGAACCGAACAACCCGCAAATCGTCCGAACCGTCCGCGGAATCGGCTATAAATTCGTTAGCGGAAATGAATAACCGACGCAGCTTGGCATTGAATTAGTTTGCATCCTTTTTTACTCTTACGATCAGTTCTATTCGATAAAAATGTTCCCAAATTAGCATTGCATAGATAGCAAAAAATAGTTTAATTTCGCTCAAATAAAGGTATCCCGAACCATTCTTGATAACACACAAAATCTGTGTATTATCAAGAAAGCAAAGTCATAATACGCCCGTTTAGGTGTGATATGACTATTCTATTCCGGATAATCATAAGTTAGGTTGCTCTCGTTTTTATTACCCAAAAGACTTTAAAATAACCTTATGAAAAGATTTCAACTAATTGCATTAATATTCCTGATAGTTATTTCGCTAAACGCAAACGGTACAGCACAGATTATTGCTGAAAAGACGGTAAAATCCCTCGTGAAGGTTTCAACCTTTATTACCGCATCCTCGGAAACAAAGGTTCTTCAATTCTTATTTTAAGTGGTGGTCCAGGCTCAGATAATCGTTATATGCAGCCCGTCGCTGATGAATTAAGTAAGAATTACCGAGCCATTATGCTTGAACAGCGAGGCACTGGCAGGTCCGTATTGAAAAAGTATGATTCTTCGACAATCAACTGGAAAGCCTATTTTGACGACATCGAAGCATTACGCAAACATTTAGGAATAAATAAGTTTATTTTTGTTGGTAACTCTTGGGGAATGATGTTGGCACTTGCCTATGGCGGTACTTACCCAGACCGAGTTGAAGCTATCGTAACAATTGGTTCAGGACCGATTACATCTGCTTATGGGAAAGTATTTTCAAATAATAGAACTGGCAGATTGAGTCCGACGGAGATTGAGCAACGTCTTTACTGGCTTGATTCCAAGCGTTCTGAGGCTGACCCTAAGCGAGCAATATACGAAATTCAGCGAGCTGAGATGTCGGCATATTATTATGACCGCAAATTAGCCCTTAAGTCGATGATGGAGCTTCATCTTGATGATATGAACCCCTACATCTTTCCTGCATTTGCCGAAATTGCAAGTGGGTTTGATTTGCGCCCTAAACTAAAAGTTATTACCGCTCCTGTTCTGTTAATTCAAGGTCGCCAGGATATAGCGGGCGAGGCAAATGTTTATGAGGCGCATTTACTGATAAAAGGCTCGATTCTGAAATTCATAGAAAAATGTGGGCATTCGCCGTGGGAAGAGCATCCAGAGCAAACTTGGAAAATAGTTAATGAATTTTTGGCTGCATTACCTAAATAAATTTGTTAAAAATGTAAAAAGTAAAGAAACTTTAATTAGAAATAAGATTAAGTGTTGGCTTGTTGTTTCAAACAGCGCAATCTAACAATGCAGCTATGAAAGACGCAGTCAAACACTAAAGTGAACCCCATTGTCTAGACCACGAAATGGTTTTTTTTAAGGTATGA
>JBBJOS010000008.1:0-124339 GCA_037723965.1 Pyrinomonadaceae bacterium | reverse complement strand
CAAAACGCAAGCCGCTCCTTCTGCTCGCGCATATTGACGTCGTCGAAGCCCTCAAAGAAGATTGGTCCGATAATCTCGACCCATTCAAGCTCACCGAGCGCGACGGTTATTTTTACGGTCGCGGGACGACTGACGACAAAGCAATGGCGGCAATCTTCGTCGCTAACCTCATTCGGTACAAACAGGAGAACGCGCAGTTTGACCGCGATATTATTCTGGCACTAACGGCGGATGAAGAAGGCGGCGATTATAACGGCGTAAAGTGGCTGATCGATAATCACCGCGATTTAATTTCCGCTGAGTTCGGCATTAACGAAGGCGGGGGCGGCCGGCATCGCAAGGGCGTCAAACTATTCAACGGCGTACAGGCGAGTGAAAAGGTTTATCAGAGTTTTCTTCTTGAGGTCAAAAATAAAGGCGGGCACAGCTCGCTGCCGTCAAAAGACAATGCAATTTATCAGCTTGCCGCGGGACTCGAACGGCTTTCGAAATTTAATTTTCCCGTTAATCTCAACGAAGTTACCCGCGGCTATTTTCAAAAAATGTCTGCGATCGAGACCGGACAATCAGCGGCGGATATGAAAGCGGTCGCAGCAAACAGCAGCGGCACAGAAGCGCAAACGCGGCTTTCTGAATCGCCTTATTACAACGCGCTGATGCGGACCACGTGCGTCGCGACCAAACTCGAGGGCGGGCACGCCGAAAATGCCCTCCCGCAAACCGCTCGGGCAACGGTCAACTGCCGGATTTTGCCGCAGGAAAATGCTAAAGACCTCCACCGCAAACTGATTGAAATTTTCGCCGATAGCCGCATTGCCGTCACATTTATAAAAGAGCCGAAACCGAGTCCGCCGTCGCCGCTCAGCGCGGAGATTATGCGGCCGATTGAAAACGCAACGCGCGCTCTTTGGAAGGATGTGCCGGTCGTTCCGCTCATGGGAACGGGCGCGACCGATAGCCTTTATTTCCGGCAAGTCGGCGTGCCGATGTACGGGGTTTCTGGTTTATTCAGTGATATTGACGACAACCGCGCGCATGGCAGAGACGAACGTCTCGGGATTCGGGAGTTTTACGAAGGTCATCAGTTCTTAGACAAACTCGTTAAATCTCTCGCAGGCGGGCAGACGGCTGCCAAAAAATAAACTTTATGCGTTATCAGGGTCCTCGGCGCAGGGGCTTTGACGGCTCTTGAATAGAATCGCCCGGCCAAAGCTGAGAATATTCTTTACTTCACTGAAAAAGATACGGTGAAAGCACCATTAAATATCCGCAGATTCGGGAATTAAAGCCGGGCGAATCGATTGAATTGCCGGGACCCCCGGTGCGAAAGTATTTTGTTCTATTTTACGCAATGGCAAAGAAGGCCGGAATCCGCGTATCGCTCCAAACATTAGATGATAAAACTGTCAGGCTGACACGAGTGAGCTTAACTATGGACCTAGAAAACCTCACATAAAAGCGAAGAGCTTAGCGTCTTTACGAGGACGAAAAAATGACCATCGCTGAGCTGGCGGCGGCCTTCGGAGTTTCAGATACGTGCATCGCTCACCGGCTGAAAAAAGTCGGTGCCCTCAGCCGCCAGCCGGTAAAGCGTTCCCGTGCCGTCAATCACGCAGAGGCGGCGCGGCTCTATCAGCAAGAAGAGCTTACGGTCGCGGAGATAGCAGCTAAACTGTTAGTTGCAAAGGGCGACATTACCAAAAGCCAATGCGGAAATATCCCGAGCTTCTGAACCTAAAGATCGGTGAATCCTTTGAGATTCCGCGGCCGACGAATAGGCAGCCGCATACTCGCCTTTACGCTATGGCAGCGAGGCTCGGAATCAAGATTGCCTTCAAAACAATTGACGCAAATTCTGTCCGAATAACCCGAATGGCTCCGGCGGTGCCAAAAGGTCGCTTGATATAGGAGAGATAACAGGAATGTACAATGACGAATACCTCACGGCTCCTGAGATCGTGAGAAGGGTCGGAACAGCGACACGACCGTTAGAAGACTGCTCAAGAAAGCCGCAGTGAAAATGTCTCGTCCCGAACGGCGGCCGTCTAAGTAATTTGGTGTCGTTGGCGTTCTTAAACAAACGGCTCTCCAATGAGCTTACCGCCGTTAACGCTGTGCATCTCGACAAGTTTTTTATAGATTTCAATTCATCCGGCGTTTGCGGCATAGCTTCCACAGCCGTTCCCCAAACATTTACAGCGATCACTCCACCCAGGCCGACAGGATCGGCCTAGCTAAATCGATATATTTACTGGGACCGTCAGCCCAAAGTGCGACTAGCTTAGGCATCCGAGGTCTTTTTACCATGCTCCTTCGCTTCAGCGATACCTGCTTGTGCTGCGGCATTCTCAATTTCCGCGTTAATCTTTCCGCCCAGCAGAATAGCTACACCCGTTAGATAGAACCAGAGCATCAGTACGATCACAGCACCTAGGGAGCCGTAGGTTAGACTATATGAATCAAAGTGCCGCAGGTAAATCCGAAGGACGAAAGAAATAAGGAGCCAAAGTGCAACTCCCAACAGGGAGCCGGGTGTGATCCAGTACCATTTCTGGTCGTATAGATCCGGCGCGAAGTAATAAATCAAGGCAAAGGCGAGGAGCACAAAGCCGATTGCAATCGGAATTTGAGCGATGATCCACACCGCCGCAAAAAGCGGGCCCTGATTGAGATATTCAGCCAGACGCTCTCCGATTTCTCCGCCGTAGAGCATAATTATCAGGGCGGACATGATAAGCATAACGAGGGCTCCGGTAAGCCCTACGGCCCAAAGACGCATTTTCCACCAAGGGCGTGAATCATGCACCCCGTACATTGCATTCAGAGACTCGCTAAGCGCGGCGATTCCCAGTGATGAAAACCAAAGTGCGGACACCAGGCCGAGCCATAGCCGAATTCCCTCTGCATTCGCCGTTGTTTCGTCTAGAGTCGTATAAATCAGTGCCGACGCCGAAACGGGGACGACGCGGCTTAAAAACGCCAGCAAGTTCAACCTGAGTTCTGTACCATTTTCGGCGAAGAGTCCGAGCAGTGTAACTAAAAAAACAAGAAGAGGAAAAAGCGAGAATAAAAAATAAAAGGCCAGTGCCGCAGCGTGTGTGAGAAGTCCGCCGGCATAAATTTCGACCCACACACGCCCCAGAAGAGTGCGCCAATCCAAACCTCCAAGGTGCCAGGCCGAAGCAATTGCTGCCGTTGTATCGGCCGTGGTTGATTTATCTGCCGTTTCCATTCTCATATACAGTACTTTGGCTAATCCGCCCAAATTTAGTTTGTTTGGCGAAGCATCCATCCCACAGCCGTTGCGGACTGAACCTGTCATCTTAGAATAGTAACGATGTCACCAGATACATCATAAGCGAGACCGGTTGTTACTACTGTTGATCGAATCGCCACCCTATTTGTCTCCATCATATCAGCATTTATTGTCACCTCACACAAAACGGACGGGCCGGGGTCAGACTCCAAACATTAGTAGCTGTTATCAAAAAAATATATTTCATAAGGAGGATAGTGAAATGGGTGTGTTCCTTTCTGGATTGTTCTTTTTCTTGATCGGGCTATCGCTTCTTTTCTACAATGAACGGCTCGTGGCCGGTCTAATGAATTTGAGAAACCGAGTTCGCCCGGCGCTCAGGAATCAACGATCTTGCTCAACCGCCTCCGGTGCGTTGTGGCAGGTCTGATCGTTGCGGCGGCCGAGTACGCGACGATGCTATCGTCGTTGAATCGGACGCGAACCCATCCCACTCAATCCTTTATGTCTCAACACCTTACTCCACTCTTTCGAGTTTCATGTTCTCGGGCCGTGAGACCACGATGGGCTCACTCTCGATCACTACGTTGCTGGCATCCAGGCCGTAAGCACGGTCTTCGCGGATGCTGAACCACCCCCGCAAAAAGTAATAAGCCCGCATGATGAAGTTTTGGCGGAAGGGCAGATCGTTTTCGTAGCTTAGGAACGAACTGTGCAGAACGAACCGAATGTCGCCGGGGATGGTCTACTTCCGCAACGCCTGTACAAAACCTGCAATGTCGTTGATCAATTTGGGTTCTACCGGCAGCGATGGGTCGCTGTACGATGCAATTTGTTTCGCGCGATCGCTGGGTACAGTTTTGAAGACGTGGTTCATACCTTCGATGATGCTCATCTTCGCCGACTTGTTCGATTGGGAGAGCAATTCAGCATCGGCCGAAGTAGCCTGGATATCCGTCGTCCCGTGCACGACGAGAATCGGGGGATCGTAGCGCAGCCAGGAGATCAGATACGGTTGCACGCTGCGACGGAACACAGCGTTGAGTTCGGGCGGAACAGTATCGACCGTCTTTCCAGCAGCGAGCTCCGCCATAATGCTTTCCGCTGATGCCATCAATGCTGGCGGGAGCATAGGCTTTAACTGCTCGACCAATATATGCTGCACCGGACGACCGGCGCCTGCAATCGAGACGAAGGCATCAGCCCCGGCTTTCCGAGCGGCCACCATGCCGATGAGCGAGCCCTCGATGTGCCCAGCGACCGTTACCGACGACACCCGCTTGTCGGACCGAAGCCTTTCATGTAAGTCTGAGCGGCGCGAGTTCCGTAGGATCCGCCTAATAGGTTGATCTGTCCATAGCCGAATGCGGCACGAACCTCATCGAGATCTTCCATTGCTATCGAGGTGACATAAAGGCGCAAATCGGCTTTGGATTCCAATTGCTCGCGGCATTTGCGAACCTGGACGAGCGGATTCCAATGGCCTAGGTAGCTTTGTAGATCGGCGGGATCGAAAAACTCGCAGTTCAAAGGGTTAGAGCCGCCCGTACCCCGCTGGTCCACGAATACGAGGTCTCGCCGCTCGCGGACTTTCGCGAAGTCCTTCGCAATATAAGGTGCGTCTTCAGTAGCGGATGACCCCGGCCCGCCCGGAATGTAGAATAGTGGGTCAGCCGCTTTACCGGTGCCCGTCGCCGAAAAGATGACGATCTTTAGCGTGATGCGGCGCCCGCTTTTTCGCCTGCGGTCCTCAAACACTTCAAATTGCCGCAAAGAACACTCTCTTTCACACCTTCGCCGGTACCGGGAGCCTCGCAGGGAGCTAGTCGGATCGACGAAGTTTTTCGGGTTGAGGACGAATCGCTCGTCTGCGAAATACCGATCGATGGAAAGATGAAAAACAGAGCGGCAGTCAAAGCTAGAATTCGCATAATATTGATCGCGGGAACATGTTCCAGTTTGGACCTGTGGGGATGGGCCACCTTCCGTTAATTGGACAAAGGCACTATATCGATGTTTATCGACCTGCGGTTTGGTCGAGTACGATTATTCGGCAGGCAATATCTTAATGCAGTCCGACGGTAGCATTTTGCCAGATCAGCTCCGACAGGTAATGAGAGAGCTCGGGTGCAGGTCGCCAGATCGCTTGCAGACGCGGATCTACCGACCGATGTTGAAGCAAGGATTATCAAAACGATCGAAGCCCGGTGGCAGGATATCCAGATTCCGCCAAGCAAGAGATCTGAACGCAAGCGGCCGCTGCTGACACCGTAAGCGTGAGAGCGGAGAGATGACAGCGAAGCCGTTATAAAAATGGCCGCCTTGCTAGTTGGGCTTATCGAAAGTTAAACGATGCCGGGGAGGGGGCGGTTCGGACGGTCGCCGTGATATGCGGGAGCTGGGGTGTTCAGCATTGTGTGATCGGGCCAGAAAATATTTTTTTATTTTGAGCTAAATGAACAATAAAAACGATCGGATCCCCATTATTCTCAATAAGATAGGGCAACCAAATTGGTTGCCCTACTTTTTTGTGCGAAATTTGTGCGCACCTTTATTCTGTGCTGCCTCAAGCCCGCCTACGGCTATTCGGCGCGCCGCCTAACTCGGAAAGCACGTCAGGGCGCGGCATAGTTGACCGCGTAGCCGCGGACAACGCTCGCGTTGACAGCGCTGAAGTTCAGTGACGCGAAGTTCACCGCGTTGAACATTAGCGTCGCCGGCGAGAGGTCGTTCGGGCCGGCACTCGACAGGTTCCCTTCCACCGTGTTCGCGTAGTGGTGGTGCGCCCCCATCAGGTGGCCGATCTCGTGTGCCATCACCTCGGCGGTAGCATCGACGTTGGGGTTGAACCCCATGGAAGCGAGCGTCCCGGTGGTGCCGGTCTGCGGGTTCTCAATCGACCGTATATCGCTCACGACGAAGAACGAGGTCGCGTCGAACCGGATTCCGCCGATGCAGTCGGCCTGCCCGACTACCGTCCCGGCCCCGCCGCTGGCCGCCTGCATACTTTTGGTCGTGAAAACGCCCACCAGGTCTATCCCGCGCGGGGGCACCCCGCCGACCGTGGCCTTCGCGGCGTCGATCAGCTCGGTCGAGACGGTCGTCGTGTAGGAGACCGCCCTCGTCCTCTTGAGCACGAGGTTGATGCCGAGCGGCCTGTAGGACTCGGCGGCGCGGGACACTATCTGCTGGGCCACGGCCGCGTCGGTCCCATCGAGCAGCAGCATCACGGACAGCTCGATGGTCTGCCCGCTGTCGGTGACGCCGGGGATACCTATCTTATCGGGGAGGGGCTGGAGGCACTCCGGCTCCAAGTCGAAGGCCTGCTCGCGCGTCGGCATGGCGACGCCGCTGTACCTCGATCCCGAGGTGACGAGAAACGGCTGCACGCGGACCTCATAGAACGCCGCGCCGGTATTCTCGATCACGACTGCTTCCTTCCCGTCGGCGTCGGCCTGTTGGGCAACCAACACCCCCTGATCGTTGTAGACATACAGGTCGTAGTCATCGGCCTCAAACCCTGCCTCGGGCGCAATGGCGATAAGGACCCGCCTGATTGACGTGCCGGAGATTGTCAGCCGGAAGTGGTCGCACAGCGGGTCAGTGCTGGTGGCGCAGACGACGGGGTTGGAAGCCGTGAAGGTGCCCGACCAGGTCACCTCGTCATTCGAACTGGCGAGCGTGCCGCTGTCCGGAACGGCCGCGTGGGCGCGGGGCACCAACAGGACGGCCGGCAGAAGAACCGCAGCCAACAAAAAAAACGCGGTCAGGGAGCGTGCAAAAATTCGGATGTCCATGAAATCTCCTTTTCTTACTGTCATTCAACGCAGACTACCAAGAACCGGACCGGTTCCCTCATCACTATGAGTGCCGGTGCCCACGTCCTACGATAGTCGGCAGAACCGCGGGATATGTTGATGGGCATAGGATAAAGGAGGGTGGTTGAGGAAAGCTTGAGGTGGGCGCGGGCTAGCACGGCGGAAGATTTCGAATAGATAGTAGGACCTACGCAGGTGAGCGAAGAATCAAAAACTTACAGACTGGAGCGAAATCGTTAAACTCATTATTTTCAATCAAGCAATGCCAAAGTTCATAAGTCATAATGTTTCCGGGCAGAAATAGGGGACGATAAATTGCGTGCTTCTAACCAATCAATAAAACGCTGCCGGGCCGCCTTCCAGGTGCATTTGGCCAAGTCCGTGAACCTTGGTTTGCTCCCGCAAACCATAATATCGCTCACTGATTGACTTATCTTTTTGAAGATTGCTTTCTGCTTTTTCAGGTTCCCGGATTCCCAGAGGGCTCGCGTCGTTAACCAATCCTCGTCCATCTGCTACAATACTGATTCGTCTATCTGTATCGTTGGCGCGCTCGTTCGTCCCGCCTCGGGGTTGTTCGGGGTGGCACCGGTTTTCCGAATCGCAAACACATATGCTTAAATCGCTGATCGCTTTGCTGCTCCTTTCATCGTGCGCGATGTCGCACGCTCAAACCCCGACGCCGACGCCGCAACCGACCGACGAGCGTAAAACGCCGCAGCCGGCGGGCGCGGACAAAAAGCCTGCCCCGTGGGACGTCGAAGCGGAACACGGGCCGACGACTCTTGTCGAGTTCGACACCGACGAGGGTACGTGGATGAGCCTCGACGTGTCGCCGGACGGCGGGTGGATCGTTTTCGACCTTCTGGGCGACATTTACCGGATGCCGATCGGCGGCGGCCGGGCGGAGTTGATTTCCGGCGGGGCCAGCTACGAGGTGCAGCCGCGCTTCAGCCCGGACGGGCGAACCGTCGCCTTCACCTCCGACCGAGACGGCGCGGACAACATCTGGCTGATGGACGCGGACGGGAAGAACAGACGCCAACTGACTAAAGAGACCGTGCGTCTGGTTAATACGCCGTCGTGGACGCCGGACGGGGAATACGTCCTGACGCGGAAACATTTCGTCGACACGCGCTCCCTGGGGGCGGGCGAGATCTGGATGTACCACTAAAACGGCGGCGGGACCGGCGTTCAGCTCACCGAGCAGCCAAACTGGACCGCTAACGCCGGAGAGGCCGTGATGGACCCGAAGGGGCGCTTCGTCTACTTCGCTAACAGCACAGCTTTCGATTACAACAAAAACGTCTACGACAGCATTTACTGGATCGAGCGGTACGACATGTCGAAGGCCCGGCGCTCGAATTTCGTGCGCGGCTCGGGCGGCGCGGCTCGACCCGCGCGGTGTCGCCGGACGGGAAATATTTATCCTTTATCCGCCGCGTCGGCTTGAAGACCGCTCTGTTCCTTCGCGAGATCGAGTCCGGGCGTAAATGGGCCAATATACGATGACCTTTCGCACGACCAGCAGGAGACGTGGTCGATATTCGGGACGTACCCGGGTTACGCGTGGACGCCGGACAGCCGTTCGATCGTGATCACCGCGCAAGGGAAGTTCGTCCGCCTCGACGTCCAGACGAAACAGGCGGCACCGGTCCCTTTCACCGCCCACGTGGCCCAGCGCGTGACACGGCCCCTCCGGTTCGCGCAGAAGGTCGCCCCGGACCGCGACACGACGAAGCTGCTGCGGTGGGCCCGGCGGAACGGCGACCGAGTCGTCTACAACGCCCTCGGGAAGATCTACGTGAAGGAAGCTGCGGGCGAACCGCGCCGGCTGCTGAACACGAATTACCTGGAATACTCGCCCAGCTTCAGCCGGGATGGGCGCAAGGTCGCCTTCGTCACCTGGTCGGACGCGGAGAAAGGTGCGGTGTGGATCGCCGACGGCGACGGCTCGAACGCCCGCAAGATCACTACTGTGCCGGACCAGTACGCTAATCCGGTATTTTCGCCGGACGGGGAAAGTGTTGCCTACCTTAAGGGGCGCGGGACGGTCTTTCACGAGTAGGACCTCGCGAGCGAATCGAGTTTCGAGATTCACCACTGGGACGGGCGCGAGGGCCGCTTCGTGACGGATGTGCTAAGCCGCGGATCGAACGCACGTATGCCTGTTTTGAATTTCGATCCGGACGGCGAGCGGATCTTTTATATGGAATCCCCGCCCGTCCCCGCGGGCTCCCCGACCGCCCCGGCCAACATCGTCACGTTTTTGAGCAGCGTCAAGGTCACTGGGGACGATTACCGCCGCCACATCGAGGCGAAGTTTGCTTCCGAAATGGTCCCGTCCCCGGACTTGAAATGGGTCGCGTTCAAAGAACTGCACAAGATCTACATCGCCCCGTTCGCGCAGACCGGGAAGACTTTGAAGCTCAGTGCGACGGAGGCGATCGTTCCGATCAGGAACATTTCCGCCCAGTCGGGCGACTGGCTCACCTGGTCGCCGGACAGCAAGACCGTCGCGTGGACGCTCGGGGAAAACTTCCATGAACTCGCCCTCGAGAACGTGTTCCGGCAGCAGCAGGAGAAAGACACTCAAGCGGCACGATCGCCTGGCGGACAGCCGCCGGAGGCGAAAGTTTCGCCCCCGGCGCCGGTCAAAACGCGCATCGGTTTCGAGTTTGAGACCTGGCGACCGCACGGGCTCGTCGCCCTGACGAACGCACGGATCATAACAATGCGCGGGGGGGGGGGGCGACGAGGTGATCGAACGCGGCACCGTCCTCGTCGAGTACAACGTATCAAGGCAGTGGGTGCCCGCGTGGACGTCCCCCGCGAAGCCCGCAGGATCGACATGAAAGGGCGCACCATCATGCCGGGGATCGTCGACGTGCACGCCCACATGGGTTCCAATTCGCTCGACATTAGCCCCGAAAAACAGTGGCCGTACTACGCCAACCTGGCATACGGTGTACCAACGACGCACGACCCGTCCGCCTCGACACAGCTCGTCTTCTCGCAGTCCGAGATGGTGAAGGCAGGGGTGATGGCGGGGCCGCGAATTTTCTCGACCGGTTTCATCCTGTACGGGGCCGAGAACGCGGAGAAAGCCGTCGTGAACAGTCTCGAAGACGCCGCCGGCCACGTCGATCGGATGAAAGCCGTCGGAGCGTTCTCGCTGAAAAGCTACAACCAGCCGCGCCGCAACCAGCGGCAGCAGATCATCAAAGCGGCCCGCGACAGGCAGATGATGGTCGTCCCGGAGGGCGGCTCGACGTATTATTACAACATCTCGCACATCCTCGACGGGCACACGGGGATCGAGCACGCCGTTCCGATAGCGCCGCTCTACAAGGACGCTCTGACCCTTTTCGCCCGCAGCGGCGTCGGCTACACGCCCACGTTGATCGTCGGGTTACGGCGGGATCTGGGGGGAAAACTACTGGTACCAGCATTCCGACGTTTTCAAGAACGAGAAGCTACTGCGCTTCACGCCGCGCGGTTCGGTGGACGCTCGCTCGCGCCGCCGGATGATGGTGCCGGAGGACGATTTTTACCATCTGGAGCTAGCCAAAACCGTCCGCGATTTTGTCCGCGCCGGAGGGCGGGCTCAACTGGGCGCCCACGGGCAGCTGCAGGGCCTCGGGGCTCACTGGGAATTGTGGATGTTCGTCCAGGGGGGGATGAAACCTTTGGAGGCGATCCGCCGAGCGACTATCGACGGAGCGTATTACCTCGGCCTCGACGGCGACATCGGCTCGATCGAGGTGGGCAAACTCGCAGACCTGATGATCATGGACAAAAACCCCCTTACCGACATCCGCAACTCGGAAACGATCCGCTACGTGATGGCGAACGGGGTGCTATACGAAACCGACAACATGAACGAGATCTACCCCCAGCAACGCACCCGCGGGCGCTTCTTCTGGGAGCACGAATCCCCCGATCAGCAAAAGCCGCCTGCGGTTCAGTGATCCGAGAAAGGGGGGTGTCCTCTGAATAACTAAAGGTGAGCTTTTCATCCGGGGACGGTCAGATTTCTATAGCGGTCGCGTTGTGGTGCCGTTCCTGTCGCGAACGTTTGGTGGGAAATCCAAATGGCCGAAACCATGCAGGGAACCCCGATTCACGTTACACTTGCACATTAAACTACATCCTCGCCTCTCGACGTGTTTCAAGGCATTGAAAACTCTGTACGTTTCGGCGAGCTTGATAGGAGCGGCTGACTCTGATCATTTCCTCCTCCCGTGGCACGGACGCGAACAAAAGATCGACCCGACTAAACCGATGACTTCATGCGTAAAACATCTGCCAGGGACGCCCAACATCGTCTTCCCAAAAGCAAAGATAGCGGTTTTCATTGATGGTGATTTCTGGCATGGCATGCTTGCCCGTAACCGGACATATGAATACCAATTGAATCCGCCGAAGTTAGCCGGAGTCTTTCAAGTCTCACGAGGTAATTATTAAGTTTGCCGTTCGCGCGCGAGCTGCATTTACCTTTCCGGCAAATTTACCCGGTATGGAGCTTTTCTTTTGTTTGTGCATTTACCTTTACATGTGTGCCGGAGAATCTTGACCCGCCCAGACCTTGTGTGACATGGATTGTGTCATAACCCTCGATATTGCACAGAATATGACACAATATCACCGAGTGTTACTGGGTGCATTACCTCAGTTAAACTGTTGTGATTTATGCACTTAAAAGTAGCGTGTAGCACTCAGGAATACTGCCGTCGTTCTTCTGTTAACCGAAGGGTTGTAAGTTCGAGTCTTACCTGCGGAGCCAATATTTTCAACAAGTTACGGGCGCGAAGGTGGCGTCCGTTTCGCGTTTTCCCTATTATTTCCCTATCACGAATACTTATTGGTTCTATAAGCGAGCGATCCACAACCTTAAAATTCAATCTTTCCTGAACCCCAATCGCGGACTCTCGGCGGCAATCGAACGATAATTATTTCAAAATATCGCTAATTCAGAAGCGTCGAACACCATCGATCATCGGTATCGAAACCCGGAGAGAATCCGGAGTTGCTTAGAGTAACCCAGCTGCTGATCAACTCCCGCGCCCGGCTCGAGGCGATGGATATGGACAGGCATGATTGTGACGGTGCACTCCAAGCCCTCAGATCCGTTATCTCACCCACGCAGGCCCTGTTCTCGATGACCGACTCTGTATAATCCCTTATCCAGTCTTTACTGCCTCTGCCAGCGCCACATTGAGCTTTGTAATTGTTTCCTGAGTTTCCTTGATCCCGAATAATCCCGCTTCATAAACCTCGCTGATGATCATCCCGGTATAGAAGCTTTTAATTTGTGCTTTTTAACAAATACATCTGCGTTGCACCAGATATATACATTGTCCTTGCCTGTTCCCGACGGCGCAAAACGCCAGGAAAATTTTTACTCGAGACGCTGGGGCCGACGTAAACGGTGAAGGCCGTTCACAAAGAAGAACTAAACATTATGAAGCAAAGAACACGGTCTGCCTTTGGCGCAGCACGGAGATGAGCAAGGACCCAAACCCGACCGTTCACGACTTTTAACGTATATCCTCGGCGAAGATCACTTCGATACGTTCTTTGTTCCTCAGTCCGAGCAATGCTCCGGAGGGGGGTATTTATTTACTGCTATTGCCGGACAGCGTAAGTTTCGGGCAATTGCGTTATTCTATGTGAATTCTAGAGATTTTTTATGTCTGAACTTCCAAAAACTAACCGGGAAAAGGCGGTTCCGTTAAGGTTCCGGGTGGAAGTACGAGGTTTGGTTCAAGGTGTGGGCTTTCGTCCGTTCGTGTATGCGTGCGCCAAAAGTTGTTATCTAAGCGGTTTTACGGGCAACGACGATAGCGGCGTATTTTTGGAGGTTGAAGGCTCAAGCCAAAATTTATCCGCTTTTCTGAAGTTGTTAGCTAAGACCGCGCCTCCGCTTTCTCAAATTAGCTCGATCACTAGCAAAGAGATCCCGCCAGTTTTCGATATCGGTTTTCACATCACTGAAAGCATTAATAATCGAGGAATAAACACTGTTGTTTCACCCGACGTTAGCGTTTGCGATGAATGTGTTGCGGAATTATTCGCGCCTGATGACCGGCGGTTTCAGTATCCGTTTATAAACTGCACAAATTGCGGACCGCGATTTACGATAACGAAATCATTGCCTTATGACCGGCCGCAAACTACTATGAACGGATTCAGAATGTGCCGTCTCTGCCAGGCGGAATATGATGACCCGGATAACCGGCGGTTTCACGCTCAACCCAATGCCTGCGGGGAATGCGGGCCGCAACTAACATTCGTCGCCGAAGATAGCGATAAAATTTCCTGCGGCGATGCGTTAACGGCGGCCCGTGAAGCGCTTCTAACCGGCAAGATTCTTGCGGTCAAAGGTATCGGCGGATACCATCTGGCCTGCGATGCCAAATCGGATTCGGCGGTTCAATCTTTGCGCAAAAGAAAGGGCAGAGCCGGTAAACCTTTTGCGTTGATGTGCCGTAATCTGGCGACGGCGAGACGCTATACGCATATTGGACTGGTTGAAGAAGAGGTGTTGACCGGGCGGGAAAGCCCTATCGTTTTGCTGAGGAAAAGAAAAGGCGAGGAAATTTCGGAGTGGATAGCTCCCGGCATCGATCTGCTCGGAATTTTTCTTCCATACTCGCCGCTGCATCATCTTTTATTTAATTCGAGCAACAGAAAAACCACAAATCTCGATGTTCTAGTTATGACCTCCGGCAATCTCTCTCAGGAGCCCATAATTACAGATAACAATGAGGCATTGCGGAAACTCTCAGGCATTGCCGATGCGTTTTTAATTCACGACCGGGATATTTTAGCGCCGTGCGACGATTCGGTAATCAGGATTTCTAATGATCGGGAATTGCCGATTCGGCGCTCTCGTGGCTACGCTCCTTTCCCGGTTGCCTTACCGTTTGCTATTCCACCGATCCTTGCGGTTGGCGGCGATTTAAAGGCCGTGTTCTGCTTGGCCAAAGATAAATCAGGCTTTATGTCGCAGCATATCGGTGATATGGAAAACCTGAAAACGATTGAGGCGTTCGCGTTGTCAGTTAAGCATTTGCGGGAATTATTTAATGTAGATCCTCAAATTGTGGCTGTCGATAAACATCCGAACTACTTATCGTCGCTTTGGGCCGAGAAAAATTTGACCGAGCTTTTCCAACAAGGGACAAAGCTTATTAAAGTGCAGCATCACCATGCCCATATCGCCTCCGTGATGGCCGAAAATGGACTTGACGGAACGGAAAAAGTGACCGGTTTCGCCTTCGACGGAACGGGTTACGGAGACGACGGTGCGATCTGGGGCGGCGAAGTTTTGCTGGCCGATTATGAAGGTTATGAGCGTGCCGCTCATTTGACCTACATACCGCTGGCGGGCGGCGACGCTTCGGTTCGGAAGCCTTACCGCATGGCGCTCGCGCATCTGTGGCAAGCGGGTGTAGAATGGGCCAATGATCTTCCATGTGTCGCTGCGTGTTCGGAAACCGAGCAAAAGATTTTGTTGAAACAATTCGAAAACGGCTTCAACACTACAGCGACGAGCAGCTTCGGCAGGCTTTTCGATGCTGTCGCGTCGATTGCGGGCATTAGGCAAAACGTAAATTACGAAGCTCAGGCGGCTATTGAATTCGAAGCCGTTATGGATAAGAATATCCGGGATGCATACGAATTTGATTTTATTGCCGGCAAGAAAACAGAGATCGATTGCGGCCGGCTGATTAAAGAGGTAGCGAATGATGCGGCGGACGGAGTTACCGCCGGTACAATCTCCGCGAAATTCCATAATGCCACCGCAGAGTTAATTCTACGGCTGGCCCGGCAGTTCCGCGAACAGCACGGAATAAATAAAACGGCACTCAGCGGCGGCTGTTTTCAGAACGCGGCTCTTCTGGAAGCGGCATGGGCTCTTTTGATAGCTGACGGTTTCGAAGTCTTTACACACCGGCTGGTTCCGCCGAACGATGGCGGAATTGCTTTAGGCCAGGCGGTAATTGCTGGGCGTCGCCGGCAGATATCTGACGCTGCAAATTCTAATCTAAGTATTGAATAAAAATATGTGTTTAGCTGTTCCGGGAAAAGTAGTCGGCCTTCATAAAGTCAATGAGATCCAAATGGGTAAAGTTGATTTTGACGGTATTACCAAAGATATCTGCCTGGCGTACGTTCCCGACATTACAATCGGTGAATACGTAATCGTTCATGTTGGTTTCGCGATCGAGCGCCTTGATGAAAAGTCAGCACTTGAAACTCTGAGATTATTTCGGCTGATGGGCGGTCTGGAAGAAGAGCTCGGGATTCTGGAAGGAGAGAGCAATGAAGTATCTGCAAGAGTTTCGTGATCCGGAATTGGCCCAAAATATTTTAGCGGAGATACGAGCCGCGGCAACGCGCCCATGGGCGATCATGGAAGTCTGCGGCGGACAGACGCACTCGATCATCCGGCACGGCATCGACCAGCTTCTACCTGAAAACATCGAGCTTATTCACGGCCCCGGATGCCCCGTCTGTGTGACGCCGCTTGATATGATCGACAAAGCCCTGGCTATCGCGGCAATGCCAGGTGTAATTTTTTGTTCTTTTGGCGATATGCTCCGCGTACCGGGAAGCGAAAAGGATTTGTTTCGCGTCAAAAGCGATGGCGGCGACATCCGCACCGTTTATTCTCCGCTCGATGCTTTAAAAATCGCGCGGGAAAATCCCGAACGGGAGATCGTTTTTTTCGCTATCGGCTTTGAAACAACGGCCCCGGCCAATGCGATGGCGGTTTTTCAGGCCAAACAGCAAAATCTCACAAACTTTTCCCTGCTTGTTTCCCATGTTCTCGTGCCACCGGCCATCGCCGCAATAATGGAATCGCCTTCGAACCGCGTCCAGGCTTTTTTGGCGGCCGGCCATGTCTGTTCGGTCATGGGATTTGCTCAATATCCCCCGCTCGTGGAAAAGTACAAGATTCCGATTGTCATAACAGGTTTCGAGCCGCTGGACGTTCTGGAAGGAATCAGGCTGGCAATCATCCAGCTGGAAAACGGCCGGCACGAGGTCGAAAACGGTTATCAGAGAGTGGTCAATTTCGACGGAAACAATCCGGCTCAGGAAATGATTGCCGAGGTTTTCGAAACAACAGACCGGGCATGGCGCGGCATCGGCATAATTCCGAAAAGCGGCTGGCGTCTGACCGAAAAGTACCGTGCTTTCGATGCCGAAGCAAAGTTCGACGTCAGCGGAATAACGACCGTCGAATCGCCTTTATGCCGAAGCGGTGAAGTTTTGCAAGGCATTATCAAGCCGCATGAGTGTGAATGTTTCGGAAATGTTTGCTCTCCGCGCAAACCCCTTGGCGCCACAATGGTTTCCAGCGAAGGCGCGTGCGCCGCTTATTATAATTACGGGCGTTTAGCGAAAAAGTCCGGCGTAGCGATTTAATTACTACAGAAAACCTTGACGGTGATGGAATCGGGAACGGCCGAACGAGAATGAACGAGCTAAATTTCGACAACTGGATTTGCCCTTTGCCGCTTCGCGATTACCCGAAGATCGTTCTCGGCCACGGCGGCGGCGGAAAACTCTCGAACGAGCTTATCGAAAATCTTTTTCTCCCGGCCTTTGCGAATAAGACGCTCGAAGTGATGGGTGATTCGGCATCCATAGACTTGCCTGAAATCTTAGCAAACGGCTCGCGGTTGGCGTTTTCAACTGATTCTTTTGTCGTCAATCCGCTGTTTTTCCCCGGCGGAAATATCGGAGATCTGGCAATAAACGGGACTGTTAATGATATTGCGATGAGCGGCGCAAAACCTCTTTTTATGAGTGCGGGTTTTATCATCGAAGAGGGTTTTGAGATAAAAAAGCTGGGCGAAATTGTCAGTTCGATGAGCCGGGCGGCAAAAATAGCCGGGGTGCGGGTTGTCGCGGGCGATACAAAAGTTGTCGAGCGCGGCAAGGGAGATGGTGTTTTCATCAACACGAGCGGAATCGGTGTCATTCCTGATGGGGTTAATATCGCACCGAACCTGGCCGAAATTGGCGATGTTGTTATTGTTTCGGGCGAAGTTGGCCTGCACGGGATCGCGATAATGAGTATCCGGGAAGGCCTCGAATTCGACGCGCCGATATGGTCGGACTGCGCCCCGCTGCATGAATTGGTGTCGGAGATGCTTTCGGTCACAAAAGAAATTCATGTTCTGCGCGATGCGACGCGTGGCGGCGTGGCGTCCGTTCTGAACGAAATCGCTAAATCATCGAATGTCGGAATACGTTTGGAAGAAAGCAAGTTGCCCGTGCCGCGAGAAGTATCTTCGGCCTGCGAGATGCTTGGGCTTGACCCGCTTTATGTTGCCAATGAAGGCAAGCTGGTTGCGATCCTGCCGCGCCGGTATGCCGCCGAAATGCTTGAAAAAATGCATTCTCACGAATTAGGGAAAAAAGCGGATATTATCGGCGAAATTGTCGGCGATCACACCGGAATGGTCGTCACTAAAACAGCGATCGGCGGTACCAGGGTGGTCGATATGCAGCTCGGCGAACAATTGCCCCGCATTTGTTAATTCCGATTGCCGAACTCAATTTATTAATACTCATGCAGCAGTAAATATTTCGTGTTATCGGTAAGGTATTCTAAACAAATGGATTTGTCCGAGGCTGAACACGGAATTTTCCTTGCATCCCGGATTTATCATTGCTAAACTTACAACTCATAACATTCCCAAGATATTTGAAATCCATTCGGCTTGAAAGATTATTTCAATCAGTTTAGCGCAAGCGTTTCTAATAAATTTTCATATTTTATAAAAGCTTACATTTAGACCGGGCAATTATTCCTTCATTCATTTATTTCGATTACTGAGGAAAAGCCAATGGATTCAATTACTATCTGGACATATTCATTGATCGCGGGCGCAGTCGTGATCCTGATCGTCGCCGCGCTCCTTATTCTGATCGTCCTCACCGCCCGAAAGATCGATTACCACGCCAAAGAGATCTGGCTCGCCGGAAAAAATATCGCCGGCAATACGGTTTCGATCTGGATGTTGAAAGACACCAATATTGTCGCCGGGGACATTCTCACGACAGCTAAATCAATCGCCGGTGTCGCCGGTGAAATAAATGGCCAATTGACGGGTTTAAGCCAGGCTTTAACAGCCGGAAAGGAGTAGAAAATGGAAATTCTTACCTGGTTGACCATTATCTACACTATCGTATTGGTGCTAACCCTCGCAGTCGGCCTGATCGCAATTTTATACACTCTGTGGAACGTAGCTAAGAAACTCGCGCAGATCGATGCCGGCCTGAAGCAGGTCGAGCAAAATACGGCGCCGCTGAATGCCGGAGTTGAAAAATTGAACGGCTCGCTCGGCGATCTCGCGGGCGGGTTGATGGTTGCGGAATCGAGCTTTGCTTCGGCGGACGGCCATTTGCATGAAACACTCGACGCCTTAAAGGTCATTAAGTAGCAAAATTTTTGCGAGGTGGAATATGTTTTTGATCGAGTTAACTCCTGAAACGGCCCGCAATGTTCAGATAGTGTGGACCGCAGGGCTGGTAATTGCTCTTATAGTTACACTGATAGACGTATCCCTGCTGTTTCGCGTTATCCGAGCCGCACGAAAAATCGACGGCCTTGCGGGGCGGACGTTACCGGCGGCCGTCGGCATAGTGGAAAATACGTCTTCTCTCAAAAATTTGGCAGCCACCAATGACGTTGCCGCGGCGCTTATGGCAAATGCGCTGCCGATCGTTGCCGTTGCGGATTCGATGGATAAAAAGCTCGCGGCTGTTTCGGCCTTTGCGGGCGGAGGACAAAAATAATGGATACCATTCTGCTGCTCACAATTTTGACGGTTGTTGCCGCCGCGGTTTTGCTCGTTGCTCTTGGCATTGGCCTATGGCAGATCGCGCTGGCTCTCGAAGGCATCGGATCAAGCCTTGATAAAGTCGCATACGGCGTTCGGGCCATCAATGTGGAAACGTCTCCTTTGCCAGAATGCATAGACGGTATCAACGGGTCGCTCGCGCCGGTTGTCGGGGGATTTGAAGCGGTTGGCGAAAGCTTGACGAGCGCCGACTGGCATTTAGGCAATATCGCAGGTGCATTGGGTGTTAAATAAATATGAAAATTGGAATAAGCGGAAAAGGCGGTTCGGGTAAAACGACGATTTCGGCGACCCTGGCTCGTGTGTTTGCACGGAAAGGCTTTCCGGTTTTGGCGATTGACGGCGATCCGAATCCGAATCTTGGAATGGCTTTGGGGTTGAAAGCCGAGACGCTCGAACAAACTCATTCGATTCCGCGCAGCATTGTGGAAAAAGTGGAGGATGCAGACGGCAAGATGCGGATGGTGCTAAAGGATTCGGTGGAAAACATCGCCGCTCTGCACGGAATTGCCGCACCGGACGGCATTCGCCTCCTGATCGGCACGAAAGTGGAAAATCCGGGCGCGGGCTGACTTTGCTCCGCACACGCTGCCGTGCGCAGCTTGATGGGAGAAATAGTTTCGGAAGCCGACAACATCACCGTGATGGATATGGAGGCTTCACTCGAACACCTTAGCCGCGGCACTGTTCGCCATGTCGATGTTCTGCTGATCGTGACAGAGCCGTATTACCGCTCGCTCGAAACCGCCCGCCGCACCTTGCCATTGGCACGCGGGCTCGGCATCAATCATATTTATGCCGTCGTCAACAAATACCGAAGTGCGGAGGACGAAATAGCCGTTACCGATTTTTGCCGTGAAAATGATCTGGAGATCATCGCTAAAATCCCCTTCGACCCGGACGTGACGCAGGCAGATTTGGAAGGCAGATCTTTATACGATTTTAATTCGTCGTCACCGGTCGTTAGCGAAGTGGAAAAACTTGCCGAAAAGTTGCAAGAGCGCGTGCCGCTGAACAGTTCTTCTGCGGACAAAGTATTAACCAAGCCGAACTGTTAGATTAAGGAGAATTTTATGCTGGATGACCCTAAATCACTTGGCGGAAACCCGACGGATAATGAGGTAGCGCCGCAAGTCCGGACAAAACCGGAAAGAGCGGAATTTTCCTTTGGGCCGCTGAAAACGATCCACGTTTTCTGGCTAGCTGGAATGAGCTGCGACGGCTGCACGGTGGCGGTCGCGGGTGCAACGAACCCACCGCTTGAAAATCTGCTGACCGGCACGATACCCGGATTGCCGCAGGTTATTCTTCATCATCCCGTTTTGTCGATCGAAGCCGGCAAGGAATTCATCGCAAATTTTTACAAGGCTGAACGAGGTGAACTAGACGCTCCGTATGTCGTCTGTTACGAAGGCTCGATCGCTGACGAGAGAATTGCAGCGGCAACAGGCGGATATTTTTCGGCTATCGGTTCGGAAAAGCTGAGTGATGACGTGCATCGTCCGATCCCGACGACAGAATGGCTTACGAGGCTAGCTCCCGGAGCCGCCGCCGTTATTGCAATTGGAACGTGTGCTACATGGGGCGGAATTCCAGCCGCCGCCGGAAACCCGACAAACTCGATGGGTTTGATGGATTTTCTCGGAAAAGACTATCAAAGCACGACCGGTCTGCACGTTATAAATATTCCCGGCTGCTCGCCTATCGGCGATAATTTTACGGAAACAGTCGGAATGATCCTGCTATTTCTGCAAGGCATTGGGCCGCTGCCCGAATTCGACGAGCTTGGCCGTCCGGCATGGCTCTTTGGCGAAACAGTTCACCAACGCTGTACCCGGGCGGGATACTACGAAGAAGGAACATTTGCCGAGAAATACGGTGACAAGGAATGCCTGGTCGAAGTCGGCTGCTGGGGGCCGGTCGTGCAGTGCAATATCACGCAGCGCGGCGCGATCAACCACATGGGCGGATGCATGAATACGGGCGGCGTTTGCATCGGCTGTACAATGCCCGGTTTTCCCGATAAATTCGCGCCGTTTTATGCGACACCTCCTGGCTCGACTGTTTCCAGCAACACGGCCCGTACTTACGGTGCCGTCATCCGGCGCCTGCGCCGGATGACTATGAAATATCAAAATCAGGAATCACGCTGGGAAGAAGAGAATCACATTCCGAGCGGATGGGGAGCTTTTGAGAAACCGTCCCTGACCAGCCGTGCAATTCATCATATTTATCAGAAACTGCAGTATCGAAATACGGTCAGGCCGGGAAGCGGCACCGTCGCAAAAGGTTCGAAACAACCGCCGACAATTTAATAGAAAATTATGTGCTTTAAAAATCTACCGATTGATTTCGACGCCGATGGTAAAGCTTTTCTGAGGGGCGGCATTCGCGATCCGTATTCGACCAAAAATGCGATCACCTCGGTCGGCGAAGTAAAGCAGATGCCGTACGACACGGTGCGCGAACTGCTGGCGCGAAACGGCTATATCAAAGATGTCGATTTCGATCCTGTAACCCGCGTCGCCGGAGCATTGGCATTTCACGGCGTGGCAGATCTGGAAAACCGCAAATTTATCGAAGCCAGGTCAATGGCCACGCTGTTTCGCGGTTATGAAATTATAATGCAAGGCCGCGATCCGCGCGATGCGATCTTTATTACCAGCCGTGCTTGCGGCGTATGCGGCGGCGTTCATTCATCGTGCGCCGCTCTCGGAATCGAAATGGCTTTCGGCATCACTCCCCCACCGCTCGGTATTATAGTGCGAAATTTGATGCTTTCGCTCGAATTTCTTTATGACAATCCGCTGCACCTTTTTCTGCTCGCCGGGCCTGATTACTCTGAGCTGATAGTAAAAGCGACAACACCGAGCCTGTGGGACAAAGCGACAAAAACTCCCGCCCGGAATGCTGAGCATCATGGCTACGCAACGATCGGCGATCTGATGCGCGACATGAACCCGCTCTCCGGCAACCTTTATCTCGAAGCGCTGCATATGACACGCGTGGCCCGTGAAGCTTATGTCGTTATCGGCGGCAAATATCCGCATCCCGAAACTCTCGTGCCCGGCGGTGTCAGCACGACCGTCACCCTTCAAACATTCAACGAGATCTATACCCGGCTTCACCAATTTTTTGATTACGCGAAAAAGGTGGTCACGATCTGGGACGATCTGACCGACTTTTTCTACGACGCGAATCCGGAATACCGTAAAACCGGAATGCGGGCGGCGAATATGGTCGATTTCGGAATCTGGGATGATCCGGACGTTTACGATGCAACCTACGAAAATTGCAACACTTGGGGCAATAATCGCTGGTCAACGCCGGGCGCGATAATCGGCGGCGAACTCGTTACGACTGATTTGCAGAATATAAATTTGGGAATGGAAGAATTTATCGAACATTCGTTTTATGAACAGTGGCCCAGCGGCGACGGCAATGGCCTAAAACATCCTTTTGATCCGAAAGGGGCTCCGCTTTCGCCCTATCATCCCTGGAACAAAGAAACACTTCCGCGCCCGTCCGGACAAAACTGGCGGGAAAAATATACATGGGCAACCAGCCCGCGCTGGGACAGGCAGGTATTCGAGGCCGGTTCCTACGCCCGTGTATGGAACACGGCCGCCGCGCAGAAAATTCGCCCGAACCCGTTTATAGAATCGACGGGAACGAGTTTAAAGATGCTTCTGCCGAAAGCTGCAAAGCCGGAATTAAATATCGAATGGAAAATTCCCGCCGATTGGAACACTTTCGAGCGGAATAAGGCACGGGCATACGGCGTCGCTTTTACGGCGCTTGTCGCTATGAACGACTGGATGAAGGGCCTTGAACTCTTGAAACAAGGCAAAACGGCGGTCAGTACCGAATTCGAGATTCCGAAGACGAACCGCATCGGCGTCGGCATGTGGGGAGCGGGACGCGGGTTCCTTTCGCATCACATGGAACTCGATAACGGACTTGTTACCAATTACCAAATCGTCACGCCTTCGACAATCAATGCCTCGCCGATGGATGCGTGGGACAAGCACGGGCCGTATGAAGAAGCCGTGCTGAACACGCCTATTTTGGAGGAATTCGAAAAGACGGAAGATTTTAAAGGTATTGATCTTCTCCGAACGCTGCGCAGTTTCGATCCGTGTATGCCCTGCACAACTCACATCTACGCCGGCGAGCATACCGTGGTCAGGGAAATAAACACTTGTGCTTGCGGGGTTGATGGATAACGGACTCCGATGCTTTTACGGTAATTTGTTCAGCTGAATCGCAAGCGATTCAGCTTTTTTATCGCAGGAGGTTCTCCCATTTATTATGACGTTTTTGTCCGATTCATCTTCGGAGTTATGCTAATGAAAAAAATCGTGTTTAGTTTTGCGTATATTTTGACCGCCGCCATGAGCGGATTTGGCCAATGCAGCGATACCGACAAAAAAGCCCTTGAAACTTTTGACCTCGCTTGGGAAGCTGCCGGGCAACGCGGCGACCGCTCTTATCTCGAAACCACATTCGCAGATGATTTTGTAGCTCTGCCAGAAATGATTAACAAAACCCGGACGATCGATAACATTCTCCGGCGGGCCGCACGCAATAAGTTAAACCCGCAAACGGCGGACTCCGTGATTTCGGATAATTACATCATCTCATGCACACAGAATACGGCGACTATTACGCACCGTCTTCTGGTCACCGTCAAATTCGCCGGCGGTAGGGAAGAAACATATTACAATCGAAGCGTTCATGTCCTGGAAAAGCGTGGCGGACGATGGCTGGCAGTCACTAACGCCAATCACGAAGTAAGCGACTACGCGATCATGAACTATATGAAGCGTGACTGGAATAATGCCTTGGTAAAGCGAGATTCCGCTTGGTTCGAGCGAAATTTCGCTGGTGACGCGAGCAGCATCGACATTCGAACGGGAGCCGTTCAAAATAAACCGCAGGCAATCGCAATGATAAAATCGAATAAAGACAAGTTCGAATCGGCCGAGCTTTCCGAAATGGATATTCGCGTCGAAGGCGGCTCGGCGATTATAACGGGCATAAATCATGTCAAAGGCCGTGACGAAAATGGAAAGACTTTCGACCATCGGGTCCGTTTCACCGACACCTTCGTCAAACGGGATGGCCGCTGGCAGATTTGGGCGGGAATGAGCACCCGCAGTCCCTAAAGAACAGCCGCTCAAATTATACCCACGAAGAAGCGGATCGAACCCGACGTAAAGTAACTCGGCAATTTATTAAATGGCTGCAAATACTAAAAGAGTGCTGGCGGTCGGAGCGCACCCCGACGATGTGGAAATCATGTGTTCGGGCACTTTGTTTTTGTTGAAGCCGCTTGGATATGAGATTCATGTCGCTTCGCTGACGCTCGGCGATTGCGGCTCGAATGAACATTCCGCCGAAGCGATAAGCCGCATGCGCCATGAGGAAGCTCAAGCGGCATGCACTGTGCTCGGCGCGGTTTACCACTGTGCGGGGTTCAGCGACTTAAACATATTTAACGATGACACCGGAAACCGCCGCGTAACAGCGCTCCTGCGCAACGTAGATCCCTCGATAGTCTTTGCTCATTCATCGGAAGATTATATATCGGATCATGAAACGGCCAGCCTACTCGTACGCAACGCCTGCTTTTACGCATCGGTCCCCAATTATAAAACGAGGAATTTAACGCCCGCAGGGCATTCGGCAGCCGTTCCTTATCTATATTATGCCCAGCCGATGGAGAATACCGATATTTTCGGCAAGCGGATCACGCCGCAGTTTTACGTCGATATCGGTGATTTCATGCGGCACAAGATTGAAATGCTCTCGTGTCACGAAAGCCAGAGAAAATGGCTGCTCGAACACCACGGAATGGATGAATATGTCGAGAGTGTGCGTTGCGGGAATGCTTCGCTCGCGGAAAGAGCGTCGCAAGTCTCTGAAACGGCTATAAACTTTGCCGAGGGTTTTCGCCAGCATCTCGGTCATGCCTATCCTCCGGATAACATTCTGGCTATGCTGCTACTGGATAAAGTCATACTGGAACCCGAATATTGAGCGTTCCCGAGGGAGGACGAATTGGCAAATCAGGCGGGCTTCAAGCTTTTTCGCAACATTTGAAAAAGGCTGCAATCTTATGAAAGCTGGTAGCCTGGTTATCGATTCATATCAGAGTTCGAATTTGCTAAATATTAGGTTAACTTGATAAAATCGCAACTACTCACATTAATTTGCGGAACTCTTCCGCATCATAACCTGTTCTTAAGTTTGCGTGTCACGCGTATGAACTATTTCCACGCGGCCTCACCTGACTTGAGAGGCTGAGAAACTCGAAAAACAGGAGGAACATTATGAAAATTTCGAAGTTATTGATGACGGTCACAGCGGCGCTGCTTTTTGCCGGCGGTCAAAAAATCGACCCCGTTATCGAATAATAACCTGAATAATAATTCTGTGGTTGTATGGACATATAGATTTTTTTTGTGAAAACTTTGATCGCGGGCGTCGGCCACCCAAATCTAAAGGACTTATCGTTTGGACAGGTTTTGCTTCCACACTTGGAAAAGCAAAAATGGGCTGAAAATTTTGATCTTGAAAATTTGAGTTTCGGGGCGATTGCCGTACTGCAATGGTTTCAGGATTTTCCGGATAAATACGATAAGGTCGTTTTTATTTCGGCGGCTGAACGCGAAGGACGAGTACCCGGAACTTTGGATATCTACGACTGGGATTTCGCATCGCTTGATGAGGCGGTCGTCCAAGAATGCGTTGCCGAATCGGTTACAGGAATCATCAGCCTCGATAACCTGATGATGATCTTGCAGTATTTCAAGGCTCTGCCGCCGGAAGTCGTCGTGCTGGACCTTGAGCCGGTCGATTCGGAAATCGGTTTTGAATGCAGCCCCGGGATTACGGCGCGTTTTAACGAATTCAGCGAAATTGTCAGACAGAAGGCAGTCGGTCAACAACCGTAAATGAATGAAATGATAACGGAAGCGGTTGAAGAAACGACAGCTTTTGACCAGCTAAATATTCTGCTCGAATCGATCGAACAGCATCCCGAAGAAGCTGTGCGTAATCACGTCCGCGCATTGGTTTATACTCTGCTTGACCTGCATCACGGAGCGCTCAAACGCATTGTCGAAATAGTTGCCGTCCAGCCGGAAGGCAAGAGAATTTTAGAAGTATTGGGCGAAGACGAGCTTATCCAGGCTGTTTTGATGGTCCACGAACTGATGACCCAGCCGCTCGAAAAACGAATTGAAAGCGCGCTGGAAATCGCCCGCGATCAATTGAAAATTTACGGTGCGGACGTCGAACTCGTCGAAATCAAAGACGGTGCGGCAAGATTAAAACTTTTCGGCGGAGCATCGACCGCTAATGTTTCGACGAGCATTTTGAAAGCTGAGATCGAACACGCTTTGCACGAACATACGCCGGATTTACTCAACGTCGAATACGAAGATCTAATCGCGCCATTAAAACCCGTCAAACTAGTGCAGATTCTGTCCCGCGTCGCTCCTGTTCAGGAGGCCTCGCCGAACCAGTTTTTTATGCCGATAATTCGTGCCGATCAGGTGCCCGACAATGAGTTGCGGATTGTGGATGTTGGTGGAATCAATCTGCTGCTGTGTAATGTAGCGGGAACTATCTATGCGTTTCAAAACGCCTGCGCCGAAGAAAAGCTCCCGCTCGATGGAAGCGTTTTGGAAGATGGGCTTTTGACCTGTGCATGCCATGGGCACCGGTTCGATGTGCGGCAAAAGGGAAAGTCCAAGGCAGACCCGGACCTGCGGCTTGAAGCTTTGCCGTCAAAAGTTCAAAATGATGTTTTAAAGGTTGCCTTGCTGACGGAGGTTTAAAATGCAGGAAGAACCGTTCGACTTAATAGAAAGGAATGAAACGCCGAGCCTTTTCTGGCAGGACGAGATCTTGCAGGTTATGTTCTGGATGCGCGGCGAGGGCTTTGGCTCAAAGCTAATGGTTTCCGATTTGCAGAAGTTTCTCGATGCCCCGGAAGCGGTGCTGGCGATCAATTTGGCGGAACTGGCAAAAAAGAATTTGGTTGATTTTGATTTATCTAATACCTACGAATTGACCGATGCCGGTGCGAAAGAGGGAGGCCGGAGATTTGCCGATGAATTCGATGGAATGCTGAAACAAGGCCATTACGAATGCAATGATCCCGATTGTGACTGCAATGACCCCGAAACATTCGGGGATTGCAAGCATTTAAGCCTGCACGTTCATTAACGGACGACATCTCAAAAAATAAACCGTGCCTGCAACTTTTTCGAGAAAATTCTTTTCCCGTTCCTTCGGAATTCATTTTGCACGCCGTCTGGCGCAATCGACCGTTCTTGTCGTTTTGCTGATCGTATTCAATTTTTTTATCATCCACATCGCCCCGGGCGACCCGGTTGACTATCTTGCGGGCCAAAGCGGAGATCAGGAATATTACGATCTGATCCGGGCAAAATTCGGCCTCGACCAGCCTTTTTTGACACAGCTCTGGGTTTATCTGTCGAGCGTTTTGCGCGGCGATCTCGGCTATTCGCTAAGTCACCAGCAGCCCGTAATCGATGTGATTCTTTCCCGCACGCCGGCCACGTTAATGCTGGTTATTCCGGCAATTGCCATTGCCACATTTTCGGGCATCGTTTTAGGTGTGGAATCGGCGCGGCGGCAAAACTCCCGCTTTGACCGTTTTGTAAATGCGTTTGCACTTCTCGGTCACTCGCTTCCGTCGTTTTCCATCGGAATGTTTCTGCTGTTGTTGTTATCACTGCAATTCGGACTTTTTCCGGCGCAGGGAGCAACTTCCGCAAACAAAGAATTGCAAGGCCTGGGTTACGCAGCTGATTTCCTGTTACATTTGGCCCTTCCATGCCTGACGCTGGTTATTGTGCAATTAGCGCAGATCCTGCGGATCATGCGCACGGAGATGATAGAAGTGCTTAACGAGAATTATATTAACGCCGCCCGTGCCAAGGGCCTAGGTGAAGAAAGGGTACTGTATATACATGCCTTGCGAGGCGCGTTAATTCCTGTTGCTACCATTATCGGAAGCGATCTGGGGATGCTGCTGAGCGGAGCCGTTTTGATCGAAACGGTGTTCGCCTATCCCGGGCTCGGCCGTTTGATGCTGGAAGCGATAGCGGCGCGAGACTACCCGGTGTTGCTTGGCCTGTTAATAATAACTTCGGTGAGCGTTGCTCTGGCAAACTTCGTAATCGATACTATTTATCCTTTGCTTGATCCGCGTATCAAATAATCATGGTTGGAAACGAACTAGCCAATAACCAAAATCCGCTTTGGACATCCATATTTTGGCGGTTGCTAAGGCAAGATCGGCAGGCCGCTGTATCCACGGTTGTTCTCGGAATATTTCTGTTTGCTGCTATTTTTGCCGCCTTTGTCTCTCCACTGGATCCAGCGAAGACGACGAACGACACGTTTCAGCCGCCGTCATCACAATTTCTGCTTGGCACGGATGATCTAGGAAGGGATGTGTTGAGCGGCATTATCTACGGAGCTCAAACGTCGATAATATTCGGAGTGCTCGTAACTTTAACGAGCGGTTTGATCGGCATTGCGATTGGCGGAATCGCAGGATATGCTGGCGGAATTGTTGACGATTTCCTGATGAGACTCACGGAATTCGTTTTAATTCCGCCAAGGTTTTTCCTTGCTCTCGTCATGGCGGCCCTTTTCGGCACATCGCTTTTCTACCTGGTAATTATTCTGAGCTTCACATACTGGACGACAATGGCCAGGCTCGTCCGAGCGGAAGTAATGTCGCTAAAGGAGAGGAGCTTCGTCGAAGCGGCTAAAGCAGGTGGTTCAACTCCGTTGAGAATATTCGTTTTTCACATTCTGCCGAACGCCCTGCCCGTCATAATTACTCAGATGATGCTGACGGTCGGCGGGGTGATATTGCTGCAAGCGGCACTCGATTTTATCGGTATCGGAGACGCGGACCGCATAAGCTGGGGATCGATGCTTCATAACGGCCAGCATTTCATCCGCGACGGGTGGTGGATGGTGCTATTCCCAAGCCTTGCGTTAGCGCTTTTGGTTCTGGCACTCAATATTCTGGGTGATACTATCAACTTTGTGCTCAATCCTAAAACCAGAAGCTCGCAAATTGATCGTGCCGTGTGAAATGTATTGTGAAAGTTTTTTTCGCTACGACTTGCTGTTTGGATCTAAACATTTTCCAAACTTTGATGGCGGCTTTCAGAATTAGAAGCCCCGTTAAAAGAAAAAGAGCCGGAATAAATTTTCAGGCTCTTTCTCCGTAAAGTCTCTAAATTTTCCGGGTTATTTGGATGTCACAACGCCGCAGTCTCTAGGACAATTCGTCGAGTTTTCGCCGCAGCGTGGATTGCAGTAACCATCGCCGCACTTGCCGCAATTAGATGCGATATCCACACCTAAGTCGCACGCCATATTACCTGCATTTACATAAAATGCCGAGCCCATTCCAATAACGAAAGTTGCCATGACGGCTATCAATACCTTAGTAATTTTCATCTTTCCTCCTGTTTGCTAAATTGTGCCGGCCTCAACCACAGACTGCCGCTCAATGAAGCAAGATTCATAAATCAGATTCATAAGTCCGTTAAAAACTCATGAAACGGGTGATGTTGCAGAAGAGATCTGCAATTTGAATGTGAGCGTTTTCGATTGTAAGTCATTCCCTGCACATTTGACAAGGGTTTTCAAGTTTGTTTTGCGAGTTTAAAAACTTAAATCAAGAGCGGCTCTTTTTTCGTCTGAGTACCAGAGCAGCAAGAATTATTAAAAAAACAACGCCACTGACAAGGATCAAAGGAAATCGGTTTCGGAGTAGAGGATTTGAAGCACTGTTTGTGCCGTCGGCTTCAAACCTCCACGCGTCTTGGGCAAAATAGATATTAGACTTTGAGCTCCACTGATACATTCCCTGAAGCATACTTTTGTAAGCGGCCCCTGAATTCGGTTCGTAGATCCACAAATACGGAAGTTCCCGGACAACGATTTCCTGGGCTTCGAAATAATAGGCGGCGCGTTTTTGCCTGTCCGTTTCGGAAGCGGCAAGATCGAAAAGCTCGTCAATGCGTGAATTGCGGTAGCCCGCTCCATTTGAAAATGGAATTGGGCCTATGTTGCTTGAAACAAGCGTTCTTTTTACGCCAATATCAGGATCGGGACCGTTCTCGAATGACGCGAAGGCGAGGTCGAAATCCTTTTTTATATACACCGCATCTACCGCCGAATTAAACTCCAGAAGCTGAAGATCGAGTTCAATCCCGACCTCCCGCAATTGATCGCGCAACACTTCGACGATCTTCGCGTAGCTTTGGGCGTAAACATATTTCAGCCGAAACCTGACCCCGTCAGCGTCGCGCGGGTGGCCGGCCTCGTCGAGCATTTGATTGGCAAGCGGCAAGTTCCGTTCGTATTTGGCGACATTCGAATTGTGAGCCCATTTGAGAGCACTTGAAATCGGGCCGGTGGCGATCGTCCCGCGGCCGAAGGCAACTTTATCAACAATATAATTTTTGTCTATGGCGTAAGCCATCGCCTGCCTGACGCGTAAATCGGAGAGCGGCATGCGGGTCAGATTAAGTACAACCGTTTCGACCGTCGCATAACCTTCACGGCCTTTGTCGGTAACGGTAACACCAGGCATTTTTAATAACCGGGCAAGATCGAGCGGAGCGGGATTTGTAACATAATCGATTTCGCCGTTTTCGAATGCAATTGCCGCCGTTGCGCTGCTCGGCGTGACCTTATAAACGACCCGTTCGAGATAAGGCTTTCCGGCCTTAAAGTATTTTTCATTCTTTACAAGCGTTATCCGGTCGCCCTTCGCCCATTCCTGAAACTTGAACGGCCCGCTGCCTACCGGCTTCACGTTATAAGCGCTCGTCAGCGGGTCCGTGTTCACGAAAAGATGTTTGGGCATGATCGGCGCGTTCGCGACGTCGATCAATTGGAGGAACGCCGCGTACGGACGAGAAAATTGAAATACGACGGTATGTTGGTCGGGCGTTGAAATCCCCACAAGATTATCACCAATCGAAGCCCTCGTGCGCGAGTGATATTTCAAAAGCATTTCTTCAAAGGTGAACCGCACGTCTTCGGACGTAAGAACCACGCCGTCATGAAATTCGGCATTTTTGGCCAGATGAAAAGTATAAATTTTCCCATCCGGTGAAATTTCCCAGCTTTCCGCCAGATCGGGTACTGGATTCAGGGCAAAATCCGTTGCCACTAGGCCGCTGAAAATAGACCCGCAGATAAGGTGGACGCCGCCTTGCGTCGTGACGGCCGGATTCAACCCACCGGGATCGCCGCTGATCGCGACGACTACTGTTCCGCCATATTTTGGTTCGCTGGCAAAAACAGGAAAAAATAGCATCGCGAGTGTCAGTAGTGCGGCATAGATATATTCGGATTTTTGTATCATCTTATTGGTAAAGGTTTAGACAAAAAGTCTCAAGCGGCGAACATAAACATTTTGTGCATGCTTTTACCTAATATATGCTAGATTGTTAGAACTATGAAACGTATTCGAAGCCGCTACCTTAGCACACTGAGCTTTTTGGCTGCCTTTACCCTGTTTTTAGTAATCATCGGAACCGGTTGCTCGCCAGACGCCACGCAGGATATTTCTAAATTGGCAATCGGCAAGCCGGTAACCCGGTCGATTGTAAATCAGGAGGTCCATTCATATTCGGTGCATCTGGAGAAAGAAACTTATGTTCTTTTGGCGGTGAAACAGAACGATGTCGATGTCATTACCGAGGTTGTCGGTCCCGGCGAAAAGGCGTTAGGTGAATTTGACACACCGACCAGCGGCCGCGGAACGGAAAACATCAGAATCGGTGCGGATATCACGGGCGAATACCGCGTCGATATTTATACGCTTTCAGAGCGGGCTGAGCCCGGTGAATACACACTGGAGGTCGCCGATCTTAGGCCGATGAATGCTCGGGACGCGAAGGCGCTTTCCGCGGTACGTTTACATCAGGAAGCCGACCGCCTGCGGGCAAACGCTGATACAAGAAAAGACTCAATCCCGGTCTATGAAAAAGCCCTGCAAATCTGGCGCGATCTCGGCGAACCGGCCGAAGAAGCAAACACCTTACGGGCAATGGGTTTTGCTTATCAACGGCTGGAAGATTTAGAAAAAGCCGAGGAACATTTCGGTAAATCGCTTGAAATATGGGCGAGCACCGGCGATCTGCGTTCCGCCGCATTTACTCATGTCATATTTGGTGTTATCAGCAAAAAACGCGGCGATCTCCAAAAAGGCCTAGAGCACGATCTGATGGCACAATCTCTGTGGGAACAGGCCGAAGATATGCCGGAATACACGCAGAACCTCGTGCGCATCGGCAATGATCACATTAAGCTGAAAAACAACGGTGAAGCTCTTGGCTATTTTCAGAAAGCTCTCGATTCCAGCAAACTCACCGGCCGCAAATCCATTGAGGCCTACGTTCTTAGTGAATGTGGGAACGCACAAACTACTATCGGCAATCAAAGCGAAGCATTGAATTTCTACCGGCGATCACTTGAGATATGGAAAACGCTGAAACAAGAAAAAGCCGTGGCTGGACTCGAGGAGAAAATTAATAAACTTTCAGCGAGTTAGCGACTGGATGTCGGCAGCGATAATATGGGATTAGTTTCTGAAAGTTCGTTAATCAACGACACAATTTCCTTGACTGCAACCGGCACTGCACGCTCGACCGGCGGACGAAGGCCCTCAACTGCATCATCGACGTATTCCGGCTGGCATCCTACTAAAAAAACTTTTGGCGGACAAACATTCAAAGCCTTTGCCAAAATGAGTACTTTTGACGGGTCGGCGTAATGCATGTCGACGAGCGATTCGTGTAGACTTAGCCCATCTACTTCTTTTTGATTTACCATAGGCTGAACAACGAACAGCGTCCCCGGCTCCGCACTTTTGTCGATTGCATCGACCAGAATAAGAGCGTCGTAGCCGCTCATTAGCTCGTGAATCAACCCGATACCGCCAATACCCGCCTCATAAATATACACGCCGTCAGCAAATTTCCGTTTCGATAGAATTTCGGCAACTCGTATCCCGAAGCCGTCATCGCCCCGCAAAACATTTCCCATACAGGCAACAAGAATCTTCATATGCGCGCGATAAATGAACTAAATACCGCTTTAGAAAAATTGATGAACTTAGATTGAACGAATGTGCTCGTCATAAACAGATTACAGGCAGCTTCTAATGAAATTACTATATTACGGAATCTTCGATTGTATTGACGGCAGAGTGCCGCGAAAAGCTGGCAAACAGTTCCTTCATCTCCGTTACTATTGTAGTCGTGATTATCCAGAATATAAGTGTTCAACGTCAATACCCATATTAAAAACAATAGTGAGTACTCGTATTCACATGGTGACCGCCCTTATAAAATACTTGTCTGATAACAAACAATACTGTTTGCAAGAAGACATTTTAACAAACAAAGGCGCGCACGTTTTAAAAGCCGAAAGTGCATCATAACATTGTATTTACAAAGGAAAGAAGCGCTATTTACACCGAGAAAAAAGCTCTTCGGCACGGTCGTTGCATATACAGAAGGGAATTAAAGCAATTTCCGCCGAATTTTTCAGGCCCGCTTGAGAAAACGTGAAAAATTGAGGGATGGAGTGGGATATATGAAAAAAGTTGATAAAGTCCATTTTAGAATGCAATCCTTAATGGCTGTCTTAATGACGATTATTCTGTTGGGGCTCGCAAACGCAACCCAGACTTTCGCCCACGGAGGCGAGGACCACGGGGATAAAAAGCCCGCTGTTGCAAAGACCGAAAATGGTACGGTTTCGCGAACGGGCCGGCTGGGAGATTTCGAAATATTACTTAAACATTCTCCGTTGGAACCAGACACTGCGGCACTAGGCCGGTTGTTTATTACCGGATTCGCCACTAATGAACCCGCTCCGAATGCCGATCTAAAGGTACAAATTGAGTCAGTGGGCGGAGCGGTGACAGAAATTCCGGTCGAAAAATCCGAAGCCGCAGGGTCATATTTGCTAAAAATTCCGGCCTTGCCCGGTGGTGGTTACACCTTCAGGGTGGTATCCGCGGCGGGCGGAAGCGCCCAAACGGTTTCATTTTCCGGCGTTGAGGTATCGCATCAGGAAGCTCCGACTTCGCCGGGTGGAAGCGGCTCTTGGGCGGATACGGCCTTGACGGCAATGCTTCTTTTGGCGGGGTTGATTATGTTAGGCGGGTTGGTTTATTTTGCGGTCCGGGTGGTAAGAGAACCGGTATCCCGCGAAGCCGTATCGGCGTAACAAATATCAACCATGTTCTTGGAAACACTTTTAACGAGCCTGGGTGGTTACAAGGGATGAAGTCCATTTTATATCTTCTAATTTGGGGGGCGGCTTTTTTCATGCTGGCCGTTCCCGGTTTTTCTCAGGATCAGCCGATTCTCGAGCCGACGCAGACTTCCATAAAGCTGTCATCGCAGCAGTTCATTGCGCAGGACGGCCTGAGCGTAAACCGCTTGATCGAGCTGGGTACGGCGCGCCGGTCGGACCTGCTTGCCGCACGCCAAAGGCTGGCGGTTGCCGAGGGAAGGCTTTTGCAGGCGGGTTTACGGCCAAATCCTACATTAGATGGTGAATTCGGGAGCCCGCGATTTGTAGGCGGAGAGCCTGAATACGATCTTTCGGTCGGCTTGACCCAGGTGTTTGAACTAGGTGGAAAACGCCGCCGGCGAGTTGCGGTCGCGCAGCTTGAGCTTGCTCAGATTCGTGCCGAAGTCGCGGCGATAGAAAGACAACTAATTATCGGCATTCGCGCCGCTTACACCAATGCTCTTTCGGCCGCCAGGCAGCTCGACGTCCTCGAACGGCTCATGTCCGGGAACGCGGAGCTTGTCCGCATTACCGAAGCACGGCTGAAAGAGGGTGATGTAGCTCCGCTCGACGTTAACCTTGTAAAAGTCGAGAACGATCGCCTCAAAGTGCAGGCGATACAGGCGCAAAGCGATTTGGAAAGCGCGCTTTTGGAAATTCGCACTTTAGCTGGCATGGACTTGGCGGAGAGCCTGCGTCTTGAGCCTCAGCCGGAACGCCCGCCTCGTTTCGACACCGGTTTGAGCGAGCTGACCCAAATGGCCCTTCGAGAGCGCCCGGACCTACAGGCGGCGCGGCTTGGCGAAGAACTCGGCTCCGCCCGAATCAATCTCGCTCGATCTAATGCCATCCCAAATGTTTCCGGGTCTGTCCGGTATTCACGCTCGAAAGGAATAGTCGATCTGCCCGGACCGGTAAATGGAGTTGATTTCGCGTCCGATTTGGATAACGAACTGACATTCGGCGTGTCGGTCGATATCCCAATATTTAACCGCAACCAGGGAGAGATCGCTTCGGCTGCCGGCGAACGGCTGCAGGCGACGCGGACGAGAGAGTTTTTGGAGAGCACGATCAGAAGGGATGTCGCTGTAGCGTACCGAAAGTACCGGGCGGCGGCGGAATCGCTTGTCATTTATTCGACGCAGATCCTGCCGCGTTCGGAGGATAATTTGCGAGCGGTTCGGGCGGCTTACAACCTAGGCGATTTTTCGATTTTTGAGGTTGTTAACGAGCAGCGGCGGCTGGCCGAAAACGTGACCAACTTCAACCAGGTTCTGCGCGATTACTATAATGCCCTGACCGAGCTTGAAACGGCGATCGGCACTACGCTGCCGCCCGCCGGATTTGCCCCCGGCAGCACTTCGGTCTTGCCGGATACTGAAATCACTCCGGGAAAAGTTGACCGATCGAAGCTATTAAAGTCCATCGAAAGCTCCAGTGCTCCGAGAACGAGTTTTCTACTAAAGACCGATAAGGAAAATAACAAAAAAGAACAACAGTAGAGGAAAACAATGAAAATAATTACCGTTTTATCGATTGCGGGTATTAGTTTGCTGGCCGGTGTGGCGGGTGCGTGCTCGTCGGATACGGCGCCGTCGAATACAGCCGGCACAAACCGTGCGGCAACGACTGCAAACACGGCGGCCGCCAATACTGCCGCTCCCGCGAAAGCCGACGACGAAACACCCGCGCTCATAAAAGCCGCGCTGCCGGATGCGCAGAGCTTTACTACCCAACACAAAGACATACCGAAAGAGGCGATCACGGACATTGAAAAAGATACAGGTGCGAAAGTTCCCGACACCGACCACCATTCCTACCTGGCGTTCTCGACGGCGGGCGGAAAGCGGACACAGGTTGGGGCAGCGACGGTTGTCAAAGCTGCGGGCAAGGATATCGTCATTATCTACGATAGCAAAGACGGCTCGCCCGCTATCAGGGAGGTGCGGGCCGAGGGTGTTTCGCCGGAGTTTCTCAAACAGTTCGCCGGAAAGGGCCATGACGACATGTTTTCCGTAGGCAATGACATAAAGGTAGCGGTCGGCGTCGACGACGCAACCGCTAAGGCGATCGCACAGGCCGTTCGCATCGATTCAATGTCGATGCAGACCCTTTATGGCTCGGCGCACGCTCACTAGGGTTATTCATGACAGATGGCCAGGCGGCGGTAGAAAGCCGCCGCTTCAGGTATTGAACAGGATTGCTTAGCGTCGAAAAGGGAATGAACATAACCAGATTTTATAAGCGGCTTCGCAAACCAACTGCCCTTGCGCTGCTGGTTTGCGGTTTATTGATCGGCCGTGCACTTGTATTCGCGAACGGAGAACACGATGCGCCGGCAGCGGCTGGGACTGCGGCAAAGACCGCCGTTCCGATCGCCCGTGCCGAGCGAAATGTCGACACTGAGGCCGGCAGCTTCAACTTTAAGGTCGAGCGTATGCCGGCGGATCCGCGTTCCGGAGAACTGGTTCAGACGGCACTGCGGGTATCGGAAAAGGTGGAGGGCGGATTTGGCGGGGGCGAACCCGCGGCGCTTACCGACGCGGCGATTTCCCTCAGCGTTACGACAGCCGATGGCGGAAGCGTCTCAGACAATATTCCGGCGGCTTTTCGAGAAGGCTTTTATTATGTTGATTACACATTTTCGGGCACCGGGAATTATAAGCTGGTTTTCAACGTGACAATGAGCGATGGACGCAATGTCTCGGCGGATTTTCCGGTAAGCGTCGTTCGGGCGGCCGTGAACCGGACGTTCTGGATCGGGATATTGCTGCTGGGTTTGATCAGCTTCGGCCTTGTCGCGGGAGTTTTTTACGCATCACGCCGCGACGAGAGCGGCAATCGGAATATCCGGAAAATTGTACCGGTTGCTCTGCTGGCCGTGCTGTTTTTCGCTTTTGGAACTTTCGCTTTGGCTTACTTCACTCCGCCGAGGGAAACCAGAGTAATGGGAGATTTTCACCCAACGGGCGAAGTCCCTTCAGAAGAAGCGAATGCCGGCACGCTGGCGTCCCTCACCGTGTCGAAGGAGTCGCAGATACTTTTCGGCATCAAGACCGCGTCCGTTGAAATACGACAGATCACGAGCGGGCTAAACACGACCGGCGTGGTCCGGGCGCGGCCCGACTCTCGCGGAGTTGTCGTGCCGCCGGTTGCCGGCAAAATAATCCTGCGCGAAGGTTTGGCTCTCGGATCGGCGGTCGGACGCGGCGAGCAGATCGGCTCTGTCGAGCAGATCCTGGATGTCGGCGGGCAGGTCGGTCTTGAACAGCAGCGTCTTGAAGTCGAATCCCAGCAGCGCGACGTAGAGGCCCGGCGCCTGGAACTGAGGAACACCGTACTAACGCTTCAGGGCCAGCAGGCACAGCAGCGGGCCGCTTCCAGCCAGTCCCGGACGCGACTCGAACAGGCCCGCAGGGAGCTGCGCCGGTCTCAGAATCTCCTGGAAGCCGGGGCCGCGCCGCGAAAGAGGGTGGAAGAGGCAGGCACGGCGGTTAAAGTCGCCGAACAGGAAGTGGTGGCGGCTGACCGGCAAGTAGTGTTGCTCGATAACCAAATAAGACAGGCTCAGGCGGGCCAGGCCATCTTTCGTGCTCCTACAGTCAATCAACCGTCTCGATCGTTTCCCCTAACGTCCCCTGTAACCGGGCTTATTGGGGATATTAAAGTTACGAGCGGCCAGCTTGTGGAGACCGGCACGGAAATAATGTCGGTGGTAAACCTTTCGACGGTTTTGATCGAAGCCCAGGTTTTTGAACGCGATTTGCCCTCCGTTCGCGAATCGACCAGGGCAAGTTTTACAAATGCTGCCTTGTCGGGCGAGGTTTATACGATCGGAACTTCTGACGGCGACGGAAGACTCGTTTCAATCGGCCAAACCGTAAACGAACAGACGCGCACCGTCCCAGTCATCTACGAAATGAAGAATCCGTTTGGACGGCTCAGGGATGGCATGTTCGTCGAAGTTACCATCGACACGAGCGGCGGCCGCCAGGTCCTGTCCGTGCCGAAGCTGGCGGTTGTCACCGAACAGGGGCAGACCTTCGTTTTCGTTTTCGACGGCGGCGAATCGTTCGAAAAGCGGGCCGTGGCCCTGGGTGCGGAGGGCGCGGACTATTACGAAATTAAATCGGGATTAAAAGAAGGCGAAAGGGTTGTGACCGAAGGTATTTATCAGCTTCGATCAACACAGCCGTCCGCATAGATAAGCAAAAATGAGAAAAGAAAAAATCATAGTTTTGTTCGCGGCACTTGCGGTTTTTACCGGCGCGGTCTTTTTTGCCGCATGTGCCGGAGATCGTAACACGGAGGTTATTACCAACAGCACCGCGACCGGCGAAAACGAACCGGCCACGATAGACTCGCACCGGACGTTTCGGATTGATTACCGAAGCGAACCTGATGCGGTTCAGGCCGGAACTCCAACGACTCTAATTTTAACCGTTAAAGACAAACAAGGCGCAGTCGTGAAAGATCTACAAATCGTTCACGAAAAACCGATGCATCTGCTTATCGTGTCGAAGGACCTGGCGGAGTTTTACCATGTTCACCCGGAGCAATCTGCGGACGGCAGTTATAAAGTTACCCATACCTTCGCGAGCGGCGGCGATTACAAAATGTACGCCGACTTTACGCCGAAAGATGCCGTACAGGTGGTCGAGCAGATCGACGTTAAAGCAGCAGGGCCCGAACGCGCAAAGGTTCCGCTTGTGCCGGACACAAAACTTGAAAAAACAATTGACGGTTTAAAGGTCGTGATGAAGCCTAGTGAAGAGATTAAGGCCGGACAAGAACTGACACTCGATTTTCAGGCGTTTGATGCGGCAAGCGGTAAACCGGCGAACGACTTGCAGAATTATCTGGGCGAACTCGCGCACTTTGTCATCATCAGCGAGGATCTGAAGGATTTTGTGCATGCTCATCCAATGGCGAAGGGCGAATCGATGGATTCGATGAATATGGGCGAGGCAAAACGGGAGGAGCACAAGGCGGACGGACACGAACATTCAAGGATGGAAGGCACGGTGACAAAGCCGGGCGCTTCGGAAGTTTCGGCCCACACTGCGTTCCCGAGGGCCGGACTCTATAAATTATGGGCACAGTTCCAGCGCGGCGGAAAGGTCATCAGCGTTCCATTCATTGTCAATGTTCCCGCCGGCAGTTCAGAACCAGCGAAAGCCGCGAATGTTCCCGCCGGGGCAACACAAATAACGGTTTCGGCGAACGGTTATGAGCCGTCGTCGGTGCCGGTTAAAAAAGGTCAGAGCGTTAAACTCGCATTTTACCGCCCGGACGCTTCGGGCTGCGGCGGCGAGGTGGTTTTTCCAAAACAAAATATCACCAGGAAACTGCCTGTCGGCGAAACGGTCATCGTTGAATTTACGCCGAGCGAGGCAGGTGAAATTGTGTTCGCGTGCGGAATGGACATGATGCGCGGCAAGATCGTGGTAAGTGAAAACTAGAATTTTAGAATAGGATTCAGGAGAAAAAAAGTATGAAAACAATAAAACTATCTTTAGCTTTAATGGCGCTGATCGCCGGTCTGGCCGGCGTGCTTTTTGTCACGTCGACCGTGGTCGAAGCCCATACGCGTACGGTCAAGATCACGGTAGACAAAAACGGCTTTTCGCCGTCTTCGATTGAAGTCGAAGCGGGACACAAACTAAACCTCGTATTTAACCGGGCCGATAAGGACAACTGCGGCAAAACGGTCGTTTTCCCAAAGTACAAAATTCGCAAAGCCCTGCCCGTCGGAAAAGACATCATTGTTACGATCACACCGACAAAGGCCGGCAATATTTCCTTTACCTGCGGTATGGGAACGATGAAGGGAAAACTCGTAGTTAGTGATTAATAACAGGAAAATTGACAGGGGAAGAAAATGAAAACAATAATTTTCACGGTCGTTTTTGGAATCGTCGCAATTGCGTCGGCCGCCTGCAGCCAGACGGCAGGCAACGCTAATAATAGTACGGCAATGAACCATAACGGAATGATGAACGGCAACATGGCCATGAATCACAATTCAATGCCGATCAATGCCAATCACGATATGTCGGCGATGCACGACGAGATGAAAAGCTCGCCGAACGCCGCGGCGCAGCCGTATGATTTGCAGTTTATTGACACGATGTCGGCGCATCACAAAAGCGCGATTGATATGGCGGAAGTAGCTGTTAAAAAAACACAAAACGCCGAACTGAAAACATTCGCGCAGAAAATCATTGACGACCAGAAAAAGGAAATCTCGCAGATGAAAGACTGGCGCGAAAAATGGTATGCGGGAAAACCCGCGGCGATGAATATGGAAATGCCCGGGATGAATGACTCGATGAAAACGATGATGGGCGACGGGATGAAAAAAATGGAAGCTATGACTGGCAAGGATTTCGACATTCACTTCCTCGATATGATGACACCGCACCACGCGGGCGCGAGCGAGATGGCGAAAGAAGCTCTAACAAAAGCAGAACATCCTGAAATTAAAACGCTGGCGAATCAGATTATTAAAGCCCAGGAAGCTGAAATCAAGCAGATGGCCGATTGGAAAGTGAAGTGGTCGAAGTAGGAAGCTTGTTTTCATTAAAAACCGATGGGTTGAAAGAATTGCAAAAAGAAGGCTCAGGCGAATACACCGTTACCTCCGTCGGAACAATTACGCTTTCATCGCGCATTTTCAAAAAAGTCATGCGTAGTTTTCCTGAGCAGTAATTTATGAACGCAATTATCAAGTGGGCATTACAAAACCGGCTGATTGTCGTGGCGATCGCGGCTTTGCTTTTCGTTTGGGGAAGTTACGTCGCGCTCAATCTGCCGGTCGATGTTTTTCCGGACCTTAACAAGCCCACGATCACGATTTTGACGGAAGCGGAAGGGCTTGCTCCGGAAGAAGTCGAAACGCAGGTCTCGTTTCCGATCGAAACCGTTATGAACGGCGTGCCCGGCGTAACGCGCGTCCGGTCGCAAAGCGGCATCGGGCTTGCAATCGTGTATGTCGAATTCGACTGGGGAACGGACATCTATCGCAACCGGCAATTGGTTGCCGAGAAGCTTTCGGAAGCAAGAGAGCAATTGCCCGAGGGAGTTTCTCCATTTCTCGCTCCGATCTCTTCGATAATGGGCGAGATCATGCTCATTGCCGTGACCTCGAAAGACGGGAAAACAGATCCGCTCGACGTGCGGACTTTGGCGGATTGGACTATCCGCCCGCGTCTTTTGACGATTGCCGGAATCTCGCAGGTAATTCCGATCGGCGGCGGCGTGAAACAGTATCAGGCACTCGTGTCCCCGCAAAAACTAAAACAATTCGGCGTGACGATTGAAGACGTGACGACCGCGCTCGAAAAATCGAATACGAATTCAACCGGCGGCTTCATTGACGCGCAATCGCAGGAATATCTGGTCCGGAATCTCGGCAGGTTTTACACGATTGACGAACTGAAACAAACGGTCGTCGCTTACCGCAATAACACGGCAATTCGATTGGGAGATGTGGCAAATGTCGAATTCGGGGCGCAGATTAAACGCGGCGATGCCGGCAGCAACGGCAAGCCTGCCGTGATTATGTCGGTGCAGAAACAACCCGGAGCTTCCACGATTGAATTGACCGAAAAAGTTGAGGCCGCAATAAGGGAACTGCAGACGACCTTGCCGCCCGACATCGAAATCAACACGAATCTTTTCCGGCAGTCAAATTTTATCGAGGCTTCCATCGGCAACGTCATCGAAGCCCTGCGCGACGGCGCGATTCTGGTCGCGATAATTCTGTTTTTGTTTTTGCTGAATTTTCGCACGACCGCAATCACATTGACGGCAATTCCTCTGTCGTTCGTCGTTACTTTTCTGGTTTTATGGGCCTTCGGTATCTCGATCAACACGATGACGCTGGGCGGGCTGGCGGTTGCTATCGGCGAGCTTGTTGACGACGCGATTGTTGATGTGGAAAACGTCTTTCGCCGCCTTCGTGAAAACCGGTATTTGCCGAACCCGCGGCCGTCGCTTGAGGTCATCTATCATGCTTCGCTCGAGATCCGCTCATCAATCGTCTATGCAACGATAATTGTCGCGCTGGTCTTTCTGCCGCTTTTTATGCTGACCGGCGTGGAAGGCAGACTGCTCGCGCCGCTCGGCTTGGCGTATATAACCGCTCTCGTCGCGTCCTTGTTCATTTCGCTGACTGTTACGCCCGTTCTCGCCTCTTACCTGCTGCCGCAGCTTTTCCTGAACAAATCCGAAAAGAAGTCAATTTTCTCCAGCTGGTTTGAAGATCTGAAATCAAGATTCACAAAAGACGAAAGTTCGCCGACCACGGACGAAGACGGTGAACCGAAAGACGCCGGAGACCACACCGAAGAAGACAGTTTTATCGTCCGCTGGCTGAAAAAATGGGACGAAAAACTTCTGCATTGGACACTCCGCCATCCTTATAAAGTGATGATCGGGGCCGCCATTTTATTCTTCCTGACGATCGCGACGCTGCCGTTCGTCGGGACGGCATTTCTGCCGGAATTTAACGAGGGCACTTTGACGGTCAATGTGCAGGCGCAGCCCGGAACGTCTCTTGCGGAATCGAATCGTATCGGACAGATCTCGGAAAAGTTGATTTTAGAAGTTCCCGAAGTAGTTTCGACCGGCAGACGCACCGGCAGAGCCGAGCTCGACGAACATGCCGAGGGCGTTCACTACACGGAAATTGACGTTGACCTCAAAGAAACCGACCGTTCGCGCGAAGAGATTTTAGCGGATATTCGGGAAAAACTCGCAGTCGTGCCCGGCGTTACAACCAACGTCGGGCAGCCGATTTCGCACCGCCTTGACCATCTTCAGAGCGGCGTTCGCGCCCAAATCGCCGTCAAACTTTTCGGTGACGATTTGCAGACGCTACGCTCGAAGGCGGAAGAGATTCGCAACGTGATGCAGACGGTCGAAGGCGCGACCGACGTGCTGATTGAAAAACAAGTTTTGATTCCGCAGATTCGTTTTAATATTGACCGCTCCAGAGCCGCGCAGTACGGTTTGCCGCCCGGCGAGATCACCGAAACGCTGGAAACCGCCTTGAACGGGCGCACCGTCAGCGAAGCTATTGAAGGAGCGCGGCGATACGATGTCGTCGTGCGATTTGATAACGCCTCGCGTAATAGTCTGGATGCTCTGGAAAACGTGACGATTGATACGCCTTCGGGAGCACAAATTCCGGTTTCGGCAGTCGCCACGATTGAAAATCTGCCGGGCCCGAATCAGATCTTGCGCGAGAACACGAAACGCCGGATCGTGATTTCAGCGAACACCGGCGGGCGCGATTTAGGCTCGGTGGTCGGCGATATGCAGCAGCGCGTCGCCGCTCAGGTCAATTTGCCGCCCGGCTATTTTGTCGAGTTCGGCGGGCAATTTCAGGCCTCGCAGGAAGCAACCAGAACGCTCTCATATCTTTCGCTCTTTTCGCTCGTTGCAATTTTCTTTCTGCTGATAAAAGCCTTGGGCGATTGGCGCGTCGCCCTGCAGGTGATGATAAACATTCCGCTTGCTCTGATCGGCGCGATTTGGGCTTTGCATTTGTCTGGCGGCGTGTTCTCGATTGCGACCTTAGTCGGCTTTATATCGCTCGTTGGCATCACTTCGCGCAACGGGATCATGATGATCTCGCATTATCTCCATTTGATGAAGGAAGAAGGCGAAGATTTTACCGAGGAAATGATCATTCGCGGCTCTCTGGAAAGACTTGTGCCGGTGCTGATGACCGCACTGACTGCCGGACTATCCCTGATTCCGTTCGTGCTGGCGGCCGATGCGCCCGGCAAAGAGATTCTCCACCCGCTCGCGGTCGTGGTAATCGGCGGTATTTTAACTTCAACGCTGCTCGACCAGTTGGTTACGCCCGCCGTTTTTTATAAATTGGGACGGCCGAGCGCCGAACGCGTGATCGCCGAGCGCGAAGGAAACACAAGCGGAAGAAGCGAATGGGGCGAAATTGATACCGAAACTCCGAGAAACGCAGACGCGCCGCCGTTTTCGGAAAGAACGCCCAAATCGGTAACTGAAGATTAACCGGAAATTGCTATAGAAGAAAGGCCTAATATATTGTAAGAGTTTAACTTGATAGCGGAGAAAGCAAGATGATGACGGCAAATATTCTCGCCAGGCAGTCGGACGTTTCGCTTTTCACGGTTCGTCATTATACGCGAATCGGTCTTCTGAAGCCCTCTCGTAACCTGCAAAACAACTACAAGGTTTACCAGCCCTCTGACGCCGTTCGGGTGCGCTTTATTCAAGCCGCTAAGAATTTGGGATTCTCGCTGGCCGAAGTCGCCGATATTTTGGAGGAAGCTAAGCACGGCAATTCACCGTGTCCCATGGTAAGAGAGATTATCGTGCGGCGGATTGGAGAGAACCGCCGCAAAATAAAAGAAATGCAAAAGCTCCAACGAAAAATGGAAAACTCCCTCAAAGCCTGGTCGTCGATGAAAAATTCGATGCCGACCGGCGATTCGGTTTGCCATTTAATCGAATCCGTTGGCGAGATTGTAAAATAGGACTTGACCTGACACTTGCTGACAGGTTGTAGAATGGTTTCTGTCGATAGTTTAACGGTAAGGCGGGATAAAATTATGACGGATAAGCATTCGAAGATGGAAGAAACATTTGTTGACCCGATTTGCGGGATGACCGTTTCGCCGGAAACAGCGGCGGGAAAATACGAATCGGAAAATGGCGAAACGATTTATTTCTGCGCGGTCGGCTGCAAGAATAAATATGTTTCGCAAATCGAAACCGGCGGAAATCAAGCCATTTACAGGATCAATCCCGCCAATCGTCAAAAGAAGCACGGAGTCGAAATTGTTTCACATGGCGGGATGAAAGCAGCGCCCGCGGGAGAATTTGTTGATCCGGTGTGCGGAATGTCTGTAGCTCCTGAGACAGCTGCCGGAAAGTACGATTTTGACGGTGAAACTTATTATTTCTGCTCGAATGGCTGCTTGAATAAATTCAAGCAAAATCCACCTGGCTTTCTTGAGAAAAAGAAGGAAGAAAAGATTGACGCGACCAGTCAGGGCGTCGAATATACCTGCCCGATGCACCCCGAAATCGTGCAGATCCGGCCGGGAAGCTGTCCAAAGTGCGGAATGGCGCTTGAGCCGAAAGTGATGACTCTCGACGATGCGCCCGACCCGGAATATATTGACATGAAGCGCCGGTTTTGGATTTCCGCGGTCTTGACGATTCCGGTGTTCGTGCTGGCGATGGCTGAAATGCTGCCGAATTTTAATGAGTTGATCTCGCCCCGGATCTCTGTTTGGATTCAATTTGTTCTGGCGACGCCGGTCGTTCTTTGGGGCGGATTTCCTTTTTTTCAGCGTGCCTGGGCCTCCGTTAAGAATGTCAGCCCGAATATGTTCACGCTTATCGCCATCGGCACCGGAGCGGCTTATCTTTTCAGCCTTTTCGCTTTATTCCTGCCGGGCCTTTTTCCCGATTCGATTCGTGCCGAACATACCGGATTGATCGCGGCTTATTTCGAAGCGGCAGCTGTGATCACAACCCTCGTTCTGCTTGGACAGGTTTTGGAATTAAGGGCGAGAAGCCAAACTTCGAGCGCAATCAAAGAACTTCTCGGTCTTGCGCCGGAGACGGCAACAGTGGTGTTTGACGATGGAACAGAAAGCGAAATTGCCCTCAAAGACGTTCAGATCGGCGCGAGCTTGAGAGTCAAGGCAAACGAGAAAATTCCAACCGACGGCGCAATCCTGGAAGGTGAAACTTCGGTTGATGAATCGATGGTGACAGGCGAATCGATTCCGGTCGAAAAAACGGTGGGGGACAAAGTCATCGGCGGAACAATCAATGGCCGGCGCGGTTTTGTGATGAAAGCCGAGAAGATCGGCAGCGACACGCTTCTCGCGCAAATTGTACGAATGGTCGGCGAGGCGCAGCGTTCACGCGCTCCGATTCAACGTCTGGTCGATGTCGTTTCAGGTTATTTCGTTCCGGCGGTGATAGTCGTGGCGATCGCCGCGTTTGTCGTCTGGCTGATATTCGGCAGCTTCGCTTACGCGATGGTCGCGGCGGTTTCGGTTTTGATTATCGCCTGCCCTTGCGCTCTTGGCTTGGCAACGCCGATGTCGATCATGGTCGGCACGGGACACGGCGCGCGGCATGGCGTTTTGGTCAAGAAAGCCGAAGCACTCGAGATTCTGGAAAAGATCAATTCGATTGTCGTTGACAAAACCGGAACTTTAACCGAAGGCAAGCCGCGTTTGCAAAAGGTAATTTCGTTAAATGGTCTGGCTGAAAAAGAGATCTTAAGACTCGCCGCAAGCCTTGAAAAATCGAGCGAACATCCGCTCGCCGAAGCAATAATCAAAGGCGCGGAAGATCAAAACGTCGAATTGGCAAAGGTGGAGAATTTTGAATCCGTGACAGGAAAAGGCATATTCGGAACGATTGACGGCAAGCTGGTTTTGTTAGGAAACGAAAAGATCTTAACCGCCGAGACGCAGAGAGGCCGAGAAGAAAAAGAGACCGAAAAAAATAAAGATTCTTTGAAAAACTCTGCGTCTCTGCGTCTCGGCGGTGAGATCACAAAGAAAGCCGACGAGCTTCGTGCCGAAGGTCAAACCGTGATGTTTGTTGCCATTGACGGTAAACTTGCCGGACTTGTCGGCGTGGCCGACACGATTAAAGAATCGGCAAAAGAAGCGATTTACGAATTGCACCGGCAAAACATCGAGGTCGTGATGATGACGGGCGATAATGCAAAAACCGGAGAAGCCGTCGCTAAAAAACTCGGTATCGATAAAGTATTCGCCGACGTTCTTCCCGAACAAAAAGCTGAAAAAATCAAAGAACTGCAAGCCGAAGGTAAAGTTGTCGCGATGGCGGGCGACGGCGTAAACGACGCCCCGGCACTCGCTCAGGCGCAGGTCGGAATCGCGATGGGAACCGGAACGGACGTAGCTATGGAATCGGCAGACATCACGCTACTTAAAGGCGATCTGCGGGGCATTTTGCGGGCGAGAAAGTTGAGCGAAGCGACTATGAAAAACATTCGCCAAAATCTGTTCTTCGCGTTTATTTATAATCTTGTCGGCGTTCCTATTGCCGCCGGAGTTTTGTATCCCGTTTTCGGACTGCTTCTCAGCCCGATGATTGCGAGTGCGGCAATGACGTTTAGTTCAGTATCGGTTATCGTCAATGCACTTCGGCTAAGAAATTTGAAATTGTAGGCAATAAGAAAAATGAAATATACATTCCGGCGTCGGGCAGCGATTCGACAAAGCCATGCTACTTTATACATTGCTTCGGCACTCGCCGGTTAAGGATGCTGAAAGTGTAGTCGGCTTATCGGATGATAAGAGTTTTGTTTCACATAAGGCAAGTGGATAGAGCTGGAAAACCTATCGATGTCGTATGCCGCGCCCTCAGGATTAAGAATTTCGTTTAATTGTAGTGTTGCCAAAACTACCGGGAGAATAAAAGAGTGACAAAAAAGATACTGACTGGCTGTTTGTTGAACTTATTACTTTTCGTGTCGACGTTTGCGCACGACCTGTTTCTAAAACCTGACAGCTTTTTCGCCAAAATCAACCAGAAGATTTCGATCAGCGTGATGAACGGCACGTTTCAGTCGAGCGAGGGCGCGGTCTCGTTTGCCCGTTTGACGGATGTCAGCATCGTTTCGCCATCGGGCGCTCGTACAAATTCGAAAGAATCGGATATTACCAAAAACGAAACGACCGCGTTTTTGAATTTTACAACCAAGGAAGCCGGCAATTATGTCGTCGGGCTTTCGACAATGTGGCGCGAAAACTCATTGCCCGCAAAGGAATTCAACGCATATCTGACCGGCGAGGGCATTCCGGACATTTTGGAAAACAGAACCCGCGACAAGGAACTTGAAATAGACGGACGTTACCGCTATTCCAAATACGTCAAAACTATCCTGCAGGCCGGAAATAAACAAACCGATTCATACAAAACCGTTCTCGGCTATGCAGTTGAGATGATCCCGCAATCCAATCCATATAAGTTAAAAAAAGGAGGCACGATTGAAATTTTATGTTTGAAGGACGGCAAACCGCTGGCCGGCCAGACGGTTTTGACCGGCCGCGAAACTGACGGCAAGTTAGCCGCTGAAAAAGCGATTCGCAGCGATGCGAAAGGGATCATCAAAATAAAACTCGACGGCGCGGGTAAGTGGTACGCGAAGTTTATCAACATGGTCAAGATCGACGACCCTAAACTAAACTACGAATCGAAATGGGCGACTTTGACCTTTGAAATCAGGTAGAAAGGAGATCGAAATGAAAAAACAAACAGTCTTTGCATCTTTGTTATTGATATCGTTGGCCGTTTCAATATTCGCGCACGATTTATTTCTCAAAACGGACAGCTTTTTCCTAGCGCCGAACTCAAAATTTACCGTCAAAATTATGAACGGAACATTTCAGTCGAGCGAAGGAGCGGTTTCCTACGCCCGCCTGAACGACGTGAGCGTGGTCTCGGCGGGAAAACGTGAGCATCCGAAGGAAACCGATTTTACAAAAGACGAGACGACGGCCTATTTAAATATGAAAACCGGTGCGGCTGGGACTTACGTCGCCGGGCTTTCCACTAAATCGCGCGAGATCGCGTTAAAGGCGGCGGAGTTTAACGAGTATCTAAAAGAAGACGGCTTGCCTGACACGCTCGAAGAACGGCGCAAGACCGGCGAACTCGAAAAGGACGCGAAGGAGCGTTACGCCAAGCACGTCAAAGCAATTCTGCAAGTCGGCAAAAAGCGGACCGACGATTACAAAACAATTCTCGGTTATCCGGTCGAACTCGTCCCGCAGCAAAATCCCTATAAATTGAAAAAAGGCGATGCAATTGAAATTCTGTGTCTCAAAGACGGCAAACCGCTCGCCGGCCAGGTCGTGCTGGCGGGACGCGAAGTAGACGGCAAACTAGTCGCGGCTCCCGAACTCCGCAGCGATGCTAAAGGCATCGTCAAACTACCGCTCGACGGCGCGGGCAAATGGTACGTAAAGTTTATCAATATGGCCAAACTTGACGACCCGAACCTAAATTACGAATCGAAATGGACGACGCTGACTTTTGAGATGAAATAGAGGTATAGCGGACACCGTGTTGATGTAATGCATCAAAGTTGAGAAATAAGAAGTATGAAATTTTTCAAATGTTACAAAGAAATCTGGTTCGGCATCGGGCTGGGGATCCTGGCGTGGATTTCAGATGCCGTGATGCACATGGAGCTCGGCGCGGACATCCACGCGGGAAGCTTATGGCAGGAGATATTCACTCCGCATCCCACAGCTTTGGTGTTTCGCGGCTTTTACATGGTTATTGCGGTTGCGTTCGGCATTTATCTTTGGAGATCTAACTGGCGCGAGCGCCAGGTTCGCGCCCTTGAGCAGGCGGTAATCGCCTTTCAGCGCCAGCTCGACGCACCCGCCCTGCGAATCGTCGGCACGATCCGGGGATTGCAGAATCGCAACTCGGTTCGGTTGGATGAAAGCGCTAAACAACTTGCGGCCGAAATAAGTGCGGATGCTGCGCTCATAGATAATCTCGCAAAGAAGTATTTTGAATTCAGCCGCCTCGTTCAGGAAGGCGAAACAGCCCGGGCGATCGAAAAGCTGCAATCGATTGAAACCTGGCTGGCGGCGCAGAAACTTGCCGGTAAGCCGTAATATAAACCGTGAAACACGCTGTCAACAAAACAATCCTCCTTGCCGACGACGACGAAAACCTCCGCCGTGTCTTGGAGTTCCAGCTTCAGGAGGCCGGATACAGGGTATTGACTGCATCAGACGGGTCGGAAGCTTTTGATCTCTTCGCAGCTAATGAGTTAAGCGGCGTTATTACGGACTTGCGGATGCCGAAGCTTTCGGGGCTTGAATTGCTCGAAAAAATCAGAGGACTAAATGAGGAGATTCCGGTCATCGTAATTACCGCCTTTGGCGAGGTCGAAACCGGGGTCGCGGCAATGAAGGCCGGAGCTTTTGATTACATAAACAAACCTTTTAACCGTGACGAAATCCTGCTTACGCTCGACAGGGCTCTGAGTTTCAGCCAGACGAAAAACGAGAACCGGCAGCTTCGCGAATTGGTCGGCCGGGAGTTTCGGCTTGAAAGCGTCATCGGCGATTCGCAGGAGATGCGGACGGTTATGAATATGGTGGGCCGGGTTGCCCGGTCGGATGCAACCGTATTGATCACCGGCGAATCCGGTACGGGTAAAGAACTAGTCGCAAAGGGAACTCATTTCTCCGGCAAACGTAAAGACACTCCCTTTATTCCGGTCAACTGCGCGGCAATTCCTGAAAGCTTGATCGAAGCGGAGCTTTTCGGGCATAAACGAGGCAGCTTTACCGGCGCGGAGGCAGACAAGAAGGGCAAATTCGAAGAGGCGGACGGCGGGACGATCTTCCTCGACGAGATCAGTCAGATGCCGCTTCCGCTGCAGCCGAAACTGCTGCGGGTTCTGCAGGAACAGGAAGTGGTACGCATTGGAGAAAGTGTGCCGCGCAAAATCGACGTTCGAATCATCGCCGCCACGAATCAAAATCTTGAAAAAATGATCGAGCAGGGCACGTTCCGGGAAGATCTCTATTTCCGCTTGGCAGTGGTTCCGATCAACATGCCTCCGCTTCGCACACGCCGTGAGGATATTCCACAGCTAATTGATCATTTTTTTCGCAGGGCAAAAGAAAAGCACGGTTTCATGCGTCTGAAAATGACGCGGGAGGTTACAACTGTATTGTCGGACTATTTATTTCCCGGAAATGTTCGCGAGCTCGAAAATTTGATCGAAAGAATGGTGGTACTTTCGGATGAAAAAAGTCTGACTCAGACGGACGTGCCTGATTACATCGGCCGTCCGGTACAAGTATTCGGCAAGGTCAAATTCGAGCTGCCGGCGGATGGCATCTCGCTCGATGAAGTGGAGGGAGAGATGATTCGGTATGCCCTGGCGCTGCACAACGGGAACCAATCACAGACGGCGCGTTATTTGGGCATAACACGGAGTGCGTTGATTTACAGAATGCAAAAATTCAGTTTCGACGATTGAAACATGCTGTGCGTTTCAATTTTGAAGTTTCAGATTCTGAGCCTCAAACCGGAGATTTCTTCGGAACTCATAAGGTTCTGTTGACATTTCAATGTTCAAGCGGTTTACAGCGATTTTTCCGCGTTTCATGCGGCACATAGCCACGCTCTTCAGGACGTGGTAAAAATCGGGGGCTTCAAAACAGGGCGTTTCAACGTCCTTACCGGCTATGGGCTTAAGCCGCTTAATTTTAAGCCCGCTAAACCGGGCTGGCTCTTTGTGCCGGCTATCTACCACGTCCTGAAGTGCGTGGCTATGTGCCGCTCCGCGGAAGGAGGTCATGAATAAGGCTGCGATCAAATGTCAACAGAGCCTAGACCTATCCGCTTGAATTATAATCACGATTGATGAAACATTTTTTACCAGTCTCAGCAATCGGCGCCATGATTTTGTTCGTTTCCGTGCTGCATTTCTTCACGCCGGTTGACAGCTTGGTTTTGCATCAGATCTATCAGCGGCTCTACTATATCCCGATAATTTTAGCCGCATTTTGGTACGGGTGGCGAGGCGGCCTGAGTGCGGCGGGGCTCGCCGGCATGTCGTATTTGCCTCACATAGCCTTACACTGGCAGCATCAAAACTACGACTACGCACTTAATCAATACGCCGAAATCGCCCTTTTTTTTGTTATCGGGGCGGTAACCGGCTGGCTGGGGGATCAAAAACGACGTGAATATGAACGGGCCGAGCGCATGAATGCCGAGCTTCAAAGTGCATACGGCGATCTGCGGGAAACCGTCGGTCAGCTCTTGCAGGCTGAACGGCTTTCCTCGCTTGCCGAGATCGCCTCGGGCGTCGTTCATGAAGTCCGCAACCCACTGGGCGCGATCAAAGGAGCCGTCGAAATTCTCGAAGACGGCCTTCCCGAAGACAGCCCGCGCCGCGAATTTGCCAGGATCGCCAAAGTGGAAGTCGAACGCATAGACAAGCTTGTTAATGAGTTTTTCGCCTTTTCCCGCCCCCCCAAACTTTCCAAAACGCCCGTGGATTTGAGTGAATTGGTACGTTCGGTGATCGTCCTGCTGACGCCGCAGGCGGCCGCCCATAAAATATCGATGGAAAGCGAACTGGCCGACGATCTCCCGCCAATAGAGCTGGATCCCGAAAAGATCGAGCAGGTGCTTCTTAATCTCGCCCTAAATGCCTTCGATTCGGTGTCTGCCGGAGGGAAGGTTTTCTTCCGTACGCTTCAGGATAACGGCACCGTTACCCTCGAAGTCGAAGACACCGGACGAGGTATCGCACCGGACACGATAGGGAGGATTTTCGATCCTTTTTTTACAACCAAGGACAAAGGATCAGGATTAGGACTATCGATAGCCCACAAAATTGTCGATCAGCATGAGGGCAAACTCATCGCGGAAAATACCGGCCGGGGTGCCCGGTTCAGCCTGATACTCAACAAAACGGAGTAAAAGCTTTAACTAACGGAATGCTTGACAAACAATTCCAACCTCAATAACACACTCTTTGTACGTTAAGAAACGTACCGTCAGCCGTAAAGGCACTTCATGATTTCTGACCCATTTGTAAATCTATTCGCAAATCTCCTCATAAATCTACTCGAATTATATTTGAGAGTTAACGCTGCACGTTGCCCCAGCCTTTTAAAGATTTTCGACTCATTCTTCGGTTCCCTTAAAGATGTGTTGGCTTCGTCAATTTCTTCACTTTTGAAGCTCAATCAGCAATTTGGTATTGTTGGAATAAAGTATTCTACGAGGGTTCATTAATGGGTGAAATAGCGGACGGCGATTTTGCGGCTGATCACAATGTTTTGTTAAGTTCGATCGACCAAGGTTTTTGTATTCTTGAGGTTTTATTTGACAGCTCCGGCGTAGAGCCAATCGATTACCGGTTTCTGCGAGTCAATCCGGCTTTCGAAACAATGACCGGTATTCCCGCCGCCGATGCTCTGAGCGGCAAAACGGTCCTCCAAATCATCCCGGATCTCGAAAAAAAGTGGATTAAAAAATACGGCGAAATCGCTTTGACCGGCGAGCCGGCACGGTTCGAAGACGGGTCCGACGTTATGGGCCGCTGGTTCAGCGTTTATGCGTTCCGGGTTGGCGACGGAAATAGCCGTCAGGTAGCCCTTCTGTTCAGCGACATTACTAGCCAAAAACGGACGGAGAGACAATTAATCGGCTCAGATGCACGCCTTCGATTGGCGCTTGATATTTCAAAGATGAGCACCTTCGAGATCGATCTGAAAACGGACGCGGTCGTGACGGATGAGATCGGGCGTAATATTTATGGCCTTGCGAGCGACGAACCGCTGACCTTCGAAAAGATCCAGTCTCATTTTCATCCGGACGACAAGGATGAAGTCCTTCGGGCCGTCGCCGCTACGCTCGAGCCCGGCAATTCCAACGAATTTGAAGTCGAACAGAGGATAATTCGGTCGAACGGCGATACAAGGTGGATCAAAGTCCGGGGACGAACCCTGTTCGACGATGGGAATGCCGTCAGCATGATCGGAACCTACATCGATATCACGGAATTGAAGCTGGCCGGTCACGTACGCGAGCAACTCACCGCACAGCTCGAATCAGAGCGAGCGAGACTCCAATATCTATTCACGAATGCTCCTGCGTTTGTGGCTACCGTACGCGGGCCCAAGCATATCTTCGAGCTTACCAACCCGGCCTACCTGCGACTTATCGGGCACCGGAACGTCATTGGCAAAACGGTTCGAGAAGCTTTGCCGGAAGTAGAAGGCCAAGGCTTTTTCTCGATCCTGGATAGGGTTTATCAAAGCGGCGAACCATTCATCGGCCGGGAAATGGCGATCATGCTGCAGCGCGAACCGAACCAACCGGAAGTAGAGCGTTTCGTAGATTTCGTTTACCAGCCGATTCTTGGGCCCGACGGGGTTGCCACAGGTATTTTCGCTCACGGCATAGATATTAAGGAGCAGGTCGAGGCGAGAAAAGAGGCCGAACGCGCCAATCGGGCTAAAGATGAATTCCTCGCGACGCTTTCTCATGAGCTGCGAACGCCGCTGGGCTCAATTCTCGGCTGGATAGCAATACTTGGTACGGAAGGAGTTCCCGAAGAAACCAAAAATAAGGCGATAGAGATCATTCAGCGGAATGCGCGGCTGCAATCGGAACTGATCGAGGATGTCCTCGATGTTTCGCGTATCATTTCCGGGAAGATGAGGCTAAATGTTCAGCCCGTCGACTTGACGTCAATAGTTGAATCGGCAATTGAGTCGATAACGCCGGCCGCGGAGGCGAAAGGCATAAGGCTCAGAAAAATGCTTGATTCGAAAGCCAGTTTGATCTCCGGTGACCCGAACAGGCTCCAGCAGATCATATGGAACCTGCTGTCGAATGCGGTCAAGTTCACCCCCAAAGCTGGACGGGTCGATGTCCGTCTGCATCGCGTCGATTCGCACGTCGAAGTTATGGTGGCCGACACTGGCATTGGGATTCTCCCGGATTCGATTCCGCATATATTCGAACGATTCACGCAGGCGGACTCGGGTGCCAGCCGAAATCATGGCGGCCTCGGCCTGGGGCTGGCAATTGTCCGCCATTTGGTCGAGATGCACGGCGGCACTGTCCGCGCCGAAAGTCAGGGCGAGAACACGGGTGCCGCGTTTTTTGTCAGCCTTCCCTTAGTTCCAGTTCACCAGAAGGTGCCTGGCGAAGAGAAAGGCAAAACTCTCAAAAACGAAACTGCGGTTCAAGAATTCGAATGTATTCCTGAACTTGAAGGGTTGCATATCCTGGTCGTAGAGGATGACCCGGACGGCAGATCGATGATAGTCACGGTACTGAAAAAGTGCGGAGCAAAGGTCACTGCAGCGGCGTCGGCGGCCGAGGCTTTGGCCGCATTCAAAGCTCTCATACCAGATGTTCTGTTAAGCGATATAGGCATGCCGGGCGAGGACGGATTTTCGCTAATCGCAAAGATTCGGGCCTTGTCTAAAAAGGACGGCGGCGAAATACCCGCAGCGGCTTTGACCGCGTATGCAAACGCCGGAGACCGTCTCAGAGCACTTCGTGCCGGCTTCCAAATTCACCTTCCGAAACCCATTGAGCTAAACGAATTGATCGCAGTAGTTGCAACACTAGCTAAACGCGTATCGAATAGATAGTCCTTGCGGTCCATCATCGTAGGGCCGGCAGCATCGGCAGCCGAGCGGGTATTGATAAGAATATCCTCGATCGTCCAGCTTGAGAGAAGCGGATTCGGCGATAGCTCCAGCCATTCGCCGGTGCCGTTGATTTTGAAATAAACCAATCCGTCGTTGTGGACTTGTTTCCGAAAGGCGTCTCCCGGCCGCATTAAATTTATACGATATAATTCGCCGGGGGGACTATTATCGCGCGCTTAAAACACCGAAGGCACGCGATACTTTCCGTACCACGAACCTATGCCGGCCGCATGGCCCGTAAACGATTGCGCCTATAAGAAATATTGTGTTGCCGATTCATTTTGGTCCGTTCAATGACCGGACGAAAAGTGCTTAACATTTTGTTCGTGCTTTATTTCCTTTCGCGTCGGGAAGTAGCAATTGTCGTGCGGTTTAGCGTTCAATCTCTTAGATGGCACTATAACAATAAAGCATTCCCTTAATTAAACAAATCGATTCGTTTCAATAACTTACATAAATATTAAAGGTACGGCAATTGCAATTGTTTCCGGAGAGGCAATTATGGCAAGAGATTTAATTTTATCGCTCGACGGACATGAGATCGCGGTGCAATTAATAAAATTGGACCGCGAAAAACTCTATGGGGACGTTGAAATAGAAGCGTTTGACGACAAAGGGAAACCGGCGACACTTAAGGTATTGGCCGCGGACGGGATGACGTTGATGGACAAAGGCGGAACAGCTCTCGCGACGGTGAACGAAGACGGTGATTCGATATCACGAACCGACTTGGTCGCGCTCGATGCAGACGGCGAAAAGATCGATCCGGTGGAATCGTCGTTCGGCAAACCTAATGTGCTGAAACGGGCAACCGCCGATGATTATTTGGCGCAGATGGTAAAGACCACGTACGTTCTGCAGCCGGCCGAAGGTTCGGACATAAATTTTTTATACGATCATCTTTCAGCCGATCAAATATATTCATTCCCATTTAGCTACCGCGGCGGACTGGAATTTGATAATGCATTTTTGCTCGGTAAAAGCGATACCGCTTTTATGGTGGTCGGCAAACAGGCCGAGCTGCAGTTTGTGCGGCTGAATCAGGCGAGCGTCCTTGATTCGGTCGAGGAAGCGGAGATCTCGGCCGACGATCTTGATTTCGGGTTACTTTAAACTGCCGGAGGAAAATTTATGCCTGTTAATATTAGCAATTCAAAAAACCGCGATGCGATCGTGGCCTTCGAGAGCCTAATGCCGAAGCGCAGCGTTCGTTACACCGATGCTGAAGGCAGAAGTGTAGCTAACCGCAAACTCCTCAAGACCGACGTTGCGCACGACCTGCCGCAGCTACTAAAAAAAACTAAAAAAATAGAGAAAATCGCCGATGCACTTATTAAAAGCGATCCCGAGATCGACGTCGAGGATTTCGGAATGTTCCTCACTGATACGTCACGCGTATATGTAACAGAAAAAGGAATTGTTCATCTTATCGAAGAATTCGAAGTCGTTAAAAATCCCGACGGCACGGTCCGCGAACGCCGGCCGCGAAAAAAGGAGTCGCAGAACATAAACACCGATATGCCGCTGAAATGGACCGGCAAATTTATCAAGAAGAAGGATGCTATCGGCAAATTTGTTTTCACAAATAAAAAACAGCTTGTTCACGTTAACGGCCTGACGTTCGATTTTCTTTTCGATATGGCTAAAACGCTGCAAAAGAAGGATTCACTTCTCCTGGTGCGCGGCGGCGAGGAAGGCAAAAGCCCGGTCATAATGAATCGCGGGGGCAAGGCTTACAACGCTTTTTTGGAGGGGCGCGTGAAAGGCGATTCCTATTGCCTCATCCTGCATCTGTCGAACATGGAATTGAAAAAACCTACGGAGGCCTCAACCGTTGAAAATTGAATTCGATAAATCGAGATTTACGAAGAAACGGGGAGATTATCTGACAGGTAAGGCCGCCGATCTTGACGATCCGTCGCTGCATTCGCGGGCGCAGGAATACCGCCGCAAACTGAGCGGCCGGATGAAACCGCTTTCGGGTGATGATCTTTTCAAATTACCAAAAGCGGCCGGATATTACGTCACGCGTAAATACGACGGCGAATTTGCACTTCTGCTGTTCGACGGTGAAAAATTGATCTCGGTCAATCCCGGCGGCACCGTACGCGTCGGCCTTCCGTGCTTTGCCGAAGCCGAAAAACTATTAATTAAAGCGAAAGTGAAATCCTGTATTCTCGGCGCCGAAATTTACCTGACGGGCGACACTTCTAAACAAAACCGCGTACAAGGCGTTGTCAAAATACTACGCTCGGCGTCGTCGGATGCGGACCTGAAAAAGCTCGGGCTGGCCGTGTTCGACATTTCGCAATTTGATGAAAAGCAGGTCGATACGACGAAAGAAGTTTTCACGCTGCTCAAACGCTGGTTCGGCAAAGGCAAACTCGTGCATCCCGCCGAATTCAAGCTTGTCGACAAGGTTGATAAAGTGATGGAGCTTTTTGCCGACTGGGTTATCGGCGAAGGTTCGGAAGGACTTGTTGTCCGTCACGACCAGGCCGGATGGTACAAATTAAAGCTTCGCCACAATCTCGATGCCGCGATCATCGGATTTTCAGAAGGAACTGACGACCGTAAAGGGCTTCTTCACGATTTGCTCGTCGCTGTGATGCGGGATGACGGAACGTTTCACGAATTTGCCCGTGTCGGCGGCGGATTCACAGATGAGGATCGAAAATCAATTGCCGACGAACTGAGGCGAAGGATCGTCCCGTCCGATTATGTCGCCGTAAATAACGATTACGTCGCTTATGAAATGACGACGCCGGGGCCGGTCATCGAAATGTCGTGCCTGGACCTGATTCCCGAAAGCAGCAAGGGCGATCCAGTAAATCGTATGGTGCTCGATTGGGACGGAAAACGCTTTGCACCGCTGTCGCGGATGCCGCTCGTCAGCGTTATCTCGCCGCAGTTCGTGCGGATGCGCGACGACAAGGAAGCAAACGTCGAAGACGTGAATATCCGGCAGGTCAGCGATCTGGTCAAAGTTCCCGATGTCAATAAAACGGCCCGGGAAAAGGAAGCTCCGCCCAGCAGCGTTTTGGAACGCACGGTTTACACAAAAACAATGAAAGGCCAGAAAATGGTGAGGAAACTGCTGCTCTGGAAAACGAATAAGGAGGCGACCGCGGAATTTCCCGGCTACGTCGTTTATCTCACCGACTTCAGCCCGAACCGGCAGAATCCGCTCGAGCGCGATATTCGTATTTCGAATTCGGAAGCAGGAGCCCGGAAGCAGTTTACGGCCCTTGCCGAAAAGAACTTTGTCGGAGGATGGGAAAAAGTTTCCTGATCGTAGATGGCCGTGCCGTTTATAGAATTCGCCGGAAACAAGCGGCTGCTCTGGATAGCCGAGGAATGGCAGCGTTATTCGGAGCAGCTTGCGGATTGGGCGATGGAACGGCTCGTCAACCGCCGCGATGTTTGGAGCCAATACACGCTTCGAAATGGTGAGATCGGCGTCGTGATGCTTCCCGTTAAAGAGCGGCGGGCGGCCGGCACCGATATGGTAACGGCGAAGAAACTCATTCGACATTTCGCCGGCCGTGCGGTGTCGCATCTCATCGGCCTGCACTCGATCAGCGATCATTCCACGGCCAAATGGTTCGCGGTGGATGTCGATCTTCATGATGAGAATATTGTGAACGCCGACGAGATGGCACTTTCCAATTTCGCGGCGTGTGTTGAATGGGCAAACCGCTTACGCGAACAAAATTTCGATCCGATATTGACGGACAGCAACGGCGTCGGCGGCTATCACCTGCTTGTGCTGCTCGATAGCGATTATCCGCTGGCAGACGTTTACGATTTCGCGGCAGATTTGCGATCGGATTACTCAAAATTCGGTCTTGAGCGAAAGCCCGAGATATTTCCGCCGAAACGGGCCGTCGAAAAAGACGATCTTCCGTACACTTTGCGCGTCTTCGGGCGGCACCACACGCGGCATCATTATTCGCGTGTCTGGAATTTCGATTCTGCCGGCGAAAACGAGTGGCTCGAAGGCGGCGAGGCGATTGAAGTTATTCTGGCGACTCGGCCGTCAGGTCTTCCGAAAGGAAAATCGAAAAAGAAACCTGCCGCCAAAATTCGTTCGCGTAAAGTTTCTTCCGAAAATAAGCCGCGTGTCTGCGTCGATCTTGACGGCGTTCTCGCAAAATACGACGGTTGGAAAGGTATCGAAAATATCGGCCCGCCGCTCCCCGGTGCGGTCGAATTCGCAAAGTCCCTGGCCAAGATTGCTGATATTGTCATCTTCACTTCCCGCTGCTCGCTCGATCAGGGCGGCCTAGCCGAAAAGTCAGGTATCTCGCCGGGAAAACTGCGGCTAATAGTCGCCGGCTGGCTGGAAAAGCATAAAATCCCTTTCGCCGACATTTATACCGGCCAGGGAAAGCCGCGTGCCTCGGCATTTATCGACGACCGTGCAGTTCCGTGCTCTCCGCAGGAAGATCCCTCTGCATTCCCGGCGACCCTCAAACGGACCCGTGAATTACTCCGCCGCCGGCACGATGGCCGGAATCCGGAAAATTAGATAATTTCAATCGTCGTTTGGCGCCGTTGCCGAAAACCCAAACGAAGGCTTTAATGACCGGCGGAGACGCTCAATCGATATGAGAATGGATTTACGAACTAGATGGAAGATTCCAAATTTAGCAGGGAGCGAATCAACGAAACAAAACTGAGACGAAAAATGAACGGCTCATCGCCCACATCCGGTGAAAGTATTAAGTGGTTATTTCCCGCTGGTGCCGTACTGTGGATGTTTGTGAAACGATCAACGGTTGGAATTTTGCGCGGGCGGCTTTGGAAGATTTCTGTATTTCATCGAGATATTCTCGGCGTTGACTATCTCCCACTTCCGCAGCACCCAGCCGGTTCTGAGTTCCCATTCCGTGCGGATTTGTCCGGCCAGGTAACGCGGATCGCGGGCACGCGGTGCCGAAGTGGTTTTTATGTCGAGGACGATCGTCGCGCGCGTGGCTTCGATCTGTTTCTCGACGACGGTGATCTCTTTAGGCTCGTCTTCGTCGAAGTTCCAATTGGTCGGCTCGGCGGATCCGTTCTCTTCGGGCACGTTTCTGATGCCCGTGTTATTGATCCACTCGTGGATTAACTCGTCGGTGATTTCCGGAATGTCGGTTGGAGCGGAAGCAGATGAGCCCTGTGTTCCGTTACCCTGCGAAGGAGCCGGAGCGCACCCGAACGGGCAGGCCAGCAGCAAGGCCAATCCTAAAAATGTCATGCGCGGCACATTCCGAACGATGCCCATATGTTTCGCATTAATCGCCTGCATAACTGATCTCCATTCGGCGTATGTGCATACTCGCTAGAAACAGCACGACGCCCGTAAATACAAGCAAGCTCGGCACCGAAATCCATGCCGGCGTCGGTTCGACGAGCACCGCGAACGGGCCTTCGGACATCGGTACGGGCACGAGCGATTGCAGGTAATGGATCACGCTTACCTTTTTCAACAGCGGCGGCAACAGAAAGTTGATCCACTCCCAGCCGTAAAGCATAAGGCCCGGGATGATCGGGTTGCGAAAGAACAGGCCGACGATCAGAAACACCGCTCCGTATCCCACGCATGCAAGGATCGTGACTCCAAGATAGGCAAGCATCTGGCCGGCACCCGCGCCTTCGAAAAAATATCGGGCGGACTCTGAAGGGAATAGCCAGAAGTAGTAAATGAACATCGAGCCGGCCGTCGTGATGCTGAACAGAACGATAGTCGCGATCAGCCCTGACAGGTACTTGCCGACGACAAGGACTTCGCGCCGGACCGGTGAGAGGAAATAGTAGTGCAGGCTCCGGTCGACCACCTCGCCGCGAAACAGGTTCATAAAAACCCACGCGCAGCCAAAGAAAATGAGCGTCCGAAGAATAAGCCCGCCGTAAATCGCCGCAAAGACCTGACTCATTTCATTGAAGCTTCCCAACTCGTCCGTCGGCGGCGGAAAAAGCGCGAGAGCCGACAGCAGGACAAGCGGCAGCCCCGCCATCAAATAGAGCAGAAGCGCGCGGCGGCTCAGAAAGTTTTTCCTGATCTCGAGCCGCATGATCGCCAGCGTCTGCCGCGTCCATAGGGACCAGGAAGACGCTCGAACTCCGCCGATGATCGGCTGGGTCACACTTGTTTCGGCGGTCGGTTCTGTGATCTCGGATGTTGAACTCATGGTTGTACGTCTGTTTGAATGATTATTCCATTTTCGCGTCCGGCTCGTCCGTTTCTATACATTCCTTAATGCATTCCTTGTGTGACCAAGTGACAAAATTGTGCTTTTCACCATTAGTGAACTCAAGCGCGAGAATAGTCGGTATGTGCCCTTCTGCTCCCGCATCATTTCCGCAAACAGGACAGTAATATGGTCGGTATGGAACGAATGCAAATGGCTCATAATCATTAGTGCTATTTATCGTGGCACGAGTAATCTGTCCGATTGTTTCATACTTAATTCCTTTGGGTGGCTCTCTTAGTAAGCGACGCATATCAAGTTTGCCCTCCGTCGGATGTGATCAAATATTGATAAACGGCATTCAGATCATCATCGACAGGCGCAACCGATTCGACCTGAAGATTCTGCTCGGTGATCACCTTGTTAAGCAGCAGATAAAAATCGTCGGGGCGGCGCGTTTTAACGAACAGGCCTTTGCGGTCGTTATGGATGCGGGCCTCGACGGTCTGCTCGTATTCGAACAGACGAGCCGCCAGAACTTGCGGCCGGTCGCAGCGGATCAGGATCTGGATCGGATGTTCCTCGATCTCGTCGCGGACGCCGTGAACTTCGCCTTCCGCGACGACGTAGCCGTTATGCAAAAGCACAACGCTGTCCGACATCATATCCACTTCGTGCAGAATGTGGCTTGAGATGATCAGGTACATTCCGGCGTCTGCGAGGGAGCGGAACAGGCGAATTATTTCGGCACGTGCCATCGGGTCGAGGCCGTTCAAAGGTTCGTCCAATACGAGAACCGATGGATTGTGCGCGATCGATTGCGCCAGGCGGACGCGCTGCCGCATTCCCTTGCTGAACGAAGATACTTTACGGTCGGCCGCTTCCAGCATCGATACGCGTTCGAGGGCCTGGTGCGTCAATTCATCGGTTTCCTTTTTCGTGTAGCCGTGAACGCGCAGGTAGAATTCGATAAACCCGCGTGCGGTCGCGCCGCGCGGAAATGAATCGAACTGCGAACAATAACCGAGTTTTTGAAAGATTGCCTCCGGCTCATTGGGCGATGTGCCGAGAACGCGTATGCTGCCGCGTGTAGGTTTGAGCAGCCCGGTCATCAAATTCATCAACGTTGTTTTGCCTGAACCGTTCGGCCCGACCAGGCTCGTGATACCCGGTGCGATCTGCAAGTTAACCCGGTTGACGCCAAGAATTTCGCCATAAAATTTCGACACGTTCTCAAACACGATCATCGTATCGGACGATGTTAAAGCATTGGACGCAGGCGTCTGGTATGGTTGCACTTCGTGTCCCACATTTTTATCACCCCCATCATCGTGAATTGCTTCGAGGGGACAGCATCTCATTGCTTCTTTGCATTGGGACTCTTCTTCGGGCGTTTCCGGCTGTTTAGTAACATAGAATCCAAAATCTTTGATGTCGTCAAATTTGAAGTTCTTCGGCGCAGCTAACTGGCAAGCCGCACTACAAGTACAAGTATTTTGGTCAACATAATATTTGCCCTTTGCGTTCAAGGGATGTATTTTCGGTGTCATTTGATCACCTCATATGCCCGCACCTTTCGTGAAAGCAGCCAAACACATACGGCGCAAATCAGTGCGATCACCAGCCAAGAAGCCCACAGCGGCGGCTCGAGCAGTGCGATATCAAAAAACTGTTCATCGTAAATCGGATTACTGACTTTCCCGCGAATTTGTCCAGTCTGCCGTACGAAAAGTCCGAACAATCCGCGCCAAATGCTATCCATCGTCGGCCACAAACTGATTAAATGCCCCACTCGCGTCAAAAAAAGCTCGTTGATAATCTCGCCGAACGCACTGGGCACGAAGAACAGTCCTAATAACGCGCCGCTCGCGACCACGCGCCACTTAACAAGTGCCGACACGGCCAGCGCAAGTAAAGACAGCAAAATTATCCACACCATGCAGCCGGCGAAGATCGCCCAAATCATCCACAGGTTCGCCCACAGCCACGCGCCGCCGGCCAGCGAAGCTTGGAAAAAGAAGATCAGCAAGCCCGGAATCCACGTCACCAGCGACAGCAGGAACACGATTACGGCCATCTTGCCGAGCACGTACTCGGTCCGCGAAAGCGGCCGGCACAAATAAAGCGGCAAAGCGTTGTTCGACAGATCGCGCGAGATAAGCGGCGGCGCGACGAGCACCGTCAAAATAAACGCAAATCCGCATTGAAGCTCGACGAAAGTTCGAAAGAAAGTCCGGTCGATCGGCAGCAGTTCGCGAACGTTTATTTGCAGCAGTGCGAGCGCGTTAACGTTGTGATGCAGATAAACAAGAATCGTCGCGACGAGCGGATAGATAAAGCACAGGATAAAGATCGTCGTAAACAGCTTCGACTTGAAAACTTCGCGCAGCGCGTAGCGCGGTATCACAAGAAACCGCGACAGGGCCGAGTGCGATTCGCCTTCATACGCCCCGTACAAATGCTCATAAACTGCCATTGTCCGCCCTCCCGTTCTCCATCGCCTTCAGGAAAATGTCTTCGAGCGAATCGCGCTTGAAATTGAGACGCCTGATCTGCACCGCGTTTTCGAGAGCCAGCCGATACAGATCGCTAATTTCGACCGTCTCATTCATGATCAATTTAATGCGGCGTTCGCCCGACAGAGCGTACTCGCATCCCAAACCGTTGATCGCTTCGATAAACCCGGCGCGGTCGCCGCCGCGCGTTTCGAGCTCGATAAATTTACGGTTCGACTTGCGCTCTTCTTCCAGATTGCAGTTGGCGGCGATGTGCCCGTCCTTCAGTACGAGAATCTCGTCGCAACATTCCTCGACGTCGCGGAGCAGGTGCGACGACAAGAGGATTCGCGCCCGCCCGCCGTCGCGGATCTGGCGAATCAGCGAGATCATCCGGTTCCGTGTCGGCGGATCGAGGCCGTTGGTCGGTTCATCAAGGATGATAAGTGTCGGCCCGTGTACGATCGCCTGCGCAAGTTTCGCGAGCTGCTTCATTCCGAGCGAGTAGCTATCGACCGGCCTGTAGCGAGCTTCCCCGAGGCCGACGAAAAAGAGAGCTTCGTGGGCGCGTTCAAGCGCGTGATTCGCCGGAATCCCGGAAAGCTCCGCCATCAAACGCACGAAATGCACGCACGACATCTTGGCGATAAACGAATCGCTCTCCGGCATGTAACCGACCGTCGCCCGCACCTGCTTCGCGTCCGCCGTAATGTCCTGCCCAAAAATACGCGCCGTCCCCGAAGTCGGCGGATGAAAGCCGAGCAGCGTATGAATAAGCGTAGTCTTGCCTGCCCCGTTCGGCCCAAGCAGCCCAATCGCGCGCCCATTAAGCACGCCGTCAAGCGATTTCAAGATCGGACGCCTCCCAAACGTCACGCTCAGTTGTTCAAGTTCGATTACACTTGTCATTCTGCTTTCACCATAAGATTTAGAGATAGTAGCTATTTTTGTCTCACGTTCATTAATGTGTTAGGCATTGCATTAAACGAAAAATATTTTCTTCTCCAAATCACTGTAAATAATCAAGCATTACAAACTTTTCAATAGGTAAGTTCGGTTCAAATTGTGTTACTTTTGTTTCTTTTTTGTCCAAGAAGTTTCCACTATCAGAATTTGTAGTAGAAAAATTGTCGTTTTTTACTTTGTAAAGATAAAAACTATTCTGTTTACACCTGAAATTGAACTGAATTTCATAATGATATTTACCCCCGCCCCAATCAACTTTTATTTCAAAGCCTGCTTTGGTTTTTTCTACGGAGTTTAACGAAAAGTTTTTGGCCTCGTAATCTGGTATCGGCAAATTTATTTTTGCTACAACTTCTTCTCCAATTAAAATGTTCAAATCTTTAGGTATAAAATCTTCATTTTTCCGGGTTGGATTCTCAACCACGACAAAACTATATTCGTTTGGCTTGCCACAATCTAAAGTTCTTGAGTTTCTTATGTTAGAGACTATGACTTTTGTGTTTTCGCTATTGACAGGCACATTCTGATTATGAACATCACTCCTAACATTAACCATATTTGGAACATTAGAGTTTTGATTATCAACAGCCGCATTCTGGGAAGTCGTCATCGTTGACGAATTGTTAGCCGAACAGGCCGCAAAAAGGAGACCTAACCAAACTCCAAAGCATAATCCGATAAATTTTTGAGATTTTACCAACATTTCACACAAAAACGGTTTCGTAATTTTCCCGTTAGGTTTAAGAGAAATGCCAAAAAGATTTATAATCTTTCACGCCCTTCGCGGACAAACTCGACGATTTCTTTAGTTGAGATGCCTAGATCAATGCCTGCTACATCAAGGGCAGAATGCTTGGAGTTTTCCGGCTTGAGAACAATTGCTTGGCCGTCCGTTCGTCTAATCCGAACTTGGCCTTCCTCGCTGGCTCGCTCAAGCCAACCCGATAAATTTTCTTGTGTTTCTGAGTATGTTTGCATTTGGTAGTTTGCGTCTCAAACGTCAATGACGCCGGTATTTTACTAACTCGCACTGGTTCTATTCATTATTTCTTCTGTACGTCGTTATCGCCCAATGGGTTCATTAAAATATACTGCATTGCATGAATAAGCAAAGCCTTTCGCGGCCTAAGGTGTTTGAGTAACATCCTTCGGAGTCTCGTAGTATTCGTACAGGCATTTATCCAGCGGATCGCCTTTTGTATGAACGCAGGCGCAAAAATCGTCGCCGGCTTTGGTCGGGTTGTCTTTGAATTGCCGTTGACACTTTTCCAAACTGTTGCGGGGCATGATGCTGTATAGCTTTGGAACTACCAGTACAAAAAGAACAAAGGCCGCAAACACTCCCGCGAAGAAAAGCACCGGAAACTTGTAGCTGACACCTCTCGGCGGCAGGTCGGCGTGTTCGATCGCCGGGCGATAAAAGGGAAGGATGTATTTCCACTTCTCATAATTCCAGGCTAGCACGTACAAATTAGCCAGCACCATCAAAGGTGCCGTAAAAAGCGACCCGTCAAAGCGTACCGCAAACGAAAGGATACAGATATTCAATATGATCGGAAAATAAAGGAACGCCCCGAGCGTCACCGTTCTTGGTATAAGCAGTAGAAGAGCGGCCAACACCTGCACGACGCCGATAAACGTATAATAATAACCGGTCGTGTGCAGAGCTTCCAGATAATGCCCCATCGGGTGAACGACCGGCAGGCCGCTGGCGAACCGCTCACCGATAATCTTGGTAATTCCCGCCGGTATAAACCCGGCTGCCAACGCCAAACGGCAAAAAATGGAAAACAACCAGAGCCATTTGTTTTCCCTTGCCTTTGCATGAAGCCGGTCGAGTGTGGAACTGATACTCATTAATTAATGGAACGCCGGGCCAAGATAGTTTCGGGGTAAAAGCCCGCCGGATTCAAATGAAAACGGCGGGCCTTTTCACGCGGCTTCTATCTACTATTTCGTCTTTACGTTATTATCGCCCATGGCGTTCATTAAAATGTGCTGCATTTCGAATGAATTGGGCATCCCGATCAGACTTGCCGGGCTTAAGCCGAACGCCCCGCCTTCGGTGTTTGCCGCAAGCGTAATGCGGTCGCCCTGGGCGTAAGCGTAAGCGAGAGTCGGCGGAGCATTCGCGTCGATTGAGCCGAGCGTCTGATTCTCTCCGCCGGCATTCTTCAATCTCTCCGCGATCGGGCCCATGAGCGGCGCCAGGTCGTGATAGAAGATCGCGGAGAAGTTCGTATTCCCGTCCTGCGGCAAGCCGCTCTTAAATCTGGACGAGCGGACGAGCGTATTGCCCGCGTCGCGATTCGCAATCGACTGTTCGAGCAGTGCACGGCTCGGAGCGGCGACCAGGTAGCCGTTCGCATAGGTGTAATGCACTTCGAGCCCCGCGTCGGCAGATCGTATCGCGTAATAATTACGGTCGTTGGCCGCTGCGTTCTCGAGTGTCAGCTTGCCTTTGCCGTGCAGAGCGGAAAACTGGTTCAGCTTTTCGATCGCACGCTCAAATGTACCCTGCAATTTCGCCGCGTCATAAACTTCCAGGATGATCTTCCACGAAGGCGTCGGAAGGATCGGACCGTCTATGGCGAATGCGAACTCACCGCCGAGCGGAGCGGCAAAATCGTCGCGAATGCTGAAACCCTGCTGCTTTTCGATCTCCTGCATCTGGCGCCGAACGTCCGGCTGCACGGTTTCTAAAAATCCGAGAAGGTCGTCAACCAGCAGTGCCGGTTCCTTGACCACGAAAGCGGTAGCCACGTTTGCGTTCGGCGAGATGAAGTCGAGTGCACCCATCGAAGCCGGGGCCGCAAGCCACGTCGCGATGCCGCGATTCGAATCGCTGAATGTCAACGCCGCACGGCTTAAGGTTTTACCTTCGACTTCCTTCTGTTCGATGACGAAGTGACGCAGGTTCATTACACCGAGCTGTTTCAAACCTTCCTGATTACGAGCCGCGTCCGCATCCGTTGTAACTGCTTGTGCGACCAGCTTTTCGAGGTCGGCAGCGACCACAAGTCCCGCACCGTCCTTATAAATATCGTTGATCCGCTGATGGAACGCCGACCCCGCAAAGCGGTTCGTGCCCGGAGCGGTAAGCGTCGCCGCCAGCCCTCGCAGACGTTCGATATCAGTTGATGCCGCGAAGATGTCGTTGTGGATCCAGACGAACAGTTCGTATCTAACCGCGGCAGTTTTCGCTCCGGCGGTCTTCGAAACCGGAGTACTCGCCGCGGTTGCGGTCATCGGATCGTCGATGATCCTGACATTAGGCATATCGCCGGATTCCTTGGCGAAGCGGGCGAGCTGCCCGTCCAGATACGTGCGGAATTCCATCGCATTCTTCACTTCACCCAACACAAGCACGCCAGTCGGCTCGTTTTTGGCGTCCATCGCCGCGCTGACGACGATCTCTTCACCCAGATGCGAACCGAATTCGCGTACGCGGGCAAATGTTTGTTCGTTGATCCCAACGCCGTCGCCCTTGTTTCCCTTCCACCAATCGGCGAGAGCGGGATTCTGCTTGATGCGTTCCTGCATGATCCGCTGCGATTCGGCAAGCGATTCGCTCAGATTCGGCAGGGCTGCGTAAAACACCGTGTTCTCCGGCACGAGATCGACGAATTTGGAAGTGTGGCGGACGCCCGGACGTGAAACCTGCTGATTGATGTCGCGCCGCATTTTCGCCAACTCCGAAACGAGATTTGCGTAGCGTGCAGCGTTGCGGCTCCAGGCCACGTTCTGCTGTACCGGGGTTTTGTCCAAACTGCGGTTTGTCGTCGTCTGGTCGCCGGGCAGTAAGGTTTCGTCCTTTCCGGCGTGATTGACCTGAACTTCGCCTTCGACTACCGAAACACGCGAACCCTTCGTGCCGCTTTCGACCGCGAAGATCGTGCCCTTAACGGATACCAGCGAATCAGGCGTCTGAACATACAGGCGGCCGTTATGCTGCTTCGCGGCTTCGACGATGACATCGCCGCGTTCGAGCCGAACGGTCACGCCCCGCAAGTTTTCAGTCACCGAAAACTCCGAGCGTTCGCGCATCTCGACTGTCGAACCGTCCGCGAGCCGCAGCACGGCGTTCGAGTCCTTCGCCGTCCGCACGCGTTCGCCTTTTTGAAGCTGTTCGCCCGCCGCAAGCTGCCGGCCGTCTGGGTCAGAAACTACAAACACCAAGCCGTCCGCATTCTCGACTGTCGCGGCAAGGGTGCTTCCGGATATATCGAGACGCTCATACATGAACAATCCCATCACACCGATACAGATGATAGCCGCAGCAGCGACGCTCCAGCGCATGGCATTGGTGTAGTTCCATCGGCTCGTACTGGTAGATTGCTTGGACGCAAATGCCGCGGTCTTTGCCGGAGCATCCGGGCGTCCGGCATTTAAAGCACGGCGGCACGGAATGCATTCATGCGTATGGTCTTCAAAGAGCAGCGTGCGGGCCGTCGAAAGTTTCCCGTCAATGTACGCCGGGATGAGCGCTTCGACATCGGAGCATCCGCGAATTTGTTCGGTATTATTATTCATTGTATTTATATTTCCTATATTTTTCACCGCAACGAGATGGCTCGCCGAAGTGAGTTCTTTGTCCGCCGCCTGTTGGGTGACCCGCGCCCACACGCGTGTCGCGGATTGGCTGATGATCGATGAATCGATCTGCTCGCTGCGTATGCCGCTTGTGGTTTCGTCTATAATTGCGTCCAAATCTTTTTTCTTATGCTTCATGATGTTTCTCCAAGTAACTGCCGATCTCTTTTCGCAGGCGTGTCCTGGCGCGATGCAGCGTGACCGCGACGACCAGTTGTGAAGTACCTAATATTTCCGCTATTTGCCGATTGTCGTGGCCTTCGTAATAACGGAGCGCGAACGCGGTCGCGGCTCGCCCTTCGAGTTTCGCGACCGCGTGACGGACAAGCTCGCGGAGTTCCACATCCACAAGATCGTCTTCCGGGCTCGCTGCCTTCAGTTTCGAACTTTGATCAAAATCAATGACATCCAATGAAACCGAATTTGCCCGCGTGCGGCTTCTGAGCAGATCAAGCGAGGCGTTTACCGCCGCGCGGTGCAGGTAGCCTTCCGGGTTCGGCGAAAGGTCGCGCCGCGCCCAATTCGGAGCAAGTCGCACGAAGATGGTTTGCAGCACATCTTCCGCGTCGCTCTGGCTGCCGGTAATATGGTACGCCGCGCGGAAGATCGCTTTATGATGCTCGCGAAAAAGAACCCCGAGTTCTTCAAGCTCCGCGTTTCCGGCGACCGCTTTATGCGGCAGCACATCGCTTTTTGCGGAGTCTAATAGGTCGCTGTTTAACAGCATGTTGCCGGCGGTCGTGCTCACGATATTCTCCTTTGAATCGTCATCCATAAATATAAACGTGCGTCGCGGCGGATTATTAACAACACCGAGAAATAAATTTTCAGCGAATTAGCCCATCTCTATAAAATATGCAAAGGATTTGATTAAACGCAGATGCATTATTGCTCACTTTGAAAAATCAAACCAAAGATAAGCGGTAATTGTATGGCTAAAGGTAGTACCGATTTATTGTTTGTGTTAAATTACTCGTTAAATGTTCGATCATTCAAAGCCGCTGCAAACGTTTCCATTCACCGCCGGGGTAAGGCTGCGGCTGGTGTTTAGTATTGCAGCCGCAGTTCTTGTCTGTTTCTTGTCGCTGCCGATCCGCGCGCAGGAAACTGACTCGAATGCTCAGCCAATTGTAGTGCGGCCCGGCGCTCCCGGCGAGCCAACCAGGACACTGCCACTCTCGACAAGAGCTGCGCTGCCGCCGCGTTCGCCAAAGGACGTGGAGTTTATGCAGGGAATGATAATGCACCACGCGCAGGCGGTTGAGATGACGGCGATGATCGCGTCGCGTACGGAAAACAAAAAAGTTCGTTTGCTCGGCGCCCGCATCAGCCAGTCACAGGCGGACGAAATGAAGTTTATGCAACGGTGGCTCGAAGCCAGGGAACAGCCCGTTTCGATGCCGATGGCGGAAATGCCGGCTTCACATTTGCACGGACAGCATTCTCCGGGGCATAGGATGATAATGCCCGGCATGCTTAGTTCCGGGCAGATGAACGAGTTGAGAAAAGCAAAAGGAATCGATTTTGACAAACTGTTTTTGACCGGAATGATCCAGCATCACGAAGGTGCGCTCGTGATGGTCAAAGATCTGTTCGATACCGCCGGAGCGGGGCAGGATGCCGAAATATTCAACTTCGCGTCCGATGTGGACAGCGGCCAGCGGGCGGAAATCAATATAATGCGAAACATGTTGGGCCAAAAGCCCGTAAAAGAGAAACTATGAACCGAATTCAAATAATCGCTTTCCGATCCTTCACTGTTGCGTTTTGTTTTTGCTTTTACGCTGCGGCAGCAACATTCGCACAAACTGCAACGCCCACTCCGGCCGAGACCAAACCGGCCCAAAACCCTTTCGGCCTTGAAATGGCGCCGCCATTGCCGGAGGGGATGACCGGTTCAAACGCCAACGATCCGAGATCAAAATTGTCGCCTGGAATGTATGATGCCGGAGAAGCCTCGATGGGCATCAAACACCTGTTATTGCTCAAAAAGCCGGCAGCATTTGACCTCGGTACCGATCCGAACGATCCGAGGGTAGATAAGGCCCTTGGCGCAATGGGCATTCCAAAGGGAGCTCCGATTCCCGCGCCGATGAAGATGCCGATCGCCGGGCTGGCCCTCGCCAACTCCGACCTCGCTTTTCAGGGGAACCATTTGTTCCTCGGCAACTTTTACGGCATAAATATCTACGACATCGCCGATCCGGCAAAAGCAAAACTTGTGACATCGATGTTGTGTCCGGGCGGGCAGGGCGATGTGTCGGTGCACAAAAATCTGATGTTTATGTCGGTCGAGATGCCAAACGGAAGGCTCGATTGCGGTGGTCAGGGATTTGCGCCTCAAACTCAACCCGGCCCGCCGGCGGCTGAAAAGGACCGGTTTCGCGGAGTCAGGATCTTCGATATCTCGGACATTCGGAACCCGAAGCAAGTAGGAGCGGTGCAGACCTGCAGAGGGTCGCATACTCATACACTCGTCACTGACCCCAAAGACAAGGCCAACGTCTATATCTACGTGTCCGGAACTTCGTTTGTCCGGCAGGACGCGGAACTTGCCGGCTGCTCAGGCGGGCCTCCGGATAAGAACCCCAACACGGCACTTTTTAGAATTGACGTGATAAAGGTTCCGCTCGCATCACCGAATGAAGCAAAGATCGTTTCAAGCCCGCGAATTTTCGGCGACCCGAAGACAGGAGCCGTAAACGCACTCACCAGCGGAGCGACGCACGGAACGGGAAGGCCGTCGGAAACCGATCAGTGCCACGATATTACCGTTTATCCCGAGATCGGCCTCGCCGCCGGAGCCTGCTCGGGCAACGGAATTCTGCTCGATATCAAAGATCCCGCAAACCCGAAGCGTATTGACGCCGTGAACGATCCGAATTATGCCTACTGGCATTCTGCGTCGTTCTCGAACGATGGCAAAAAGGTCGTATTCACCGATGAATGGGGCGGCGGAATGGGCGCCCGATGCCGGGAGAACGATCCGAACAAATGGGGAGCAAACTCGATCTTCAACCTGACGGGCAGCAAGCTCAATTTCGCCGGCTACTACAAGCTTCCCGCCGCGCAAACCGAGAGTGAAAATTGCGTCGCCCACAACGGCTCGCTTATTCCGGTTCCCGGCCGCGATCTCAAGGTACAGGCCTGGTATCAGGGCGGCATTTCCATCATGGACTTTACCGATCCGGCCGCACCGGTCGAGATCGGCTATTTTGACCGAGGCCCGATCGATGCGAAAATGCTTTTACTGGGCGGCTCATGGTCGGCATATTGGTACAACGGCAAAATTTATTCGTCGGAGATCGCACGCGGCCTCGATATCTTCGAGCTGACTCCGACCAAGGATCTTACACAAAACGAGATCGACGCCGCCAAAGCGGTTCAGGCAGCCCAGTTAAATGTACAGACCCAGGAGAGAACCGAGTGGCCGCGAAAATTGGTCGTAGCGAAGGCTTATCTAGATCAGCTGGAGCGTTCGCAGGCACTGGCCTCGGGCGAAATCGCGGCCCTTCGGCAAGCGATTCAGAAGGCTGAGGGTTCACGAAGCGGTCTCGGAAAACTCAAACGTTTCGCACGGTCGGCCGTGAAGAGCTCAAGTGCCGCAAAGAACGGAGCGGATTCAGCCCGTCTGCTTGCTTTGGCTGAAATACTGAAGGCCCCCGCACTTTAGGCCTCGCCGTAACCGTTCTATAACGAGTTCATATCTTTAAAAGGCCCGAGACTGACAAGTCCCGGGCCTTTTAAAATTCCTATAATTACAGCCTGTTGATATATATTGCCTACGGAGCGGAGTCAATTAAAAAATGCTGCTTGACAATCCTAATTGTAACTCTTAAAGTTACAAAAGTAATTCATTTAGGAAGGGTAAACAAAATGACAACAAAGACAATCGCATTAATCACCGGAGCAAACCGCGGTATCGGATTCGAGACCGCACGGCAGCTTGGCGCAAAGGGCATCAAGGTCCTGATCGGCGCACGCAGCGAGGACAAAGGCCTCGAGGCGGAATCGACACTTAAGAACGAGGGCATCGACGCCGAGTTCATCCGTCTCGATGTTGACGACGCGGCGACACACGAATCCGCCGCCAAATTTATCGAGGCGGCTTACGGCAAGCTCGATATCCTCATCAACAACGCCGGTATCTTCCTCAACGAATTCAACGAAGGCGCTCCCATACCCGCGAGCCAGACGACCGCCGACGTTTTCCGCAAAACGTTCGATACGAATTTTTTCAACACCGTCGAGCTCACGCAGCGTCTGCTGCCGCTCGTCCGCAAATCGGAAGCGGGCCGCATCGTATTCTTATCGAGCGGGCTCGGATCGCTCACAATGCACTCTGACCCGGCCTCCGAAATTTACAACTTCAAAGTGCCGGCCTACAACATTTCGAAGACCGCGCTCAACGGTTACGCCGTCCATCTCGCCCACGAGCTAAAGGACACGCCGATCAAGGTAAACGCCGCCCACCCGGGCTCGGTCGTCACCGACATGAACGCCAACGGCGATATCCCGGTCGAGCAAGGCGCCCAAACCTCCGTCGCCCTCGCCACGCTCCCGCCCGACGGCTACTCCGGCAAATTCATCCACCTCGGCGAAGAACTGCCCTGGTAACATTTTCACCAACGAACAAAGGGAAGTAGCAAAAAAGGCCTCCGGCACCAAACCGGAGGCCTTTTTGCGGTCTAATAGCAGCCTTTTTCTAAAGGCTTTCCGCGAAGCGGCGAATAGCCACGTCGTTCACGGCGTGGTTCCGATTCCCGAAAATCTGCAGAGGGCGTTTTAACGTCCTTACAAATAACCTAATCGTCCGAGCCTTTCTCCAGCCTCTTGTACGTCGTGCCTCCTTTATGATGCGCTTTCTGATTATTCACGTAATCGACGACCCATTGCATATCCCTTGTTCCGAACGTAACGATTCCCTAGCCTCTCTGCCATTCCAGGGATTTCCGTTGAATCTCGTGATTAATGTAGTAAGAGCTTGAACCCTTTAGCTTTCCGACCCAATCCGAAACCAGAACATTTGGCTGCATGCTGACCACAATATGGATATGATCTTCAACGCCGCCGATCGCGTGAAGAATTGTGCCCGGCGTTTCAAGTATTTTGTGAGTCAGGAAGTGATAGAGCCGCTCTTCGACGGGGCCGCGTATCATCGGCAAACTGGATTTTGTGTGCCAGGTGATATGAAAATTGATTTTGGAGTAAACAGTGTTCGACATTAAGCTAAAGCGGGCGGGTAAGGACGTTGAAACGCCCTGTGCTAACCTTTACCACGCCCTAAAGAGCGAGGCGGCGAAGCGGTGCACCGCGTATAACGCAGAAAGGATGCCGAAGCATCCAGAAAAGTTTATTCAGTCGGAACAACAATCGCGCGGCGTCGCTCAAGGTATGAAACCTTCGGCACTTCCTTCGCTGGTGCGTTAAGCTTCTGCCCGTCGTACGGCTCAAGCTGGCTTCTCAACGCATCGTCATCCTCGACTCTGCCCCAGTCGATTCGAATCGTATAGTCATCCTCGATAAGCAAGAATCCCTTCTCGAAAGCGCGGTCCATAATCAACGAAAGGCAGATGCCATTTGACGGATCTAGTCGGATGCTTTGATCTTTGCTCCACGGAACGATGTGAGCCGCAATAAGGAAATCCTTCGTGGCGATTCCAGTAATCGCACACCGAAAGCCGTAATTCGTCTTTACTTGATTAGCGAACGCTTTTTGGGCGCTACCTCTCGTTTTGACCGTCGCGATAGAATCAGGAACCTCAAAATCCCTCCGCTGGATCTGACTTCGGAAAACTTCGACCTCGTCGGGGTCCGCTTCGGATCTCTCCGCAGCCGCGTCGCCTTGTGGGATGGGGGGGAAACGCTCGTTTAGTAACGTGAGGATTTCCTCGGCCGATACTGTCGAACGCTCCGAAATCGGCACGCTCTGAAACCATGAGTCGTGGTTTCGAGTTGGATCGAAGAACAGGCCATATCCAGGTTGCCGCCAGTAGGTAGCAAGGCCTCGACCCGTATCAAGATCAAACCCTTCGATCACCGATTTAGGATCTGTAGATTCAAGGAGTCGCAACAGAGCGTCCTCGACGATTGAGCCTAGTGCTATTCCGCCGCTTTGAAAGGTTGACCATGCGAGATTCGAAGTCGAAGATGTTTTTGAGGTCAATGCTCGTACGGTATCTGGGACAAGCCCGATGTCGGCCCATTCAAAGTCTCTGGTGGGTTTCTCGAGATATGCCCGCAGATGCAACTTATTTGGCTCATCCCTCAGTTTGATCGCTAGCAGGTAAGGTTGCCCGGCGCCACGGCTTGCTAGCGCCGCGAGTTCATTTTCCGCAGAGGCAAAATCGAGATGAGAGGGATCTCCGGGGATTGTCTCGGCAGTGGCGTCACTTGGTGTTGGCGACATCTTCCAAGCCTTTGGGGCTCCGAGGCTCGTTTCCCACTTCAGGTGCGGACGGTCGGCCGATCTGAATACAAGCGCGCCGGCCGTTGTTCCCTTCGGCCACTGATACGTTAGCGGAACCGACCCGACGCCTCCTGCTATCGGGAAGAGGGTCGAAACCGTTTCAAGGAACTCGGCCTTCCTAGAAAGCTGAATGTAGTCCTTCGTGTACTTGGTGTTGTCCAGGCGTCCATATGTTGCACGGTGCGCGGACGTACCGTAATAGATCGTGAGCACCCACTCAACCGGTTGCAAAGCCATTTAAATCCTCCCAATTATGATCGCCTCGGGCGACTGGTGGGCTTCGACTTCTCGTCGACTCTGCGCCGCCAGTGAACGATGGGCCATAAACCGTATAATCTCAGCACCTGGAAACAGATCACGAACTGATTCGGTATCGCGATTTGACATCACCCATCGCACACGTCGTCGGGTTAGGTCCGCACAAATATCCGCCAAATCAACGAGATCTGGTAACTCAAAGGTTTTCGCAGTATATTTATTGAACTTCGCGGTGGGCTCTTTCTCACTGCCAGGGTTCGTGAATATCGGGAGGTATGGAGGGTCGAGGTAGACAAAGTCTCCGCAGGTCGCACCCTCAAGTACTTCACGAAAGTCAGCGGCTACAATGTCTGTACGAGCCAAGACTCTGCCTACAGCCGCCATCGTATTTTCGCTAATCCCTTTAAATTGACGGTTCCCCCAAGGTGCGTTCATAGCACCAGTCCGAGAGTTCTCGCGCCACAGATGGTTCCAGGATACACCGTTCAGATAAAGGAAACGCGCCGCCTTCTCAATCAGTGAAGTTGGCACGGCCGAGCGTACCTCATAAAATAGCTCTTTAGAGTCATGTTCCGCGTACCAGTCAAGGAGCGGGCGAAGCACAGTCTGGTGGTCACGCATTGCTACCCATGCCGCAACCAGATGTTCATTGAGGTCTGCCAAATGTGAGCGATCCGAAACGCGGGAGGCACAGGCGAGAAAAACTGCACCGCCGCCAAGGAAAGGCTCATAGTATTCTTTGATGTTGTCCGGTATGTGCGCGAGAATGCGCGGAAGCAGTCGCGACTTGCCACCAGCCCATCGGATAAAAGGCTTGATCGGTGCCGGGTCAGGTGCAACGTCAGGAAATAACCATGTTGCTGTGTCTGGAAAGATCTGAGTCATTCCTTGTCGTTGGTACGTTAGACTGCGTTGTGATGTCGTGCAAACCAGTGTACACTAGACTGCGTCTTGGTTCACCATCCCACAGAGGATTCTTATGTCTGAAATCCAACTCGTCTGGCCAAACAAACATGTGTTGCTACGGGCATCGGGTGAAACCGGTTATGAATGGGTCGAACCAACTGATTTCCGATTAAATGACCCTCTTAGTTTTGAGCTACTCACTACTCCGGGAGGGCAAGCTCAAGCAAACATTTTGGCAATTGGTGACGGACTGGACGTCTTGCAAGCCTTGAAAGCGCACACACACGTCTTCAACAGAGGGATTCGTCTCGTATACATCGACCCACCCTTTAACACCCAGGTAAATTTCCGTCAATATCTCGACACAATGGACCGGTCGATGTGGCTAAGCATGATGCGTGAACGACTAATGGCACTTCGTCCACTGCTCGCCGATGACGCAAGTATTTGGGTTCACCTAGACGATGCGGAGGTGCATCGCGCACGGATGGTTATGGACGAGGTCTTTGGCGAGAACGCATTCGTCGCATCGGTCGTTTGGCAAAAGAAGAACTCTCGCGATTCACGCGCCGCCTTTTCAACAAACCACGACACTATTCTTGTGTACGCGCCGAGTGGGCCGAAACAATGGAAGACTTCTCGAAATTTACTCGTGAAGGACAATGAACTCCTGCTCAATAGAGACAACGATCCGCGAGGCCCGTGGTCAGATGCACCGTTCACCGCTCCAGGTTATCGAAGAGCGCAGCAATACGAAATTGTTACTCCAACTGGACAGGTTCTGCATCCACCGAGAGGCCGCTCTTGGTACGCAACAGAGCCCACCTTTCGCGATCTGCTTGCCGACGACCGTATCTGGTTTCCGAAGGGTGGAGACGGTTCACCGCGCCTCAAACTTTTCGCACACCAGCTACGTGGACTCGTGCCATTCACAGTATGGGGAAGCACGGATACTGGCACCAATGACGACGCCAAACGGCACCTAATGGCGCTCTTCCCAGATCAAGAAGTATTCGATACTCCTAAGCCGGAATCGCTTCTCGAACGCATTATCCACATTGCCACGAACCCTGGTGAATTGGTGGTTGACATATTTGGCGGCAGTGGGACAACAGCTGCGGTCGCTCACAAGATGGCCCGGCAATGGGTCGTCGCCGAGCGGAACGCCCAGACTGTTCTAGACTTCGTATTACCTCGGCTTAAGCAAGTGATTGATGGAACAGATCCGGGCGGGGTCACTGAGGCGACATCTTGGGCTGGGGGCGGCAACTTTCAGGTCGTTCACGTAACTCCGCGTTTCGGGAAGTTGACCGGTTCATACCGGCCTGAACTTATCAAGCGGCATTTGACGACGTTGTCGATCCAGAAGGATTTCTCCACGGTATCCGCCTAGGAGCCAAAAATCGCCGCATCCACACTTCCACGGACGGGGAGAAAGAGTGAAGCTGTTTGCACAGAACCAAAGGCTGAAGTTGTAAAGTTCATCTCTCGCCGCCAAAGCTAAACCTTCACGACTTTTTCGACAATCCACATTTTTACGAGTGCCTGGCGGGAGACGCCGATGCGTTTTGCTTCGTCGTCAAGGCGGTTTATGACCCATTGAGGGAGGTCGATGCTGACCGTCTGGGGTCCTGATTTATTCGGCATGCGCTGGTGAAATCCAGATATTCCAAAATATCTTCGCCATTATCGAACTTTTCATCAAACTCTTTTGTTGTAATAATAAAGCCTCGACTTCCTAAATCGGGTGTAATTATATCAGAATGGACTGCGTATTAGGCGGCGCTCTTTAATTCGGCCTTTGCGACCCTTGCGGTTGATGACGGTGTTAAAGTAATACGATGGACGATAAATACAATATAAGTAAAAGCCGAAAGCCGGAGACGAAGCAGGAAGCGATTCAGCATCAGATCGAAGATTTGGTGAAGCGGCGGGATTCGAGTTCGGACCTCGGCGAAAAGCAGGCCATAAATGCGGAAATCACGAAGCTGTTTGCTCAGTACCAGAGACTGAAGCTGTGAGGTGCGTCTCTCGCCGCCGACATTTCAAAGGAGGGAGTTTGATACACTAAAAGCGGGTAGCGTTTTACTGTATCAAAGTGGCAAAAGTACTGTATCAAACTACCGAAAACACTGTATCAAAGTGGTCGATCCACTGTATCAAACTCAATAAATACAGGCACGCGGCGGAAAACCGGAGAAAATTGAAAAAAATCGGTTTGCGCAAGATCGGTCAGCGGATTTTTTTGTCATTTCGACTCGCCGCGATTTGCAAAAGATCTCTCGATATGTTTTTAATTGAATACTGATGACAGCTACTGTTCTTCATTTCCATCATCTCCACCACCACGCGCACGTACACCACGGGCGCGGGCTAATCTAGTTTTCTAAAGAATCGACATCTAGAATTTATGCATTTCGCTCGGGGCTTGAAAAAGTTCAAGTGCGGAGTTTTGCCGTTTTTACAAACAAAAAATGAAAGGCCAAAAATTAAAAATAGCCATACAAAAACAGGGCCGCCTGCACGAAGGCTCGGCCGCGTTACTGAAAACATGCGGCATCGGATTTTCCAATGGGTTCGGCAAACTGAAGTCCGAAGCGGAGGATTTTCCGCTGGAGATTTATTTTCTGCGTGATGACGATATCCCGAATTATGTGGCTGACGGAGTAGCAGACATCGGGGTCGTAGGCGAAAACGTGCTAGCGGAATCACCCTGTGATGTTAGGACAATTGAGAAGCTGGGGTTCGGCAAATGCAGGCTCTCGCTGGCCGTGCCGAAGGCGGTTGAATACACCTCGATCACCGACCTGGAAGGCCTTCGTATCGCTACAAGCTATCCGCGAATACTGCAAAATTTCTTCGATTCTAAGAGGGTAAAGGTCGATATCCACGAGATCAGCGGCTCGGTCGAGATTGCGCCGTCAATTGGTTTGGCGGATGCGGTTTGCGATCTGGTGAGCTCGGGAAGTACTTTGTTTTCAAACGGTTTGAGAGAGGTTGAAACGGTCATGCAGTCCGAAGCGGTTTTGATCGCCCGCCAGGATCTAAGTGCAGAACTTGCCGCTATTCTTGACCAGCTTTTGTTCCGCATTCGCAGCGTAATGGCGGCCCGCGAAAACAAGTACATTTTGCTCAATGCCCCGCTGGATAAGGTCGAGGAGATCGCCCGCATCCTGCCCGGAATGAAAAGCCCGACAATGATGCCGCTCGCCGAACCGGGCTGGACATCCATTCACTCGGTTATCAGCGAACACGATTTTTGGGAGGTCGTCGATAACTTGAAACGCGCCGGAGCTGAGGGAATTCTGGTGCTTTCGATCGATCAGATGATCAGGTAGAAATTATGAAGGTAATCAAATATCCGCCAAGAGAAGATTGGGAAGAAATCTTGAAGCGTCCCGTTTTGGATTCGAAGTCTTTGGAGCAAACGGTCGAGAATATTTTATTGGACGTCCGCGATAACGGCGATGAGGCTCTTCGCCGATATGCGAGCCGCTTCGACAAGATAGATCTGGATGTGTTTGAAGTAACTGAAGATGAATTCATCGAAGCCGAGGGCCACGTTCCGCAGGAATTAAAGAACGCGATTGTCGCGGCACGAGCGAATATTGAGAAATTTCACATCGTCGCGCCGGAAGAGCGGAACGTTATTGAAACAACTCCCGGAGTTTTTTGCTGGCGAAAAACGCTCCCGATAGAAAAGGTCGGCCTTTATATTCCGGCGGGAAGTGCTCCGTTATTCTCGACGGTTTTGATGCTGGCTGTACCGGCAAAACTTGCGGGCTGCCGCGAGATCGTTATGAGCTCGCCGCCCGATTCGAATGGGAAGGTGAATGCGGCGACGCTATATGCGGCACGGCTTTGCGGCGTGACGCGGGTTTTTAAGATCGGCGGCGCTCAAGCCATCGCGGCAATGGGGTATGGAACACAGTCGGTGCCGAAGGTTTACAAGATATTCGGGCCGGGAAATCAATATGTAACAGAGGCGAAACAGCAGATATCGAAGGCCGGTGCCGCTATCGACATGCCCGCCGGGCCGTCCGAAGTAGCGGTTTTAGCGGACCGAACTTCAATTCCCGCTTTCGTCGCGGCCGACCTTCTCTCCCAGGCCGAACACGGGCCGGACAGCCAGGTTTTGCTGGTTACGACCGATGAAAATGTGATCGGGGAAACTTTAGCCGAGGTCGCAAGGCAGATTGAAACACTTCCGCGACGCGAATTTGCCGAGGCCGCACTAGCAAATTCAAAGGCGATTCTCGGCGAAAGTATAGAAATTGGCGTGGAATTATTAAACGAATACGCCCCCGAACATTTGATAATCGCGACGAAAAACGCCGAGTCTGTAGCCGAACAGATCACAAACGCCGGATCTGTCTTTATCGGCAATTATTCCTGCGAAAGTGCAGGGGATTACGCCTCTGGCACGAATCACACGCTGCCGACGAATGGCTACGCACGGGCATTTAGCGGCGTATCGGTCGAAAGTTTTACGAAGAAAATAACCTTTCAAAAACTGACCGCGGACGGCATTCAAAATCTTGGGCCGACGATAGAAACACTTGCGCGGGCCGAAGGCCTACACGCTCACGAACGTGCTGTTTCGATTCGACTTGAAATGATCGGAGGCGGCGATGGTATTTAATCCCGAACACATTGCACGTGAGAATATATTGAGCCTTACGGCGTATTCGTCAGCCCGTCAAGAGTTTGCAGAAGACGCGGAAATATATCTCGACGCAAACGAAAATGCATTTGGCTCACCTGTCGAAACGCAATTAAACCGCTATCCAGATCCGCTTCAGTCTAAGGTTAAGGAGAAAATTGCGGCATTGAAAGGAGTCGATCAGGATCAGATTTTTTTAGGAAATGGCAGCGATGAAGCCATCGACTTGTTGTTCCGGATATTTTGCGAGCCTCGCCGCGATGAGGTCATTATTTGTCCTCCGACGTATGGAATGTACAAAGTATCGGCCGATATTAACGACATTGCAATTAAAGAAATTCCACTGACGCAGAATTTTCAATTAGATGTTCCGCGAATACTGGAAAGTATTACGGAGCGGACAAAGCTCATATTTATATGCTCACCGAATAATCCGACGGGGAATGCTTTGAATCGCGGCGAGATTCTGCGGATTACGGCAGATTTTCACGGCATCGTAATAGTCGATGAAGCGTATATCGATTTTTCGTCGGTTCGCTCGATAATCGATGAAATCGAGAATTTTTCGAATCTTGTTGTGTTACATACATTCTCAAAGGCTTGGGGCCTCGCGGGTGCCCGTGTTGGAATGGCATTCGCCGGTGAAGAAATAATCGAGCTCTTTAATCGCGTGAAGCCCCCGTACAATATTAGTCAACTCTCGCAGAATACTGCCTTAGCTGCGTTGGATAATGAAGCAAAGGTTAAGAATTGGGTCGAAGAAATTGTCGAACAGCGCCGGAGGCTGGCCGACGCAGTTAGCGAGTTGGAATTTGTGCTGACCGTATTTCCATCAGACGCAAATTTTCTTTTAGTGAAAGTGACGGATGCCGCAGCAGTTTACAAATTTCTGCTGGAGAAAAAAATTGTTGTCCGTGACCGCAGCAATATACGCTTATGCGGCTGCTGTCTGCGGATAACCGTTGGCACGCCTGAGGAAAACAGCCGATTGCTTGCGGTTCTCAAAACATTCGGGAAGAATTAATTGGAAAACCTATATGAAAAAAGTTCTATTTATCGACCGCGACGGAACGATTATTGAAGAGCCTGAAGATTTTCAGGTCGACTCATTTGCAAAGCTCAAGTTTTTGCCGGTCGCGATAACTTATTTAGCAAAGATTGCGAATGAATGCGATTTTGAACTTGTGATGGTTACAAATCAGGATGGCCTCGGTACCAACGCCTTTCCCGAAGCTGATTTTCAACCGGTTCAGGATTTTATTGTTCAGACACTCGCGAATGAGGGAATTCGCTTTTCGGAAATATGTATTGACCGAACATACGCATCCGAAAATGCGCCGACGCGAAAGCCGAACATCGGAATGCTGAACAATTATCTGTCCGGTGAATACGATCTCGCGAATTCGTATGTTATAGGCGATCGCTCGACCGATGTTGAACTGGCGAAGAACCTGGGTAGCAAAGCAATATTTATCAAGAATCGCAATTTCAAACCGTATGACGGGTCGGAACCGGGAGCGGGAGCAAAGGATAAAGGCGAAAGGATAAAGGATAAAGAAGAAGTTTCGGATTCTTCATTTATTCTTTCGCCTTTATCCTTTATCCCTTCTAAGAACCCAGTCGCTATCGCTCCCGGTTCCGACCCGATCGAAGTAGATAACTGGCGGGAAATATACCAGCGGCTGCGGCTACCGGAACGACGCGTTTTGCACAGGCGAAAAACGAACGAGACGGATATTGAAATTGACCTAAACCTCGACGGCAGCGGCCGGGCGGAGATAAGCACGGGCATTGCATTTTTCGATCACATGCTAGATCAGCTTGCCCGGCACGGTTCGCTTGATTTGAAGATTAAGGTAGCCGGCGACCTGCACATCGACGAGCACCACACAATCGAAGATATGGCGATCACGCTTGGCGAAGCATTTGCGCTTGCACTAAAGGAAAAAGCCGGAATGGAAAGATACGGTTTCGTTCTCCCGATGGATGAGTGTCTTGCCCAGGTCGTGATTGATTTCGGCGGTCGAAATTGGATCGTCTGGGACGCCGAATTCAAACGCGAAATGATCGGCAAAATGCCGACCGAGATGTTTTTTCACTTCTTTAAATCGTTTACGGATAAAGCTTTGTGCAATCTAAACATAAAGGCCGAAGGCTTTAACGAGCACCACAAGATAGAAGCTATCTTTAAAGCATTTGCGAAAGCAATAAAAATGGCCGTCCGCCGCGATCCGGCTAATGCTGCGCTTCCTTCGACGAAAGGAGTTTTATAATGGTATATCAAAGATTTTTTTGCCCGCGAAATACGCGAAAAAGACGCTAAATAAGAAAATCTTTAAATCTCATTTTCGCGACCTTTCGCGACCTTTCGCGTATTTCGCGGGCAGCTCTTACCCATTTATTTCTGTATGAAAGTAGCGATCGTAAAATACAACGCCGGTAACATTGCATCCGTTCAAAACGCGCTCGGGCGTCTGGGCGTCGAGTCCGCAGTGTCGGATGATGCCGATGTTTTGCGGCAGGCTGACAAGGTGATTTTTCCCGGCGTTGGTGAGGCTTCGACCGCGATGCAATATCTACGCGAGCGAAATCTGGATGTGGTTATCAAATCGTTAACGCAGCCCGTTCTTGGAATCTGTCTCGGAATGCAGCTTTTGTGCTCACATTCCGAGGAAAATGACACCGAGTGCCTAGGGATCTTCCCGAATTCAGTGAAACGATTTACCGAAGCGAACTATAAAGTTCCGCACATGGGCTGGAACACTATTTCCGGTTTGAGGCCGCCGTTGTTTGCCGAAGTTGCGGATGGTTCCTATGTTTACTTCGTTCACAGTTATTATGTCGAACCATCTGAAAACTCCGCGGCATCGTGTGAATACGGAGCAGGTTTCGCGGCGGCGATTCATATTGGAAATTTTTACGCGGTTCAGTTTCACCCGGAAAAATCCGGTGTCGCGGGAACGCGTATTTTGGAGAATTTTTTAAACTTATGATCCATATTATTCCGGCAATAGATTTGATCAACCGCAAATGCGTTCGCCTGACGCAGGGCGATTTTGAGCGGAAACGAGTTTACTCGGACGATCCTGTCTCGACCGCCAAAGAATTTGAAGCGGCCGGTTTGAAACGTCTGCATATCGTCGATCTGGACGGAGCGAAGAATGGAAGACCGGCAAATATCGGTGTTCTGGCCGCGATTGCCCGTGAAACGAATTTGGAAATTGATTTCGGGGGCGGGATCCGCACGAACGAAGATTTTAGGCTGGTTATCGATTCAGGGGCGACGATGGTTAATATTGGCTCGATTGCCGTAAAGGAACCCGATATTTTTTTCAGCTGGCTGGAAGAATTCGGCAGCGACAGCATTCTGCTCGGAGCTGATACAAACGCGGGAAAGATCGCGATCGACGGCTGGCAGACAAAAACGGAGGTGGCGCTGATTCCATTTTTGGATACATATTTCAAACGCGGCGGACGGCAGGCGTTTATTACCGATATTTCTAAGGACGGAGCCCTTGAAGGCCCGGCCACCGAGCTTTATGCTGAAATTCGAGCTTTTCTGCCCGATATAAATATCATTGCCAGCGGCGGTGTCAGTAAGTTAAGCGATATCGACGATCTCGAAAAGATCGGATGCGGCGGGGTTATTATCGGGAAGGCAATTTACGAAGGCCGCATCACGCTGGAAGAATTAACAAAATACCAATGCTCGCAAAACGTATAATCCCATGCCTCGACGTACGGGACGGCCGGACGGTGAAGGGAACAAATTTCATTGATATTCGCGATGCCGGCGACCCGGTTGAGTTGGCGTCGCGTTATTGCGAAGAGGGTGCCGACGAGCTGACTTTATTGGACATTTCGGCCACCAACGAAGGCCGGAAGACTTTAACGGATCTGGTAAAAAATGTTGCGGCATCGATAAATATTCCGTTCACGGTCGGCGGCGGCATTAGCGGAGTCGCAGACATCGGGCGGCTGCTCGAAGCCGGAGCGGATAAAGTTTCTATTAATACCGCCGCTGTCCGCGATCCGAAAATCATTACTGAAGCGGCGCGGAATTTCGGTTCGCAGTGCATCGTTCTTTCGATCGACGCGAAAGCTGCGGGTCACGGATGGCAGGTTTATCTAAACGGCGGCCGAATCGAAACGCGGATCGATGCGGTTGAGTGGGCAAAGCGCGGCGTGGAACTTGGTGCCGGTGAAATTTTGCTTACATCAATCAATGCCGATGGCACAAAAGCGGGATTTGACCTGGAATTAACGCGAGCGGTTTCGACTAGCGTCAGCGTCCCGATTGTTGCATCCGGCGGAGCGGGAAGTATTGAAGATTTTGCCGCCGTCTTCTTAGAAGGAATGGCCGATGCAGCTTTGGCTGCAAGCGTTTTTCATTACCGCGAAATATCAATCCCCGAACTAAAGAGTTTTTTGAAGTCACGCGGAATAGAAGTGAGAATATGAAACTGGAATTTAATAAATACGCGTACGGCCTGATGCCGGCAATCGTTCAGGATTCGGTTACGGGTCAGGTATTGATGCTCGGATTTATGAACGAAGCCGCACTTGATGCGACAAAGGAAACCGGTTTCGTTACTTTTTATTCGCGTTCGCGTCAGAAGCTTTGGAAAAAGGGCGAAACGAGCGGGAATACTTTGCTCGTCGGGGAAATTTTAGTGGACTGCGATCAAGATACAATTTTAGTAAAGGCGACTCCGGCCGGGCCTGTTTGCCACACCGGCGCCCGGACGTGTTTCGGTGAAAATACTTCAAATACGGCAGATCGAAATATACTGTTTGATCTGGAAAAGATAATTCAAGAAAGACATTTGCACCCGCGTGAAGATTCTTATACGTCAAAACTCTTCTCAAAAGGCATAAACAAGATCGCGCAAAAGGTCGGCGAAGAAGCGGTCGAACTTGTGATCGAAGCAAAAGACGAGAACCCCGAACTTTTTAAATCCGAAGCCGCCGACCTTTTGTTTCATTTCCTGGTTTTGTTAAAGGCTAAAAACATTACGCTCGCCGAGATTTTTTCAAAGCTCGCCGAGCGTAGAAAAATGTAAACGTTTGCTTCCTTTTACGGATTGCGGGTATTGTATTCCGCAATAAAAGCCTGAGTTATGTCGATTGCTTCGTTCACATAAGCCACCGGGGCAGCGCTATTGCTTATATCCAGAAGCATATCGATTCCACGCGCCTTGGCAAAGGCGCTAATGGCTAGTTGGATATCCTGCGAGATCGGATCGGTCAGTTCTCTTTGACGCTTTTGGTAGGCAAGCTGCGCGTCATCCGACTTTCTTTTTATATCCCGCTCCAGCGTTTCGGCCTGTTCGAACTTGCCTGTTGTGCCGCCTTTGTTTATTTCGTCCGCCAGCTTTTTTAACTGTACCTGCATTACATCCAGTTCGTCCTTCCGCGGCTTGAACTCTGACTTAAGCCTTTTTATTACATTAAGATAACGTGTTATTCCGCCTTTCTCCTCGCCAAATGCAGCCGTTTGAATTACGGCGACTTTTGTCGGGGTTTTCGCCGCTGGCACCTGTGCCTGAACACTAATAGCCGTTATGGAAATGAAGAATGTGATGAGGATTGATTTAAGTAATTTCATGGTCGTTTTCTGTTTTCATGCGGCCGGTTTGATAAGAAAATTCATCCTTTAGACTCGTCGGCGAAAGATAACTAAAACTCAGGTTTTCGGCCTATTTTGGATTTTGAAAGATTTGGAAAGAAATATTCGGGAGAAAATACCGTTTCACACTGAATTATATTACGAATCGGCACGTTGTTACAATTGCCGCATTGTCATAGAGGTGAAATTCACTTGCTTGACTTAGATTGCAGTTTAACGTAAAACTTGAGGAGCTAAAATCCATACGAATCCTCGCGGCTGCGCTTTAAGCAATCGCGAATAAACATCTAAAACAATCCGATCTCGGGGGGGGGCTTTCACGGGCGAAATGGCTTCTAATCTTGTTTCCATAACTCGGCGGTCCACCGGGCAGACGATGCGTAAGGACATGTGGTGGGTGACGCCGCTCGTGACCTTTATAGGTTTAGGCGCGTTTGTCGTTTATTCGACGTGGGCGGCGTTTCAGGGTGAATATTACAGCTTCGGGAATTATCTTTCACCATTTTATTCACCGGAGCTTTTCGGCAATTCGCCGCACGCGATGTTTGGGCCGAAACCATCCTGGATACCGGCATGGCTGCCATTCTCGCCCGCACTTTTAATACTTTGGGCGCCGGGCGGTTTCCGCTTCACCTGCTATTACTATCGCGGAGCATACTACAAGGCAATGTGGGCCGACCCGCTCGCCTGCGCCGTCGGCGAGCCGCGAAACGAATATCGCGGTGAAAATAGTTTTCCTCTGATCCTGCAAAACGTTCACCGCTATTTCATGTATCTAGCCCTGATCTTCCTCGTTTTCCTCGCGCACGACGCGTGGAAGGCGATGTGGTTTTTGGGCGCGGACGGCAAGGAGCATTTCGGGATCGGCATCGGCACGATTGTTCTCACGGCAAACGTTTTTTTCCTCGGCGGTTACACCCTCGGCTGTCATTCGCTGCGACATCTTATCGGCGGAAAAGACAACGAATGCGCGAAGAAGCCGGCGAAAAAGAAGGCGTACGATTGCGTAAGCTGCCTCAATCGAAATCATATGCGCTTTGCATGGCTGAGCCTTTTTGTGGTGGGATTTTCGGATATTTACGTGCGGATGCTAGCGATGGGTATCTGGAACGACTTTAGGATTTGGTAGATTTTTTAGCACTAAGACGCTAAGCAAAGAGGTTTTTATGAGAGCAGTTTTCTCGAGCGTAGTTCTAGTGCTTTGCATTATTTTTTTTGCAGAGCCAGCATTTGCCTGCACCTGCGTTCTCAACTCTTTATCGAAAAGATTTCGGAAAGCCGAGGCTGTATTTGTTGGAAGTTTTGGGGATTATAAAGATGAGTCAACTTCTGATGTTCAAAACTTTAGAAAGGGCCTACCGATTCTGGAAGTTAAAAAAGCGTGGAAGGGTGTAAAAAAAGAATATGTAGCTGTAGATTTTGACTTTGAAGGCGCAACCGGAGGCTGCCCATGGTTTTATAGGTTAGAGAAAGGCAAAGAATACCTCATTTTTGCCTACGGCAAGGAATTAAAAGTGTCGGTTGAATGTTCAGACTCACGCGAGCTTACAGCAAAATACGACTGGACGAGTGAGGAATTGGGAAAGCTGGACAGTTTTTGGTTTCGAACAAAAGCCCGGCTTTGGCCTTTTTGATTCTTGCTGGGCATTACTGCATTGAATACTTTTGAATGATTGATTACACAACATACGAACATGATGTTCTCGTTATCGGAGCAGGCGGAGCTGGATTGCGGGCGGCTATCGAAGCTTCTGCGGCGGGCGTCTCAGTCGGCTTGGTCTGCAAATCCCTGCTCGGGAAGGCGCACACCGTAATGGCTGAGGGCGGAATGGCGGCTTCGTTAGGAAACGTCGATGATCGCGACAATTGGAAGGTGCATTTTTCCGACACGATGCGCGGCGGGCAGTATGTGAATAATTGGCGAATGGCCGAGCTTCACGCGAAAGAAGCGCCCGATCGTGTCAGAGAACTCGAGGCTTGGGGAGCCGTTTTCGACCGTACCAAAGACGGCAAAATATTACAGCGAAATTTCGGCGGGCATCGTTATCCGAGACTCGCCCACGTCGGCGACCGTACCGGCCTCGAACTGATCCGCACGCTGCAGGATCACGGCATTCACCAGGGCATCGAGGTTTACATGGAAGTTACGGTGATCTTGCTGCTCAAGGACGGCGACCGCGTTGTCGGGGCTTTTGCTTACGAGCGTACGCACGGCAGATTCCGAATTTTCAAAGCAAAGTCCGTCATTATCGCGACCGGCGGGATCGGCCGGGCATATAAAATTACGAGCAACAGTTGGGAAGGCACCGGCGATGGGCACACGCTGGCATACGATGCCGGTGCGGAACTGATCGACATGGAATTTATCCAGTTCCACCCGACCGGAATGGTCTGGCCGCCGAGCGTACGCGGTATTCTCGTAACCGAAGGCGTCCGCGGCGAAGGCGGCATTTTGCGAAACAATGAAGGCAAACGCTTCATGTTCGACGATATTCCCGACAACTACAAAGACCAAACCGCCGACAACGAGGAAGAAGGCTGGCGATACGTCACCGGCGATAAAAATGCCAGACGACCGCCCGAATTGCTGACACGCGATCACGTCGCCCGCTGCATTGTCCGCGAAGTGAAGGCCGGACGCGGATCACCGCACGGCGGGGTTTTTCTTGATATTGCCTGGATCAAAGAGAAAATTTCTAACGCTCCCGAGCATATTAAAAAGAAGCTGCCGAGCATGTATCACCAGTTCAAACAGCTTGCGAATCTCGACATCACGACCGAGCCGATGGAAGTCGGCCCGACGACGCATTATGTCATGGGCGGCGTCCGCGTCGATGCCGATACGCAGATGTCCACCGTCTCCGGCCTTTTCGCGGCGGGCGAATGCGCGGCGGGGATCAACGGAGCAAACCGGCTCGGCGGAAATTCGCTGTCGGACCTTCTGGTTTTTGGCAAGCGAGCCGGCGAGTTCGCGGCGATTTACGCTAAGGAAAATGCGGCCGGAACTGTCGACGACGCGCATATCGAACAAGCGGCGAAAACGGCGCTCGAACCGTTCGAACGGAGCGGCGGCGAGAATCCATTTACCATCCAGCATGATCTCCAAGAAATGATGCAGGATCTAGTCGGCATCGTCCGCACTGAAGACGAAATGCGGCAGGCGCTTGTCGGATTGAAAAAACTGCGGGAACGGGCCACGAATGTTAGCGTCGCGGGAAACATCGATTTCAATCCCGGCTGGCATACCGCGCTCGATCTGAATAATTTATTGACCGTTTCCGAAGCGATCACCCACGCCGCCATCGAACGCAAAGAAAGCCGCGGCGGCCAGTTCCGCGACGATTTCCCGGCAAAGGATCCGGAATTCGGCAAGCTGAACCTGACGTTAAAAAAGGTAGATGACGGCACAATGCAGATCGAACGCATCCCGATCCCGGCAATGCCGGCGGAATTGAAACAGATCATTGAGGAGATGGGATAAGAAATGTTCGCCACGAATAACACGAATTACACAAATGATTTATTCGTGAAATTAGTGTTATTTGTGGCTGATTTCTCTTGAAACAATGGAAGCAACATTCAGCATAAGACGCGGCGGAGCGGCGGGCGGTGAGATGGTCGATTACCGGACCGAGATTTCGGAAGGGATGGTCGTGCTCGATGCGGTGCATCAGATTCAAGCTGAATCGGCGGGCGACTTGGCTTGCCGGTGGAATTGCAAGGCTGGGAAATGCGGTTCGTGCTCGGCGGAGATCAACGGTATGCCGAAGCTGATGTGCATGACGCGGCTCGACACGCTGCCGATGGAGGAGCCGGTGACAATCGAGCCGATGCGTGCGTTTCCGCCGGTAAAGGATCTGATCGCCGATGTTTCATGGAATTATGAAGTAAAAAAACGCATCAAGAAATTCAAGCCGCGTGCCCCCGACGCCGGGGACGGAACCTGGCGAATGCAGCAGGAAGATGTCGACCGCGTGCAGGAATTCCGCAAATGCATCGAGTGTTTTTTGTGCCAGGATGTTTGCCACGTCCTCCGTGATCACGAAAAACACAATGAATTTATCGGCCCGCGTTTTCTCGTTTACGCCGCCGCTCTAGAAATGCACCCGCTCGATACAGAAGACCGGCTCGGCGAACTGAAGGACGCGCACGGCATCGGCTACTGCAATATCACAAAATGCTGCACCAAAGTTTGCCCGGAAGGCATTACGATCACCGATAATGCAATTATTCCCTTAAAGGAACGTGTTGTCGACGAGTTTTATGACCCGCTCAAGAAATTGGTAAAATTGTTCAGGCCCCGAAAAGATTGATTTTCATTTATGAATTGCCACTAACTTTAGCTAGTGTTGATGTTTCCCCATATTCAGGCTTTAGCCGAATCTTTTCGCTAAATTATTAAGCAAATAAGATCTTATATATATTCGGCTAAAGCCTATCTTTTGTGTAAGCTATCCACTAGCTATAGCTAGTGGCAATTTATAAAGAAATGTTCGAATTAAAACCATTATCGCCCCAAGCAATTCCCGCCGCTCTTGAAAAAGCGAAGCATTACCGCCTGCTCAACGAACCCGGTGCCGCCGAGAGCATTTGTCTCGATATTCTTGCCGTCGATCTAGACAATCAGGAAGCTTTGGTCAATATCGTGCTCGCGATGAGTGACCGGTTTGGAAAGGATTATGCTGTCGGCGATTCGCGAATTCAGGATTATTTATCAAAGATCAGCGACGAATACGAATGCGCTTATTACACCGGAATCGTTTACGAACGCCGTGCTAAAGCTACCTTGGTAAAGGGTGGTTTAAATGCATTCGGCTTCTTTCAACAGGCGATGAATTATTTCGAAAAAGCCGAAGCCCTCAGCCCCGGCGGGAACGACGATACGATCCTTCGCTGGAACGGCTGCGCCCGCATAATCATACGCAATAATCTGGAACCGCACGAAGTATCGGCCAACGATTCAATTGAATAAAACTCTTAAGTTTTGAGTTCAAGCTTCAGCTTGTCTTTTGCACATCGAAGAAGAAGCACGCTGAAGCGTGAACTCAAAACTATTGACACCCGCCTATACATAAGCAATAATGATGCTTATCTGCAATTCGAACAATTTGGTTGATTGCTTTTCGGTACGGTTGCAGCCGAAAATACCTTTACTTTTCTATTCACGGAGAATTCATGAGAAAACACATTCCCATCAGCCGCATTTTGTTTGCCGGAATTTTACTTTGCGCGGCAGCCATGTTTATTTCGATTCCAGCTGTTGCTCAGTCGAGAACGGAGTACCGCGCATTCTGGGTTGATACATTCAACACCGTCTTGAACACGCCGGCGGATGTCACCGCTGTCGTCGGTAATGCACAGGCGGCAAAGGCAAATGCCCTTTTCGTTCAAGTCCGCCGCCGCGGCGATTCGTGGTATCTCAATTCACTGGAACCCGCCGCCGACCGGACGCCGATCCAGGCCGGATTCGACCCGCTGCAGGACATTATCGACAAAGCGCACGCCCAGGGAATCGAGGTTCACGCGTTCGTGGTGATGAGTGCGGTTTGGGGCCGGGCCCCTAACCTGTTCCCGCCCGAAAATCCAAATCATGTTTTCAATCAGCACGGCGGTTTCGATTCCGCGAGCAACACGATCATCCCCGGCCCGAACAATTGGCTGACCCGAACCCTTTTGCCGGACGGAGCAAGCGGAATTACTTATCAAGGCCATCGCATCGGCAGCGATTTCTGGGTGGATTTCGGCCACCCCGACGCCGCGAAATACACGGTGGATGTCGTCAAGCATTTAGTCCAAAATTATAATATCGACGGCCTGCACATCGACCGCATTCGTTATCCGGAGATCAGCGTTACCGGGCAGACACCCACGACCGGAACAAATATTGGCTATAACTCAACGAGCGTCGAGCGGTTTCAGAGACACTATAATATTCCGGCGGGCTCGCCTCCGCCGGCCCAGAACGATCCGCAATGGAACCAATGGCGGCGCGATCAGGTAACGAATGTCGTGCGGAGAGTTTATCTCGATGCCCTGGCGATAAAACCTCAATTAAAAGTTTCTGCCGCGCTGATTGCTTTCGGCGGTATCGGCTCGACCGAGGCCGCATGGAACAGCTCTGAAGCCTACTGGCGCGTTTATCAGGATTGGCGTGCGTGGACGCAGGAAGGAATTACCGACATCGCAATTCCGATGGCTTACAAGAACGAAAATGTCACTTCCACCGCAACTCAATACGATCAGTGGAATGCCTGGCTGCGCGGCCATCTTTACAACCGGGCCGGGATTATGGGCCAGGGCGGGCTTAGCAACGCGATCGAAGGAACGCTTCGGCAAACTCGGCGGACGCTTACGCCGGCCGGCGGAACGAATCTGAGCGGAATCATTTATTATTCGATGGCGACCAGCAACGTCGCCATTACGAATAATCTGTATGCGATCCCGGCGCCGGTCAACACGCCTGTGCGTCCATTCGCGGAAATGGCATCCGGATTGACGACCGGAAGATCCGTTGACGGCCAGACATTATACGAACCGGCCGGACAAACGCCGATCTTTGCGGAAGCGGCGAATATTCCGGTGTTGCCGTGGAAAGTAGCACCGACGCTCGGGCATATAAAAGGTTTTGTGAAACGGGCGGATAATTCGCCGCTGGATACGGCTGTCGTGACGATTCGGAATCTTGACACCAACGTGATTCGAACCGTGGCAACCGACGGCGGCGGATTTTACGGCGGAGTCGATTTGGCGCCCGGACAATATTTGGTAAAGGCCGTTTTGAACGCCGAAACTCTGTATTCCGTTGTTGTAATTGTAACGGCGGGCACGGTTGCCACAGCTGACGTTATTTTTCCAAATGCTCCGTCATCGGTGCTGGTTTCCGTAAGCGGACGGGTAGTGTCCCCGAATGCCCGCGGAATCGCAAACGTGCGAGTTTCCATTTCAAATCCGAATGGCGAAAGGCGGACGGTTTTAACGAACGCTTTCGGCTATTTCGGATTCACCGGAATACCGGCCGGCACGGCCTATACGATAACGCCGACGAATAGAAGAATTCAATTTTCACCGGCGTCGCGGACCGTAACCGTTAATGAAGATTTGGCCGGGATCGAGTTTGTGGGCAATAGCCAGACCGTCCAGCGGCAGTAAGTGCCAGAACCGTGAGCGGAAGCAATGCATAAAGGCGAAAGGATAAAGGATAAAGAAGAAGTTCTGATTCTTCATTTATCCTTTCGCCTTTATCCTTTATCCTTTCAAAAAGCCCGGTCGCTATCGCTCCCCACCCGGATAATTTCGTTTTCCCGGAAGATATGATAATATTCGCCTCGGCAAAACGATTCAATTACCATAAACTGCAAAGCTAAAGGAGAATAATCATGGCAGGAAAATTCGAACTCGAGACGGCAAAGAGCGGCAAATTTCATTTCAATTTAAAAGCCTCAAACGGCCGGATCATTTTGTCCAGCGAAATGTACGAATCACGCAAAGCCGCTGAGGTCGGAATTGCCTCGGTTAAGAAGAATGCAGCCGACGAAAAGCGTTACGACCGGAAAAAATCAACCAAGGGCGAGCATTATTTTAACCTGAAATCGGCAAACGGCGAGCCGATCGGCAGGAGCGAGATGTACACAACGGCCGCGGGAATGGAAAGCGGCATCGCTTCAGTGACTAAAAACGCGCCGGATGCAGCGGTCGTCGATGGGTAGAGCACGCTTCAGCGTGTCTCCGCGTTAACCGAAAAACACGCTAAAGCGTGAACTCAAAACTTCAGCCCAAGCGAAAGCATGGGCTTTTCGATTTTAGCTTCTACGAAAACACTTTATGTCGGATACAAAAACCCGTACACGCCTCGGCGTTGAAATATTGTTAAATGAAAAGATCGATCTGATCCGCGGCCGGCGCGTCGGGCTGGTCTGCAATCAGGCATCGATAACGCCTGATTTTGCTCACGTTGTAGATATTTTCGCCGCTCGGACGGATTTTGAGTTGACGGCACTTTTCGGCCCACAGCACGGAATTCGCGGTGATGTGCAGGACAACATGATCGAGACCGAGCACTCGACCGACAAGAAAACCGGCAAACCGATCTATTCGCTTTATAGCGAAACGCGCGAACCGACGGCGGAAATGCTGGAGAGTGTCGACACTATCGTTTTCGATATGCAGGACGTCGGCTGCCGAATTTACACCTTCATTTACACGATGGCGAACTGTATGCGGGCCGCAAAACAATTCGGCAAAAAGGTCGTCGTATGTGATCGGCCAAATCCGATCGGCGGCCTTCAGGTCGAAGGAAATATCACGCAGCCCGGCTTTGAATCGTTTGTCGGCCAATATCCGCTGCCGACGCGGCATGGAATGACTGTCGGCGAACTGGCAAGATTGTTTAACGAAGAATTCGGCATCGGCTGCGAACTTGAGGTCGTCAAAATGGAAGGCTGGGAACGCTCAATGTGGTTCGAGCAGACAAATCTACCGTGGGTTCTGCCGTCGCCGAATATCCCGACCGTCGATACCTGCGTCGTTTTCCCCGCGACCGTCCACGTCGAAGGAACCGAAATTTCCGAAGGCCGCGGCACGACCAAACCATTTGAATTATTCGGCGCTCCGTATATCGACGCCGATGAGTACACGGACGAATTAAACAAGCACAACTTTCCCGGGATTGCGTTTCGCGCAGCGAATTTCCGCCCGACATTTCAAAAATGGGCAAACCAAACGTGCGGCGGCGTCCAGATGCACATCACCGACCGCGAATCATTCTCGCCCGTTATCGTCGGAATCGCAATGGTCAAAGCAGCTTACGATCTTTACACGGATAAATTTCAATGGAAGCAGGCGGCGTATGAATACGTTTTCGACAAGAATCCATTTGATGTGGTTTGCGGTACTGACAAGATCAGAAAACAGATCGAGGCGGGAGAGTCGTTGAATGCGATTGAGCATTCGTGGTCGGATGGTTTGGCGGAGTTTGGCGATCTGCGTAAACAATATTTGCTCTACACAAATCTAAAGTAGTAGTATTACCGGTAGGAGTAATACTATGCGAGTAACCACAAAAGGTCAGGTAACGATCCCCATAGAGATTCGCGAAAAACTTGGCATTTTTCCGAACACCGAAGTCGACTTTATAGTCCGCGGCAACTCGGCTCATCTGGTAAAGGTCGAAGCCGATAAACACAAGAAGAGTCGCGGGGCCGCGATAGTTGAGCGTCTCAGCGGGACAGCAACGGATAGAAGTTTAAGCACCGACCAAATTATGGCACTAATGAGAGGAGATGATTGAAGGTTACTTTAATCGACAGTAACATTCTCATTGATGTCATGCTTCGCGATAGCGATTGGTACACTAGGTCATCGAGCGCTCTAAAAAAAGCTGGCGATGAGTCAGTTCTAGCTATCAATGCGATAATTTACGCGGAAATTTCGGCGACTTTTCACAAGATCGAGGACCTGGATAATGCGCTTCCCATCACAATCTATCGCAGAGAACCTATTCCCTACGAAGCTGCATTCCTTGCAGGAAGGGCGTTCATAAAGTATCGACGCCGTGGCGGCACAAGAACATCACCTTTGCCCGACTTTTACATCGGAGCCCACGCTGCTATTGCAGGTTTTGGTATTTTGACCAGAGATCCACGCCGATATCGTGATTATTTTCCGACCGTGGAATTAATCGCGCCGCGACCTCGCTCAATCTTATGAATCAATTCTGTTCCTTTTTTATCACATGCCGGCGAACAGATGTGAAATGATTAGCAACTCTGTGCGGGCTACTTTACCGAAGCTTTGAACGTAAGTTGTATCGATTTAGAAGCATCTGTCCAAAAGCCTTCGAAAGATTGTCCGCTAAGATGTCCGGTAATAAAACCGTTCTTCATAGCTTTTCTAATTTCCCCGAGCGGTCCCACATTGACCGTCGGTGAAAGGATGTATTCGGTCAGTTCTATTGTGTCGCCAACTTCGCTACCTTTTATTCTGATTCCTTCCCCGTATTTCAAATATGCGTAGAAACCTTCGTAGCCACTGTAGAACTTACGCCCCAGTACCATCACAATCGGATAGGATCCATTGACGGAGCCTTCGAAAAGTTGTGGAAGTTCTTTCGAACGAAATTCGGAAATATCCGCTCGTTCTAATCCGAAAAGCGTTCGACCATAAGAATTGAGATGCTTTCTGAACACTGACAGTTCAAAGGCGTTAATCATATTCAAGCCATCGAATTTTTGTCCCTTAACGAGGCAATCATTACCGTCGATCACTATTCTTTCTTTGCGAATGTAGAAATCAGAAAAATCGTCCCGCTCGAAACAGCCGACGGTATCTAAATACGATTCCTGGTATTGGGGCTCAACCTTTTTCTTAACCTCTTTACGGTATTTCAGAGAACGTTTATCCAGTATGATCTTGGAAAATGCTTGGTACCCATCAAACGTGAAAATATCTTTCAGTACAATGCGGTCACCGTTTCCAGAGTTGATGTTGTAATATCGATTCCAATATCCGCAGGTTGCACCGCATGCCGATTGGTCAAAACCCAAGGAAAGTACGCGACTGTTATTCGCGTAAATCGTTGCTAGCAAACTAACTTTTCCACCGTAAATGCTTCCGTCATTTGCGTTGGACTGGTCAAATATGCGTTTTGAATATGGAGGTTTTGCTAGAACGTAAAGCTCCGAGAGTTGGAGCAACCGGTTTATCTTAGTAGAAGCACTATCCTTGCCGCCGCGTGAGAAGATAGGGAATGAAAATTCGAGGCCTTCTTTTATTATTGTAGGCCTAAAATATCCCTTTTGTGCGATCAATGCATCAATGAAAATTATAATTAAGGCGATTATCCCAAGAAGTCGACAAATCATAGTTGGGTGATTGTACAACTTTTTACGGTAGTCAGAATTTTATTTTACTTCAAGTGAAGCAAACTTGACGTGAACAAGCCTTTTGCAGCTATCATTTCTTGCGGCAAAAGTAACCGCGTCGCCGACTCCGCAGGCAGGCAAGGTGCCTGCGTTCCAGCCTTAGGCATTTATTACATTCGCAATCTGTTGATTCTTGTTTCTAAGATCGATCCCGCCTTCGAGCATTGATTTCAAATTCACCAGGTAAAACATCCAGCCTTTTGAGCAGTCGAGGTAGATCCGCAGTTTTTCGTCGGGTTTGATGCGATCCTGCGTGAGTTCGACGACGCGTTCGCCGTCTTCGACATTGATTGCGATGCTGACGATGCAGTCGTCGGTGAAGGTGAAGCGAATGCGGTTGTGACCGTTGGCTTCGAGGACGGTGCCGGCCTCGATGATGCTGTCAGGATAGCCGTGCCACATCCAGCGGTAGGTGTCGCCGGGTTTGATGCGGCCGTCAGGATCTCGCGGCGTACGTTCGCGGGTGGAAAAAAGCGCGCTTGATAAAAACCATTTTTCTAGATTGGCGGGTTTTACCCACGCGTCGTAGATCGAGCGCGTCGTCGCATCGACCGTTATGCGTTGGGTAAAACTTGTCCAATCGTTTTTCATAAGGGAACGCGGAAACCTTGTCCGCAAGAGCTGCGGACAAGGTGTCCGCGTTCCGTTAAAACCAACTGCTTTTTTTCTTGGTGCCGCCGCCGAAAATACTGCCGAGTACGCCGCGGACGATCTGGTTTCCGATCTGCCGGCCGATCGAACTGCTGGCGGAACGGGCAACGCTTTTTGTGATCGATTCTATTAAAGTATCAGGTGCGCGAGCGGCGGCTTTCTCGGCCTTTGCCGCCGCGGCCTCTTCTTTGACCACGGCTTCCGCCGCGTCTGCCGCTGTCTGTTGTTCCATTCTGACGGCCGCTTTTGCCTGGAGAATTTCAAACGCGGATTCACGGTCCACAATCTGCTCATACTGCCCGGCGACAAGTGACGAGTTTATAAGCTGCGTTCTGGCCACTGGGGTGACCGGCCCGATCTGGCTGACCGGCGGAACGACGAAAGCTCTGTCAACAATTGTCGGAACGCCTTTTTCGTCGAGCAGGGAAATGAGCACTTCGCCGACGCCAAGCTCGGTTATCGTTTTGACGACATCAAGATCCGGGTTGCTGCGAAAACTCTTAGCCGCGACTTTAACGGCTTCCTGCTCCTTCGGCGTGTATGCGCGAAGAGCGTGCTGAACGCGGTTTCCGAGCTGGGCGAGAACCTTGTCTGGAATATCCGCCGGACTTTGCGTCACGAAATAAACGCCAACGCCTTTTGAACGAATGAGGCGAACGACCTGTTCGACCTTTTCGATCAATGCTGTAGGTGCGTCATTAAACAGCAGATGAGCTTCATCGAAAATGAACACTAGCTTAGGTTTATCGAGGTCGCCCGCTTCCGGCAACTCCTCGAAAAGCTCCGACAATATCCATAAAAGAAAGGTCGAATAAACCTTTGGTGAGTTTATCAAATCGTCGGCTGCAAGAAGATTGAGGACACCGCGTCCGCCGATCGTTTGTATGAAATCAGCAAGATTTACGGCCGGTTCGCCGAAAAACTTATCGCCCTGCTGCTGCTCGATTTGGAGCAGCCCGCGCTGAATGGCACCGACCGATGCCTTCGACACATTGCCGTATTTGAGCGTAAATTGATCCGCGTTCTCACCGACGTGCATAAGCAGCGACTGCAAATCCTTCAGATCGAGCAGCAGCAGGCCGCTCTCATCCGCTATCTTAAAGGCCAGCGACAGAACTCCTTCCTGCGTTTCGTTCAACTGCAGCAACCGGGCAAGAAGCAGCGGCCCCATCTCGGAAATCGTAGCCCGCAGCGGATGTCCCTGCTTTCCAAAAACATCCCACAGGGTCACTGGACTACCCTCGAACACCGTGTTTTCGATTCCGAGCAATTGCAAACGCTCGGCGATCTTCGCGTTCGCACCGCCGGGTTGGCTAATGCCGGTCAGGTCGCCTTTGATATCGGCCATGAAGACGGGAACGCCGCGTTGGCTGAAACCTTCCGCGATTTTTTGCAGCGTGACGGTTTTGCCGGTTCCGGTCGCACCAGTGATTACGCCGTGCCGATTTGCCATATGGCAGAGCAGATGAAACTCATTTGCTTCTTTTTTTGCTACGAGGATTGGTTCTGTCATAAATTATCGCTTTTTCTTTCGTGATTTACACAACAGTTGGTTTATGCCGACGCCTTTTCGGTTTCGTCCAGCGGTGCATCGCAGTTGAACATCCAGTTAACGCCGAATTTGTCGGTCAGCATTCCGAATCTCTCGGCCCAAAACGTCTTTTCCATCGGCATTGTGACTGTTCCGCCCTCGGACATTTTACCGAACATCGCCCCGGCTTTTACGACATCATCGGAACCAACCGCGAGATGGACGTTGTTCCCGATGTCGGCAGGCTGGCCCGGCATCGAATCGGCTGCCATAATATGCGAATCGCCAATCTTCAAAGTGCAGTGCATCACTTTGTCGTTCATTCCCTCCACTGCCATCGGCGAATCGCCATACCGCAGCGTGTAAATGATCTCGCCGTCCATGCAGTCTTTATAATAATTGATTGCTTCCTCGCAGTTTCCCGAAAACATCAGATAAGGCTGAACACCCAACATATTTATTTCTCCTTTTTTAATACTTTTCGTATTTCCAATGCCGTGCCTTGCCCTCGGCAAGTTGTTCGATCGTAGTTGCAAGGCGTTTCTCGCGAGTCGCCTCGGTTTTGGCTTCATTCAGCCATTCAACATAATCCTTCTTCTTTGAATATGGAAAGCCGTCGAACGTGGTATTTGCAGCCGCATTTTTTGATAAAGCGGCGGTCAATATTTCAGGAACCACCAATTCCTTCTTTTCCGTTGAAGCCGGTGCCCGCTTGATCTTTATACCGTCTTCATTCAGCTTCACGGCCTGATGTATCAGGCTGATGATCACTTCGTCAGCGGGCAGGTCGTCGAGCGATTCGATCCGCCCGAAACCTCCCATCGAAATTTTTTCGGCCGGAAACGCACTCTGCTCGAGCAGCGGCTGCTTCCAAAAGCCGAATGCGCAGTGCTTTTTAAACGAAGCCATGTGGCATACCGACCCTTTGTGGTCGAAGTGTGGCATGCTCCATTTCAACGTTTCAGTGATATCTGGACATACCCGGTGAACCAACTCGCGAATATGTGTGAGTATAGGCTTCGCAAATTCGGCAGATTTTTCGATGTAGTCGTCAAATCTCGGGTCATGTCCGGGCATACTTAACTCCTGTCGATGATTTTAGCGGTGCTTTTGAGATTTCCGATTATACACGATTTTCCTTGCGAATCACCAGCTTTAAGTCCGACCATTCCCTGCAGCAGCAATTATATTGTGGTTACGAGAATGCTTCGTTCCCGACCACCGTCGAATTCGCAAAGATAGATTCCTTGCCATCTGCCGAGCAATAATTTGCCATCCGAAAACGGAACCGTGACGCTCGAACCGACGAGCGATGATTTTATATGAGCGTCGGAATTATGCTCATTATGTTTGAAGTTCTCGTCGTACTGCGGAATCAGCCTGTTAAGAAAACCAAGCATGTCCGATTTTACGTCCGGGTCGGCATTTTCGTTGATCGTCAGGCCGCAGGTCGTGTGTTGGGTAAAAAGCACGCAGACTCCATCGCCTGTTTCAGGCAAAAGACGCTCCGCTTCGGACGTGATGTCGATCATTTCCTCTCGATTGTACGAGTTGACCGTTATGTTCTGCATATCGCTATATTAGCGCAGATAGAACGCGGAGTGACGGGGGTGTGGATTTTTGCGTATATGAAATGTAGATCATTCTTCTCCGGCAGCGACTATTTGCACTTCGTTATTTGTTAAATAGTGGCAATTATTCGATAATTATTAGTTTTGATATTAAAAAACTTTAGATAAGTTCGAACACCAATTTAACAATACAGTGCATTAACTTTGTTCCCCGGATTGCCGTCAACAAAGAACAAAAACAACATGAACAGTTACGTAATTTATTTAGCGCCCGCTTTGGGGATTTTGGGATTGCTGGTAATGGCATTTAAGTCGGCCTGGGTTAGCAAGCAGGATGCAGGCGACGCGAAGATGCAGGAACTGGCGGGCTATATCGCCGACGGGGCAATGGCTTTCTTGAAGGCCGAATGGAAGGTGCTCAGCATATTCGTTCTATTCACCTCGGCATTATTGGCCTATTCCGGAACGATCCATGAGGTAAATGGCAGGGAAATCCACTCCAGCTGGGTGATAGCGATCGCATTTATCATCGGAGCCGTGTTTTCGGCAACAGCCGGATATATCGGGATGAAAGTAGCGACGAAGGCAAATGTTCGCACGACTCAGGCGGCCCGGACGAGTTTGAAACAGGCGTTAAAAGTGTCATTTACGGGCGGCACCGTGATGGGACTTGGCGTGGCAGGTTTAGCGGTTTTGGGTTTAGGAGGGTTGTTCATCGTATTACTTTCTCTATTTGCGGATTTGGGTGTCAACCAGGTAAGGACGGCGATTGAAGTATTGACGGGTTTCTCGCTGGGAGCCGAGTCGATTGCATTGTTCTCGCGTGTGGGCGGTGGTATTTATACAAAAGCCGCCGACGTCGGAGCCGATCTGGTCGGTAAAGTAGAAGCAGGCATTCCTGAAGACGATGTCCGCAATCCGGCCACTATTGCCGATAACGTCGGCGATAATGTGGGTGACGTCGCCGGTATGGGAGCCGATCTTTTTGGTTCATACGTCGCAACTATTCTGGCGACAATGGTTTTGGGGCAGGAGATCAGAGTAAACGATAATTTTGGCGGCATGTCCGCGATTCTTTTACCGATGGTGATCTGCGGTCTTGGAATTGTTTTCTCTATAGTTGGATTCTGGTTCGTGACAATTAAAGACGATAAATCGAGCGTGCAGAACGCATTGAACATAGGAAACTGGGCTTCGATGTTATTGACTGTCGTCGCTTCCTACTTTGTTGTAATGTGGATGCTCCCCGAAGGCCAGATCACTTTGCGTAACACGACGTTCGATAAAATGGGCGTTTTCTGGGCAATTGTCGTTGGAACGGTGGTTGGCGCGATCATGAGTATCGTAACGGAATATTATACAGCTATGGGTAAAAAGCCCGTGAATTCGATCATCCAGCAATCATCGACCGGACACGCCACCAACATTATTGCCGGGCTGTCCGTTGGTATGAAATCGACGGTTATTCCAATTCTGACATTGGCCGGCGGTATCATTGCTTCTTATTATTTTGCCGGATTATATGGTGTTGCAATTGCGGCGGCGGGTATGATGGCGACGACCGCGATGCAGTTAGCGATTGATGCATTCGGGCCAATTGCCGATAACGCGGGCGGTATCGCCGAAATGAGCCAGTTGCCGCCGGAAGTGCGTGAGCGGACGGATAATCTGGACGCGGTTGGCAACACCACAGCCGCAACCGGTAAGGGTTTTGCCATTGCTTCAGCAGCTTTAACATCACTCGCATTGTTTGCGGCTTTTGTAGGAATTGCCGGTATCGACAGGATCGATATTTACAAAGCTCCGGTGCTCGCGGGCCTTTTCGTAGGCGGAATGATCCCGTTCATTTTCTCTGCGTTGTGCATTCAGGCGGTAGGTAAAGCCGCAATGGAAATGGTGCAGGAAGTTCGCCGTCAGTTCAGCGAAATTCCAGGCATCATGGAATACAAAGCAAAACCGGAATATGAAAAGTGTGTCGCTATTTCAACCAAAGCGTCCCTACGCGAAATGATGATGCCGGGAGCAATTGCACTGATTACTCCAGTGATTGTCGGCTTTACATTCGGCCCCGAAGTTTTAGGCGGTTTATTGGCGGGCGTTACCGTCTCCGGCGTACTCATGGGAATTTTTCAGTCGAACGCCGGCGGCGCATGGGACAATGCCAAAAAATCTTTCGAAAAAGGCGTGATGATCGACGGCGAAATGGTTTACAAAGGTTCAGAAGCTCACAAAGCATCTGTTACCGGAGATACGGTAGGTGACCCATTCAAGGATACTTCAGGCCCGTCTATGAACATCCTTATCAAATTGATGTCCATCGTTTCATTGGTGATCGCTCCCTATATTTATGGGATCGGCGGATAGATAGAACGAATTCGCACTCTAAGCTGGCTTTTTGAAGGCCAAATAGGCATGGTAATAACGTTTCGCATTCTTAAATATGTGAACCTGTGAGGGATTTCCGGCTTCATTGATCCGTGAATAATCTTTTATAAAATCCTTTTCACTCCAACCGGGATAAGTCGGATCGCGTTTTACAAGGTAATTGCTAAACTCTAGTAACTCGCTGTCCGAAATTTTAATTCGGTACTTCACCCATAATGTGTCGCGAACCGCATGGTCTGTAAAATTGATACCCTTTAGTTTTGGAATATCCATTTCCGCATACGAATATTTCTTACCTGCGGCGATCATTCGGATGGAAATACGTTCAATCGCCTCAATAACGTTTCTCCCTTTGGTTGAGGCGCGTAATCTAATTACTCGCTCGTCGATATCACTTGCCATCATCACAGCGGTGGAATACCGAGAATCCCTTAAACGTTTTGGATTATAAGTCTCGATCAATTGAATGAGATGCATTGAACCTTTCAGGCCATCGATGCGGCGGTACTTTTGGATGAGATAAGATTGTTTGTCCGAAAGGTCAGACAAATGCTCTCCTTCGCTGATCTGTTCCTCTATTCGCTGTTCGGGCGTCATTCGTGCTATCTCGGCTTCCGACTTATGCTTATAGGTTCGACGAGACTCAGGGATGAGGATCGGTTCGAGAGCTGCCATTAAACGGCCCGATTTCATCTTTCCCGGCAGACACGTCTTATCAAGGCAAATAAAAAAATCGTCCATGGTAACAAGCATTTGTTTGGATTCATTCGGGCCGTTATAACTCAAAAATCCTAAATATCCGGGCAGCGCCTGTTCAGGTAACTCTTTCGCGGTCTTGGGCTCTAATTGCTGCCAAGATGATACTTGTTTGAACACAGCATCGTAAAGCTGCGGTGCAATGGGCTCTTCGTTCTTATCGTCTTCCCGACCCTCGATCGATTCCCAGTAAAATGCTTCGTTGCTCGTTCGAATAAGCCACATCGTTGTGTGCTCAGCGGCATGAAAAGCCGGATACTCGATCAGAATCGATGAGACAATCGGCTTGCCTTCCCAACCAGAGATCCACTTTTCAGCGGGCGATTTGTATTTTTCCAGCCAAGGCCATATCCATCCGCTCTTAGCAACGTTATTTCGCTCGAGAACAGATTTGTAAGATAGGTCCCAATCAATGGAAGCGACCTTTTGTTGAGCGGAAATCGGCAAGCTTACAAACATTGCCGCAATCAATATTCCCCCGATCCTTAACTTCATGATTCCCAAATACGCGCAAACATTATCATCTTGAATTGAACACCGCCACGCTCGTGCATAAGCTGAGACGGAAGTCCGCCGGTCTATTTTTCCATCAGTTCGATAAACCGCTCAAATAGATACTCCGAATCGTGCGGTCCTGGAGCGGATTCCGGATGATACTGGACGGAGAAGACCGGCAATGTCTTATGCCGAAGACCGGCGACGGTTGTGTCGTTGAGGTTGATGTGAGTTACTTCGACGCCTTCGGGAAGGCTGTCGGCATCGACCGCGAAGCCGTGGTTGTGCGAGGTGATCTCGACCTTCCCGGTGGTCAAATCCATGATCGGCTGGTTGCCGCCGCGGTGGCCGAACTTTAGTTTGTAGGTCTCGCCGCCGAAGGCCGAACCGATAAGCTGATGCCCGAGGCAGATGCCGAACATCGGAACTTCGGCTTCGGTCAGCTTTCTGACCTCTTCGACGACGTTTTGCATCGAAGCCGGATCGCCGGGGCCGTTTGATAGAAATATACCGTCGGGTTTTAGAGCGAGAACATCTTCGGCTGATGTCCCAGTCGGAACAACGGTCGTGCGGCAGCCGAATTTTGCGAATTCGCGTAGGCTGTTCGTCTTGACGCCGAAATCGAAGGCGACGACGTGATATTTCTGCTCGCCCGTGGCGGGATAATCGAACACCTCGTCGGCTGAAACAGTGCTCGCGAGTTCACGGTTGTTCATTTCCGGCGATGCCAGAACTTTATTCAATAAGTTTTTTTTATCGAGATCGACGGTTGAGATCGCTGCACGCATCGCACCTTTGTCGCGAATATGGCGAACGAGGGCACGCGTGTCGATATGCTCGATGCCGACTATATTATTTTTCTTGAGATAAGAATCGAGCGTTTCGGTCGAGCGCCAGTTCGAAGCGATTTTGCTTGCCTCGCGGACGACGAAGCCTTCCACCCACGGGCGACGCGATTCGGTGTCGGCTTCGTTGACGCCATAGTTGCCGATCAGCGGATACGTCATGCAGACAAGCTGCCCGGCATAACTTGGATCGGTCAGAATTTCCTGATAGCCGGTCATCGACGTATTAAAGATCATCTCGCCGAATGTTTCGCCCGTCGCACCAAAAGACGTACCGTTGAAAGTGCGTCCGTCTTCGAGAACTAAAATCGCATTTTTTGAAAGATTCATTGTTGGAGCGCGGACATCCTAGTCCGCTAAAGCGGTTGCGGATAAGGATGTCCGCGTCCGCATCTACTCCTGTTCTGCCCTTATGTCGTCAATATCCGGCGCGGGTTGAATGTCGTATTCGCCGTGTTCGAGAAACCCTGCTTCCGAAGGTTTCCAGTACCTGAAAAAGGCCTTACCGTAAATATATTTCTCCGGGACCAAGCCCCAGACACGCGAATCCGACGAATTATCGCGGTTATCGCCCATTACAAAGTAGTAATGTTTGTCGACTTCCTTAGTGACGTGGTCGCGGAGGCTTTGGTTATGAATGTCTTCCAGATACGGTTCTTTCAACTCCTGACCGTTAATATATACTTTACCGCCGCGAATTTCGACTGTTTCGCCGGGAAGGCCGATCACGCGTTTTACATAGCTTTTATCAGGGTCGCTCGGATACCAGAAAACTACAATGTCGCCGCGTTCAAGGTGGCCCCAGCTTACGCTTTTGAATTTGTAATAAACGAGCTTATTGACCAGCAGCCGCTCGCCGTCCTGAAGCTGCGGCACCATTGACGTACCTTCGACAACGACCGGCTGGACCGCAAAAACTCCGAATAAGACAAAAACGACGATTATCAGAAAAATATCGCGTCCGAGTCGCAAACTTTCTATCCACAACCCTTGCCTCGATTCGCGACGCATTTGCACAACATCTATATCGAGATCGTCTTCAGCCGATATCAAGCCGAAATCCGATTGGTTTTTTTTGCGAAAATCGAACATAATTGCTGGTATTCAGATGCATAACGCCATACCTGCGGTTGGCGCAACATACACCAACTTAGAAATTAGCTTTCATCGGTGGGTTTGTCAAAGGATTTAGCTTAAGAAAGAATTTCTTTGCGGCTTTTATGAGATTTAGAATATGAATAATATCCGGTCGCTTTTTCCGGCTGCCCAAAAATATACCTACTTGAACAGCGCGGCCGTTTCCCCAATTCCATTGACTGCGGTCAGCGCCGTTTATTCGCAGCTTCTCGACGTATCTGAAAACGGCTCGAATAACTTTAATGAATGGGTCGCTACCAAAAACCGTGCCCGCGAGCTCGCCGCCGGAATGCTGGGTGCCAAGGGCGAGCAGATCGCCTTTATGCGAAACACTTCGGACGGATTTGCCTCTGTGGCATCGGGCCTGCCGTGGAAAAGCGGCGATAATATTGTCAGTTTCGAAGGTGAATTTCCTTCTAATTTTTATCCGTGGCGGAGAATTCGCGATAAATTCGGTGTTGAAATGCGGCTGTGTCCGGAAAGGAATGGCGGCATTGATCTTAATGAATTCACGAGTTTGATCGATTCCCATACCAAACTGGTTGCGATCAGCGCCGTGCAATATGCTTCGGGATTCAAAGCCGATCTTGAACGAATCGGACGTGCGGCACGAAATGTCGATGCTTTATTTGCCGTCGATATCATTCAGGGCTTTGGAGCGATGGCATTCGATCTTCCTGCTCAGTTCGTTGACATCGCGTCGGGTGCAAGCCACAAATGGCTCTGTGCGCCCGAAGGCTGCGGTATCTTTTATCTTTCGGAACGGGCAAGGGAGCGCGTCGAACCGACGCATGTCGGTTGGATAAGCGTCGAAACGCCGTGGGATTTCGAAGACACGGAACAGCCGTTCAAGCCTACGGCCCTCGCTTGGGAAAGCGGGACGGGAAGCTCCGCACTATTTTACGGCTTGGAACAGAGCCTTAAATTGCTTAATGAAACCGGTCTCGGCAAGATCAATAATTACCTGGAAGAATTGTCTGACTACCTGTGCGGATTGCTCGCGGGAAAGAACTACGACATTATCAGCTCTAGATCACCCGGCGAAAGATCAGCTATCGTCTGTATCAAACACCGCAACGGAAAGCATTGCAGCGAAATCGCCGCGCACCTGCAAAATGAAAACATCATCGTCAGCCCGCGCGGCGACCGCCTGCGAATCGCTCCGCATTTTTATAATAATCGGGAAGATATTGACAGGTTGGTAGAGGCATTGCCTTAGAATTGATTGGAATGCAAGATTTCCTTGCTTGTAAGGGTTGCTTCAATGCAAACAAATTTTTGGCGGCAATCGAGAATGCGGTAACGTAACGCGTTCGCTGACTCCGAGCGCAGGCAGGGTGGCCTGCGCTCCAACTCATCCTATTCACTCAGTCCGTCAAGATTCAATCGCGTCAATCCGCCCGCATCCGAATACGCAGTCCGAAGTGCGCGTTTTTGTTCGCGAATTCTAAAGAAGATAAAACCGGCAATTAATCCTGAAACGATTGCAAGACCGAATCCTAAAACGATCCATAAAACGGTCGAGATAAATATATCGCGGGTTTGGGTAACGAAATATCTTTCCAGCCGCTGAAGCAAATATGGATCTTCGCCCAGCCACTGCACGGTTTTTTCATATTTGACCTGATCGAGCAAAAATCCCGCGGCCAGGTTATCGGGTGGTTCGAAAACGAAAGCATTGTAATTGCCGATCCGGCGATAAACCGTGGGTGGATCCTGCGGATTTTCGGTCAGGCTTTTGATAAATTTGCCGTCGGCTTCGACTGATGCCTGCGGGTTCGTATATTCGATAATGAGGAGCTTTCCCTGAGGATAGGAGGCGGTGACGGCCTCGGTGCCGGGAGTAAACTCAATAAGGTTCAAAACAGGTTTTTCGCCGAGGGCTTTCTTTAGATCACCGACATTTTGCGTAAAGACGGCACTATTTCGCACATTCTCCCAATCTGGAAGGTGCTTAATCAAAACCGGAACGCCGTCGATCTCCGAAACCTCCTGACTTATTACAAGTGTCCCCGTTTGCCCGGCTACGCTAATGCCTCCGGCAAACAAACCACAAAACAAAACCGCCAAAGTAATCAAATTCTTATACGACATCTATAACGGCCAAAAATTACGGAATATAAAGGTGAAATTATGGAATTGATAGTTTAACACTTTTCGAAAATTCACAACTAAATGCAACACAATCATACATACACCAAATCGTGCGCGAATTAACGCGGTGGTAATATACCCATATCTGAATCCTTACTTGGATGTTCGGCGAATATAAATGTATGCACGGTAAATGGAACAAAATAGGGTATTCGCGTTATTAATTAGTTAAAATGTATTTAATCGAACGTTTGGCACGCGAATTGATTAAACAATAGCTCAGGGGGCACAAGCAAATGACTACAGAAACATTAAATTATCCCGCATTTCAAAGTGGTACCGATACAGGGGCAGCCGCTGAAGAAACTGTTGCAACTGCACGAATCGAAAATGTTAGCACCGCTAAAGATTTCGATTTGACGCAAGCCGCTTCTAAAGGCGATATGGTCGCTTTTGAAGAGATCTACCAGCGGCACCACCGCCGGGTTTATTCGATCTGTTTGAGGATGCTTCAGAACGCATTTGAGGCGGAAGACCTTACGCAGGATGTATTTATCCAGCTTTATCGCAAGATCGGCAGCTTTCGCGGCGATTCGGCTTTTACGACTTGGCTTCATCGTCTGACCGTAAATCAGGTATTAATGCATTTCCGTAAACGGACCGTAAAGTTCGAAAAAACGACGGAAGAAGGCGAGACGCCGGAACAGATCGTGCCGGGAACGGGTAACCCGTTCAAGATGCAGATCGTTGATAAGCTTTCGCTCGAAAATGCTATCGAGCAGCTGCCACCGGGATACAAGAACGTTTTCGTTCTGCACGACGTCGAAGGTTTTGAACACGAAGAAGTAGCCCGTATTTTAGGCTGCTCCGTGGGAACATCTAAATCACAATTACACAAGGCTCGCCTTAAACTGCGTAAGCTTTTGAAAAAGAAAGCTAACCCGAGAATGATCGGAGTAAGCGTTTAACATTTTATTCGGATTTATAAAATTCAGAGGCTTCTCAGAAATGAGAGGCCTTTTTTGTTCTGAGTTCAAGCTTCAGCTTGTCCGAATCCTAAACCAAAAGGCAAGCTGAAGCCTGAACTCAAAACTTAAGAGACTAAAATCTTAATATTTCGCCGCTCCAATTCAGTCACAAACTTCTCTGTATCTATAGCCTTTTCCTGCGGCGTCGCGCCTCGCATTAACACCTCGCCGCGGGCCATCATTTGGGCGATGATCGAAGCGGGAAATGCGGTCGTCCGCATCATGGCTGACAAGCCGGTTTCTTCGTCTTGTTTATCGACTATGTCATACCGCAGCTTTTTAGCCTCGCCACCTTTCTTCCCGACAAAATCCAGCCGCACTAGCACATAATCCGGCCCATCCGCCGGTAGATGTTTACTTAGCAGCTCGCCGAAAACCTTTCGCGGTTTTACTTTTACAAAATCCGCGACGATCTCGTCGCTTGAACAAAGTCCAAGGTCGATCATCGTCTTGAATTTTTCGCAGTGTCCGGCGTAGCGGATCGTTTTGTAATCGAGCTCGCGGACCTTGCCGAGGAACGTGTCGGGCAGGGTAGATGTGCCGCCGGATGTTTGAAAGGCTTCCAGCATAGGGAAGTTTTCGAACGAGAGGCTTTCAAGTTCGGTCATGGCATCTACTTCCATGATTTCGCCGTTGCGGATGACACGGGCTGACTCAATGTACTCATTGATAAGGCCTTCGACCGAGAATACAAGTTGATAATCGAGCGGCGGCTTAGGGTTTTGCGGCAGACCGCCGACTCGGATGTGGATTTCATCGACGGAATCAAAACGATTTACGCCGTGCATAGCTAAAATCGAAACCATTCCCGGAGCGAGGCCGCAATCGGGAATAATATTGATCCCGGCGGCTTTTGCTTCGACATCGAGGGCGAGCTGAGCATCGACGACGTAATTATTCCCGCCGAGATCGCAGAAATTCGCACGGGTTTCGATCGCCGCTTTGGAAAGGGATTCGTTGTACCAGTAATTAACGCATGAAATTACTGAATCGTGCCCGCGCATAAGTTCGACGTTATCCGCGTAAATGGCTGTGTCGATTTGGCGCGCATTGATACGCTCCGTGCCGACCGATGCCGCGACCTGTTCTGCTTTTCCAGGCTCAAAATCCGCAACTGTGACGGATTCCACATCAGGCGAATTGTGAACAAGATCGTATGCCGCGCCGTACCCCATTCGGCCGGCACCTAGAACTAGAATTTTCATTATGTTTGTAGTTAGGCGGCAACGCCAGAACGCGGCCTTCAAGCTGCACGACTCAATTTCACAAGAGGCGTGGCTGCCTGAACTATCGCGATTTACCAGTCATCCAGATCATCCGGTTTTATTCCCGCGACAGTCTCTGCGGCGAGTTCCCATACCTTTTTCTTCCAGATCCTAATGCCTTCGACAATATTTAGGGCGACTTGCGGATGGGCGGCGTTTCGTTCGAGGCGAATCACCTGCGCGGTGACAGTTACTTCGTCATCGAGATTTTCGGACACGGTCAGATCGACCTTCGCGCCGACCGTAGGCAGTTTTCGCGGCAGGTAAACAAGCGAGCCGGCCGGGCCGACGTTTTCGGTCAGGCCTTCCTCAACAACTTCCTTTCCATTTTCATCCTTCCATTTAACGCTGATGGGAAATGAAACGACGTATCTGGCACCGTGGCGGCGATCCTGCTGCATAGAATTTTATCCTTCTTTTCGTAAGCTGGACTACTGTTTTCGACGTTTGAAATATACTTGAAACAAGCGTGATTAGTTTAGCAAAACCGCCGCAAAATCTCACCTTCAAATACCGCCGAAACACCAAGGGCATATTGCATATGGACTTGCGGTTTTCCAGGGGTGGACAGGCGAGGCCCGGAATGCTATACTCTTCAGATGTTTCGTCTGCGGCCGGGCGAAAACAGGTGGAATAATCCTACTGCACCAGTCTTCAATTTATGCAAAACAACAAACCCTTCGCAGATGAAAAATAAACTCATCCGCTGGATTTGCGCCTGAATTCGAAGACCATAATCAGGAGCCCTATTAATGAATAAACTCGTTCGAGGCGCAGCCGTTCTATCGCTGATAAGTACATTTGTTGTTTTTATGTATGCAGAAACCAGCAAGACGGGAACCGCACTCACTAAAGCGAATCTTTCGCACACACAATTAAATACTACAAAAGATAATAAGAATTTAGAAATATCAGTTACAGACGATAAGAAAAAGGCCGCACCCGCCAAAAAGCTGGTTGAAAAAACGGTCTTGTCGAAAGCGGCGGGAATGAGCAGAGGCTCTTTCGTAGCCACGGCTTATTGTTTGAAAGGAAAAACGGCGATGGGCCACGGTGTCCGTGCCGGATTGATAGCGGCAGACCCAAGAATTCTGCGGCTCGGATCGCGAATCAACCTCGGTGCCGGAAATTACAGCGGCAACTATCTTGTCTCCGATACCGGCGGCAAGATCAAAGGCAACCGGCTGGATATCTGGATGGCAAGCTGCTCGGAAGCCCGACGATTCGGACGACGAACAGTTGCCGTCAGCAGTTTAGGAAAATAATTTACAATATAATATAAAAAGTAAAACCGCTTCGGGAAACCGGAGCGGTTTTTTTAGTTCTGAGTTCAAGCTTCAGCTTGCCTTCGCATTGAATAAAAACAAGCTGAAGCTTGAACTCAGAACGTGTTTAAGCCCTAGGCAGAATGAGTTTTACTTCGCCAATCTCCGCCAGTGCAGCGATTTTGTCAACAGCGATCCGGCCTACCAGCACCGAACCTTTCTCCGATGCGATCTCAAAACCGGCATTCTTCAGCTTTTCCATCAACTGTGGCGATCTTGCGGTGACGGTGAGCTGAATCTCAGCCTTTCCTTCACGCACGAATTTCGCTTCGTTCGGTCCAACCGCAGATTCGCCATTTTTAAGCCGCTCGACAAGCGAATAAAGCCACGAATGAAGTCTCTCTTTGAGCTTTTGCTCAAGCATCATCTCGGGCGTCGGCGGAGTGTTAGACGGAACTCCCAAAGAGTCTACCGCCATATTGGCTGTCGTTACGGTTACATTTCCCGACTTCTCAGGATCGGTAAAGTTGTAGGTGACAATACCGGCTACTTTCACTGGTTGGCCGGAAAGCATTGTCGGTGTGAATTTTGCACCGCGAGCGGCCTGGGCCGCCGCTGCCCGCAGTAAAGGATGGCCGGAAACAGGATTTGCCGAAATTACATTACCGTTTTCGTCTATTGTTACCTGAACCATTACCGCCCCGACTGCCCTTACAGCTTTGGCGGCCGCAGGATACGGTGGTTTGGGCAAGGCTTCGGCTTTGCCGTTAACAACACCTGCTGAGATTGGCATGGCCATCTTTGCTGGAGGCGGTGGAGCACCCCCACTCCCCGAACCGTTCCCTGTGCCGTAACCCATACCGCTGCCGGTTCCCGAGACCGATGATTTGCGGTTTGCGGGAGAGCGATTTACCCGCCGGCTACCCGACACTGAGGTGGCGGTGGTATTTACAGTCATTAGAGCACCGGCACCTACGTTGACAACTTCTTGCAGATCGGCTCCACTCATCTTCGGATCAACTCCTTCGGGAACCGCTATCGGAACTACGACTTTCACAGGATTGCCGTTCTGATTAACTATGCGTTCTTCTACAGCGACGAAAGATGTAAACTGCGTCAGCAAGCGAAATTCTATTCCAATCCCGGTGATTTGTTTATTCAGTGCTTCAATATTTGCGCCCCTTAATGCTTCCGTCGACAATTCATCTATGCGCCGCCGCGCCCACAGCGTCGCAAGGACATCGTTCGCCGCCTCGGTTTCAGGCAGGTTGACGGCGATTTCGCGGACGTATTCCTGGCCGGCGATCTTGCCTTTGAGTTTGATCGTGCCGCTGGCTGCTTTTGTAAAACGGCCGTGCAGGATAACGGGTTTTGCCGAAAACAGGTCGGATAGTTTGTTCGGATAAACATCCGCTACCGGCATTCCGTTCCAGTCGATGGAAAGATCGGTCAGCAGCGGCGTGCGAACGCGTTCGTAAAATTTCTTCGCGGCCTTAGAGCCGTCATCGGCAAGAGTTACGTATTCGACTTCGCCGTTTCCGGCTTCAGCCATTTTATCGAGCAAAAATCTATTGACCGAACTTCCGATCCCAAACGAAAACACTCTGGCTTTCGGGTGTTTCTGAATTTCGGCGATGATCTCGTTTTCGTTGCCGATATAAGCGTCCGTCATAAAACAGACTATCCGCAGATGGCTTTGCGAATCCGAAGGGTCGAGAGCCGCTTTGATCGCTTTCATCATTTCGGTCCCGCCGCCGCCCTGCCGCGAATCAAGAAATGCCTGTGCTTTTTCGAGGTTAGCCTGCGTTGCCGGAACCGGCTGTTCAAACAGAATCTCCGTATCGCCGGCAAATGTTATCAGGTTAAAAGTATCGTCGGGATACAGGCCATCAAGCGACAGTTTCATCGCCTCCTTCGCTTTTTCGATCGGAAAGCCACTCATCGAACCGCTTGTGTCGAGCACGAAGACTATCTCCTTCGGCGTCCGGTCTTCGGTGGCGATCTTGTCCGGCGGCTGGAGCATCAGCGTAAAAAATCCGCCGCGTGCATCGCGATGCGTCAGAATGCCATCTTCGATGCGTTTTCCGGTTACATCATAACGCAGGATAAAATCCTTATTCGGGATCGTCTTTTCGCTTTTCAGCCTAACTTTTGAGCTATTCGGATTGAAATTAACTTGATCGACCGGATGCGAGGTAGAACGGATTTCCTCAACCGGTACACCGGCATTTACATTGACTTCGATTGAAATGTCATGCCCCGCACGGCTTACCGCAAGCGGCGGCGATATTTTGGCGGCGTCCTTTACCGAACCGGGAATGTAACGCGGGCCGACGGTCATCGGAAATACGAATTCATAACTGCCATCTTCGTATTTGAGAGTTTCGACGTAACTGATCTCGATAATGACCTTCTCGCCCGGCATAATATTGGCGACGGCCTGCGTAAAGATATTCGGCCGCTCCTGATCGAGCAGGCTGGCGGTTTTGCCTTCGGATTTGGCCGTTTCATAAACTTTCCGGGCTTCCTCGCGTTTCATTATCCGCGCCCGTATCAGCCTTTCGCCGATCCGCATCGTCATATTATCGACCGCCGAATTCTGTGAAAGCGGAAAAGTATAAACGGCCTCGATCGGTTCGGAAAACGTATTTTCGAATTCCTGCACGACCTTGACGCGTGCCATAAAGCCGCTGATGTCGGCTTGAACTTTGGTGTTATTTAACGGACAGGCGCCGAGCTGTGTGCCATTTTTCCCGGCGGCGTAAAGCGATCCCTGCGTGATTTCCTGAGCAAACGCCGCGGCGCATGCGAACAGTATTACAAGCAAAATATTAATTTTGCGCATAGATTTCTCCTAATTTTTTGTGATTAAAACAAAAAAACCGCGGGTCTTTCCGGGTTAGACACCGCAAGTCGTAAAAAGGTTCCCTGAGGGCAGAAATTATTTTTAGCTTCCGCCTATTGCTTATAGCTCGCTGCGAGCAGGGCGTCTTTTTTGGGGAAGTGCAGGATAATCCCGATAATCCCGAGGGCGAACCAGAGGAAGAAATATTGGTAATCGAAAGCGAAGGCGAGAGCGAGGCCGAAAAGGGAGCTTGCTTCGCAGAGGGCGCAGGCGATGATGAGGCCTTGTTGAACTAGCGCCGGGTTTTGTTCCTGGACGGCGCGTTCGATGAATTTTTTACGAAAGGCGAATGAGAGTATAACCACCGTGACCGCCGCGAGGGCGAACCCAAGTATCTGTGCCATGCTGTTGCCGAAGAAATGCTGCGAAAAATCAAGCGTGAAAAGCTGCGGCCGCGTGAAGAATATAATCACGATAAACATGAACTGCGACATCAGGAGCGCGGCCCAAAGGACGATCATCGTTTGATGTTGTCCGGCAATTTTCGAGCTTTCGTTTTGCATATTTTTCCTGAGGTTCGGGAAGTACAGGAATTTTCGACCTTTCGGTCAGGTTTCGGTCCGCGATTAAAGAGGGTTTAATATTTTCAAATAAGGAATCCTCATAAAATCACGATCACGTGTGACGAGTACAGCTCCAGTGTGTATTGCGAGCACGGCAAGGTGGGCATCCATCGTCAAATTTCCCCCGAAATTGTTTTTTTTCATAAACCCGGCGACATCGATATAATGCTGCGGTGAGGTTCGGGAAATTGACACTCGGGGATGTGTCACAAAGGAACTAATGAATGCAATTGCTTCCGCAAAAGGCAGCGGCGGATTAAAAACCTTATTATTTGTCGTTATTCGCAAAAAAGAAAGAACCGTCGTTTCACAAACGAAAATTATTGAATTCGAATCGTTTAATGTGGTGTTCAGCCATGAGAATGCCGCGATGTGTTCCGCCATGCCCGTCATTTTGGCATAGATCAAAATATTGCTGTCCGGCAAATAGAGCATTCAGCTTTAAATTTCGCGTATCATTTCTTCGAGGCGGTCAACCGTCATGCCGGGCACAAGTTTCGTCGCAAACGGATTGATAGCGAAAGGCTTTGCCGCCTTCGACTCATCCGCCTTTATGCCTTTTCGGAGTAAATCATTAATAAGGTTTTTTTCCTTCAGCCGGGGATCGTTTGCAAGCTTTTGCTCAACAAAATCGGCAACGTCGCCTTCAAGTGTCAAAGTCGTTCGGCGGGTTCGGCGATTTATCAGGGTCTTGGTATCCATTACTTTTTTTCCAATCTTACAATATCACTTAAACCGGCAGAAATGCAAGAGTTTTATGTTTTGATGTTTTAATCGGTTGCCTCCAATTCTTCTTCGAGCAATTGTCGCTGGTATAGGTAGGCGTATTCGCGGCCTAGTTCTATCAGTTCTTCGTGGGTGCCGCGTTCGATGATGCGGCCATTTTCGAGGACGCAGATGAGGTCGGCGTCACGGATGGTCGAAACGCGGTGCGAGACGATGATAGTCGTTCTGCCCTGACGCACGTCGCGGAGGTTGTGCAGGATCTTTTCTTCGGTGTAGGTATCGACGGCGGAGAGCGAATCGTCGAGAATTAGTATGCGCGGATTTCGCATGATGGCGCGGGCGATGGCGGTCCGCTGTTTCTGGCCGCCGGAAAGCGTGATGCCGCGTTCGCCGACGAGCTGATCGTATTTGCCCGGGAAATCTTTTATGTCGTCAGCGAGACCGGCTATTTCAGCGGCTTTTTCGACGGATATATGATTGCCATTCTGCGCGGGAAACCCAGTCGCTATCCCTCCCGGTTCTGACATAATCTCACCCGCTACCACAGGCGCTACCGATTTAACGCCAAATGCGATGTTCGCGGCAAGCGTGTCGCTGAATAGAAATGTTTCCTGCGGCACGAAGCCTATGGACCGCCGCAATTGCTCGATCGGAAAATTACGAATCGGGATGCCGTCAACCAATACGCTGCCCTCCGGCGCGTCAAGCAGGCGGGGAATGAGGCTCATCAAAGTCGACTTGCCGCTGCCGGTTTTGCCGACGAAGGCGACGGTTTTGCCTTGTTCAATCGTTAGATCGATATTTTCCAGAACCGGCGTGCCGTTATAGGCAAATGTCAGATCGCGGAATTCGATGCCGCCCTTTATTTTCGGCTGCTCGATCACTTCCGGAGAATCAATTATCGACGGTTCCGCTTCCAGAATCGCGTTAAAGCGTTTCAGCGAAGCCCTACCTCGCTGGTAAAGATTTACGACGTATCCGAGGGCGATCAGATACCAGATCATCCGCTGCAAATAGAGGATGAACGCCGTAAAGTTACCGGCCGTGATCTCGCCGCGAACAGCCATTGGAACGCCGACCGCGACTATTATCACAAATCCCAACCCGATAAAAAAGAAAAGCAAAGGCCGCATCGCCGCCGCGAATTTTACGAGTCGGATATTCTGCGCGGCGTATTCGCGGTTGAGTTTTTGAAATTCTTCGATCTCCGAATCTTCCTGCGCGTATGCCCGAATAACGCGGACGCCGCTCAGATTTTCCTGCGTACGGGCCGTGATGTCGGAGAAAAACTCCTGGATTTTCTCGAAGCGTTTGTGTATCTGTTCGCCGAGAATTTTTACCGTCAGCGAAACGAGCGGCATAGGAATCAGCAGTAAAAGCGTGAGCTTGACCGAAATATTCAGCAGGATCGGCAACACGATCGCGAGAGCGAATATCGCCTGAAAACTGTACAGGATCATCGGTCCGACGATCTGCCGTATGGCGGCGAGGTCGTTAGTCGCCCGCGCCATCAAATCGCCGACGCGGTTGTTTTGAAAATATTCGAGCGGCTGATCGACCAGGCTGGCGTAAAAATCTTCGCGCATATCGAATTCAATATGCCGCGATGCATTTATCAGAAAACGCCTTTGCAAAAAAAGGAAAACGCCGCTCGCCAGATTCACGCCGAGAATCACCAGCGGATAATAAATGATCTTTTCCCAAGTGATACTTACAGTCAGATCGTCCACCGCCTGTCCGACCAGATAAGGAACGAGCAGCCCGAAACACAGCGACACCAGAATACATGCGATCCCGGCGGCCATATACCACTTGTAAGGCCTGAAATATCGGGCGAATTTTTTTAGCTGCTCCATCTCTTAGTTTATAAAGTTTAGAGAGTTGGTAGCGTTTAGATAGTTTCGGAAATGAAAACCTAACAACTCTCTAAACCCCAAGACCCTCTGAACTCTCTAGACTTTCGTATAAGTCGATACCGCCGTTGCGATCAATTTTCCCTGGCTGTTTGCGACATCGGCGGAGACGGTAAATATCCGTTTTCCGGCACGGACGATTTTTGCCGTGCAGGTGAACCTGCCCTCCGTGTGCGGGCGCAGATAATGGACGGTCAGGTTGATGGTCGATGCCCGTTCACCCTCGTCCAGTCGCGTGATCACGGCAAAAGCCATCGCCGTGTCGATCAGCGTTGCAGTAACGCCGCCGTGAAGGACACCGGCCGGCTGGCGAAGCTCGTCGCGCATTTCGATCTTGATAACCGCTTCGTCCGTGCGCATATCTACGAGTTCCATCCCGATCATTTTGGCAAACGGCAGGTTGCGGATCGAATCGGCCGCCCGCTGTTTTTGTTCTTCCGTAATTTCGTTCATTTCAAATTAAAGTTCGCCGGACTAACCTTTCGCAGATTCTTCGGTATTTCGAACAAACTATCGTCGACCTCCAATACCAGATTCTTAAATTCGAACGAATATTGCAGCGTCTTCCGATCGCCGCTGACGCTGAAAAATTCCTGTCTGGCCGGGATCCCGATTGCCGGATCGATGTAAATTAAAATCTCGGTCAAATTGCTTTCGCCGATAATTATTTTGTAAATTTTTAAGCTTCCCTCCGATCCGATCTCTTCGATTCCCGCCCGGCTGCGTTCATTCAGAAGGCGTGAGGTGAATTCGTCCCACGGCCCTTCGGCGGCGCCTGAATTCTGTGCGGGTGCAATTTCCGCGTAGATCTTTTTATCGTACGAAATTATATAATCTCTATCATTTTGCAAAAACGAACGCTGATTTGTTTCACCGGAATTATAATCGATCCGTCGTTTACCGCCTTTTTTCGCGATAAATGTTGTGCGGACCGTTTCGCCTGCCGTTACGACCATTTCACACTGGAAGTTTTCCGGCTCTTTCGTCGAGAAAGGAAGCTCGCTCTTTATTTCGGGCACGATTGGAACGTTCGTGTTTTGATTGTCCGGCCCGGAACCGCAGCCCGCTGAAATTATCAAAACCAGGGAACCGGCGAGAAAAGATTTGGCGGGATTTGACAAAAACATTCGAGTGTTCAAATTTTAACATAACGGTTTGGGTGAACAAGGGAGAGATGAAGTTAATATTTTGGCAGGCGGTTTATTTGATAAGCGGTTTTTTGATACTGCCTTTTTTGCCGTTTTTGTACAGGCAGGGCCAGCGGACGCGGCGAAAGGTTGGCTTGCTTCCCGGAGCTGGCGGGAAAACCACCGGCACGAGTGGCAGCGGAGATGAAAGCATAAAATTGCTGGTGATCGGCGAATCGACCGTTGCGGGTCTGGGCGCGCGGACGCACGAATTTGCTCTTGCGGGACAGTTCGCGAAACGATTGAGCTCGCTGATCGGCAAAACTATAAACTGGAAAGTTGTTGGCAGAAACGGTGTAACCGCGCGGCGAACGATCGACGAACTCGTTCCGCTGATACCGGATGAAACCTACGATTACATTCTCGTCGGCCTTGGCGGGAACGACGTTATGAAACTCAGCAGCCCACAAAAGTGGCGGCGCGATATGACCGAGTTACTGGGAATTCTTCGCAAAAGAAATCCGGACGCAACATTTTTCCTTTCAAACTGCCCGATGATAAAGCTTTCGCCTGCGATCCCGCATCCGATAAAATTTCTGCTGTGGGAACTGTCCAAACTTCACGACGCCAACATAAAAGACCTGACAAGCAAAATGGACCGCGTTTTTTATTACCATCAGCCGCGCAATATCGTGCTTGAAGGGTTTTTCGCCGACGGCATCCATCCGTCTGAAAAAGGCTATTCAGATTGGAGCGAATCGATGATGAAATTCTTCACGGAAAACTACAAATGGTAGAAACGGACGCGGCTTTGCCCGACCTCATCGATGCTCATTTCGAATGGCTTTTGATCCGCGAAAACGGCCGGACTTTTCCGCTACGAAATACGGAAATCGAGATAACCGGCGATGAACAAAAAACGCTGTTCGGGTTTCTCGATGAAAAAGGTTTTCAGGCACGGCGGATCGAAGAATTTTCCGCGGAAGGTGAGGAGATCGGCTTGATTCTGGCCTCGAATTTCGGCCGGGAGAAAGAAAAAATTCGTCTGGTACCGCGAGTTTCCGCAAATGAGTTAAGTCTAACGGTTGAACTCGCCCGTTTGCAGAAGGCAAACGAAACAGCTCATGCGATTGCTGAAACATTTCCAAATTTAAAATTGATTCGTGTTGCCTTGAATGCGGAGAACGGCCGCTTTGCACAGATATTAGTTGAATCGAAAAGCAGCGTACAGTCAGCAATTTTATCGGATGTATCCGAAATTTCTACTCCCGAAACCCTTCTCACATTGGCAATTTTGTGGCTTCGGAAACTTCAGAAACGAATTAAAAAACCTGTCAACGAAATTTGGATCGCCGGAGAAAAGCGGCAGGCCCGAAATCTGCAAAAGCTTCAAGCTCTTTTGCGAGAACCCGTAAAAAGCCAGATAAAAATCTTTGAAATTCTGCCTAAAATATCAACTGTTCGTGAACTCAAATCGTTGAAAATTTCCGATCTCTGGCGGGAAGCTTCAAAAAAGCTCATTCTGCCGGAAACGGTGGAAATGAGCGAAACCGCTTGCCGAATCATGGAGAGCTCACCGGACGAGATCGACGTTATTTTTTCGAAGCAGGGCGAGACTTTGCGATTTCTTGGGCTTCCTTTTGCACGTGTTCGCAAGTTATTGGGTGTTGAAAAGGCGTGGTTTGGCATAGAGAAAAATCGCAGGCCGTTGAGCGAAGATTCGTTCGGCGATCTCGCTGAGCTAATCGAAGATCTTAAAAAACACCGCTGCCCGAATCCGGCGGAAAAACGGCACGAGCTATACAGGCTCTCACCCGAATCGTGGCTCGAATCCATTCTCCGCCGCAACATAAAACTGCTCGACGCGAACCTCGTCCTGTCGCCGATCTACAATCAATTCCGCACATCCGCCGACAGGATCGACTTACTCGCCCTTCGCAAAGACGGCCGCCTCGTCATCATCGAGCTAAAAACCTCGCCCGACCGTGAAATGCTTTTCCAGGCCGCCGATTACTGGCGAAAGATCGAACTGCAGCGCCGCTGCGGCGAACTTAAAAAAGCAAAAGCCTTCGGCGACCTCGAAATTCTCGATAAACCGGCGCTAGTTTACACCGTCGCACCCGCACTAAGCTTTCACCGCGACTACGAGCTTTTCGCAAAAATGCTTTCAAGGGAAATAGAAATATGGCGATTCGAACTGCACGAAAACTGGCGGGAAAATCTAAAAGTGATCGCGAGGAAAAACTATTCGGGATAGATTAGCCGCAAGAAGGAAAAAAACGTGAAAAGTATAAGTCCGATGAAAATCAATACAGCGATTTTCACCACGAACGGGCTATTCCGTAATTGTCGAAAGCTTCGTCGACGCTTACCAGCGTCATATTTTCTTGTGACGCCTGGGCTATCAACAATCTGTCAAAAGGGTCGCGATGGTGAAAAGGCAAAAGCGTGACTAATGAAATGTGCTCAATTCTTACCGATAATAAGCCGAAGCCGTTGATGCGTAATTGATTAGGAAACAGATCATCAAACGGTGAAGACAGGGTCATTTTGCCGGTGCTGACTTTAATTGCAGTTTCCCAAATGCTCGCAATGCTGACAAACTTCTCATTCGATGCGTCTTCGATTAAATCTCTCGCATTTGCACTCAAATTTGAGTTGCCGGAAATAAACCATAAAAGCGTATGCGTATCGAGGAGCAATTTCATTTTCGATATTCGTCAAAATCCTCGAGCGGTTCGTTGAAATCTTCGGCCATTACAAATAGACCTTTGGCGCTCCCGAATTGCGGCTGCGATTTTGCCTGGTGAACGGCGGTCAGTTTCGCAATAGGCAAATTATTTTGCGTAAAGATGATCTCTTCGCCATTAACCACGGAATTAATCAAATCGGGTAGTTGAATATTAGAAGTTTTTTCGACGCTCACTTGATACATAGTCTATTTGCCTCCGAACTAAATTTTATCACATTCATCGGCGCCGGAATCTAAAGTTGATCGCGGGAGACCGCCTAAAAGAAAAACACTAACAATCAAGTTGTTATCAAAAACACCGCGCAATTGTTCGTTCCTTTTCGGCTAACAGCGATTCTAAAATTTCCGGCGTTAAACCTCGGCCGGTTGCGTTACGGCTGATTTCTTCCCTCGTCCTTTTCAAAGAATCAACATCGGCTTCAGAGTGTTGTTTCACCCAGCTTCCGAATAAAGCTTGCAGCTTTTGTTTATCTGTTTGCGGCGCGTCGTTATAAAAGCGAGCAACGTCTGATTCGACCTGTAATGTAATAGATTCCGTTAACATAAAAACTCCTCAGGTAATCAACGCAATTTTATCACACTAAAGTGAACCCCATTGTCTAGACCACGAAATGGTTTTTTTTAAGGTATGA
>JBBJOS010000007.1:0-129072 GCA_037723965.1 Pyrinomonadaceae bacterium | reverse complement strand
ATGTTATTATTCTACGAAGAGTTTCGTGTCCTGTTAAATTAGACCATCACAAACAGTATCAGAAATGTTTTTCCAGGATCGAACATCAACTGTCTGCATAATTATTCTTTCCCCTTTCCCGCGTCGTACTCTTTGTTAGAACTGCTATGCATTTTTTAACAGCCCAATAAGAATGTGACCGCTGCTGGTTATTACAAACCGTGCCTTGCCGCATACCATTTACGCCATTTTATCGGGATAGGACGGCCGCCGTTAGCCTCGCGGGCGGCGAGCATTTCATAATATCGCTCCTGCAAATTGATGAGCTGGGCGATTTTCTCTTCAGGCGGCAGAGACCTGAGATATGATCTCGAAATGTTTTTACGTCTCGTTAGCTCTGCGATTTGGTTAGTGCTGCTCATTTGCAAACCTCCATTTCTCTGCTTCCCATTTTAGCAGTAAATCATGCCGCTCAAGAATATTCGTGAGCTTGTCGATATCAAGAATGTCCGCTTCTACAAACATCGCGATTTTCTGATAATCTTTTCCGCGTCCCGCAAATAGCCACATTGCGACGAGATGCTCCTTGCCGATCACAAAAGCGTTACGATTATCGATGGCCAGAATTTCGGCCTCTTCTATTGCTTCGCTCCACAACTCGCTATGGCTCGCCTCTACAAACTGCACCAGCCACCCGTGGATATTTATAAATTCATGATCGAAAGAGAATCCGTGAGCTGAGGCAAACTCATAGATCGAATCCAGCGAAGGAACTAAGGATGTCTGTTTTTCTTTGAAGAAAAAGAATACGTCGAGATCTATCGTCGAAATAGGTTCGTTGTGTAGAATTGCCGCAAACGCCCCGCCGATAGCATATTTATCCACGATTCCCGCTTGTCGCATTTCGTTAAAAACGGACAGAACTTCGCCTATTTTTGTCGAGGGAATTTCCGCCATATCATACTATTATTTCATATTGCCATTTCAACAATTTTACGCTCTTTAGTTACGGGTGCGAGATCGTCCGGTTTAAGATAAAGCTCGACTGCTTCTCGAATATTCGCCAAGGCCGCTTCACTGGTCGTGCCCTGCGACCAGCAGCCTTTGAGCGAAGGCACACTTGCCACCAAATAATCCGTCTTCGCCTTTTTCGATTACGACCTTTAAATTCATACTCTTTAAAATACTACTTTCCGCCGAAACTTTCGATGTATTTCCGCGTCACATCCTTCAACTCAGCATATGACTGAATGACATACAGGATCGGCTGCATTTCGGAGTAGTCGTAATCGGTATTTATCACCTGTTCGAGGTCGAACGGGCGGCGCGTCACGTTGTCGGTAAAGGCGTTTTTTAGTTCGCCGAAGCTGGATAATAAACCGGCGCCGTAGGCTTTGATGTCGCCGTCTTCCTCGATTAGGCCGAATTCGACGGTGAACCAATAAAGACGCCCGAGTTCTTCTAATTGCTTATCGGTGGCGATGCGGGCGCCGTGGCCGATGAATTGGGAAAAATCGGCGAAATTGCGGTTGGTGAACATCGGGATATGGCCGATGGATTCGTGGACGATGTCCGGTTCGGGCGTGTATTCGGGCCGCGAATGATGGCGGATGTACTGCGTCGAGAGCATCGTGCGGTATGACAGCCAGCTAAGAAATGCACGCGTTTCGACCAGGCCTTCGATCGGCGCGAGGCGGAAACCGGAAAGTTCTTTGAGGCGGCGGTTCATCTCGGTCAACTGCGGGATGCGGTCGTTCGATATGCCGAGATCCTTTTTTGCCTGAAGATAAAATTTGCTCGCCTTTTCCGCCTGAATTTCTTCCAGTTCACCCGCCACATACCGCCAAACACCTTGCTCGTCATCCGTGTAATCAACATCGGTAATCACACCCGTTTCGCGAAACTTCTTCGCCAAACTCGCGATGTAATCACGCCGTTCGCGGTATGGCCCGTCGCTCGCTCCCGGATGATCGAGGGCAAGCTGGTTAATGTCCTCGAATTTCATATCGCGAAATTCCGGCAGATCGGCATCACTTATATCAAAATTGTTAAGGGCAAAAGCAGGTTCGGCGGATGTGGTCATCATTGTGGCGGCTCCTTTCACAGCTAATAAGTAGATAACTTATTTTAATGGAAAGGATTAAGTTTTTGAATGAGCGAGATTAGTTAATTTAGTATTATTGCTTTAGATTATAAGTTTATTTTTACAGTTAAGCTTATAATATAAATCGAGCGGCAGAGATAAATATGATCGATGAAATTGATAAAAAAATCTTGAAGGAAATGCAGGAAGACGCCCGCATCAGCTATGCCGAGCTCGGCCGTCGTGTCGGGCTGACGACGCCGGCCGTTATCGAGCGAGTTCACAAACTCGAAGACGCGCACATTATCACCGGTTACCGCGCTGAGATCGACACCGCAAAAGTCGGTCTGACGATCACGGCGTTCGTGCGGATGAGCATCACCGGCGTTGATTACAGCCACATTATAGAAGTGGCGCAAGAATCGAATGAGGTTTTAGAATGCCATCGCGGCACCGGCGGCGATTCGTTCATAATGAAGGTCGCCGTGTCGTCGGTCGAACATTTGCAGGAAATGATCGACCGGCTCGTGCCGTATGGAATTACGACGACGACGATCGTGCTGTCGTCACCAGTGAAGAGACGGGTGATCGAGGTGTAAGCGAGACGCGTGAGCTTAGAGCTGCATGGAACGCGACAATACCTGCTGACTAACACAATCACTCGTTATTCTTGCTTGTTCCATGCAATTTGGCTTTTTAATCGCAAAATAGATTTGTCTTTCCCAATCGTCTGAAAAACCGACAGCATTGATGGTCCGACGGCAACTCCGGTTAAAAGCGTTCGTGCACCATTCATTATTACGCCGAGTTTTGTGCCTTTTTCCTCGGTGAAGGCTTTGACTACTTCTTCGATTGCGGCTTCTGAAAAATCTTCCATTGGCTCGAATCTGTCGGCGAGTTCCGGAAGCCACTGCTGCAAATCGGGGAATTTCGCTAGGTTTTTCTGGATCGCGGCCGGGTCGAAATCGTAGTCTTCGCTGAAATAGGCGCGACCCTGGGATGAGAAATCTTTGAGGGTAAAGAAACGCTGGCGGATCAGATCGACGGTTTGAACGAACCAGTCGTACGAACCGTGTTCAGGAATGTCGAAAGCCTGCGTCGCGGGACGATCCTCCGAATCAGTTGATGAAACGGTTTCGGTCAAAGCCCGCAGTTCCGGCTCGTATTCTTCGCGCCATAGCTTTGCCGATTTCAGCTCCGCCTTGACGAACGGCAGCAGCTCGCCGATTGGCATTGTGCGGATGTATTCGGCGTTCATCCACTGGGCCTTTTCGTCGGTCCACCGGCGCGGGTCGTTTTCGGCGAAATTGAAAACGGCGTTTGAGCGGTGAATGCCGCCAAGCGTGAATTTTACAACCAGTTCCGCCATTGAATAGATCTCTTTTTCCTCGCTGGCGGACCATCCAAGCAGTGCGAGAAAATTGCGGAACGCGGCGGCAAGAAATCCGGCGTCTCGGTAGGTCGTCATCGATACGATCTCGCCGTGTTTGCGTTTTGAAAGCTTGCCTTTATTTGGCGCGAGAATTAGCGGAAGATGAGCGAATACCGGCGGAGTAACGCCGAGAGCCTCGTAGATCAATACCTGTTTATGAGCGTTGGTCAGATGGTCCTGCCCGCGGATGACGTGCGTAATCTGCATTTCGATGTCATCGCAGACGACGGCGAGATTGTACAGAGGATGTCCATCGGAACGCAGCAGCACGAGGTCTTCGGTGTCGTTGTAGTCACGTTCCTGCAGGCCGTAAACAGCGTCTTCGAAAACGGTTTTTCCGGAGTCAGGGACTTTCAGGCGAACAGCAAACGGTTCGCCATTTGCGGCGCGCGTATCACTTTCGATTTCCGAAATCTCCCGATACGGATTGTCGCGCATATTTTTGACGCCCTGCGCCGCTCGTGCACGTTCGGCAATACCTTCTTTTACGTCGCCAGCCGCCTCGACCTTCGGCGTGAAATCGCGGTATGCCTTGCCTTCTTTGAGCAGTTTTAGTGCGGACGCACGATGCTTGTCGGCATTGTTGGATTGGAAAACGAGTTCTTCGTCGTGTTCCAGTTCCAGCCATTTCAGGCCTTCAAGAATTGAGCGGGTAGATTCCTCGGTAGAACGTGCAAGATCGGTATCCTCTATACGGAGCAGGAATTTCCCGCCGGTATTTTTTGCGAAAAGGTAGTTAAAAAGTGCGGTCCGGGCGGAACCGATGTGAAGATAGCCGGTCGGGCTAGGGGCAAAGCGAACGCGTGTAGTCATAGAACAAGATTTTCACGCAAAGCCGCGAAGAACGCAAAGGGAAGAGTCGAGAGTCGAAAACAAATCTTCGCACTACGCAGTCCACGCTCCGCAATTAAGGCATCTGATGTATCTGTATGTAATTCCCGCACGTATCGTCGAAAACGGCTTCGATCCCCCATTCGGTTTTGGTCGGATCTTTTATAAATTCGACGCCGCGGGATTTTAGCCTTTCGTACTCCGCCTGCACGTCATCGACGCCGAAAATTATTACGGGCAATTTCGCGTTATAAATTCCTTCGTAATATGCCTTGGTGTTAAGGTTTTCGTTAGGTTCCAGAAGAAGTGCGGTGCCGGCAGGATCTTCAGGCGAAACGACGATCGCCAGCCGCATTTCGGGCATAAACATTCTTTCAACGAAACCGAGAGTTTCAGTATAAAACTTAAATGCCTCGATAGGATCGTTAACTGAGACGCTGGTAAGTGCAATTTTCATAAGTTTTACGTTCTGAGTTCAAGCTTCAGCTTGTCTTACGCTCGAATGAAAAGACAAATTGAAGTTTGAATCAGAAAACAAAAAGCTGCCCAACATATAAGTTCAGCAGCTTCAAATAATCCAAAATTAAAATGGCGGAGACGACAGGATTCGAACCTGTGGTACCCTTGTGAGGTACAACGATTTAGCAAACCGCCGCTTTCAGCCGCTCAGCCACGTCTCCGCGTTTTCGCCCAAAGGCAAGTATTTATTCTAGCCGAAGGGCAAACTTTGTCAAGTTCGGTGCATCTTAAATCCTAATCACAGTTAGGCGGCGATGCTTGACACATTTGAATTTTAACGGGAAAATATCAGAGTTGCTTGAACCAGCTTCTTTTTTGCTGTCCCCGACGTTGCGGTGCGGACTTTACGTTCGCGGTTAGCGGATGAGTTTTATCAATAAACCTAAAAGTTTTCTAAAAACGGCGGTTGCATTGAGCGCGATGATTTTTACGGTTGCCGCGTCGCTGCCCGCGGCTTCGTTTGCAAACACTGCTGTCAAATCGAACAGCGGCCTCGGAGTGATTAAGGGAATTGTCCGCGATAACGGCGGAAGCCCGATCGCTGATGCCACCGTCGCCATATTCCGCGTCGGCACATCGAATGTTCTCAAACAAGTCCGCTCGGCTGCCGACGGCAGCTTTATCGCCAAAATTCTGCCCGGCACTTACACCGTGCTGGCTGTCGCGCAGGGGTTTAATCCCGTTACGTTGGCGGCGGTCGAGGTCGGCCGGTCGTCTCAGCTCAATTACGGTTTTAAGTTGGAGCGTGCCGGCAGCGGAAACACGCTTCCGGAAAAGAAGCTCGACCGCAATAATCCAAAATGGGTTATCCGCGCGGCCCAGACCAGCCGTTCGATCTATCAAAATCAGGAAGGCGATGATGGAGTAACGGTCGAAGAAACAGCGGAAGGCGCCGAAGTTGAAGTCAAAAAACGAAGCGGCCATACGGTAGTTGAAACATATTTTGCGGGATCTGATTCCGGCGCGTACGCAGGAGTAAACGCCGCGACGCTTGTGCCCTTGGGTGAAAACGCCGAGATAGTTTTTGCCGGACAAGCCGGTATCGGCAGGGATGCTCCGCAGCGTTTCGAATCACTTGCGAAGTTCCGCCCGGTTGACGGCCACCAAGTGCGGCTCAATACATCAATCGCCAGTTTAGGCAGTTTCACCGTAAATAACGCCAATAAATCGCTCGCCCAATTTTCGGTTCAGGCGCTCGATGAATGGAATGTCCGCGAGGGTTTAATACTCGTTTTCGGCGTCGATTATTCAAGATTTATTGGAGCGGGAAATGATTTTTCAGTCAGCCCTCGTCTCGGGCTTCAGTTCGATGTGGATAACAAGACGCGTTTTCGCACTGCATATACAACGCAAACAGAAGAAAGAACCTGGGGCCGTGCAATTGAACTCGAAGATGCTCAAGTAACATTCCGCGATCCGGCCGTTATGCAGGATTTCGTTGTCGAAAACGAAAAGCCGCAAATGATCAAAAGCCGACGGTTCGAATTCGGCATCGAACGTGTGCTCGATAATAAATCGAGCATCGAAGCCAATGCGTTTTTCGATGCCACGCTCGGCCGCGGCGTCGGGTTTACCAGCCAGCCCTTCGATGCTCTCGATTCGGAAGGTTTCGGTGAATTCACGGGTAATCAGCAGGGCAAAGCGCAGGGTATCCGCGTAGTTTACTCCCGCCGTCTCAGCGGCCGTTTCAGCACTTCGGCCGGATACAGTTTCGGCGGCGGTCAGAAGATTTCAGAAGAAGGCCTATCCAATCCGGCCGAGTTGTTTCAGCAGGATTATTTCCAATCGTTCTTCGGTCAATTTGAAGCCGATTTGAAGACCGGAACAAACGTCAAAACGATCTTCCGCCTCTCGCCGCAAGCGACTGTTTTCGCCATCGATCCTTTCCAGGGCCGGCTCGCCATTTATGATCCAGGTTTAAGCGTGCTAGTCACCCAAAGCCTCCCGACACTCGGGCTGCCCTTTCACGCCGAAGCCGTCGTTGATGCCAGAAACCTTTTCGGTTTCCAAACCGGAGTCAGCTGCGAGGAAGGTGGCCTCCGATTAAACTCACAGCAGCGAGCCCTTCGCGGTGGAATTCTTGTACGTTTTTAGGGTCATTCAATCAAGATTTTTCCAAATTTTCGGAAGATAAACCGAAAAAGTGGATTAATTTTACCGCCCTTGGTAAGTAGCATAGATTCCAGGCCTGTTTTTCCATTATAATCCTAGCCAATAGAACGACTTGTGCCGCCGCGGCAACTGGAACAAATCTTGCATCCGGAAAACGATGGCGCAGTATGTCTTAATCGGATGAAGGGAAAAGTGCTTACAAGTTGGAGCCTGATTTGGCTGGTCGTGACGGTTTTATTCGTCGCCGGTGGTGCACTTAATCTTTTCCAGCGGGCATATCACGAACTGTCGCCGACCGACGGCGTTCTTTGGGTCGAACGGGCGGACGGCATTTACGCCGAAACCGTAATTCCGGGAATGGCCGCCTCACGCTCCGGAATTTCAAAAGGCGACAAGCTCCTTGCGCTCAGCCTCGACGGGCAGACGTTCGACGAAGCCGTTTCAATTGCCGATATTCCGATGTATCTCGATGCGGCGGGTGTCGGCGGCTCGCTTACATACCATTACCGGAAAGTCTCGTATTCCTTCGCTGATAATTTTTATTACGCCGATCTGAAAAATATCGACACGCTGCCGCGCTGGACGCCGTCAATCGTTTTTCTAACTTTGGTAGGAATAATCTGGCTTGGGGTCGGTATTTTCGTGCTTTTCAAACAAGGCAGCCGCTCGCCGTTCGTCCTGCATTTCGCGACGATCTGCCTCGCCGCCTTCGTTTTCCACGTTTACCGGACATTGAATCTCGGCCAGGATTTCGATCTTGCCGTCAATCTTCTCGACGACATTGCCTTTGCCTTTTTTGTGCCGCTGTTTATGCATTTCTGCCTGCGGTATCCGGTGAGGAGCGAGGTTCTCGACGTAAAGCCGTGGAAGACTTACGGCCTTTATATTCCGGCAGTAATTTTGACTGCCGCAAATTTGTTCTTTTCGCTCGGTCAATTGATTCCGATCGATAGGATCGCCTCGGCGATCCGTGGTGTCAGTACATCCTTCAAGATTTTCCCCAATCTTAATCAGGCGCTCATCATACATTTCGTCATCGGTGTATCGATCGGAGCTACTCTTCTCCTGTGGCGTTTCTTGTCAAGCAAACAGCCGCTCGTCCGCCAGCGTTTGAAATGGGCGATGTGGGGAACTATTTTCTCGGTGATCCCGATTCTACTGGTCCAGATTGCACGCCGCTTTATTTTTCTTCCGGATGACACGCTGACCGTCGCGCTGACGACATTGCCGCTTGCTTTGATTCCGCTTAGTTTCGGGCATTCGGTTGTCCGCTACCGTTTAATGGATGTCGATGTCGTCGTCCGGCGGGCGCTCGTTTACGCGATGACGACGGTTGCGATTGCGATGATGATCGGCGCGGTCGCTTTGGGCCTTGTCTTTCTTGCGGTGGGCAGCAATCTTTCGAATACGGAGATTACGCTTCGTGCACTGATTGCACTGATCGCGATGGCGGGAATCGTAATGCTCAGCGAACCGCTCAAAAATTTTTTGCAGGAACGCGCCGACCGGTTCTTTTACGGAAAGCGCTACGATCTGCGAAACGGTTTGCTCGACTTCGGCCGCACGCTTTCCGCATCGACCGCGATGGAGCCGCTGCTCGAAGGTTTAATAGATAGATTGAAACAGGTTTTGGACGTTGAAAAGGTCGCGGTATTTATCGAGGACGGGCTAACTTCCCGCTATAAGATCGCGAAATCGGCGGGCTTGAGCGACACGTATAAAATGCCGTCCGATTTTCGCCAAATGATACGCGAGAAATCTGCCGAAGCAGGCATTGTCAGGGCCGATGAAATGGATCTGCAGGATGCTGACGAAACCGATTCGAACGGTAATTGGCACAATAAATTTCCCATTCGCCAGGAGCTTCATTATTTCGTTCCGTGCGTCGTCCGCAGCAAAATGGTCGCGGTGATCGGCCTCGGCCGCGGCAGCGACGGCTCGCTGCTGTCATCCGAAGACCTCGAAATTCTGCGAACCGTTTCCGGCTACATCGCCGTCGCTATTGAGAACAGCCGCCTCTACCAGGAACAGCAGGCGCATACCGATGAGCTTGCTTTGCTTAAGGAATTTAACGAATCCATCGTCGAATCGGTCAACGTCGGCCTGCTTGCGGTTGACGAGGACGGCAAAATTATCCGCTGCAACACGCCGTTCGAGGAAATGATCGGCGTTCCCCGCGAACAGGCCATCGGGAAAATGGTCGAAGATATTTTCGACGAAAGCTTTGCGCTGAATCTGGCGAACATTCTCGGAAAATCCCGCTGGCATTTAACGGAAATTCGCAACGCTTACAAGCTGCACACATACGATAAAGCCGGCCGTTCGCTGATCCTCAATGTCGCGGTTGCTCCGCTTCGCTCGGTGTCGAACGAGCAGACGGGCGCGATCATCGTTTTTGAAAATGTCTCGTCGCGTGTAAAACTCGAGGAAACATTACAGCAAAGCGAAAAACTTTCAAGCATCGGCCTTCTCGCCGCCGGTGTCGCTCATGAAGTAAACACGCCGTTGACCGGTGTTTCGAGCTACACGCAAATGTTGCTAGGAATGATCCCGGAAACCGATCCGAAACATGCACTCCTGCAAAAAATGCAGCGGCAAACCGACCGGGCGACGAACATTGTCGGGAATCTGCTCAATTTTTCACGCACCGGAAGCGCCGTCGAAACGGCCGATCTCGACATCAATAAACTTCTTGACGACACTTTGCAGCTTCTAGAACCGCAAATGCGTCACTCCAATATAAAGATCGTTAAAAATTACACAAAAAAACCGCCTAAGATATTTGCCAATGGCGGGAAGCTGCAGCAGGTGTTTACGAATCTGATATTGAATGCGCGCGACGCGATGTTCGATGGCGGTGAGATCATTTTAGAAACGGGCGTAAACGAAAACGGCGAGGTCAGCATCGAGGTCAAAGATACCGGCGAAGGGATTCTGCCCGAAAACATCAATAAAATATTCGATCCGTTCTTCACCACCAAAGGCGTCGGAAACGGCACCGGCCTCGGCCTCGCCGTCTCGTACGGAATCGTCCAGGAACATGCCGGAACGATCGAAGCTTTCAGCGAAAACGGTGACGGAACGACTTTTAGATTGGTTTTCCCGGCAGCTTCTAAACAGCGCCAAAGAGCGGTAAGCTAATGGAACGCAGGCACCTTGCCTGCCCCGCGGAGTCTTCAACGCGGTTAGATTGCCGGTAAAAGTGTTTGTCGTAAAAGGCTGTTAAGGCAACGCTCATTGCAGGCAAGGGTGCCTGCGTTCCAGTCGCGGAGCAATCAGTTAACTCTTACGATCCCATTCCCTGAGCGATTCAACCGCAGCGAATACAACGCCACCAAAAACGCCACGAACATAATCGCCGCCGCCGTCCAGAACGTCCGCCGCAAGGTAGAATCGTCCATCCCATTCATTGCATTATTCAATAAGACACCGCCGAGCAGCGGCCCGGCAACGCGTGCGAGGCTTGCTCCGGACTGCAATATTCCCATCGTCCTGCCCTGATCGCGGTCGTCCGCGCCTTTCGAAGCGAGGCTCGTCAAGGCCGGCGACGCCAGCGAATTCCCAATCGACAGGACCGCGGTCCCGATCAGCAAGGCCGTCACGCCGCCCGACACCGGCCCGATAAACGGCACCGCGAAAAGGCTCACCACCATCAGAAAACAGCCGAATGCGATCAGCGGCGATTCGCCGAATTTTCTAACCAGCCGGTCGAACAAAACGCCTTGGGTGACGATAGCGATCACACCGATATACGCGAATAAATATCCGTTTTCTTCCGGTTTGTAATCGAACCGAAACTCCGTGTAAAGCACAAAAGCATAAGTCATTATCGAAAATGCCGTGACAAGCAGAAAGAAAACCAGATTGATAACACCAAACTCTTTCTCACGAAGCGATTCAAAAATTTCCGCGATCCGCCCCTTGCGTTCGGCCAGATGATCGGCGGCACCAGGCTTCAGCGATTCGGGTAGAATAAAGTAAAGTGCGACGGCGTTCACCAGCGACAAAGCGCCCGCAAAATAAAACGGCACATGCACGCCGTATTTGCTCAAAATTCCCGCAATCGCGGGCCCTAAAATAAATCCGACGCCGAACGCCGCACCGAATAAACCCATCCCTTTCGCCCGGTTTTCCCGCGTCGTGATGTCGGCGATATAGGCTTGGGCGGTAGAAATATTCGCTCCCGTTATCCCGCCTATGATCCGCCCGACGAATACGAGAACCAGCGTTTCCGCAAAACCCATCACAAAATAACCGGCCGCCGATCCCAAAATGCTGATAAACAAGATCGGCCGCCGCCCGTATTTGTCCGACAATCGTCCCAGAATCGGCGAAAAGAAAAATTGCATCAGCGAATAAACGCCCACAAGTATCCCAATCTCAAACGGCGTCGCAAAAAACGGCTCGGTATTCGCGTAATACGGCAAAATCGGAATCACCATCCCGAATCCGATAAGGTCGATAAAAACGGTAACGAAAATTATTATTAACGGCGTTGTAAAGAATTTTTCGTTAGGCTTCTGGGCTTGCATTTTTTTGAAACTGAACGCGGCGGTAAAGATCGGGAAGCGGTATGGAAAGCTCGACAGAGGTTAGTTCGACTAAGTCGCTTGCCTCGTTAAAATAATAGGTTATCCAACCGCCGTTCGGTTGGCGTCGATGCACTTCGACGTTCATTGTATGCTGATCGACTACAACATATTCCTGAACACTAGGCATCTGTTGGTAAAAGAGAAGTTTTTCGCGGCGGTCTATGTGTTCGGTTGACGGAGAAATAACTTCAATAATAAGAACCGGTTGATTGCGAAAATACGGGTTTTCCGGAGTTTCTTCACATGAAACAAGTATGTCTGGATAGTAATAGACATTTTTAGTAACCTGAACCTTAATATCGGCGGCAAACGGTTCACACTTAGAATCACGCAAGTGCAGCGACAGCTGTGTGAGAAATTCGGTGACAATTCTATTATGATTGTCTGAGGTTCCCGCCATCGAGTATATTTCACCCTCAACGTATTCGTGCTTGTCCGGGCTGATCTTCTCTCGTTCGAGATAATCTTCAACGCTCGTCTTCGTTTTTAATTTCGGCAAACCCATAACCAAATTTTAGCAAAATTTTGTTTCATAGTAGAATAAGACTACAAAATAGCATAACCATGGAGATTGAAAGAATAATGCATCGAATTTACCGGTCGAAACTTGTCCTAGTCCTTTTTGCCGCAGTTTTATTTTCTATGTACCAGGAAACGCCCGCGAAAAACAGTCCGTCCGAAAAAGCGGAGGAGTCGCAAACGCAGACGCCCGTAATCTCTTACACGGTCTCGATGCCGAGGCCGTGGACACATCTGCTCGAGGTCGAGATGCGGATGCGGTCTTCCCGTTTGCCGGATCAGGCCGAATTAAAAATGCCCGTCTGGACGCCGGGCAGTTACCTGGTGCGCGAATTCGCGCGGCATGTGCAGGATTTCGCGGTGAAGGATGCAAAGGGCCGCAATCTGCCTTGGCGAAAGATAAGTAAAAACACGTGGCAGGTCAATGCAAAAGGCGCGGGCGAGATCGTCGCGACGTACCGCGTTTATTCAAACGAGCTGACGGTCAGGACGAACGAGCTTAACGACGAGCACGGATTCTGGAACAACGCCGCTCTGCTGATGTTTCCGAAGGGCCAGCTTAAAGCCGCTTCGACCGTGACGGTAAATCCGTACGGAAATTGGAAGGTCGCGACCGGCTTGCCGAAAGTTGCCGGGCAGGTGAACACATTCCGCGCCGAAAATTTCGACGTGCTCTACGATTCACCCTTCGAGGCCAGCAATTTCAAAGAGTTTTCCTTCAACGTAAAGGGAAAGCCGCACCGCTACGTCGTGACCGGCGAAGGAAATTACGATCTGGAGCAGATGGCCGCCGACACAACGAAAATCATTGAAGAAGCATACAAGATATTCGGCGATCTTCCTTATAATGATTACACATTTATATTAAACCTTCGCGGCGGCGGCGGGCTTGAACATTTGAATTCGACCGCTTTGCAATGGAACCGTTTCGGCTTTAAACCTCAATCGCGGTACATAAGCTTTCTTAATCTGGTCGCCCACGAATATTTCCACCTTTGGAATGTAAAACGCATCCGTCCGGACGCACTCGGCCCGTTCGATTACGAAAACGAAAATTATACCAAACTTCTTTGGGTCGCCGAGGGCTCGACCGCTTATTACGAAGGCATCTTGCTGCGGCGGGCCGGATTGATCAGCGATTCGGATTTTCTTGAAGGCAAAGCGTCGATGATCGAACAATTGCAGGCGCGTCCCGGCCGTTTCGAAACCAGCCTTGAAGAAGCTAGTTTCGACGCCTGGATCAAATATTACCGACAGGACGAAAATTCGGTGAATAATCAGATATCTTATTATGATAAGGGCGAGATCGTCAGCATGATGCTCGATGTCACAATCCGCACGGCAAGCAATGGAGCAAAATCCCTTGACGATGTGATGCGTTATCTTTACGAGGAATTCGCCAAAAAGAACCGTAATTTTACGCCGGAAGATTATCAGAAAGCCGCGGAAAAGATGGCCGGAAAAAGTCTTGACGACTTTTTCGCAAAATACGTTCGCGGCGAGGCTGAGATTGATTACAGCGGAATTGTAAAAGGCCTCGGGCTGCAGCTTGTCGCGACCGAAGCGAATAAGGGCAAAGCTTACCTCGGCGCCGACCTCGCCGAGGAAGGCGGCCGCCTGACGATCCGCACCGTCCCTGCCGGAACGCCGGCCTACGAGCAGGGACTTAACACCGGCGACCAAATAGTAGCGATCGACGGAAACCGGGCAAGCAACGCGTTTTTGACAACCTACCTGGGCGAGCGGAAACCGAATGACAAGGTAAAGCTGACACTGTTCCGTTTCGATCAGCTTCGTGATGTCACATTCACGCTCGGCTCGAACACGCGCAAAAGCTACCGCTTTGCCGCTGTCGAAACACCGGCGGACGGGCAGAAACGGCTGTATAAAAATTACCTAAACGCGGATTTGTAGATAGCTATTTCCTGTCAGTACCACCTGCGGTAGCGGGTGGGGCTCGTTTTCAGTTTGCCAGAAATCCCCACCCGCTACCGCAGTTGGTACTGACGAATTTCCTTAAATGATTCTTTATAGAACAATAACCAAACTCACCGCTTTAGCCGTTTTATTCAGCCTGGCCGGATGCCGGCAGGACGCACCGCAACCCGAAACCGGCGGCTATACCGCGCTTGCGGACGTGCCCGCCGTGCGGCTTAATTACCGCTATGAAGCGGACGTCCCCGCACCGGCCGATAACAGGATAAATGCCGCAAACCAGGAACGAAACGCCGCCGTTCAAACCGATTTCGATCAGAACCGGCCGCAGGAATTGCTTGATAAAACGCTGAGCTCGCCGGACGGAAAGCGGGTTCTGGCAATATATCATTTGCCTGTTGATCTGCAGTCCGAATTCCGTCTCGATATGTATTCGCCGGACGGTACGCTGCTGCGCAAAGTTACAGCCGAAACGATGGCTGTGCATTTCCCTGACACGATTGTCTGGTCGCCCGATTCGTTATCGCTCGCCTTTGTCGCAATGCTTCGCGGAGTTCCTGTAGAAACGCCTGAAGGCCCGCAAAACCCGAACCAGCCGGCGGGCAATACTGCCGCAAACACGAATAACGCGGTTAATACCAACACTTCGGCGAACACAAATATCCAGCCTTCGCCCGACGCAAACGTAAACACATCACCCGTCGATCCCGAAGCAAATCCGGATGCCGCCACGCCCACCGCACCGACACCTGCCGCGCCGGCCGGTGTGCTCACCTTTCGCAGCGAGCAGATCTATCTGTGCAATGCCGACGGCGACAGCGTAAAGCCGATCACGCAGAACGAAGGGTTGATCTATTTTTACTATGTCTGGTCGCCGGACGGCACAATGCTCGCCGCTCTCGCCGCGACATCGCGCGAATGGCTGTTTCTGAACCAGCGTGCCGATTTGCAGGGTGAAATCTTCGTGCCCGTCGGACGCCCGCGCATCGTTGAAAAAACCGGCCGTGAACGCCGCCTGGACGACGGCCTGACGGCGGTGCAGCCGGTTTGGTCGCCCGATTCCGCCAAGGTCGCCGCGGCATTTGATACACAGGTCCGAGTTTACGATTCGGGCGGCAATTCCCCGACGCAGGCTGCAATTCCGCTTCGCAATAATTTGCTAATTTCGTCGAAGGCGTTTGACGACGACCAGGCCCGGAAACTCGCGGACGCGAATGTCCAGACAAACACTGCGCCGAACCAGCCGCTCACCGCATTACCGGACGAAAAAACACTGGTTTCTTACAATCCCGTAGTAGCATTAAGCTGGCCGGTTGACAGTGAACTGTATTTCCAAACGGCCTATATAAAAAGAATGAAAAACGAAGCGGACAGCGTCACCAGCTTCCCCCGCTGGCATCGGCTGATCCTGACACCACAGGCACAGTCCAACAAACTTTAATTTGTTGAAGCGTATAACAAACTAAAGTTTGTTGGACAAGTAAAACTATGAACAACCACACAATCGCAGAAATTTACGCTGGAAACGAAAAGATCCGGGAAAAATTCAATACATCACTGGCGGCTTTGACCGATGAGCAAACTTCCGCGTTGCCCGATGGCGAAAAATGGACGGTTGCGCAGATCGCCGAGCATGTTTCAATTGTCGAGGAAAACATGGCCCGTATCTGCTCAAAACTGCTCAAGGAAGCCCAGGCGGCGGGCAAAACATCTGACGGTACCACGCTTATCTCAGATAATTTTAGGGCAAAAGGTGCCGAGGTCGCCGAGATAAAACTCGAGGCTCCGAGCATAGTTCACCCGGCGGGTGGCAGCGCCATCGTCGAATCCATCGCGAAAATGGACGAAACCGCCGCTACATTCAACGATCTTCGCCCGCTTTTTGACACCTGTGACTGCGCCGATTTCAAATTCCCGCACCCTTATTTCGGCGACCTCTCCGCTGCCGAATGGCTGACCCTCGCCGGCGGCCACAAAGTGCGCCACCTGAAACAGATCAGAAACGTCCTCGCGAAGATCGGACAATAAAAAAGCCCCGGTTTCGCCAGGAGGGCAGCAAAACCGGGGATCAGGAGTCCAAACAAATAGCTTCTAAACTTATCCAACAAGTTGTTCTAAGCTGTAACTAAGATGAATGCGAGATTGAGCAGGTTGCCTGACTCGCCCGACTGCCTTAGCTCAATTGAAATCCTATGATAAGATTTTCTTTTAATATCCATAAGTAAATCGACTCTTATAATTCAATGGACAAATTTTTAATTCGCGGCGGCAAGCCGCTGCACGGGAAGATCGAGATCAGCGGGGCGAAAAATTCGGCGCTGCCGTGTTTGGCGGCGACACTGCTGACGGCGGAAACGGTAACGCTTCACAATGTTCCTTATGTAAAGGACCTGATAACGCAGCGTCGCCTGCTCGAAGATCTTGGAGCTACGGTACTGACGCCGGAACTTCGTACGCATAAGGTCACCGCTAAAAACATCGAAACATTCGAAGCTCCGTACGAGCTGGTAAAAACAATGCGTGCGAGCGTGCTGGCTCTCGGCCCGCTGCTCGCTCGTTTCGGGCAGGCAAAGGTCAGCCTGCCCGGCGGCTGCGCTATCGGAACGCGGCCCATCGATCTGCATTTGCGGGCGTTTGAGCAATTAGGAGCTATCGTTTCGCTTGAATCCGGCGATGTTGTGGCCCGAGCGCCAAAGGGCAGATTGCAGGGTGCGGAAATATTCTTTGAAAAAGTAACCGTCACCGGTACAGAGAACGTGATGATGGCTGCGGCACTCGCAAGCGGCAAAACGACTATCCGCAACGCCGCCCAGGAACCAGAAATTGAAGACTTGGCCGAATTGTTGAATAAAATGGGTGCCCGCATCAAGGGAGCGGGAACACCGGTCATCGAGATCGAAGGCGTCGAGGCTCTCGGCAGCGCCGAACATACGATCATCCCCGACCGTATCGAAACCGGCACATTCATCGTCGCGGCCGCGATCACCGGTGGCGAACTCGAGATAAAAAGCTGCAATCCCAACCACATTAACGCCGTTATCGAAAAATTGCGCGAAAGCGGCGTCGAGATCGAAGAACTGAACCAAAGCACGCTCAACATAAAATGCGGAGCAGGCGGATTAAAGGCAATGGACGTAACCACTGAGCCGCATCCGCTGTTCCCGACAGATATGCAGGCCCAATATATGGCTCTAATGACACAAGCCGAGGGAACATCGACCGTGACGGAAACGATCTTCGAAAACCGCTTCATGCATGCGTCGGAATTAATTAGATTAGGTGCGAATATCCAAATTTCCGGCAGCAAAGCCGTCGTCAAAGGCAAAACACCGCTAACGGGAGCGCCGATCCTAGCATCCGACCTGCGGGCTTCAGCATCTCTCGTTTTGGCCGCTCTATGTGCATCCGGCGAAACGCTTATCGACCGCGTCTACCACATCGACCGCGGCTACGAAACGATCGTCAAAAAACTAAGCTCCGTCGGCGCCGACATTGAGCGGATAACAGATAGTGTTGCCGAGATCGCTTAGGGGCCGGAACGCAGGCAACTTGCCTGCTCCGCGAAGTATTCGACGCGGCAACGCTGCCTGCAAAGAACGCTCGCCGCAAAAGGCTTGTTCGCGCTGAAGCAACGCTCATGCAGGCAAGGTGCCTGGTTCCGGCCGGCAGTTTCGTCATCTAAACCTAAAATGTTTTAATGAATATATGAGCACGGAAAATTGTATATTCTGTAAAATCGCCGCGGAAGAAATCCCAACTGATAAAGTTCACGAAGATGAAATCTGCGTCGCCTTCCACGACCTTTCGCCGCAGGCACCGACGCATATTCTGATAATTCCGAAGGAGCATATCGATTCGCTCGACAAAGCGGATAGTAAACATACGGAAGCTCTCGGCCATCTGCTTTTGACCGCCGCAGGCATCGCCCGCGAAAAAGGCTTTGCCGAAAATGGCTATCGTGTCGTGATTAACACTAACGACGACGGCGGCCAGACCGTTTTTCACCTTCACGTCCACCTCTTGGCGGGCCGGCCGTTCGTCTTTCCGCCGGGATAAATCAAAGAATTTTGCCCGCGAACGAACGCGAAATGGACGCGAAAAAAGATAAAAAACTTCTTATTTTCGCGTTCGTTCGCGGGCAAATAATCTCTTTTCATAGCCTTTGCGTCCTTCGCGGCTTTGCGTGAAAATGTTATTTCCGATCATTATGAGAAGTTTTATTTACGGACTGATCCTTTGTGTTTTGCTGTCCGGCCAGTTCGGCTGTTCCGGCGATTCCGCGCCTGAAAATACGAATACACCTATTGCGAATACAGCAACAGCAATCGCGACGCCGCTGCCGCAATTCACCGACGCTAACGAAGCCCTTGCAGCCGGCGATAAACTTCTGGAAGCAAGCGAAACCGACATGGCGATTGAGGCCTATAATCAGGCCTTGACGCTGAATCCGGAATTCGCGGAAGCTTACTTCAAGCTCGGCGTCGCCTACGCTCTTGTCGAAGCCAGGGATGCCGCGATAGTCGATAATGAAGAGCCGACCCCGACGCCCGGCCCGAAGGTTAAAAAGCCAAAAGAAAAGAAGTCGAATTCCGATATCGCCTTTGAAAAAGCCGTTGAAAGATATAAGAAGCAGATCGCGAAAAATGGTGAGGACGATGCCGCCCATTACAATCTCGGCCGTTCGTACAATAAGTTAAACGAGGATGAAGACGCCGCGAAATCACTCAAAGAGGCCGTAAAGCACAGGCCCGACGACACCGAATACCAAACCGAGCTCGGCGCGATACTCATAAAACTCGCCAAATACGCCGAAGCGATCCCGGCGCTAAAAAAAGCGCTCGAACTGGATCCCGAAAATATCAAAGCCGAAGAACTCCTCGCCGACGCCGAAGCCGGACGAAAGCGAATCGGATTCTCTACCGCCAATAAGCAAGATGTAAAAAGGAACATAGGTAGATCCAACACAAGCACAAATAAGGTACCCGGCGATAACGCAAACAAAAGTTCTACCCCCGCAAACACGGTAAAAACTTTACCGCCTGCAAATACGCTCTAGTGGAACGCGGACATCTTTGTCCGCAACCGTTGCGGACAAGGATTGTCCGCGTTCCTAAGTGCATCCTAACTACACACCTGCTTCTGCATCTGTATCAACTTGACATAGTACCCAACAAACTTTAGTTTGTTGAAAAGAGCGGCAATATGGATAACGAACCACAAACACTTTCCCTCGAACGCAAAATAAAATTGCACGAGGCTCGCGAGGGCATCATCAACCGCCTTGCCCGCGATCTGCCGACGACAATCGATCTCGAACGCTTTCTAAACGTCGTCGTCTCCGAACTCGGCCGGATGCTCGAAGCCGACCGCTGCGATCTGCTGCAATTAAGCGGCGGCAAGGAATTGACGATCAGCCACGAATGGCGAAAAAACGACAAGATCACATCGAGCCTTGGAACTACAATTCCGGTCGATCCGGCCAAGCTCGGCGAGCGTTTCGACATCACAAAGCCAATAATTCTCAACGACATTTCAAAAACCAAAGACCCGACGCTAAAATTTTTCGCAAAGGCTTTAGATACCCGTTCATTATTAATAATTCCGATCATGATTGGCGGCGATGTTTTGGGATTGCTCGGCCTGCACGACACCAAACAACCGCGCCAATGGCTGGACGAAGAGGTCGCGTTTCTCGAATCCATTGCCCAGCAGCTTGCTATCGGCTATCAATATACTCGTTTGTACGTCGCCCAGGAACAGGAAACGAAACGCGTCCAGGCATTGCTTGAGATCGCGAACATGCTCAATTCGCATTCGGATTTTAACGTCGTTGCGACCAGCGCGCTGGAACGCGCGATCAGCCTTGTCGGCGCCGATTACAGTGCTCTCGGCGTGCTCGATCAGACCGGGAAGAAGATCTCGCTCGCCTCGTTCAAAGCCGCCGAGGGCGTCAAGCCGAGCCGCGTTCTACGAATGGTCGAGGAACACGGAAAATCACTGTCCGTCGATACGTTTCCGGCGATCGCAGGTCTTCTCAGGGACGGGAAAACGCTGCCGCTCAGCGATTCACAGCTTCCCTTCGCAATTCGGCTGATATTTAATACGCAGCTAGGCGGGAAGGCCGCGCTCGTCACGCCGGTCCGCGTCGGCGGCCAGGCGTTCGGGCTGCTTGGATTCGTATTCAGCAAGGCCAGCACCTTCGAAACCCACGATATCGCCCTTGTCGAAGGCATCGCCGACCAGATCGGCACCGCCCTTGAACGGGACCAACTTTCGGCGGAAGTGATGCGTTTAAAGGCCGAACTCCACCAGCGAAGCAGCGAAATAATAGGCCAGGCGCCGTCGATCCGCCGGGCGATTCAATTAGCTTTAAATGTTGCTGACACCACAACGACCGTTCTCGTCCAGGGCGAATCCGGCACCGGCAAGGAGCTTCTTGCGAACCTCATCCATTTCAATTCCGGCCGCGAGAATAAGCCTTATATAAAGATAAACTGCGGAGCGATCCCCGAAACTTTACTTGAATCCGAGCTTTTCGGTCACGAAAAAGGCGCGTTCACCGACGCCCGCAGCCAGCGCCGCGGCCGCTTCGAGGAAGCCGACGGGGGCACGCTCTTTTTAGACGAGATCGGCGAAATGTCGATGCAGGCACAGATCCGCCTGCTCCGCGTGCTTCAGGACGGCGAGATTACCCGCGTCGGTGGCAGCCAAGTCATCAAATCCGACGTCCGCGTGATTGCCGCCAGCAATATCGACCTCGAAAAAGCCGCCGCCGACGGCACATTCCGCACCGATCTTTTTTACCGCCTGTCGGTTTTCCCGGTTACGCTTCCGTCTTTAAGCGAACGTATCGAAGACATTCACCCGCTCGTCTTTCATTTTCTCGAACGCTACAAGGAAAAAACCGGCCGCTTCGTCTCCGGCATTTCCAAGGAAGCATTGCGTGCCCTGATAAATTACGAATGGCCCGGCAACGTCCGCGAGCTCGAAAACGCCATTGAACGCGCCGTTATCATCGCCTCAGGCCGCGAGATCACGCTCGACGATTTGCCCGAATCGATCTCCAAAAAAGCCGGCGAAGCCTTTGCCCACGCCCGCCAGGAACGCGCCCGCGCTTCCGGCGAAAACCGCTCCATCGGTATCGAGATCGACCTCCCCGCGACAATGGACGAAATAGAAAAACTAGTAATCAACGCCACCCTCGATTATACTCAAGGCGATAAATCCCGTGCGTCAAGGCTGCTAAACATCGGACGTAAAACCTTATATCGCAAACTAGATCAATATGAGGACGACGCCGGTAAGCGGATCTGATGGCATAACAGATGCACACAAATGGATGGGACTGCGTAAAAGACCATCTAAAACTAATTTTGCAGGGCAAATACCCACTAGGTAAGTTTTGCCGGGGCGATTTTCCGCTTTTAGGTAGATAAAGCAGTTCTCGCCTATTCAGGAAACACTGTTTTCGATACCCGTGAAAGATAAATTAGAAATAATTCGTCATTCGCCAGTGTTCCGGCCGATCACCGCCACTGTCCCGGTAAAAATCATTTCGGAAAACCGCCCAATTTGATTACTTGATACGTCACGATGCCTTTAACGGTTGAATCTTATGCGTTTATCTCACGAAACTTCCCGGCTCCCTGACAACTCAGCAACAAGCCGGCTATTTACAATACCGCTGATATGCTCATTATTCGTAATTATTTTGAGCATATTTGTATTAATCGGATGGTCTTTTGACATCGATTTTCTGAAGCGAATCATTCCCGGATACGTTTTTATGAATCCGGCAACGGCCGTCACCTTCATTTTGGCGGGCGTGTCGCTGTGGGCGCTCCAGGGCGCGGACGCACGGCGGGTAATTATTGGCCAGGTGTTTGCGGCCGGCGTTCTCCTTATCGGCGTGCTCAAGCTATGCTCGGTAGCGGGAATATTCGACCTTGGCATCGATCAGATACTCTTTTCGGAACGGCTGTTCGATAGCGGCACCGGACTGCAGAACCGGATGGCACCAAATACTGCGGCAAATTTCGTCTTGGCGGGTGCGGCTTTGCTGCTGCTCAAATTTCGGCCGAAAAATGAAACTTCATTCCCGGCCCAATATCCCACGATTCTGTTGTTAGTAAGCTCATTCATGGCGGTGGTCGGCTATATTTACGGTGCTAAATATTTTTATCTGATCATTTCGTTCATCCCGATGGCCATACACACCGCAGCGGCATTTCTGGTGTTGGCCGCAGGCGTTATTTTTTCGCAGCCGGAAAAGGGAATACTAAAACAGGTGTTCAGCCCGCATCTGGGCGGTGCGGCTGCCCGGCGGCTGTTTCCGGTGGTTGTATTTATCCCGCTTCTTTTAGGCTGCCTGGCATTGAAAGGCGAAAGAGACAGCCTTTATACGATCGAGATGGGGAATGCGATGCTTGTCATCGCAATTATTGTAATTCTCGGTGCAATTATTATTAAAAGTGCCCGTTTGCTGAACAATGCCGCAGAAAAGCTCGGCCAAACGGAAGAAGAGCTGAATGAAAAAAGTGAGCTGCTACAACTGCTCGGGAAAAGCGAGGAAAGCTACCGCCAGCTTGCGGATGCCATGCCGCAAATTGTCTGGACGGCACGTCCCGACGGATTTCTCGATTACTACAACCAGCGGTGGTTCGATTATACGGGAGCTTCAAGAGATTTAAAGGGGGAATCGGACTGGGCGCCGGTGCTGCACCCCGACGATCTGCAAAATTGTAAGAACCTATGGGAAAGAGCCGTGGAAACCGGCGAGGCATATAAGGTCGAATATCGTTTTAAACGAGCCTTGGACGGCGCGTACCGCTGGCATTTGGGCCAGGCGCTGCCGGTCCGTGACACGGAGAATAACGTTGTCAAATGGTTTGGAACCGGAACTGACATCCATGAGCAGAAAAAGGTCGAGGACGACCTGCGGCAAATCAGGGTCGAACTTGAGGGCCGGGTACAGATGAGAACGGCCGAGCTGGAACGTGCGAACGTTGATTTGACCGGCGAGATCACAGCCCGCCAGCAGTTGGTCGAAGAATTAGTCGCCAGTAAAGGCCTTCTCACAACCTTTTTCACTCACGCAATTGCCGAGCGTGAGGCGAACGAGGCTGCCTTAATTGAAAGTGCCGAGCGGGAGCGGGCGATAATCGAAAACGCACTCGACGTTATTTGCACAATGGACAGCGATGGTTACTTCAAGAGCATCAATCCCGCCTGTTTGAAAACTCTGGGCTACCAACCGGAAGAGATCGTTGGTCGCCATTATCTCGAGCTTGTGAGCCCCGAATGCGCCGAAGAAACGAAAGCGGCTGCGGCAAACGTCGTTACGGGCGAAGGGCTTAGAAGCTTCGAGAACTGTTACACGCATAAAAACGGAACCCTCGTACATCTTCTTTGGAATGTTCACTGGTCGGAAAGCCTAAATTTAATGTTCGGCGTCGCTCATGACATTACGAAGCGTAAGCAGGTTGAAACCGATCTCTTCAGGTTGGCCGCCATCGTGGAATCGTCTGAAGACGCAATTATCAGCGAAAATCTTGACGGCGGCATTACCAGTTGGAATACCGGAGCTGAACGCGTTTTCGGCTATACGGCCGAGGAAATTATAGGCCGCCCCATCTCCAAATTATATCCGCCGGAGATAAAGGGAGAGGAAAAGCAGATCCTCGGACAAATCGTCCGCGGCGACCGCGTCGAACATTTTGAAACGGAGCGCATGCATAAGGATGGAAGCGTTATCCCGGTTTCGCTAACTGCTTCGCCCCTTAAAGACAACACCGGTATGATCATTGGCCTCGCGAAGATAGTCCGCGACATTACCGCTCAGAAGCAGGCCGAGGTCGAGTTGAATAACGCTCGCGATGCGGCGCTCGAATCGGTGCGGCTGAAATCCGAATTTCTGGCCAACATGAGCCACGAGATACGCACGCCAATGAATGGTGTAATCGGCATGGCCGAGCTTCTGCTGGCGACGGAACTGACAGCAAGGCAGCGCGACTTTACGGAAACTATCGAATCGAGCGCCGATGCACTGCTCAAGATAATCGACGACATTTTGGATTTTTCAAAGATCGAAGCCGGACAATTGCGTTTCGAAAACATAGATTTCGACCTGCGCGGAGCGGTCGAATCGACCATCGAAATACTTGCGGAACGGGCACAGGCAAAAGGGCTTGAGATCGCGTCTTTGGTCCAAAGCGATGTTCCGACGCTCCTTTGCGGCGATCCCGGGCGGCTGCGGCAGATCATCACAAATCTGGCCGGCAATGCCGTGAAGTTCACGGAAAAGGGCGAAGTGACTGTCAGCGTCAGCAAGGTACAAGAAAAGGATGATTCGGTTTTGCTTCGTTTTGAGATCACCGATACCGGAATCGGCATTTCGCAGCGCGAGCAGAATCGTCTGTTCCAGGCATTTGTTCAGGCTGACGGATCGACCACGCGAAAATATGGCGGGACCGGATTGGGCCTTACGATATCAAAACAGCTTGTCGAAATGATGGGCGGTGAGATCGGTATAGAAAGTGAGCCAGGCATGGGATCGACCTTTTGGTTCACCGCCCATCTTGCAAAACTGCCGGATCAAACACCCACGGTCGCCCCGGCGGGCGACGTCAGCCTCGAAGGCGTGCGGGTGCTTATCGTTGACGACAATGCGAGCAACCGGAAGATCTTCCTGCACCAGGCCGTTTCGTGGGGAATGATCGCATCGGAAGCCGCATCCGGCGCTGAGGCGCTCGATCAAATGCGTGCGGCGGCGGAACGGGACGAGCCCTTCTCCATTGCCCTTCTCGATCTGATGATGCCCGAAATGGACGGTTTCGAGCTTGCACGCAAGATCAAGGCGGAACCGGGCATTGAGCAAATACGCTTAGTGCTGCTTCCGTCCTACGGCAAGCGCGGAGAAGGGCAAACGGCCCTCGATCACGGCATCTCCGCCTATCTTCAAAAACCGGTTCGCCAGACGGAACTATATGGTTGCCTGATAACGGTGCTGGCGGAAAATAAAGCCGAAAAGCTCAAGGGACAGCCGGAAACGCTAATCACCAGACATTCTCTCCGCGAGCTTTCCATCCACCAGGCACCAGTAAATACGGCGCGGAAAAATGTACGCATTCTCATCGCCGAAGACAATATGGTGAACCGTGAAGTTGCTGTTTCTCAACTTGACGCTTTAGGCTATTCCGCCGATATTGTAGTCAACGGCAAAGAGGCAGTAGAAGCTGTGGGAAAATCTGGCTATGAAATTGTATTTATGGATTGCCAGATGCCCGTCATGGACGGCTTTGAGGCAACGGCTAAAATTCGCCGTTTTGAAGGCGAATCGCGGCATTGTATAATTATCGCAATGACGGCAAATGCCCTCGAAGGCGACCGCGAAAAATGCCTCGCTGCCGGCATGGACGATTATTTAAGCAAACCGGTAAGGATCGATGCTCTGCGGGCAATGTTGGAACGGTGGGATCCGCCGAATGTCTCGATACCGGAAAGTTCGGAATCGGAGCCGGACCTGTCCGCTGATTATGTCAACGAAAGCATCGACCTTGCGGTGCTGGAAAGTTTCAAAGATTTCCAGCGGCCGGGCGAGCCCGATCTGGTGGAAAACCTCATCAGTCTTTTTGTTGAGGATACGTGCACTAACATGTCGGCACTACATTACGCTATCATTGAAAAAGATGAATCCGAGATCAAAAGGCTGGCCCATCAAATCAAAGGCTCCGCCGGAAATATCGGAGCATATAACATGGCCGGTATTTGCGGGCTGCTCGAACAGAACGCGTCTCTGGCCGATGACGCGAAAGTCGCCATCGACTCTCTGGAGAAGGATTTCCAAACGGTGATCAAAATTCTTAATTCCAGAAGCGATCCGGGTAAGCTAATAAAAACCTGACGAATTTGCAGTTAATTTGCATCGAACGGTCAGATGGACGAAGATCTTGATATTGTGAGTGTTGAACAAAGTGAACAGGTAGCGGTTTCGCTGGACGTGGTATGGGAAGGTACCGCCGGGAAATATGATGCCCGGATGGGCGAGATCGGCATGGCAGGATGCTTCATCGACAGTATGGGGCAGGAAACGATGGGCGAGACTATCAAGTTTCGCGTGCATCTGCCGTCAGGAATCTGGGTTTCGCTCGAGGGCGAGGTCGTTTATCAGGAATATCCGATCGGGTTCGAGGTCCGCTTCACCAATCTGATACCCGAAAATAAAAGGTTGCTTATTGAGGTGGTCGCGGCCCATGGCGGTAAGGAAGCCCGTCAGCTTCTCCTGGAACAGGCCGAAGAGATCGTTCCTGCCCAAACTTCGCACGCTTCACGCAGAATATTGGTCGCTGACGATGAACCGATGACGCTCCGGATGCTGACCGTAATTATCGAAGCCGAAGGCTACGAGGTCGTGTCCGCTCCCGATGGCCGCGAAGCCTTCAAGATCCTGCAGGAAGACGCGGATTTCTGTGCCGCTCTCTTCGATATGATGATGCCTCACCTTCAGGGAATGGACCTCATACATTACATGAAAAACGACGAGCGCCTAAAAGACATTCCCGTCGCAATGGTCACCGCCGAACAAGACCCAAAAGTATGGAACGACAGCGTCACCGCCGGCGCCCGTGTATTCCTCCCCAAACCGTTCAACCCCCCGCAAATTCAAATGATGCTGAAGATCCTGACCAGTACCGTCTAATTGAACTGAGTTTATTAAATCTTCAGAAACAGGGCCATTAATTTCTTGTATTAGCATTTGTACAGTGCTAATATCACCCCTTCGTTTTGATCCCGGACGAAAAACGCATAAAGAAAAATTGCCCTCAAATGAATGAGCAACTATATGAAAAAACGAATTTCGGTGTTTATAACATTATTCGTATTGGTTTCCGTAACGATGGGCGGCACCGTCCGGCTCGATACGGCTTTTAACGGCACCGGTTACCAACTTCAACAATTTTCATCCGACGGAGCCTGGGGATTTTCGGTTGCCGTTCAGGCCGACGGCAAGGTAGTTGTCGGCGGAACTCAGTTGGTCGGCGGCAACATCGGCGATTTTGCTGCGATGCGTCTTTTGACCGCGGGAAATTTAGATAATACCTTCGATTTGGATGGCCGAGTTGCAACTAACCTGGGACCGTTCGATCAATCAACGTCAATGTTAATTCAGGCCGACGGAAAAATTGTTCTCGGCGGATCGCGATATTCGGGCACTACCAATAATGATTTTGCCGCCGCACGGTATAACTTGGATGGTACTTTGGACAGTAGTTTCGACTTGAACGGCGTGGTTGCAACAAACAACAACGCTTTCTCGAACGATTTCAGTGAAGGAATGGCAATACAGTCGGACGGTAAACTCGTATTGGTCGGAACGACGGCCTTTGCCACCGATCCGTCAGATAACAACCAGACCGACATCATGATAATTAGGTACAACGTAGATGGTTCGCTGGATTCAACTTTTGCAGGCAGCGGTAAGTTGATCGTTGCGTTCCCAAACTTTAGTGAATCGGCGAAAGTCATCACAATTCAGCCAAACGGTAAGATTCTGATCGGCGGGTATTTGTACAACGGTCAGAATGATGATTTCCTCATGATGAGGTTTATGCCGAACGGAATGCTTGACGATACCTTTGGAACTGGCGGGCTGGTAACTATCTTATCAAACGGATCCGATATGATTACCTCATTGGCTCTTCAGCCCGACGGAAAAATACTGGCTGGCGGGTTTAAGGCGGGTATATCCGTTCTTTTGCGATACAACTCGAACGGTTCGCCGGATAGTACTTTTGGCGGCAGCGGAAGTGTGAACGCTGGTCAGAGCGTCTATAAAATTATACTTGATTCAACAGGAAAAATTCTTATTGGAGGATCGCAATTTTCCAGGTTTGCTATCTCGCGTTTCGAAACGAATGGTTCGGTTGATGCTACTTTTAATCAAGGTACGGCTGCCGCCGCAAATATCCCGAATCACCAATGTTCAGGATTCTCGATGGCATTACAAAATGACGGAAAGATATTGGTGAGTGGAACTTGCAGTAACGGCTTCGGCCTTAGCAAAATGAGTGTCGCCAGATTTGCAGAATTTCCATTGAAGTCACGTACCGATTTCGATGGTGACGGTAAGAGCGATTTATCCGTGTATCGTCCATCAGAAGGCAATTGGTATGTGCTTCGTTCGACGGCCGGGATTAGCATCACGAGCTGGGGACTTGCCAGCGACATTGTCGCTCCCGGAGATTTCGACGGTGACGGAAAAACTGATTTCTCCGTTTTTCGCCCATCCGAAGGCAGCTGGTATATAGCAAACAGCAACGGCACATTTACTTCCGGGCAGTTCGGATTGCCGGGAGATATTCCTGTTCCGGCGGATTATGACGGTGACGGGAAGGACGACCGTGCCGTGTTCAGGCCGTCCAATTCGACCTGGTATATTCTCAACAGCAACGGCCTTAATGTCAGGACACAGGCTTTTGGACTCTCGGGCGACCGTCCGGTTCCGGGAGATTACGACGGAGATCTGAAAGCCGATCTTTCGGTGTTCCGCCCGTCGAACGGCACATGGTACCGGGCGAACAGCGGCAACGGCAACTTCGTCGAGCAGCAGTGGGGACTAAATGGGGACATACCGGTCAATGCCGATTACGACGGCGACAACAAGCAGGACTTTGCGGTCTTCCGTCCGTCGTCGGCCCAGTGGTATATCCTGAACAGCAGTAATCCAAGCTATAACTTCCGCTCGTTCGGACTGACAGGAGACGTTCCGGTTCCCGGAGACTACGACGGCAACGGCTCGGACGACATCGCTGTATTCAGAAACGGTTTCTGGTACATTATCCGATCCGCACAGGTTTATACAACTACGCAGTTCGGACTGAGCGGCGACAGGGCGATTCCGGCGAAGTAAAGGTTTAGGGTCAACGCTTCAGCGTGCTTCCTAAGTTCTGAGTTCAAACTTTAGTTTGTCTTTCGGTTAATGAAGAAGCACGCTGAAGCGCGAACTCAGAACCAGGAAAGCTGGAACTCACAACCGTTAATTTTCAAAGATCGCATCTCCGGCCGCCTTCGCCTTTGATATTTCGAGATTAGCGCGCTCTTCGGTTCGGCGTATATAGCTGTTTTGATGAAAACGGTCGATTGGAACGATTGGAATGAAACGAATGATTTGGATGATCGGACAGGAAAAATCATTCGGCTATTTCGCCTTTCAAAAATTGTTGATCTCGAAAGGTTTTTTGTTGATTTGAGACGCGGTTTTTAAAGTTCCGGTGACGGTTTGCAGTGGTTCGGATTTTCGTAATTTTTCAGCCTGGTTTTCAGTTCCGAAATTCAAAAGATTTGCGTTGCCTGTACGAATTCTTGTATCCTAATTAAAGATACTAAAAGGAGTTCGGAAGATAAAATGAGTATTTCTACCGTGGATGTTCAGCCTTTGGCCGTTGACGTGGCCTGCAACAGCGATGCGATACAGGTCGAACTGGCCGACGGACGCGAGATCTCCGTCCCGCTCGAATGGTACCCAAGACTCCTCGACGCCTCACCGATGGAGCGTAATAACTGGACTCTGATCGGCGGAGGGCTCGGTATTCATTGGGAAACGCTAGATGAGGACGTGTCCGTGGAGAGCCTGCTGAGACTTCGATAATTCACACCGTCCCGTCCCGCCTTATGTACATCACCGTTGGCACCGCGGGCCACATCGATCACGGTAAAACATTGCTGATAAAGGCACTTACCGGCATCGACGCCGACCGCCTTCCCGAAGAAAAACAACGCGGCATCTCGATTGACCTTGGCTTCGCGGAGCTTGAGCTGGACGGCGTCAGGATCGGCTTAGTCGATGTGCCCGGCCATGAGAAATTCGTCAAAAATATGCTCGCTGGGGCCAGCGGCATCGATCTCGTCCTGTTTGTAATTGCTGCAAACGAAGGCGTTATGCCGCAAACCCGCGAGCATTTCGAGATTTGCCGGCTACTCGGCATCAAGCAGGGCATCATCGTCCTAACCAAGACCGATATGGCGGATGACGACCTTTTGGAGATGGCTAGACTTGAAGCTACCGAACTCGTCGAAGGCTCGTTCCTTGATGTTGCGCCCATGATCGCCGTCAGCTCGAAGACAGGTGCCGGGATCGATGCCTTAAAGCTTGCGCTGATCGCGTCCGCAAACACCATCAATACAAGAACCGACTCATTGATCACACGGCTTCCGATTGACCGGAGTTTCACGGTAAAGGGTTTCGGCACCGTAGTTACAGGCACTCTTGCATCGGGAAAAATCAGCGAAGGTGATGAATTGGAGCTGTTGCCGGAAGGTCAAAAGATTCGCGTTCGCGGCCTCCAAACTCAAGGACAAGAGGTCAAAACGGTCGCAGCCGGACAGCGTACAGCTGTAAATCTAGGCGGAATCGATCACTACAAAGTCGCCCGTGGAATGATCCTGGCCGAGAGGGCCGTCTTACAGTGCACTCAAATGATCGACGCGGAGATTGAGGCCTTAAAAGGCGCAAAAAAGGCCATCAAGTCGCGTCAACGCGTCCGCCTGCACCTCGGAACGCGGGAAATTTTAGCGAGAATTCTCGTAATGAACGCTGCAGGTGAAATAATGCAAGGTGATAAAGGCTTTATTCAGTTGCGGTTAGAAGCACCGGTCGCATCAGTTCCAGGTGAGCGGTTCATTATCCGCAGCTATTCACCCCAAGCAACTATCGGCGGTGGCCGTGTACTGGACGGATTGGCCAAAAAGGTAAGAAAAAAAGATATTTCCGCAACAGTAGATCTCCTCAGAACTATTGCGGATAAAGCAATTAGCCCGGCGGAAACTATTGCTGTTTGGGTGGCTGCGGCAAGTGATAAAGGCGTGGATTTTGCTGGCCTGCATGCGCAGACCGGATGGAAACGCGAGATTCTAGAGCAGGCATTGTTACACAATCTGACTACCGGAATGATCAGGAAAGCAGGCGGCAATTATCTCGTAAATACTGTCTTTGAATCCCTTAAAGCTAAAACGATCCTCGAAATTACTGAGCATTTTTGTCGTCAACCGCTTTCATCCGGCATGTCCCTCGAAACAATTCGCGAGAAGATCTTCTCCTATATTCCGCCGGGAATTTTCAAAGCGGTAGTCGCAGATCTGGAAACAGCTAAGCTAATTGTCGCTAATAAAGATATTGTGCAGTTAGCTGGTCGCAGTGTGGAATTGTCGAATGAAGATTCTGAACTTCGCGAACGTTTATTAAAAATTTATCTCGACGCAGGCATCGAACCGCCGAAATTGGAAGATGCGATCGCAGAATCTATAAAAGGTCATAAAATCAGCCGAAACAAGGCACGGACTGTATTTCAGCTACTCTTGGACGCGGGCGAGATCCTAAAGGTTACGGACGAGTTCTATTTCCCGCGTCTCGTAATTAATGGTCTCGTAGAGAATTTAGCTAAGCTCGATGCGGGCAAACACTCTCGTTTTATTGATGTTCCTAAGTTCAAGGAAATCGCCGGAATATCTCGGAAGTACGCGATTCCGCTGCTTGAATACTTCGACCGCGAAAAGATTACCATGCGGGTCGGCGACAAACGACAGATTTTACGATGAGAAAATTTCTGACCGCAAGATGGCAGGACCTCATAATGGTGAACTACGGGGTCGAGCCATCCATCCTCGCCGGCCTTGTTCCGAATAGTCGAACTCGACTTCCATGAGGGCGCTGTTATGTCAGCCTGGTCGGGTATGTTCGTAAATACGCGGGTTTTGGGCATTCCGGTGCCGTTGTAATTTTGAGGAAGTGAACCTGCGGTTCTATGTTACGCGGCAAACAGGAAACGAAACGCGACGCGGCGTGGTTTTTGTTAAAGAGATAGTGCCGCGCTATGCAATTGCCGCCGTTGCCCGTATATTTTATGAAGAGCCGTATGAAGCCTGGAATATGGGCCACGAACGAACCGATTCGACTGTTGTTTACTCGTGGAAAAAGGGCGGGAATTCGAATAAAGTGAGTGTAGAGATTGGCGAAAACTTGGGCGTTCCGGCGGCTGATTCGCACGGTGAATTTATCATCGAGCATTATTGGGGTTATACAAAACGTAAAGGCGGCCGGACCGACGAATACAAGGTAGAACATCCGAAATGGGAGCTTTTTTCGGTTGAAAATTCGATAATTAACGTTGATTTTGCAAACAGTTACGGCGAAAGATTTGCATTTCTGAAAGATCAAAAACCATATTCGATCTTGCTGGCGAAAGGTTCGGAAATTGCCGTTTACAAGGGCGAGAAAATCATATGATCATCGGAATCGTCGCCATATCTCAAAACTATGCCATCGGCAAAGACGGCAAGCTGCCGTGGCATTATCCTGCCGACCTCAAATTTTTTAAGGAAACAACGACCGGAAATTCTGTCGTAATGGGATATAACACCTGGCAATCGATCGGCAAGCCTTTGCCGAATAGGTTGAATATCGTTCTCAGCCGGTCTCGAAACATTGAAAATCAGCCGAATGTCGTAGTTTTACGGAGCGTTGAAGATGCTCTGACACTTTCAAAATATCTCAATTGCGATCTTTTCATCATCGGCGGTGCCAATACCTACGAAAATTTTGCGTCCGCGATTGAGAAATGGATCGTGACGGAAGTACCTGTAAATGTTGAGGATGCGGATACTTTTATGGCTCAAGATTTTCTAGCGGGATTTGAAATCAGTGAAACCAAACCGCTTAGCGACAATTTAAACGTAAACGTCTTTCACCGCATGCCGCTTTGATGTAGAATCTTTGAAAACTAAAGGAGAAAACGCATATGAAGGGCGGTAGATCATGGGACGAATGGATCGAAGAATATGCCGACAGGCATCACATCCGGTAAACCGCTTGACGCACAGCATCGGTATCCCGATGATCGCTGTTTCTCTCTTTCTGATACCTGTTTGTTTTTTTGTCGGCGGGTTTTGGCGGATTGCTCTTGGACTATTCGTAATGGGTTGGGTTTTGCAGTTCATCGGGCATTATTTCGAAGGCAAGCCGCCCGAATTTTTTAAGGATTGGCGGTTTCTTTTCGTCGGCCTCCGCTGGTGGCTTAAGAAGGTTTTGGGCATAAACAGCTGATTATCTCCGCGTTTTGAATCAAGAACTCATACTTGTTTTGGATATAGGTACATCGAGTGTCCGCTCGGCGCTGTATGACTTAGAGGGCAATGTTCTGCCTGAAACATTTGTTAAAAACGAGCGGACTTTGAGCACGACCGACAACGGTGGGGCCGAGATCGATGCTGAGGAAGCGTTTGATCAAATTGCGAAAGCTATCGACGATGTTCTCCTCAAATCCAAAACCAACAAAAACGAGATCGCATATGTTGCAGCATCGTCATTTTGGCATAGCTTGGTCGGAATCGATTCGAAGGGCAAACCGACTACAAAGGTATTCGGCTGGGCCGACACGCGTAGCCGTGAACACGTCGCGGAACTCCGAAAAAAATTAAGCGAAACAGATATTCACAACCGCACCGGCGCACGCTTTCACTCAAGTTTTTGGCCGGCAAAGCTGCTCTGGCTGCGAAAAGACTTTCCAAAGATCTTTGCTAAAACCGATAAATGGCTTTCTATCAGCGATTTTGTCATGTTGAAACTCTGCGGAAATGCCGCCACGAGCGTTTCGATGGTATCAGCCACCGGTATTTTCGACATCGGTAAATGTCATTGGGACAACGGTTTACTTAAATTTGCAAAAATCACAAAAAAAAATTTGCCGCGCATCGCCGAGGATGCGGAAACGTTTCAGCTAACCGAAGAATTCGCTAAACGCTGGCCGCGTCTGAAAAATGCTAAGTGGTTTCCCGCAATCGGCGACGGAGCCGCAAATAACATCGGCGCCGGATGCGTGCAAAGGTCGAAAGCGGCGTTAATGATCGGCACGTCCGGAGCGATGCGCGTGGCTTACAAAGGCAATCCGCCCGCAGCAATTCCCGACGGTTTATGGTGCTACCGAATCGACCGCAAACGAGTGATTATCGGCGGTGCATTGTCCGACGGCGGCGGTCTTTACCGTTGGCTGAAAGATAATTTCAGGTTGCGGGAAGATGATGATAAAACCGAAGCGGAGATCGCAAAACGCGCGCCCAATGTTCACGGTCTTACATTCCTGCCGTTTCTCGCCGGTGAACGCGGTACCGGTTACCATGAGGATGCCGCCGGAGCGATCTTAGGGCTTAAATCCTCAACCGATACTATCGATATTGTTCAGGCCGCTCTCGAATCGGTCGCGTATCGTTTCGCCGAAATATTCGATCAGTTGAACGATGTCTGCAAAATTCGCGACATAATCGCCTCCGGCGGAGCCTTGCGCGAATCGCCAGCTTGGACCCAGATAATCGCCGATGTCCTGGGAAAGAATATGTCGCTCCCCGATACCCGCGAAGCATCTTCCCGCGGCGCGGTTTTGCTTGCACTCGAAACAATTGGCAAAATAGAAAACGTCGGGAAAATTTCGACGCCGAAAGGTGAGGAGTTTCACTTTGATAAAAAACGCCGGGCTGCTTATCAAAACGGCAGGAAAAGGCACGATAGTTTCTATGACTTATTAATCTGATGTCTTGATGCCGGTAAATTTTGATGCTATGATGTTTGTATGAGAACTACACTAACATTAGATGACGAAGTTATAGTTGGTATCAAACGTATTCAGAATAAACGGCCTGAAGCCTCGTTCAAGCAAATAGTTAATCAATTGATGAAGAAGGGCCTGGCGGCGGAAGGCGAAGTCGTCAATACGCCTTTTAAGATAAGGCCGATGAAAGACGCCAAGCCAAGGCCCGGACTCAATTTTGACAATGTTTGGGCGCTGATCTCCGAGGTGGAGGGTGACTTTCATAAATGATATTGCTTGATGCAAATCTGCTCCTCTACGCATATGTCGAAGAGCTTCCGCAGCATCGGAAGACGGCACGCTGGCTGGAGAAACTCCTTTCGGACCGCACCGAGTCCATCGCGATTGCCTGGACCGCCGCGAACGCTTTTTTACGGATCGCCACCAACCGTCGCATCTTCAAGCAGCCGTGGAGCGTCGCCGAAGCAGCCGAGCGTCTTGACGAATTGCTCGCTCACCCGATGGTGCAGGTTGTCGGCCCGACCGCTAAGCACTGGCCGATATTCTCGAAAATATTGAAAGATATGAATTTGTCCGGAGATTTAATTATGGATGCTCACATAGCGGCCATCGCCGCGGAACACAACGCATCCGTTGCAAGTGCCGACAAAAATTTTCGCCGGTTTTCGGACTACATTAAGATCATAGATCCATTGGCAAATTAAATGACAACAGCAACACAACCCAAAAAAACCACCGATCTCGACCAGCTTTGCATTAATACGATTCGCACGCTATCGCTCGACGCGGTGCAAAAGGCGAATTCCGGGCATCCGGGATTGCCGCTTGGCATGGCACCGGCGGCGTATGTGCTGTGGACAAAGTTCTTAAGGCACAATCCGAAGAATCCGAAGTGGTTTAATCGCGACCGTTTCCTGCTTTCGGCGGGGCACGGTTCGATGCTGTTGTATTCACTGCTGCATTTAACGGGTTACGATCTGTCGCTGGATGAATTGAAAAACTTCCGTCAGCTTCATTCGAAAACGCCGGGACATCCGGAGAATTTTATGACGCCTGGTGTTGAGATCACGACCGGGCCGCTTGGGCAGGGTTTCGCGAATGGCGTCGGAATGGGAATGGCCGAAGCTCATCTGGCGGCGAAGTTTAATCAAAAAGGTTTCCCGATTATCGACCATTTTATCTACTGTATTTGCTCGGACGGCGATTTGATGGAAGGTGTTTCTTATGAATCCGCGTCGATGGCCGGGCATTTGAAGCTGGGGAATTTGATCTATCTTTACGATGACAACAACATCACTATCGACGGTTCGACCGACCTTGCTTTTACAGAGGACGTCACAAAGCGTTTCGAATCGTGCGGTTGGCATGTTCTGGTAGTGGAGGACGGAAACGACATCGTTTCTATCGAGAAAGCTATTAAAGCTGCTCAAAAGAAAACGGACAAGCCGACATTGATCCGTATTAAAACGATCATCGGTTTCGGAATGCCCAAACAAGGCACTTCTAAAGCTCACTCGGATGCTCCGGGCGATGAGGCAGTTAAAGAGACCAAGCGTAATCTCGGCATGGATGAAAACAAAACGTTCTACATCCCCAAAGAGGTTGCATCGCACTTCCGCGAAGCAGTTAGAAACGGTGCAAAATTCGAAAAGGATTGGGAAACACTGGTCAAAACATTTGAAAAGACGCACGGCGATCTAGGCAAGACGCTGCAAGAGACGCGGCTTAATAAACTACCTGAAGGCTGGGAAAAATCGCTGCCGACATTCGATGATGTCGAGGCTAAAGCGACTCGGGCGTACAGCGGCGATGTCATCAACGCAATTGCCGAAACGGTTCCGCAGCTTATCGGCGGCTCGGCCGATCTTGCACCGTCGAATAATACGCTGATAAAGGATTCGCACGATATGCAGCCCGGAAAATACGACGGGCGGAACATTCATTTCGGCGTCCGCGAACATGCGATGGGTTCGACGATGAACGGCATGGCGCTTTACGGGAGCTTGATTCCTTTTGGCGGCACATTTCAGACGTTTTCCGATTATATGCGCCCGGCAATTCGCCTCGCCGCACTTTCGAGCGTTCAGACGCTTTTTGTATTTACGCACGATTCCATCGGACTCGGCGAGGACGGACCTACACATCAGTCCGTGGAACATTTGGCAGCAATGCGCGCAATTCCAAACCTCGCAGTTATCCGCCCCTGCGACGCCCACGAGACTCGCGAGGCCTGGCGCGCGGCTCTAAAACGATCGAACGGCCCAACTGCGTTTGCATTTTCCCGGCAAAAGGTCGCTCTGATCGACCGGAAAAAATTTGCCGACGCCAAAGGTTTGCACAAAGGCGCATACATCCTCGCCGAAGCCGAAACAAAGTCAGGAAAAGCCGCGGCACCGAAACTCATTCTGATCGCCACCGGCTCCGAAATCGGCCTCGCCATGGAAGCCCGCGAAAAATTGGCCGCCGACGGCATCCCGACACGAGTCATATCAATGCCGTGCTGGGAATTCTTCGACGAACAATCCGCGAAATATAAAGAAGAAGTCCTGCCCGCAAAGATCACCGCCCGCCTCGCCATCGAAGCCGGCGTCAGCCTCGGCTGGGCAAAATACACCGGCCTCGAAGGCGATACGCTAACGGTCGATAAATTCGGAGCGTCCGCACCTGCTGAAGATGTATTTAGGGATTATGGCTTTACCGTTGAAAACCTCGTAAAAAAGGCGAGAAACCTTGCGGGCTAAAATCCGGAGGTGAAGAAGAATGAAAGTCGAATAGTCCTTCGTCGTTCTAAGGAATCACGAGTTCTTCGGGGGATTGGCATTGCCGCCTATATAATTTTCGTTCTATTGTTTATTTGGGCATTTATCGGCGATTGGCAAGGGGAAGCTTCGATCACCTTTCTCATCCTATTACTTTTCTTCTTTCGCGGTTTCTTGGTGTGTATCAGAGAAGTATTCCGCAGAATTTTGCTTTTGGATAATTATATCTCATTCACTACATGGTATGGGGTGCATAGAGTTTTTGCTTATGATCAGATCTGCGGTCTTGAAACGGTAGTTGTCGATGAAAACAAATGGACATGGGAGCCGGAAACTTACGTTAAGAGTCATGTTTAAAGATGGTAGTTCGGTGAAAGTTCAAAAGAGTCTTAATAAGTGTTCGTGAATTCAGAAAACTTCTTCGAGAAAAGACTGGTCGAAAATTCCGCAAGTCATCAAAAAAAATAAGTAATTTAGCCGTCGTAAACCTGCTGCCGATGTCCTATTTTATTAATTGTGACAATCAGGCGATCATCAACTATTTCGTAACTATCTGATGAAGGCTAGTCTGGCCCGATGTCTTTTTGAAGGCGATATTAAATATGGATTCTATTAAAACGCCTTGCCTATTGCTCGACGACGACCGCGTGCAGCGGAATGCTGAGCGTATCGGCGATATCGCTAAACGGAACAATGTTTGCCTGCGGCCGCATGTTAAGACGCATAAGTGCGTTGAGGTGGCTCGCATTCAGACTGCGGGGCATGACGGGGCGATAACGGTTTCGACTTTGGTGGAAGCGAGGGCGTTTGCGAGGCATGGATTTTCGGACATTACCTATGCCGTGCCGATCGAACGGGGCAAATTCGATGAGGCGGTGGAAATTCTTCGCGGCGGCGTTAAGCTGAATCTGCTGACCGGCGACACGGAAACTGTGCGGCTGCTTGATGCAACGGCCGGGAAGCAGGGCGTTAAATTCGACGTGTTTGTGAAGATCGACTGCGGCACGCACCGCGTCGGCGTCGAGCCGCATACCGCCGAAGCGGTGGAGATACCTCGGCTTATATCGGACGCCGCCAATCTGCATTTTGCCGGCATATTGACTCACGCCGGGCATTCGTACAATTCTAATTCGAACGAAGAGATTCTCGAGGTCGCCAGGCATGAACGCGATTCGATGGTTGAATTGGCGACGCGGCTTCGCGGACAAAGCATCGAGGTTCCGACCGTGAGTATCGGCTCAACGCCGACGATAAGCTGCGTCGATCATCTCGACGGAATCGACGAGATCAGGCCCGGAAACTACATTTTTTACGACGCGTTTCAGGCGACGCTCGGAAGCTGCGGCTTTGAAGACACCGCACTGACCGTGCTTGCGGCGGTCGTACATCGCGACGAGACGCGCCGGCGGATCGTCGTCGATGCGGGAGCAATCGCATTATCCAAGGACCGCGGCCCGGTCGGGCTTGATCCGGCTTGCGGCTACGGGCATGTTCTGAATATCGAAGGGAACGAAACCGGAATGCGCGTCACCTCACTGTCGCAGGAACACGGCGAGATCGAAGCGGGCGGGGACGAACGATTCGACCGGTTTAAGGTCGGCGACCGGCTTCGCATTCTCGCGAACCATTCGTGCCTGACCGCGGCTCAGCATTCGCATTATCATATTGTCGAGAACGGCCGTATTATTGACCGTTGGGAAATTCATCGAGGTTGGTAGTTATGGACAAGCAAGTACTTCTCGAACAATTCGACGAGTGTTACGACAAGAACGGCTGGTTTGTAGCCGTCAGAAATATGCTTGAAGGCGTAACGGCTGCTCAGGCTAGTTGGAAGCCTAACGTAAGGGACAATACTATTTGGGAATGCCTCAGCCATTTGCACTACTACAATTTTGCGTATTTGCAGCGGTTCAAGGGAATCGATTTTGAATACGATGTGGCCGATAACGACGAAACATTTACGGGCGGTAAGGATGCTACGGATGCGGACTGGAACGCCGCGGTCGAGAAATTTGATTCGGTAATGAGCGAGTTTCGTGGCCTTCTGGATGCGGCAGATGAAAGCAGGTTAAGCGAACAGGTCTCGGCGAAGAACCCGTCAACCTGGGCTTCGCTGATCTCACGCATAAACGCCCACAACGCCTATCACGGCGGGCAGATCCTTTTGCTCAGGAAACTGCAGGGAAGCTGGAATCCGGAGAAAGGCGTGTCGTAAATCTGGCTAGAATAATACACGAACAGCATTTCTGAGCCTGCTCACCACATCCCTATCGGCTGCCGTATTTGCGGGATAGATAACATTTGTATTAAAAACCAGTATCGAAGCCGCCCGTTTTTTCGAGTCAAAATTGATATAGCTGATAAAACCATTCTGGTCGCCGCCGTGGCCGAGGTGTAAATCGCCAACGGTTTTGTCGAGGAAGTAGATCAATCCAATGTTGGTCGTAAATCCTTTATTTCCATTGGCGTCGGTTTCTGCTTTCAATTGCGGCTGCCACATTTCTTCTAGCGACGTCCGTTTCAAAACTTCATCATAAACTTCCTTCTTAGCCGGATCGCCGACCAGGAAATTCAGGTATTTGATCATGTCCGGCAGCGGTGAATTGAGGCCGCTATTCGATACGGTGACGCCTGTATTCGCGTCGAATTTTCCTTCTGTTCGTTTACCGTTTTCTATGTAATAGCTGTGCGAACGGTGTTTGAGCAGGTGATACGGCGTCGCGTCGAAATAGCTGTGGTGCATTTCGAGCGGTTTTAAGATGTTTTTGTCGATATAAACTTCGTAATCGTCTTTTGTAATGACCTCAATAATACGTCCGAGATAGATAATGCCCAGATTCGAATAGCTGAATTTGCTGCCGGGCTTGAACTGAACCTCGGTAAAAGGAAACATCGAAACAAGCTGCGAATATTCCTGTGGCTCGAACGGCTCCCAGTCCTTATTGTTTCTCCACGGCCACGTCCCAATTCGGAATCCGCCCGAATGCGTCAGCAAATGCCTGATCGTTATTTCATCCATCGACCCGAACGAATTATGAATTTGCCTCAGTTCCGGCAGGTATTTCGTCACGGGATCATTGAGCTTTAATAAACCGCGGTCGCGTAGCTGCATGATCGCAATGCCGGTAAAAGGCTTTGTATTCGACGCCCAGTGATAGATGGTATTTTCGTCAACCGGCTGCTTTTTTTCGAGATTCGCCGAACCGTAATATTCCTGGATTACCATGTTGTTATTTTTCAGGAATACGAAGCTGCTGCCGACAATTCCGGCATCTTTTAGTTCGCGGCGATATAAGCCTTTAAAGCTTTCGATTTTATTTATTTGGGCATTCATTTCGATAAAAGAAAGTGCCGTAAAAATAACCGATAATCCAAAGATAAGACATTTGCGTTTCATAAATTTCCAGGATGGATATAAAACTAGTTTTTTATATCGACCGCCAGCCGCGTCGGATTTTTTAGCTCGACGACCCGGTATTTATTTGGCGATGCGACGCCGAGAACCCATGTCACCTCGCTTTCGAAATCACATGTGATCTTAAGATCTTTAATGACAGGTAAATTCGGCGAACGCTCGCGGTCGGCGATCGTTACATTTCCGCTTCCGTCGTGGGCTTGCGAATCACTGAATCTTACTTCGAGCCATCCGTCGCCCGCAAAAGGAACAGTATTGCCCGAGCCGCACTGCTGCACTGGCGTGTTGATATATTCGAGATGATATGTTGGCATTTCGGCACCGGCAAACTCGAAAACTACGCGGTCGTAGCTGGCGTGCCGGGCCGAACGGACCGCGCTCATTCGAGCGACATTCTTTATAACAGCGTTTTTCTTCTCCGTAATGCCTGCCGTGCCGTCAAATTCCGTGGCATCGCCGGTCGATTCATCAGGAAGCGTTGAGCGGTTCGCGACGGTATTCTGATTTGAAGCGGCAATCGGCGATGGTGTCGGAGCGTAGCGAGCATTTTCGCCTCCTTGCGCAGCATTCGTATTCGACGCCGTGTTGTTCCCGGCACATCCGAACGATGTCAAAACAACCGTTAAAAGTAATGTCATTAGTCTTTTCATTAAAGGATTCTACCCTATTAAAGACTTAAAATCAGTAATTTTTGTGTTGGGGCTAACAAGACTTGAACGCGGCTGATATTATACAATTCGATAAATGAACGTTTACGATAATCTGAATGAGACCCAGCAATTTGCCTGCCGCGTGATCGCCGATCACGCCCGCTCGACGGCGTTTGCCATCGCCGACGGCATCCTGCCCGGCAACGAAGGCCGCAACTACGTCCTCCGCAAAATAATGCGCCGCGCCATCTATCACGGCCGCGAACATCTCGGCTACAAAGACCCGTTTTTCTACAAAGTCTGCGATTTCGTCGTCGAACAAATGCGCGAAGCCTATCCGGAATTGGAAGTGCAGCGTGAATTTATCGGGAAGATGGTGAGGTTGGAGGAAGAACGTTTTGGAAACACGGTGACCGTGGGATTAGGCAAGCTTAATGAATTAAGACTCTCAAAGGATGTAGAGCGAAGCGGCGAGTTGTTCCGAAGCCTTGCGACCCTTTACGATACCTACGGCACTCCGAAGGATCTAATTCGAGTTTTTCTAGAAGACAAAGGGGTTGAATTTGGCGAGGACGAGTTTGATGAGAAATTTGAAGAGGCTATTCAGGAACTCCAAAGGCAGAGCGGGATCGGTAAAACTCAGCGCGGCGAGAAGATCAATCCGATTTATGCCGAATTGTTTGGAAAGATCGGAGCCAATCAGTTTCATGGCTATGACAGAACGGAGTTTGAAGAGGCGAAGATAGTCGCCATTCTTGACGGCGAAACAGAGATAGAATTGCTTGCTCTCGGTTCACAGGGCAGCGTGGTGCTTGATCAAACGCCTTTCTACGCAGAGGCTGGCGGACAAGTCGGCGATACCGGACTTTTGAACGGAACTGAAAAAAAAGCTTTTGTCACCGACACTTACGCACCGATCTCAGGGCTGATAATCCACAAAGTGAAAGTGCGCGTCGGTTCCCTGAAGGTAGGAGACACCGTTCACGCACTGGTCGATGTTCAAAAACGCGATGCGACGCGGCGGAATCATACGGCGACTCATCTGGTTCATGCGGCATTGCGCGAGGTTTTGGGAACGCACGTGAAGCAGGCCGGGTCGGTTGTTGCTCCAAATAATCTCCGTTTTGATTTTACGCATTATCAACCGATCAGCGAGAGTGAGTTGACCGAAGTCGAAGATCTGGTGAATCGCCATATTCTCGAAAATCATCCGGTGAATACGAATGTGATGGCTATCGAGGAAGCAATGCGCGACGGGGCGATGGCCTTATTTGGGGAGAAATACGGATCGGATGTCCGCGTGCTGAGCGTCGGCGACGGCATTTTTTCGAAGGAGCTTTGCGGCGGAACGCATGTCAGGGCGACGGGCGATATCGGCAGCTTTAAGATCATGTCGGATGAAGCGGTCGCTTCGGGCGTGCGGCGCATTAGGGCGATCACGGGCATCGATGCCTTCGACCGTTTTCGCGAGGACGAGAAGTTGATCGAACGCTCGCTCGGGGCTTTGAAAACTCAGCGTGACAATCTGCCGAACGCAATTGAAAGATTGCAGGAAGAATTGAAACGCACGCGCAAAGAGAATGACGAGCTTAAATTAAAAATCGCGACCGGACCCGGCGGCCCGTCGTCAAAAGGCGACGAGGCAAAAGATATTGGCGGCGTAATGGTTTTGGGCAAGATCGTCGAAGGGCTCGACGCCAATGGAACGCGCCAGCTTTCCGATACACTTTTGAACCGTTTGAAATCCGGCGTTGTCATCCTCGGCCGCAGCGACGAGGGCAAAGCCAGCATCATTGTCCGCGTGTCGAACGACCTGACGGAACGGATCAAAGCCGGAAACGTAATCAAAGAGATCGCCCCGATCATCGGCGGCCGCGGCGGCGGCAAAGCCGACATGGCCGAAGGCGGCGGCAGCGAACCTGAAAAGCTTTCCGAAGCCGTTGAGGCGGCGTACGGTGTGATTGAGAAAATGATTGTTTAAAAATTAGGGTGGTTAAAAAGTTGTATTAAAACGGTGAAGCCGCCAAACGAAAATAGCCAGACGTGAAACGTCTGGAATACGTTCCACGAACAAATTCGCCCCTTCAGAGCGAGTTTCATTTTCAATTCGTACCAGACGCTTCACGTCTGGCTATTTTCGAGACGCACCTTAAGTGCGAAAACAAGATTGCTGACCACTAATCAACTAAGTTGAATATGTAGCCCGTGTTTTAGCTACACCCAAATTTGCATCAGAAATTTCATCCTCTATAACGGTCTTCTTTCCACTCTTTTGCAGAGTAATTAACGCAACCGAAGCAACGATAACAACAGCCCCAATGAGCATTTGGCCGGTTAGCGATTCGCCTGCTATCGCCCAGCCGAGACAAACCGCGATCGCCGGATTGACATAGGCATAGGTCGAAACCGCCGCCGGCGAGACATTTTTGAGCAGCCAGCTGTAAGCGGTATAAGCGATGATCGCGCCGAAGAATATAAGATAAAGAAGCGCGAGCCACGAGTTCGTCGAAATGGCCGCTACATTTAACGCGGCCCATTCTCCGGTCGCCATTCCCGCGACGACCAAAACCAGACCGCCGGCCAACATCTGCATCCCGGCTGCCTGCACGAAAGATTTTGCGGTCGGGGCCTTCGCTCCGTAAAGCGAGCCGAAGGCCCAGCCGATTTCGGCGACCAGTATACAGACCAAGCCGAAAAGCCAGCCGTCTCCGCTGCCGTCAGACGTTTCGACGCTCCGCCCGGTAATGAGCAACGCGACTCCCGCAAAACCAATAAAGAGGCCGAGCGCAACCTTATAATTCGGCTTTCCGCTGCCCATGAACATCCAACCGAGAAGCACCATCCAGAAAGGCATGGTGGCAATCAACAAAGCCGTGAGACTCGACGAAATATAATGTTCCGCGATCACCACACCGCCGTTGCCTATGCCCAAAAGCAAAGTTCCGACGATAAAACTCGTCCGCCAATGGACCAATTTAGGCTTTTCGTAATTGCCCGTTACGCGTGCGAAGGTATAAAGAATTCCGCCGGCGACCAAAAATCTCACTCCGGCCATGAGAAAGCTGGGAATAGTTTCGATCGCGTATTTGATCGCCAGATATGTCGAGCCCCAAATAATGTACACCGCCGCGAAGGCTGCGATCATTATAATCAAATTCCGCCGGGCTAAATCTGTTTTCGTTTCTTCCTTCGACATAATTTCCCCTTGTTTATTTACCGGACGCCTTTCGTTTCTGCCCTGGTTCCGCATTGTCAGCAAACCGGTCAAGCGGCAGAGCATTTGTTTCCTTAAACGTCTGCAAAACTACTGTCGTCCGGGTTCCCAGAACCTTTGGAATCAGCTTGATCTGCTCGCGAAGGAGCTTTCCGAGAGCTTCAGTGTCCTTGGTTCGCACCTTGATCAGATAACAGTCCTCGCCGGCGACATCGTGGACTTCCAGAACTTCGGGAATCGCCGACAAAGCCTCATCCACGCCTCCGCCGCATTCGCTCGTCCGCACCGATACAAAAACCGTCAGCCCAAGCCCAACCTGCCGCGGATCGATCCTGGTTGAATAACCCTGAATAACGCCGCGTTCCTCTAGTTTTCTCAGCCGTTCTAAAACAGCAGACGGCGCTAAACCGATCTGCCGAGCAATCTCAGCATTTGAAATCCGGGCATCTTGCTGAACAATAGTTAAGATTTGTCTGTCAATTGCATCAATCATTCTGTTTCACCTGCGGTTACCAGAATAATCGTCAGAATTAGCTTTGTCAATAGAAAGTTATAGTTTTTAGCCAGGCGTACGAAGATCCTGCTTTTGCAGCTTTCTTCGCTAAGCAGGAAGCTCGCTAAAAGCAGAAATTGTAAACGATTGACAAAATCGGTGCGCGGAGAATTCGACAAATTGGGTTATTCTAGCGGGTATGAGAGCAGCAATTACACCGGACAACGAAGTCGAGGAGATTATCTCGATTAATCCGGCTACGGGCCAAGAAGTCGGGCGCGTGCCGCAAATGTCAGCAGATTCGGTCGCTGATGCGGTCGAATATGGGCGTAAAGCTTCTGTTACCTGGAAACAAACCACATTTAGCGAACGCGGGAAGTTAATCATGAAGGCCCGTGAAGTGATTCTATCCCAGCTCGATGAGATCGCTCATCTGATCTCCGCCGAATCGGGCAAGCCTTTTGGCGAGGCGATCGCGATGGAGATCGCTCCGGTGCTCGACCTGATGCAGTATTTTGCGCGGAATACCGAGAAAATGCTGCGCCCTGCGAAGATAAATATCGGCCTTTACGGAATGCTCGGCCGCACTTCGAAGATCATTTATCACCCGCTCGGCGTTGTCGCAATAATTCCGGCATGGAATTACCCGTTTTCGATTCCGCTTGGTGAAGCAGTGATGGCGGTGATGGCGGGAAATACGGTTGTAATCAAGCCTTCGGAACTGACGCCGCTGGTCGGGTTGAAGATCGGCGAGATATTCGAGAAGGCCGGATTTCCCGAAAATGCGGTGCAAATCGTAACCGGCGACGGGCGAACGGGCGCAGCGCTTGTCGATGCGGCGCCTGACAAAATAATGTTCACCGGCAGCGTCGCGACCGGCAAAAAGATAGCGGCGGCGGCGGCGAAAAATTTGACTTCGGTCGTGCTGGAACTCGGCGGGAAAGATCCGATGATCGTTTTCGACGATGCGAATCTTGAACTCGCCGCGAGTGCTGCAGTTTGGGGTGCTTTTTGCAATTCGGGCCAGTCGTGCTCGTCGGTCGAGCGGTTGTATGTGCAGCAAGGAGTGGCTGAAAAATTGACCTCGCTGATCGTTGAGAAAACAAAAGCCTTAAAGCAGGGCAGCGGCGAAGATGAGAATGTTTCTATCGGAGCTATGTCTTCCGAACGCCAAATCACTATTGTTGAGGACCACGTCGAAGATTTCCGTGCCGCAGGTGCAAAGATCGAAACGGGCGGCAAACGGAACGCGGACAACCTTGTCCGCCATAATGGCCGTGCGGACAAAGATGTCCGCGTTCCGTTATTCTACGAGCCAACCGTTATTTCCGGAGCCGCCAATTCGATGCGGGCGATGCAGGAAGAAACATTCGGCCCGACCTTGCCGATCGCGGTCTTCAAAACTGAAGAAGAGGCGATACGTCTGGCCAACGATTCCGAATTTGGCCTGACCGCCAGCGTTTGGACAAAAGATCACGCAAAAGGAAAACGCGTCGCCGAACAGATCGAAGCCGGTTCCGTCTGCGTCAACGAAGTTCTCTACACTCACGGCATCGCCCAAACCCCGTGGGGCGGCTTCAAAAACAGCGGCAGAGGCAGGACTCACGGCCGCGAAGGCCTAATGGAACTCGTCCAGCCGCAGCACATTCACGTCAACCGCATCTCAAAACTTCCAAATGCCTGGTGGATGCCATATTCGCCGACAGCCGTCGAAACATTCCGCGCATTTGCGAAATATTTCGCCAGCGGTTCGGTATTTAAGACTGCAAGACTGCTTCCGCAATTGCGGAGAAGAATCGAGGAGCTGCGACGTAAACAAAAATGAGTCAGGATTTTCCAGAACCAACATTCATCACTCTCAACTTCAATAATTTCGCGGCGGCCGAGCAGGCAAGAAAGGCAGAGGAATTTTACGAGCTGCTTTACCGCCGCCGAACCGTGCGTGATTATTCCGACAGGCCGGTGCCGTTTGAATTGATCGAAAAGGCTATTGCGACTGCCGGAACCGCGCCGTCAGGTGCGAATCTTCAGCCGTGGCGGTTCGTCGTCGTAAAGGACGCAGAGATCAAAAGAAAAATCCGCGAAGCGGCGGAAAAAGAAGAACACGAGAGCTATAACGGCCGAATGAGCGAGAAATGGCTGCGTCGATTAGCTCCGCTTGGAACTGACGAACGCAAGCCTTTTTTAGAGATCGCACCGTATTTGATTGTTGTTTTCCGTATCAATTCTTTTATAGAAGACGGCGAGACCGAGCCAACCTATTATTCGCAGGAATCGGTCGGGATCGCGGTTGGCATACTGCTCACGGCACTTCACAATATGGGCTTGGCTACGCTGACGCACACGCCTTCGCCCATGAAGTTTTTACAGGAAATTTTGGGCAGGCCTAAGAATGAAATTCCGTTTGTACTGATTCCAATTGGGTATCCTGCGTACGATGCACAAGTTCCAGACATTGAGCGGAAACCACTCGTCGACATTATGCACCTGATCTAATGTTGAAATTAAAGGTTGAACTCAGCGAAGACCGGGGCGTGGTCACTCGGTTTTTCGAGTGCACGGGGCGCCGTATCTATCCAGCAATCGGTACAGGCTTCGGCCAGCGGCGGAGAAGCCCAAATGTGGTCAATGCGAAGGCCGCGGTCTTTTTCAAACGAGTGATGAAAGTAATCCCACCAGGAAAATTTTTTCTCTTCGTTGTTTATTTGACGAAAAAGGTCGACGAAGCCCCATCTCTTAACATGTTGAATGGCATCTCGCTCCGGCTTCGTGAAATGCATCTTGTCCTTCCATAAAGACGGTTTCCAGACATCAAGTTCGTGCGGGGCAACATTTAAGTCGCCGCAAAGCAGGACGTAGTCGTTGAGTTCAAAACTGTCATCAAAAGATTTCCTCAGGCGTGCAAGCCAGTCGAGCTTGAAAGTGAATTTGTCAGTTCCGAGTTTAGTACCGTGCGGAACATACACATTAACGATGCGAATACCGCCCACGGTTGCGGCGATCAGGCGCCTGGGTGCCGTTTCATTGTCATCCGAAAATTTTTTCTGCAAATCCCCAATAGGATATTTTGAGATTATCGCGACGCCGTTGTAAGATTTTTCGCCGTGAAAAGCGATATGTGGAAAGCCGATGGAACGGAGCTGTTGATGGGGAAATTTTTCATCGACGCACTTAGTTTCCTGAAGGCACAGCACGTCAGGTTGATTTTTTTCACACCACTCGAGAACGTGCTCTATGCGGGCGTTGACCGAATTAATATTCCAAGTTGCGACCTTCATAATATTTCGATATTCACACGAGCTCGTTCGTTTCCTTTCTAAACGTCTGAATGTAGATAAAAGACCTTGTTCATGATCTTCCATTCGCCATCGACTTTGAGCAGAGTGAAAAAATCTGTAAACCGGTGGCCGGTCCAATTGTCGAGTTCCAGCCGCTCGCTCGCTACAGTTCCGACAATGTCGATTTTGGCAATTTGGCCTCGTAAATCAGCGGCCGGACCATTTTCTTCATTCCAATCAAAAAGCCCTTGGATTGGGCCGGTAAAGATATTAGGGCCGATAATATCCGAAGATAGTTGCATCCTTGTGAAACGCGGGCCTCATGTCTTCACCACGGCCCGATTTCCCACCGTCGATATACTGCTGAATCGTAAATGTGATCGCCTGTTCCTCGCTAATCTGTGTTGCGGTGTTACTCATTATTTCTATTCTCCTTTTCCGACTTAATTATTCGCTTCGAAGACAAAGTTCGTTCAAAATAAACTATTTCTCAGTTCTTGGCAATCAATCGAATTCCGCGACGACCGGCGTGTGATCTGAAGGCCGTTCCAATACGCGTAGAGTTTTGTCGATCCAGCAGCCCGTGCATTTTTCGGCGAGTGGGGCGGATGTCCAGATGTGGTCGATGCGAAGGCCGTGATTTTTTAGAAAGGCTCCTTCGCGGTAGTTCCACCAGGAAAATTCCTGAACTTCGCCGTTCATTTGGCGAAAAACATCGACGAAGCCCCATTGCTTTACATGGTGGATCGCGGCACGTTCCGGTTTTGTAAAGTGGAGTTTGCCTTCCCATACCGGAACGCTCCAGACATCGAGTTCATGCGGAGCAACATTAAAATCGCCGCAGAGCAGGACATCTTTGTTGACATCACAGGTTGCGTCGAAAAACTTTCGCAGTTTTTGCAGCCAATCTAGTTTGAAGGTGAATTTTTCCGTCCAAAGCTCGGTGCCGTTCGGGATGTAGGTGTTGACGATGCGGACGCCGTTTACTGTCCCGGCAATCAGGCGTTTCGGCTGTTCTTCATCATCATCGTGAAAGCCTTTTTGCACGTCTTCGATCTCTTGTTTCGAAAGGATCGCGACACCGTTGTACGATTTTTGGCCGAAGAAAGCTACTTTGTAACCGGCATCGTTGATCGGCTGGAACGGAAAATTTTTGTCGACGCATTTCGTTTCCTGCAGGCACAGAACATCGATCTGCGTGTCATCCAGCCATTGCAGCATTTGCTCAAGACGGATGTTTATTGAATTAACGTTCCAGGTTGCGATTTTCATTAGGATATTTTTAGCACAAAAGCATGATTCGCTGAAATCAGAATCGCCTGCGCAAGTGATTTCCACAAATCCGGGATAATTGACGAAATCAGGTTAGTTCACATCCGCTCCCGATAGCATTATTGGTGGGGTAATCGGCGATGTTATGAATTCTACGTTTCGTTTCCCTCGAGTATATCGATAGGCGCTATTGCGGTAAGCTAAACCATCTCCGTTTTTTTTTGATTTGGCACCTTTTTATTGTAGTTTTGGAGTCGTTTTTAATAGTTTGTGCTGACATGCTTCCACTAGCGCAGGTGATTATGATTTGTATTGCGCTCCCAAAAAATTCCGTTCGCGTAACCTTGAATAGATTTATTATTTTCTGCCATTTCAAGCCGTTTTTGAGCAAGCATGCAATAATATTCGTCCGATTCGATCGTAACAAAATCACGGTTAAGCTTTTTCGCCGTTACCGCCGTTGTTCCGCTGCCTGCAAATGGATCGAGAATTAAATCGCCGGTATTCGTGCTTGCGAGAATGATCTTCGCAAGCAGTTTTTCGGGTTTTTGCGTTGGATGATCAGTATTTTCCGGCATCGACCAGAAAGGAACAGTCAAATCTGTCCAGATATTCGAGGGATGCGTTTCACGAAAATTGCCGTCACCGTTTTTCTGCCAATCCTTCGGCTTCCCGTTTTCCGTGTACGGAGCGAGGACTTTTCGCTTAATTTTTACGGCATCGAGATTAAAGGTATATTTGTCTGACATTGTAAAAAACCAAATATCCTCCGCGGCGTTTTTCCAGTTCGCTTTAGCTCCGCGGCCCTTTTCCCGTTCCCAAGTGATGCGGTTTTGAAGCGTAAAATACTTCATCCCGACACGCTGAATCGCCGCCGCCGACCGCCAGTCGCCGCAAATGTAAACTGATGCCGTGGGCTTTAGAACTTTGGCGCAATCAGCCAGCCACAATTCGAGCCAAATTTCGTAATCTTCGAGCGAAGTTTGACGAAACTTTTCCTTGCCGAAATTCTTGCTTAGATTGTAGGGCGGATCGGCGAAAAGCAGGTCGAAATTCGCCGAAGGCAGCAGTCTTAATACGGCAAACATATCACCGCAAATAATTTGATTCGCGGTGAAGATGTCTTTTGTAATGCTGTCAGCATAAACCAGCCGTTTTTTATACGCTCTCAGCTCGTCAATAGTGAGTTCCAGCGTTCGGTTCCGAGGTGCTTTTGGAGATGGGATTTTGGGTCCGTTGGACATATCGGTTTTGAGAGACTTTACCATATGCGAAAGCAAAGAACCCAGTCGCTATCGCTCCCGGTTCCAACAGGGAAGCGTCCTTGACCGTCAAAATAGCTCGTGATATTCTTATACGTTTTGAGCCCAAAGTGATTTTTACTCTGTGATTTTTGGGATATTAGTTTAATAAAGTTATGTTTTTGCTGGCTTTCGCAGAATCGATTCAGCTGTTTCCGGATGGAACGCTTTTTCTTCATATAGGCCTGATTCTATTGATGATCTGGGTATTGAACCGCACTTTTTTTCGTCCGGTCAACCGTATTATCGAATCTCGTGAGAAGCACGCTGGCGGACGCGGCGGTGAAGCGGAAACGATATTGAGCCAGGTTTCGGAAAAACAGGCCGCGTATAACCACGCAATTTTGGAAGCCCGCAGCGAAGGTTATGAATTGATCGAAAAGCAAAGGGCAGAGGCTGTTGCCGCCCGCCAGAAGATGATCGGCGATGCGAAGGCCGAAACGGCACAGGCATTGGCCGGCGAGAAGCAAAGCTTGATGAATCAGGCGGAGGAAGCAAGGGCTGTGATCGCCCGCGAGGCCGACGAAATGGCTGAAAAGATCAGTGCAAATATTTTGAGGGCGTGAGTTTTGAGTTCACGCTTCTGCGTGCTTCTTCGTTGACGAAAAGACAAGCTAAAGCTTGAACTCAGAACATTAAATAGTATGTTGGCTTTTATATACAGTTTTATTTTTGCCGCGGCGGAAGGCGGCGAAGGCAGTTTTTACACGAACTACCTTAATTATCCGGGATTCGAGGCTTGGAAATTCCTGAACCTTGCGATCTTTGTCGCGATAATCATCTATTTGCTTAAAAAGCCGTTGAGCGAAGCGTTCAAGGCAAAACGTGAATCGATCCGCGCGGAGCTGATAAAAGCCGAAGAGGAAAAACAGGCGGCATTATCCAAATTAACCACTGCGGAAGCCAAACTTGCCGGTCTCGAACCGGAGAAGAACAGTATTCTTCAAAATGCGAAGGCCGAAGCTGAAGCCGAAAGGGCAAGGCTTGCCGAGCAGGCCGAACTTGAGGTCAGGAAAATGACCGAGCAGGTAAGCGGCGAGATCTCGCGGCTCGGACAGGTCACGAGAGCAGAGCTTAAAAAGTTTTCGGCGGAAGAAAGCGTAAGATTGGCGGAAGAAAAGATTCGCTCGAAAATGAATAGTGAGAATGACGCAGCCCTGGTCAAATCGGGTATTCAGGCAATCGGAGGTTTGAACTAGGATGAGCACAGAAACAGTTGCCCGCCGTTACGCGGGAGCCCTCGCCGATGTGGTTTTGAAGACAGGCGAGACCGATACGGTTAAGAGCGAATTGAAAACGTGGGAAGAATTGATCGGCTCGAACACCGAACTCGAAACCGCTTTTCGCAATCCGTCGGTAGCACAACTAAATAAGGAAAATGTGCTGAACAGCCTTCTGGATAAAACAAGGCCGACGCAGACGACCACAAATTTCCTGCGTATTCTCCTGCGAAACAGCCGCCTAACCGATCTCGGCGAGATCAACAAACGCTTCGACACGGTTTTGGAAGAACGCAGCGGAAAGATAGCCGCACAGGTCACGTCCGCCCGCGAGCTTTCGGATGCTCAAAAGGCCGAACTCAAAAACAATCTTGAAAAACTGACCAGCAAACAGGTCACATTGAATTTCGGTATAAACGAAGAAATTATCGGAGGCGTCATAACCCGAATCGGTTCGACGGTTTACGACAGCTCTGTTAGAACGCAGTTAAAGAATCTTAGGGAACAGTTGATAAATGGGTAGTGAATCGACAATCGTAAATCAGGCAAGCTCCGGACGAATTACGATTCACGATTGATGCAAAACAGATATGGAAGCAATTAAAGCTAACGAAATTAACGAAATTATCCGTGCTCAAATCGAGAACTTCGATTCGAGCATGACGGTTGATGAAGTCGGAACGGTGATCAAGGTCGGCGACGGCATCGCCGAGATACACGGCCTCGAAAAGGTCATGGCCGGCGAACTTCTCGAATTTCCGCACGCCGTTCGCGGCCTTGCATTGAATCTTGAGGAAGACAAGGTCGGGACCGTACTGTTCGGCGATTTTCAGAAGATCAAGGAAGGCGACGAGGTTAAACGCACCCGCAAGATCATGAGTGTTCCGGTCGGCGACGCGATGATTGGCCGCGTGGTCGATGCTCTTGGAAATGCAATCGACGGCAAAGGCGATATCATTACCGATACTTTTAATCCGGTCGAACGAATTGCTCCCGGCATTATCGACCGCCAGCCGGTAAAAGAACCGCTTCAAACCGGATTAAAGGCTATCGACGCGATGGTTCCCGTCGGCCGTGGCCAGCGTGAACTTATCATCGGCGACCGCCAGACCGGTAAAACAGCTGTTGCGATCGATACGATCATCAACCAGAAGGGTAAAGACGTGATTTGCGTCTATGTCGCTATCGGGCAGAAAGCTTCGACGGTTGCTCAGGTCGTTAAACGGCTGGAAGATTCAGGTTCGATGGATTATACCGTTGTCGTTTCCGCATCCGCGTCCGATCCGGCGGCGATGCAGTTTCTCGCTCCTTATTCGGGATGCGCAATTGCCGAATTTTTCCGCGATAACGGCCGCCACGCTCTGACGATTTACGACGATCTCTCGAAACAGGCCGCCGCATACCGAGAAATTTCGCTGCTTCTCCGCCGTCCGCCGGGCCGCGAAGCTTATCCGGGCGACGTTTTCTATCTTCACTCACGCCTGCTCGAACGCGCGGCTAAAATGTCCGACGCCCGCGGCGGCGGTTCGCTGACGAGTTTGCCGATCATTGAAACACAGGCCGGCGATATCTCGGCATATATTCCCACGAACGTGATTTCCATCACCGACGGGCAGATATTCCTCGAATCCGATCTGTTTAACTCCGGTGTTCGACCGGCGATTAACGTCGGAAACTCAGTTTCACGTGTCGGCGGCGCTGCACAGATCAAGGCGATGAAATCAGTCGCCGGAACGCTGCGTATCGATCTTGCGCAATATCGTGAACTCGCGGCATTTGCCCAGTTCGGTTCGGACCTCGACAAATCGACGCAGGATCAACTCGAACGCGGCAAACGCCTGACGGAGATCCTGAAACAGGGACAGTACCAGCCGATGGAAGTCGAAAAGCAGGTGCTTATCATCTGGACGGTGACCAACGGCCTGGCTGACGACATCGCGGTCGACGACCTTAAGCGGTTTGAAGAAGAATTGACCGGCTTTATCGAAAGCTCGCATCCGGCTGTAATGTCGACGATGCGCGAAAAGAAAACTATCGACGATACTTTAAAAGCATCAATGAAGGAAGCCGTCGAAGATTTCAAAGCGACTCGCTGGGAAACGGCTGGAGCAGCGGCGGCGTAGGCTATCAACATGCATTACTATACGGCGGTTGTTGAGAAATGTGTTGAAACAGGGCTTTTTGTCGGTTATGTTCCCGGGTTTACCGGGGCGCATTCACAGGGTGAAACTCTGGATGAACTCAACGAAAATCTTAGAGAAGTTATTGGAATGCTTCTCGAAGACGGCGAGCCGCAGCTTGAGTCTGAATCGTCGGCACGCAGTCTATTGCATTGAATTGATATATGGGAAACGTCCCGGTACTAAAACCGCGGGAAGTCGTCAGGATTCTCGAAAACATGGGTTTTGTTGAGATTCGGCAGAGAGGTTCTCATAAACAGTTCAAGCATAGCTACAAGCAGGTTCACAACGGTATCAGGGATGTGATATATCTCCGTTTCTTTTGAGAAAGATCGCCGAAGATATTAAAACAACGGTCGAAGAATTGTTGAAAAATAGGTAATTATGGCAAGTCTTTTAGACATGCGCCGGCGGATCAAGTCGGTAAAGAATACGCAGCAGATCACCAAAGCCATGAAAATGGTAGCCGCTGCAAAGCTGAAACGCGCGCAGGACCGCGTTACTGCCGCACGTCCGTTCGCGCAAAAAATGTCCGAAGTTTTGGGCGGATTGAGCGCGAAGGTAGCGGATGAATTTTCGCATCCGCTTTTGGACGCACGCGGAGACGAGAAATATCTGGTCGTTTTAGTGACGGCGGACAAAGGCCTAGCAGGTGCGTTCAATGCAAACGTAATTAAGGTTACTCAAGCTTTTCTTAAGGAATCGTCGGATAAAACCATAGAAATGATGCCCGTCGGGCGAAAGGGCAGAGATTTTTTCCGACGCCGCGAAATGCCGCTTCCTTCTGAATATATAGGCTTAACCGGCGCAGGCCAGGTTAAGCTTTCTGACGCGGTCGAAATTTCGGAGAAGATCATCGGCACTTTTACCGAGGACACATCAATCGATAAAGTGTTTCTGGTATTTACCGAGTTCAAAACGGTCCTATCGCAAAAGCCGGTGATCGAACAGCTTTTGCCGATCCCGCGAACCGCCGTCGAAGCGGGAACGGAAGACACTTCGCGTGCCGAATATATTTACGAACAGCCGGCGGCGGAGATCTTTGGAAAACTGCTGCCGAAACAGGTTCAAACGCAGATTTACCGGGCAATGCTTGAATCGGTCGCTTCGGAGCAGGGTTCGCGTATGACGGCGATGGATTCAGCTTCGAAAAACGCCGGTGAGTTGATAGATACACTGACACTTAACATGAACCGCATCCGTCAGGCGGCAATCACAAAGGAAATTATCGAAGTCGTTTCTGGGGCGGCCGCAGCCTAATGCCGGCTGACTTGAAATCAATAAGCAAGTGGCGCGAACGTTTCACACGTTACGCGCCGCTTTTTGTTTGGATCGGAGTGATCTTTTTTCTCTCCAGTGGACAGGCGTCAATGCCTGAAACATCGAGGTTTATCCGGCCGCTTCTTGAATTTTTCTTTCCTTCGGCTTCAGCGGAAACACTCACTATATTCCACGGCTACATTAGGAAATTTGCGCATCTCGCGGAATATGCAGTTGCCGGATTCTTTGCCGCCCGGGCTTTTTCTACGTCCTCAATAGAACTTCTCCGAAAACATTGGATCGTACTTTCTCTAGTATTAACTATTTCAATTGCGTGGCTCGATGAATTCAATCAGAGTCTTAACAGTTCCCGCACAAGTTCGGTGTGGGATGTTTTGCTGGATGTCACCGGCGGTGCCTTTGCAATATCGATCTACTATTTTATAAGTCGGAACCGGGATATCTAATCTTCCATTTTTCGGAACTTTATGAGATATTCTATCGTTAGATATTGCACAAGGAGATTGCAAAAATGAGTATTCTCGACAAAGTTAAAGAGGCGGCGTTAAATCAATTCATTGAGGTCATAGAATGGCTGGATGATTCTAAGGACACGCTGCTTTACCGGTTTCCGGTCGCCGGACAGGAGATCAAGAACGAAGCACAGCTTATCGTTCGCGAATCGCAAGCGGCTGTTTTCGTTTTCGAAGGCCAGATAGGCGATGTGTTCACGCCGGGACGTTATACGATAGACGGCGGCAACACGCCGATCCTGTCGAAACTGGGCGCGTGGAAATATGGGTTTAATTCGCCGATGAAATCGGAAGTTTATTTTGTAAATACAAAGCAATTCACTGACATGAAATGGGGCACATCGAATCCGGTGATGCTGCGCGACGCGGATTTCGGCATCGTTCGCCTTCGTGCATTCGGCGCCTACAGCTTGCGTGTAGCCGATCCTGGCGAATTTATTAAGGAAGTCGCCGGAACTAACGCTCATTTTCAAACCGAAGATATTGACGGCCAGCTTAAACGCGCAATCGTTACCGAGTTTTCGGATGCCCTCGGAGAATTGAAGATTCCAGCCCTTGATCTCGCCGCTCAATACAAGGAAGTCGGCGAATCGATACGTGAAAAGATCAATGAAGATTTTGCCGGTTACGGACTGGTCGTAACGAAATTCTACATCGAGAACATTAGCCTTCCGCCGGAAGTGGAAGCGGCGATGGACAAACGGTCATCGATGGGAGCACTCGGCGACGCTCAGACATACATGCAGTTTCAGGCTGCGGATGCTTTGCGCGACGCGGCCCAGAACGAGGGCGGCGGTGCCGGGTTAGGCGCGGGCCTTGGTGCCGGATTTGCGGTCGGCGGCCAGATGGCGAATGCTTTCGGGCAGCAAGGCCCGGGTGGAGGCGGTAGTGGACAGGCGGCATCAACGGTTCCATGTCCGGGATGCGGAAAGCAGAATTCGGCGGGTGTGAAATTCTGCGCGGACTGCGGCGGGAAAATGGAAGTTTCCAAAGTTCCGTGCGTGAAATGTAGTGCGGAACTTCGCGAAGGAGCTAAATTCTGCTCTGAGTGCGGATCAACGCAGGAAAAAGCAAAATGCTCTAACTGCCAGGCCGAGCTTGCTCCGGGGGCAAAATTCTGTCCGGAATGCGGCACAAAGACCGAGGAAGCGGCGGTTTAATTAAAAATCGAAAAAAGTGAAAGCATCGAGGGCAGGGAAATATATTCTCTGCCCTTAACTATGTACGGCATTGGTAATAGAATAGACAAATTGGAGATGGAATATTATGGCAATCAGTCCCGAACTTTTAGAAATTTTGCGTTGTCCGAAATGCAAGTCGACCGTCGAGATCAAGGAAGATCTGAGCGGTTTGAAATGCATCAATCCCGAGTGTTCGCTGGTTTATCCGATCCGCGATGAAATTCCGGTGATGCTTATCGACGAAGCGACGGTTGAATCGAAATGACAGTCGCGAAAGCATCTCAAATTAGAATCGAGTGGATCACCGCATGGACACAAACATAAGTTTACAAACTCACGAATCCGCTTTACCACCCTTAAATGCCAGCCGCAAACTTCGCAGAAAAATCGCCGCGTATTTTGGTTATACGAGCAGGAGCAATCGGTGACACGCTAATGGTGACTCCGCTGCTTCGGGCAATTAGGCACACTTACCCGAATGCATATTTGGGCGCGATTTGTTCGAGTACAGCGTTCGATGTTTTCCGCTACAATCCTCATCTGGATGAAGTATTTCCGGTAACTCATCGCCATCTGCCCGGGTTTTTAAGCATGGAAAAGCGACGCATTTCGAACCATTTCCGTTCATTGAGACTGGATGCGATCCTATGCCTTGAAGCCAACGACGAGTTTACGAATTTCGCCTGCCGGACTGGTGCCGAACGGATCTTTACATACAATCGATCCAAGCCGTGCGGCAACGTCGAATTGCTGGAATGGGATGTCAATGAACATTCGATCGAATCGCATCTCCGCTCCGGGAAATCCATCGGGACTGAAAGCGCGAGCATAGATATGGAGTTCCATTATCCCGCGGGAATCGATGATGCCTTGCGGCAAAAATTGAGGGAGAATGAAATTGGGGAAAGCGATTTAGTTATCGGAATCCATGCCGGATGGGGCAGCAGGCGACAGCATCCTACGGATACGCGGCTGCGAAGCTGGCCGGCGAAGCGATTCAGTGAGGTTGCCCGGTGGCTGCGTGAAAATTTCAACGCGAAAATAGTTTTAACGGGTTCCGTTACTGATCGTCCGCTCAATAAATTTATTGCCGGTTCAGCAGGCGTGGATTGTCTGAATCTGGCCGGCCGGCTTTCCCTGATTGAATCGGCGGCACTGATTCGGCGGATGAATCTATATATAACGATAGACAGCGGGCCCGCTCACATGGCGGCAGCACTCGGCACGCCGCTGATCACACTTTGGGGACCGGGAATTTTTACTGCCACTGCTCCTATGTCAGAAAAAAGTCCGGTTGAAATTATTCGCTCGCCGCCGCCTTGTGCTCCTTGTTACGGAACGAACTATATGAAATCCTGTACCGACAATATTTGTATGAAGCAAATTGGGGTGGATGATATAAAGGCGGCGATTGAAAAAATGTTAGCAAAATCGGGAACCTAAGATTCGCTTTCCATACGAAAAAAAAGCGGGCATTGCAGCCCGCCTTTCGATTAAACCTGAATTAGAGTAATTATCTCCGATTCATGTTCGAATTTCCGCCTGACATGTTACTCGAACCGTCCGGCGCAATTTTGAGTTGATCGGTGACATTTGTGACGCCCTCGATGGCTTTCGCGGTTTTCACTGCAGCGGCCTTATCGGCGGCGGTCGGAACTGTTCCCCGAAGAGTTACGACATTGTTGGTTACATCGACGTTAATGTCCGATTCGCTTAGTTCGTCCGTAGATAACAAAGCAGCCCTTGTTTTGAACCAGATCCAGCTATCATTGGCACCCTGGCCAATAGTGCTCGAACCCTTATCCTTTTCATAATCGGCGCGATTCTTGTCATAATCGGCTCGGTTAACATTCGCGTTCATGCGATTGCTGTTCGACATGTTCATATTGGCCATGTTCGAGTTGTTGTTGACGACAACGGCAACATTACTGTTCATGTTACGCGCGTTGACGTTCATGTTTGTGTTTGTTGCCGTTGAACCGCACGCGCTCATAGCGATCGACGTGACGGCTATTCCTGCTATAGCTAAAATTTGAACTCTCATATTTATTCCTGTCTCCTCAAGTATTGATGCACCGAAACGATACATCTTTTTCGAACTAGAATGTAAATAGCAAAATCCGTACCAACGTTTTGGCTATTAGATACTTCTAAGTGTTTTTTAAACTTACATTTTTTATGGGGATAAGTACAACGGTTTACTCGAATAATGCCGCTTCAAACTAGGGCACTTAAAGTCATCCTATTTTTATAACGCTGTTTTAATCGGTTAATGTCGGCGGCTTTTCCACTCGTTTCTTGACAGTTAGACCGCAAACCCTTAGTATTTATAGTTTCGACTCTTGAGGCCGAAGTGTGCTTATATGTTCGAATCGCTGTCCGACAAACTGAAGAAAACGCTGAAGAATCTGCGTGGCCAAGGCAAATTAACGCCTGAGCACGTGGATCTGGCTTTACGTGAAATTCGGATGGCGCTGCTTGAGGCGGACGTAAATTATAAGGTCGCGAAGGATTTTGTCGAGTCTGTCAGGGCGAAGGCGGAAGGCCAGGATGTCTGGCAGAACCTGAAACCGCACGAACAGGTCGTAAAGATCGTTTACGATGAGCTGTCCGAATTGATGGGCGGAACATCGTCGCGGCTTGTTTTTACGAGGCAAACACCGAATGTCGTGATGATCGTCGGGTTGCAGGGTTCGGGTAAAACGACTTCGACCGGAAAGATCTCACGTTGGCTGGCCGATAATCAGGAACGCAAACCGCTGCTTGTTTCAGTTGATGTTTACCGTCCGGCGGCCCGTGAACAGCTGAGGGTTGTCGGCGGAGCTGTCGGAATTCCTGTTTATCAGAATAAGGAAACGAACGATCCGCTCACGCTTGTCCGCGGTGCTATGGAGCACGCAAAAGATTCGGGCTACGACACCTTGATGATCGACACGGCCGGGCGTCTGCATATCGACGACGACCTGATGGTCGAGCTCGAGCAAATCAAGGCCGAGACAAAACCGATCGAAGTTTTATTCGTCGCCGATGCGATGACCGGACAGGACGCTGTCCGTTCGGCGGAAGTTTTTCACGAGAGAATCGGCATTACCGGCGTCGTCCTGACGAAAATGGACGGCGATGCTCGCGGCGGCGCGGCACTTTCGATCAAGCAGGTGATCGGCCAGCCGGTAAAATTTGTCGGCGTCGGCGAAAAATACGACGCGATCGAGCCGTTTTATCCTGATAGAATTGCCCAGCGAATCCTCGGCATGGGCGATGTGCTCACGCTGATCGAAGAAGTTCAGGGCAAGATCAGCGAGGAAGAGGCACAGGCCCAGCTCGCGAAAATGACTCGTAACCAGTTTACGCTCGAAGATTTTCGCAGCCAACTTGGCCAGTTCAAGAAGCTTGGTTCGATGTCGAAGCTGATGAAGATGCTTCCAGAACAAATGACCGGCGGCATGCAGCTTTCGGACGAGCAGTCCGCCGAGGTCGATGTTCAGATGAAACGCACCGAAGCCATCATCGGTTCGATGACGAAGCAGGAACGCGAAGACCACAAAGTTCTTGACGCGAGCCGCAAAACGCGCGTGGCAAAAGGTTCGGGTTCGACCATCAGTGATGTCAATCAACTGCTCCGCCAATACGAGCAGATGAAAAAGATGATGGCCCAAATGAACCGGGGCGGAATGTTCGGCGGACTCGGCAAGAAAATGATGGGCGGCCTCGCCGGCGGATTAGGTGGAATGATGGGCGGCGGAGTGGGCGGCCTCGGCGGATTGCTTGGCAACGGCGGCGGTTCGGAAGATTTTGATAACGGTTACGACGAGACAAAGGATTCTTTGTCGAAGAAATTGAAGAAGAAGAAGAGACACAAGAAAAAGCGTTAGATATCAGATGTTGGAAGAATTGAAATCTGACATCTAAAATCTGACATTTCAAAGGAAAAAATATGTTAGCAATTAGTTTAATGAGAATGGGCGCGAAGGGGAAACCTTTTTACCGCCTCGTGGTAAAGGAAAAGCGTTCGAAGCGTGATGGCAAGTATCTTGAAAACGTCGGCACTTACAATCCGATGCTGAATCCGGCCGAAGTGAAATTGAACCACGACCGCATTCAGTATTGGATCGGCGTCGGCGCACAGCCGACCGAAACGGTCGCAAGTTTGATCAAGCACAATCCGTTTGTCGAAACAGCGGCGGAATAGTTGTGAGTTCAAACTTTAGTTTGTCTTTCGGTTAACGAATATGCACGCTGAAGCGTGAACTCAAAACCTATGAAAGAAGCTGTCGAAAAAATCATTAAAGCTTTAGTCGCGGAGCCGGATAATGTTGACGTTGCGGAAAGCGGCGACAGCAGGAACGTTCGTATTCAGGTTCGTGTCGGCGAAAACGACATGGGACGCCTGATCGGCCGCGAAGGGCGGACCATAAAGGCGATCCGCTGCATTCTTTTTTACGCCGGGCAGAAGCAGGGTAAGCGATTTCAGCTCGATCTTGTCGAAGATTAGTTCTTAGGGTTTATGGAGATCATAGAGTTTAATGAGTGGGGTGTTTCAACTCTATGAACTCTCACAACTCTTCAAACTCTATGGACTTGGTAGCAATAGCCAGAATTTCAAAACCCCGCGGGCTGCGGGGCGAAGTTGTGGCAGATGTGCTGACTGACTTTGCTGAGCGTTTCGAGACCTCGTCCGATGTTATCGGGGTGACGGCAAACGGCCGCACGGATTTGAAGATCGAAAAATTCTTTTTTCAAAAGGGAAGAATAGTTTTGAAATTCGCAGGTTTCAATTCGATAGAGACGGCGGATACGCTGCGAGGCGTCGAGCTCTGTATTCCTGAAGCGGATGCGGCGGAATTGGACGAGGACGAGTTTTTCGATTGGCAACTCGAAGGCTGCGAGGTCGAAACGATTGATGGCGAAAAGATCGGCAGCGTCCTCGAATTGCTCCGAACCGGCGGAACGGAAGTTCTCGTTGTAAAAGGCAGCGATAAAGAGTATCTGATTCCTTTTGCCGAAGCGATCTGCGTTGAAGTGGATATTGAAAACAAACGGATCCGCATAGATCCGCCGGAAGGATTATTGGATTTTTGATACATATAAATCGCAGGTGTCGTGCCGTCAATGAACTCTAGAAGTTCAGAAGTTCCCGTAGCAAGCGATTTTCACCGTAAAGATGGATTGCATTTGCGATGAAAATTGATGTTCTGACAATTTTCCCGGAGTTTTTTACAGCGGTCTTTGATTTTGGAATAATCCGGCGTGCTAAATTGGCAGGCATTGTCGATGTGAATGTGCACGACCTCCGCGCATTTGCGACCGATAAACACCGGATGACAGATGACCGGCCGTTCGGTGGGGGCGACGGAATGGTGTTGAAACCGGAGCCGATATTTGCCGCGATTGAAAATTTAATCGGAACCTGTGACCGCGAAGAGTATCCGCCGGGAACGAAAGTAGTTTTGCTTTCGCCGCAAGGAAGAGTTTTTAAGCATGCGGTGGCGCAGGAATTTGCAGACGAAGCCGAACACCTGGTTTTGATCTGTGGCCGCTACGAAGGCGTTGATGAACGAGTCAATAAGACACTCGTGACGGATGAAATTTCAATCGGCGATTACGTCTTGTCCGGCGGCGAACCGGCGGCGATAGTTTTGACCGATGCGGTCATCAGGCTTCTGCCTCAGGCATTGGGCAGCGATACTTCGGCCGCAAACGATTCGTTTTCCGATCGATTGCTCGATTGCCCGCATTATACGCGACCGGCCGATTTTCGCGGAATGAAGGTCCCGGAAGTGCTTTTAAACGGCAATCATGCCGAAATTGAAAAATGGCGTAAAATTAAGGCGCTTGAAAAGACGACAGCGATTAGAAAAGACCTATTAGGAGCAAATGGTGAACGTGAATGATGAAACTTAATCGTCATTGACCTCTGGCCGACACACGATATGAATCGTTTAGACAGTATAGAAACACCACAATTAAGGGATAACGTTCCCGCATTTCAATCGGGAGACACCGTAAAGGTGCACGTCCGCATCAAGGAAGGCAACAAAGAACGCCTTCAGATCTTCGAGGGCATCGTTATCGCTAAAAAGCACGGCGGTGTCCGCGAAACCATCACGGTCCGAAAGGTCAGCTTCAGCGTAGGCGTCGAGCGTATATTCCCGCTGCACGGAACGGTCGTCGATCACATCGACGTTGTCCGACGCGGTAAGGTCCGCCGGGCCAAGCTTTATTACCTTCGCAACCTGCGCGGGAAGGCTGCCCGTATTAAAGAGCTTGATACACGAAATAAAACCAGAAAGACGAAATGATCGGCGAAGCGGAGACACGGTGATGAGGAACACGGAGATGGCAATTGATTTGCACTCGGACGTTCTTGATCTTCGTGTCTCCTTGTTTCCCGACAAGCGTAATTGGACCTGCGGCCTCGATTTTGAAACTCAAGCTCAAAGCGAAGGCTTTCTTTTTGTCGCCGGAGTCGATGAAGTTGGGCGAGGATGTCTTGCCGGCCCGATCGTGGCCGCCGCATGCGTCCTCGATCCGGCCAAACCGCTGCCGAAAGGCTTGAACGATTCCAAGAAACTTACCGCCAAACTCCGCGAAGAGATCGCTGAAGAGCTTAAGGAAATAGTCTTAGGCTATTCGATAGCCCAGATCGAGGCTGAAATTATCGACGAGATAAACATCCTCGAAGCGACAAAAAAGGCGATGTGCCAAGCCATTGCCAACCTTCAACCCCAGGCAGATTTTCTGCTCATCGACGCACTTCGGCTTAAACAAATCTCGCTTCCGCAGAAAGCGATAATTAAAGGCGATGCTATTTCAGCTTCCATAGCGGCCGCATCAATTCTCGCTAAAACATATCGTGACAACCTGATGATCGGGTACGACGAAACCTATCCGCAGTTCGGTTTTGCGAGTCACGCCGGATATGGCACAAAAACTCATTTCGCCGCGCTTCGTTTACACGGACACTGCCCCCTTCACCGGAAAACCTTTCGCGGCGTCTTGTAACCATCTAATTTGGTTAGCGGAATAGGTCAGAACCGCCTGCGTTAGCGGGTGAACGAATCCGGGCATAAAGTTGTGGTCGGGTTCAAAAGTGAATATTCCGGCACAGTTTCTACCACCCGCTAACGCAGGCGGTTCTGACCCGTTATCCCAGCTAGAAGCTGATCCATTCGGTAGGTTCTTTGTAATTCGAAAGTGAAATTTTAGTTTCCGCGCGAAAAAGGCCCGGACGCATATGTAGGGCGCATTCGGCGGTGATGCGGGCGAGGTTCGGTTCGTTCGAACGTTGGGAAAGATGAGCGAGGACGATGTGCCGGGCGGAGCCGTCGAAATCGTTAGTCAGCCAATCGGAGAGATCTTCGTTGGAGAGATGTCCGGTTTTGGAAAGGATTCGCTGCTTCAGGTCCCACGTATAAACCGAGCATGCACGGAGCATATCGCGGCTATGGTTCGATTCGATGACGAGAGCGTCACAGCCGTTGAGTTTTTCTTTGATAAGCGTGGTAATGCAGCCGAAATCCATCAGCGTCGCGATCTTTACGCCGTCGTGCTTGGCGACAAAGCCGAAATTATCCGCGGCGTCGTGCGGGACGGTGAACGGCTCGAAATCGATATCGCCAATGCGGAATTCCTGGCTCGATTCGATGGCGACCGTGCGATTCTTTATTGTACTCTGCCGTTTTATTGCTTCGCTTTCGCCGTTTTGGGCTCCTTTGCGTGTGCTGCAATAGGCATCGACCGTCGGTTCCGACACATAGACCGGGCATTTTACAGTATTCAGCAAAACGCGCAGGCCGCCGGCGTGATCGCCGTGCTCATGCGTGATCAGAACGGCGTCAAGATCTTTAAAGTCAACGCCGACGACAGCCAAACGCCGCAGAATTTCGCGCGAGCTCAGCCCGGCATCGACCAGAACATTCGTCTTTTCGCTGGAGATCAAAACGGCGTTACCGGTCGAACCGCTGCCGAGAACCGTAAATTTCATAATCGGAACGCGGACATCCTTGTCCGCAAAATTATACAATGAGGAGTTGCGGACAAAGATGTCCGCGTTCCCTATTCCTTGCCCTGAAACTTGGGCCGTAAAGTCTTCGCAACCGTCCGGGTGATCAGTGCATTCGGCACGACCGATCCGAGCACTGCCCCTAGATAATTCACCCATCCGGAGACAACTTTAGATCTGCCGCGGTCAATAGCATTTAATGCGGTCTCGACAACTTCTTCCACCGTTTGCCGGCCTTTTAAAATGGTCGCGTCGTCTATCTCCGAAGCTTCGAAAAAATTTGTCTCTGTCGGCCCCGGACAAAGTGCCATTACATTGATTCCGAACGGCCGGTTCTCTTCCGCAACCGCTTCCGTAAATGATGTAACAAAGCTCTTTGAGGCCGCGTACGTCGCCATGAACGGTACCGGTTGGAATCCGGCGGCGGACGAAACATTGATGATCGTTCCGCTTTTCCGGCCGCGCATCTTCGTCAAATACCGGTGTGTAAGAGCAACGAGTGCTGAAACATTCAAATTTATTATCTCAAGTTCCTTCTCCAGATCGAGCTTCGCAAAATCGCCCATCGAGCCGAATCCGGCATTGTTTATCAGCCAATCGACCTCCATGCCGTGCTTTTCCGTTTCCTCGAAAAGCCGCGAATCTGCCTCAAAACCTATCAGGTCGAGGGCGACATAATGTGCGGTAATGCCGTGTTCCGCCATTAATTCATCGCAAAGTGTGTGCAGTTTTTCTTCAGATCGGGCGACAAGCACCAGATTATGCTTTTTCGCGGCGAGCCGCCGGGCGAATTCTTTGCCGATACCGCTGGATGCGCCCGTGATGAGAGTAACCTTCATAGGTCTGAACTTTCGGAAGTGGAGAAAACGGAATAGTAAACGGAAAAGATGCCTGCTGTAATTATAGTCAAAGTTCCTGCCACGCGGATAATGCCGGAAACGATTTTTGTCGATTTAATGAGGCCGGTTTCTGTTAGCAGGTAATTCCAATCGTGAAAAGCTGCCTTCGGTCCCGGTAAAACCGCGGGTTAAAACGAGTTGCATAACGACCGCTCCGATGCGTAAACCCAAACATTCAATATTCTTTGCCCCACCCAAAACAGCACGATAGCGGCGGAATAGTATTTCTCATGCCATACAAAATAGCCGACGAAAACCGCCGGGAATATTATCTGAAAAAGCGACCCGCCGGCGATCATCATAAATTCGCCGAACGGGCGAAACAGCAAATGCCCGGTTTCATGAATCGGAAGATCGACGAGATCGAGAAAACTGCCCTGCATCGGGTCGGAGGCGATCCATAGGAAATAGATTATCAGAAGAATAGCGAAAATAAGTTTTGGGTAACTTAACTTCATCGGATGAAACTATAACAGTTTGTTCTTTGTTAGAAATAAATTAACCAAGTCATTAAATTCCTTCGGCTTTTCCATATGCGCAAAGTGGCTGACGCCGGTCCACATATGAAAATCGATCTTCGGAGCGATTGTAGTGTATCGGTCTTTTATATCCGTGGGCCAATAATCCGACTTTGCAATTACGGCAAGCACGGGAATATTTATCTTGCCGTGCGCGGCATAGGCGTCGTCGAGCATTAATTTCATGGCGCTCGACCCGACATAATCCGGTGTAGCCAGCATCGATGAACGGATGAATGGCCGCACTTCCGCGTGAGCCGTCCGCAGCATTCCGTCGATAAACGTCGCCGCACCGCCTTTGTAATCCTTGAAAAGTGGTGCGAAAAATTTATCGACCTCGGCCCGCGGCCCGAAGGGAAGAAGAGCTCCATCAACAATGATAAGGCCCGCAGTTTTTTCCGGATACAGCTCGTAGTAACGGCGAATGATCGGCGTTCCCATGCTGTGGCCAGCGAGCACCGCTTTCTTTACGCCGGCTTTTTTCAAAACCGCGTCCACCGATCTGGCGAAATATTCCATCGAATAATCGACCTTCGGCTTGTCGCTGCCGCCATGTCCAGGCAAATCCATCGCGATAACGCGGTGATTTGGGAAGGCGTTGTAGTTGTCCTTCCAAAACTCGACGTTGCATGTCCAGCAATGAACAAGCACGAGCGCTTTTTTGGATTTCGTGTTTCCGATATCATGGTAACGAATTTTAGCGCCTTCGAATTTCGCCCATTTGTCCGCCGGTTTCTGGCCCGGTGCTACAGCCGACAAGGCTGAAACTATCAAAAATAAAAAAATAAAACTCTTAAAACGCATATTTATCTCTCCTTTAAAAATTCATTTCTCCCAATAGCATAGAATTTACACGGCATTCCATAATGGTCTTCAGTCGTCTGGTATGTCATTCCGCATTTTTCCATTATTCGCCAGGAGCCTGTGTTGGCAGGGTCTGCAACCGCGACTATTCTATCGAGGCCTGCCGTCACAAAACCGTATTCGAGCCACGCTCGAGCGCATTCGAAACCCAGCCCCATTCGCCAAAAGTCTTCCTTTAAACTGTATCCAACCTCGATCTCGCCTGTATCCTCCAGCGGCTGCAATCCGGTGGCGCCGATCGGTTCGCCGGTTTCCTTCCACAACATCGCGCATTGCCCGAAGCCGAATGTTTCGTAACAATTTAAGTAGAATTGCATCCGTTTCGTGACTGCTTCCGGGTTTTGAAGGCCGCGGGCCACCGAGATATTTGTTGACGGCGGGATCGATTCGCATTTCGATCAGCCAATCTAGATCGTCAGTCGTAAATTTTCGAATGATAAGGCGTTCGGTTTCCAGCATAAGATCGACAATGAAAAGATACGGGATTTTGCCCGCGAAATACGCGAAAAAGCCGCAAAAAGAAGAATTGCTTTTTTATTCCGCGTTCTTTCGCGTGTTTCATGGGCAAAATCTTAAATCAAATGGACAAAAAGCCCGTCCTTCAGTTTCGGCTCGAACCATGTCGATTTTGGCGGCATGATCTCGCCAGCGTCGGAGACGGCGAAAAGGTCTTCCATCGTCGTCGGAAAAAGCGAGAAAGCGACGGCCATTTCGCCGTCATCGACAAGTTTCTCCAGTTCTTCGACACCGCGCGCTCCGCCGACAAAAGCGATGCGCGAATCGGTTCTCGGGTCGCCGATGGCAAGAATCGATTCCAGAATAAATTTCTGCAAAAGGCTGACATCGAGCCGTTCACGCGGGTCAGCATCAACCGCGAAATCGCCCGTAAATTTCAGCGAAAACCACCGGCCGTCCAAATACATACTGAAATTTCCCCTGCTGTGCGGGTACTTTATACCGTCCTCGGTGACGGTAAAATTGGAGTCTAATTTGGCTACCAATTCTTTCGGACTTAAACCGTTCAAGTCTTTCGCAACGCGATTGTAGGCCATTATCCGAAGGTCTTCCGATGGGAAAATTCCGGCGACGACGAAATTATAATCTTCGGTTCCTGTGTGATTCGGGTTCGCGGCTTTTAAAGATTCCCGCGCGCGAAACGCGCTTTCGGCACGGTGATGTCCGTCCGCAATGTAGAGTGCCGGGACATCGGCGAAAGCTTCGACCGCCTCACCGGCCTCTTCGATTCGCCAGACCGTGTGCCGCACATTTCCGGAGCATGTAAAATCGTAAAGAGGCTTGGTCTCGGTCGTTTGCCGGATTAATTGGCGGGTCTTTTCGGTTCCGCGAAAAGCGAGGAATATTAGTCCTGTTTGGGCTCGCAGGGCGAGCATGTGATCGGTGCGGTCCTTTACTTTGTCGGGGCGCGTTTTCTCGTGTTTTTTAATCAATCCCCGCTCGTATTCGTCAAGCGAGGCACACGCGACAATCCCCGTTTGCTCTAGCGAACCAGCGGCGAGACGATAAACATAAAGAGAAGGCTCAGCTTCGGCGGCGAGCGTTCCGTTATCGATGAAACGCTGTAGATTCTCTTTTGACCGCTCAAGAACGGCGGCAGCGGCCGGATTTTCACCTTCGGCAAACTCGGCCTCGGACCGCGTGACGTGCAAAAAACTTAACGGATTAGTTCGTAAAATATCGCGGACTTCGGATTCGTAAGGCACGTCGTACGGAACGCACGAAACCTCCATCGCCTTTTCCGGAGCGGGCCGTAATGCCGGGAACGGTTGAATAATTGACACTAAATCCTCCTAAATATTGTGAATTTCCTGGTTCTGAAATTCCGTTTGATTCCGCCCGCGAATAAAAACATATTTGATTCGAATTTCTTCATTCGCGCTTATTCGCGGGCAAATTCTTCGAATTTGAACAATTACGGCTGCTGCTCGTCACCTTCCAATTCCACTTCAAACCGTTCAAGGTAAAGATCGATCGCGACCTTCCATTCGCCGTTTTCTTTGACTAGCGGGAACGGTTCAAACGCTCCAGTTACGGGATTTTTGATCTCGATGATCGCCGTCTCACCGTTGATCGTTTCCTTGCCGAGTTCCGGCAATTCGAGAAACGGGGCCTGATCCTTTTCCTTCAGCAGTTCCTCCACCGGCCTATTTTGTTCCTTTGCTCCCTCTTCGAGCAGGGCGAGCGACCCTTCTGAAAGATAGCGTTTAATGCCGGCGACATCACCTGCTTTCGACGCGGCATTTAAGGCTCTGAGTGTTTCCGCGGGGCCGACGGCGGGTGGTGCGGGAGCGGTATCCGTTGCGGGTGACGTAATAATGGTGTTGTTTTGAACGGGCGGCTGATTTGCCGGGGTGGATGATGATCTGCATCCGGCGCCGAAACAGACTGAAACGGTAATTAAACTTAATAAACAAACACGCATAGAAACCTCCTTGATCTTGAAAAAATAAAGTTGTCAGGGAAGACGCCCCTCATTCATTAATTCATCCGCCTGCTGGTTTCTTTTTTCAACATCATCCGCAAAACGGTCCCTGGCACCGATCTTATCTATCTTCCACACGCCTTCTTCCTTAATGAAAGGCACGGTTTCCCAGATTGTGGAGGCGTTTTCGACCTCGATCGTGGCCTTATCACCTTCGATCTTTTCATTGCGAAATCTGACGCTTGTCTGCTCCGAACTGAAAAGGGTTTCACGTTTGACGATCTCATCGACAGTCACATTTTGCGATTTCGCCTGCTGCTCGTGCATCTTTATCGTTTCCGCCGAAAGAAGCAGCTTCATAGTCGTCGTGTCTTTTTGCTTGATCGCCTTCGTATAAGTTTGAAAGGTTTCAAGCGGTGACGCGGGCTTTTTATCCTCGGCACACGAAAACGCCAGCAAACCGAATATTAAAATAATTGCTTTCAGCGGATAACGCATTTTGTTCAGACCTTTAGTAAAATATTTAAAAACGTAAGTATATCCTACTTACAAGGAGTAAAAAATACATGGAACGCAAAAAGCTGGAGCCGCAGGAGATCGAAAAACGCCTAGCGGGTTTGGAAGGATGGACAGCAGAAGACGGGAAATTGAAGAAACGCCTGAAATTTGAAAATTTTACTGAGAGTTTGAAATTCGTTAATAAGGTAGCTGAAATTGCCGAGGATGCCGATCATCATCCGGATATTAAATTCGGTTGGGGTTTCGCCGAAGTTGAAATCACGACCCACGACCGCGGCGGAATAACTGATTTCGATTTCAATCTGGCTGAGAAGATCAACAGGCAAGAGTAAACGTAAGAGTAACGCTTAAAGGCATTACTCTTTAGTCTAATTCAATGCTGCGCAAGTAATCGGAAGATCATTGGTTAATGTGATCGCGGATTCGCCGAACTTCGAATTGAAGGAACTATAAGTCTGTACAACTTCCGCAACGCCATAAAAACAGGCCTCGCCTTTCTGATATGCGTAGCTCGCGAAAACCTGCCGGGTTTGCTTCATCGCCATCATCGATCCGGAAGTCGACGTCATCCAGTCATCACCCGAAAAATAGAATTTCGCCGGTAGGATGCCTTCGGCTTTTAGCTTCGCGTTGATCTCGGATTTGAGAGGCTCGCTGAAAAATGTTCCCGGAACCGGCATTTTCGTCAAGTCCGGCGATCCGCGCAAAATTATCGAATCATATTCGCCTTCCATCCTGCGGTATTTTTCCAGGCCAGCGGCAAAATCGAGCGCAATATTGGTTTTGGTCAAATTTGCGGCCGCGCTGCGCGGAAGCCCGGCTGAATTTGCGAGGCGAAATTCGTTATTCCAGACGCCCGGTTTAACGCTCGCGGCAGTTGTAAGAAAGATTGGCATCGATTTATTCCGACCGAACAATCCCGGCGCCAGATTGATCTTCAGCTCGGTCGCGGCCAGCTCTTCCTTTGTGAATTGCAGCACATATTGGTTCAGAGCGGTCACATCGCCCTGCGGCCCGACTTCCGCGTAGAGCAAATATTTTAACTTTCCCGGCTCGTCCTTGTTCGGCACCGTTGAAACGTAATCGCCGAGCTTTCCTTTAAATTTGACATAAAGCCACAGCGGAGCGCCATCCGTTACGCGGCTGACCGGGCTTAGTTTTGCTTCGGCGAAAGTCTTCATGTCCTTGACGCTCAATACTGCCTGAACATCGACATTCGTCACCGCCGGTTTCGGCGCCGGCAGGCCGGTTTCGCCACGTGTACCTGCTTTCACGGCGGCTTCGCGTTCCTCAGTCGCTTTGACCATACGGTCGATCCGCTCGCGCGAACGCCTCCGCTGCTCAAACTGCCCAAAGGCAGGAAAACTCGTCACCAAGAGCGTCAGAAAGCCGATAAGAACTGCTTTTTTCATTAAATACTACTCCTGTAAAACTGCTTGAGAACGCGGATTAATTAGTATAAACACCTTATGCCCCTTTTAAAAGTTGCATAAGTTGAAGGCGGATCATATGCAAGTATAGCCCGAGGCCGCGATTTGTTAGAATTTTCCACCGATTATGCTGCACCCGGCGATGTTCTAGTTTTTTCTCTATTTCTTATTTAGTGGATACTGATTACCTGCATCCGTTGCTTGTAGATGATATTTTCGTTAAAATCGATGGTTCAGTTTTTACCGAAAAATTTAATAAGGATATTTTAATAAAACAGTATGTCTAATGTTCCAATTACGGTCGCACACGGCGACGGCATCGGCCCTGAGATCATGGAAGCGGTGCTTCATATTTTAAAGGCGGCGGGCGCCCGCGTCGATATCGAAACCGTCGAGATCGGCGAAAAAGTATATCTGAGCGGCAACGCGGCCGGGATTGCTCCCGAATCGTGGGAAAGCCTTCGGCGGACTAAGGTATTTTTAAAAGCGCCGATCACGACACCGCAGGGCGGCGGATACAGCTCGCTAAATGTTGCCGTTCGCAAGACCCTCGGCCTTTACGCGAATGTTCGCCCGTGCGTCTCGTATCATCCGTTTGTAAGCACGAAACATCCTGTAATGGATGTCGTGATCGTCCGAGAAAACGAGGAAGATACATACGCCGGGATCGAGTATCGCCAGACCGATCAGGTCGAAGAATGTTTGAAATTGATCTCGCGTCCCGGTTCGGAAAAGATCGTCCGCTACGCATTCGAATACGCCAAGAAATTTAACCGCAAAAAGGTCACGTGTTTCATAAAAGACAATATTATGAAGCGGACGGACGGCCTGTTCCACCGCGTTTTCGATGAGATCGCACCGGAATATCCGGGCATTGAAGCAGATCACTGGATCGTCGATATCGGAGCGGCGAAGATGGCCGACACGCCGGAGAATTTCGACGTTATCGTGATGCCCAATCTTTACGGAGACGTTCTTTCGGACGTCGCGGCGCAGATCGCCGGTTCCGTCGGACTCGCCGGTTCATCGAATATCGGTGAAAACGTCGCGATGTTCGAAGCGATCCACGGCTCGGCCCCGCGTCGTGCCGGGCAAAATTTGGCTAATCCGTCTGGTCTGTTTTTAGGCTCGATCCTAATGCTCGTGCATATCAACCAGCCCGACGTCGCCGAACTCGCCCACAACGCCTGGCTCCGCACGATCGAAGACGGCGTTCACACCTACGATATGTACAAAGAAGGCGTGTCCAAGGAAAAGGTCGGAACAAAAGAATTCGCAGAAGCCGTCGCATCATACATCGGACAAAAGCCGGAAACGCTGAGACCGGTCACTTACACCGCGAATGTCGCCGAATCGGATCCTAAACCGATCTACTCGACACCGAGACCGCAAAAGAAAGACCTCGTCGGCGTGGATATTTTCCTCGACTGGTGGAAAGGCTCATTCTACGGCGTCGCGGGCGAACTCGGAGCCTTGGTCGAAGCAGTCAACGGCGACGGCCTGAAACTCCAAACCATCGCCAACCGCGGCGTCAAGGTTTACCCCGAAGGCTTCTCCGACACCTTCACCGTCGATCACTGGCGCTGCCGTTTCGTAGCCGAATCGGGCGAAGGGGCTAGAGTGTCAAAAGCACAGATCATTTCTTTGCTTCAGCGTTTCGACGGTGCCGGGCTTGACGTAATAAAGACGGAAAACCTGTACAATTTTGACGGAGCGAAAGGTTATTCGGCGTGACGATCATTGGTCACAATCGCAGCGGGAATGAGGGCAAATTATGAAATTACTCGGCTTAGTTACGGCAATTCTTGTTTTTTGTTTCAACGGGTTCGCGTTCGACGGCTTGGCCGGCCCGGTTTCCGACCGGAGTAAGCGTAACAAAATTATCACGGGTGCCGAGCAGTTCGGCGTGTACGCGCCGTACTTGAAAGGCAAACGCGTTGGAATTCTTGCAAATCAGACCGCAATCGTCGGCGACCGCCATTTGGTGGATTTTCTTTTGTCGAAAGGAGTAAAGGTCGTAAAGGTTTTCGGGCCCGAACACGGTTTTCGCGGCAACATTAGCAGAGGAATAGATGTATCCGACGAAAAGGACTCTGCTACCGGAGTACAGATAGTTTCGTTATACGGGCCGAAGAGAAAGCCTTCGGCGGAGGACCTTGCCGATGTTGACGTGCTGATCTATGACATTCAGGACGTCGGCTGCAGATTTTACACCAACATCAATGTGCTCAGAAACTTTATGGAGGCGGCCGCGGAGCATAACAAAGAACTGATCATTTTGGACAGGCCGAACCCGAACGGATATTTGATCGACGGCCCGATTTTGGATATGGCATTGAAATCGGGAATCGGCCAGTTTCCGGTTCCGATCTCGCATGGAATGACGATCGCCGAATTTGCTCAAATGATAAACGGCGAAGGGTGGATGGCGAACAAAAAGGCCGCCAAATTGAAGATAGTGAAGGTCCGCAATTACCGCCACGACATGGATTACGTATTGCCTGTCCAGCCTTCGCCGAATCTGAATACGCAGCAAAGCGTTATGCTCTACCCGTCAACGTGCTTGTTTGAAGGGACGGTGCTCAGTCACGGCCGGGGAACATATTCGCCGTTCACCGTGTTGGGAAGCCCGCTGCTCAAAAATATCTACGCTTTTTCGTTCACGCCTGTCGGAATTCCGGGGATGAGCGAAACCCCGCTGCATATGAACGAAGTTAACTATGGCCTTGATCTGAGGAAATTCGACACCGGGATTCTGCGAAAATCGAAACGGATCAATATCGGATGGATGATCGAGCTTTACCGGGCATATCCCGACAAAAAGAATTTCTTCAATCAAAGCCTTAGCAGGGAAATTGGCAGCATCGACCAGCTGGCAGGCACGAAGGATTTCAAGGAGCAGATTATTTCGGGAAAAACGGAAGCGGAGATCAGAGCTAGCTGGGAACCCGGACTGGCGAAATATAAACAGATGAGCAAGAAATATTTACTTTATAAGTAATATTAGCCAGGGCCGAATATATTTTCGTGAAGATAAGGACTGGGTTTCGGCTTCGTCCTTTTTTATGCAAAATTTTTCGAGTCGCGTTATAATAGGAATATGTCAGTTTCCAGTGCCGAAATCACCACCGAAAAACTTTTGAAGGCAGTGGTAAATTTGCCGAAAAATGAATTTGAAAGGCTGATTGCGAATGCTAAGAAACTACGCCGTACGTTGCCTGAAAATCAGGCAAATAGAGAAATCAGATTGCTTAAGAAAGTTAATGATACGGTGCTTTCCGATGTTGAGCGTGCCCGATTTAACGAGCTTATCGAAAAAAGACGGAACGAAAGTATTAGCAAAGATGAACTCAGTGAATTGATCGCATTAACCGAAAAAAGCGAGGAACTAAACGTCAAACGACTCAAATATACAGTTGAAATTGCCAATATTAGAAACAAGAGCCTGCGTGAAGTAATGAAAGAACTTGAGATCGTCCCGCCGCAGACAGTATGAAGGTTTCCGCGTTAATCCGCAGCAAAGTCGAAGAAAGAGCCGGGAAACTTTGCGAATACTGCCAATCACCGCTTGAATTTTCATCAACACCTTTTTCAGTCGAACATATTTTTCCAATCTCAAAAGGCGGAACGGACAACTTAGAAAATCTGGCACTCGCCTGCCAGGGTTGCAATAACCATAAATCCGTAAACACCGAGGCCTTCGATACGATAAGTCAGACAACGGCAGCCTTTTATAATCCGCGAAGCGATTCCTGGAACCAGCATTTTGTTTGGAATGAAGATCTTACCGAAATTATCGGTAAGACGGCGATGGGCCGGGTAACGATAAAAGTTTTGAAGCTAAATCGTCAAAGTGTCATAAATTTGCGAAGGGTTTTGGCCCTGGCCGGCGAACATCCGCTAAATTAGAGATAAATATGGCATTAAGCTGGAACGAGATAAAAACGCGGGCGATTGAATTCTCGAAGGAATGGCGCGACGATTTTAATGAGCATGCCGAAGCGAAATCGTTTATGGATGCCTTTTTCAATGTGTTTGGGATTGCCCGGCGGCGGGTCGCGACGTTTGAGCAGACGGTCAAAAAAGAAGACGGGCGGCAGGGCTTTATCGATCTGTTGTGGAAGGGCAACATTCTCATTGAATTCAAATCCCGCGGAAAAAATCTGGAGAAGGCACACCAGCAGGCGAGGGATTATTTTCCTGGGATCAAAGACGGCGACCTGCCGAAATACATTCTGGTTTGCGATTTCGAAAGTTTCCGGCTTTACGATCTGGAAGAAAACACGGCGGTCGAATTCAAGCTCGCCGATCTAGTAAATAACGTCCAGCATTTCGCCTACCTGCTCGGCTATCAAAAGAAGATCTACAAGGAACAGGACCCGGCGAATATCAAAGCCGCGGAACTGATGGGCAGGCTTTACGACCGGCTTGAGGAGATCGGTTATACCGGACACTCTCTGGAAGTTTATCTTGTACGCATTTTGTTTTGCCTTTTCGCCGAAGACACGACCATTTTCAACAAGCAGCAATTTCAGGAATTCATCGAGCAGCGGACAAGTGAAGACGGCAGCGATCTGGCGGGACGGTTGCAGGAGCTTTTTCAGGTGCTGAACACGGCGAAGGAAAGCCGTTTTACAAACCTCGACGAGCAGCTTGCCGATTTTCCGTATGTCAACGGAAAGCTCTTTGAAGAAACATTGCCGACCGCGAGTTTCGACGGCAAAATGCGACAGGCTTTATTGGACTGCTGTTATCTGGACTGGAGCAAAATATCGCCCGCTATTTTCGGCTCGATGTTTCAGAGCGTGATGGACCCGAAGGAGCGCCGCAATCTGGGCGCCCATTACACCAGCGAAACCAACATCCTAAAGCTTATCAAGCCGCTATTTCTCGAAGATCTCTGGAAGGAATTCGAAGGCTTGAAAGACAACGCGGCCAAACTGCAGGAATTTCATAAACGGTTGAGCACGATGAAATTTCTCGATCCGGCTTGCGGATGCGGCAATTTTCTGGTCATCACCTACCGCGAACTGCGGCTGCTCGAGATCGCGATCCTGAAGGCGCTCAACAAACAGGGCCAAAGGGAAATGGATGTTAGCAGAGTTCTTTGGCTCGACGTCGATATGATGTGCGGGATCGAATACGCAGAATTTCCCGCCCGCATCGCCGAGGTCGCCATGTGGCTGATCGATCACCAGATGAACATGCTCGTCAGCAACGAATTCGGCCAGTATTTCGTCCGCCTGCCCCTGAAAAAATCCGCCAATATCGTTCACGGAAACGCATTACGGCTCGACTGGGCCAAAGTCCTGTCAGTACCGCGAGCGGTAGCGACCGGGCCGGATGCGAATGATACGGAGCGTGTCGGCAACCCGGACGGTGTCAGTAGCCCGCACGCTAGTAAGGGCAGTCTCAATGTAGAGGCACTTTCCGAATACCATGCGCCCGACAGCCGCGGCGAAGCCCTTACTAACGTGCGGGCTACTGACACGCCGGCTGCGACGCATCTATACATCCTCGGTAATCCACCTTTTGTCGGGCATCAATGGAGAAGTCAAGAACAAATGAAAGATATGGAGATCGTTTTTGGTAATTCTAAACGATCTGGCAGGCTAGATTATGTGGCGGCCTGGTATTTAAAGGCTTCAAAATTTATTCAAGGCACAACGGTTAAAGTTGCATTTGTTTCTACTAGTTCTATTGCACAAGGCGAACAAGTCAGTATTTTATGGTCTTCTCTTTTCAATACCTACAAAATAAAAATTCATTTTGCACACCGGTCATTTAGTTGGCGTAACGAGGCAAAAGGAAATGCGGGTGTACACGTGGTCATCATTGGATTCGGAAATTTTGATATTGCCGAAAAAAGGTTATTTGAATATGAAAATATTAAAGGCGAACCACATGAAATCAAGGTAAAGAACATCAACCCATATTTAACCGAAGGAAAAGAAATATTAATTGAATCCAGAGGAAAACCGATTCATTCTTTTCCTGAAATGTTTAAGGGTAGCCAACCAACTGATGGCACAAAGCTGATTTTAACAAAAGTCGAAAAAGATTTCTTTATTGCGAATGAACCTTTGGCAAAAAACTGGATTAAACCTTTTATAGGGGGTGAAGAGTTGCTAAATAGCAGTACGAGATACTGTTTATGGTTGAAAAACTGTCCTCCTGAAGTGTTAAAGAAAATGCCATTAGTAATGACAAGACTTGGTGAGGTAACAAAAGCTAGATTAAATAGTTCAACGAAAAGCGTCCGTGAATATTCAAAATTTCCTGCACTATTTACACAAGACAGGCAGCCGAATACAAATTATTTAGCAATGCCTCGCGTTTCATCTGAAAACAGATTCTACATTCCGATTGCATTTTTAAGTCCCGACATAATTGCACATGAAAAATTAATTATTATTCCTAACGCATCTCTCTATCTATTTGGCTTACTAATGAGTGTTATGCATAATTCCTGGACTCGATATGTTTCTGGCAGACTTGAAAGCCGAATTAGCTATTCTCCGGCGGTTTACAACAATTACCCTTTTCCCGAAAACCCGTCTGAGAAACAAATAAAGACCATCGAGGAAAAAGCCCAAAAGGTATTGGATACGCGGGCCGGATTTCCGGACAGCTCGCTGGCCGATCTGTACGATCCGCTGACGATGCCGCCGGCTCTCGTCAGGGCGCATAACGAACTGGACAAGGCCGTCGATCTCGCCTACCGCCCGCAGCCGTTCACCAGCGAAGCCAACCGGATGGTCTTTCTATTCGAGCTCTACGAAAAATACACCGCAGGCCTTTTTACCGAATCGAAACCGAAAAGAACAAGGAAAAAGGCCTAAGAAGTGTTGTCATTTCGATTTCAGCACCAAAGGTGCGGCCGTAATTTAGCCTGCGGTAACGCCGTGGGTTAGGGCCAGTTCAATATTGAAGCATCAATGGTGCGAAGTAATTGATATGCCGTAAAACCGTTACTCCGCCGCGTTACGGCTTATATTTTCCTCGAAGAGCATTCCTGCGGCGATGCCGCAGGCTATATTACTTCGCACCGTTGGTGCATTTGAAAAGCCATGTCCGCCATTCGAACGCCGCCGCTAACCATTCCCTAGAGGCGGAATCCGTTAGCCGGTACGAACTAGTGTTGCAGGAATAAAATGCGTGACAATGGATGAAACAAATAGTAAAATCAAGCGGGCGGATTTTACTTCCGATCGATCTTTGAAAATTCAAAAAAAACGCGTGGGACAGTGGGACATGGGACAAGCCCTTCAATATTTACGGGGGTTAAAATGAAATCAGGCTGATAGAATTGATCGCGGAATTTGCTTTTACCGCATATCTTTTTTATTTTGTAAGCACATGCAGAAAAACTTTAAAAGCTACATATCCCGTTATTTAAGCATTTTCGCGGTTTTAGTGGTTACGCTTTCGACGCAGGCTTGCGGTCAGGCATCAAGTTCGGCGCAGGAACCGGCGAACAAGCCACAACTGCCGAAGCCCGGGAAAACCGTATTTCGGGATTCGGATGGGAACGAGATATCGAACAATGAATTCGTCGATATACGGATGGCGAATTTCCAGGCAAAGGACGCTACCAAGATGGCTTTGCTTGAGGACGGCACGGTCGAATTCAGGCTGCAGCCAGTGCCGCAGGAAGGAGCTTTGGCTCCGCCCTTATCGCTGACGACGATCGACGGACGAATCCTGACGGCGGACGATCTGAAAGGAAAAGTGCTGGTGCTGAATTTCTGGTTTATCGGCTGCCCGGGCTGTCTGGAAGAAATGCCGATGCTGAACGCGGCGATGAAGAAATTCGGTTCGAATGAAAACGTGTTGTTTATCGCGCTTACATTCGATCCGAAACCTAAGCTTACAAAGTTTCTGGCTCGCGAAAAGTTCGATTATTTGATGGTCGCCGGAGCCGAAAGTACCCTTAACAGGTTCCACTTTTCGGGCTATCCGAAGAATATTGTAATCGGTAAGGATGGCAAGATCGTTTATTGGCGCAGCACGATCAGCTCCTGGGACAAATTCGATTCTGTAATCCAGGCCGAGATCAACAAAAACTGATATGAGCGAAAATCCTATTGTTTCGATCATTATGGGCAGCAAATCCGACTGGCCGATCATGCAAAAAGCGAGTGAGATGCTCGACCAATTTGGCGTGCCGCATGAGACAAAGATCGTCTCCGCTCACCGCACACCAGACCTGCTGTTCGAATTTGCAAAGAGAGCCGAATCACGCGGCATCGAGGTAATTATCGCCGGAGCCGGCGGCGCGGCTCATCTGCCCGGAATGTGCGCCTCGCAAACTGTACTTCCGGTGCTCGGCGTGCCGATTGAAAGCAAGGTTTTGAAAGGAATCGATTCACTGCTGTCTATTGTTCAAATGCCTGCCGGAGTTCCGGTCGGAACGCTGGCAATCGGCGATGCAGGAGCGATTAACGCGGCACTTCTAGCGGTCTCAATCTTAGCGAATTCCTGGCCTGATTTGAAAGCAAAACTTCGTGAATTCAGAGAAAATCAAACCAAGACCGTGTTGGAATCGACCTTTGAATAAACTATCAAGTCCAATTCCTTCTTGAACATGAAACGAATTCTCAATGGCTCAACCATCGGCATTTTCGGCAGCGGCCAGCTTGGGCGTATGTTTGCTATTGAGGCGCGGAAAATGGGCTATCGTGTTCATACCTATTCGCATAGCAGCGATACGCCGACCGGCCAGGTAGCAGATTTTGAGAGCTGTGCGGATTATGCCGATCTGGAGGCAGTGCGGAGATTTGCAAGATCGGTCGATGTTGTCACTTTTGAGTTCGAGAACGTGCCTTCGGAAACCGTTGAGGCAGCTGCTGAATTTACGGGAGTTCATCCAAGGGGCGAAATACTCCATATTACTCAGAACCGTTTGCGGGAGAAGAATTTTCTTGTCGAGAACGGTTTTCCTGTGACGCAGTTCCGGCATATAAAAACTTTAGAAGATCTGGAAAATGGGGCAAGTAAGCTCGGCCTTCCATGCATTCTCAAAACCGCGGGATTTGGCTATGACGGAAAGGGGCAGTCAATGATTAAAGACGCCCAAGATATTGCGAAGGCATTTGAAGATTTAAAGGGGGCCGATGCAATCCTCGAATCGTTCGTCCAATTCGAAAAAGAAGTTTCTGTCGTCTGCGCCCGCGACCAAAAAGGGGGATTTGTCCATTACGGCGTGATCGAAAATGAGCACGCGAATCATATTTTAGATATTTCCTTCGCTCCGGCATTCGTTACGGAAAAGATTTTCAACGAGGCCGTCGAAATAGCCCAAAGCCTTGCGGAAACCCTCAATTACGTCGGCACTCTTTGCGTCGAATTTTTTGTCACGAAAGACGAAAAGCTGCTCATAAACGAGCTTGCTCCGCGCCCGCATAACTCCGGGCATCTGACATTCGATGCCTGTGTGACATCGCAGTTTGAGCAGCAGGTCCGTGCGGTTTGCGGCCTGACGCTAGGTTCAACCGAGTTTTACCGTCCGGCGGCAATGGTGAATTTGCTCGGCGATCTATGGCAAAACAGCGAGCCGAATTGGGCTGCGGCACTGGAAATTTCAAACGTAAAACTGCAACTTTATGGCAAAGCAGAGCCACGTGCGGGTAGAAAAATGGGACATATTACAGCATTGGACGATACTGTTGGGAATGCTGTTGAGTCGGTTAAAGAAGCTAAACGCAGACTGTTGTCAAAATAAAATTATAAAAAGATTTATCAAAATTTCCTTGCCAGCCATACGCCGCCTAAAATTCCGATAAAACCGACAAATACACTAAGGAAAAAATATACAAAGGCCATAGCTAAAAACTTCTCTTTTATCAGTACGTATATTTCCATTTCAAATGTTGAAAAGGTTGTGAAAGCGCCTAAAAAGCCAACAATTACGGCCATTCGCATATTTTCGCTGACCTGAATCCTGTCGGTCAGCAAAATCAATAGAAAGCCGACAAGAAAAGAGCCTATGACATTTATGAAGAACGTTGGAAAGGGAAACTTCTCGAAAAGTGCGGCGAGTGGGAAATATTGATCATATACCGTGCAACCGCTCCGAATGCGCCGCCGATGGCGACGGATATGATTTTTGTGAATGTTTCCATTTTTTATGAGATAGAACTAAAGCAATTTCCCCCGTAAGATTATACACTCTCCGCGAAACCATCCATTTGCACGCCCTTATTTTACACGCTAAACTTTAAGTTTATGGCTGAAAGCATTGCGTTTTCTAATACAACCGATCGCGGCATTGTTTATGATGAGATCGCTCCGCAGATCGAATCGCTGATTGAGGGTGAAACCGATCTTATCGCAAATCTGGCGAATATTGCGGCGGTTTTGAAGGAAGCGTTTGGTTTTTTTTGGGTAGGTTTTTATCTTCGTAAAGAAAATCAGCTTGTTCTTGGGCCGTTTCAAGGGCCGCTGGCCTGTACGCGGATCGACTTCGGCCAAGGCGTTTGCGGCCATGTTTATTTGACTCGGGAAGCGGTCATCGTTCCAAATGTCGATGAATTTCCCGGCCATATCGCCTGTAGTTCAGCTTCGAAATCGGAGATAGTGCTGCCGCTTTTCGATAAATCGGGAGAGGTTTTTGGCGTGCTCGATGTGGACAGCGACAAGCTTGACGATTTTTCCGGGGCAGATTTGGAAGGGTTGCGTCAAATCACGGAAATAATACAGCTTAATTTTTAGAGCATGGAAACGGGCAATTACTTATGACATCTATTGAATATCCATTTTGGGTTTGGATCTTTTTTTTCACGGTTGTGCTTATCGCGCTCTTTGTCGATATCGGCATCGTCAACCGCTCAGCTCATATTCCGAGCCGAAAGGAAACTATTTCCTGGAGTATTGTCTGGATTTCGCTGGCCTTGCTTTTCAATGTCTTTGTATATTGGCACGTCGGATCGTATAACCAGGATTGGGTTTTAGCTGGGCTCAAAGCCAAAGAATTCTTCGTCGGCTATCTGATAGAGCTTTCGCTTTCGGTCGATAATTTATTCGTCTTTCTGCTAATTTTCACTTATTTCAAAGTTCCGAAAAAGTTCCAGCACCGCGTTCTTTTTTGGGGAATAATGGGCGCCCTCGTGATGCGCATGATAATGATCTTTGCAGGGGCCGAGCTTGTCGAACGGTTTCACTGGATTATCTATGTATTTGGCGCCTTCCTGGTTTATACGGGCTTGAAAATGTTTCAGGATACCGATGATAATTTCGAACCGCACGAAAGCGCGATCGTTAAGCTCGTTACAAGGTATGTGCGAATATCGAAGCATTACGACGGCGATAAGTTTTTTATTGTAAAAGACGGCGTTCGCACCGGAACTTTGCTGCTGCTGGTTTTAATAACGGTCGAATTTACCGATCTTATTTTCGCGGTCGATTCGATTCCAGCGATATTCGGAATTACCACCGACCGGTTTATCGTCTATACCTCTAATATCTTTGCCATCCTCGGTTTACGGACATTTTTCTTTCTTCTGGCCGACCTTGCCGACCGGTTTCATTTTCTAAAATACGGCCTGGCCTTTGTGCTGACATTCGTCGGCGTAAAAATGTTGTTGCCGTTAATCGCTCAAGGCCTGATAATGGTAATGGGCGAAGGCAATAATTCTTCCTTCGTTATTTTCCTTCAACGGTTCGTCAACCATGAGTTCAATCAGGAAGTAATTAACATTTCGCTTGCTATTGTGGTGATCTCGATAGCCCTGTCCGTAGTAATCTCGATGCTGCTTCCCAAAAAACCAACGGAAAACCCGGCAGACGAAGAAGACAGCGTGGATTGATTCGTCGCAGCAAGTTTTCAATGGAAAACAAACACCGCAAATACTACCTCGAATGGTGGAAGGTTCGGAAAAGCACGATTTCGGCGCTTATCGCGCTTATTGTGCTGTCCGTTGTCGTATTCGGCGGCGGATGGTTGGCGATCCGCAATGACTGGTTTGCTCAGCAGGACGTTTCAGATACGCCGAAAAACACCGCCCGGATAATTTCCTTTGAGGGCGATGTCCGAATCACGCGAGCCGCCACGCGCGAAACGATGCTTGTGACAAGGGAAACATACGTCGAAGCTGGAGACACGATCCAGACACAGGCCGATGGCCGCGCGACCGTCCAGATGATCGATCAATCGGTATATTCGGTGCGGCCTAATAGTACGGTGGTGATCCGCGATAATTTTTCACTATTCGGCGGCAGGAACGTACGTGTTTCGCTCGATGACGGACAAATTAATGTGCGGACCGATCAACAGCACGAGAATTCGGAAAACGTTGTGGAGATGATGGAGTCGGAAACGCAGCTTCAATCACAGACAGACGCCAGCTTCAACGCGGACGCTCAAACAAACGGCGGCGAGATCAGGATCAGCCGGGGAAGCGTAGAGACGACGATAGGCGGCTCGAAAACCACGATCAGCGAGAACGAATTTGCGGCGGTCAACAACGGCAAAATTTCGTCGAAGGAAAGGCTGTTAGGCCCGCCAAAACTGATCTCGCCAGAAAATGCGGCTCAGATCATCGATAACGCCGGGTCGGGCGTGGTGGCCGCTTTCACCTGGCAGGACGATTCCGGCGGTTCGGATTCGAACTATTATCTACAGGTTTCCCGATCGCCGATCTTTGCTTCGGATTCGATTTTGGTTGACCGGAACGGGCTTCAGGTGCGCGATTTCAGGCTTGCCGGTTTAGTGCCGGGCACGTATTACTGGCGGCTCAAAACCACCGTGAAATCAGGCCAGGTCAGCCAATGGAGCGAGCCGTGGAAATTTAACGTAATTCGGCGTGAAACGAGCATTGTTATAGATGTCGCAGGATGGAAATCGGAGCGCGTCGGTGGCAATGTCTATATTCTTTCGGGCACAACCAAATCAGGATTGACGATCCGTTCACAGGGACGCTCGACCTTTGCCGCCGGCGACGGGACTTTCCGGCTTCAGATATCGACGCCGTTGTCCGAAGCGGCGGTCGAACTGGTCGATGATAAGGGCAACCGCGCCGGATTTGTATTGGCTTTGGAAACGGCACGGGTTTTACGACGCTTTTAGAGGAGTTAAGCTACGGGATCGAATCACGCACATACTCACGGGACGCGCGCGCCGAGGCGTCTGCTGCGATTGAAGATAGCACTCGCGCTGACGTTCGTCTACATGATCGCAGAAGCTCTGGGCGGATGGCTGACGAATTCGCTTGCCCTTCTTGCCGACGCCGGGCACATGCTGACGGATGTCGCCGCGCTTGCCTTGACGTTGTTCGCTATCTGGTTCGCCTCACGTCCCGCAACTTCCAAAAAGACCTACGGTTATTACCGCCTTGAAATCCTTGCGGCATTCATTAACGGTATAGCGCTTGTTTTATTGTCGATCTGGATAATTTACGAAGCGCTTCAAAGATGGTCGTCACCGCCTGATATAAAGGGTTTTGAGCTTACGCTGATCGCCGTTGGCGGGTTGATCGTAAATATTATTGCGGCCTATCTTCTTCACTCGGACCATAAGCACGATTTGAATATGCGCGGGGCATTCCTGCATGTGATCGGCGATCTGCTCGGATCGGTTGCCGCGATAGCTGCCGGTATTTTGATATTGAGTCTCGGATGGCTTTGGGCCGATGCGGTTTGCAGTATTCTTATCAGCCTGATAATTATTTTCGGTGCCTGGCGGCTGATTTTAGAATCGGTAAACGTGCTTTTGGAGGGAACTCCATCCCATATAAATCTCGGATTGGTCGAAGAAAAAATATTAGAGACGCCCGGCGTCGGCGGTGTTCACGATCTGCATATCTGGACAATCTCGTCCGGTATCGAAGCTTTGTCCGCACATATCACGCATGACGATTCGATCGTTCATTCCGACCTGTTAGCCGCCGTTCGGCAAAAATTGCACGACAATTTCGGAATAGATCACTTAACGATCCAGATGGAAACGCTCGATCTCGAAGCCGAAGCCATTTATGTGTGCGAAACGGGTACGAAATGTTTTGAACCGGCGATAAAGAACAAAGGCGCAATCAAAACAGGATGAGAAATATTCGGGCGCATTGCTCCTTGAGATACAGCGGCACTTTCATGCCGTGATACTCGAACGCGCCGCGGAGCGAACACAATACTCCACACTCCCGGATTTGGCTCCGCTGCTTCTGTCTGAGGAACCGATTGATTGGTTCCATGTCCCCGGAATGTATGGCGGATTCAATTACTGGCTGGTAGGTGAAGGCGAGCAAACCAAACTGATCACTGAAAGCTGGTCCAGAGTGGTAGACGGTTCAGGGCAGAGGCATGAAAATACAGCCGCCGGCATCCGGCTGATCGATTCGGGTTTTGTACAGCGGTAATAGGAATGATAAAAGAAATTTCTCTGCAATACGGCAAAACGGCAATAACATTTTCGTATGACGGGAACCGGTTTGATATTTTAGGAAGCACTGATAATCGCCCAGTGATTTCCGATGTCAAGATCGGCAAAAAGCTCGATGTTCCGATCGATTCGAAGCCGCTCGAAGAAATTGTAAATCCCGGTGAAACCGTTCTGATCGTTGTCCCTGATGCAACGCGGCAAACCGCATGCGACCGCATCGTTAATCTTCTTGTCCGCCGTTTGATCGCGAACGGGACAACGCCTTTTGAGATCACCATTATCTTTGCCACTGGCATCCACCGTCGCGTAACTGAAGCCGAGAAACAGACGATTCTCACGCCTTTTATCGCTCAGCGAATCAAAACGCTCGATCACGGCCCGCGGGATCTAATGCAAATTACGGGGTTTGGCGAAACTGCAGGTGGAATTCCCGTTGAGTTGAATCGGGCTTTGGCCGACCACGAACACGTTATTCTAATCGGCGGCGTGACATTTCATTATTTCGCCGGTTTCACGGGCGGGCGGAAACTGATCTGTCCTGGATTGGCTTCATCAAAAACGATCTCACAAACTCACAAGCTTGCCTTCGACTGCGAAACAAAATCGCGGCGTGAAGGCGTAGGTTCAGTAATGCTTGACGGAAACGCCGTCCACGAAGCCTTCATGGAAGCCGCCTCCAAGATAAACCCCGCGTTTTGCGTCAGCACGATTGTCGATGATTCAGGCGAAGCAGTCGATCTATTCTGCGGCGATTGGATCACATCACACCGAGCTGCCTGCGATGTATACGCCGCCGATCATACGATCAATATAAAGGAAAAGCGTGATCTCATCATCGTAAGCTGCGGCGGATTCCCGCACGACATCAACCTTATCCAAGCCCACAAAGCGCTCGAAACAGCGTCAAACGCGTGCAATGAAGGCGGTACCATAATTCTCCTCGCAGAATGCGCCGAAGGCCTCGGTCGGGCTGATTTTCTAAATTGGTTTAAAGCGGAAAGCAGTGAAGCACTTGCAGAAAAATTGTGCGAAAAATATCAGGTCAACGGGCAAACTGCATGGAGTTTAATGAAAAAGACCGAGAGATTTAGTATTCACATCGTGACTGCATTGGAAGACGTTCAGGTAAGTAAAATGAAAATGAAAAAGCCTGCCTCATTAGAACAGGCTTTGAATCAGGCGGGCAGTGAAACAAAAGGTTATATTATTCCTGCCGGAAGCAAAATATTTATAGATTAACTTCCCCTTTTCACTACAAAAGTCCGTGCAATCGAATCGGTTTGATTTTGGAGCGAACGCAGTTTATCGCGATAGCCGGTAAAGCGTAAAACGTAAACGGTTTCGTCGCCCGCTTTAAGGAAATAAAATCTACCGCTCATCGGGCGGCCGGAACGGGCGAATTCGAAATTGAAAGCTGTTCCTCTTAACAACCCGCTGAAATTTTCTTCCTTGCCGGCGACGTATCCCTGCTGGAACTGCAGTTTCTGCTCCTCGCTTCTAATCAGGTCCGACATCACGAAACCTTTTGCGGCTTTTAATTTACGGACCTCCAAATGCCCGTCGTTGCGTTCGACGTTGACGAATTCGACATTAGGAACAGTTGCCGACGGTTTGACCGTCATTTTCCATTTTGCATCCGGAATATCAAAGCTATAATCGACGTTAGGATCGCTGAAGGCTTTGCCCTGAGCGAAAGCGGAAATCGCGGCCGCAAAGATAATGGAGGCGGAAAATATAACCGAAAATTTTGTTTCTCTCATGTTCATTTGTTTAGCGAAGGGAATATTTATTTTAGCGTAAAATTCGCGAAATTACGATATTTTTGATGAGCCCGGCGGCCGTAATGTTGCATCTTCGCCCGCAGATTCAGACGGCGGTGTGAAAATTTATCGTCTAACCTTTCATTAGCGGCGTCTAAGTTATTGGAAATTTGTTCCGCAATTATAATCGCTAGTGGGATTTTCGAGGTATTTAATAATGAAACAGAAGCTTTACTTTCTCAATAAATTTGCCGCCTTCGCGTTGATCTTTGCGATATGTGCGCCCGTTTTTGCGGTCAGCACCGATTCAAAAAGCGGCAGGAAATCATTGACCGAAGATCAAAAGATACTTCACGTCCTTAACCGCCTTGGTTTCGGCGCGCGTCCCGGTGATGTCGAAAAGGTAAAGGCGACCGGGATAAAAAAATATATCGACCAGCAGCTCGACGGCGTTTCGATTGCCGATCCGGTTGCGGAAAGTAGGGTGCAGCGGCTCGAGATCTTTAACATGACGACGGCTGAAGTATTTGCCAAATATCCCAATCCGGGAGCTTTGCTTCGCCAATTGGAAGGCACGAAACGTAATCGGCAGGCGGCCGCTCAGAAGGAAACTCCAAAAATGGGCGAGGAATTTGAGGACGCGAAAAAGGATCAGCAACGGGAACGGCGCGAAAAATTGCAGGGGTTATATGAAGAATACGACCTGAAACCCGCGGCGCAGCTTGTTCCGCAGATCGCGGCAAACCGCGTGCTCCGCGCCGTATATTCCGAACGCCAGTTGCAGGAAGTAATGGTCGATTTCTGGCAAAACCATTTCAATGTTTTCTCCGGAAAGAATGCCGTCCGCTGGTATATTCCCAGCTACGAACGTGACGTTTTACGCAAGAACGCGCTTGGAAACTTTAAGGATCTGGTCGTCGGCACGGCCCAGCATCCGGCGATGTTATTCTTCCTCGATAATTTCGAATCCGTTTCGCCTAAAACCCAGGCCAATAATCGTGGAAATAATAACAGGCTTCAGCGGCGTCTTCAGAACGGCAATCTCACGCCGCAGATGCGAGAACGAATTAAGGAACGGCAAGGCTTGACCGATGAACAGCTCGATCAGCGGATCAAGCAGATGGCCGGCAATAATCCGCAGCAAAATCAAAAGAAACGGCAGCGCGGCATCAACGAAAATTACGCCCGCGAATTGATGGAACTTCACACGCTCGGCGTTGACGGCGAATATACACAGAAGGACATTGTAGAGGTCGCCAAGGCTTTTACCGGCTGGACGATCGCCGATGCAAGAGGCTATCGAAGGTCGGCAGCAGCCGCAATTATTCAGGGTAACGAAGATCAGCGTCTCGCCCGCCTTCAGCGGCAGCAAGGAGTTCCTGAAGACACCGAAAGCGGCGAATTTTATTTTAACGAACGCTTCCACGACAAGGACGCGAAAACAGTTCTCGGCCAAAAGGTGAATGAGGGCGGAATTAATGACGGCCTCAAGGTCATCGATATTCTCGTCAAACAGCCGGCGACCGCGAAATTTATCGCCCGGAAATTGGCGGTAAAATTTGTCAGCGATAATCCGGGCGATGCCTTGGTCGGACGCATTGCCGAAGCATTCAGCAAATCGAACGGTGATATTAAAATTACTTTGAAGGCGATTTTTAACGATAAGGAATTCTTCGCCCCGGAAAATTACCGTGCAAAGATAAAAACTCCGTTCGAACTCGCTATAAGCTCTATCCGCACCTTGGGAGCCGACACGAATGCAAGCCCGGGATTACTTGCAATGCTTAACAAGCTCGGCGAAGTCCCGTACGGCTATCAGGCGCCGACCGGCTACCCCGACACCGCCGAAGACTGGGTAAACACCGGAGCTTTGCTCGAAAGGCTCAATTTCGCGGTTGCCATCGCCAGCAACCGGATTCCGGGAACGAAGGTAAATCTAAAAAGCTACGAAGGCGAGAGTAAAACGAAGGTACTCGATCATGCAATCGCGGAAATTCTCGATGGCGACATTTCCGCGGGAACAAAGGCGACACTGCTTAAACAGATCGAACAGCCGCTGCCCGATGTAAAAGCTGGAAATGACATTGACGACATGCAAGCTGAAACAACGAATATGGCCGGACCGGGTAAACGCGGAAACCGCCAGGCTAGGCTTCTGCAGCCCAGCGGCAATCCGGACGTGTTCAAAGTGGTCAGTCTTGTTTTAGGTACCCCCGAATTTCAGCGACAGTAGATTGCGGAAAACTCATTATCATTTGGACGCCGGACATTCATTCGGCGTCTTTTTTTTCCTTCGTGACCACACTGGGAGCTAAGACTGATTGACTTTCCTTATACTAGAATCTAACCTTAACTTTCGTTTTGCCGCCTCAAATAAAACACGCGAAGACATGGATAACGAGCTTAAAAATAGAATCCCGGAATCCGTTAAAAAGCCGGCTATCAAGTTTATTGTCTTCATTTTGAGGAATACGCTATGGGCTTTTCGCAATCTTTATAATTTTTCCTACAAGGTGGTTCGGTTTGCTGGTCGGCAGGGACTCGATTTCGAAAGGGAACTGCCGCCCGCCATTGCAAACCTTCTCAAAATTTCTCAGACTGCAGCCGGGATCAATTCTTTCAGCGTCGATGACTACCTGCTTTTAAACGCCTCACCGCAGACGCCGGAAACGATTGAAACGTCGATAATTATTCCTGTTTTTAACAAAGCGGAATTTACATTTCAATGCCTGAGGTCGATCTTCCAAGAGGTCGATCTCACGAAAAACGAGATCATAATTGTTGATAATGCTTCGAGCGATACGACACGGCAGATGCTGGATCATCTTGGCGGACGAGTCCGCGTCATTCGAAATATAACAAACAAAGGTTTTGTTGAGGCATGTAATCAGGGAGCGGCGGCGGCGGCCGGAAAATTTTTAGTTTTCCTAAACAATGACACTATTGTTAAATCGAACTGGCTTAAAGCATTGATCGAAACGGTCAAAGCGGACGAAACGGTCGGGGCCGTAGGTTCGATGCTGATCTATCCTCACGGGCATTTGCAGGAAGCCGGAGGAATTGTCTGGCGCGACGCTTCGGCGTTCGCATATGGGTGGGGTGAAAATCCGCAAGACGGACGTTTTAATTTCGTTCGCGAGGTAGATTACTGTTCGGGTGCCTCGCTGTTCATCAAAAAGAGTTTATTCGATAAATTGGGCGGTTTCGATATGCGATTTGCCCCTGCATACTACGAAGATACAGACCTTTGCATGAGCGTGCGAGCGGCGGGCTTCAAGGTTATCTATCAGCCGGCGTCCCAGGTAATACATATCGAAGGTGCGACTGCCGGCACAAGTACGCAAGGTGGGTTCAAGCGATTTCAAGAGATAAACCGTTATAAATTCGCTGAAAAGTGGCGAGAAATACTGGATCGTGAACATCATTTGCCACTGAAAGCGAATATTCCTGAGGCTTCTAACCGCAATAAAGGACGGCGCATCATTGTTTTTTTCAACCAGGTTCCAAAGCCCGATAAGGATTCGGGCAGCGTAAGACTGTTCGCGATACTGCGAATGCTCGGCAAATTCAATCGCGTAGTTCTGGTCCATGTAAAGAGAAAGGAAAGTGATGCGATTTACGAAAGAAGGGTAGAAAATCTCGGCATCGAGATAGTTTGGATAGTAGATTTTGAGGAAAGATTTAAAAGAGAAAACTGCGATGTGGCAATCCTATGTTACCCCAAAGTAGGGAACCTTATGTACTCAATTGTAAGGAAAAAGTTTCCAGACGCGAAAATCATTTATGATACGGTCGATGTGCATTTTGTCCGGCTGCAGCGCGAATTTGGTTTGACTGGAGATAAGCAAATTGCACAAGATGCCTTAAAGTACCGAAAAATTGAAAGCCGCCTTGCCAAAAATGCAGATCAAGTGTGGTGTGTCACTGAAGAGGACAAGCGGTTTCTTCTGGAAGCGGCTCCAGGCACAAATATTGCCGTTATCCCGAATATTCACGATCTTCACGGACGCGGTAAAACTTTCGCTGATCGTCGGGATTTGCTATTTATTGGAAGTTTCGACCATCGGCCGAACGAGGACGCAATTGAATATTTTCTTAATGAAATATTTCCGCTGATTCTTGAAAAGCTTCCAGATGTACGGTTTCATATTGTTGGCAGCAATCCGCCGCCCGAAATATTCGCGAAAAACTCGGAGAATGTCCTGGTCGAAGGATATGTCGCCGATATCACGCCGCTTTTTGAAAGCTGCCGCGTATTCGTCGCACCTCTGCGCTACGGCGCCGGCATGAAAGGTAAGATCGGGCAGGCGCTCTCTTACGGGCTTCCGCCGGTTACGACGTCGATCGGCGCGGAAGGCATGAACCTTGTAACTGATACCGAAGTTTTGATCGCGGACAATCCTGCAGATTTCGCGGCCGCCGTCGTGCGGGTTTATGAGAGTGAAGAAATCTGGAATAAGCTGTCCGATAACGGCTACCGTTTTATCGGGCAGAACTTTTCACCCGGAGTTATCAGCGAAAAGGTCGCTGCGTTGATCGGTGTTGTAATCGATAAGCGCACAAAATATTTGAAAGAGCCGTCCGCTTAGGGAAGGGAAAAACAAGCTGTTAATGGAAGAAAGCCAAATCGTTAGAATTAAGCCGCCCGGATCATTGATAACTCTTGATTTTGCGGAGATTTGGGCATACCGTGAACTGCTCTATTTTCTGACTTGGCGCGACGTAAAGATTCGCTATAAACAGACAGCCATCGGCGTGCTTTGGGCCGTGCTGCAGCCGGTTTTGACAACTGCTATTTTTACTGTTTTATTCAGCACTTTTGCCCGTTTCAATACCGAAAATGTTCCGTATTCGCTGTTTGCGCTGAGCGGTCTGATAATTTGGCTGTTTGTACACAGCGCGATATCGATGGCCAGCAACAGTTTTGTCAATCACGCGAATCTGGTAACGAAGGTATATTTTCCGCGTCTTATCGTGCCGTTGGCGGCGACCTTCGCGGGCGTCTTCGATTTTATTTTCAGCTTTGCGATTTTGATAATTATGATGATCTACTACGGCTTGGCCATGACGTGGCAGATCGCTTTAGTGCCGTTTTTTCTTTTTCTAGCGATTTTGCAGACTGCGGCTTTCGGTACGCTTTTTTCGGCTCTAAACGTCCGGTTTCGCGATGTTAAATTTGCCTTGCCTTTTCTGCTTCAAGTATGGATGATTGCGTCACCGATCTTTTACCCGGCAAACCTCCTGCCCGGCAAATGGAGACTTGTTTTTGCGATGAATCCATTAACAGGAATCCTGGAAGGGTTCAGAAGCGCACTTTTCGGAGCTCCATTCGATTGGCCGGTGATTGCCGTTTCGTCCATATCGGCTTTAGCTTTGGCTTTGTTTGCGCTCTATGTTTTCAAGCGGATGGAAGACAAATTTGCCGATATGATATAGCCGGGGAAGGATGCCGCGACACTATTTGTCCGATTTTATGCAGGTAATACGAGTAGAAAATTTATCAAAATTGTACTTTCTCGGCGAAGGGCAGCCGTACTCTCTCCGCGAACTGATCTCCGGGTTTTTCCAGCGTTCAGAACCGAGGTCACGCACCCAAGACCATTGGGCTTTGCACGAAGTGAATTTTCAGGTGGAAGAAGGCGAAACGCTTGGGATCATAGGACATAACGGAGCAGGAAAATCAACACTGCTGAAGATCCTTTCGCGTATTACGAAACCATCGAGCGGAAGCGTGGAAATCCGCGGTCGGGTCGGAAGCCTTTTAGAGGTCGGCACGGGCTTTCACAATGAGCTTTCCGGCCGTGAAAATATTTATCTCAATGGCGCGATCCTCGGAATGAAGCGGGCTGAAATTCAAAAGAAATTTGACGAGATCGTCGCTTTTTCGGAGATCGAAAAGTTTCTCGATACGCCCGTTAAGCATTATTCCACCGGCATGTATATGCGGCTCGCGTTTTCGGTCGCGGCCCATCTCGATCCCGAAGTTCTTATCGTCGATGAAGTACTTGCGGTCGGGGATGTCGGTTTTCAGAAAAAATGTCTGCGAAAGATGCGTGATGTAGGCGAATCGGGCCGGACTATTATTTTCGTATCGCATGATATGCAGGCGATAACGCGTCTGTGCAGCAGGGTTATCTGGTTAAAAGACGGCGAACTGCAGCGGGACGGCGAGTCGAAACAGATACTCGGCGAATATCTGCATGAGCAATCCCGAACGAGTGCCGAAAAAACATGGGGAATTTTGGAGCAGGCGCCCGGCGATGAAATTGCACGACTTCGCGGTGTGCGGGTTTACGACGAAAACGGCCAAACTGCCTCATCCGTGGATATTCGGCGTCCGGTCAATATTGAGGTCCGTTACGATATATTGGAGAGCGGAAAAGTTATAATTCCGAATTGTCATTTTTACAACGAACAGGGCATTTGTATTTTTATCTCTCACGACTGGAACGGCGGCTGGCGGCATCGGCCGCGCTCCAAAGGAAGCTACACGAGCACGGTTCGGATTCCTGGAAATTTTCTTGCGGCAGGAACCGTTATCGTAACAGCCGCGGCCTCGACTTACGAGCCGTTCACGGTTCATTTTATGGAGCGGGATGTTGTCGCTTTCAATGTTAACGACAGTACTGAGAATGATTCGGCCCGCGGCGATTATACAGGCGTTTTGCCGGGAGTTGTCCGCCCGGTATTAGATTGGCAAACAGAAATTAACTCAAATTAAAAAGCAAAAGCCTCTTATCTGCATGGGTTTGATTTTTTTACATCGAATTAATGCGGGCCAAACCTATAAAAATAAAGGAATAAACCGACATTAAAAACGTCAAAATAAGAAAAGCATGAACAACTGAATTATTTAGTAGCTGTCGATTGGCGTACATGAATAAGCCGATCATCGGGATAACAGGAAAAAAATACCTGCCTTGAGCCTGAAAGGCATAAATCCACGAAAGCATCACCGAAACGAAAAGGGTGAGAAAAAAGCCAAATGTTACAATTGCAAATTGTTTCAAGGCCTTTCTATCTCTAACGCGAATTATTGAAAAAATTATATAGGCGCCGAATCCGAGATACAGCAAAAGCATCAATTTGTAAAACCTGCCCGAAGCCCAAATATTCATATAGCCATAACCGCCGACGAAGCTGTTGAATGAAGTTTCGTGCCATTTCCATTGGGTAAACATCTGTGGGAGGCTCACGCCTTTGTCCTTGAGCTTCATGCCGAAGTGCGAATTCGTTAAATCCTTTTCAAGGGTGGAAGGCCGATAGGGGTATTCGGCAATTTCTTCCTGAAAGGCCAGCAGCTTTCCCGTTGTTTCCAGGCTGCCGAAAAATTTGTTTATATAGGAAAATCCGACAAAATTAGTTTCACCATTGACATAAAAATCCAGGCTGATGCGAAATGTCAAAACGGCAACGGCGATCAAAAACATAAAGGCGAATTTCTTTAATATTCTCGCGTTGAAAGGAAAAGCCGCCGCAAGCCATAAAGTGATGAAAATTAAGAAGGTCCAATAATTTGGTTTAACAATTAGTAAAAGGCCGGCTAAAAAACCGAACCAAATACGGCCCCAAAGTCCCTCACGAAAAATAATGGTTTCGAGAAATTTGTTTAAAAGACTTTTCGGATAAGCTAATTGATATGCGGCGGCAACTGAAACGAAAAGAGCAAAGGCGTCGTTATTGACATAGCTGAAAACATACCAAATTTGCGGTGTAATCAGTAAAAAAGAAGTAATAATAAATACGGCGCTGTTGTCTTGTGAGCGGTAAATAAATAAACCGGCTAAAATTGAAAATAAGAATACCGAAAAAAATCTGGCGGCAATTAACGGGCTTTGAATAAGCGGCGAGATGAGCAGCATGAATTTCCCGGCAAAAAAATATTCCGCCCAATGATAATTTAAGTATGAAACTCCGTATGTGGAATATGAATCCCTGACAGAGGGGACGCCGATTGCAGGCGGAAAAAAATGTGTTTGGTAATATTTAGCCGCTTCAAAATGATGAATTTCATCCGGATGACGGTTATATTCGCTTTTCAAAGCCATCGCCGCCGAAAGGATTACGGCGAAACATAAACAAATCTTTAACGCCGCATGCGGCTCAAATTTTCCGAATTCGAGAAAGAAAGTGCGGAACATAAGCAAAGGGTAACTTCAAAAATTACTTAAGGATATTTAATGCCGGAAAAATCCGCAAACATTACGAAGAAAATTTCCATCGCGCTTTGCACTTTCAACGGCGCAAAATTTCTCTCGGAACAACTCGAAAGCTTTCTCTCTCAAACGCGCCTGCCTGACGAACTGGTTGTCTGTGACGACTGTTCGCAAGATGGAACAGTAAATATAATCGAAAGTTTCTCACGGACCGCGCCTTTTCCCGTCCGGCTTTACGTCAATGAAAAAAATCTGCGCTCAACGAAAAATTTTGAGAAGGCGATATCACTTTGCATTGGCGATTTGATTTTTCTTTCCGACCAGGACGATGTTTGGGCACCGCGCAAATTAGAACGAATTGAAGCTGAGTTTGGGCGGAATCCCAATTTTGGAATGGTCTTTTCAAATGCTGAACTTGTTGACGAAAATCTGGAGCCGATCGGACACGATCTTTGGGAATTTTCTTTTAGCCGCGAGGATAGACAAAAAGCCCGAACCGGAAAAATGCTTGAAATCGTGCTAATAAAAAACGTGGTTACGGGCGCAACAATGGCTTTCCGATCCGACTTTCGGGAAATGCTTACGAGAATACCCACGGATATTCCTGATACTATTCATGATGCCTGGATTGCAGTGGTTATCGCGGCTAATGCCGAAGTCGCGTTTCTGGATGAAAAATTAATACGCTACCGCCAACATGCAGGTCAGCAACTCGGTATAGAGTGGAAATATACAGGCAAACTCAAAAAAGGAACGCGAAATGAAAAATACGCGGAGTCCGTCGGTTTTAGACAGAACGAACAGGAAAGACTAAGTAAATTTAATGAAATTTTCCGGTCTTTCCCGCAATTCCAGAAACACCATATAAAGATTCGAATTGACAGTTTGATTGATTCATTAAAAATAGAAAACGAAGAGATGATACGTCACTACGAAGCCCGAAAGAATCTGCCGCCAAACAGATTCCAGCGCATAATTCCGGTATTCAATGAATTTCGAAGCGGCCGGTATAATCGCTTTTCAAAAGGTTTAATGAGCGTGGCAAAGGATCTATTTGAAAATTGGCAGATTTGACTGATTATTTTACATCATTCTTCCAAGAGCAAATACCTTGACCAGAGCGACACCCGCGATAAATCCGCCGATATGGGCGGCGTATGCCACGCCGCCGGTTCCGACCGGAGTCAGATAACCGACAATTAATTGATAACCGATCCAAATGCCGATCGCGACGAATGCCGGTACGCTTGTGAGAAAACTAAATATAAGCGCCCTCACTTGCCGCTGCGGAAACAGCAGGACATATCCGCCTAACACGCCTGAAATTGCGCCCGATGCACCGAGCATCGGGATGATCGAATCAGTGTCCATTACGATCTGAGCAAGCGCCGCCGCGATCCCGCAAACAATATAAAAGGCCGCAAACCTTGCATGCCCAAGCAGATTTTCCAGATTATCGCCGAACACCCACAAAAACAGCATATTGCCGAAAATGTGCATTATATCGCCGTGCATGAACATCGAGCTGAGAAAATTAAAATAAACCGGCAGCGACGTCGGGTAATGCTGAACCTCGCCCGTATTTCCGAACGAATCGCGAATTACCTGAGCTCCCGTTAAATCGATTCCCTCAGTGATCTCTTTCGGCACCAGCGAATAGGCGTAGCTGAACGAATCGTTCCCGCCGAAGCCCTGGAGCAGCACAAACACGAGTATATTGACGCCGATGAAAATATAATTTACATACGGCGTGATCGTCCGGTCTGAATTGTCGTCGCCTATTGGAAACATTTTAGGACAATAGTGAATCGACTTCCAAAGCTAATTCAGGCAGCATCGATGATTCGACCGATTCGCCCGCCTTAAAGATCTTTACAATTTGATAAATGCCCACACTCGGCTGCTGGTGAACTTCGATGACGTTTTTCACCAGATTAACTATCCAAACTTCCGGAATTCCGGACTCGGCATAAAGCGGAATTTTTGTTTCGCGGTCGAATTTCAAGGTCGTATCCGAAACTTCAACTACCAAAATCGTTTCGGCCGGACGAGGATGGCGTTTGCCGTCGTATTTGCTTAAGTCAGCGAGGACGATGTCAGGTTCAGGTTCATCAAAATCACCGAGACGAAGCGGGTTTTGCCCTCTCACACGAACATGATCGGGAAGGTTCTTGATAAAAAAGGTAGTCAATAAATCCACAATCATCGCGTGTTTATTCCCAATCGTCATCTTCTTTATCAGTTCTCCGTCGATGATCTCCGCCTTTTCGCGGCTATCCAGTATTCCGAGATCGATCATCTTATAATAATCATCTACGGAAAACCGCAAGCGTTTGGGCTGCGGATTGAAAGTTGTAATAAGCTCGCCACGCATCATAATGAAAATATCTTACTCCATAAATTATCCGATACCAACTTTTTCCGGTGTCTTCAACAGCTCATAGCCTTCGGAGCGCGCGACATAAGTAGCGGCTGTCAGATCGCCGACAACATTAAGCGTCGTGCGGCACATATCGAGTATTCTATCTACGCCCAGAATGATCGCGATCAGAGCAGGATCGATGCCGATCATAAACAAAATACCGATGATAAACGGTATCGAACCCGACGGTACGCCCGCCGTTCCGATCCCGCCGAGAATTGCAAGATAAACCACGGAAAGCTGCGCCGCAAGACTCAGATCGGCTCCGGCAAGCTGAGCTAAAAAAAGAACCGTCACGCCTTCGTAGAGGGCGGTGCCGTTTTGGTTTGCGGTCGCACCTACCGTCAATACAAAGCTGTTTATTTCTTTCGGCACGCCGAGATTTTCATGTGAAACACGAAGCGCGGTCGGCAAAGTCGCGTTTGACGATGAAGTGGAGAATGCAGTTAGGATAACCGTCTGCACGCGTCTGAAAAAATCGATTGGGTTGATCTTTGATAAAAACCATACTGACAGAGAATAAACCCCGAAAAAATGGATCGAAAGACCTAGTAGAACCGTCAAAACGAACCAGCCAAGCGACTGAAGCAGTTCCAAGCCGAATTGGGCGATATTATTGAACAGCAGACACGCCACGGCATATGGCGCGAATTTCATCACTATATCTATGATCTTGGTGGTTACCGCGAATATCGATTCCATCACGCCGACAAACGGGGTCGAAACCGGAGCCGGAAGCAGCGTTATTGCGACGCCGATAATCAATGCGAAAAACATGATATGAAGCATGTTAGGGCTAGGGCCGGCAATCGAATTAAACGGGTTGCTCGGCACTATAGTTTTTACTGCCTGCATGAGGGCCGTATCACCTTTCGCGGATTCGGCCGCCTTTTTTTGTGCTTCAGTCGCGGCTGTCCCGGCCGTGCTGAATTCGGCTTTCAGTTCGGCGGCGATTTCCGGGCTGATGCGTTCGCCCGGCCTGATCGTGTTTGCCAGGCCCAGACCGATGACGACCGAGATCGCCGAAATTATCAGCGTGTACGCAAACGATTTGAAGCCGATGCGCCCTAGCTTTCGAATATCGCCGATTCCCGCAACGCCGACGACAAGCGACGAGAAAACAAGCGGAACGACGATCATCAACAGCAGGCTCAGAAAAAGCTGGCCAATCGGACGGGTAAAGTTTTCGACCGTCCATATAACCCATTCGTTCTTTCCGCCAAGCGTCCAGTTAGCCGCAAGCCCGCCGAGAACGCCAACCGCGAGGCCGATGAAGATCTTTGTATGCAGTGCCATGCCCGTCGGCTTATCAGGTGTGTCGTCGTCAAGGTCGGTTGTCAGTTCGCGTTCGTAATCGTCGGTTGGGATGCGGTCATTATCTTGTTCGGCCATTGCGTGATTATCCTTCTTTTTTGGAATGGAGAAACTGTTTGAAAGCTTGCGATTTTTGAAAGTTTAGCAAATATAACGCGATTTTGGTATTTTTGATAGGATTTAACAATGAAATCGGAAATGGCGGAAACAATTCGGGTATTGATTCAGCAATTCATTCATGAGAACCACGATTCTTCCGCTATGAAAAACTTGCAGAATATAGCTGCAAAACACGACTTACTTCCTCTTGTTTTTGCATGGGATCCAATCTGCATTGTTCCAGATGGGACCGTGATCTCAATGATTTGGGATAATCTCGACGATCGGAAAGTCGAAACCGATTTGAGGCTAGTAAATATGGCTTTGTTTCAGGGTACTAGAAAGTACCCGCAATTAGAAAACCTGAGGCCAATCCGGTCTGAAAATGACATCGAATGTCAGTACTGTGGCGGAACCGGCGTTGACCCAATTGCCCGGGAGATTAATCAGACCGAAAACATTATCTGTTATTGTGGCGGGCTAGGCTGGATACCGAAAGAAAATTAATTAGTCGACTATGTTTCAATCCATACACTTCAATTCAAAGGGCCGTGCGACTACGAATGCTTCGAATCCCGAAGTTATCATCAACCTACAAGAAATTGTCGGAACCGTGAATGTTATCGTCGATCCAGAAAAAATCGAGCCGTACGGAGCTGATGCTGTGAAGGAAAAGTTTCCGCCCGAGGCCGTTGTGTTTCCCGAATCGACCGAGCAGATCGTCGCGATCCTGAAACTGGCGAACGAGCATTTGTTTCCGGTGACGGCACGCGGCGGCGGGGTTGGTTATACAGGCGGAGCTGTTCCTGTTGAGGGCGGCATTGTGATCGGCACCGACAGGATGAAAAGGATCATTGAAATCAGCGCTGACGATCTTTACGCAGTTTGCCAGCCGGGTCTTACGACTTTTGAATTACAGCAGGAAGTCGAAAAACATGGCCTGATCTTCCCGCCTGATCCGGCGAGTTACAAAGATTCGTTTATCGGCGGCAACATCGCCGAAAACGCCGGCGGAATGCGCACTCCGAAATATGGAGTGACGAAACATTATGTCCTCGGTCTTGAGGTTGTAACGGCGACCGGGGAAGTTATCCGCACCGGCGGCAAAACTGTAAAAAACGTCGTCGGTTTTGATCTAACCGGATTAATGTGCGGCTCCGAAGGAATGCTGGGAATAATTACCGAAGCGACGCTGAAACTGCTGCCGACACCCGAAGCGACATCGACGGTGCGTGCAAATTTCCACTCGATGGAAGCGGCGTGTAAAGTCCTTACCAAATTCACGCCTGAAGGTTTGCTGCCGATGGCGATGGAAGTGATCGACAAATTCTGCGTCGCCGCCGTCGAAGAAAATTTTGCTTTCGGCCTTTCGAAAGAAGCCGAAGCGATCCTGCTCGTCGCCGTCGACGGCTCACGGGATGAGGTAGAGAAAAACGCCCAAACCATCGAACGGATTATGGCCGAGAACGGCGGCTTCGACATTCTGCGAGCCAAAAATAAAGAGGAAGAAGACAAGCTCTGGGACGTCCGCCGCGCAATCTCGCCCAGCTTGATGAAATACGGCACGCTGAAGATAAACGAAGACGTCGTTGTACCGCGTTCGAAAGTCCCGGAACTCGTCGCCCGCATCGAGCAGATCGGCAAAAAGCACAACACATTTGTCGCTAATTTCGGCCACGCAGGCGACGGGAACATACACGTCAATTTCGTGGTGGACCGCGACAATCCCGAAGAAATAGAGCGTGCCCGCAAATGCGTCTCCGAGACGTTTCAACTCTCCGTCGAACTAGGCGGAACCATCTCCGGCGAACACGGCATCGGCTACGTTAAAGCCCAATACATGGACTACGCCATCGACCGGCCAACCCTCGAAATAATGAAAGCCATCAAAAAAGTCTTTGACCCAAACGGCATCCTGAATCCCGGAAAAATGTTTGTTTGAAGTAAACCTCTGTTATATTTGTATTTGCGCATATGAAGCTTATATCCCTGACATTTCTTGTATTTTTTTGCTGCGGTTTGCTTTTCGCACAGCAGAGCGAGCTGAGCAGGGACTTACTGTATGAGTATGAAGGCACGTATGAATTTACGGATGGGCGGCGAATTACGCTTGGTATTTTTGACGAGTTCAATAAAAGCCTCGTTTATCTCGATTTAAGGACGCTAAAAGTCGGAGCACTCCTTCCGGTTTCAGAGAATGAATTCAAGGACAACAATGATGCGTCACTTACTTTTGAATTTCAGAGAGATCCAACTGGGAAAGTAGTTCGATTGAAGACTTCGCAAGGGATTGCTGTGGCTGCAGAGCGAGTTATGCCACATAAACGCGAAGCCGTCTCGTTTAACAGCAACGGAAGGACTCTTCGAGGTGATCTTTACTTGCCGGACCGAAACGGAAAATTCCCGGTTGTTGCTTTTGCTCAGGGTTCGGGCCCGAGTACTCGCGGAGTTGCATTTTTCACAACATATTTTCTTCAACTCGGAGTTGGCGTTCTCACATTCGACAAGCAGGGCGCGGGTGAATCTGAAGGTGATTGGGAGACTGCGAGTTTTGATGAGCTGTCGGATGATATCGTGGCCGGAATCAATTTTCTGCGTTCACGGCCGGAAATTGATACGAAAAAGATCGGGATACTTGGAAACAGCCAGGGCGGTTGGGTCGGCACGATGGCCGCTTCCAAAAGCCACCATGTTAAATTTCTGCTTATGCGGGTCGGTTCGGGTGAAAATGTTCTTGACACTATATCCCATGAATATCGAGGGACTCTGATGGCCGACGATTGGACCGCAAGCGAAGCGAACCAAGCAGTGCAAATGTATCGCGAACATTGGACGGCATCAGCCCGAAGCGGCAAATGGGAAGACGGCGACACAGCTATACTAAAATATCAGAATGAGCCTTGGTTCAAAAAGATATTTGACAAGCCGCGTGAGAAGACGGCAAGTTCCCAAAAATGGAGTATCTGGCTGAAGAAGAATTTGTACTACGATTCGTATGATTACTTAAAAAAAATAAAGGTTCCCGTCCTTTGGCTAATGGCTGAAAAAGACTGGAATGTAAATTCACAAACCGGGCAGCCGAGAGTGCTTGCCGCCCTAAAGGAAGCCGGAAACAAAGATTCAACCGTAAAAATATTGCCAAATATGGCACACACGGGACTCCTCGCAAAAACCGGTTACTACAATGAGCCTTTCAGTTGGCAGTACGCTCCCGGTTTTTGGGATACGATGGCAGCATGGCTAAGCGACCACAGAATCGCAAAACCTCAACACGCCAAATGAAAAATTTCGCTTACTTCTTTTTTACATTATTTGCCTTGGTACTTTTGCTGGGAAATGTAATCATGGCGCAGTCCCGGAAAACTATCATTCTTATCCGCCATGCCGAAAAAGCGGATGCGACGAGTGCCGATCCGGAGTTGTCGGCGGCGGGGCGTGAGCGGGCATTGCGGCTGGTGAAAACTATTGGGAAGTACAAGCCCGGGGCTTTTTATTCGACTGATTTTAAACGGACGCGGGACACGCTGGCGCCGCTGGCGGGGAAGCGGAAAAAGCAGGTGCAGATCTACGACGCGAAGAATCCGCAGAAGCTTTTTGACGAGATGATGCAGAGTAAAACGAAGAGATTTATAGTCGCCGGGCATTCGAACACGATTCCCGGCTTGGCGAATTTGATGACAAAAAAAGACCTTTTCAAAAATCTGGAAGATTCGGAGTACGGGGCGATCTGGGTGATTAGAATTAAAAACGGGCAGATTCAGAAGGTTGAGATTTTGCCATATTGAATAGTGAATGCCAAGCTCTTGTTTCACAGATAAAATGATTGACTATCGATGATACGATATATATAATGACGAGGCGAAAGTTTTCGCGAATAAAGAAAATGATCTTACAAAAATTGAAAAATCTGCCGCGAAAAAAGTTCTGGGACAGTGGGACATGGGACAAGGTAAAAATTTGGTGAATACCGCAAACTGTTAATTTAATAGGATTATGCTTCAAAAACTCGTGTTATTCTGCCTTTTCTTTCTATCTGCGGGTCACACATTCTCGCAGTCCGAACCCGCGAATACTATTTTCTGGAAGCAGCTTGAATCGCTTTGCGGCAAGGCGTTTGCCGGAAAGATTGACGCCGACACATCGAACAGCCCGGATTTTGAGAATAAGGCTTTGGTGATGCATGTGCGTCCATGTGAGAAGGGCCGCATCCGAATCCCGTTCTTTGTTGGCGACGACCGTTCGCGGACTTGGGTATTGACGTGGAAAGGCGACCGCATCGAGCTAAAGCACGATCACCGGCATGAGGACGGGAAGCCGGATAAAGTGACGATGTACGGCGGTTTGTCGACCAACACCGGAATGGCGACGAGGCAGTTTTTTCCGGCGGATGAACAAACTGTGAAGGTCGTCGCGGCTCCGGCTGGCAACGCACCAACAGCGGCGGCGAATATTTGGTGGATCGAGGTCGTGCCCGGTGAGTATTTTACATATAACCTGCGGCGGCTCGGATCGGACCGCCTGTTCAGCGTCAAATTCGACCTGAAAAAAGAGATCAAGGCGCCTGCACCGCCGTGGGGATGGAAGGAATGAACGTTATTTTTTATTAGCCGTTTTAGAGAAGTAGCCCTGACGGTGGGTTACTTTTACCTTTTGTTTTTGAAGTTCTGGGTTTGCGACCTGGATCTCGATCTTGCGGTACGATCCGTCAAGGGCCGGATTAGTAGGTTCGTAGGTGAGCAGGTATTGCGAACGCATTTCGTCCTGAATTTGCTTGAAGGCCTGGCGAAGCTCGCTTTCGTCTCGCGGGAAATAGGCTCGTCCGCCCGTCCTCTCGGAGATTTTATTCAGCACGCCTTTGTCCACGCCGCCGTAAAACTCGTCGCCAACGCCGATGCAATAAATGACGGCTTCGGATTTCTGCGCGGCCTGCACGGCATCATCCAGTTTCTTTTGCCCGAATGTATTAAAACCATCGGAGAGCAGTATTATCGCCCGGCGGGTTTTTTCGGGAGCCGGGCCGAGAACTTCCTCGGAAGTTACCCATAATGCGTCCCAAATGGCTGTGGATCCCTGCGTTCGCTGATTCGACCCGGAAATTGGCGGCGTTCCGCCTGCCAGTACGCCTCCGCCGATATAACCTGACGGCGGCACGAATTCGACCTTATCTATGGCCCTGCGAAGCCTGGTAATATTATTGGTCATTCCTTGTTCGAGAGTTGTTTCACCGGTAAATGAAACAATCGAAACCTCGTCTTTGGCCGGTCTTATAACCGTTTCGAGGAATGAGATAGCGGCGGATTTCTCTTCCGGAAGCGTGCGCTGCTGTGAAATGCTGGTGTCGATCAGGATCGCAAGGCTCAACGGAAGATCTACCTGCCTTGAAAATGACGAAATTACCTGCGGCTGTCCGTTTTCGAAGATCTTTACGTCTTCCGGTTTGAGAGTCAGCAAAAGCCTTCGGTCTTTGTCCTGAGCCGTAAAAAGTACGTTTACGCCTTCGGTTTCGACCTGGATTACGCCTTCCTCCTCCTCGATGACCGGAGTCGGCGTTGGCGATGGCGAAACAGTCTGCGGCACCTGCTGGGCGCTCGTCTGGATTGAAGCGAAAAGCGACGCGCCCGAAAAAATTAAGGCGGCCGATATAATTACTGCATTTTTAATACTGGACATTTTTTATTTCCCCACGTTCTGAGTTCAAACTTCAGCTTGCTTCTTCGTTTGCGCGTAAGACAAGCTAAAGCTTGAACTCAGAACGCTTATTTCAAACTGTCCCGAACCGCACGGTAGCTTGATTTAGATCTGATTTTGTATTTATCCGTCTTTTCCTTATTGGTAAACCGCACCTCGATCTTCCGCTCCCGGCCGTCGTATTCCTGGTTCACCGGTCGGTAAGTGATGATATACTGCCCGCGCAGCTCTTCCGAGATCTTCTTAAACGCCTTTTCCAGGCTTATCATATCTCCCGTAAAAAAAGCTTCGCCGCCAGTTGCTTCGCATAGCTGCGTCAGATATTTGTCGCCCTTATCCTTGACTGTTCCGGCCTCGACGCCTGGTACACTTCCTAGAAAACCAGCCTTTGTAGAGATGCCGAAAATCGTCGTTTCGGTACGCTGTGCAATGTCGATCGCGTCCTTTAGTTCCGCCCGGCTGAATGTGTCGTCGCCATCCGTTATGATCACGATCACACGCCGTCCCGGAACATTCCGCAGTTTTTCGTCCGAGAATTGCCAAACCGCATCGTATAAAGCCGTCTGCGAACCGGGCTTTTTAATTTTATCTACGGCGCTGTCCAACAGATCGAGCTTGTCGGTAAAGTCCTGCCGTAGCACAATCTCGTTGTCAAAGGTCATAAACGCGGCCTTATCTTTACGCAGGCGGGTGACCGTGTAAATAAAATTCTTTGCCGCTTCTTTAGAAAAGGCAAGCTTTCCGGCCGCTGACGGCGATGTGTCCATTAGGACGCCAACATAGATCGGCGGATTCGTTTTTTCGGAGGTGAAAAAGGTGACTTCCTGCTGCACGCCGTCTTCAAGCACGATAAAATCACCACGGCTTAGACCGGCAATCAAATCTTTCTTTTGAGTGACAGTAACGGGAAGCCGGACTTCAAATGTCTTGATCTGGCCTTCGATTTCAGGCGTCGGTGTCGCGATTTGTGCAATGGCCGAAGGTACGCAAAATACTGCCGCAATAAAAACCGGAAAAAATACTAACTTAAGAAAAACTCTCATAAATCTGTTGTTGATTGTATTAACTGAACGCAAGTTTTCGATGCCGCTGAAGGGCAGTCTGTTGCCTAAACGCAACTTCGGAAGTATAGCAAATATCCAGCCGACGAACATGGTTGCTAATAATCTACCAAAGTTGTCAGTTATTTGAATTCAAAGATTTTGCCCGCGAAACTGCGCGAAAAGACGCGAAATAGGAAAAGAGAATTTGCTTACGAACGCACTCGAATAAAAACAAATCCGCTTTATTTCTTACATTACTCGCGCCTATTTGCGTTATTTGCGGGTCAGTTTCTTATTTCGCTTCCTTTTCGCGAGCTTTTCGCGGGCATATTCCGAAAATCTAAGACAAAAGGCAATCTGAGTTGAATAGGTATTTAATGAATTGATCCCAACGCTTTGCGTCCTTCGCGGCTTTGCGTGAAAATCAATCACATCATTTATGAATCAAAACATTTTTCGGGAATACGACATTCGCGGCATTGTCGGCGAACAATTGACGGACGACACCGTAAGAATTCTTGCTAAAGCTATCGGCACGTTTTTTCACGAAAATGGAGCCAAGCGAATTGCCATCGGTTATGATGCCCGCAAAAGCTCGCCGATATTTTACGATATGCTGACCAAAGGTTTTAACGAAACGGGCTGCGATGCTGTGCTGATCGGGATGGTGCCGACACCTGTTCTTTACCACGCGGTTTTTACCAAGGAGGTTGACGGTGGCGTGATGATCACCGGTTCGCACAATCCTCCGGACCACAACGGATTTAAGATCTGTCTCGGAAAATCGACGCTTTTCGGTTCGCAAATTCAGGAAATTAAAGAGATCGCGCTTTCCAGCGTCTTTTCGGCGGGCGAAGGCAGCGTGGAAACGATCGAAGTTTTAGCCGATTACGAACGCGACCTGCTGTCAAAACTCGATCTTGGCGAACGACCACTGAAAGTTGTCGTCGACGGTGGAAACGGCATGGGCGGCGTGACAGCGGTGCCGATCTATAAAGCCCTCGGCGTCGAATTGATCGAGCTATTCACGGAACCTGATTCCAATTTCCCCAATCATCACGCCGACCCGACCGTAACCGAAAATTTGCAGGACATGATTGCCGCCGTGCTTGAGCACAAGGCCGATCTCGGCATAGCCTTCGACGGCGACGGCGACCGCGTCGGCCTCGTGGATGAAAATGGGCGGATTATCTGGGGCGACGAATTAATGATTCTGCTTTCGCGTTCGATATTGGCCGAAAACCCCGGAGCGACAATAATAGCCGAGGTAAAATGCTCTCAAAATCTATATAACGATATTGAAAAGCACGGCGGCACGGCGATAATGTGGAAGGCCGGCCATTCGATCATTAAGTCAAAGATGAAGGAAACTAATGCCGTCCTCGCGGGCGAAATGAGCGGCCACATCTTCTTCGCCGATCGCTTTTATGGCTTTGACGATGCAACCTACGCCGGTGCGAGAGTTCTCGAAATTCTCTCCAAAACCAATAAAAAGTTATCCGAACTGTTAACCGATCTGCCGCAAACTTTCTCAACACCGGAACTCCGGGTCGATTGCCCGGACGAAACTAAATTTTCCGTTGTGCAAAAAGTAGCCGATTTTTTTGCCGGTACAAACGAAGTAATTACGATCGACGGCGCCCGGATAAAATTCGAAAGCGGCTGGGGTTTGGTTCGAGCGTCGAATACGCAAGCAATTCTGGTTCTCAGGTTTGAAGCAGATTCGGATGATCATCTTAATGAGATCAGAACCGTTGTCGAAGTAAAGGTCGCGGAATTGATCGGCTGATACCGAAACGCCAGCACATTTCCAGAGGTCTTAATATGCGAAACCATTCACAATATGTCCGTGACAATCGTGTATAATGTGTGACCTGTCGTTTCATGTGTGGTACGTACCACAATCCGCTGCAGGCCCGTTTTTTAGGGGTTTTGATAGTGTAATAGGCGGAATTTGATACAGCGATTCGAATAGTGATACAGTGATTTCGGTAGTTTGATACAGTAAAATCGGCCTAAATTTACTGTATCAAACTCGCCGAAAAATACGGCCGGCGCATCTTCCCCGTTTAGTATTTGAATATCATTCGTTTTATTTTAGGGTCATCTGACTAAGATTGTCTTAATTATTGTCCTTCCGCTTCCATAACTTCAAACCTATTTTATGCCGAAATGGCTACTCGGATAAAACTAGAAGTTATTGTAACGCGATCGCAGGTCAGATAATTTGTATAGCTGAAGAGCGTGCTTGCCGCGACACATCTCATGGCCCTCAAACAATATCGGCAAAGCCGCGCTCCATTTGGCGGAACGTGTAAGCTGAATAAATCAAGACCATCAGAATAAAGACAGTTGAAAGGGCGAGGCTTGTAAAATCAAAAGGAGTTCCGAAGATCGCCGAACGATAGCCTTCGATAATTCCGGCCATCGGATTGAGGATGAATAACCAACGCCATTTGTCCGGTACAAGGCTGGAAGGATAAATTATCGGCGTGGCAAACATCCAGAGTTGAATTACGAACGGCAGCGCATAACGAATGTCGCGGTATTTTACATTTAGCGCCGACATCCACATTCCTATTCCGACCGCCATAAATACTGTAAACAGGGTTAGGACCGGCAGCATTAAAATCGATGCCGAAATACCGATCCCGTAGTAAAACATCAAAAGAACGAGCAGCCCGAAGGCGATTACAAAATCGACCAAACCGGCTCCGACCGCCGCGATCGGGATTATCATTCGCGGGAAATAAACCTTTGTGATCAAACTTGAATTACCGACGAGACTGTTTCCGCTGGTGTTTACGGCATTAGAAAAGAAGATCCAAGGCAGCAGCCCGGCGTACGCAAAAACCGGATACGGGATTCCGTCGGACGGCATTCCCGCCAATCTGCCGAAGAAAAGCGTAAAAACGATCATCATGAACAGCGGCTGGATGACCGCCCATAGAATACCGAGTACTGTCTGCTTATACCTGACCTTGATATCCCGCACGGTCAAAATGTAAAGCAGGTCGCGATACTGCCATAGATCACGCCAGTTTATCGCCAGCGACGTACGGCGCGGTTCAATTACGACAATAGGTTTGTTTGGTAAATGATTTGGATTATGTCTGTGAATGTCAGGATTAGTATTCAAAAGGTTACTTACCGGAAAACATTAAATTGTCGCCATCATCCAAGATTGAAGATATGTGCGAGCCGTGCATTTATTTCAGCCTCACCGCTACGCCCACGCCAGGAAGATCACGGAGAAATTCAAAATAGCGAAAATTCGGGAATTGCTGCTGAACAGCGTGCCATACTCCAAGCAAATTCGTCCACCCATGCGGATCAGCTTCGCCCTCCTCTTTTTTCAGGGCACCAGGCATAATGTCATCAAACACAACCGCGCCGCCAATGGAGCAGTGCGGCATCGTGTCTAATAGATCTTGATAAGCACCTGCTAACGAATGATCGCCATCAATCATCATTAGATCGAATTCGTCTGGAACGGTTTGCGAAGTCCATCCGTACCTTAACCGATCCCAAAAGCCGGATCTTTCATTTCGGAAAAAAGCCGGCAAAGTTACATGGCTATCGCCGTTAATTAGATGAACTTCTCTTCCATATCCGGTCTTGCGGATTTCGGATTTCACGAATTTTGGTCCCGGATTAGGAACGCCTGCGTAATCGGGCACCCACAGATCGAACCCATATATTTCCGTTTCCGGCGACCGCGCGGCCACCATCGCCATGGAAAATCCGCGCCGCACACCTATTTCTAAGTAAGCTTTTGGCTGCAATTCGCGAGCAAGCCATGAGATGAAGCATCGCGTCTCGATTTGGCCGGATTCAACCCTCTCGACAATTGGAGCGGTCCATACCGGATCGGCAAGTAAGGTTTTCATAACGTTGAGAACAAAATGAAGGTTCTCATCCGCCGCAACTTCCTGATGTAAATCCTCTAATTTGATGTTTTGCCAAGAGAGTAGATCCATACTTCTATTTCAACCGGCTGGAAGATATTCATTTAAGCGATAAACATTGACGAATTGACAGCGATGAAAACTGAAAAGTCACATCGAATAACACCTTGCTTTCTCCTGCCGGTATTAACTCTGGTAATCCCATGAACTTCGTTGTCTTTTTCGAAGGGACTTCCGTCGATATCATAGGGTCTGATCCTGTAAACCTGTGATAATGACCTTCTTATACCGATTGACGAGATTTTACATTTAAAAACCATTGATAAGTTTTCCGCAGACCTTCCTCAAGTGTTGTCGAATGTTTCCAGCCTAACTGATTAACCCTTGAAACATCCAGCAATTTTCTGGGTGTTCCGTCGGGCTTGGTTGTATCGTATTCTATCTTTCCGTCAAAGCCCACGATCTCTTTTATTAATTCGGCAAGTTTTCCTATTTCTATATCTTCGCCGGTGCCGATATTTATGTGTGAAATGCCCTGGCTGTAAAAATCTTTTGCGTCCGCGTTTTGCATCAGGTAAACAACGGCTTCAGCAAGATCGTCCACGTACATAAACTCCCTGAGCGCCTTGCCTGTTCCCCAAAGAACCACCTCCGAAGAATTGTTCATTTTACCTTCGTGGAATTTACGGATCAGCGCCGGAACCACATGAGAAGTGTGCAAATTGAAATTATCTCCCGTTCCGTATAGATTGGTCGGCATCACAGAAAAGAAGTTGCTGCCGTATTGGCGGTAATAGTTTTCACAGAGTTTGATGCCCGCAATTTTGGCGATCGCGTAAGGCTCGTTAGTCGGTTCGAGATAGCCTGTTAGAAGCTCTTCTTCCCTGATCGGCTGGGACGCAAGTTTTGGGTATATACAGGAACTACCGAGAAAAATCAACTTTTTGACTCCGTATTTGTGCGAAGCGTTTATCACATTCGCCTCGATCATCAGGTTATTGTAAATGAACTCCGCGCGGTAGGTGTCATTGGCCTGAATACCGCCGACCTTTCCGGCGGAAAGGATCACGATTTCAGGCCGTTCGCCGGAAAAGAAATTTTCGGTATCGGCTTGATTGATAAGGTCCAATTGTTGGGAGGACCTGAAAATTAAATTCGTGTAACCCAGATTCTCCAAGTGACGCTTGACGGCGCCGCCCACCATTCCGGAAGAACCCGCAATATAGATCTTTGTGTTCATGCTTTTCAGACTTTATGACCAAGCCCGTATAGATTGCAAACGGCTTAATGCGTTAAAAGAAATCTGTTGAGCGAGTGACGGAATAAGTCGTGCTTCAATATCCGGCGGAGTGGCCGAAGCGATAACTAAAATACGAAAAAAGCGAGTGACCTCACTCGCTCGCTCGAAATTTAATGTGCCGCTTCCCGGAGCCATCTAATTTACATTTTCGTTAAGGCGCTAACATGGTGCGAAATTGCTTGCCATTGCCTTCCGCGTTTGGCCCACACATTTGTAACTATGAATTCCCCATCCGATGCGACGCCGGCAATGCTTGCCTGGCGTTTGTAATGAACCGTGACCACCGAAACCGACGGAAATACACGGACATCGGTTTTGTGAACACTGTAGGATTTGAGTTCCAATTTTTTCTGCGCCCAATCAATGAAACGGCTCTTATCGGATTGCGTACCGGGAATATTCACTCCGGCTACTACAAGGTCATCGGCCAGTAGAAATTTGAGTGCCGCCGGGTCACGCTGTTTGAGGGCCACCAGCAAACGCTGTTCGAGATCGAGTATCCTGCTCTCGACCTGCGACTCCGTTTCCTCGCCTTCGTACGCGTCCCCGTCGGCCGTAGCCGGAGCGGAAGTTTGCTCGCTTTGAGGCGGCAATGCCGTACGCCAGGCATCGAGCGTCGTCGTTTGCGGCTTCTCGGGATCCTGTTTCTCGGGTGTTTGGGCCTGAATGCCGCTAGTCGCTAATGTTACTAATAAAAGCGTAATTGACGCCAAAATTGTTTTCATCATATATTAACCTCCTTGTATTAAAAAGGCGTTTCATTCCCTATGAAACGCGTATATTGTTTTTGACGCTTTTTATTCCTTTAACGCCTTGAACCTGCTGCCCTGCTTTTGCCTTTTGAGCTTCCGTTGAGACGCTGCCGCTCAAGGTCGCGTTGCCTTCCTTAATTTCAACGATAACTGCTTTTGAAAGCTCGGCATCGGTACTTAGTGCGGCCTTCACCTGAGCGAATAAGCCAAAATCCGCGGCTCCGCCGCCGATTTCAGGGACCGGATCTTTTACCGGTGTCGAAGGTTTCCTATTAGCAGCCGGAATATTCGTATTATTCGTCATCGGCGTTGAAGCATTCGGCAAATTATTGGAAACATTAGTGTTTACGACCGTAGCCGTCCGATTAACGTTAACTGTTGTCGCAACATTAGACTCGGGTGTGCCGGAGCAGCCGGACAAAATAATAGATATAGAAGTTAAAATCAAGGGAATAATTATCCCTCTTTTCATTTTGAGCATAGTTTTAATCTGGAACATACAAATCTCGTCATAGCGATCGCGAAATTACTTGTAATCTTCAGGAGTTAAATTCTGTTTATAAAAGTCGTTCGATTCCCTAGCTTGGCACCTCTTTTTGGCGCTTGTCAAATTTTCGTGAGTAACTTTATTTAGTGCCGCTCATCCAGTCCCATTTCAACAGGTGCGTGTCTTCTTCATTTAAGTTTCGGCCGGCGGCCTTTCGGTAGATGGCTCTATAAGCCTTCGCCGTGCGGCCGGCATCAAAATTTTGCAAGCGTTCGTGACCGCGAATGCGAAGCCGGTCACGCAGGCTTTCATCCGACGACATCACCTTAATTGCGTCTGCGATTCCATCAACCGAAAAGGGATCGAAGAGCAACGCGGCGTTCGCGGCTTGTTCGGGCAGGGAAGTTACAGCCGAACAAGCGACGGGAGCGCCGTGCTGCCAGGCTTCGAACAGCGGAGCGCTTGCCGCCTCGAAAAGCGTGGGAACGATCACGAACTGCGCCGACCGGTAAAAAATACTTAATTCTTCGTACTCGACAATTCCCGTAAATTTAACCTGGCGTTCAAGATCCAACTCACGAAGACGTTTTTCGATAACAGGATAATAATCGTTTTTGTGGCCGGTGCAGACGAGATTGATTTTTAGCCCATCCCTTTCGCGCAGCAAAGCGATAGCTTCGAGAAGGCGTAAATGGTTTTTATGTTCCCACGACATCGCCGGATAAAGGATAAACGGGCGCGGCGGGCAATCGTACTTTTCAAACAAAAGGCCGGCTCTTTCTTCGGTAAAATCATTCAACGCTATTTCGGGAGGCGACCAGGGAATTACCTGGATTTTATCCGCTCCGACGCCGTATTTTTCCATAACGTCCTGCTTAACGAATTGGGAAGCGACAACGACCGTATGGGCCGCTTGGCACGCGGCGGGGTAAATTACTTCGCGTCTTTTGATCTCTTCGGGCGTAAAGAATTGGGGATAATGCAGATGCTGCAGATCGTGCGGGTTAAAAATTGCGGGCATGCGGCAGAGCGCGAAATCCTGATAAGGAAAATGGATAACATCGCAATTTAGATTTTTATAAAAATCTGCGGCTGGCGCTATGGCCGTTTGCATTTCAGACCGCGGTGCGATGAGATGTTTTACGCCTCTAACGAGCGGCCGCAACGGACCTAAAAAACGCTTGAGATTTTTTGTTGGTATAGATAATTGCTGCGGTTCGGGCTGCGGAGCCCTGACTAATGTTTGCCGCTCATTCAAAAGCGGTTCCAGCCATTCGGAGCCGGACCAGTGTCCGATAAATACATATTCTTCGTCCCCGTTAAGCCGAGCCACCGACGTCAGGACGCGCAGAACGGTTTCGATTCCGCCCGAGCCGCTCCCGGAAGGAATCTGCGCGTTGATGGCAACCCGTAAACTTTTTTTCAAGCGAAAATCTCCCGGTTCTGGCCCGTACATTCCAGCATTTGGCGGCACCATTGTTCGAGAACAAGTGCCTTGAATGAAAGCGGTGTGGTGGCTTCCGCCGAAAATTCGCCTTGAGCTAAAAGCACACCGCTCTCGCGGGTCAGGACTCCTGACTGGACAAGATAACCATCGATCAGCGAATTACCGTAAGCGGCGAAGATGGCATCGTGCCACTCACGAGTGGGCGGGGCGAATCCACGCTTGGGACGTTTCAATACCCAATCGGGCAGTACACCTTGGACGGCTTCCCTGAGCCATTGTTTCGGCGACAGCACCGTATCCGACCGCGTTTTTCGCAGACCGATGACCGTCTCGACGAATTTGTAGTCAACCAGAGGAAGCCGCATTTCGACCGACGAAGCCATACCCAGCCGATCACCCTGAACGATCCCATTCCCGCGCAAATACGTCGCGCATATTAAAGCCGTTAGAGTCGTCTCAACATCCTCCCATCCGCCGGGCAATGAAAAGAGCGAATAAGCATCGTTAGTATCAATCTGTTCGCTGAAACTGGAACTGTAAAATGACTGGACGTGATTTGAAGCGGCAAGAAAATCAGGCGATCTGTCGTAGAAAACCATCCGGTCCGGAAATTTACGCTGCTGATTTACAGCCCGCCAGGCGGAGCGGACGCCGCCGAGGCCGCGCACCCATGCGGACATGTTATTTATCGAACTATCTTTTGGAAAACCGGCCGATATAGATTGAAGAACTGTTTGAGATATTGGATCACGCAGCAGTGCGGCTTTTTTCCGGGTTTGTGTGAGAGCCTCGCGCAAATGCGGATAACCCCAAAATAATTCATCGCCTCCCTGGCCCTGCAGCATTACCGGCACGCCGTGTTCGCGGGCGAGCTTCATCACGGCGTAGTATCCGAATCCGGAAATATCGGCGACCGGATCGTCGCGCCAGTAGTTAAGTTCCGGAAAAAAATTTACTATCGACTGCGTGTCGAGCTCAACATCGAAAAAGGGAATATTCAGGTGGCGAGCTAAGGCTTCCGCATCGGCTCGTTCGTCAGATTCGGGCCTTCCCGAATAACCCACGCTGAATGCGCAAAGATCGGGCTGTCTCCGGGCGGCAAAAGCCGCAACAACGCTCGAATCCAATCCGCCGCTCAGGGCCACTCCCACTGGCATGTCCGAACGGACTATTAGCTCACTCACCTCTTCTAATTTTTCACGAATCAAATCACCCGGATTGCCTTCGATCGGCGGGGCGTCTTCCATGTTCCAATAAGTCTTTTCCTCTATTTTCCACTCCGCCGTGTCCACGATTAGCATTCGGGCCGCGTCCAGTTTGCGAACGCCTTTGACTGCGGTCAGGGGTTCGGGCACATACTGGTAGTGAAAATAAAGATCGACGGCACGCGGATCGAGTTCAAACGGCACAAGGCCAGAGCGCAGCAGGCTTTTTAATTCCGAAGCGAACAGCAGCAGCCCGTCACTCTCAAAAAGGTAGAGAGGTTTTTCGCCCATCCGGTCGCGTGCAACGATAAGGCGTCGCCGGTTTTCATCCCACAGGGCAAAGGCGAACATTCCCCGCAAGTGATCGATGAAATCCGATGGATTATTTTCGTAAAGATGCAGAATGACTTCGCCGTCCGCTTCGGTACTGAACTTATGGCCGGATGCTTTTAAGCGGTCACGCAGCTCGACATAGTTGTATATTTCCCCGTTTATAATCAGGGCCAATGACTTATCTTCATTATAAAGCGGCTGCGAGCCTCCTTCCGGATCGATAATGCTGAGACGGCGCGAAGCCAAAACGACATTTTCCGCACAGAATTCACCCTCGCCGTCCGGGCCGCGATGAATCTGGGCCGCGCTCATGCGAGAAACCGCCGCTTTTAATTCTGGCGATAGCCGATCTCTCGAAATAATTCCGCTGATACCGCACATAAGTCGTAATAGTTTAATAACCGGCAGCTTATCGTTGAACCTTTCCACGCGACAGCCACCGCTCGAGATCATACTTTTCGCGGTGCTGGCAGAATTCAGAGCTCATCAAACGCCGAAAATCATCGAAACGCAGAATCGTCGAAGCCATGCCGGCCAGATCCTCCGGCGCGGACGAGTGCGGCACGAAGCGATAACGGAACAACATTTCCCGCGGATCGGAAGTGCGAAACAAAATGTCCTGCAGGTAATTCCCCCATCGCTCCCCGCCGATGATCTCGATGACGCTGCCCGCATGAGCAGACGGTAAAAGCATGTTCGAGCCGTGAACTCCGACGACGATATGGCTTTTAGCATAGCGCTCGCACCAGCGCCGTTCGGCATCGTCATCTAATTTTGTCAGCCTTAGATCGGATATCCAATCGGGCATGCCGCTCGCCTCGCCTAGGCCGGCTACGGCAAAATCAAGCAAGGTAAATTCACTACGCAATGATTCGGCGAGCCTTACGACCTTCAGCGTTTGCCCGTCCGACAGCTTCAGGGTAGAAGTGAAATGCTTTGTGTATCCCGCGTGAGCCGAAGAATTTGTATCTTCCCACAACCGATCTTCGCGCCAGATAAACGTTATGACCGGACGTTTTTCATGCTTTCCCAGGTCTTCCAACGGAAACGGCGCGGTGCGTGTAAAACGCTCGATATCGAAATCCTCGGAATGCGGGTGTGAAAAAGCGATGCTCAAATAAATTTCAAGGACGGATTCGAGGCGTTGGCTGATCTCATTCGCCAGCCAATCGTTCCATTCTGTCCCGCGCTTCAAAGGCAAATCGATTATCCAAGCCTCCGCAACTCCATCCGGCAGCATCCATTCGAGAAACCGCGGCAGTATTACGATTAGGCTCACATCAGGCCGATGATCGATGTAGTGCTGCGCGTTGAGAAGTTTTAGAAGCGAATGGCCGTACAAGGTATCGAGACAATTGAGCAGCACTACCTTGTCCTTGAGTTGCGAAAATTTCCGTGTTTCAAAGCCGAGCGGTTCTTTTGTTCGCTGAGCGTAAGAATCCGCCAGCCAGCCGGAAAACCATACCGCATTGGAATCGCCTGTGACCGTGCAAGTTTTTTTATCTAATAGAATGGGCGTATATAGGCCCTGCCCGGCGGGCAAATCACCGTAAAATTCACTTTTGCACTTGGAGCAGTGATAATCCGCGAGATTACGCATTCCGGTTATTAACCAATCGGATGCCGTGAGGACAGAACGGCAGTTTGGGCATTCACGTTTCGGAATTTCTAAGGTGGGTTTAAGGCGAATCATCTATTTGCTTCTATGCCGGCGTTGCAATATGCATCGAGTATCTGGCGGCGTGCACGCTTTCGCGGCCGGGAAATACAGGATCGCCCTTTACTATGTTGCGGATTCTGTAACCCATTTTTTTCAGAAAAGCTTCAATGTCATCAGGACTGTTGCCCATATCGTAAGTCGTTTGGCCAAACTCGAATGTCAGGCATCCGATACGCTTGTCGCGAAGCATCCGCTCTGCTCCCAGCATAACCTGAAGTTCCGCACCCTCAACATCGATCTTTAATAAATCGATACGTTCTATATTTTTACTTTCGCAGTAATCATCGACCGTCACTGCCTGCACCTGTTCGATGCCGACAGGCTCAAAGTCCAGCCCGTAGTTTTTCAGCGGCCGCTTCGCCCGAGAATTAAAGGTTGAGAGAGTTTCGTCGTAAACATTCAGATCAATCGTTCCGGCTTTTTCCGCGAGGGCCAGATGATTCAGCACCACATTCCGTCTTTCAGTCGCACTGCATGCGAGTTCGAGCCGTTTAAACGTGGATTTACTTGCTTCAAAAGCGTGAACGCTGCCTTCCGCCACAAAAGGCGAAAAAAGTAGAGTCATCTCGCCCACATTCGCCCCGACGTCGAACACGGTCATCTCTTTTTGCAAATAACGCAAATAAAAAATCCGTTCGGCCCGCTCTACCTCGATAAAAGCGGCGGGTTCCGGCGGTTGAGAAACCCGCCGCAATTGCCGCCTCATAACATTTAAAAATTGTTTCATTGCGTGAGGCCGATCGCCGATGTAAACGCTGCAGCGAGTTTAAGACTCAAATAGCCGCCATTCGGCATCTACCAAACAACAGCCGTGCGAAATCGGCGGAACCTCGCCCGAACCGAAAAAATCCCCTTCGACGACGGTCAGCTCGCATGCGTCGTCCATTCTATCAAGATAATCATTGCCGCACATTACGCTTAGGCCCAAACGGTAACTCGCGGGCGGCAGCGGCAGCCGGCGAATGCGGCAAATAAAAGTTCCTCTGGCGGGTAGACGATCCCATTCGTCCCGCGTCAGCCTGTTATGCTGCAAAAATACCGGCACGTCGAGATAAGTTCTGACCATGAAGCCCATGACGATGTTCGATCCCGAAAAATTTTGCTGGGCCTCGAAGTGAAAATGAATATCTATGTCCTGGCCGGACATAACGTTGAGAAGCGGTGCGCCGTCTAGGTCTTTGATTTCAATCGACGTTATCAAAACTTCGCCCGATCCGCTCCGGTCGGTACGGCCTTTCAAATTCGAATCGATATTTTTACTTACGCTTTCGAGATAATGCGAAATGGCCCGGTTTTTTTCCCCCGCGAAGGTAACGCTGCCGTGTTCCAAAACGACTCCGCGATCGCATAGATTCTCGACCGCCGCCATATTATGGCTGACGAAAAGAACGGTTCGCCCGGCCTTTGCCACGTCGTGGACCTTGCCCAGGCATTTTTTTTGGAACTGGGCGTCGCCGACCGATAAAACTTCGTCGATAATCAAAATATCGGGATTGAGGTGAGCGGCGACCGAGAAGGCAAGACGCATATACATTCCGCTGGAATAATGCTTGACGGCCGTATCGAGGAATTTATCGACTTCCGCGAAATCCACGATCCGGTCGAATAATTTTTTGATCTCCGAATTTTTCATCCCAAGGATCGCGCCGTTCACGAATATGTTTTCCCGCCCGGTCAATTCGGGATGAAAACCGGTGCCGACCTCTAAAAGGCTGTTGGTCTTGCCATATAACTCGATCCGCCCTTCCGTCGGCTCGGTAACCCGTGCGAGGATTTTTAATAGTGTCGATTTACCGGCGCCGTTTCGCCCGATAATGCCGACAATCTCGCCCGGCGTTACTTCAAAACTGACATCGCGCAAAGCCCAAAAGGAATCGCCATCGTTCCGATTTCTTTGGGAAAGAAACCCGAGTGGTGAACGCAGATTTTTATAGAAAGCTTCCCGCAGCGTGGTGTAAGGGCCGCCGCGCGATCCGAGCCGGTAATGCTTGCCTAAATTTTCGATTTTTATTATGGGCTTCATCAGATTGCGGAAGATAAAGATTCGCGGATAATATCGTCGATTTGTACGGCACGGCTGTCGAAATTGTGTTCACGCAAAGTACGGCGCTGGCCGGCCGCGGCGATGGAACGCCGTTCGTCTTCATGCTCCAGTATATAATTTAATTTCTCGACACACTCCTCCGCCGAGCGGTAAGTCAAAACCTCTTTGTCGGGCTCGAACAATTCAGGCAAATTTTTTTTCCAGTCGGTCAACAGGCACGACCCGGTTCCGGTAGTCTCAAACAGCCGCATGTTCGACGCGCTGACGGGCGAGATGTCAATGTGATTGTTGAAAACGACGCGGGTATTCCGGAGTTGCTGAAACATTTCTATCCCGAATACCGGAGGCCGGGTGCGATTCGCGATTTGCTTGTCAATAAATTGTTCCCGGCCCGGCGGCGAATTCCACCGTCCAATTTTTCGCACGACCGGAAGTGCCTTCAAGGTTCGTTCCGAGAGGCCCGCCTCGCGTGCTGCGGCCACAATATCATAAGCTTTGCGGCGGCCGAACATATTGCCCCGCTGTTTCAAAGACGGGCGGTCTATCTCCGACCAAATTTGCAGATTTGTGCGTTTTACAAGATCGAGCAGCAGTCGCTCCCGCTCCAGGTGAAATTGATTGCGCCGCAAAATCGAGCCGATGAAGGCAAAGTCTGTATCCGGCTCCGGCTTAACGTTCAGCTGATCCAAAATACGCGGCTCGAAAGCGTGATTTAGATGATAGCCGCGAAGGCCGTTTGAGCGGAAATCCGCGACCATTTCGGGAACGCACGAAAGCGCTATGTCCCATTCCCGGATAACCGATAGATCGTTATAAGGCGCCCCGCACCAGCCTAAAATAAGACGTATTGACGGACATTCCCGCCTTATCGTTTTCAGAAAATCCGCAGTGAAGGTCGAGTAGTCCGCGACAAGCAATATATCGGGACGAAATTTTTTAATTTGAGCCGCCGCGATTTCAAAGAGCCAGTCATTCCCGCTGAATTTTACATCGTTCTCGCCGGCCCATCTCACCTGCAAAACATTGGCGTTGGCAATGATGTCGGCAGTCTCGTAATTTAATTTGGTTAATGCACGTGTCCAAAAATCGGATGAGCCGTAGCGGTCTTCTATCAGGGCGCGGTGCTGCCCGGTATAATTCCGCGATTTGAGTTCCGGCCGCTGCCCGTAAAAGTTCAGCAGATATGCCGGATGATAAATGCCTAGTTTGAGCAGGCGCATAATGGCGGATCAAAGTTCGAGATGATAGATTACATTTCCGGTCGAGTCTTCGACACCCGTTTGGATCAGCCCGAGCCGCCGGGCACCTCTCGGTGATACGTTTTCAGGGTGAATCTTCGCCATCAAACGCTTAGCCCCGGACAGCCTGCAAATCAATTTTGCCGTATCCAAAGCCAGGCGCATAAATGCGCCGCCCCGGTATTTTTCATCGATCAGAACACCAAACGAAGGAACATCATAACCTTCATCCCAACCCCTCAGCATAAAAACCCCGGCAAGTTCCTCATGCCAAAAAATTCCCGAGTAAATGTCCGCTTTAGCTGCGGACAAAACTGCGGAGATCGCCGATGCTTCCGCACCAAAGGCATAGAAAAAACGCAGATACTCAGGCGGCTGCGAACGCATAAAGGCGGCTATCACACCGGCATCCGACGGGCTAAGTGGATGTATTGAGAAGGATCTGCTAAGTGGCATAACTTTTTACTTATAACATTCTCATCGGGTTTAAACTCATTGCAAGTACCGCTAGTGTAGTGTATCGTACAGAGAATAGGCCAATGCTAATATAATTTCAAAGAATATCTCCTCGTTAACAAATTTTGTTAACTTTTTGAATCCGAACTTTCGCGGCGAACGAATATGTTTCGAAAGCGCATGTTATCTCAAGCTTTAGGCCTATTTTCGCTGAAATAGGCGTTCATCCATTCGGATCGGAATTTCCGAATGGCCTTATTTGATTGGATCAAGGCAAATTTAAGGCTTTGTACCAATTAAGATTGTCAAAAATTTTACCCGCAACATTCATTTTTTTCGATGAAGATGGGTAACTACCACAGTAAGATTGCAAGGAGGATTAGTTAATGCAGAAATCGACACAAACTTTTGCGACCTTGGCGATTGCCATTGTCACTGCCATATCACTGCTCATAGGCGGATTGCCTGAAGGGCCAACAGTACAGGCATCCAGTCACCGTGAGGCTCCGCTTATCTCCGGTGACCCCGGAGCGGATAACACGGACGTTTACGCGTTCATAAGCCCCGACCGGCCAAATACGGTTACCCTGTTAGCCAATTTCATACCCAGCGAAGATCCTGCCAGCGGTCCGAATTTTTTCAAATTCGACGACAGCGTGCTCTACCAGATCCGGTTCGACAACGATGGCGACGGCCTGCTCGATCTCGCGATTCAGTACCGTTTCCGCACAGTGGTCGGGAACGGCGACACGTTCCTTTACAATACAGGGACCATCGATAGCCTATCGGACCCGGATTGGAACGTTAAACAATTCATGGACGTTTCGGCATTGATCCAACAGGGCGGAGTCTTTTCGACTTTCGTGCTGGGAACAAATCTGCCGACGCCGCCAGTCAATATCGGCCCGCGTTCGACACCGAACTACGAGACGAATCTTGCCCAGGCATCCATCTCGACGGTTCCGACCGGCGTTGGAGACATCAAGCTTTTCGCCGGCCAGCGTGAAGAGGGTTTCTACGTTGACCTGGGTTCGATCTTTGACCTTGTTGGCCTGCGGCCGTTCAATGCTGCCCATCGCCTTCCGCTCCCGACCTCGAACGGAGTTGATGCGCTTGCGGGCAAAAATGTTCATACAATCGGCATTCAGATTCCTACCCAATTACTGACACGGACCGGAGCCCTTCCAACAGGACCGACCGATCCGACCGCCATAATTGGTGTCTACTCGACGGCCAGCCGTCCGGGAACCAGGGTTCTTAATATCAATGGTACGAAGACAGAAGATCTGACCGCTAACTGTGGAGCTAACGGATCAATGGGTGGTCTTGCACCGTCCGCGGCCTGTGTTCAGATTTCCCGTCAGGGAAATCCGCTGTTTAACGAATTGTTTATTCCGATTGGCACCTCGCCCACCGTTTCGGAAAATGATAAGGATCTTTATAACGCTCAACTTCCTGCGAGTGACGTAAATCGTATTGATTTTGTTCGCGGTACGCCGGCACGTCCGGTCGAGCCCGTGAATCTTATCAATTTCTTTTATCCGCCAGTATTGGATGCTCCGACATCGGGTCGTAATGACCTTGTCCGTGTGTACCTGACGGGCGTTCCGGGGGCAACCCGATTTCCGTTCGTTGCTGACCCTAATGACCCTACGGCAGGGCCGGGCTCGGCTCCAGCGGAGTACATCCGTTTGAATACGGCTGTTCCAGCAACGGCTCCCGGCAGCGTCAACCGGCTGGGTGTGATTGGAGGCGATCTGGGAGGCTACCCGAATGGCCGCCGTGTCGGTGATGATGTCGTTGACATTACACTTCGCGTGGCAGCCGGCGTTTTGCTTCCGGGCAACTCTTGCGCCGGCGGCACAGCCAACTGCAATCAGGCTCCAAACAACCTGTTGGGAGACGGAGTGAATCAGAACGATAGGGCGTTCCGCACTTCGTTCCCGTATTTGGCAATGCCTTATGACGGATACTCAGTACCGTTCCTTGGCCGCGAGTGTGCCTCAGACACGACTTCGCCGTGTCCGTCACCGAGTCCTACGCCACGTCCGTAGTGGTTCACTTTAAACGGTCAAAACGATGATCGTTTAATATAAAAGTCAGGGGAGGCGAATGTTTCGGCTTTGCCTTCTCTGACATTTTCAACGATAGTATTTCGTGAGCGGCAACCGGCATCGGGAGCCGCTTACGAATTTTAGTCATTTACCTTTTTACACTGCCGACATGCAAAAACACCTTCTCAAAATAATTGTTCCAGGCGTACTCATCGGGATTGTATTAGCCATAATAGTTATGGCAGTTTCCAAGACTGAAAGTGCCCCTGAAGCCTCTCTTTTGCAGCCCGTAAATTTTGCTCAGGCGACGATGTCCGACCAGAATATATTATCCGCGCAAGGTGCTATCCAAAAACGGCCCGATAGTGAGCGCGGTTATAATTTGCTGGCTTCAGCGTTCATGCAAAAAGCCCGTGAAACTGGAGATTTCAGTTTCAATGCCCGGGCGGAGGAATCGCTCAAACATTCCTTTCGAGTCGGGCCGGACAATTACGACGGCATTAAGCTTCAAGCTGCATTGCTCTTGAATTACCACAGATTTTCCGAAGCTCTCGAAATGACGAAACGTGCTCAGGCGGTAAACCCGCGGGATCATGATGTCTATGGTGCAATGGTGGATGCATACGTAGAACTCGGTGAGTATGAACTTGCCGTTGACGCAGCCCAGAAGATGGTAGATCTCAGGCCCGATACTTCGTCTTATTCCCGTATCTCATATTTGCGTACGCTTCACGGCGATACAAAAGGAGCGATCGATGCGATGAAAATGGCCGCTGGTTCCGCCAGTGCCGGAAATCCTGAAAGTATAGCCTGGACCCGTGTTCATCTCGGTGATGAATTGATGCATGACGGAAAGCTAGCCGAAGCTGAACGCGAATACGATCACGCGCTTCATGCATTTCCCGACTTTCATTTAGCTTTGGCGGCAAAAGCCCGGGCACGCTATGCCCATGGCGATCTTGAAAATGCAGTTTCATTTTATAAGCGGGCGTCCGAGCGGGTTCCGCTTCCTGAATATATTGCTCCGCTCGGCGATTTGTACGCGAAAATGGGCCGGGCCGATGAGGCAAAAAGGCAATATGAACAAGTAGAGTTTATAGAGAAATTGGGTGCTAATAGTGGAACTTACTCACGGCAACTAGCTTTATTCTGGGCCGATCATGATATCCGGCTGGACGAAGCATTGGCGGCGGCTGAACGCGAACGAACCCTACGCAACGACATATATTCCGCCGACGTTCTCGCGTGGTGCCTATATAAAAAAGGCCGGGTTGAAGAGGCGAAAGCCGCAATCGGCGACGCGATGCGGTTAGGAACCCAAGATCCACGGTTGTTCTACCATGCGGGCATGATCATGATCGCGGCCGGCGACAATCAAAAAGGCACGAATTATTTGAAGAAAGCTTTAGCGATCAATCCGTCTTTCGATATTCTGCAAGCCGATATAGCTAAAGAAAAATTAAACTCTCTTAGCGGCAAACAATTAGCAAGTGCCGCCGACTGATAGTCCTTTCGCTTAGAAACTCTATTTTTTTGCAGTTCTTTTAAGATTTCTATAATAAGCAACACCCGGTCTTGCCAAAGAAATCAAACGTTCAATGAGAGCCGAACGAATTTTGTAACCGAAGGCAAATGCGGCGGGATTCAACATAAATGCTTTTCGCTTTAGGTATGTACCGGTGCCCAGATACTTTTTCAGTAGAAGTGGAAAATCCTTTATGAATTCGGGGTCATTTTCAAGTTCGGAGCTTAAGCCGCCCTCCTCGAATTCGGCGATCACATACGGAATGTAAAGCTTGCTTATCTCCCGATGTGCAAAACACTTTACGTTGAAAAACCAATCGGCACAAATCTTATACTTGGTATCAAATTTTCCGAGAATATCGAATATAGAACGGTGATAGAAAATGGATTGGTGACAGATGTTCTCGCAAAAAAAGTTGGAAATTTTAAATTCCTTATCCATCCAGACCACTTTCTGCTTCATTAGATAAGAACTTCCGTAAACGAACGCCGGGCTCACATTCGGTAAATGTCCCTTTACTTGTTCCAATATGCCCGGCCGCAGGCAATCGCCTGCTCCGATAAAATAAATATATTTTCCTTTCGCTAAGTCGATTCCTTTATTAAATGCCTGATATACACCGCCGTCCTTTTCGGAAATGAGACTCAGATCATTTTCGTACTTTCTTATGAACCCGAGAGTGCCGTCCGTCGAAGCTCCGTCCATTACGATAAGCTCAAATAATTCCTTATCCTGAGAAAGAATCGACCGCAAAGTGTTTTCCACCTTTTGACCGCAGTTATAAGTCGCCAATATGATCGAAAAGGTCTTCTGCTTCGCTGTTCCTAATGCCGCCATAACGATGCTTATTTTCTGCAACTTTCCAAGGTTCGGCAGACACGATCAATACCCGCTTCGGTAAGTCCCGCCCAGGTAGGTAAACTGATCCCGTTCGCGGACAGGCGTTCGGCGTCCGGAAATATTTCGCCGCCGCCGGATGGCAGATATGGCGGCATTGAATGAGCTGGATAAAAAACAGGCCTGGTTTCGATTCTCTGTTCACCCAGCATTTTCATAACCGCGTCGCGTTCCTGCCAAATATCCGGGTCAAGAACAATGCTGAACATCCAATAAACGTGGCGTGCCCACGGCTGCTCGACCTGGAGGGTAATCCCGGCCAGATTCTGCAAACGCTCACTGTAAAAACGCGCGATCTGTGACCGTATTTCGAGTTGCTGTTCTATCTGTTCAAGCTGTGCGAGCCCGATCGCCGCCGGCAAATTCATCATTCGGTAATTATAACCTACGACCGGATGCCAATAACGCCTGTTTGAATCCATCCCCTGGCCGCGTAATAACCTGGCGTGTTCCGCCAAAGCGTCATTATTGGTCACGACCATTCCGCCTTCACCGGTAGTTATAATTTTGTTGGCGTAAAAACTAAAAGCGGCCGCATCACCCATCGAACCCGCAATCTTCCCATCGCAAATTGCCCCGTGGGCTTCAGCCGCGTCTTCCAGTAAAAATAAATTATGACGGGCCGCAATTTCCCTCAACTCGCGCATTTTCGCCGGATGTCCGTATAAATGGACGGCGATTATTCCTTTCGTGCGCGCGGTTATTTTGGCCTCGACTTGTTTAGGATCGAGATTCCATGTCTCCAATTCCGAGTCCGCGAAAATTGGTTGTGCCCCGCAGTAGACGACTGCGTTTGGAGTCGCCACGAATGTTAAGGTCGGAACGATCACTTCATCACCCGGCCGGACGCCGAGAGCGAGCAGGGCGAGATGCAAGGCCACAGTTCCGTTGCAACATGCGATCGCGTGTTTTACATCGCAGAATTCCGCAAAACCGGCCTCGAACAGCTCTATATATTTGCCGGCGGACGAGATCCATCCCGAATCCATGCATTCATCTACATATTTTTTTTCGTTGCCGATAAAAGCGGGATTGGCTACGGGAATATCAAATGGCATCAGTTATTAAACGCTATTTTTAACTATTGGGATTGACATGTGGACTGCAATTACCGTTAAATGTCGAAGCGGTCATCCTTATTCATCTTGAGGTATAAGGATGCGCTTTTTCAAATGGTAGAAGGACAATTGCATCATATAAAAAAGACTGCAAACCGGGGCCGTTGTAAATGCGGTAGCAATCGATTGTAAGGATTCGTATGAATAGCCGTCACGCTGCCAATTTAAACGGCCGAAGTTAAAATGATGGTGCGCGAGCCTTCTCTTAAGAATGCCCTTTTCAGAAAACGTCAGCCGTTCGCGAAAATGAGCGGCGATCAGCACTTCATCGTGCAATCCTAAATCCCGTATTATCTCTAAGTCGTCTCTGCCGTGATAAATGTTGGTACTGTGGATTTTTTTCGTCCAATACGGGGATAAGGTAAATGCGGCGCGGCACGGTTTCATCAGTACCATTTCCAGGATCAGAAACCAATCGTCGGCGATCTTCATATCTTCGTTCCAGGTTGCGACAAAGGATGAACGCCTGATCAGAAGTGCGGATGACGGGGCGGGGCAGGTATCGACAAAAAGTTTTCTGACTTCGCCGGCATTCAGGAGCGACCATTCCCCGTTTAAATTATTGTAATACTTACGCCATCTATTGCTTTTTTGCCAATCACTTTTTTTTTGTTTAGCCCCGACAATTTCCGTCCAGTTGAGAAATACGAAATCTGATTGATACTGCTCCAGGGCCGCAACAGCAACCGCAAGAAAATTTTCATCCCATACGTCATCTGAATCGAGCGAGGCGATATATTCACCCTTCGCGTATTTCAGTCCCAAATTGCGGGCGGCCGCCTGGCCTTTATTTTCCTGAAAGTAATACTCGACGTCCTCGAATGCCGCGACGGTCTGTGCCGTGTCGTCATGGGAACCGTCGTCAATCACTATTATCTGTTTTGCGGAATAGCTCTGGGCCTTTGCGCTGTTTATGGCTTCAACGACAAGTTCTGCGCGATTATAGGTCGGTATGATTATGGAAACTAATCTTTGAGTCATTAAAACAACTGGAGTGATTCCCAATGAAAGAAAGGATTTCGCTTAGTCGAGGTAGATCCAGGTGCCTGCGTCCCGAACGGCTTAATCGTCTCAATTTGAAGCGGCTACCAGCCAAATCTTCCTCTCTGGTGAAACCTCGGCGCTCAATCAAAAAACTGAAGCTAGTAATAAAATATTAACATATACAATGCCATCCCCCTATTTTTGAAAGGAATTTTTGCGCTTACAAAAATATGTATGCTGCTGGTGTTTACTAGATTCTGTTTCCATTTACTCTTTTCCCGGTGAGATCGGATTGCGGTTCGGTTTGTTCCTTCGTGGTTTGTCTGGTGGTTATAAACGAAGGCGGCATCATTAAGGCAATAATGGGCGATGTCTTGCTTTTTATGGTTCGTTTCCCGCAATTATGTTAATAGGCGATGTCGCGGAAGCATGAAATCATTGAATTTTTGTTAATCTCGGCAATTTTTTGTCATTGATTCTGTAAATCAAGGGAAATTTTGTGGGAAGTTTTGAAGAATTTAAGTTCACTGGAAAATTCTTAACTTTCGTTAACCTTTAAAACGGCTAGAAACGCTTCTTGCGGTATTTCGACGCGGCCTACTTTTTTCATTCGCTTTTTGCCTTCTTTTTGTTTTTCGAGCAGTTTGCGTTTGCGGGAGATGTCGCCGCCGTAGCATTTGGCGATGACGTTTTTGCCCATCGCTTTGACGGTTTCGCGGGCGAT
>JBBJOS010000006.1:0-182399 GCA_037723965.1 Pyrinomonadaceae bacterium | reverse complement strand
TCAAACAAAGGAGCACACGAAGTTCTGTGTCCTGTTTAACTTGACCATTACAGTACGAGTTCGGAATTGGCCGATAATTCAATTTCTCTTAGCCGCTCAAGCATATAATGATTGAAATATTCACCAACATCATAGTCCATTGTTTTCCGAACGATTGCCTTCGGAACAAGCAACAGTTTCTGTCCGCTTGCAATGGGTAAACTTTCATATTGGTTGTACCATTTCTCACTTATCGGATTCCACAAATTCCCCGAACTAACATCGGATGTAAGGGGAATTCCTAAATGGCTGCATTGTTGCTGAGTATATTCAATGAGCGGCTTGCGAATAATGTTCGTTGTAATGTCGGATATTATGTCTGAACTAATACCTGGAATTAGCAGAATAGTGTCTTCGAGGTCTTCGATTAATCCACTTTTAACTGCTTCGCTTTCCGCAAGAGCATCCCAAACTGCATATGCAGATTCCCGTCCAAGCGCCCTACCGTGCGATTTGCCAGACGACAATCCAAGATGAGTTTCGTTCGGCTCACGGAGCTTTCCAAGTAATGAACGAGCCTTTGCATGCTTATTTTCCCGTATTGCTGCAAGAACTGTGTCAAAAAAATTCTGAATTAAAACTACACACTCTTCGCTCCAATCTGAACCGAGATCTCTAAGGGCGCTTGGGTCAATAAATACTGGCGTGTCAGCAAAAATATCCACATCAACAAAATCAAGAGTAGGTTGGGTGCGGCCGAGCTTGAAATATTCAGAGATTCGCATAACTTATTCAAAATTCCAATCTTTGTTGATCCACTTCTGCGGAAGACATTCTTTCGGCCTGTTTGAAAGTGATCGAGGTTTGGGGCATGTCGATTTGTTTGCCGTCGAGGAGTTCTTCGATGGTTAGGATCTGGAGTTTTGGGTAGTCGCGGTTCCAGCCTTCGGAGTGGTAGAAGCCTTTGCCGACGGCTTCTGATGTCATGTCGCGGGATGGTTTTTCGAGGGTGATGAATACTCCGATGGCGGCGTTTTCGCGCTCAAAGGTGTGGCCGAGATCGCGGATGTCGCCGGATTTTACCTTGCCGCTTTTGACCTGGACTATAACGCGTTTGGCTTTGTTCGAAGCGTCGTCGATAAAGACCATTGTGCCGTCGATGCCTTTGTCGGAGCCTTTTTTGCCTTCCTTGCTGCCGGATGATGCACCGAGCGGGCGGGCTTTGATCAATGAAAGCGCCCACCATTGGAATTGGTAGTGGTCTTCGGTCGCAAGCTGTTTTGCTCCGTCGAGGTCTTCCGGCTCGCCGATGATGCGGTAGGTAAGAGTAACGCCTTTAGGCGTGATCACTTGGTCAGGGTTAGCGCTAATCTGGGTAACGGGTTTCACGCCTGAAGGCGTTACTCTTACGTTCGGTTCCAGCCCGAACGCGTCTTTTAGGCGGTATTTCTGCAATGCAATGCCTAGGTGCGTGATGTCGATGCCGATCCATTGGCGGTTGAGCTTCTGCGCGGCGGCGATGGTCGTTCCGCAACCGCAAAAAGGATCGAGCACAATGTCGCCCTCATTCGATGAAGCAGCAACAATGCGTTCGAGAAGCGCGACGGGTTTTTGTGTTGGATAGCCAAGACGTTCTTGAGCCTGCGAACTAATTGGAGGTACATCTGTCCATAAATCTTGAAGAGCAATGCCCGGCATCTCGTCAATATATTGCTTCAAACGAGGCAAGCCAGTAGATGAATAATGCAAAAGGCCCTCCGCATCGAACTTTGCCATATTCTCTTTCGAGTATGCCCAAAAGCGTCCATCTGTAGGCTTGCGGCCTTTCCATTCGTAGGAAGTATCGCCTCCGGGTTTCGCAGCAGTTAAATCAGTCGATTTATACATTCGACCAGTTTTCTCGTCAACGTGGCGATAATTCGACTTAACATATTCTGCACCGTATTCGGTGAAAACAGTATTCCATGTCCAAGCTTGAGACTTAGCGTAAAAGTAAATATTGTCGTGAATTCGCCCAAGTTCCCGACGCCCTTGCTTCGCATCGTTGTGAGCGGATGAGCGTTTCCAAATAATCTCGTTCTTGAAATTCTGCGCACCAAATATCGTATCCAACAAGATCTTCAAATAATGACTCGCGGTCGGGTCGCAGTGGAGGTAGAGCGAGCCGGTCGGTTTGAGGACGCGGTGAAGTTCCTTGAGGCGGACGGCCATCATGACGAGATAGGCCATCATCTGATTGGCGCCGATGAACGAGCGAAAGGATTCGATCATGGTCGAAACTTCGTCGCCGGCCATTATCAGTTCGTGATAGGTTTCCTCGGCGGATTTGTCCAATGCCACGTGTCTTCGAACGCCGTTATCTGCGCATCGCCTTCGACGCCCGATTCGTCTTTGAACAATACATTGTAATTGCGGTTCGAATTGAACGGCGGATCAAAGTAAACGAGATCGACCGATTCGTCCCTAATATAGTCGCGCAGAATCTTTAAATTATCGCCGTAATAGAGTGTGTTCAAACCGGGAAACCTCGTGCGAAATGGGTTAGGAAAATTATGAGAACATTAACACGAAACGGTTATTCTGGAAAGTGAGCAATTTCAGGCAGGCCTTCGCGAAATAATTTGTTCTAATATTTTAGCTGAACGCTGTTTATCCCGCGGAGTATAGCGCGTTGTCGCCGGACGACGCGTTTTTTGTTTTTGGATGGATTAAAAACATTCAGCGGGCTTGGGATCATAGCGGAGAGATACGCGGCCTCTTCGCGGCTCAACGCCGAGGCGGATTTTTTGAAATAATTGCGGGACGCGGCTTCGGCCCCGTAGATACCTTCGCCCCATTCGATAACGTTCAAATAGATTTCGAGAATACGTTTTTTGGACAGCTCTTTTTCAAGGTAATAAGTGTAAATTGCCTCGCGGCCCTTGCGCAGGAAATTTCGGTCTTCGGATAAATAAAGGTTTTTAGAAAGCTGCTGGGTGAGGGTCGATGCTCCGCGTTTGAAACTCGGCATCGGCGGAATCCAGGCTTCGGGATCGTATTCGCCCTCGGCCTTGGCTTCCTTTTCGCCTTCCCTGACAGCTTCGTCCCACGCTTTGTTAATCGCATCCCAATCGAAGCCGTCGTGCTCGAAAAACCGCGAATCTTCGCCCGCCAACACGGCTCTTTGCAGGTGCGGAGAAATCTGCTCAATCGGCGTCCAGATCAAAAACTTACGCTGCTCGCGGCCTTCGGAACGGGCTTCGGACAGGCGGTGCTCGATCATTGAGGTCGTCACGGGATTTTCGTTTTTGAGACTGGAAATGCTGGGAAAAGTAATCAATTCATAAGCCAGCCAGACGACGACGGCCCCTAACAGTATGAAGAATAATATTTTTGTCCAATACCACATAGGAACTAAGAATTGAGAAGTGAGACCGAACCGATAATGCAAAGCTAACACAATTATACGCATTATTGAACGCGAAAGATTCGGAAGAATGTTGAACAGTTCGGGAGTTACGGCTATTCTTTGAATGTAGTAATATCCGAATAAATTTTGAGCATATTATGGCAAAACTATATAATGTCGTGGCGGTGATCCTGGGTGGCGGTGCGGGTTCACGGCTTTTTCCATTGACGCGGGAACGGTCTAAGCCCGCGGTTCCGCTTGGCGGAAAATACAGGCTGATCGACGTTCCGGTGTCGAACTGCATAAATTCCAGCATTACGCAGATCTTCGTTTTGACGCAGTATAATTCGGCTTCGCTGAACCGCCATATTTCGCAGACGTATCGATTTTCGAGCTTTTCCGACGGCTTTGTCGAAATTCTTGCGGCCGAGCAACGCAAAGACAGCCCGGATTGGTTTCAGGGAACCGCTGACGCCGTCAGGCAAATACTGCCGCATCTTAAGAATTGGCGGATCAAAACCTTGCTAATCCTTTCCGGCGATCACCTTTACCGGATGGATTACCGTAAATTTCTCGACCGGCATTTTGCGACGAATGCCGATGTAACCATTTCGGTTGTTCCGGCTAAACGTGAGGAAGCCGAGGAATTCGGCCTGTTGAAAACCGACGCGGCCGGAAGAATCGTCGAATTCAGCGAAAAACCTAAGGGCGAAGCGCTCGAAGCGATGCGTGTCGATACCACGCAGTTCGGCCTGACGGAAACGGAATCAGAGAATCGTCCATTTCTGGCCTCGATGGGCATTTACGTTTTCGATTATGAAAAGCTCATCGAACTTCTGAATGCCGATGAAGCCGCGATGGATTTCGGCGGCGAAGTGATTCCGTCGGCAATCGACAAATACAACGTACAGGCTCATCTGTTCGAGGGCTACTGGGAAGACATCGGAACGATACGGGCCTTTTACGAAGCCAATCTCGATCTTGCTTCCCCGCTTCCGAAATTCAATTTTTTCGACACCGCCGCACCTATCTATACCCGCAGCCGCCACCTGCCGCCGTCGAAACTGCATGATTGCGACATCGATAATACGATGGTCAGCGAGGGATGTATCTTGAACGGCATTCACGCCCGCAGTTCGATCATCGGGCTGCGAAGCCGGATCGACGCCGGCGTGCGGATCGAGAATTCAATTATTATGGGCTCAGACTATTTCGAATCGATCAATGAGATCAGCAGCGATCTGACCAATGGAGTTCCGCATTTGGGAATCGGCCGGGACACATTGATCCGCAGAGCGATAATCGATAAAAACGTCCGAGTAGGAAAAAATGTGAAGCTGCTAAATCTGGGCGGAATAGACCGATTTGACGACGAGACAGGAAGATTTTATATTCGCGACGGCATTATCATCGTTCCAAAGGGAGCCGAAATTCCGGACGGAATAGAAGTTTAAACAATCGCTGCAGATATGCTATTTGGTTCGGCCCGCCGTTATTTTCGGCGCGATGTAACTGCCGCGTGCCCGCACCACTACATTTTCCTGCTTCACACGCACCTTAATCTTTCGAGTATCACCCGGTTTCACTTCGTCCTTCGGATAATATCCGATGCTGTAAAACTCGCGTAACTCGCTGGCGATCCTGCTGAATGCACTCGTCAGATTTCCCAAAGTTCCGGCGGCATAAATGCGGCCGCCAGTCCTGTCGGCAAGTTGGTTCAGATATTCTTCGGCATCGGCGTATTCTTTTGCGGTGGTGCCTTTATCGCCGGGCGTCCCGATCATCGGCCCTGTTCCCGGCATGGGAAATGGAAAAGGATTATTTTCCGGCATCGCCGGTGGAGTCGATTTTGGGGTCGTTCCAGGAAAATTAATAACCGGTTTGTTTTTCATCGCCTGTACATCGGCGAACGTATCGTAGCGGATCGGATAAATTAACGCGTCCAGTTCCATTGCATCGCGTAGATTTTCCATGCTGTGTGACGTGCGACTGGTCGTATCGACGCCATCCGTAAAAAGAACCATCGCTTTGCGGCCCTCGATCGACCTTAGCCGCTCGTTCATGGTCGTAGCGACAGCTTCGTAGAGGCTTGTTCCTGTAGCGATCTTTGTCTGGCGGATGGCATTATAAATTACCTTGCGGTCCGTCGTCGCTTCGCAAAGCATGTGAGTTTCTTCGTCAAAAGATATTACCAAAACCTTATCTTCCGGCCGCAGTTGTGCGATAAACGCGATCGCCGCATTCTGGATGTCGGTGATCTTAAAGGTCGTGGAGTAACTCATGTCCAGAACGAGAGCAACCGTAAATGGCTGCGATTCATTCGAAAAATACGCGATCTCCTGTTCCGTGTCGTTCTCGAAAATCTTGAATGATTGCTGCACGAGGCCGCCGATAAAGCGGTTTTTACGGTCCATTACGCGGACCGGGATAGAGACCAGGCCGGTATCGACCTTAATGAGCTCACCCGAATCATCGATGATAGAATTTTCTTCAGGTTGGGTTTCCGCTGTTAGAATTGCAGGCGTCGGCGTGGGCTGCACCGGCCTTTTATTGGATTTCGTGTTTGCGGGCTGCGGTGCAGTGCGGCGCGATTGCCCATAAACGGCCGGAAATCCGGCGACAGCGAAAATACTTAACAGAAGGAAGATTTTTTTCATCGATTATTCTGAATACGGAAAAATCGATTGTACGATGCATCAAGGCTTTTGGAAAGATGCTTGGACATGTTCTGAATTCATGCTTTAGCGCGTGTCTTCGACTTGTCAAAAAGACAAACTAAAGTTTGAACTCAGAACATTATTTTCCGGCGAGCTTACGGTCTTTTTCACCTACGATGTAGCTGTTCTTCGCCCGTACGACAACATTTGGACGCAATACTCTTACCTTTATTTGCTTGCGTTCGCCGATGCGGCCGGGATTTTCCGGGTAATATCCGAGCGAATATTGCCTTCGCAGCTCTTCGGCGATTCCAGCAAACGAGGCTTCCAGATTGCTCAAAACGTCGGCGTCAAAATTTCGCCCGCCGCTGTTTTGGGCAAGGGCCTCGAGGTATCTCTGGGCGGTTTCGTACTCCGAACTCGTTCCCGCAGCACCGCCGCGTCCGCCGCGGCCTATCTGTATCGATCCGCCGCCGCCAAGTATCGTTCCTAAAATATCTTCCAGACTGCCGCGCCTCTGTCTGTTGCGAGGCTGCGGATAGCCGTAACCGCCGCCACCGCCGCTGCCGAAACCGTCACGCTGAGTGTTGTATTTGATCGGATAAAATAAAGCGTCTGCTTCCTCGACATCCGTAACCGTACTTTGATAATTAGCGCGCCGCGATGTCGTATCTACGCCATCTGTAAATAAAACCACCGCCTTCCGGCCTGGGATCCGTCGCAACTCCTGATTTAAGACATAATCCACCGCTTCATAAAGGCTCGTGCCGTCGCCGAATTGCGCCTGATAGATCGCGTTGCGAAGCTGGCCGCGATTGCTTGTGGGCTGGCTCAAAACCCTGACAGTGTCGTCAAATGCGATCACCATTACCTTATCGTTGGAGCGAAGCTGATTGACGAATGAAATTGCCGCTTCATGAATCTCATTGATCTGATACGCGGTAGAAGGGCTGACGTCGATCATCAGCACGACAGTAAAAGGCTGTTCGACCGATTGAAAATAATCTACCTTTTGCTCGATCCCGTTTTCGAAAATTTTAAAGTCCTTTTGCTGCAGGCCCGAAATAAACCGGCCCTCGCGATCGAGAATCGAAACGGGCATAGTAACGAGATTTGTCTCGACTTTGATGACCTCATTTTCGTCGTCGGCCTCCGGAGTCGGAGTCGGCGCCGGGCGGTTTGTGCCGCCCTGCAAAACCGGCGGCCGGTTTGTCCGTTCGGTTGTTCGCGTTTCGTTTTGAATTACGGGAGGTGCCGGTGTGGCCGCAACCCGCGGACGCGTCGAACGGTTGGCCTGTGCGAAAGTTGAAATGCCGAGCATCCCCAAACATAAAAAAAGAAGCGTAAAGTTCTTCATAAATATCTCTCCAGGCGCAGTAAATCTGCTTTGGGGAAAGCGAAATTATGATTAAAATACGGGTTTTTTAGTTGCTATGAATTTTGGTCGAGAAAATCGACCGCGAAGTCGTGAAACCGGCGGCGGACCGAATTTATATTGACGAACGGCAGCGAATGATTGTGGGTGCGGTTGGTAAGCAGGATGAAAACACGCTCCTTCACCGGATCAATCCACAGCGAAGTGCCCGTAAATCCCAAATGCCCAAAGCTTTGCGGAGACATTTTAGTTCCGGCGGTTGAATCTCTAGTTTCGGCAAGCTGAAACGCGATCGAACGTGCTTCATTCATGCCTTTTGTATAATTCGTGCGAAAGAAATTGCAGGTCTCCGGTTTCAGAAGCGTCGTATAATTCGGCAGGAACTGCTGAGCGATCTTGAAAACTTCTTCGGCCGTTGAAAAAAGCCCGGCATGCCCCGCGACGCCGCCCATAAAATAAGCGTTTCCGTCGTGAACTTCTCCCCAAATCTGGTGACTGCGGAATACGGATTGTGGATTGCGAAATCCGTTTTTAACATTGCTTTCGGCAATACCAGTTGCGGTACCGGGTAGTTGAAGATAACCTAAATTAATACAGGTTTGTTTTTCATACTCATTTCCTTTCTCACTTGCAGCGATTCGTTTCCGCAATTCTCGCGGCGGATTGAAATAAGTATCTCGCAGATTTAACGGCTCGATAATTTTGCTTTTGAGCGACTCGTCTAATGTTTCACCGAAGAACTTTTCGAGAACAGCAGTTAGCATCAGGAAGTTTAAATCGCTATAGATAACTTCTGGTTCAAGCTGAGGCGAAATCCGATTGGCAATGTTCCAGACGACTTTTTCTCTTTTGTTAAGATACTCGTCTAAATTTAACAGATAAAATGGCATCCAGGCTCGGTATCCGGAGTGATGTGTTAGTAATTCAGAAATCAAAACATCCAAGCAATCATATTCGACGTATTCTGGAGCACCTGGTGCACGACCAAATTCGATTAGCTCTGGTAAATAATGTTCAACGATTTGATCAAGGTCAAGATTTCCTTGCTCAATCAATTTGGAACATAACAAGCCAATGATTAAAGGCTTCGTCAAACTTGCCAGATCATAAATAGTATCGATTTTTGCTTCGATTCTCTCCGGCTCGACAACCGCATATCCAAGCGCATCCTGCAAAACGATCTTACCTTTGTCCGCAACAAGGTAAACAGCCGACGGAAAATCGCCCGTTTCTATGCTTTCTTGAAGAAATTCTGAAATATGATTTTCCATTATTGTTACATCCGGCTTAAATTATTCTGCCTCAATTGACAAGAAACAACTACCCAACTAGAATCGGAAAACAAATTTTCTTGGAGGTCAAACAATTATGAGCAGCAAAGTAGAATCAGCGGATTTAATTCTAAAGTTATACGATTTAAGGCGCGAAGCGACGATGAGAAAGGCCAGGGATTGGTTTTTCACTTTCAACCCAAGCAGTGCCGGCGAGTTCATGCAGACAATGATGAATCCGGAAGTGGGCGGTTATTTGAGAATGGTCACGTCTTATTGGGACATGGCAGCTTCATTCGTCAATCATGGAGCGATCGATGCAGAAATGTTTCGTGACACGGCCGGTGAACATATTATGGTGTTTGCGAAAGTCGAGCCTTTTCTCAGTGAATTGCGGGAAATGTTCCAAGAGCCGAAAGCGTTCGCGCATCTCGAAAAAGTGATTATGGATATGCCTAACGGAGCCGAAAAACTTGTAAAAACGCAGGAATGGCTGAAGCAAATTTCGGGTGATATGGCCGAACAGGCGGCGGCTTGATCTATTGGAATGCGTTCGACTGTAGCGCAGGCGGGATGCATGCGCTACAGTTTTAAACATTGAGTCTGCTTCTGTGGGCTTCAATCTTTTCCAGCACACCGACAGCCAATGCCAATGCCCTTCTCCCGTCCTCACCCGAAACAGGTACTTGCCCTCCTCCGATAATTGCATCGATAAATGCCGTGATCTCCGCCCGCAGAGGCTCAACATCATTGATTTCCAGCCGGTTTATCGAAATTCCAAGCAGCGGAATTGCAGCATTCGGATCGAGTGATGTGACCGACGCAAATTTTGTCCCGTAATCCAGAACGACATACGAATTCGTCTGGTAAAACCGCGTCTTGCGGATTTTCTCCGTGCCGATCCGCGATGCGGTAATATTCGCGACGGCTCCGTTCTCGAATTCGATCCGGGCATTTGCCGCGTCCACCTTGTCGGAAATTACATTAATCCCGACCGCGTGGATTGCCGAAACCTTCACATTTTCGCCGACGAGCCACTGCACCGCATCGAGATCGTGGATCATAACATCGAGCACGACATCGACATCGAGCGACCTGTTCGGAAACGGCGACACGCGGTGAATTTCAAAATACAGCGGATTAGTTACAAACGGCCGCAGTGCGACCATCGCGGGATTGAATCTTTCAAGCTGCCCGACCATCAATCTCGCTCCCGAAGCCTCGGCGGCGGCGATCATTCTATCAGCTTCCGCTAAGGTCGAAGCCATCGGTTTTTCAACCAGCACATGCACGCCTTTTTCCAAAAAAGCACACGCGATCTCGCAGTGCGTTTCGGTCGGAGTTGCGACTGAAACGGCATCGACCTTATCTAAAAGCTCGCGCCAATTAGTGAAAAATTCGCTGTCGTTGTCTTTTCCCGCTTGTGCCGCCGTTTCCTCGTGCACGTCGCACGCTCCGACGAATTCTATCCTGCCTTCGCGAGCGAACTCGGCGTAATTACGTGCGTGATGGCGGCCGAGGCTTCCCGTGCCGATCGCGGCCGTTCTTAGAATTGAGGTTGCGGATCGCGGACCGCTGATTTCTTGCATTGTATATGTTTGAATCCAAAACTGATTTCGGTAATACTAAATTCGAGTTGTCAGTGGTCGGTGGTCAGTCGTCAGTAACGATCGTGACGTTGTATATTTTCCGTTAACTCGCGCTAAATGACAAAGACCGAAACCCAAAGTCGAAAAACCAGTTATATTTGGATTGTTCTATTCGTATTAGCAATATTTGTCTATTTCTTCGGCCTGACAATTCCGCTCGTCGGGCCGGATGAGCCGCGCTACGCTCAGGTCGCCCGCGAGATGTTCGAGCGTTCGGATTGGATAACACCGACGCTCGGCGGGCATCACTGGTTTGAAAAACCGGCATTGCTTTATTGGCTGCAGATCGTATCGTATCACATATTCGGCGTCACAGAATTTGCGGCGAGATTCGGCCCGGCTTTATTCGGGCTCGGGACGATTTTGAGCTTATGGATTCTTGGGAAATATTCGTCCGATCAAAAGCCGGAAAATGATTTCGCTAAATGGCTGGCTCTCACTGCGGCTTCGTCTCTCGGCCTGATCGTTTTTTCGCACGGAGCTAGTTTCGATATAATTCTCACATTTCAGATGACCGCCGCCTTAGTGAGCTTTTACATATTCGACACTTCTGAGCATTCCACCACCGCGTCTCCGAGGTTCCGCACGTCCGTGTCGCTGATAGCGTTCTACTTTTTCATCGGAATTTCGCTAATTGCAAAAGGCCTAGTCGGGATAGTTTTCCCGTTTGCAATTGTGGCTTTTTATTATCTTCTGTCATGGAAATTCCCAAGCAAAATCTTCATTTTAAGTTTGCTTTGGGGAACAATTCTCGCGGCTTTTGTCGCCGCAACCTGGTATATGTCGATGTATATGCGGCACGGCAATTCGTTCATCGACGAATTTTTCATCCAGCATCATTTTCAGCGTTATACGTCTAACAAATACTTTCACCCGCAGCCGTTTTATTTCTTCTTTTGGGTGCTGCCGCTGATGACGATTCCCTGGCTGCCGTTTTTCGTCGCGGCGATTTGGGATTTTGTAAAGAAGTTTACAACTCAATCTCCACTTCTCATCTTCGCCGCCGCATGGCTCGCGGTTCCGCTGGTTTTCTTTTCGTTTTCGGGATCGAAACTTCCCGGTTATATTTTACCCGCTGTTCCTGCGGCGATAATTTTGACGGCGGAATATATTTGGCGGTTCATTGAGAAAAATCAAAAACGCGCAGTGTTCATTCAGAGCATTGCGATTACAACCTTTGTCGCGGTTGTCGCGGTACTGATCTTCGCCGTGCCGCGTTTTGCGGAAGGCGATTCAGTCAAAGGACTTATCGCCGCGGCCGATGCGCGGGGAATGTCGGGTGCGAAAGTTTTAAGCCTTCACACCACATCCCACAACGCCGAGTTTTACGCCGCCGGCCGATTGCTGCGCGCCGAAGACGGAAAACAGAAAAAACTGCTTGGTGCGATGGAGGTGTTTGTGGAAATCCGCCGGAGTGGCGGCAATCCGGTCCTGGTTCTTGTGCCGCTTGAGTATCTGAGAGAATTGATGGATTGTGAGCCGCTGAATTCGGAAGTCCTCAGAAAAAACGATGAGTTAGCCATAGTTTACGTTTCGGCAAAATAAGAGGCTACCGAGCCGCTGCCCGGCGCAATCTATCCATCAACGCCGCCCCGATTCCGGTTTCATTCACAACTTCGCAATAGATATTATCGATCTTCCGGCGGTCGCATTCGCGGAAGAACTCGAAGAAAGACGCGGCGTATTCCTCGATCGAAACACAAACTTTCATTAATTCAAATTTTTGTTTCGGCTTATTTAGCCCGATGAAAGCTTGGAATTCAGGATCTGAAATTTCAAATTTCAAATCTGAGATCTCAGATTTGAAATCGACTAAAATTACACGAGCATTCGGTGCATAATGCTTATGTTTTAATCCAGGGCTTCGCGGTGCCTCGTCTGCATGAGGCATATTAATCCTCGTTTCAGGCACAATTCGGCGAAGCATTTCAAGCGAGACGGCACCGGTTCGCAGCAGCATCGGAACACCGTTCGAACAATCCACAACCGTCGATTCGAGGCCGATCTCGGTTGTTTCGCCCTGTAAAATACAATCGATGCTTGAATTCAGGTCCTCGAAAACCGCCTGCCAGGATGTAGGGCTCGGCCTGCCGGATATATTGGCTGAAGGAGCTGCAACAGGCGTTCCACAAGCTTTTAAAAACTCTATTGCCGTTTCGTTTCGAGGCATCCGCACACCGATGGTGTCGAGCCCGGCGGTCGCGGCGGCGGGAACGGCTGGCGATTTTGGTAAAACGACGGTCAGCGGGCCCGGAAAGAATTCTTCGATAAATTTCTGAGCGTGGGCGGGAATCTCGGCGGCGATAAGCGATATTTGTTCAAGGTCACCGATGTGCGCAATAAACGGGTTATCGGCCGGGCGGCGCTTCGCTTCGAATATTTTCGCAATAGCGGCTTCGTTAAAAATATCGGCGCCGAGGCCGTAAACGGTTTCGGTCGGAAACGCGGTTATTCCGCCTAATTTGATAAATTCGGCGGCCGCGGCGGGCGATTTTGTGATAACGGTATGCATACAAACTATCGCTCCCGGTTCCGACCCGGCGGGAAATGCTCGATTGCCCGTAGCAAAGTTTCACGCAAAGGCGCGAATAACGCAAAGGGGGAAAGTAATACCGCAAATTTTTAAGTCAGCTACGTCCATTATTTGCGAACGGGCTGACAAGTCAGCAAACTCTGCTTTATAATCGAGGAGAAACGAAATTATGTTAAACATTATTACTTCAAATGTTGGAATCATCGCTATTTTAATCGGACTTTTGCTGCCGGCCGTTCAAAACGTCCGCTAATTCATATTTTACAATCCATTCACCCGGACTTTTTTTCACAAGGCGTCAGGGGTTTTATTGACTTTGCCCCGCATGCGTTATAATTGAACAAATGACGCTGCCGGAAAAACTACAATCGCTGCCGGTGAACGCCGGGATTTACATTCACAAGAACGCGGACGGCAAGATCATCTATGTCGGCAAGGCGAAAAATTTGCGCAATCGCGTGCGGCAGTATTTTAATTCGGCGGGCAGCCATGACGCAAAGACGCGCAGGCTCGTCCAGCGGATAGCCGATTTCGAATTTATCGTTGTGGATAACGAGGTCGAGGCTCTCGTGCTTGAATCGAATCTGATCAAAAAGCATAAGCCGCACTACAATATTCTTCTCAAAGACGACAAACAGTATCCGCACCTCAAAATGACGAACGAGCCGTTTCCGAAAGTCGTCATCACGCGAAAAATATTAAAAGACGGTGCCAGCTATTACGGCCCGATGCTGCCCGCGTCGCTCGCCAGAAAAACGCTAAACTTGGTCAATCGCGCATTCCAGATGCGGACCTGCGACATCGAAATTACGGGAAAACTTCCCCGTCCTTGTCTCGAATATCATTTGAAACGCTGCCTCGGCCCTTGCGTTAAAGGGCTGTGCACGCAGGACGAATATCAGCAGGCGTCGCGCGATGTGAAAGTGCTGCTCGATGGTAAAAACAAGGAATTAGCGAACGATCTGAAACAGCGGATGTGGAATTTTTCCGAAAACGGAAATTATGAGGCCGCCGCCCGATACCGCGATCTGCATCGCACCGTTCTCGCCCTCGGCGAACAGCAAAAAATGGCGACGACCGCCGACCGCGATGTCGATATTTTGGGTTTTTATCGCGAGAAACAGCGGCTCGCACTCCAGCTCTTTACGATGCGCGAAGGCCGCATTGTCGGACGTCGCGAATTCTTTTGGGAAGATCTGCCGGAAGACGGTGAGTTCGATCCTTCGGAATTTCTGGGCGAGGTTTTGGCGCAGTATTATTCGACCGATTATGTGCCGCTGGAAATACACGTCCCACAGGATTTCGCGGACCGGCCGATATTGGAGAAAGTATTATCGGAGCGTAGAGGACGGCGCGTAAAGATTCTCGACCCGAAACGCGGGCAGAAAAAAGACCTGGTACAGCTTGTCGAAACAAACGCCGCGATCGCGTTTGAACAGCGGTTCCGCGTGCTGAAACCGGATACCGAAAAGGTTTTGGGCGAATTGCAGGAATTGCTTGAGCTTGCTTATTTTCCCGGGCACATCGAATCTTTCGATATTTCAAATATCTCCGGTGCGGAAAATGTCGCCGGGATCGTAGTATTTGAAAACGGCAAACCTGCGCGTGCCGCATATCGCCGGTTCATCATCAAATCTGTGGAAGGAGCCAACGATTTCGCTTCAATGAACGAAGCGATTTTCCGCCGTTATAAACGTTTGATAGCCGAGGAATCTCCGCTGCCGCAAGTCATTTTCATCGACGGCGGCAAAGGCCAGCTTTCCGCCGCCGCCGCCGCAATGCGTGATCTCGACCTGGAATACATAATGCTCGTCGGCCTTGTCAAACCGCCGAAGCGGCATAACGAGATTTCGCATCTTTTGATCTTCGGCAAAGAGGACCAGCCGATTCCCTTTGATCGCAGCTCGCTCGCATTTCGCCTTATATTGCAGATTCGCGAGGAAACGCACAAAACAGCTCTCGAATTCCACCGCAAACGCCGCGAAAAACGCGACTTCACATCCGAGCTCTCGGAAATTCCGGGTGTCGGTGAAAAGCGAAAAATGAAATTGCTAAGAAACTTCGGATCGATCGAACGAATTGCAAAGGCCACAGCTGAAGAGCTATTGCCGTATGTCGGTAGTAATACCGCAGTTGAAATCGCCGCGCATTTCGAAAAACAACGTGGACTCGCCAAAGGGAAAAATGCTTGATTTATTGAAATGGGAATCGGGGATTCCCATTTCATCTCATTCTGTCCCTACTGCTTCTTCACGTAATTTCGATGCACGATCAGCTTTTGTTTATCGCGGGCTTCGTAAACTACGTTATCTTTTTGATCGCGGGTTACGACGCTTGCACCGCCGCTGGCGGAACGTTCGGCGGGCCTGCCGGCGTCCGAATCGGTTAGGAAGGATTTGATCGCGTCGGGCCTCACTGCCGCCGCCGAGGCACGAACATTCGATACCGAACCGCTTCGACGGCGGCGGCTTTAAGCATTCTCGGCCAGAGCTTCTTGAATAGCGAATTTGAGACGTAAACATCGGCGCTGTTAATGTCTCCATTGACCGCAAAGGCATAACCGATCACGTCGTTTTTTCCGTCGACCAGTGTCGCAAGCTTTTTAATGTATTCGTCGGCAGTGGCGGCGACTTTGCCGTTTTCGAGAGTCAACTGTAGGCTCGTGCTTGAATCCGCCCCCGCGACTGATCCGCCGACGTTTTGGCTCAAATTGGATTGAGCTTCCGCGACCTTTGCCCACACTTCCTGCTGCGAACGGGCGCCGTTAGCGGCAAGTTTCAGTTCTTTGGAAACGATACGGTCGTTCGAAGTTGAAAATTGCCCCGCGTCTTCGTTCTTTCGTTTTTCCCAACGTCCCGATTCCACACAGAAGGCCTCGATCAGAACCCGGCCTGAACGAGCCGGGATTATAATGCTGATTGCCAATACTCGGTCCTGCTTGCCGCCTTTTACGATGTCGCCGGATTGGATGAATACATCGAACTGCTTCGAAATATTCTCGACCGCCAGTTCATTGACATCGGATGTTTCGTAAACCCGAAGCACCTTTCGCTCCATAGCTTCCTGCAATGTCAGAATGTTCGTTTTCGATGATTCGTTCTTTCCGTGGATCAAAAATATAGTGAGATTTTTGTAAGCGTAGGGAGCGGATATCCGGTAAGCGGGACTTTGCGCGGCGGTGTGGCCGGCCATTCCCAACATAATAAACAATACGGCGCAAGCACCCAAAATTCTTTGTGACTTCATTAACATAACTCCTTTCGATCTGATTTTTAACCCCGAGGAAAGCTTGTATATGAAGTGAACGTAGCGGAACGAATATTCTTGCAGCCAAACGAATTATTTACGCATTAAAACCCCCGATCTCGGCTTCGAAACGCATTTCGTCCGGCCGGAAAATTACCTTTGCCCTATCGAGATTTTCGGGTGAGCCGAGCAAAACTACCGTATCGCCCGCCGCCAGGCGGTAGTTGGCTCCCGGGCTGATCTTCGTTTGCCCGTCCCGTAATACGGCAATAACGGTCGCGCCGCTTTTGCTTCGAAGGTCGAGTTCGCCGAGATTTTTACCGGCAACCGGTGAATCAGCGTCGAGTTTGATGGTTTCAGTGCTTGCCGCATCGAGAGCTACACTCACATCTTCCATTTTTACCGGCGGCAGCGAAGGCGACCGGAGCATTTCATAGCCTTGACGGCGGATTTTCTCGATCTGGCCTTCGATCACGTTTCGCGAGATTCCGTAACGATGCAGAACGCGGGAGAATATTTCGATGCTGGTTTCGAATTCTTCGGGAATTACCTCGTTTGCTCCGAGGCCGAATAATTCGGTGATCTCCGAAACGTATCGTGTCCGCACAATAATGTGCAGCTTATCGTTGAGCTTATGAGCCTGATCTACGGTCCGCCTTGCCGCGTGCGGATCCGACATTGCAAGCACCAACGCCCAGGCAATGTCGATTCCGGCATGAATTAAAACTTCCCGCCGCGTGGAATCGCCGAAATTGATCTTTTCCCCCTTGGCTTTTGCATCGCGGACGACAACGGCGTTGACCTCTAATATTACATAAGGGACACCGACAGACCGCAAAACCCTTGCCAAATTCCGCCCATTCAGTCCATAACCGACGATGATCACATGCTGCTGCAGTCCGCCGCTCGATGTTAGGTGAATGTCGTCTTCCTCGGAATTTTCAATCTCGAGAGTTTTGCCGTCTTTCAAAAGACTTTGAACAAAATAGCCGATTCGCGGAGCGGCTCCAATCAAAAACGGCGTGGCGATCATTGAAATAACGGAAGCGGCGAGAAACGTTTGATAATCGGAATCGGGAAGCAGTTCTGCCGACCGCCCTGATTTAGCAAGGATAAACGAAAATTCGCCGATCTGAGCGAGGCCGAGTGCCGTGATAACCGCTACCCTTTGCGGAGAACCGACAATACGAATGATTCCCCAGATAATAAATGCTTTTCCGGCGATCAGGCAAAGGACAAGGACAACCACGGTTCCGACATTTTCCCACAGCATCGCCAGCGAAAGCAGCATGCCGATCGAGACGAAAAAGACGCTGTTGAAAACATCCCGAAACGGCAGGATCTCGGCGGTGATCTGATGATTGTAGTCCGTGTCGGCCAGCACGACGCCAGCGATAAACGCACCGAGCGCGAGCGAAAGGCCAAAATGAGAAGTCACCCAGGACATGCCGAGGCATAAAAGAACAACCGTCAGCAATAAAACCTCAGGACTTTTTAATACGACCACACGATTAAGAAACCTTGGAATTATCAGCCATGCAACGGCGATTATCAAAACCATCGCGAGCAGCGAACCGCCCAGTTGAAGGATTATCGAGGTAAACGAGACTATGTCCGGCCCGCCCAGCAGCGGTATAGCGAGCATCATGAAAACAATGCTGATGTCCTGAAAAAGCAAAATGCCGATGGCGGCCCGGCCGTGCGGTGAATCGACCTCGTTTCGCTCTACGTACGTTTTAAGTACAATCGCCGTGCTCGACATGGCAACCAAAAACCCGAAAAAGATCGCCTGACCCATTCCCCGCCCGAAAAGCATCGACACTCCAGCCGCTGCCGCAATCGTTAAAATGACCTGCAGCCCGCCGCCGATCAGCACCAGCCGCTTCATTTCCCGCAGCCGGGCAAGCGAAAATTCCAGCCCGATCGTAAACAAAAGCAGCATCACGCCGATCTCTGCCAGCATTTCCACACCGGCGACGTCGCCGACAAGTCCCAACCCATAAGGGCCGATCGCGATGCCGGTCAGCATCAGGCCGACAAGCAGCGGCAATTTCACCCGCAGGCAAAGGTAAGCCACCGGCACCGAAACCAGTAAAATTATAATCAGATCCGCGAAGATCGCCGGTGTGTGCATGGAATTATTGTAACTCAAATTATAATTGATGGAATCCAGGATATTGCCCGCGAATTGGTGCGAATCAGAAACCCGAATCATTAGTTCTTAATTTCCTTTATTCGCGTTCATTCGCCTGATTCGCGGGCAAATTTTCCGGGAATTGTTCGAACGTGCCTGCGGGATTGATTTCCATTCGATTTGCGGTAACAATAGCCGGGGATTTTCAATTCACACCGGAGGTTAATAAATGAAATCAGTTCTTTCTTTAGGCGTGCTGCTTTTCGCACTTTCCTTTTGCAATCTCGGCGACAGGTTAAAACAATTGACCGGCTCATCGAATCCGGGCGCGAATAATTCGAATAACTCTGCTAAAACCGCTTCCGGCGGCGATGAAGGCGAAAGGCCGAAACTCACCGCGGCCCAACAAACTATTTACGACAGCGCACTCGAGACAAAATGGGACCAGCAAGGCATGTCATGGAATTTGCCGGCGGGCTGGAAAAAAATGGATGTTAAGAAAGAAACGTTCAATTATCAATCGCCGGATAATGCATTTTTGCTTGTGAATATTTCACCGATGAACGACGACTTTCCGATGGACAGCAGCCGGACAGCGTATTACGACCAGGCATTGCAGCAAATGAAGCAGGGCAAATATGAAAGTGTACGGCATCTCGAGATTGACGGAGTAAAAGGTGTCGAATGGGTGGAAACGCCGCCGGAAGACAAAGACGGCCCGAGGCGGCATCAATGGATCGGTTATCGCAATTATCTCGGCCAAAATCAAATGCTAAATGTTATGCTTTCGACTAAAGGCACCAACTTCGAAAAGCACAAAGACGATTTTCCGGCGATCATGTATTCGATGAAGATTCCAAAGGGTTAATGGAACGCGGACATCCTTGACCGCGTTCCATTACGCAGGTGTCGCGGCGTCGGAATGCGGGATAAAGCATTTACGGCAGCGTGCCTCGTATTTGTCGCTTGCGCCGACTTCTACACGCTCTTCGGATTCGACCGTGCGCTGCGAATAGTTGGCGGTGCTGCCGCATTTCACGCAAATCGCGTGGGTTTTTGTAATGAATTCGGCGACTGACAGCAATTGCGGCATCGGCTCGAAGGGCCTGCCGGTGTAATCCTGATCGAGGCCGGCGATTATAACGCGTTTTCCCGAATTTGCCAGCTCATTTACCGCCGTTATGAGTTCCATATCGAAGAACTGGCCTTCGTCGATTCCAATAACCTGTGTATCTTCGCGGACATTTTTCATCAATTCCGCCGCGGATGAAACCGGCGTCGATTCGTGCTTTTGACCGGAATGCGAAGCTATTTCTTCGACTGAGTAGCGGGCGTCGATCGTCGGCTTGAAAACCTGTACCTTCTGCCGGGCTATCCGCGCGCGGTTCAAACGGCGGATGAGTTCCTCGGATTTACCCGAGAACATCGATCCGACGATAACTTCAATCCAGCCGGTGCCATTTTGCCTGTCCTTGCGGCGTTCTTCGGTATTGTCGAACGCAAATTCCTCAACCATATATTTTAACGCGGAAAAAAATTAAGTGGGTACCGCCTGCATAAGCGGGTGCTGCGACCTGTGCCTATAAACTTCTGTTGGACAGCATTATAACCGCCCGCTTACGGAGGCGGTACTGACCCCTTATCAACCTTTAGACTTTAGAATCTTAAATACAGCCTGATAGACCTCTTCCACTCGAATATCTTCGATCTGCTTGTTTTGAATAAGAAAAAGCTTTTCCGAATGCGGCATAAATGTTTTCGGGGCACTTTCATAAAGCAAAACGACGGTCGGAACGCCCACCGCCAATGAGAGATGCAGCGGGCCGGTATCATTTGCGACAAAGATCGGCATCCGCGACAGTGCAGCGATAAATTGAGAAATACTCAATTCATCGCAGATTATCGTATCCGCCGGAAAATCCCTTTTGATCGTGTCTTTTAATCCTGCTTCTTCCGGCCCAAGAAACACAACCGGGAGCAGGCCGTTTCTGAATAATTTATGTGCAAGTTCAGCAAATTTTTCCAAACTCCAACAGCGGCTTGGGTTTCCAGCCCCGGGAAACAAACCGGCCGCATTTTGAAAACCCAGAACCAGGTCTTCAAAACATTCGCGGCCAACATATTCCAAATCCGCCGGCGTAGGAAAAAGCTCGATGTTTTTTTTCGAGCCTTCAATTCCCAGAGGCTTCAGCACATCGAAATAGCGGTCGATGATGTGCATCGCCTTATCTTCAAGCGGCGGCTTGGGGTTAAATTTACCCATAAAATCCAGCGAGCGGTTTTCGCGATTCGAAAGCAGCCTGTGTTTCGCACCGGATAAAAATGCCAGAAGATTAGTCTCGTACAAACTGTGCAGATCGACAATAAGATCGAATTTCCGTCCGCGGACGTTTTTTACAAGACGGAGAATCTGCCAAATCGCCCAGATCTTTGAACTTTTACGCAGCAGTACCTTATCAACCGGCACGATCTCGTCGGCAACTCCGCCGAGTCTTACTACTTCCGAAGGAATTTTGCCCGCCAGTACCGTAATTTTCGCGTTTGGAAAATTTTGCCTGATTGCGCTTAATGCGGGCAGGCTCAACACGACGTCGCCAAGCTGGCCAAAATCAATTATGAGTATATTCTGAAAATTAAGGTCCGCGTGTGCCAAATTCAATTCCTAAAAATTATTCAATAAGCATCCGGAGCAGGTTTTTCCATCCAGCGTCCGGGAAATTTCAACGCGTGAAAACCGTATTTCTCATAAAGCGTATGAGCGTCGCGGGTGGCCAGCACCCAACGCCGCAATCCCTGCAAATCAGGATGCGAAATTATCGTTTCCATTAGCCATTTGCTCAATCCCCGGCCCCGAAAAGCTTCTAAAACGAAAACATCGCCGAGATACGCAAAGGTTGCAAAATCGCTTACGACGCGGGCGAAGCCAATCTGGTTGCCATCGTGATACAAGCCGAAACAAACAGAATTTTCTATTGCAAGCCGGGTTTGTTCAGCCCTCCGATCTTGCGCCCAATATGAATCTTCCTCAAGAAATTTCTGAATAACATCCAACTGTAGCCGCTCTTTAGCGGTGCTGATACTATATTTCCCGTTTTCCCTGTCCATAGATCTATTTGAAATTCGGAAATCACTCAGAAACATTTCGACCGCAGTCCCGGCCGACGAACCAACATTTCCACCCGAAAGAATTTCTCGTTCGACCTCAATATCATCCATCGAGTTTTAGTTCTTTTTTTAACTGATAAAATGCTTTTCGCCCTGGATAGCGTGACGATTCGCCCAAGTCTTCCTCGATCCGCAGCAATTGATTGTATTTTGCAATACGGTCCGAGCGGCACAGGCTTCCGGTTTTGATCTGGCCGGCATTGGTCGCGACGGCGAGATCGGCGATGAAAGTGTCTTCCGTTTCGCCTGACCGGTGTGAGATAACGGCGGTCATATTGTTCGTTTTGGCAAGTTCGATAGCGTCAAGCGTTTCGGTCAATGTACCGATCTGATTGACCTTTATTAAAATGGAATTCGCCGCTTCTTCATCAATTCCCCGCTGCAGAAAGCTAACATTCGTAACAAAAAGGTCGTCGCCGACAAGCTGCACTTTTTCGCCGACCGATTTATTCAGAGACTTCCAGCCTTCCCAATCGTTCTCTGCCATGCCGTCTTCGATGGAAATTATCGGGTATTTAGCGCACCAGTCAGTCCAGTATGCGGCCATTTCTTCGGAGGAAAGCTTTCGTCCGTCCGATTTTTTGAAGACGTATTCTCCGTCCTTGTAAAATTCACTCGCCGCCGGGTCGAGCGCCAGCATCACGTTGTCTCCTGCCTTATAACCGGCCTTATCGATGGCTTCGAGTATCGTTTCGACGGCTTCTTCATTCGATTTAAGGTTCGGCGCAAATCCGCCTTCATCGCCGACACCGGTTGAATATCCGCGTGATTTGAGAACGTTTTTCAAATTGTGAAAGATCTCGGCACCCATCCGCAATGCCTCGGAAAAGCTCTTGGCGCCGACCGGCATCACCATGAATTCCTGAAAATCGACGTTATTGTCCGCGTGCGCTCCGCCGTTGAGAATATTCATCATCGGCACCGGCAAAGTCCGGGCATTCGCACCGCCGATGTATCGATACAACGGAATTTCCAGAAATGCGGCTGCTGCACGGGCGTTCGCCAGCGAAACCGCTAAAATCGCATTTGCACCTAGATTCGATTTATTCGCCGTCCCGTCAAGCCCGATCATCGTTTCGTCGATCAAAGTCTGATCGAGACAATCTAGGCCTTCGACCGCATACGCGATCTTATCGTTTACATTCTCAACCGCCTTCAAAACACCACGGCCGAGATAACGCAAATCATCGCCGTCGCGCATCTCGACCGCCTCGTTCTCGCCGGTCGATGCTCCGCTCGGAACCGCCGCCCGCCCCGTCGTGCCATCCTCTAAAATCACTTCGGCTTCGATGGTCGGATTTCCGCGTGAATCCATTATTTCGCGCGCATGAACTTGTTCGATATGACTCATTATTTTAATAACTCAGGTATAAGATTTAGTTCAGCTTTATTTTCTTGTCAGAACCGGAACGAAAAGCTCAGCCGCTGCCGCTCCCGGTTCTGACTCACTTCTTTAGCTTTTTTCCATTCTCACTTGCAAGATTCGCCGCTTGGCGACCTTTATGATTCTGAAAATATGGCCGTTGTAGTGAACCGTATCGCTCTCAGCCAGAATTGTTCCGGCTTCGGCCATTAGGAAACCGGCGACAGTCGTATAGCCTTCGGAAATCGGAATATTCATATCGAGCCGCTTGTTTAAGTCGCGTACGGCCAAACCGCCGTCGAGCAGGTAGCTTCCGTCAGGCTGTTCGTCGATCTGCTCATTCACTTCTTCGTCGTGCTCGTCCGATATATCGCCGACGATCTCTTCAAGCAAATCTTCGAGAGTAATTATTCCCTCAACACCGCCATGTTCATCGACGACGAAGCCGAAATGAAATTTCTCCTTTTGCATCTGCCGCAAAACGTCTTCGAGCCTGGCGGTATCGACGACGTACATTGGTTTCTGAAGGATTCGGTCCAGCGTAAATGTCTTCGGACGCAGCAGATAGCCCATCACATCCTTGCTATGAATCACGCCCGCCATATCATCCAGCGATCCCCGATAAACCGGAAGCCGAGAATAACCGTGCTGACGAAACGCCTTAGCTATTTGTTCAAGCGAGCTTGTCTCAGGAATACCGACAATTTCCGTCCGAGGTATCATGGCCTCTTTAACGGTAGTCTCGGAAAATTCAAAGATCTTGTTGATAAGGCGGCGCTCTTCTTTATTAACGTGGCCGCTCTCTTCGGAAGTTTTAATCAATTGGCGAATCTCGTCTTCTGTATAGATCGAAGCATGCTCACTAGTTACATTAAGCCCAAATATTTTTACCGTCTTGGCGCTCGCCCAATCCAAGGCGTGAATGAACGGTTTGAAGATTCGGTAAAAAATCTCCATCGGCAGTGCGGTTGCAATCGCAACCCGCTCCGCCAACTGTAATCCAAAAAGCTTCGGGGCCTGTTCTCCCAAAACGATATGAAGGATAGTGATCACAATAAAAGCGATTCCATATGAAACAATGTGGCGAACCGATTCGGGCAGCCCGTCGATAACGCCGCCCAGCAGAGCCTCTACAACAGGCTCGCCCAGAGCTCCCAATCCCAGCGAAGCCAGAGTTATTCCCAACTGGGATGCGGAAAGATAAGCGCTCAGGTTATTCAACAGCTTCAGCAAGCGTATTGCCCCTTTATTTCCTTCGGATGCGAGCGTCTCGATACGCGAACGGCGCACACCTACGAAAGCGAATTCAGCGGCTACGAAAAAACCGTTCGCAAACACAAGGAACAGAACCAAAAAGACTTTGAAAGCTACAGAAAGTGCCGTTGGGGCTTCCACAGCGAGAGCTGCTTCCGAGGCAAAAAGAAAAAAACTAGCGGGGTCATCCATTGCGGCTAAAATATTCTACTCTTAGGATTTCCTAACACAATCCTCAATATCACTCCTTCGGCAGTTTGTTTCAGCGAAATATACTTCTGAATTTCAGAATTATAGCATAAAAAGTGATCCGTATGTTCCAGGAGTTACATCTGCAATGATGCGAAGCAAGTCCTAACCCATTTCCTTGTCTTGCGAATCTATAATTTCCTGGATCATCATCTGACAGGAGCCGCAGCCCCGGCCGGCGTTGCAAATACGCCCGACCTCGTCCGCATTATTAACACTATTTTCTGAAATGACCGCGATTATCGTTTCTTCCGAAACTCCAAAACAGGTGCAGATCAAGGCTTTTTCGCCTTGAAATTCCTGCAGCTCGGTATTGTGGTAATCCGCCAACGCATTTTTCAATGCCTCGATGACCGAATCGCGGCACTGTACTTTATGTGAAGGAAATTCTTCAAGGCCGGGTTCCAGCCAGCCGCTAATTTCCGCCGAATCGACGCCGTGAAGATCCGTTAACTTGCGGAGCGTCAAATTTTCCGTGATTACATCCGCCGCGGCAACCATATAGCCGCACCCGTTCGTTTGAAACTTCGCAACTTCAATCCGCTTGTCCAATGCGGCAATTTGCAGAAAAATACGGACAAAAGACCCGCACGAAAAACTCGCGCCCGTTCCCGACGCATTGCTATTTTCGATCTTTCCGGCATTTGCGGGCCGCTCAAACCTTTCGCTGATTTTCGGCGGATAGAATTTCATTAAGCGAAAACTGTAATTGAGACATGTCGCGACTCTTTCCGGCTATTCCTGTTTCGTCTCACCAATTAAAACATCAAGGGCATTATTGTGTAAAATATCCTTGATGAAGTGCCTGTTAATCGTTCCATTCATTTTTCTGCTTTTATCCGCGTGCCGGCCCGCCGCCGCCCCGGTTGCGGTCGGGAACAAGCCGATCTCGATCAACGATGTTCCGTTAAAGGAAACGCAGGCGAGGCCGCTGAAACCAGTCCCGGAAATGAGTTGGACAGGTTTCGAAGGTAAGATCGAAAAGATAAAGGATTATAAGGGAAAGGTAATCATCCTCGATTTTTGGGCGACATTCTGCCCGCCCTGCATCGAGGAAATTCCTCATCTAAAGGAAATTCAAGCCAAATACGGAGCCGGAAATATTCAGGTCATCGGCCTCCACGTCGGCGGCGAAGAAGACCGGCCAAAGGTTCCTGAATTCGTAGAAAAATTACAGATAACCTACACGCTTGCCTACCCTGAAGATGTTTTGACGTCTTACATCTTCGGCCGGGATACCGCGATTCCGCAAACGGCGATCTTCGACCGGAGCGGCCGCCTTGTAAAAAAGATCGTCGGCTTCAACGAAGAGATAAAAAAGGAACTGGATGCCGCCGTCGAGCAGGCCATGAAGTAACCTCAAGCTGGAAAGGATCGTAAATTTAGAATTCGTAACTCCTTATTTTTGAATCCAATACCGCCTTCCCGACGAACTGAAATTAAAGCAGATAATTTCTGTTTTTAATTTAACGTTCAGAAGGGAGGGTAAAATGAAAACTAACCTACACCGGGCAGCGGCATTTATGATGACAGCTGCATTAGGCATTGGCATGGTAGCGCCCGTTTTGGCATCGAGCCACCGGGAAGCGCCGCTTATCGCGAATGATCCGGCAGCGGATAATACGGATGTTTATGCATTTCGGAGTTACGAATCCGGACGGGGAAATTTTGTGACCTTGATCGCCAATTTCATCCCGGACCAAACGCCGGGAAGCGGGCCGCATTACTTTAAATTCGATGATTCGGTTTTGTATGAGATCAAAATCGACAACACGGGCGATGGAGTGCAGGACATAACATACCAGTTTCGTTTCACTAATCAGTTAAGAAATCCTAATACAGTGTTAGGAATGGCTTCGCCGAATGAAGCTCTGAGAGGCAAAGGCAAGGTCGATCCGCTTATCACTTCGCTTAATGATCCGGATTACAATGAAGCTCAAACCTACAGTGTTACTCGAGTGGATGGCGTGAGCGGGGTAAGAGGCCGGCCGATTGCCGCCGGGTTAGCCGTGCCGCCAAGCAATATAGGAAAAAGGACGACTCCCAACTACGAGGAATTAGCTGATCGAGCGGTGCATAGACTTCCGCAGGGAAATGGCGGACGTGTTTTTGCGGGGCAGCGGGATGAAGGTTTTTATATTGCCGTGAATAAGATATTCGACACGCTCAACCTTGATTCGATAACTTCGACTGGCGGCGTGGACGGCCTTGCCGGGAAAAACGTACAAAGCATTGCGATCGAGGTTCCGATCCGTGATTTGACCCGCAATCGTTCGGTACCTAGAGACCCAACGGCTTCCGATGCGGTGATCGGAGTTTGGTCGACGGCCAGCCGCCGCACTACCAACGTGCTGTATGACGCCCAAAAGAGCGGGACGAAAAACGGCGAATGGGTTCAGATTTCACGCCTCGGCAATCCGCTTGTTAATGAAGTCGTGATCCCACTTAGATTGAAGGATGCGTTTAATGGTTTATCGCCGAAGGACGATGCTATTGCGGCACCTTTTGTGCTCGATCCGCTTCTCGCACAAATGATGAAGGCCGTGTTTAAGATCGAAGTTCCTACAGCTCCGCGTAATGATCTGGTAACGCTATTTGCCACGGGAATCAAACCCGGAAGCGTACCGGGAGCTCCGGCCTTCAACAATTTTTTGTCGGACGGCCGGCCGCATGAAATGATGCGTCTCAACGTCGTCATTCCTCCGTCGTCGAATCCAAACCGTTTAGGTTTGCTTGGCGGTGATCCCGCCGGTCACCCGAACGGCCGCCGGGTTTTTGACGATGTGACGGATATTGCGCTTCGCGCGATGGCCGGAGGCACTCCGTTTACACCGGCCACGAACCGTCCGCCAAACAATGCTCTCGGCGACGGAGTGTCTGAAAACGACGTTCCGTATCTAAACAGATTTCCTTATTTAGGCACGCCGCACTCGGGCAATCCCTAGATCACTGTTGAATTTTTAACGAGCGTTAATGGCTTTAGTTATTGGGTAGGCAGCGGTAGAAATACCACTGCCTTTTTCTTCGGAAGAGCGTTTATTCCTGTGTCTTCTATCTTTAAGAAGCCGGTATGCGACCGCGAAAACAAAATCTCTTTCGCGGCATCTCCCGGAATCGAACCTATCTATCTGTTTCCAAAGCTCAAGAAATATTTCCTGCGTGGCATTTTCTGCATCTTGCGTGGAACCGGTAAGTTTTTTTGCCAGAACCCAGACAAAACCGCCATATTTAGTTAGACAATCTGTTATTGCGGTTTGCTCGCATTCGATAATACGCGAAAAAATTGTAGGATGCCTATCTTGCGATAAGCGATTATCGTGAATTTTAACCTTTTCGTTTGGAAAACCTCTTGTCATCGTAATCTTATTCAGCCATAAGCGCATATCGAATTTTTCGCGAAGCGGACACCGGAAATTGTTTAATTGTCGCGTTCAAGCCATAATTAAACCTCAGTAACCTTTATCGATTATCGACGTTTTATACAATGTATATCGTATGAAAGAATACCGAACCCGGAATATCTATACGGCGGAGCAGGTTTCCGCTGGCGGCGTCGCCTTCCGTAAAATAGATGAACAGACTGAGATCGCGATTATCCTTACAGTCCCGGAGAAGCGTTGGCAATTGCCAAAGGGAATGATCGATCCGGGCGAAACGGCCGAACAGGCCGCAACCCGCGAGGTCCGCGAGGAAGCTGGAATCGAAACCGATCTGATCGCCGCCATCGAAAAAACCGAATATTGGTTCTTCGCCGAAAGAAACGGTGAACGCACCCGTTTCCACAAGTACGTCCACTGGTTCCTGATGGAATACACAGGCGGAAATGTCGAGGACCACGATCATGAGGTATTCGAATCCCGATGGGTGCCGATAGACGAAGCGTTGTCCATGCTCGTGTTCAAAAATGAACGGGATGTCGTTGAAAAAGCCGCAAAAATGATCAGTCTTTAGTAAATTATAAGTCAGTTTTAGACGTTGATGGTGTTTATTCTGACTAGGCAATATTAAGCCATTTTTTTAAAACACCCGCATTTATGCTATCGTTCATGTTAAGAAATTGGCAGATGTAATAAGATCGTTACCCACAAACATTATCAGAATAATTAAATGAAAAAGTTTTTGACTATTTGCAGCTTGTTCGTATTGTCATTACCTATTTTTGCCCAGCAGAAAAATAACACCCATAAACAAACGATTTCGAAAGAAAATAATATATTGATTCAATTTGATCAGAAAAGGGATGAAACTAGCGTTTATATTTATCCTTATTCAGTAGTATTTGCTGAAGAATCAAAAGGTTTGTGTTCCGGCGACCGCATTTCTATGACTGCAGGCTTTGATTTTAATGGAAAAGTCAAAACATCGAGGCCAGAGGAAATTGAATTCGGTCTTCGATCTAAGATGTTCGGTCGCTGGAAATTTATAGAACATAAGCAACGTATTCTAATAGTCATCGCTGACGGGGAAGAAATTAATCTGGGAGCGATGAAAAGAATTAATGCTAAAAAAAATCATATTGCTAATATAAATTGTTCTGAATACTTAGAAGATCTTGCACTTTTCACTTCAACAAAAACTTTTGAAAGGATAGCGAATAGCAAAAAAGCCGTCCTCAAAATTGGGGATTACACTGTAAAGCTTGATAAATCGCATCGACAGGCAATGCGTAACCTTTTCGACCAATTAGTAGATTGATACGTATATCTTTTGGTTCAGAATATGCGTGACATTCCCGTCGGAAACGGCACACTGCTAGTCAATTTCGATGATAAATATCAGATCCGCGATATCTATTTTCCGCATGTCGGGCAGGAGAATCATACCGAAGGCTTTCCTTTTCGTTTCGGCGTGTGGGCGGAGGGCGTTTTTTCATGGATTTCTTCCGGTGAATGGGAACGAGACCTACGGTATTTGCGGGAAAGTCTTGTAACGCGTGTTGATTTAGTCAACGCCAATCTGGGCATAACGATCACGTGCAACGACACCGTTGCCAGCCACGAAAACATTTTTCTGCGGCGAATTTGCGTACGGAATCTGCGGCAGGAGAGGCGTGAGGTCCGCGTTTTTCTGCACCACGATTTCCGCATTTACGAAAACAACGTCGGCGACACCGCTTTTTACGATCCTGAAACACTTTCACTCATTCATTATAAAAAGCACCGTTACTTTTTGATCAATACCGAACCGCATTTCGACGCATTCGCGACCGGACGAAAGGCTTTCGGCGGTCATGAAGGCACATGGCGCGACGCTGAAGACGGCAACCTCACTGGCGGCCCGATCACTGAAGGCTCGGTCGATTCGACGATCGGCGTTCATTTCACGCTCGAACCCGGCGGCGAGTACACATTCCATTACTGGATCGTCGCCGCGACGTCATATAACGAGGCCGCAAAACTTAATAAACACACGCTCGAACGCCGGCCGCAGCGATATATCGAACAAACCGAAAATTACTGGCGGGCGTGGGTAAATAAAAACGAGACCGATTTTGCCGGCCTGCCACAAAATATTGTCGATCTTTATAAGCGCTCGCTGCTCATCGTCCGAACGCAGATAGACAATGACGGCGCAATTCTCGCCGCTAATGATTCCGACGTAACCGAACGTGCGACCGATCATTACAGCTATCTCTGGACGCGCGATGGTGCGTTCGTGGCAAATGCTCTGGATCTCGCAGGTTTTTCACACCTGGCTAGAAAGTTCTTCGATTTTGCCGCCAATATCGTTCATCCGAACGGTTATTTTCTGCAGAAATATAATGCCGACGGCACCGTAGCCTCCGGCTGGCACTCGGCTTGGGATGTTCACGGCCAAAAGCAGCTTATCCCGATTCAGGAAGACGAGACCGCACTCGTACTATGGGCACTTTGGCAGCATTATGATAAATATCGCGATATCGAATTCGCAAATCGCATGTATCGCCGCATGGTTATTTCCTGCGCTGATTTCATGGTCGATTTTCGCCATCCGGAACTAAAGCTGCCGAAACCGGGCTGGAATCTCTGGGAAGACCGTCGCGGTATCCATACTTTTACCTGTTCGACAGTCGTGGCCGGACTGCGTGCCGCGGCAAAATTCGCAACGCTTTTCGCCGATAAAGACCGTGCCGACAAATATGAGGCGGCGGCAGACGAGATCGTCGAGGGAATGAAACAGCATTTATACAGTCCCGAAATCGGCCGTTTTCTTCGTTCACTGCAATTTCACGACGATGAACATTATGAAACCGACGCGACAATCGATGCTTCCCTTTTCGGCACGTTTTACTTCGATTGCTTTCCGGCCGATGATGAAATGGTCATGAATACAATGGCCGACGTAGAGGAAACGCTGGCGGTCGTCGGCGGCCTCGGGCGTTTTGAAAACGACGGCTATATGAGAACTTCGGACAGTAGCAATCCGTGGTTCATCTGCAGTTTGTGGATGGCTGATTATTATATTGCCCGTGCAGAAACAAAAAATGATTTAAGGAAGGCCCTCGAAATACTAGAATGGACAGCGGAGAAAGCTCTGCCGTCAGGTGTTTTGGCCGAACAATTGAATCCGGTTACCGGCGAGCATGTTTCAGTATCGCCCCTGACCTGGTCGCATTCGACATTTGTGGCAACCGTAATGAACTATTTGCAGAAGCTTCGTCAAGTCGATTAGAAAAGGGTAGAATATTTCAAGAGGCCAGGAAAATGGAAAAAACTGTTGACGCGACATTTGATGGAGAGGTTTTTCGATTCGCAATTCCGATAAATTTGCCTCCCAATACTAAAGTAAAAGTTTTGTTTGATGAATCGGATAGCCCGGAAGAGCCTTACCACTTTTTGAGAATGGCCCGATCATTAAAATTGCGCGGGCCAAGTGATTTTTCCGAGAATCTTGACCAATATCTCTATGGGGGGCAAGCCTATTCCGGATGAAGAATAGGTTGCTTCTGGATACTTCCTACGCGATTGCATTGTCCGTAATTGACGATCAGCATCATCAAGAGGCATTGAATCTTGCGGAGAAGATCGAAGCTGATCGGATTCCACTTATCACAACTCAGGGCATTCTCCTCGAAATTGGAAATTCTCTTTCTAAAAAAACTCTAAACAGGTGCGGTTTCACTTCTCGAGTCAATTCAAAAAGACAGGAACATTCGTATTGTTTCACTGAGTCCCGAGCTTTACGACAAAGCCTTTACGCTTTTTCGGAATAGGGCCGATAAAGAATGGGGTTTGGTGAATTGTATTTCTTTCGTAGTGATGCAGGAAAACGGAATTAATCACGCACTGACGGCTGATGAGCATTTTACCCAGGCCGGATTTCGGGCTTTACTGCGAAAAGACTAATTCAAATTATGCGCAAAGCAAAAATTTTGGCCACGCTTGGCCCAGCGTCGAATACGCAGGCAATAATCGAGACGATGATTCATTCCGGCGTCAGCGCCGTTCGAATCAATATGTCGCACGGGACACAGGAGGAGCATACTGAAAGCATCAAAAATGCCCGTGCCGCGGCCGATGTGCTGGAGCGGCCGCTTTCGATCTTGGTCGATCTTTCTGGGCCGAAGATTCGAACTCGCACATTGAAAGATGCTCTGCCGGTCGAGTTGATCGTAGGCAAAGAATTTATTATTACATCGCGCGATATCGTCGGCGGAAGCGATGCCGTTTCGACGAATTTTACGGAACTGCCGCAAGTTGTTAGACCCGGCACGACGATTTTGATCGATGATGGAGCGCTCGAAGTCGTCGTCGAAAACGTGTCCGATACCGATGTGCTTTGCCGCGTCGTTGTCGGCGGCTGGCTGAAGGAGCGTAAAGGCATCAACCTGCCGAATACACCGCTGCCGATTCCATCGATGACCGAGAAGGACCACATCGATCTGATATGGGCAATGGAGCAGAATGTCGATTACGTCGCCCTTTCATTCGTTCGCAAGGCCGAAGACTGCCGCGAAGTAAAAGACATAATTAAAAAACTCAACAAGCGCGAAGTGGGCCGGGCACTTCTGGTAGCGAAAATAGAAAAAGCCGAAGCGATAGAAAATCTCGACGATATAATGCTCGAAACCGACGGCGTTATGGTCGCCCGCGGCGATCTTGGTGTCGAAACCAGTGTCGAGTTGGTGCCGGTTTACCAAAAGCGGATCATTGAAAAAGCCGTCGCAAACGACAAATTCGTTATCACGGCGACTCAAATGCTGCAGTCGATGATCGACAGCCCGCACCCGACACGGGCCGAAGCATCCGACGTGGCTAACGCCGTATGGGATGGCAGCGATGCCGTTATGCTTTCCGCTGAAACGGCAACAGGCAGCTATCCGATCGAAACCATCCGCACAATGGCGAGAATTATAGACGCCGCCGAAACCGTAAAACCGGAACAATTGAGAAAGCCGGTTAAATTTTCCCAGCCGCCGTCAGGCCGTACTAGCCAGGCTTTGTGTAAAGCGGCAGCGTATGCGGCCAAGGAAACGATCACCGAAAAGGTCGCTGTTTTTACCGAGTCGGGATTGATGGCCCGCCGCCTGTCCAGTGTCCGTTCCGGATTGCAGACATTCGGCCTGACCACTTCACGCGATGCTTACAATCAATTATCGTTGATTTGGGGCGTTGAACCGTACGTGCACGAATCGCGCGGCTCTACAAAAATGATGCTCAAAATCGGTGAGAAAACGCTGCTGGAAGCAGGCGTCGTCGAAGAAGGCGAAACGCTGGTGATGATGGCCGGCCGGCTTTCTGGTTTAGGCCTGTCGAGTTCTGTGATCGTCTGGACCATCGGCGAAGACGTGCCGAGAAGATGAGGGCAGTCAGCCGAAATCCGCGGCCGCAAGTTCGCGCCGCGAGCCTTTTCGATCAGGTCACAGCGCTACGACAGTAATACCGACTTTTTTAAAATTCGCCGCCAATAGAGACAAAACCTGTCGCTCCAAATGGCGTAGCCGTAATTTGGTGTTCCTCTCTGCCATCAGGTTGTTTCATAGGGCCATATGTTATTTTCGGACCGCCCTTTACACCAATTTCCGCTTTGATCGCAAACGGACCAACTTTGGTAATATTGATCTCCGCCGCCGCTTTTACACCGCCGGAAGCCTGAAACGCCAATTCCGCGGTTGCGCGGTACGGTAAAAATTTAACCGCCCCGAGGTCACCAAACTTTTTCTTCAGGGTAAGCCCGGAGCCGCCTTTGATCGTTACGTCTACTTCACCTGATATCTCGCCCTTGTCGTTTCGGACGAATGCGGGGCTCACTTCCAATTCCCCGATCCGCCCTTTCAACACAACCCAATCCAGGCCGATTCCATAAGTCGCTTCTTTAAATTTCCACTTTGCCACGTCAACGGAAACATCACCCTTTATCACAATTGTGAAAGCGCCGCCCTCCGCATCCACGTTCACTTTTGTTGCTGCAATTTTTGCAGGCGGCCCGGCCACTGTGACCTGCTGATGCGCGAGCGGTAGGAAAACTGGCCCAAATGGACCGGGAACGGGAACGATAACAGCCTTTATTTCCGGCGCGGAGGTTTTGGCACCGGCTGTGCGAACCAAGTCCAGAAAGCCTTCTGATGCCGCAAAAACTCCGCGATACCCGGACTTTGCAAATCTGGCAGAATGGGCGGCTGTGCAGCGGGCGGCCTGAACGGAGGAATTAACGACCCGCCCGGAAAGGAAAGCGTCTGAGGTTTGAACGCCTGTGCAAGTTGAAATCCAGATGATGTACCGCGGCCAACGTCATTTTGTCTGAATTTTGTAGTTGCTGTAAGCTGAACTATGTCGAAAAGGCTGTCAAGCGTAATCGGGCCGACAATTCCGTCGGCCTGCAATTTTTTCTGCGACTGATGCTGCCGCACGCGTCCTTCAGTGTTTACACCAAAAACGCCGTCAGTTTTAAGCTTAGGGACAAAAGATGTAATATTGGTCAATGCGAACTGAACAATTGCAACGCCGTTCCCAAAATCTCCACGTTTTATAATCATCGAATCTCCTCACTCAGCTTCGCTCTTTTGAACCTAGACGCGTTCCGGCAAAGGAATTTGCGAAGCGATTAACGATATTTCGAAGATAAATTCTCGCGACCCCAACGAAGCGTCCCCGCCAACCAGACGAGTTCATCGAGAAAATCTTGAACACGCCGTTCATAGGCTTCATCAAGAAGCTTGCCGTCTTCGTCGAATTTGCTCGCAACCGTTGGGAAATTAAGGTCGGTAAACGTGACTGCCAGGCCCAGCTCGCGAACCATCGGAACACAGGCTTCGATGACGCGGGCCCCGCCCCATGGGCCCGCCGAAACGCCGACAAACGCAACGGCTTTATGAACGTATTCCCGAAGCAGCAGATCAAGTACGCTCTTTAAGCTTCCGGGATAACCGTGATTGTATTCGGGAGTTACGATCACCAGGCCGTCTGCTTTAATGATCGCATCCCGCCATTCGGGAAATTGGTCCTTTATTGCCTGGCCATAATCATCTTTAGGCACATCGAAATCGCGCACATCGAAAAATTGCGTTTCGATCTCATCCCGCTTTCCCATTTCGGAAAAGACCCATTTCGCTGCAAATTCGCTTTTGCGGTCCTTCCGGTTTGTTCCGAGTAGAATAGGTATGAACAGTTTCTCTTGTGTCATAGGCTTAAGATCTCTTAAACTCGATTTTTCATTTTATCGCGAATCATCAAGGCTGTTCATAACCTAACGCGCGAATTTGCAGCTTAAAGTTATTCGGGTTTTTAGTAAATAATAAACCGCCCTGCCGGACGGAGTTCGCCGGGGCGTAAGTAAGCGCGGCGGTGCTGGTTTCCGCGGTTTCCTCTCCGTTCTTTAAAGTTCCCTCAATCATCAGGCCCGCGGCCGTCTCGTTACCCGAATTCGTGACTGAAAACTTCACGACGTAGCCGCCGCTCGTTTGTTCAATTGAGTTAACGTGGAAGGTAAGGTCCGGCGGTGTGGAATCTCCGGTCACCGCGCGGTACAAGACCGTTCCTACCGATCCGATGATCAAAATCAACCCGGCAATTGCGATCAGCCATTCCCAAAAGGGAATTTTTGTTTCTTTACTTTTCGATTTTTCTTCGGCCATTTTTATGTACCTTACTAAATTGGTTGATTTCGCTCATTGCATTTTGCATTCATAATATTAAGCGCGAAGCCGATGCTCCCACAGCCGCCGGCAAACCGAGCACGACCGCCGCTTTGACTTGTTCGGCAAATCCCATGCCGTCAAGACTGCCGAATGTCCAGAGAATATAAAAACTAATAAGCAGCACGATTGCATAACCCGCAACGGTGTACCGAAGAAAAATACTCCACATCGGCGAATCCGGAGAAATGGCATTAGCATGCCCGCTCGATTCGACGGCGTAAATAAAACCGTGCATTATCGCGAGGGACAGCAAAGCAAGCAGAACGGTGTTCCAATCGGTCATTTGAAATGATATCAGAACCATTTCTTCTGTCGGGGCCACGCTCATACAAAGAAATACTGCCCCGGCCACCATAAGAAAAAGCTGTCCGCCGTAATGCGCACTGCGCTTTCTTTCCTCAGATTCGCTTTCCGCAGCGTCGCCAGTCACAAGCAGGCTTTGTGCGAACATTGCTCCCAGGCTCGCCGTAATAGCTTGCAGCGAGATCTTGCCTATAACCTCATAGACGGACATTTCCTTCGAAATAACGCCGAAAAGATATAGCAGCACCAATGAACTTGTAAACCCGACGGCGTAGGCTACAAAGGTGTCCACGACATCCTCGTATAAACTCGAAGAATCTTCAAATCCGTCGTAATGGGAAAGCCCGACCAGCAAAGGAATTACCAGCAATATGAATAGACTGAAGCGATAGCCATCCAGATATGCTCCGAGCCACCAAACCTCCATCGTCATCAAGATCGGAAACGAAAAAAGAATAGCCCCGCCGAAGGCACGCGCCAGATTAATAAAAAAAATTTGCGTATCGCTTCGTTTCACCGAAGGCATAATTGACTTGACTGAAAAAGCTTCCAAAAAGGCGAGATCATTCCGCGCCCAAAATCTGGGCTACAGTGTCCTTGCTTAATCCCTTGCCATTTCGATTGTTGTAATCGTTAAGAGAAATTTGCGGATCCCGCCATTTGTCTAAAAGAGCAGTTTGGTGGACGCATTGGATCGTGCAGGTCGGGGCGCACCATTTTTCGGTGATGTATTCGCGATCGAGATCGGCGTGGGTGTACTCGAGGAGCGGAATGCCGGGCGTGCCGCGCTGCTGAGAGCACCAGCTAACGACTCCGGCTTCGTCGATGTAAAGATACCGCGAACCGGCACGGCATTTCCATACGTGTTCCTTGCCTTCGACCAGATCGTCCTGAAACCAGTTCCAGCGGGCATAGCTGCGGGAGCCTTTGCTCTTGATCTCTTTGTAAACTTCCTTTTCGCGGTCTGTCAGCCCTTTATTAAGGCCGTCGCCGTCGTGAATCACGCCGACCGTCGATGAAAAGCCGAGTTCTATCGCACGATTCGCGATAATTAGAGCTTCATCCGGGTTCGCGACGCCACCACCGACAACCGAATTTATATTTACCTTGAACTTAGCGTGATCTCGGAGATTGACAAGTTTTCCGTCCAAAACCTTCAGGCTCTTCTTTGACACATCATCGGGGTTTACGTTATCAATCGAAATTTGCAGATAATCCAATCCGGCCTCGTTTAGCTTTTTGACCTTGTCCGTCTGGAAATAATAGCCGTTCGAGATTAATCCGGCGATCATCCCGTGATGACGAATGCGTGCGATGATCTCGAAGATTTCCGGATGCATCATCGGCTCTCCGCCGGAGATCGTGATTACCGACGACCCGAACTCGGCAAGCTTGTCGATGCGTTTCAGCATTATGTCGATTGGCACTGGCTCGCTGGTTTTGTCGTATTCGTTGCAATAGGTACAAGCAAGATTGCACCGCCGCATAGGCACGATATGAACCAGGACCGGATGGCGCGTCGAAGCAAAGGCACGGACCGTGTGCCGCACTCCGCGTGTGAATCTGCTGAAACTGCTTGCCTTTGGCATAATGTCCTGGGAACTTCCGGGCGATACAAACCCCTAATTATAAGTTCTGCGTCGAATCTTTTCAAACCCGCAGAAAAGGCTTTGACCCAACCCGAGTCAAAGCCTTGATTAGTTAAAGCCAATTTAAGCTTTTACTGGCTTTAGTCCCTTAGGAAGCTTAATCTTGAAATTGTCACCAGCGATAGGTATGTTCTTTTCCAGCTTCGAAAGCAACACAGTTGTAGTGTCACCGTTATGCTCTATTACTTTTGATTGAACAGGCATCCCGTTCGCGTCCACCCATATTTCCGCATTCTTGTAACTTTGTCGTGTTTTTGGGGTCAGCTGTAAATGAACAGTTTTGGTACCATTACTCAAAGTTCCCTCATTCAAATAAACGACATCGTAGTTTTGCTTAAGCTGGTTTTTCGACATGCTCATGAACGATAATGCCCCACCCACTTTAGCATCACCTTTAGCCTGATCAACGGTTCCAACAAAAGCCTGGGGCACGTCCGGCTTAAAAATTATGTACTTTTTGTCGACTACCGCCAGTGATTGTGCCGATGGTTTTCGCCAATCTATCCGCAATAATGCGTCTTTGCCCGGCCTCGGTCGATAAATTATAGTACCGACAGAGGTATCTGTCTCTTTCAACTGTGTATTAACCTTCACCATCGTCACTTCAGACCGAAGCGAACCCAAACTCTTATTATGATCATCCATCCGTTTCAGAATCACGTTTAAGATTCCCTGTGCTTTTGTCTCCGTTACGCTGAAAGCACCAAACAAAACAAATAATGCGAATGCCGCAACTCCAAATTTTTTAAGCTTCTTCATATAATCAATACTTCCTTATAGAAAATGCCGGAGTTTTCAATTTCTCCAACACCTTGTAATTTGTATTTTCCGGTAATTACCTTAACACATCGCGGGAAGGTTCGGATGGTTTGACGGTTCAACGCTGCGTTTGGGTTGCACCTCTATCGTTTTCGAACCACGACTTCGGCGTCAAAAAAATGAATGCGACGATCAAGAGGCAAAAGATCAGATACTGCGAAGTTTCGCGGTCGAAATCCCACATGATGAATTTTTTAAGTGCCTTCAACAGTTTGGTTATTAGGAATTTGCCCGCGAAAGTTCGCGAAAAAAGATTTGGAAAAGATTTCGCATTATTTAGCGTATTTCGCGGGTAAATCTCCGTTGCCCTTTAAGAATCACTAATCCACCATCATCCCGTCCCTCATTCTGACTATCCGCGAACAAACTGCTGCCGCTTCAGGGTTGTGCGTGATCATTATGATCGTCTGTTGATACTTTTCGTTCAGTTCGCAAAACATATCGAGCACGATCTGCGAATTCTCGGTGTCAAGATTGCCGGTCGGTTCGTCCGCCAAAATTATAGCCGGGCTGTTTATCACGGCACGGGCCAATGCCACACGCTGCTGTTCGCCGCCTGAAAGTTCCAGCGGCTTGTGGTGCATTTTATCCTGCAATTTCAAAAGCCGCAAGACATCGCGACGGTTGCTGCCGTCGTGGCTGTTTTTTCCGGTGTGTATTTTCTCGGCAAGCTTAAGGTTTCCGTCGGCGGTCAGAGTCGGGAAAAGATTGAAACGCTGGAACACGAAGCCGATCTTTCTTCGCCGAATATCGGTCCGCTGGGCGTCCGTAACTTTTGAAAGGTCTTCGTCATCGATCAATATCTTGCCGCTGGTGGGGCTGAGCAGGCCGCCTAAAAGGTGTAGCAATGTCGATTTTCCGCAGCCCGACGGGCCCATGATCGCCACGAATTCACCCTGCTTTATATCTAGTGTAATACCGCGCAAAGCCTGGACTTCCATCTTACCGATCTTATACGACTTGGTTAAATTTTCAGTTTGGAGAACAGTTTTCATCTAACGCGGCTGATATCGGGCTGCTGGGGACGGGATCGGCGTTGTGATGGCCGGCGGCGGAGTTTGTGCAGTAACTTCCTGCAGTTTTTTGTCAAGATCGACTTCTTCCAGATTCCAGGTATTTTCCAAAACGAATGCAGCAGCAGGATATGTCTTGCCTATCGTCACCGCTTCCGGCGCCTGATAGGTAAGGCTCATCGTATATTTCTCCTTGATCCGTGTAACCTGTACACGAAGCGGCAGTTTATTGTACTCGCCTGTTTCGGTTAGGTTGCCTTCGCGGCCATAAACAATATCCGATTCAATTTCGCCCATCGTATCGAACAACTGCTGCCGCGCGAGACGTATTCCGCCGACACGGTCAAACCAGAATCTCCGGGAGATTATTAATTGGCCGCTATCGTGTTTCGCGAATTCATCTAAAAGATAATAACCGCGTGTTACCGACCGGAGCGGCGACTTTTTATCCTTAGCTGCATCCGTTTCATCCTGAAAGATCGTGCTTTGGGTATAGGTGTGAGCCTCATCGGTCGGCCTCACCAGCATTGCATCGGTGAAATGCTGCGGGCGAAGATTGGCAAAGGCATTGACGTTTTGTTTGATAGCTCCATCGCCGTCCGTTTTATCCAGGTCTTTTTGAAGCTTCGAATAATCGGCGTCGTTTGTCCCGATCACGAATTTTTTATATTTTCCGCTCCCGCCGTCCTGGAGGATAGCAACACGAAACTTGCTGCCGTCCGAGGTCATCTGGGCAACATCCGATTTGATCACCGGAACCTGGACCTTTAATAAAATATTAGCCGGACGCTGAACTACTACTTCACCATCGGCGGAACGATATACTTCTTTACTTCCGAATTGCGCAAAGGAATTATCCTCAAACTTGAGATCCATTTTTGCCCGCATCGATCCTACAGCAGCGAAACGGTTCACTTCGCTCATCAATTGCGCCTGGCTGGCATTTTCAGATTTTAACAGCGTCGGGGTTTTGCTCTCAGTTTTTACAATGTTGCATCCCGAAAGCATTCCCGCCGCTAAAATAAAAAATATTGAATATGATTTCAGACTTGCCGTTTTGGTAAACATCTAGTTTTTGATGTCCTTATTAAATACGTTGTTGTCTTTCAAATAATCACGTAATTACAACGTAAATCGTATTAAACCGAGAATTTTAGCACGATAAAAGACAGAATCCTAACCAAGAAAAGACGCGGCCGCTTGAGGTTTTTGCCTTTCGCGCCGCGTTTTTTGGTGGATTACTGCTTATGCTATGTCGAGAAAGTTCCAGTTCCGCGTGTTAAAAAATCCTGCATTGTGAATGCGAACATTATCGCCAGCCAAAAGAAACTTGCCAGAACGGAAAGCCAAATAAGTTTTGGGCTCCAATAAACGTGCATAAAGAACAATACGACGAATGTCGTTTTGGTAAATGCGATCAATAACGCGAGCAGAGTGTTGGCACCCGGAAATATCCAATCCAAATCCATCTGCGCCGTTAGGTACGTCAGTATAGTACCCACTATCAAGACCGCGAAAACTCCGAGGTAACCCGGCATTCCTATATGTTGATGTTCACTGTGATTATCCGACATCAATCCTCCTAGTGCATAAAGTGCCTGCCGAGCAGGTAAAGCAGGGGAAAAAGAAAAATCCAAACAATATCGACGAAATGCCAGTACAAACCGGACATTTCGACCGGTGCGAAATAATCCGCGCTGAACGTATTCCGCCACGCCTTCCACAGCAGCCATGTCATCAATCCAAGTCCGATAATCATATGCAGGGCATGAAGGCCGGTCATAACGAAATATATCCAGAAGAATATCTGAACACGGCCGCGAAATTTATTCGGGTCGATCTGGCCGTTTGAAAAATAGCCGATCTGTTCGGCCTGCGTTAAATAATTCCCTTCTTGAGCAAGTGTAACCAGAGACGTATCGGTCCACACAAAATCGCCTGTCGGGTTTACATACGGATGTTCTGCTCCGTGCCCCGTTTCGGCGGCAGAAACCTTTGTTTCAAAAGGAAGCGTGAACGACGATGCATGCTCCTGTTTGGTTCCTTCCTTCACAACCTTATTCCAACCGGCCACGGGAATTAGCCCATTATTGTATTTATCGGTATATTCGATAGCCTTGACGCCCAGGAACGTCGCTCCGAACAGCATCGTCAAAAGAATAAGAATGACCTGCATGTTGCGGTTGCCGCGCTGGGCGTAGAAAACGGTCAGCGCCATCGTGAGGCTGGAAACGATCAGCACGATCGTGTTCAGCCCCCCGAAAAATGCGTCAAGATGATTACTGCCGGCGGCGAATGCCATCGGATACTTCGACCGGAACACGAGATATACCGTGAACAATCCGCCGAAAAACATGATTTCCTGCACAAGAAACATCCACATCCCAATCGAAACGGATTCTTCCTGCTGCTTCATGTCCTCGAACTGGTGTTGAAGACCCGGCTGGTGATAATGATCGTGTGTGTCTGCGTGTGACGCCATGTTTTTTATAAAAGAAATTTCAAACAGGATATACAGGGTGGATAGGATAAAAAGCGGAAATCCTGTTTATCCTGCCCATCGTGTTCAATTTACGCGACCGTTGTTACGGCTTCCCTGCGTTTCGCTTCATCAAGGTCAAGCCCGTTTTCCTCGCCGAATTCATACGCTTCCCACGTAACGATCGGCGTAGTGTCGAAATTCTCGGTTGCCGGCGGCGAAGCGGTTCGCCATTCGAGGCCCGGCAGCATCCACGGATTGTCGCCGGCCTTTTTGCCAAAGAAAAGCGAATGCGTGAAGTAAATCACGGGCATCAGGAAGCCCACACCCAAGACGGATGCTCCGGCCGTCGAAAAGATATTCAAAACTTGAAGTTCTTCAGGATAAGACGCATACCGCCGCGGCATCCCCATGTAGCCTAATATAAATTGCGGGAAGAAGGTCAGGTTAAACCCTATAAAGACAAGCATTGCCGAGATTTTGCCCCAGAATTCCGAATACATCCGGCCGGTCATTTTCGGCCACCAATAATGCAGCCCGCCCATATATGCGATCACCTGCCCGCCAACCATCACATAATGGAAATGGGCGACGACGAAATATGTGTCCGTGAGATGCACCACCAATCCCATTGAACCGAGAAACAATCCGGTCAGACCGCCGATCAGAAACAATCCCAAAAATCCTAATGCATAAAGCATTGGCGTGTCCCACAAGATCGAACCCTTGTACAAGGTCGCCGTCCAGTTGAACATCTTGATCGCTGAAGGCACTGCAACGACCATCGTCAGGAACGAGAACACAAGTCCGGCGTAAATCGACTGGCCGCTGACGAACATGTGATGTCCCCAAACGAGGAACCCGAACACGGCGATAGCGATACTCGAAAACGCAATAAATTCGTAGCCGAAGATCTTTTTCCGCGAGAAATTAGAGATCAATTCGCTGATCACGCCCATTCCGGGCAAAACCATGATATAAACCGCCGGATGCGAATAAAACCAGAACAAATGCTGAAACAAAATCGGATCGCCGCCGATCGACGGATCGAATATTCCGACTCTTGCTATACGCTCGATCGCGAGAAGCAGAATCGTGATCGCGATTACCGGCGTGCCCAGAACCATCACCAGGCTCGTCGCATACAGTGCCCAGATAAACAGCGGCATGCGAAACCACGTCATTCCCGGGCAACGCATTGTATGGACCGTCACGATAAAGTTCAGGCCGGTTAGAATCGATGAAAAACCATTTATGAAAATCCCGAGCCCGACCGCCATCACGAACGTGTTTGAAAAAGTAGTGCTGTAAGGCGTATAAAACGTCCAGCCCGTATCTACGCCGCCCTGCATCAAGGCAAAAAGTGTAAGCGCACCGCCGATCCAATACAGATAAAGGCTTAGTAAATTAATGCGCGGCAGGGCAAGGTCTTTCGCTCCGATCATGATCGGCAACAGGAAATTTCCTAAAACCGCCGGTATCGACGGGATAAGGAAAAAGAAGATCATCAGGATTCCGTGCTGGGTGAAAGCCTTATTGTACGTCCCCGATTCCATCAGATCGCTGGCCGGTGTCAGCAATTCCAGCCTGATGGCCGATGCGTAAACGCCGCCCATCAGAAAGAATGCCGAAACGGACAAAAGATACATGATCGCGATGCGCTTGTGATCCTTCGTCAGGAGCCAGGATTTGAGAGTGCTTCCGTTCGTCAGGTAATTCACCTTCGGCTCTTCGGAATAATTTGCACCAATTACTTCTGCGTTTTGCATAATCTCAACAACCTTTATCTATTGTTCGCCGGTTCAGGCCGGTTAGCGGGAGCGTTTGGGTTGCTTCCCTGCGAATTCGAATCTCCGCGGTCTACCCGTCGCGGCACCATTCCGTTTCCGGCTGACGAATTAGAAGTGTTTCCAACGGCCGAATTCGAATTTGACGCGCTCGATCCGCCTGTCGTCGATAATCCTGTTACACCACTCAGCGACTTGATATACGCTACAAGCGATACAAGCTGCTCCTCAGTAACCTGGCCTTTATAGGTCGGCATTATCGGCTGGTAGCCTTCCACGACCTGTCCGCCCGGATTGAGTATAGAATTACGAATATATTCTTCGTTTGCGATTGCCGTCTGTCCGCCGACCAGCTTCACTTCTTTATTAAAAATGCCTTCAAGCTGAGCTCCCCGCTGCTGCGGGCCGCCCGCGTGACACGACGCGCAGCCCAGCTTATTTTCGAAAAGGTCTCTTCCTTCTTCAACCGGCGTTTGACCGGAAACGCTTCCGCTCAGCCAATCGTCAAAATCACGCTGCTCCATCACATAAACATATCCACCCATTCCGGAATGATTCAGGCCGCAGTATTCCATACACTGAATGCGATATTTTCCGGGCTTTGTCGCCTCGAACCATAAATATGTATAGCGGCCGGGAACAACGTCGGCCTTTGTACGAAACGCCGGAACCGCAAAATCGTGCAGTACGTCTTCGGTCGTCATCGTCAATTTAACTTTTCGTCCGACCGGAATATGAAGCTCGTTAATTTCCCGCTGACCCGTTTCGTGCTGGAGTTTCCACATCCATTGTTTGCCGACGACATAAACGTCCATCGCATCGGTCGGAGGCGTAAACTGGTTATAAAATACTATCGCTCCGCCTAAAAAGATCGTCATTGACACCACAAAAGGTATGATCGACCAAACGGTTTCCAGCATGATCGAGCCGTGCATTTCCTCCGGCGTCGCAAACTTTTCTTTTTCACGGTATCTGATCCCAAAGTAAAATACCGCCGCCACGATCGGGATAGTGAACGCAATGCTGACAAGGATCAGATAGCCATACAGCAGATCGACGTGCCACGCAAAGGTCGAAGCTTGTTCGGGAAATAATGGTACCCACGAATTCGTTTGCATAATCTTTTCGTCAATCGTCAATCGTGAATCGTCTAGTGCGGCTAAAAACACTCTTAGCGATTCACGATTTACGATTCACTATTAACGTTCTTTCTATTTCTTCGCCAAAAAACAAAACCCATTGCTCCCATACCGAAAATAGTCGCGACCGCTCCGAGGCGAATGATTTGTAAAATCGCAAAACCGTATCTACCTGTCTGAGGATCGTAATGATAGCAATACAGCAGCAATTTTTCGGTAACGCTGCCTACTTTGTTCTCGGCCGACTCCATCAGGCCGAATTTTACGTCCTTCGGTGCATAGTCGATCCCGTTAATATATCGCGACATCTTGCCTTCCCGCGTCGCGATCATTATTCCGCCGGCATGGGCGAACTGTCCGCTTTTTTCATCCCACTCATAGCCGAATCCGGCAGCCTTCGCAGCCGCGTCTATCGATGCCTGAGTTCCAGTCAGGAAATGCCAGCCTTTCTCAGTTCCCGGCCGCCCATACCTTTCCATGTAGCTGGCCTTTTTATTAGCAGACAAGCCAGGCTTATCATTTTCCCGCGTGTCGAAACTGATGGCGACGACGTCGTAATCCTTTCCCGCGTCAAATGCAATACCTTTTAATGTACCGGTCAAACCGTTAAGAACTTCGTTGCATAGCATCGGACATTCGTAATAAACAAACGCCAGAACCACCGGCTTTTCTTTATTAAAAAACTGTCCCAGCTTTACGGCCTGTCCGTTCTCATCCTTAAACTCAGTCTCCAGCGGCAGCTGCTCGCCGAGTTTTTGCTCGATACCGATCTTCTGGAGAGCGTCGGGAAGCCCGTTGCTCGTCGTTTGCGAAGGATCGTATTTCTTCGGCGAATAAAGCGGCGAATTATAATGCTCGCTTTTCTGAGCCGAAATTCCGATGAACGAAAATAAAACCACTGCCAATACAGAAAGCTTCAGCTTTGGTAATGCTAATTTTGCCGAATTCTGTTTCATAATTCTTTTGTTCTGAGTTCAAGCTTCAGCTTGTCTTTGCGCAAACGAAGAAGCAAGCTGAGCTTGAACTCAGAACGTTTACCTTCTTTTCTCCGCCGCGAGGCGTCCAGAACTTGCGTCCGTAAAATACATTCGCGACTGCTTCGCCACGTTTTCCGCTTCGGGCCCGGATTTAGCTTTTACAGCTTGACCAAGAAACTTTTCCTTCGCCATTTCAATGGGCATCGTAACCATCATTCCGGTACCCGGATCTTTCTGCCCGGTTTCCAATATCTGCTTCCACTGTTGTTGAAGCTGCCGGTATTCTGCCTGCGGAGCTTCAAGCTCAAGTTTGATGGGGCCGGAAGGCCCTTCAACTTTAAATCCGGGAGCGGCCTGCAATCTCGGTTCCGGGGGCAGGCGGTCTTTTTCGTTCGCCACCCGCATCGGCGTATTTGACTGCTTTTCCTCCCTCGCATTATCGGCCAGGACATTCAAGAACGCCCACATCAGCCCAAAGGTAACTACTATCAGCACCACCAATCCGATCCCGAAATAAAAGACGCCCTTCAACCCGATGACATTCTGCTCATACGGCTGATCAAAATCGACAAAGGATTTTTCGTGTTTTGTCTGTCCCATAATCTAAGTCCAAAGTCCAAAGTCCAAAGTCCAAGATTTGTATCCGGCATCGAACATCGAACTTACTAATGCCCTTTCCCGTGCTCGATCGCGTTCCCCAAAAAAGGGTCCATTACCGGAACCAGCGGACGCTTCATCAATTGCCCGAAGAAATACCACAGCCATATTCCGCCGATAGCGACCGGAGCGACAAAATCCATCCAGCTGATGATAAAAGCTCCCTGGCCGAGCCCGTGCGTATCGATTCGCGGATTCGGTGCGATCAGGTAAAACATATCCACCAGACGCATTACCAATATAAATATTCCCAGGGTTGCCAGCCATTTCGCCTTTCGCTTGATGTCGCGTTTAAGAAGCAGCAAGTAAGGAAACGCGAAATGAAAGAGAACGAGAGCTACGCCGATCCAACCCCATGCCCCGCGCATACGGGTTATGTAATATCCCGTTTCTTCCGGAATATTTCCCGACCAGATGATCAAAAACTGCGAGAAATTAAAATATGCCCACACCATCACCAGAGCCAGCATCAATTTGCCGAGGTCGTGGAAATGGCGTTTACCGAGCACACGGTTCATCGGCGATCTTTCGGAAAGGTACGCTAAAATTACAACCGTGAAACAGAAACAGCTAAGTGCCCAGCCGGCGATGAACAAAAATCCGAACATCGTCGAAAACCAATGCGGATCGAGCGTCATCACCCAATCGACCACCGCGAAGGTGACGATAAGAGCGTAAAATACCATCGTCGGCCCGGAAAACGCCGTAGCGTAGCCCAGAAATTTTGCCGCGTCTTCAGGATTATCGGTCTTGTCCTGCTGGTCGGACCATTTGTTAAGCAGGTAGGCCATCACGCCGAAGAGTGCAAAATAGATCGCGGACCGCAGCCACCAGGAAAGCGGTGTCATAAACCATCCGCGATGAATTACCGTGTAATCATCCGCCGGCAAATGCGTCCATTCGTAAAGCTGCGTCACGCCGATTGCGATCGGCAGAAACATCAGAACCACAAGCGGAAGCGTTCGCGTCGCGGCTTCCAGAGTTCTGCGAATCACCACGCCCCAGGCTCCGCCCGTCAAATATTGCAAGATCAGAACGCCGATGCTGCCGATTGTAATGCCGCCCCAGAAAATAAATCCTAAGAGCCACGAACGGAGCGCCTGTTCCGGACTAAAAAAGTATCCGACCGCCCATGCGATAAGAGCAATTCCGCCGATGCCGAGAGACAGCGTGCGGAGCCGGTTAATGTCCGCCGGTGGGTGATAATTTCCGCTATCAGCCATTATCGAACACCTCCGTGAGTTGCCGCCGGTGCCGCCGGTGCCGCCGGTGCCGCCGGGCCTGCCGTTGCGCTTGAATTCATTTTCATTGTTTCTTCCGGATTCTGGCTGACCTGCAATGCCCGGATATAGGCGACGACCGCCCATCTATCCGCTGCCGGAAGTTTATCGGCGTACGGATTCATTTTGCCCCAGCCATTTGTTATGACATCAAAGAAATGTCCGATCGGAGCGTTCCTTAAACGGTCGTCATGATAGGTAGGAGGCGGCGAAAAACCACGACGAACGATCATACCGTCACCAGCGCCGACGGGCCCGTGGCAAACACTGCAATAGATGTTATATCTGTCCTGTCCGCGGTCGACTAATTCTTTCGTTACCGGAACCGGAAATTCATCGATAGCGTTGGGAAAACTTGAAACAAGTGTATTCCCTGCTGCATTGGTCGTCGTCTCTACCTGAACGTTCGGATTCGGGTTATCGATCTTTCCGGTATGCAAAGCTTTGTTTTCCTTCAAAAGCCCGCGGGCGACCGTTCCTTCCGGAAGGTCTCGCGAAGAAAGGCCGTCGCTGAAGAAGTCGCTTTTCTTATAAACCTTGTAGCGCGGCTGATCCTGCATATCGAACCGCACGCCGCATCCCGCGGCCAACAGGCAGAAGGCGGTGAGCAGTAAGGAGTAAACAGCCCGTTTTCCGACTTTGGTCTTTGGACTTTTGACCTTGGACTTACTCATCAACATCGAAAACCTCCTGCGGGTTCAGACTTTCCATAAAACTCTTTGTGTCCGAGTATTCGAATTTCGGATCCGCCGTTTCGATCACCAGAAAAAATTTCTCGCGGGTTGCCAATGCGAAACGCGGAACATTGAAAACCGGATGGTAAGGCCGCGGCAGGCCGTTCAGAAACAGCATTCCGAATACCGCAGTAATACCCGCGACTAAAATCGTTAATTCGTACGATGCCGGCACGAACGACGGAATGCTGATATATGGCCGTCCGCCGACATTCAGCGGATAATCGATGTAATGCACAAAAACCTGCAGCCCGATACCGAGCATCAGTCCCGCTACGCCGCCCGCGAATACGAGATACGGCAGAGTGCTTCGCCTGATTCCAAGAGCTTCGTCCATTTCGTGGATCGGAAACGGTGAAAAGGCATCGGTTTTCGTATAGCCGGCTTCGCGCACCTTTCGCGCCGCATCGACCACCTGGGTCGGCGTGTCGAATTCCGCCATTATTCCGTAAAGATTCTTTTCCATAGCTCTAATTATTCAAATCTATGCCGGTCCGGTTTCTCATCCGATGCTTCCGCAGCGTCTTCGGTATTTTGAATCTCCAGAGTCGATTCCTCAAAATCGTGATGCACCCCGTGAACATTCGCGTCCGGCAGCAATGTGCGTACTTCAAAGATCGAAATGATCGGCAAAAACCGCACGAACAGGAAGATCAGCGTAAAGAAAAATCCGATGGTTCCGATAAACATGGACCAGTCAAAAATCGTCGGGCTGTACATCGCCCACGACGACGGAAGAAAGTCGCGGTTCAGACTGGTGACAATAATTACGAACCGTTCCAGCCACATACCGACGCTGACGACGATCGAGATCATAAAGAGCCAAAACGGACTTTCCCTAAACCGCTTGAACCACAACAGTTGTATCGACAGGCCATTACAAATAATAAGCAGCCAGTACGACCACCAATAAGGGCCTTCCCAAATACGGTTTTTGACCATGAAGATCTCGTACTGACTGGCACTGTACCAGCCAAAGAAAGCTTCCATCGCGTAGCCGTAAACGACGATCATTCCGGTCGCCAGCATCACCTTGCCCATGTAAATAAGATGGGTGTCGGTAATAAAATCCTTCATGTTGTACCAGACACGAAGCGGGATGCAGAGGATAAGCACCATCGCGAATCCGGCGAAAATTGCACCCGCGACAAAATAGGGCGGAAAAATGGTCGCGTGCCAGCCCGGAACCTGTGACACGGAGAAGTCGAACGAAACGATCGAGTGAACCGAAAGCACAAGCGGCGTCGAAATACCGGCGAGCAGCAGATATGCAATTTCGTATCGGTGCCAATGCCTTGCCGAACCGCGCCAGCCCCATGAAAGCAGGCCGTAGATCAATTTGAAATATTTATTTTTCGCCCGGTCGCGCAATGTCGCGAGATCTGGAATAAGGCCGACGTACCAGAATAAAAGCGAGATCGTCGCGTAAGTGGAAACCGCGAAAACATCCCAAATCAACGGACTGCGGAACTGCGGCCACACGCCCATGGTGTTGGGATACGGAAAAAGCCAGTAAGCCGCCAGCCACGGGCGTCCGGTATGCAGCAGCGGAAACATCGCCGCGCAGGCGACGGCAAAAAGTGTCATCGCCTCGGCAAACCGGTTAATTGAGGTTCGCCATTTTTGATTAAGCAGTAATAGAATAGCCGAGATCAGCGTTCCGGCGTGCCCGATCCCGATCCACCAAACGAAATTAATAATATCGAAAGCCCATCCGACCGGCTGATTATTTCCCCAGATACCGATGCCCTTTGCCAGCAGCGTGGTCACCGCGAAAAGCAGCAGTTGGGCCACCATGAACGAAATTCCGAAGCCGATAAACCAGAAAAACGGCGTCCGCTTTTTAAGCGTCAGGTCACCGATCTTGTCCGAAACAGACCCGAACGTATGATCGCCTTCCACCATTGGCGGATAAATTCTATCCTGAATTTCTTTTAGGTCTTTGTCTTCCTGCATATAATCTTCGTTCAATGTTTAACGGTTTTCGAGTTCGCCGGCCACTTGGAACTTGAAACTTTGAACTTCTCTAATGAGCTTCTCCCGCCGGCGCTACATCATCGTGAGATTTCTTCGTGGTGTGCGTTTTCGGCACGACGAGCGCTTTGTAATCGGGCATTTCCTTATTCTGATTTTTAAGTTCCGCCAGATATGTGGTCCTGGGCTGTGTATTCAGCTCATTCAAAAGGTTATATCCACGTTTGTCCGCCTTCGATTTACCGATTTTGCTCAGCGGATCGTTCATGTCGCCAAAAATAATCGCTCCGGTCGGGCAGGCCGATTGACATGCGGTGACGACTTCCCCGTCTGCAATACGGCGGCCATCCTTTTCAGCTTCGATACGGGCGGCTGATATACGCTGCGTGCAGTATGTGCACTTTTCCATCACGCCGCGGCTGCGAATCGAAACTTCCGGGTTGCGCATCAATTTGTATTGAGGCGTTTCCCAATCCTGATAAAGCAGAAAGTTAAACCGCCGTACCTTATAAGGACAGTTATTCGAACAATAACGGGTGCCGACACAGCGGTTGTAAACCATGTCATTCAATCCTTCGGCATTGTGCACGGTCGCGGTCACCGGACAAACAACTTCGCACGGCGCCTGTTCGCACTGCTGGCATAAAACCGGTTGAAAATGCAGGCCGTCCGGCTGATTAACATCGCCGCCGGTGTAGTATGCATCGATTCTCATCCAGTGCATTTCACGGCTTCGCTCGACCTGTTCTTTACCTACCACCGGAATATTATTTTCTGCCTGGCAGGCCAAAACGCAAGCGTTACAGCCGACGCAGGAATTCAGGTCGATCGTCATTCCCCAGCGGTGATTCTGATCGTATTGCTTCTGATATTCCTTGGCGGCATCCAGGTACATCGATTTATCGTAGAAATTTTCCTGATCCGCCATGTGCGGGTTCGCCTGGAAGACATCGACATCGAATACACGCAGAAGATCGCGGCCTTCCATATTAAAATGGATCTGTGTCGAGGCAATCATTGCCTTTTCACCGGTTTTTTCGATTGAGCCCGAACCAAAACTCATTGCATCCGAGCGCTGTACATCGAATGCGTTATATCCCAAGCCGGTTCCCACACGCCCGGCCCGCGTCCGGCCGTAACCCATAAATAACGTCACGACGCCGTCGGGCTGGCCCGGAGAGATCCAGACCGGAACCGGTTTATTTATTTTTGCGCCCTGATAGGTGACCGTGAGAGCATCGGCTGTCATGTTCGAGCCGTGTGTGTTGATAAACGCCGTTCCGCGTTCACCGCCGGAAATCTCATCGGGGTCGTTTCCGCGATTCAACTGCAAATCCGTAGCTGTTTTTGGGCTGACCAGCGCGACGTTTTCCCAAGTGATCTTCGTCAGCGGATTAGGAAGTTCCTGCAGCCATCCATTATTCGTGAACCGTCCGTCATAAATACTCGGATCGGGCAGGATTGAAAATTCTATAGGGCCTGAATTTACCGGGGCCGGTGTCGGCTGACTCAAAAATCCGGCATTTACCGTAGCCGGGCGGGCCGCAAGCTGCGTGTTAGCAATCACACCGTCGTGAACGGCTTTTCGCCAATTATCTTCAAATGTCGCAGCAGCCGATGCCCCAGGCGTGGATGCGGGACTCGGAGCGGGCGTCGGACTCTGAGCCTCGGCAATTGTAATCGTTTCCCGCCCGGCGGAAGCGGGCTGATTCACTGCCGGTTCAGTTCGCGGTGTTGAAGGAGATGCTGCGGGCGATGCGGTGGGCCCGGCCGCCATATTCTGCGTTTGCCAATAAGCTTTTACGATATCGTAGTCTTTAACATCGAAATTCTCGCGGAAAAACAACTGCACGATTTCGTGAACGCTCTTGCCGTCATAAAGCGGTGCGATCAGCGGCTGGATGATTGAAACTGTCCCGTCATAAGCCCGGGCGTCGCTCCATGTTTCCAGATAATGTTTCTGTGAAATGTGCCAGTGACAAATTTCGGCGGTTTCGTCGAACTGCATGCCCAGATGAACGCGCATCGGCACCTTGTCCATTCTTTCGCGGTTCAATTTCAAATCGGCGGGAGTATTGTAAACAGGATTTCCGCCGAGAATGACCAGCATTTTCACTCGGCCGTTGTCGATATCGCCGATCAATTCACGAAGCTGCTCAACCTGTGTGCGCTCCGCAAACGGCGAAAGCGGCTCGGTGTAAATAACGGTCTGCCCGACATTGCCGAGCGCCGCATTCATCGCGTGAGCGAGGGCATGAACCACAGGCGGCTGGTTATCACCGGCAACCACGATCGAACGGCCGCGGCGAGACTGAAGGTCACGGCCAAGCGCGGCGATCCATTCCGCATTTTCCGTGTACGTTGAAGCCGAACCAGCCACACCCACAGCCGCCGCAATCGCTTTGGCAATCTCAGGCATCTGGCTCGGTTTGACCGCGAGCCTGTGGTCGGCCTTGGCTCCGGTCAGCGTGAGCGTTGTTTCGACGGCGTAAAGGCGGTTGATTTCCCCGTTTTCCTCGGTCAGATTTTTCCGCTTTGCGTAATCTGCTTTGTAGCGGACGTTAAAATCCGAAAAAATATCCTTGTCCAGGGTAAGAATCCGGTCTGCGAGATCAAATTTATATACCGTATTGACCGGCGAACCAAATGCAAGCCTTGCTCCGGCGGTCGCATTGTCGGTGTTGACGGGTTCGTACTGAATCCATTTAGCGTTCGGAAGCTCTGCGGCGACCTGCTTGAACTGTGCCTGAAGCGTCGGCGAGGTAACGGTTTCTGTTAAAAATCTCACACCCGCGCCTCCGTCGGCGCCGTTTTCAACGACCGCGGTGCGAAGCGAGGTTATAAAGTTTTGGTATGTCGAAGGTGTGCCCCGATATGTAATTTCCTGCGAGCGGTCCGGATCGTACATATCCAATAGCGACGCTTGCGCCAAAGTATCGGTCGCTCCTAAACTGCCCGGATGCTGCGGATTTCCTTCTAACTTGATCGGCCGGCCTTCGTAAGATTTGGCCAGTAATCCCATTGCGATGCCGCCGACGGTCATTGCGGTAGCAAAAAACAACGGCCTGCCCGGAAGCAGATCTTCCTGTGGACGAACGCGGGGAACGATTTTCTCAGCCGGCTGAATAACACAGCCGCTCAATCCCGCGAAGGCAAGAGATGCGCCCATGAACTTAATGAAGTTGCGGCGGCTCAGGCTGTCGTTCCACTCTTCGGCGTGATTCGGATATTCGCGTTTAACGAATTCCCCGAATTCCGGCGTGTCGGCAAATTCCTCGACACTACGCCAATAATCCTTGCCGTTCTCGGAAAGGATACGTTCACGCATCGCTGCAAAATTTTGTTTGCTATCAGGGCTGGACATATTTTTTTGTCGGTTGTCGGTTGTCGGTTGCCAGTTTCTTTCTCGATCTGACAACCGACAACCGACCACTGCCTACTGCTATCTATGGCACGTCGAACAACTAGTTATCACTTCCTTGCTGCGAATCTTGTATTGTTCCTTCAAATTCAGCCTTTCTTCCGCCGGCAAACTCGAATCCTGCCACTGCATGTTATAGATCTCTGACTTCGGACGGATAAACTTCTCAGGTTCGCGGTGGCAGGCCAAACACCATTCCATTTGCAAAGTATTTTCCTGGTAAACAGCGGGCATAGTGTCTATCTGGCCATGGCACGTCGAACATCCGACACCTTTAGCTACATGAATGCTGTGATTAAAATAGGCGTATTCAGGCAAATCGTGAACGCGTTCCCATTCGATCGGTTTATTTTCGCGATAGCTGGCACGCACCGGCTCGAGATATGGGCTGTCGGCCCAGATCTGGCTGTGGCAGTTCATACAGGTCTGCGTCGAAGGCATTCCTGCCGATGCGGTAGTTTCCACAGTTGAGTGGCAGTAACGGCAATCGATGCCATCGTCTCCCGAATGGTGCTTGTGGCTGAACTGCACCGGCTGTTGTTTTTCAAGATAACGCCCTGTCAGATAAGAGGAACGCGCGAACTGCGTATAAGCAAAAAAAGCGACTCCGCCTAAAATGACGGCTGTCACCATGCTTATTCTGGCTATATTGTTTGCACTTTTGTTAAAAAATTGCGCCATTTTAAGAAGTCTCTTACGCCCAAAGGCTCACGAATGATAGAACTTCGCCGTTTCTCAGATCCCGAATGAAAGCTGAGCGAAACCGCGGATATAATGTATTGCTGTAAATGTTATCGTATAACCGTTTACAATTCTACTAAAACGTAACGAATCCGCAACTTCCACATTTAGAAAATAATAGAAGTCTGTTTATGCAACAAGCCACCGTTAAATAAGCTCTACTGATAAGCAAAATTATCAAACGTAACGCCGCCATCCTGCCCGTCCGACAGCCGCCAGGATGGCGGCGCTACGTTTAACCGCCGTTTGCCAATAACGCCGCGCCGATGGCCGATGCATTATCTCCAAGCTCGCCCGCTAAAATCTCGGTATTTTCAAATGACGGAGCAAACGCAAGTTCCTTGGCACGTGCTATAACCGAATCCAAAACTAGGTGTTTCGCCTGCATTATCTCGCCGCCGATTATAACCTTTTCGATATTCAGCAGATTTATCACGCTGGCAACCGCCATGCCGACGTAAGTTCCCGTCCGCCCGAGCATCATCTGCGCAAAATCGTCTTCCTTTTCCGCCGCCGCGACAATGTCCGCGATGCCGATCTGATTTTCGTTGAGCCTGCTTAGCGAAGACGTACTGTCCTGTTTATAACGGGCAACGGTACGGCGGACGATGTTTCCCGATGACGCGACCTCTTCAAGCCGCATTCCCTCGGAATTTATCGGCATATACCCAAACTCTCCCGCGAATCCGGAAGCGCCCTTCCAAATATTACCTTCGATAATAAAAGCCCCGCCGACTCCGCTGCCGAGCGTCACATAAAATAAATTGCTGCTGCCGCGACCGGCCCCTGCCTTGAATTCGCCGTAAGCAGCCGCGTTCGCGTCGTTCTCGATCTTTGTTTCCAATCCGGTCGCCGCCTGCACTTCACCTGCCAGATCAAGGCCCGAATGATCGGGAATATGCGCTGAAACAGCTACGCGGTTCGTTTCGCGCCGGATAAGCCCCGGCACTGCAATCCCGATTTTCTCGATTCCCGGAAAAGTTACCTTCAATTTATTGACCGCAGTTAATAGCTGCGCAAGCGTTTCCCCGCTGCGGTCGAAGGGCATCTGGACAGTATCCAAAACTCTTCCGTCCGCGTCGATCCGGACCGCTTTAAACGCACCGCTCGAAACTTCGATCCCGACAAAATTCGCCGCCTGTTTTGTAAATTCCGCCATTGTCTAAACACCTTTTCCGATAACACTTTCGCCCAAACTAAGCCGATTTTAGTCACTGCCCGGTAAAGTGTCAACCAACCTCCCGACGATAATGAGACGATAATGAATGGTTTACCGGTTCCCCAATAGTTTGACTGAAACACGCGGGAAAGATACTCTACGTTGAGCCTGTATGGATCATCTTTCGCAAATTATCGAGCAATACGGCATCTACGCGGTGTTTGCCTTATGCACGATCGAGGGCGACATTACGCTTTTGATTTCGGGCGCGATGGCACACAGCTCGTTTTTCGGGAAGTATAGCTTTTTCAAAGTATTTTTGGCCGGGATGTTCGGCGGGATAGCGGGCGACTGCGTCGGGTACGCGGTCGGGCGTATTTTTCACGAGAAGGCGAAGGATTACCGCTTTTACCAAATGGCCCAGCCGCGGATCGAAAAGCTGATCGATAAGTTCGGCGGCTTTGCGATAGTGATCTCGAAATATATCTACGGCATCCGCGCGGCGATGTGCGTATTCTACGGGATCGGGAAGATGCCGTTCCTGCGCTTTATCACGCTGGACGCCATCAGCTGCGGGATTTGGGCAATGCTGCTCGCCGGAACGGGTTATTTTTTCAGCGGAGCGATCACGTCGATCATCGGCGATTTCAAACAGATCGGGATCGCCTTATTCTTCCTGATACTTTTTGCCGTTATCGTTATTTATGCCGTCGAAAGGTTCTGGCTTTCCGAAAAGGTGGAAGAGGTTAAACCGGAGACTCTGCACAAGATCGAGGAAAAACTTCACGCCGTCGAAGAAGTTGCGCAAGGAAAGCTGCACGACCTCGGCGAACGCCTTCATCTTACGAGAGAGCCGAACAAGGCCGACGATAAAATAGACGCGGACACAAGAAAACACGGCAAGAAAAAATCCGCCGGTCGCTAACATTCCTAAATACTGACAACCGACTACTGTTCCTATGATAATTGAAACATCCGCGCCGACGCGAGTAGATCTCGCCGGCGGCACCATCGACATTCCGCCGCTCTTTCTCTTTCACGAAGGCGCCGCCACCGTTAATTTCGCGATCGACCTGCTCGCCAAATGCCGCATCGAGACGCGTGACGACGACAAGATCGTTCTCGAATCCATCGACCGGGGCGTGACCTTTGAAAGCTCGCTGGAAAACATCGGCGAACTCAAGAACGAAACGCGCCTCGAACTCCTTTCAAAGCTCGTCTATTTCTTCAAACCGGAGGTCGGCTTCAACATGACGACCGATTCCCAGGCCCCGGCCGGTGCGGGCCTCGCCGGTTCTTCCACGCTGAACATCGCCTGCATCGGAGCGCTCAACAAACTCGTCGGCGGCCGCTACACGCCGGACCGCTTCATCCCGATCGCCGCCAATGTCGAGTGCCAGGTGATCAAGGTCCCGACCGGTTTCCAGGATTATTATTCGGCCCAATACGGCGGAGTCGCGTCGATCCACTTCGCTCCCGACGGAATCACCCGGGAAGCCCTCGACATCGACACAAAAACTCTGCAGGAACGCATCGTCGTCCTCTACACCGGCGAGCCGCGAAACTCCGGCACCAACAATTGGGACATGACCAAACGCCACATCGACGGCGATCCCGAGCTTTTCGACATCTTCGAAGGCATCCGCGACACCTCGCTCAACCTGCGCGGCGCGCTGCTCGCCTCCGATTGGGATTCGGTCGGCGGCATCCTCGCCAACGCCTTCCCGCTCCGCAAACGCCTTTCACCGAAGATCACGACGCCGCAAATGGACTCGCTGATCGAAAAGGCCCTGAACAACGGGGCCATCGCAACCAAGGTCTGCGGCGCCGGCGGCGGCGGCTGCATCGCCTTCTACTGCGGCGAAGGCCGTAAACACGAGGTCGAACAGGCATTGTCCACCGAACCCGGAGCAGAAGTTTTGAACTGGAAGCTCAGCACCGATGGTTTAGTAATTAAAGTTTCCTAGTTTGTAATTATTAGATATGCATGCAGAAACACCAATAGTCCGGCGCATAGCTTGGTCATCTACCTTCCCACAGCTATTATTGATGCTCGGATTAGGTCTTGTTTTTTGGAAGCTCCGGCTCGCTCAGGAGTTCGGCCAAGCTTTGCTCTACGCCGCAATCGTTTATTTAGGGTATTCCTTCGGGTCAAAGGCAATTCTCCTAAAGCATCACAAATCAGGGATAAGTTTCTTAAGGTTTAATCAATTTAGAGAAGCGATCTCTGAGTTCCAGTCTAGTTATTCTTGGCTGACTAAATATTCGTGGATAGACAAATATCGTTTTTTGACAATGCTTGACTCCAGTGCGGTTTCATATCGCGAGATGGCGTTATGCAACATCGCTTTTGCCCACGTCCAACTTGAAGAAAATGCCGAAGCACAAGATTATTATCGAAAGACTCTCGCGGAATTCCCGGAAAGTATTATGGCGAAAAGCAGTTTGGCTCATCTTGAATCGCTTCAGCATAGCGACCGGGCTCGCAAACTACTCCCGAAAAACCTCTAAAACGCGAATAAAAACCTCCATTTCCCGCGCATCAGCTTTGATTACGCGCGTTTCAGCTCTGGAAACGCGCGCAGAAACTCTGGAAACGCGCGCATCAGCCTTGAATTCCCGCGCAGAAACTCTGAATTCCCGCGCATCAGCTTTGAATTCCCGCGCAGAAGCTTTGATTTCCCGCGCAGAAGCTCTGATTTCCCGCGCAGAAGCTCTGATTTCCCGAGAAAAAATGATTTTTTCCGTCACAAAATCCTCGGAAGCGGTGTTTACACCCGGGCTTCCGTCATTTCAATCGCCTTCGTCAGCGACCTGAAAATATCGCGTCCGTCATTCGATCCGAGCAGTTCTTCGCAGGCCCTTTCCGGGTGCGGCATCATTCCGAGCACGTTACGCTCTTTATTGCAGATGCCGGCGATGCTGGATAAAGCTCCGTTCGGATTCGACGACGCATTCAATTCCCCGTCGGGATCGCAGTAACGGAAAACGATCTGCCCGTTCTCTTCGAGGCTGTCGAGCGTCGCCTCGTCGCAAAAGTAATTCCCTTCCGCATGTGCGACCGGCAGCGACAGCACGCGGCCTTTTTCGGACTCGCTGGTGTAAGGCGTATCGCCGTTCTCAACCCGGACGTGCACGTGCTTGCAGATAAAATGCAGGTCCGCGTTCCGCATCAAGGCTCCCGGCAGCAATCCCGCTTCGCACAATATCTGAAAGCCGTTGCAGATGCCGAACACAAATTTACCCTTCGCCGCAAAATCCTTCAAAGCATTCATCACCGGCGAAAACCGCGCCAACGCCCCGGCGCGCAGATAATCACCATAGGAAAACCCGCCCGGTATAAGTATCGCGTCGTAGGCGCCCAGATCCGTTTCCTTATGCCAGATAAAATCGACCGGCTGTCCGACGTGCTTCGACACGACGTGATAAGCATCGTGATCGCAATTCGAACCGGGAAAAACTATTACTCCGAATTTCATAGGTTTATTGGTTGATCGTGGTTCGTGGCTCCTTTACGGGCTGCGGCTTTATGGAGTTTATGTACGCTGGCACGAACAATGAACTACGAACTACGAACAATCTCCACCCTGTAATCCTCGATCACCGGATTCGCCAGCACATCCTTCGCGATTTGCTCCGCCGACCGGCGTGCCTCTTCTTCCGAAACGGCACCGTCGAAGGCGATCTCGAAATACTTGCCCTGCCGGATATCGCTGATCGATGCATGGCCGAGCTGCCCGGCCGAATGGTGAATCGCCTTGCCCTGCGGATCGAGCACGCTGGGCTTGAGCGTGACGTAAACTTTCGCTTTCATATTTTCAGTAAAAGAAATTGTAGATTGTTACGCAAACCATTGTATAAATCAACGTCTTATGATAACTTTCACAAGAACTTTTTTCTTCACGCAATCGTAACAAAATTCTAACCCCTTCAAAGGAGAAACTTTAAAAATGCAAAATCAAAAATCCGCGCTTGGTCTCGACGGCAATGTTGCCGCGTTGATCGGTTATCCGATTGGAATTGTGGCTCTGGTTTTGATCTTTATTGAAAAAGATAATAAATTCGTCCGGTTTCATGCCCTTCAATCGGTTCTTTGGTCCGCTGCTCTTACAATTGCGATGATAGTTGTCGGAATTGTGGGCGGGATTCTTATCTTTGCTATTTCCATGGCTTCCGGGACGCTTGGAGGCATTGTGTGGCTTCTTGTTGTTCTTCTTTTTCTGGGCATCGGACTGGCATGGGGCGGCGGCCTGCTTTACGGAGCGATCAAAGCATACGGAAGCCAAATGACGAAGCTCCCGGTTGTAGGCGGATTTGCTGAAAAATGGGCCTAATTATCTGAAAACTCTGGCGAAAATCTTTTCCACATTTCGCAGATAATGTTTCAAATCAAAGACGCGGGCGATTTCTTCTAAAGTCAATTTAGAAGAAATGTCCGTGTCTTTATTTATCAGCTCCTGATATTCGCCGCCTTCGTCCCAAACCTTCATCGCGTTTCGCTGTGTCCATGTGTATGCGTCTTCGCGGGATATGCCTTTTTGCGTGAGTGCAAGCATCAATTGCCCGCTGAATACGAGCCCGCCCGTCAGGTTGAGATTTTTCAGCATGTTTTCCGGATACACGATGAGCGTATCGAGAAGCGACGTTGTTTTAGCGAGAATGTAGTCGAGCGTGGCGGACGAATCCGGCAGAACGATGCGTTCGGCGGATGAATGCGAGATGTCGCGTTCGTGCCAGAGAGCGACGTTTTCCAGCCCGACGATCGAATTCGCCCGCACCGTCCGGGCCATTCCGCAGATTCTCTCCGACAAGATCGGATTTCGCTTATGCGGCATTGCGGAAGAACCTTTTTGGCCGGTCTTAAAGAATTCCTGTGCCTCGCGGACTTCCGTGCGCTGCCAATGCCTGACTTGAAGTGCGATCTTTTCCAGTGTCGATGCAATTATCGCCAGCGTGCATAGATATTCCGCGTAGCGGTCACGCTGAATTACCTGTGTCGAAACGTCCGCGGCGGCGAGTCCAAGTTTCGCGCATACACGCTCCTCTACATCAGGCGAAAGATGGGCAAATGCCCCGACAGCCCCGCTAATTTTACCGACCGAAATACGGTCTCTCGCGGTCGCAAGCCTTTCCCGGTTCCGCTGGGTTTCCGAATACCACAAGGCCCAAACCAGTCCGAATGATGTCGGCTCGGCATGAATACCGTGCGTCCGGCCTATCTGCGGCGTATCCTTGAATTCAAACGCCCGGCGTTTCAAAACTTCCAGCAAAGCATCGGTTTTCCGCAGCAAAATATCGCAGGATTCTTTTAGCAGCAATGCGTTCGCGGTATCCACAACATCGCTCGAGGTCAGCCCGAAATGAACAAAACGTGCGGCTTCGCCGATGTTCTCGGCAAGATTCGTCGTGAAGGCAATAACATCGTGATCGGTAGTTTTCTCGATCTCGCCGATTCGTTCGACGGTGAATGCCGCCTTCGATTTTATTTGCTCAACGGCTTCCCGCGGTATCGTGCCGTCATTCGCGTGCACCTCGCAAACGGCGATCTCAACGTCGAGCCATTTCTGAAACTTGTTTTGCTGCGACCAGATCGCGCCCATTTCGGGCAATGTGTATCGTTCGATCATAAATTAATCGGCTTCCCGCAATGCCGCCGCCATTTGTTCTATCTCGGCTTCTTCGTTCTTTTCGTTCGCTTCCGTATTTTTATCGCCCAGAATATCCTGGATATAAACCATTTGCACCAGCACCATTATCACCGCCAACAGCGGCGTCGCCAGCACCAGACCAAGGCCGCCGATCATAACGCTCAATGCAAGCTGAAAAATAATCGTCAAAGCCGGCGGCAGTTCGACGGTTTCGCGCTCGATGATCGGCGTAACGATATTGGATTCGATCAGTTGCACGCCGATATACAAAGCCAGAACATAAACCGCGGTTATCGGGCTATCGATAAACGCCAGCAAAATTGCCGGAACAGCGGAAAGTATCGGGCCAAAGTTCGGAATAAAGGATAGCAGTCCGGCAATCAGTCCCAATGTCAGGGCAAGCGGAACACCGATTATCGAAAGGCCGATCCACGTCAGGATGCCGATAAAGATCATCGATCCTACCTTGCCGATCAGCCACCACCGAAGCGTTTCGCCGATCCCGGCCAACACTTCGCGAACACGCTCGCGCCGCTCGAGTGGAAAAAGCTTGATGAATCCCCGGGCGTAGAATTTTGGCTCCGTCGCAAGGTAGATCGCCAGCAATATAACGACAAAAAAGTTTCCGATCGCCCCCAATGTGGAAGAAAAGATCCCGCCGAGGCTCGAAAGAAAGCCCGAATCGGTGAGCATTTTCGTCGCTTCGTCAGAACTTGGAAGCTGTTCTATGATCGTCCTGCCCCAACCGTATTGAGAAAGAAAACTGCCTACTTTTTGGATCGAAACCGGTACTTCCTGGCGAAGGTGCCTGACCTGTTCGGCGACGCTTGGAGCGAGAAGAGCAATTGATCCGGCCAAAATACCTAAAAGCAGCACCGAAACGATCAGCACCAGCCAGCCTTCGCCGATCTTGATATAACGCCCGGCGAGGTCGGCCAGCCCGCGCAGGAATATCGCCAGCAAAACCGCCGCGAACATCAGCAAAACGATTTCGAACGTGTAATAAAGCAGCAGCAGTATAAGAAGCGCAAATATCACGACCGCCGCCGTGATTAAAACACGTTCGACGTATGTGCGTTCAGGCTTTGTCTCTGGATTCATTTCTTTTGTCCGACAAACAATAGCTTGTCGGACACCTTCCTCAAATTATCCGCTTATCTATCAACAATTCCGCATTCAAAATCGCCGAGCCGGCGGCGCCGCGAACCGTGTTGTGGCTTAGCGTTACAAACCTGTAATCGAACACATTATCCGGGAAGATACGCCCGACGGTGATGGTCATTCCGCTGCCGTTGTCGCGGTCGAGCCTGGGCTGCGGGCGTGTCGGCTCGTCGGTTACTTCGATAAACGCGGCGGGCGACGAATGAAGCGCGAGATTAGGAAACGCCCGCATCGCCTCTACGACATCTTCCAGCGTTGAATTCTTCTTCAAATTCACCCTGACCGAAGCAGTGTGGCCGTCGATCACATTAACGCGGAAGCATTGCGCCGACACGGTAAAATCGGCCTTCTCGATTGCACCATCGATAAATTTGCCTAATATCTTTTGCGATTCTATCTCGACCTTCGGCTCCTCGCCGGCGATGTACGGCATAACGTTATCCGCAATATCGAGCGATGAAACGCCCGGATATCCGGCGCCCGATACGGCCTGCAAGGTAGTGATTATCGCCGATTCGACCCCGAATGCGCGGTGCAAAGCGGCGAGCGGCGGAGCAAAACTGGCAACGGCGCAGTTCGGATTCGTCACAATAAATCCTTTGCCGAAACCGCGTTTCAGCTGCTGTATTTCTATCAGTCCGAGATGTTCGTGATTTATTTCCGGGATGAGCAGCGGCACGTCCGCGTCCATCCGGTAGCTCGACGAATTGCTGATGACCGGATATCCGGCGCGGGCAAAAGCTTCCTCTGTTTCGCGGGCGACGGATGACGGCAGGCTGGAAAATACTATCTCGCAATCAAGCGGCGGTTCGATTGGCTGAACTACAATATCCCGGACGTATTGCGGGATCCTTCCGGGCAGCTTCCACGCGCAGGCCTCCGAAAAACGCTTTCCGGCCGAGCGGTCGGATGCGGCGAGGGCGGTAATCTCGAACTGCGGATGCCCCTCGAGAAGCTGTACAAAACGCTGCCCGACCGTTCCCGTCGCTCCCAATATTCCGACTCGATATTTTCGGCTCATAAATTAACAAAAGACTAAGTTTAGATGAGCGCCGGAAAAAAGGAAAGCGGCGTTACGGCTGGGGTGGGGAGGTTTCCGATGACATTGGTATGCGTGCGAATATGACGGTTCCCTTTCCGGGTGCGGATTCTATCTCGAGTGTGCCGCCGAGCAGCATGCAGCGTTCCCGCATACCTATCAGGCCGAGCCCGTTTCCGGTATGGTGGGCCGCCTTTCCGTTTTTCACGATGAACCCGGCGCCGTCGTCTTCGACTATGAGGATCAGGTTTGAGTGTCTGAAATCGAGCTGGACGGTAACATTTTTTGCACCGGCGTACTTCACGACATTATTGAGCGCCTCCTGGACGAGACGATACAAATTTATCTCGATCTCCGAAGAAAAACGGGAGGGGACAACGGGTGCGGCATGAAAGTCCGCGGGAACTTTATGATTCAGCGACCATTCATAAACATAATTCTCGACCGCCGCGACCAGCCCGAGATCGTCCAGAATTGTCGGGCGAAGCTCGAATGTCAAAAATCCTACATCGGCGTCCACCTGCTTGGCGTATTCCTGTGCCTTTTTCACATGTTCGGTGAATTCCTCGTTGCCGTCGGCGGCAATTGCCACGGCTTCCAGCTTCAGCCGCAATGCGGTGACTTGCTGGCCCAGCTGATCGTGCAGGTCGCGGCCGATGCGGCGGCGCTCGTCCTCCTGGGCGGTGACGAGGCGGTGAAGTATCCGGACACGCTCCTCCTCCACCCGCAACCGTTCCTTATTTTCCGCCTTCAGCGTTTCGTTAACGACCGCCAGTTCCGCCGTTCGTTCGACGACCCGAGTTTCCAACTCTTGGCGCGAAAGCCGCAGAGCTTCTTCGACCCGTTTTCGTTCAGTTATATCGACGGAGATTCCAACTATTCCGGTCAATTCTCCAAATTCATTCTCGATCGGTGAATTCATCACGTGTGCGGGAAACACGGCGCCGTCGCGCCGCTTAACGTTGAATTCGCCCGACCAGCTTTTACCATGCCGAAGGTGAGACATTATGGCCTCACCCTGCTTGTTCATAATATCGGGCGTGGTCAGTTCGAGAATGTTTTGCCCAATCGCCTCAGCGGCCGTCCATCCGTAAAGCTTCTCGGCAAAGCGGTTCCAATAAATGACGATTCCCTCCAGATCAGTTGCGATGGCGGATTGCTCAACCGTATCCAGCAAATGAGCCTGAAACCGGATGGATTGTTCGGCGGCCTTGCGATCGGTAATATCACGTGTTGAACCGGCGACATATTCAACCGTTCCGTCTTTTGCGAGTACAGCACTGAAAATATATTCGTAAAAACCCTCAGCCCCCGCCGGATTCGTATATGGTGTCTCGCCAGTCACCGATTTTTTTGTATCGATGACCTGCTGGATCTCGCTTTGCAGCCGGGCCGCCAGATCGTCCGGATATCCAAGGTCGAAAAAATCTTTACCGACTGCTTCTTTCAGCGTCAACCCCCAAAGGTTCAGCAGCGGCCGGTTCACGAAGACGAAACGCCCGTCGCAGTCAAATGTATATGCGAAATCGGTTATGGAATTGATCGTCGTGTCGAAAAGCAGTGATTGCCGTTCGACCTCCGCGTTTAAGTCGATAAGACCTTGTTCCGTCCGGCGCCGCTCGGTAATATCGATGAATGAAGTGATAGCCCCTATAATTTCTCCATGGGCGTCTTTCACCGCAGCAAAATTTACCAACACCGGCAGGCGCGAACCGTCGGGCCGCTCGATGAACACTTCCACATTTTGCGCCGGAATCCCTGTACGGAGCACTTCCATCATCGGACTTTGATCGTGCGGCAAGCATGTGCCATCTGGAAGCCATAGCTTAGTCGAGCCGCAGTGCCGCTCGACTCCGCACTCAGGCTCCCTGCCCCAAAGCTCAGCGGCACGCTGATTATAATTTTGAATCACCGCGTCCCGGTTACAGACGAATAAGGCCATCGGAGCTAAATCGAACAAAGCGCGATAGTGGTCCTTGGTCTCACGCAACGCGTCTTCGGCGTACGTACGTTCCATCAGGTCGGCGGCCTGGCGGGCGAGGACGTCAAACAGGCGGAGGTCGCGTTCGGACGGATTATGCGGGCGGTTCCAGTGCGTTGACAGCATTCCGAGCAATTTTCCGCCGCGTGAAATGAGCGGCGTAGCCTGGAGGGCGCGAATGCCGGTTTGCAGGCACATCGCCAGGTCCGCGGTGCCGGACATCGCCAGGTCCGCTTCCACATTCGCGATCATCGCCCGTTCGCAGGTGCGCAGCGCTGCTCCGCAGTTGCTTTTGGATGACGGCGAGATCCATTCCCAGAATTTGGCGGCTTCCGGGGTGTAGCCGCGGTAGCCGAGCAGCCACAGCTCGCCGGCTTCACCGCGTTCGGGGAAAAATTGTTGAATGCTCGCGTACTGTGCGCGCATTATTTGGAGTGCGGCGTCGAGGATTATTTCGTAAAGGGCGTTCGGATCGTCCACACCGATCATTGCGGTGCTGACTTCCTGCAGCTTTTGCGTGGCCGAAAGCTCCATCGCGAGGCGCATCTGGCTTTCGGCGAGCCGCGTCTCGTTTTTGCGTGAGGCTTTGAGCTCATCGGCCTTGCCTTCCTTATCAGCTAGACGGCGGGCTTCGAGTTCGGCCCTTTCGCTGACCCGTTCGGTTATATCGCGGGCGATGGTCGCGGCGCCGATCACGCGGCCGTCGGCGGCCGTCACGGGCGACATCAGTATTTCGAGGTCTATTTCATCTCCGCCCTTTCGAACGCGGATGGTTTCGAAGACCTCGACCAGTTCGCCATGCTTAACTTTTTCGATGTTGGAGAACACCTCCCTCAGGTCCTCGGGCAGCGTCAGCATCGTCAGCGGCCTGCCAACGGCCTCGGCCGCCGGGTAGCCGTACAGATCCTCGGCGGTTTTGTTCCAGGTAGTGATGATGCCGTCGAAATCGACGGTGATGATCGATTCCTTCGAAGAAGCGACGACCAGGCCGAGAAAAGACAGCGCTTTCTGGGCAATCTCCAGCTGTTCGATCAGCTCGTGCTGCACGACGGCCGACATCAGCAGCTTCTCGTTCACCGCGCGGAGCTGCTGTTTCATATCGCCGCCGTTATTTTCATCAGGTTCGATCGGCATTCCTAATTTTGGCACTATCATTTTGAAAAATCATCCCGGGCGGAACGAGGGAGCGTTCGCAATGTATCGCTAACGGTCAATGTATACACAATAACAGAAAATGAATGGAAATTTGTATTAGACGCTACGTTAGCGTCGATTTTCCGCCGCACACGTTAGCGGCGGCATAGCCGCGAATCCTTACCAAACCGTTTCGGAGAAGCAGAGCTTCTCCGCAAATAGACAGGCGGAGCCTGAAGAGCAGGCAGACATTGAATGATATTCAATAAACACCGGCTCGAAGCAGTGAAACAACGGCCCGCCGCACCGCACCTCGGCACAACCGCGAGAGTCTTCCCGCTTCCAGACCATTACTTCCTTGCTCCAGACCGTGACTTCTTTGCTCCAGACCGTGACTTCTTTGCTCCAGACCGTGACTGCGAGCTTCCAGTCGATGACTTATCAGCGGAAGGCATTTGCTTCGGGCGTCCGGTCGGCTGCGGCCGCATTCCAGTCGATGACTTCTCGCTTGCGGACAAATGCGGTTTGCCATCGGTCACTTGCTTTCGCGTAAGTGCCGGCGCCTGTTTGCAAAAATTTTGCGCCTTTGGTTATAATCATTTCGCTTTACCTTTCAAAATTACTTCCTAAGGAGACTTCCCAAATGATTCCTAGTAGAAAATGGTTCCCGCAGGGGCTGCAGGAGCGTGCGGCGTGGTACAAGAATTTTAATACGAAGTTTGCGGCGGTGGCGCCTTCGCTTGGCTTTGTGCCGGCTGATGTGACGATAGTAGCGGCCGATTCCGAGCTGCTCGAATTCCTTGCGGACATCGCGACCGAGCAGGCGACGTATAACGAAGCTCTCAGGCAATACCGCGTGATCATTACCGAAGGCGACATCGGCGAGCCGACCCCGGCTTTTCCGGCAAGCACGTCGTTCGATATTACGGAGGTGCGGCCGACCGGGCTTTTCGAACGCCTCGACGATCTGGTAAAGCGAATCCGCGTCGTTCCGAATTATACCGCCGAGACCGGCGCGCTGCTCGGCATCATCCCGGAAACGCCTTCGAAGCCGCTGTTGGATGATTTGAAACCGGCGATCGCGGCCTCGGAATCGTTCGGCGGGTTTCAGTTCAATCTCGACGTGACGCGGATGGGAATGCCGCAGTTTAAGGTGCAGGTCCAGCGAAAAGGTTCGAGCACGTGGCAGGATGTTGCCTTCGCGACGAACAATCCCGTCAGCGTTACGGTCACCCCAACCACGCCCGACGAACCCGAACGCATCCTCGTCCGCGCCGTCCTGCTGAAAAACAACGCCAAGGTCGGCCAGCCCAGCGACCCGACGTATGTGACGGTAAATCCGTAGAAAGTAAGCAGTCAGCAATTAGAAAAGCAGCGTCATCGTGTGTGACGCTGCTTTTCTTTTGCCCGATGCTTATTGCTTACTTCTCGTCGCCGAACTGCTCCAGATCTGCCTCGAACGTCTCGGGGATCACTCCCGACTCAAAGCTCCACGGCGAGGGGAGGCCGCTTGTCAGCCCGCGATAGCCGCGGATCGGTTTGCCGACGTCGATGCCGTCATTCGTAATGCGGTATTCGGTCATGTCGATCGAATGGGCGCTGCGCCGCATCTTCACGACCATCACCATCCGGCGAAGCTGGCCGTTGATCGAAATATACCGGAGCCGCACGATATCGTCCGCGAGAAACGACACCGTAAAGTTGCTGAAATTCAGCGAAGTAAAATCATCGATGGTCTCCACCGTGCTGACGATCGTCACGCCGAGCCGCGTGAGGGCGCCGATCATCCGGTAAAGCGATTCGCGAAAGTCCTGGCGAAAGGCCGGAGCGAGCGCCATCTCGAACCCGGCTAGCGAATCGATCACCAGCCGCTTGCAGCCGATCTCCTTCACTGCGCTTACGATCTCGTGCACCGTTTCATCCACCGAAAGATCGAGCGGACGGATGTACATTATCTTCAGGCTGCCGTCCTCTTGCGGCTTTTTGAAATCGAAGCCCAGGTTGCCGGCACGCTGCACATATTGGGCGGGCCGTTCCTCGAAGATCGCGACGATCCCGGGCTCGCCCTGTTTCAGGCCCTCCGCGATAAATTGTGTACCGATGACGGACTTGCCCGAACCGGTCGGGCCCGCGAGGAGTATACTGTCGCCTTCCGGAATGCCGCCGCCCGTCATTTCATCGAGCTTGGCGATGCCGGTGGACAGCCGCCGCGTGCCTTTGACGTGCTTGCTGTTTTCGGTCAGGCCGAAGGTACGCGGAAAGGTTTGCAGGCCGTCGTCGGTGATGCGGAACGTATGCATGCCCGGCACCGTCTCCTGGCCGCGCATCTTGACGATCTGCATCTTACGGACGATCGAATTGCGCTCGGCGCTCTGGTACAGCCAGATAAGGCCGTCTGCGACGGTGAACACCGGATTGTCTCGCATCTCGCCTTCTGTATATTCGCCGATCAGGAATGTCGTCGCCTGCCAGCTCGTCAGGTGAAGCGCCAGCTTCTGAACGAATCCCTGAAGCTCAAGCTCGGTCTCGCCAAGCTGAGCCCGGCGAACGATCGTGCGGAACGAATCGACCACGACGATGCGGGCGTTCGAAGCCTCAACCTCGGTAATGATCGCGTCGAGGACCGCTCTGAGATCGTTGTCCAGCACAAGCTGGCTAAGATTAACAAAGCGAATCGCGCCGTCAAGCATCTTATGGTCGAAGAAGCTGAACTGCTGCTGATAGCGCAGCATCTTGATCGCCGGTTCGCCGAGCACGGTGAAAAAAAGCGCCGGATTCTCTTTCGTGGCGTTCGCGAAGACGATCTGATGCGCGAGCGTTGTCTTGCCGCATCCGGGGGAACCGGCAATTATATTAAAAGAATATTCGGGCAGCCCGCCGCCAAGGATCTCGTCAAGCCCGGCGACTCCGGTCGGCATCTGCTTTATTTTGACAGTTTTCTTTTTATCCTCTTTTCCCTTGTTCATAATTTTACCAAGTCCCTGGTTTAGCCCCTTGGGCGATTTTGAAATAAGAACGTTACCTCCGTCGTTCTTCCCGTTTATCTTATCGAATTATAAATCTTCTCCGCCGGCCAGGTCTCGCTTACCAACCAGATCGCGATAGGCTCGCCGATAAAGGTCGCCAGCAGCCAAAGAAATTGAGCGGTAAGCTCGATTCCGGCGTTCGTTCCGGCTTCTTCAAGTCCATTGACACAACCGTCTCCTCCGACCGTCACATCCTTGAGCGCCGGCACATCCGCCCGTGCCAACACAAGCGAACGCCGCATAAGTGCGTCAAATGCTTCCACACCGGCAACCCGCGTCAGGGCCGCGCGCAGTTTCTCGCAAACGATAATTGCTTCATGCGCGTCCCCGGCTGTCCGGCGCGATGCTTCAGCCGCCATCAATTGGCCGGCCAGCTTACTTATTAATGCGGAAGGTTTTGTCATACGAATGCGATGCCAGATCACGTTCTGCGGCGATTCAGTCAGGACTACGCCGATGCGCTGCGGTTATTTACGATTGATGCGGTGAGTGTAGCAATTCTACGACGCTTATTGCAAGGCTTCTTTCATCCGCCGCACGCCTTCGGCCATTTTTTCTTCGGTGTTGCAGAATGATAGACGCAGGAAGCCTTTCGCTTCGGTGCCGAATGCGACGCCGGGAACGGTTATCACGCGATTTTGCAGGAATTTCTCGGCGATCTCGATATCATCGCCAAGCGCGCGAACATCGAGCATCGTATAAAACGCACCGTCCGGCGCCGTCGCGTTTAGGCCGAGTTCATTCTTTAATAATTTGACCAAATATTCGCCGCGCGATTTATAAACTTCGCGTGCGTGCTGCTTTGCCGCTTCGGCTTCTTTCGTCCAGCCGAGCAATGAGGCTTTCTGTGTGATGGCCGATGTGCAGACGGTAAGAAATCCGTGCAGAATCTGAACCGCCTGCGTGATCTCCTTTTGCGAGCTGGCCAGCCACCCGATCCGCCAGCCGGTCATGCTCAATGATTTTGACAAACCGGTAACGATCACCGTCTTGTCGTAAAATTCCGACGCCGAATGCGGCTTTTCGCCGAAATAAAGATCGCTGTAAATTTCGTCGGATATAAGATATATGCCCGTATCTTTGAGCGCATCCGCTATCTGCCGCAGATCATTCTCGGTAAATATTTTCCCGGTCGGATTGGAAGGCGAAACCACGACCGCCGCTTTGGTCTTGGCCGTTATTTGAGATTTGAAATCCGCAATATCGAATTTAAAGTCATTGACCGCCGGCAAGCGATAGTAAACCGGCGACCCGCCGGAAATTTTTACGCATGCATCATACGCGGGAAAGCCGGGGTTCGGCAGCAGCACCTCGTCGCCATCGTCAACTATACAAAGAAACGCCGCGGTCATTGCCTCCTGCGAACCGACCGTCACAATCACGTCCGTCATACCGAGATTCAAATGCGGGTATTGCTCCGCGATCTTCGTCCGCAATGCAGGTATTCCGGGATGAGACGTGTAGCCGTTCTGCTCATTAAGCGTGATGCGCGCGGCTTCCTCACGAATAAATTGCGGCGTCGGCAGATCAGGCTCACCAAGGCCGAAATTAATGCTGTCCGGCAGCGCCCGCTCGAAAAACTGCCGGATCAAAGTCGGCTGCAATCCCCGAAGACGCTTCGGCAATACAAATGCTTCGGTTTTTTGTATAGGTATCATGGGCGGTTGCCGGTGGGCAGTTGCCGGTTGTCAGTTGTCGGAATCGGAAAGCGTAGGCATCTACCCTCCTCTCAACTGACTACTGACAACCGACTACTGACGACTTTCCTCCAGGTCTTCTTCAATATCTTCACGAACCTCGCCAACCTTAACATTAAATTCGCCCTCGGCCTGTGTCAGCGGATCGCCGGTCAGAATTCCGCCGACAGTCTCGATCTCACCGATTATCTTCTGGCCGAATCCGGAAATTCTTCCCTTTATGTTGTCTTCAAGTTCGTTTTCTTCGCTGCTCATAATTTAAATAACGCCTCTACTATCACCTACTCGACTGGTCTTTATAATTTGGCAGGCATTTATGGGTGGCCTCCTTCAGGATAACGATCTTATACATAATAGAACTGAATCTATTCGACGCTAATGAATTGAGTCAAGGAGATCTTAACAAGCAATAAACTAATCCAAACCCAGCCTGCCAACTACTTGTTCAAAAGGTTCACCGCGTTCACCCTGATCCATCTCTCCATCCTGACGAGCCAGAATTTCCTTCAATTCATCCGTAAATTCAAGATTATCCTCGTCAATAAGAAGGTGGAGAGTTTCTCCTCGATGACATCGCCGATAAGGGTGCGAAGTTCGTTAACGGTCATTTGTGAAACTGTTGTAGCCATAATCGTTATTATACATCAAAACTATCTCAAATAATCTTCAAGCTTTGTTGACGCATCTGTCTTTTCGTCACGATATTTGACGATGATCGGCGCGTAGATCGACAATCCCCAAGCTTTTCCCTGTTCGCTCGTCACGGCCCGCGAGCCCTGAACGACAACTGCGCCGGCCGGGACTTCGAGCGGCTTATCGCCTTCGGATTTATAAATAACGCCTTTGACGAGATCGAACAGCGGCGTCGAACGGGTCAGGATCACGCCGGAAGCCAGAACCGCGCGTTCGCGGACAATCGTTCCTTCGTAAACACCGGTGTTGCCCCCGACGAGCACATCGTCTTCGATTATCACCGGAACCGCTCCGACCGGCTCCAAAACACCGCCGATCTGAGCCGCCGCCGAAAGATGGACACGCTTCCCGATCTGCGCGCAAGAGCCGACCAGAGCGTGCGAATCGATCATCGTTCCTTCATCGACATACGCCCCGACATTCACATAACACGGCGGCATGAGCACGACATTCGGCGCCACATATGAGCCATCGCGGATCGTAGTGCCGCCCATCACGATCCGCACACCGTCATCCAAAGTCATCGGCCGCAGCGGAAACGTGTCCTTGTCAAAGAACTTAAAAGTCTCCGCCTCCTTCGACATCTCGGCCATTTTGCCCATTCGGAAGCCGAGCAAAATTCCCTGCTTCACCCACGGATTCGCGTGCCAATTTCCGTCAGCGTCTTTTTCAGCCGAGCGGATTTCGCCCGTGCGAAGAGCGGTTTTGAATTCTTCGTACGTTTCACGATCTTCGGACGTAAACTCGGATTTGGCGAATAATTGTTCAATCCTTTCTTTCAACATCATTTGTTTACGGGTTCCTGCAGCCGATTATACTTCTTCAATACTGCTTTCAACCTGTCATGCGGCAAAGCGTAAACCGTATTGCCGTCATAACCGGTCATTGTTTCCGCCGCGACGAGGGCGTTTACGATTGCTTCTTCGGTTGCCTGCACCGTTGCTTCAAAAAGCGGATTTATCTTTTCATTGGACAGCATCGACACATTTGAAATCTCTGTCTTGCCGACAAACGCCTTGTTTGCGGTCGAGAACGCGATAAAAATATCGCCTGACGAATTCCCACCGATACCGCCCATCAAACCGATTCCAAGGGACACGCGCTGGACAATCCGTTTTAACTGATGTGGGAGAACCGGAGCATCAGTCGCCACGACGACGATTATCGAACCGCTGTCATCATCGGCTTTTCCCTCTTTCGGCATTAGATCCGCTATTTCCTTCCCTACCGGAGCGCCGGCAATTTTCATCAGACGACGGGCTCCGTAGTTTGCCTGAACCATCACGCCGACCGTGTAACCACCGTCTTTGGCGTCGAGGATACGCGAAGACGTTCCGGTTCCGGCTTTAAATTGATGAGCGACCATTCCGGTGCCGCCGCCGACATTGCCTTCTGCCGGTGTTCCGGATTTTGCCGAATCGAGCGCCGTGAAAACATGATCCTTCTTTACATGAAAGCCGTTAATATCGCTCAAAAATCCGTCCCACGTTTCTGCAACGACCGGCAAGCTGAAATCGCCGGAATAGCCATCAGTTACGCCCTTTCTCAAACCCCATTCGATCACCGCGTCCCGCACGACGCCGACGCTGTGAGTATTAGTTATCATAATAGGCCCGCCGAATGCTCCCGATTCCTGCAGCCACGTCGTGCCGGTCATTTCACCGTTCCCATTCAGCGTGTGCCATGCGCCGAACAAACTGCCGGCGTAGCTTTTACCCTGCGGCAGAATTGCGGTAACTCCGGTTCTGACTGCTTTTTTTCCTTGGCCGGAAATCAGAGTCGTGTAACCGACCTCGACGCCTTTTACATCCGTAATAGCGTTAAATTTTCCGGCGACACCATCAAAAGGAATACCCAGATCACGTGCCCGTGGTTTTGTCTGCGCCTTAATATTCATAACTAAAATTGCGGCGAATAAAATAAATACAGCGGATTTTTTCATAGTTTTTATCTCGGCTGATTTAATTTTTTATTGCCAGCATTACGGCTTTCAGCTTTGCCCGCGTTTCCGCCGTCACAGGGACAAGCGGCAGCCGCAGATTTTCTTCGAGCAGTCCCATTTCCTTCATTATATATTTGCAGGGAGCCGGCGAGGATTCGATAAAATTTGCTTCCATTAGCGGCAGGATTTGGTAATGGATCTTCCTCGCCGAGTTATTCGCCCCTTCCAATGCCTTCTCGACCATCGCTGAGGTTTCTTTTGGTATCTCATTGGCGCAAACCGAAACAAGCCCGTCCGCACCGAGCGCAATCAGCGCCAAAGCAGTCGCATCATCACCGGAAAAAACCTTGAAGTTTTTCGGACGGTTTCGCAAAATTTCCATTGTCTGTGACAGGTCGCCGGAGGCTTCTTTCGTCGCGACAATATTTCCATAAGCATCGGCAAGCCGCAAAGTAGTCGCCGCCGAAATATTCGACGCCGTCCGCGACGGCACATTGTAAAGCATTATCGGAAAATCTTTTACGGATTTTGCGATCTCGGAAAAATGAGCAAACATCCCTTCCTGCGTCGGCTTGTTATAATACGGCGCGACGATCAGGGCGGCATCGGCTCCCGCTTCTCGCGCCATGCGGGTAAAATCTATCGTGGAGGCGGTAATATTGCTGCCAGTTCCCGCAATCACTTTGGCGTTAGTTCCTTTTGCCGCCTCGACCGTCATCCTGATAACGTGCAGCCGCTCGGCTTCCGTCATCGTAACGCTTTCACCGGTTGTTCCACACGGAACCAGTAGAAAAACGCCGTTCTTTATCTGGCGCTGAACCAGCAATTTGAAACAAGCGTCGTCAATCGAGCCATCCTTATGAAACGGCGTCACCAAAGCGGTCGCACAGCCGCGCAGCCAATCAACTTTCTTTGTCATAATTTTTCTGAGCATGTCGGAACCGGGAGCGATAGCGAATGGGTTCTTTGCTTCACGGGAACAAGAACCCAGTCGCTATCGCTCCCGGTTCCGACTCGAAAACTATCGCGCGCGGCAAATCTCATCAATCAGATCCGTGAATTCGTAAAATCCTTTCTTACCCGCGATCCATTCCGCCGCTAAAATCGCACCCGCCGCAAAGCCTTCCCGCGAACGGGCCGTGTGTTCCAAAAGTATTTGATCCGTCGTACCGTCAAATCCGACGCGATGCGTCCCCGGAATATTCCCGGCCCGCGTCGCCGAAATACTAAAATCTTCTTTAAAGTGATTGGCAGCGATTTCCTTCAATTTCAAAGCCGTTCCGCTTGGCGAGTCCTTCTTTCGCGAATGATGCTGTTCTTCGATAAATGCTTCGTATTGGGAAAATTTGGCGAAAAGTTCGGCCGCAAATTCCGTTAGCCTATAAAACAAATTTACACCGATGGAAAAGTTCGCACCGAAAACGAATGTACCGTTTTTTTCCTCGACAATCGCCCGAACGGCGTCGATTTCTCCGTTCCAGCCGGTCGTTCCCTCGACAAGCGGCACGCCCGCCAACACGCAGGCCTCGGAATTTCTCCGCACCGCTTCGGCAGTCGAAAAATCGATTGCGGCGTCCGCACCGCCTATTTTCAAAGCCAATAGTTCCGCCGTCAAATTTGCATCCGACTCGTCAACTATCGCGATAATTTCGTGACCTTTATCCTCGGCGAGCGATTTAATGAGTTTTCCCATCGAACCGTAACCGATTAATGCAATTTTCATTATATTCAAAATTCATTTGCTTAAAAACGGCTGCAAATTGCGGCTCCGCTCGCAAATTGTCCCACATCGGATCGATTTTCAGGAAAACCATCCGAACGTCCTTTTCTACAATTCCTTTTTCGAGATATTCGAGTGCTTTCCCAGTATCGCCAAGCACATTATAAACTTCCGCCAAAGTATAAGCCGGAACATATCGCGTCTCCGAATCTTTTTTCATTTCTGAAAGAATGCGTTCAGTGTCGCCGATCCTGCCGGACTTCGCCAAAACAAATGCCCGGTAGGCGTTTGCCTGTGACGAACGGGAAAGCTCGAATGCTTTATCCGCTGCGGCAACCGCTTCCGGGTGCATTCCCTTCTCGCTGTAAACCCTGGAAATGAATAGGTGCGCCAGCCAAAAATTGGGATACAGTTCTATCGTCTTTCGGAGCCTGTCCAGGGCTTCGTCGTTCTTTCCGGCGAAGAAAAGCGCCTGGCCTTCGATGGAACCTATTATTCCATTAACGGGATCGAGCTCGCGGGCTCTCTTTATTTGAGCAAGTGCCTCGTCATGGCGGCCGGTATTTGAAAGAAGATGAGCGTAGCCCCAATGCGGACGGTTCGGATTCAATTGCTCAGCCCGCTGAAAATTCCGCTCGGAAGCCGTCCAATCCCACTCATACCAAAGCTTGATCAGGCCTATTGCTGCGTGTCCGTCAGCCAGTTCAGGGTCTATCTCGATTGCCCTCTCCGCTGCCGCTTTTGCCTTCATCATAGGCTCGCCGGACGGCATCTCCATTGTCAACGCCATCGGATAATACGTTTCCGCAAGCCCGACATAGGCGAGAGCATAGGCCGGATCGACGTCGATCGCCTTTTGGAAATAAGTCAGTGCCTTTTCTATGTCGGGTTTGGTCAACTTCGTCCGGTGGTACAGGCCGTTCGCGTAATATTGATAGGCCTCGACATTTTCAGTGAAACGCTTTTGGATTCCGAGCCGGAGTTGGAGCGCCGCCGCTACCTTTTGAGAGATCGAATCCTGCACCGAAAAAATATCGGTAAATTTTTCATCGAATTGATCCGCCCACATCTGTTTGCCGTCACTCGTTCTTATGAGGCGTGCCGATACCCGAATGCGGTCGCCCCATGTTTGAATGCTCCCGTCCAATACTGCGTCCGCTCTAAGGCTGGCTGCTGCCGCTAAAGGATCTTGTTCGAGCGAGTTATAACGGAGCACGGCGTTGAGCGGACGCACACTAATGTCTCCGCTGCCGCTAAGTCTGGAAATCAAATTATCCGCCATTCCGAGTTCCAAAGCTTCATTGCGGTTTTCCGCCAGCGGTTTAAAAGGCAGGACCGCTAGCGTTTTGATCGGAACGGCTAAAGAACTTTCCGTTTCCCGTGATAAATAGAAACCGAGAAAAGCCAACCCTGCGATAAATAAGATCAAAGCCGCCGCGGGCCAAACGCGGTATGTCGCCCGGACTTCGGACTTTAGCTTGGGGTTTTCGGGCTTGGAGACGGGGTTTCCAGTTATCTCAAATTTCAGATCTTCAATTTCAGATTGGTTTTCATTCTGGAATCTGAAATTTGAAATTTGAAATTCCTCTGCGTCTGGCCCGACCTCCGCCGGCTCCGGCAAATCGCGTACGGCGGCGACGAATTTATAACCGCGTCCGGGAACGGTAACGATATAGCGGTGCTCGCCGGGTTTTTCGCCGAATATGCGCCGCAGAACCGAGATATTCTGCGTGAGATTATTTTCCTCGACGACCGTGTCGGCCCAAACGGAAGAAAGTATTTCGTCCTTTTCGATAATCCGGCCAGAATTTTGGGTCAAGTAAAGAAGAGTGTCGAATGCCTTCGGCATCAATGGAATCGTCTCTCCTGAAGTAGTGAAAAGCAGGCGTTTGCTCGGATCCAGCCGAAAATCGCCGAATTCATAAAGTTTGTTTTCCGGAAGGTTCATCGCGCCACTCACAAATTCTCACAAAAATTCAGGGTGATTCTAACGACTTTCACAATAGATTTGTTGGATTATCGCATACATCAGCCAAACTGAATAGTTTTTGACTGAAATCAAAAAACACAAACGAGGACACTAAAATGAAAAACATACTTATGAGAAACGTTCGCAACACTATCGGAATTTTCGGGTTAATCCTTGCAATTTCGCTCGGATCCGCATTTGCCCAAGGTGAGAGTAAAGGCGGCGGCCGTCTGGCCGGAACATGGGACGCGGTCGTAACCTTGCAGAATTGTGCCACCGGAGACGCGATCAGATCCTTTAATTCTATTGCCTCATTTACAAAGGATGGAATTACCATCGGCTCGACGTCGGGGACACCCCAGTCTCTGAGGACACCTGAACACGGCATCTGGCGTCACGAGGGCGGAAATACCTACGCATTCAAGTTCAAAAGCTTCAGATTTGATTCGGCTGGAAATTCAACCGGCTGGTCGATAGTTACGCATCAATTAGAGTTGGATCAGGACAATGATTCGTATAATTCGGCCGGTATCGCCCAGATCTTCGCTCCTAACGGCGTGCAGGTTGCCCAGGGATGTTCGAGCGGCGTTGGCACCAGGTTCGGATTTTAGGCGAGGCCGCGATAGCGTCGCCCGGTCTATCTGGGCGACGCAATTCGACGTATCCTAGGCAAGAAGTTTTTTTACCAAACTTACGTAAAGCCCGGCCGCTTTTTCCAGGTCTTCCTTTAATACAGATTCGTCCTTGGTGTGGGCATCCAAGATCGAGCCGGGGCCCAGCAGCAGCGGACGGCCCCAGTTTCCGAGGTGCGGAATATCGGTCGTGAACCGCACGACTTTTTGTTTAAAGCCTTCGACTTCTAGCATTCGCACCGGCAGGCTGTACGACAAAACTTCGAGTTCACCGCGTCCGCCGATGGCTTTTTCAAGAGCTTCGAGAATCTGTTCTGGCGGCGTCGTCAAACGTATCAGCATTCCGGCTTCGGCGTTCGGCGGAATCACATTAAGGGCGAGTCCGCCGCCGAGCGTCGCGATATTGCAGGTCGTTTCGCCAAAAAAATCGTCATTCGGAAAATCGATGTTCCGCACATCTTCCAAAATATCCAGAAGCTTCGCAATCGCAGAATCACCTTGTTCGGGATACGCCGAATGGGCAGCTTTGCCATTCGTCCGCAGCATTAGCCTGAGCGCTCCCTTCGAACCAATTGCCAGATCGTTATCCGTCGGTTCACCATTTACCAAATACTCGCATTTCGCCGCCAGCGGATGCGTGTCCGCAACCTTCGCACCGGTGCTTGCCCGCTCCTCCTCGACCGTATAAAGCAACCCGATATCCGCAATTCCCTGCTTCCGCAATTCCTCCGCCGCCGTTATCTGCGCCGCAATTATTCCCTTAGCATCGCATGACCCGCGCCCGTAAATCTTTTCATCATCCCCCGTCGGAGCAATAAACGGGGGAACCGTATCCATATGCGTCGAAAGCCAAACGCGCGGCATGTTGTTCAAATAAGCGATGACATTGTTCTGATTCTCCGAAACTTTTTGAAGCTCGACCGTCCACCCAAGCGATTCCAAATGATCACGCAAATAAAACCCAACCGCTTCCTCATCACCGGAAACGGACGGGATATTCATTAAAGATTTTGTCAGTTCGAATAGATTCATTGCTCAATATTAGCTTAGGACACCCTCCAAACTCACTTTGTGAATGGTTTTAAAAAATTTCAAATGCAGCTTACGTATCACACATGCCGCGACATTTTCCTTCACCACAAAAGTAAGATTCACGCTCGAGGCTCCATGTGAAACAAGCGCGATGTTTGTGTCGTCAATTGTCGAAAATATCTTCGAAGCAAGGCCGGTGCTGGCCCGCAGGCCTTCGCCGACGACGCAGATAACCGCATAGCCTTTTTCGACCTCGACGTCGCCGAGGCGTTCGAGCTCCTTCACGATCTGTTCGAGCGAATCGGTATTGTCGAGCGTCAGGGCGACCGAAACTTCCGACGTCGAAATAACATCGATTACAGTGCGGTAGCGGTCAAAAATCTGAAACAGTGCGCTCATAAAGCCGTAGCTGCCGAGCATGCGGGCCGACGTGATTCGCAAAATCGTGATGTCTTTTTTATGGGCGATAGACTTGATCTTGTTCCGGGTTTCGCCGGATTCGACGAGTACCATCGTGCCGATCTTATCAGGCTCGAACGTATTGCAGACACGAACAGGAATATTATGATCGACAGCCGGTTTGATCGTTTTCGGGTGCAGGACTTTCGCTCCGAAATAGGCAAGCTCGGCGGCTTCTTCGTAACTCAGAACGGGAATTGTCGTCGCTTCCACACAGATTCGCGGGTCGCATGTCATCACGCCGGTTACGTCCGTCCAAATTTGCAGTTCGCCTGCACGCAAAGCCGCCGCTACCAATGCAGCCGAGTAATCCGATCCGCCGCGTCCAAGCGTCGTCGTTTCGCCCGCCCGGCTCGCCGCGATAAATCCGCCCATCACCGGAATTTCGCCCGCCGCAATTAGAGGTTCGAGTTCCAATTGCACAAGCTTTTCCGTCTCCTCCCAGATAGGCTGCGCCGCTCCGTATTCATCGTCCGTCACGATCAATCGCCGTGAATCCATCTGTCTGGCGTTGACGCCTTTAGATTTCAATACTTCTGCCAGCAGCCGCGACGAAAGCTGTTCGCCGTAAGAAACGATCGCATCCTTGAGCATCGAAAGCGGCAGTGAGCGACGCGAAACTCTTATCAGCAGATCGGAGAGTTCGCCGCGTGCGAATTTCAATTCACCAGAAAAACCATTCGAACTGCCTTCCAAAATGAAGTGTTTCGAAACTTGATCATGCCGTTCAAAATACGGTTGGAGTGAAGCGAAGGCTTCAGCCGGTTCACCTTTCTTCGCCGTTTCAAAAGCGCCTAGCAAAGCATCCGTAACTTTCGTCATCGCCGAAACAACAACGACCGGCCGCTTCTCGATCTGCGTCGAAACAACTTGAAAAACGCGCTCAAATGCCGCAACATCGCCTACCGAAGTGCCGCCGAATTTCATTACAGTTGGACTCAAATAATTCACAATCTCTGTAAAATTAGAATAAATCCGATAAGTAAGCAAAGAAGAAACCGAATTTACAGGGATAACAGGATAAAGGAGATTTTAAGAATCTTTTCTTATTTCCTTTATCCTGTTATCGCTGTAGAAATTCTTTTTTACCCGCAGAGAACGGTTCCGCCGTTGATATTGAGGATCTCACCCGTAATATGCCGCGACCAATCCGAGAGCAGAAAGCATATCGAGAGCGCTACGTCGTCCGTCGCCGCCATGCGGTTCATTGGGATGGATTTGATAACGCTGGCCTTATAGGCTTCATCCTCGAAAACAGGCCGCACCATTGCAGTTTCGATCCACCCGGGAGCGACGGCATTAACACGGATCTTCGGGCAAAGCTCGGTCGCGAGAGCTTTGGTGAAGGAAATCTGCCCACCTTTCGACGCGGCGTAGTTTGAATAATTCGCCTCACCGCGCTGCCCGGCGGTCGATGAAACAAGCACTATTGCGCCGCTCGGCTGTTTTTTCATCGCCGGAACGCAGGCCTTCGTCATCGCCCACGAGGATTTCAAATTCGTATTCAAGACCTTATTCCAAAGCTCCTCGGACATTTCCTCAATCGGAGCACCTTCCCAAATCCCGGCGTTGCAAACCAGCAGATCGATCCGCCCGAATTTCTCTACGGCTTTGGCCGCAATCTCCTTCGCCTGAATAAAATCCGAAACATCCGCCCGCACCGCAACCGATTCCACGCCGCGTTCCTCGCACATCCGAACAGTCTCAAAAGCCTCGGCGTCGTTACTCAAAAAATTAACGACAACATTCGCCCCGCCTTCCGCCAAACGCAAAGACGTCGCCCGACCAACGCCGCGTGACGAACCAGTAACAACCGCCGTTTTACCGGCATATAAATTTGCGGGAAGTTTAATAGCAACAGACTGTTCAATCATGGAAAATATTTTAGCCGCGAATTACGCGAATTGCACGAATGCCTTTTCTTTTTATTAGTGTTATTCGCGTAATTCGTTGAGAAACGCCTTCCGTGATATAAAAAATGTATGCATGACACTAATCTTCTCGAAGACCAACCCATCGCCTGGACGCCCTCGCCGGAAGTCATCGAACGGGCGCAACTTACACGCTTTATGAAACAGGTCCGCGTGGCTACATTCGACGAGTTGTATAAATATTCGATCAGCGATGTCGAGAAATTTACCGAAGAAGTCCTGAAATTCCTCGACATCAAATTTGATCCGCCCTACGGAAAGCTGCTCGACCTCTCAGACGGTCCCGAATTCCCAAACTGGTTTGGAACGCGGACACCCTTGTCTGCAACTCGGGCGAAGGCAGACAAGGATGTCCGCGTTCCGTCCGCCGGCCTGAATATAACTGAAATTTGCCTCGATCGCTGGCAGACGGATGAGATGAAGGACCAGCCGGCAGTATTTTGGGAAGACGAACAGGGTGACACTGCGTCGGTTACTTATCATGAACTATTCGAATCGGTTGAATCATGCGCGGTAAGCCTTCGGAAGAATGGTCTGGGATACGGTGACGCGATTGTGATTCATTTGCCGATGATGATTGAAACAGTCATTGCACTTTTAGCCACGAATCGAATCGGCGCGGTAGCCGTCCCGATATTTTCGGGCTATGGCGTTTCCGCTATTGAATCGAGAGTGAATGCTGTCGGGGCAAAAGCGATTTTTACAGGATTGGGATTTGTGCGGCGAGGCAAAGCATTCGATTCCTTCGAGATTGCTACTCAAGCAATCTCAAACTGTCCGACAATTAAGAACATCTTCGTGATCGAAGGATGCGGAGATTTAATAGACGGTATTTATGAAAGTCATCAAAGTACCTATAAGGGATTCGGTAATCGTCTTGTTGAATTTGACAACTTGATCGCGCAAAGTCAGCGGTACGTCGATAAAACCACGTCCAATCAGAAATTGCGACGCCCTGAACCTACCGTAGCCGAAGATCCGCTCATTATCCTCTACACCTCCGGCACGACCGGCAAGCCCAAGGGCATTGCCCACACGCATGCGAGTTTTCCGATCAAGGCGGCGCAGGATATGGCGTTCGGCACGGATGTGGGCAACGGCACGCGGATTTCGTGGTACACGGATATCGGCTGGATGATGGGACCGTGGCTGATCTATGGAGCGCTCATTAACGGCGCGACGATCTGCATCTACGACGGCGCTCCCGATTACCCGACGCCCGACCGTATGTGGGAATTCTGCGCGAAACACAAAGTCGAAGTTCTCGGCATCTCGCCGACGCTGATCAGATCATTAGCGGCGCATGAAGCGACCCTCATTGCGGACACTCCTGTCCGCAATGAGGGTCGCTTCGGCCCGAACGCGCCTTCAGCCGTCGAGCATGATCTGAGGGTAGTAGGAGTTTCGCCGGAGGAACCGGCGATTGCGGACAAGAGTGTCCGCGTTCCACCGCATCAACGCCACGACCTCAGCAGCCTTCGCCTTTTCGCATCGACCGGCGAGCCGTGGAACCCGGCTCCGTGGTGGTGGCTTTTCGAAAAGGTCGGCAATAGCAAACTTCCGATCATCAACTATTCCGGCGGCACCGAAATTTCCGGCGGCATCCTGATGGGCAATCCGCTGCTGTCGCAAAAGCCGTGCTCGTTTCCCGCTCCGTGTCCGGGAATGGACGTCGATATCCTCGATGAAAACGGCAATCCCGTCGGCCCGAACGAGGTCGGCGAACTCGTCATCAAACAGCCCTGGATCGGCATGGCCCGCGGGTTTTGGCAGGAAAAGGAACGCTATCTCGAAACCTATTGGAGCCGCTTCAAAAACATCTGGGTCCACGGCGATTGGGCGATGCGAGATTCCGACGGCCATTATTTTATCCTCGGCCGAAGCGACGACACACTAAAAGTCGCCGGAAAACGCGTCGGCCCGGCGGAAGTCGAAAGTTTATTGGTCGCCCATCCTCTCGTCACCGAAGCCGCCGTAATCGGCGTACCTGACGAAGCAAAAGGTACGGCGATGGTAGCCTTCTGCGTCCTGGGAAAGCAGGCACCCTTGCCTGCGTCATTGCCGTCCGGCGAAAGAATTGACGCAGCGTGGGAGGCTACGTTCCGACAAGAACTCAAAGCTCTCGTTGCCCGCGACATGGGCAAACCGCTCACTCCCTCCAAAATCCATTTCGTCTTCGCACTCCCAAAAACCCGCAACGCTAAAGTAATGCGCCGCGTCATCCGCTCCGCCTATCTCGGCGAAGACCTCGGCGATCTTTCCGCCCTTGAAAATCCTGAAGCGGTCAACGAGATTAGAGGCACGAATCCCAGACAAGTTATCTGATCGGTTAAGCCTGACCGCTTAGCATATGTCGTTTCACGCTTCTGCCGATCACTGCTTCCGAAAACCGCTCCATTTCTTCAAGTTGCGGGCTGCATTGCAAGAGCAACAGGTCAACGCCGGCGGCTTCGAATTCCGCGACTCGTCCGGCGACTTGGCCAGGCGTTCCGGTCAGTCCCGACCGAAGGCCCCGGTTTGACACAGAATAGTCTTCGAGTGAAACTTGTTGTTCCAGTTTGGTATTTGCCAGCCAATCCTGGTAATTTCCATAACCGGCCGCGGATTGTTTGACGTCGGTGATTCGCTCGATCTCTTTTTTTACCTCTGTTTCCGAATTGCGAACGACAGTATAAGCGGCCACGCCGAAGATCATCGGCGGTAAACCCAAGGCCTCGCGCCGCCGGCTCATGTCGTCGATCTTTTCTTTGACACGGGCTGGTTCGTCACCGTGCATGACATACGCATCACACTGCCGGGCGATGGTCTCTTTTGCCTTTTCAGATTCGCCGCCGGCGTATATCACCGGCCTTTTGACCGGTTTCGGACTCATAACGGCATCTTCGAGATTGTAGTAATTTCCCGAGACCGAAAAATGGTCCTCGCGCCACATCTTATCGACTATCTCCAGCCACTCCGATGTTCGCGCGTACCGGTCGTCGTGTTCGTCAAAGTGTACGCCGAATTTTTTTGCTTCGCCCGCCCACCATGACGAAACGACGTTAAGCGAAAGCCGTCCACCTCCGCCGATGCGATCAATATTGGCGGCTTGTTTTGCCAAAAGAGCCGGGTTGTGAAATGTCGGGCGGACGGCGACCATTAGCTCAAGCGTGTTTGTAACCGCGGTTAGCGCCGCAGCGGTGGACCATGCTTCAAGCGACGGAGCGTCAACGCCTTTTATATCGTTTAGATTCAGTTCTGCGATTAACGACAGATCAAAGCCGATCTCTTCGGACCGCTCCGCAAGCTTTTTTACATAGTCCCAGCTCGCCTCCATTTTTTCCTCTTCGACATTTCTCAGCCAGCCGCCGAAGACGGGCATCCAGTATCCATAGCGCATTTTTCAATCTCCTGTTCCAAAAAGTCCACTAATCTCTCGTGCGGATCGAAACCGACGAGATTAATCGCGTCGGCAACAAAATTCGACAACGCATTAATGTCGTAAAAAAGCGGCTCGTTCGTCCGTTCGTCAACCAAATATTCAACTCCGCCGACGTCGATTTTTGCCCGGCCGACGATTTTCTCCACCCTATCAATAATCCCGGCAGGCGGCTCGAAAGCCTCAATACGCAGCGCGCCAGGCAGTGCGTCCGTCAAACACATTTCGCCTACTGCGGAGACGCCGCTGTTCGCTTGATCTTCGATTTGGCAAATCTCGGCTGGGCACAAATTGAAATTCTCGCCCTGCGGATAAATGCGGATCGCATAAAGAAATTTGCCGCCCAGCGTTTCAATACGGTTGATGTGCCCGCCTTTTTTCGGGGCGAATTCCTGCACGAGCCCGGTGCTGTCCAAGCCCAGTTCAATCAGATTATTTTTAACTGCTTCCGCTAAAGCATCGATCGTGTCAAATTTAATAATGCCTGCCCCACGGCCGCCGATGTTCGGTTTTACCAGTACCGGAAAGACTAAGTCTTCCGCCGCATCGACGATTGACGCAGCGGAATTGACAACCCGGGTCTTTGGAAAGGAAATGCCGAGCGAGGCAAACAGTGAAAGTTGGAGGACCTTGGAAATTTCAAACTCAAATGCCGTGTAACCGTTTACGACGCGTACTCCCTCGTTCTCAAGACTCGCAAGCAGTCCGCGAGTGTACAGAATTGCGTTTCCATTGCCGCGCAAATACGCCGACGCGCTCATCCGGTTGAAAAACAGCTGGAACCTTTCAATTAATTTTTCGCTTGGGTCAAAGAAATTCCCCGCCGCGTCGATCTTTTCATACAGGAGACCGCGCCTCTCAATTTCAGCGAAAAGCGGCCGGAACCATTCCGGGTGTTCGTAATAAATTGCAAGTTTCTTTTTTTTCATTTCTTCACAAAACTAAAAGACCGCTCAATGCGAGCGGTCTTAATAAAATATGATCTTGATAAGAGATTCTTGATAAGAGATTTTATTCCGGGCAGGCGGACCGCGCGACCATCCGAGACGGATAATTCCACATACAACACATACAGATGTGAGCTGGTGAGGTCACTGGGTACGCGGCAATTTGAATAAAGTCAATCATTTCGGTTACCTTTGAATGTAATAAATCCCCCGGCTGCACGTCAAGCCGCTTTTAAATAAACATTGCGTCGCGGATCACCGGCGCCTGAACTCTAAATGCCACCAAATTGGCCAACAATCTACACCATCGGCCACGGCCGCCATCCGTTTGCGTATTTCCTCGAATTACTAAAGCCGTACGAGACGAGTTTTTGTGCGATGTACGGAGTGTTGCACGGTCGCGATGGCCGCAATTGAATGGGTTCGTGCTGGCGGAGCTATTGAATGATAACGGAATCGGGTATGAGCATTTGCCTGAGACGGGCGGCAAAACCAAGCCGAAGCCGGACGATCTGGCACGCGGCGTTGACAGGATAATCGAGATCGCTTCGGACGTGCGGACGGTGATAATGTGCTCTGAATCGAAGCCGCTTTCCGATCATAAAATTCCGCGTGCAAACTGCCACCGCGTCGGAATGCTGGCACCGATGCTCAAGGTAAAAGGCATTTCGCGGATCATTCATATTCTGCCCAACGGTGAAACGACCGAGTTTCACGAATCCTCCGTTCCTTCTATCTGGTAAATTGGAGCATCTGGTGAACTATCCTCTAGACAAATACACTTTAGAACAAACCTGCTGTGAGTTATCAAAACAGGATGATCAACTGGCGTTTATTCATCAAACATATGGTACGCCGCCGCTGTGGGACAGGCCGCAGGGATTTGCGTCGCTGCTTCAGATCATTCTCGAGCAGCAGGTTTCGCTCGCTTCTGCAAAGGCGTGTTTCGATAAATTGGCTCTGCGGTTGGGCGGGGTAACACCGGAGAGTTTGCTCACATTGGACGATGCTGAACTGAAAACTGCCGGATTCAGCAGGCAGAAAACTTCGTATGCACGATACCTTGCCGAGTCGATCCTGGTAGACCGAATCAACTTAAATAAACTTTCCCTATTGCCGGATGCGGAAGTTAAAGCCGAGCTTATCAAACTGAAAGGCGTTGGTGAATGGACATCGGACATTTATTTGCTGATGGCGCTTCTCAGGCCGGACGTAATGCCGAAAGGCGATATAGCGCTTCATGCCGCGTGGCAAAAATTGACCGGATCACAACAGCGGCCCGGTTCAGATGAGTTTATAGAAATGGCGGTGAAATGGTCGCCCCACCGCTCGACCGTGGCACGCCTTTTGTGGCATTTTTATCTACTGAGAAAAGGTAATACATATTTAGACATCGATAGCACTCCATAACCTTCCCTGCCAACTTTTCGCCCTTGCTCCGCATCTGTTATCTTTGGACTGTCATATTGTATTTTATTTGAGAGGTTTTGAATGAAGAATAGAATTATCGCCGTTTTCGCACTATTTGTATTGACGCTGAACTTGGCGGCTTCGAGCGTTCCCGATACGAAGGCCAATGCTCTGAAAAAAGCTCAAACCGGCCAGCTTGCCTCCTTATTACCCGCTGTGGACGGCGTAGCCACAATCGATGTGAAAAGAACTTTCACGGATGCGTTGCCGACGGTTCTTTCTGGCAATCAGCCGATGCTGGCGAACATCATCGCCAAGATCGATGAAATGAAAACGAAAACCGGCATTGATATTCGCCAATTCGAATACCTCGCGGCCGGCGTTACGGCTAAAAAGATCACCGCAAAGGAATATGATTTCGAGCCGGTAATAATTGCCCGCGGACAGATCAATTCAGCCGGCCTGATAGGCGCGGCAAAATTAGCATCGAAAGGCAAATACCGCGAAGAAAGACTCGGCGACCGCACGGTTTATATTTTCGAAGCAAAAGAGATCGCCCGACGGAACAAGCCGCAAACCACACCGGGAAGAACGAATAATGCGGTCGAAAAAACCATCGGTAAATTATCCAAGGAACTTGCCGCGACCGCATACGACGCGAACACACTCGTTTTCGGTTCGCCCCTCTTAGTGCGCCGGACCCTCGAAGGCAAAACGAAACCCTTGGCTGAATTGATGAGTCTGCTTTCCAAAAAGGAAATTTCGGTCGTAAATTTCGCCGCAAATGTCCCCGCCGGAATGAGCGGTTTTCTACCGATGGAAAATGACGAGCTCAGCAAAAACGTCGATTCGATACGCTTTCTTTACGGCAGTATGGATGTGGTCGGTGATGCAGTCGCACTAAATATGACTGCGAGGACAGTGCAGAACGCACAAGCCCAGGGATTATTGGAAACGCTTGAAGGATTGAAATTTATCGGAAAAGCTTTTCTCGGAAGTTCAAGCAAGCCGGATAATCAGGTGTTTGCGAGGATGGTCGATAACGTAAAATTCTCGGCAAAGGCTAATGAAGTAATGCTCGACCTTCAAATTCCTCAGAGCGATTTGAGTATTTTGGTAGGACCGCTAAAAGCCAAATAATACGTTCTGAGTTCAAGCTTTAGCTTGTCTTCCGCATCGGGCATAAGACAAGCTAAAGCTTGAACTCAGAACTTTACCTTCTTCGAAAACTCCGCCGCTGGGTGCCCGCAAACTTTTCTATATCAGGATTCATTCTGCCGCTTTCATCCAGCAGCGGAAAAAGCTGCATTTCATTCGACAGATAAGCCGCACGCAGCTCGACCGGCCTTGTACCTGCACGGTTTATCACCCGCACGCGGCTGCCGCGAACGTCCTCGATCCATCTTGCAAACTCTTCCGCCCGGCCGACCGTCGCCGATAACAGCAATAATCTGATTCGCGGCGGCGTTAAAATAATCGCTTCCTCCCAAACATGCCCGCGGTCTTCGTCTGCAAGATAGTGAGCCTCATCCAGAATCACGAAATCGGTTCGCACCTGTTCGCCGCTTCGCAATGCATCGAAAAGTTGGTTCCGGTAAATCTCCGTCGTTCCGATAATTAAAGGAGCATCGAAATTTTCCTTGCGGTCGCCGGTTAGAATGCCGACGTTTTCCGCTCCGAACTCCTTCGAAAATTCCACATATTTGGAATTCGTCAAAGCCTTTAGCGGCGATGTGTACCACGCTCGCTTTCCTTGTTCCAATAAACGTCGAATCTCCTCACGGGCAATCCACGTTTTGCCGCTGCCAGTCGGGGCGGTCACCAAAACATCTTCTGTTTCTATCGCTTCGAGGGCTTCGAGCTGAAAATCATCCGGCTTAAACGGCGCGGCGGGCGGCACGCCGATGCCCGACAAAAGGCGTTCGACGGCGCGTATTTGCTGCGGCGTTTGTTCGCTGCTTTGCTCATATCCGGAACTTTCGCGTGCAAGTCTGCGTTTATCTTCACGTTCATCTCTTGAGCGCGAACGGGAACGTCCCTGATTTTTTCGCCGGTTATCGTTTCGTCCGCGTGCCATATGGAAAGATGTTAAATGTTTGAAACGGCAATGTCTAATTCTTTCATTTCGACCTCCGAAATGATAAAATCATGAATTGCTCCGCAACTAATAGGCGGCGCACTGCGTCTAAAATCTACGGCGAGCTTTATTAGCTGAAAGATTTTAACGCGTTTATATATATTTTTATGTTTGAGCAGTCATTATACAATCAGCCCGAACCCGAGCAGAAGCCGCAGGAAGGCGATCTGTTTCGAAATTACGAAGTTGGAAGATGGAATTTTTCCAAACGGATATACCAAATCTTCGCGATTGCGGCGGTCTTTAATATTCTCGGTATCGTGTTCCTGGCGCAAACCAATGTCCTGACTGCCCGCGGCTGCGAAAGCCCTTTTGTCGGGCGCGTTTGTCAGGTTTTGGATACGGTTTATATCGGCGCTCTTTTATTCGGTACTGAACGTGAATACGCGGATGTCGCATATGAGCGTACCGAGCTTGCCGACGCCGACATTACTTTTATCGACGTAAGCACGCCGTTATTCGAATACCCGGCAAATTATTTCCAGCCGCCGGCTATTGATCCGTACGCCGCGCAGCTCGATCCGATGTCGGGATTTTCCGCATATCCTCCCGGTTTCACGCCGAATCCAACGATCGGTAACGATATCATCAACACGCCGCCCATTATGCCGAAGCCGAATGTTAATGCGGCTAATGATGACGTGACCGGAAATCCTTGGGAAGAAGATAATACTCCGACTGTGGCCGTAAGAAAGCCGGGGAAACGCGGCTCGAAGCGATCGAACGGGAGTGCCACTACTAATCCAACAGTAGATGAAACAGAAGATACAACCGCGAAAAATAACCCGACGGCTAATCCCGTGCCCGATCCTCAAAATCCCGATGAATCGAAAACTGACCAGTTCGGTGTGACCATTAATCAGAGGCCAACCAAGGACTTTGGAAAACAGGCTCTTGAAAAAATCGAGAAGGGAACAGTTAAGTTGGATTCACCTTTCAAGGTTGTCATCGAGGGGACTTTGAGTACTGGTAAAGATGGTAAGACTATTGTTCTCAAAAATCCTAAGCCGATTCGGACAAAAACGAATGTACCCAGCGATCCGAATATGGAGAAACTTGCTCAGGAGGCAGTTCTCGCAGTCGGAGATGCAGGTTGGTTTGGCTATCTCGACAAGTTGAAATCTAAAAAAGTCGTTATCAGCATCGAACAGAATGAGAGTAATTTTATCGTCAGTGTAAAGGCCGACCAGCCGTCCGAAAACGAAGCAAAATTTGCCTCCAGTGGGCTGAACACGATTTTGAGTATTGCGACTCCTTTAGCTAAAGGCGATGAACAGACTTTCTTAAAGCTTGGGAAAACAACCTATGAAGGCAAGACCTTTGTGCTAAACTTTGACGGGCCGAAAGCTTTGCTTCAAGAATTGATTCAGCGAAAACTGGCGGAATCGAAGGAAAAGGAAAGCAAACCAAACGGCACGGCTCTCGTTCCGCCGAATAACAATACGGCAAAAAAGTAATTAATTGGGAAATCGTAAAAACCACAATTCGGTTATCTTCCTCGCGACACTCGGCGTATATTTCGGCTTGGTGCTCGTCGGCGGAGCTACGCCGCAGGTTTATGCGCAAGCCGCAACAACACCACGTTTCGAGTTAAAGGATAAATTCAAGGCGGAGGATGACCTTGATAAAAAACCGGACGATGAGCGTTCGCCGGTCACGGCATCGGTTCAGATATATCTGGAAGATGTCGAATACTTCCTCGCCAGCTTGGGCCGATTGAAAAGTCTCGGGAAGTTCAATTCGAACGCCGATACATTCAATGTTATCCAGAATACGATGCTGCCCTGCCGTGACAGCAATCAAGCAGGGCGCTACTCGCCAATCCGTTTCGAGAGTACGAACGAATTTTCACTTCCCGCCCTAAGATTTCTCATGTCCGGGATGACTTACGGCTATTCACTGGGAGATTGCATAAAGAACACAGAGTTCGAAGTTGACGCGGCTGACTCTCGCTTCAGTTTTGAGCTTGACCGTAATGCTTTTTCCGTCAATGTCGCCGTCAAAAAGCAGTCACCGCAAAGAGCTTACGCACTCCTGCGGGAGATGGAGAGTACGCTCAAACTTTATGCTGGACTGGAAACTAGTAAGATTCGCAAGAGCATAGTCGAGAACACAACTTTTCAAGCCAAAAAGGATCAAGTTTTCATCGTCACCCGCCTGCCCCGTGCCGGACTGGATTCGCTTCTCGCCAAAGACGCTAAGTAGCGGCGAGCGGATCGGTAATTCAATCCTTCTAAATTCAATCGCCATAATTAACAGGTTTTAATCGTTCGAAGTTGCGTGGATTCGCGCGATATTGCAATCTAACTGATTGCACGCTGAAGCGTGAACTCAGAACAAAAGAGGATATATGGCTATAAATAGTTTTGCGGATAAAATAATTAAAAAGGTCTTCGGCAGCAGCAGCGACGTTTTTTTGAAGAGCGTCAAGCCGACCGTCATTCAGATAAACGATCTCGAAGCGTCAATACAAGCACTGTCGGACGACGAATTGAAGGCACAAACGCCTAAATTAAAAGAGCGTATCGCACAGGCTCTTGAAGGTATTGACGATAAGGCCGAACGCCGCAAGGCCGAACAAGCGATCCTACACGAAATTCTGCCCGAAGCGTTCGCTACAGTTCGCGAAGCTTCGAAACGCGTTACCGGAATGCGGCATTTCGATGTGCAGTTGATCGGCGGCATTGCCTTGCACCAAGGAAGAATCGCAGAAATGCGAACAGGTGAAGGGAAAACGCTGGTCGCTACGCTGCCATCGTATCTTAATGGGCTGACCGGACGCGGCGTTAACGTCGTTACAGTCAATGATTACCTCGCTTTGCGCGACGCGGAATGGATGGGTAAAATTCACGAGTTTCTCAGCATGTCGGTCGGCTGTATCCAAAACGATATGGACGATTACGAGCGAAAGGAAGCCTACGCCTGCGACATCACCTACGGCACCAACAACGAATTCGGCTTCGATTATCTTCGCGATAATATGAAGTTCGATGTTGAATCTTTGGTCCAACACGATCACTATTTCGCGATCATCGACGAGGTCGATTCGATCCTGATCGACGAGGCCCGCACGCCGCTCATCATCTCCGGTGCGACCGACGAAGCGACCGACAAATATTTCTCCGCCAATGAAGTAATTCCGAGGCTTGAACGCGGCCACAAGGACGAAGAAACCAAAGTGACGACTGGTGATTATCTTCTCGACGAAAAGAATCACTCGGCCGTTCTGACCGAACAAGGTGTGACGAAGGCGGAAAAACTGCTCGGCGTCGCAAACCTTTATGATCCGGCGAATATGGATCTGCTGCACTGCGTTGAGCAGTCCCTGAAAGCCCACACGCTCTACAAAGCCGACCATCATTATGTCGTCCAGAACGGCGAGGTGATCATCGTTGACGATTTCACTGGACGTCTTATGGAAGGCCGCCGCTGGTCTGACGGACTGCACCAGGCCGTCGAAGCCAAGGAAGGCGTTAAAATCGAGAAGGAGAATCAGACGCTCGCGACGATCACATTGCAAAATTATTTCCGAATGTACGAAAAGCTGTCCGGCATGACCGGTACGGCAGAGACCGAAGCGGAAGAATTCGGCGAAACATACAGTATCGACGTTGTCATTATTCCGACAAATCAAACGATGATCCGCAAGGACCATTCGGATATGATCTACCGCACACTCGAAGAAAAATGGGACGCGGTGATCGACGAGATCAAGGAACTTCACGCGAATGGACAGCCGGTTCTGGTCGGTACGGTGTCGGTCGAAAATTCGGAGCTTGTTGCATCGAAACTTGCTAAGCTTCAAGTTCCGCACAAGGTTCTCAACGCCAAATACCACGAACAGGAAGCTGAGATCATCGCCCAGGCCGGACGCAAAGGCGCCGTGACCATCGCTACCAACATGGCCGGCCGCGGAACCGATATTCTGCTCGGCGGAAATCCCGATTCGCTCGCCCGCGAGTATTTGAAGCGGAAAGAGATCAATCCGGACGAAGCGACCGAAGTACAGTTTGCTGAAGAACTTGCAAAGGCAAAACAGGTCGTCGCCGATGATCATAAAGAAGTAGTTGCCGCCGGCGGGCTGCATATTCTCGGCACGGAGCGGCATGAATCGCGGCGTATCGATAATCAGCTTCGCGGTCGCGCCGGACGGCAGGGCGATCCGGGTTCTTCGCGGTTTGTTTTGTCATTGGAAGACGATCTGATGCGTATCTTCGCGGGTGATAAGGTCCGCTCGATGATGGAATGGCTGGGAATGGAAAAGGGCGTGGCGATCGAATCGAAAACCGTTTCCAGGCAGATCGAGCGTGCCCAAAAGGCCGTTGAGGCCCGCAACTTCGAAACTCGTAAGCATGTTCTCAAATACGATGACGTGATGAACCGCCAGCGTGAAACTATCTACGGTTTACGTAGACAATTGATGTTTGAGCCTGAGCATCGCGAATATCTGTTGGGTGACAAAGGCGTCGCCCGTGATTTGCTCGGCGATCTGACCGGCAGCTTTTTGAGCCTCGAAGCCGGGCCGGCGAAATGGGAAGTCGATACCTACGCTGCCGAGATCGAAAGCATCTATGCCGTGGATCCTGCCAGGGACGCCGATGTCGATTTCAAACGTATGAATCCGACCGAGATCGAGGACGCTATTTGGAAAGTTGCTTCGGCAAGATACGCCGCTAAAGAAGCGATGGCCGGTGAGGAAAGCCTGCGGGCGTATGAGCGTTACATTATGCTCAACATTATCGACTCTCAGTGGAAGGACCACCTTCTTTCGATCGACCAGGTCAAACAGGGCATCGGCCTCGTCGGCTACGGGCAGAAGGACCCGCTCGTCGAATACAAAAAGCAGTCGTTCGATATGTTCCAGGACATGCTCGACCGCATCGACACCAACACGACGAAGGCCCTTTTCCATCTCGAGATAGTACAAAAAGACGATCAGGAAGAGATCGAACGCCTCGAACGCCTTGAAAGCCAGCGTGCCCGCAGACAGGCCGCCGGAATGGCTTTTACGGGAGCAATGTCCACCGCCGGAGTAGCCGGTGAAGACGCAGTCCGTAACACTCCGTTCGTTCGCGACCAGCCAAAGGTCAAGCCGAACGATCCGTGCTATTGCGGTTCGGGCAAGAAATTTAAAAAGTGTCACGGAGCTGGAGTTTAGAAGCAGCCTGTTACCTGTTCATTGCAGAAACCCGCCCGTTGGGCGAAACATTCAATAATAGTTGGATGGGCGGTCAATGACCGCCCAATTTTTCTTCAAAAACTTGCGGAGCGTGGAGAATTCTATATACTGGTAGCCTCGGCTCAACATTAGCTTATCATGTTGGCGAACGAGTCGTTATGCGGCCGCGTGTTTCTTGTAATCACCAGTCGTCCGAGTCCGTAACTTTTCGGGACAGCACAGTAAACCTGTTTTCCCGGTTAATCAAAGTAATCGTTTCATCGCTGGAATCATCGCCCGAATAGAACAACAGGTCCGTCTTACCATCTTTGTTGACGTCGCCCGCGGAAATAAGGGCATAGACCCAATAACTTCCCCCTTGTTCAGCGGTGCCGTAATTATACTTAAAGAAATTATTGATTCTGCGTCCCCGGGTCGTTACCAGGTCGAACGTTATCCATTTTCGAATATCCTTTTTCGTTAGATTTCGATCTTTGGATTGCTTTTTGTTTATTCGATATGTGCGCGGATGAATTGTATCAAGCTTTCCGTCACCATCAATATCAATCCGAATCGAAGCCAGACTGTCAAACGGCCTGCGATCAACGTCTTTTATACTCTGAGACTTTAAAATCTCGAAAGTGAATAGGATTACGAAAATCGTCAATATCGCTCTTGTCATAAAACTATGATAACTAAGTTAATATATATGACTCGAGAAGTGCTGCTTTATCTTGGTCAAACTTCCTTTGCCACTGAGCGGACGGTTTTACTGTTTCTTGTCGTTCGGCCAAGCATCATGTTCCTCATTTACGCAGCCCTCTTGATATCCCGAGATTCGTACTCCGGGAACATAATGATTGCAGGGTGCACGCCGAAGGCTTTTGCCAGAAGCTCCGCTCTTTTCTTTCCGATATCAACCCGCCCGTTCTCCAGCAAACTTAAATTTGTCGATGTTATGCCCGACCGCTCGGCAAGGTCTTCCTGGGTCCAGCCTTTTAGTTCACGAAGCATTCTTATAACCTCTCCGGTATTTAGGTCTGCATGCGACCCAGCCCTAACGAATTCAGTTTTTGGATTTTGCATAAACCTCCATCAATAATCATGCGGAGTAATTTCCAGAACAAATACGGTGACTACATCCCTTTCCACCAAGTAAATGACACGGTATTGCAGACTTAATCTGGATGATCGCTGCCCTGTCCGCTCACCTTTAAGCTTCTCATCGTTGAAACCGGGAAATTCCTTTAGCTTTTCCGGTCCATGTCTAAAAACTATGCTTTTCCATAATTCGTATTTTTTCACAACAGCCGTCGGAAGCTTGCGAACGCTTTTCGAAATTTCGCGGTGTTCCTGAATCCGCCAAGTTATCATAGATAATAGGTTATTAGGTTTAATAGGTCAAGATCATTTTATCTTCTTCAAACTACCCTGCCCGCTAATTTGGCGGCTGCCGGCGATTTGCTCGGCTTTGGAGAATGCCCGTAGGAAATTCTCGCCCAGCACCTTCTTTATCTCAGTTTCCGTATATCCCCGTTTCAGCATTTCGTAGGTGACTAGCACGAGGTCTTCGGCTCCATTCATTCCGGCGGGGAGAAACGGGATGCCGTCGTAGTCGGATCCGAGGCCGATTATGTCTATGCCGGCAATTTTTTTTATGTGGTCGATGTGATCGACGATGCGGGTGTAGGGAGCGACATAGATGGGGTTGGCGTCCATCAGTTTGCGTTCGGCTTCGTCAAATGCCTTCGGATCGTCCTTGTACTGAGTGCGGAGAGCGGTGACCTGGTCGCGGAGACGGGCGGATCGTTCGTTTTCTTCCTTGTTGGTACGGGCGTCGAGGAATGAAGGATAAAAATTTATCATTATCACGCCGCCGTTTTTCGCGACGCGGGTGAGGACGGCGTCCGGAACATTACGGGTGTGGTCATTAACGCCGCGTGCACCCGAGTGCGAAGCGATGATCGGTGCGGTCGAGACATCCAGCGCGTCATTCATCGTCTTCTCGGAAACGTGTGATATATCCACCAGCATTCCTAGGCGGTTCATTTCGCGGACGACCTCTTTGCCAAAATCGGTCAGGCCGCCGTGCTTTTCGTCGCGGTGGGCATCGGCCCAATTGGTAGCGACGTTATGCGTCAGCGTCATGTACCGCACGCCGAGCCGGTAAAAATTCCGCAGGGCGTAAAGCGAGTCTTCGATAACGTAACCGCCCTCGATTCCCATCAGAATGCAGATCTTGTTCTGCTTCTTCGCCCGGCGGATCTCAGCAGCGGTCGTGCATGAAACGAAGCTTTCTGGATTGCTTTCAACTTCCCTGTTGGTCGCGTCGATCATATCCATCGCCCGCCGCATCGCTCCGCCCGTTTTCATCGTGCTCCCTGAAACGTAGATCGCGAAGAATTCACCTGTAATGCCTCCGGCCCTGAGCCGCGCAATGTCCGTATGAAACGGATCGCCGCCCCCGTGAAATTTCCCGGCCGAATTCGAACGAAGGTCAAAATCTTCATCGACCAGCGGCGACGTAATGTCGTTGTGGCCGTCGATGACGATCGCTTTTTTGTGAATCTTCAGGGCCTGCCCCCAAATTTTCGCGTCGGCATCACGCGGCATCGTCTGAGCCGATATTAGGTTGAATGACGAAAGAATGAGCGCGGTCGCGATCGATATAAATGCAATTTTTTTCATATTAGGGTAGTTGGAGGAAAGTTCTTTCCATATTAACGTTTTTTCGAAAGATACGCGAGATATGTGCAGGTCTGTTTGGAAGATTCGCTGGTACGGATGCCCATTAGAATATGTTTTTGCGCGGTAGCAAATAAAAACTTGAAAATTCGAGGCAGTTCGGGATTTCCCCGGAATCATCCGGCAACAATTAATGTAAATTTAACATTCCACGACATCACCGCTTTGACAATATGTGTCATCCGTCCTGCAATTAATATCAACGGATATGGTTCGAAACACAAGGTCAAAACTCCTACGGCCCGCGGGATTTCCCGGCCGCCTTCAAGCGCTGGAAAGCGATGGCAAGTACCGAAGCTTTATCGAAAATTGCCCGTATTATTTTATGCAGTCGAGCCCGCTCCGCCTTTTTCTCCGCTTTACTATTGCTCCCGGTTCCGGCTTTTACTTATCCGCGATCTCCTTTATCTCTCGCGGCTTCGCGTTTTTAACGTGCGTATCGAACCACTGGATCATCTCGTAGAGCGTATGCTCGACCGATTCCTTCGCGGAATAACCGTGTGACTCTAGAGGCAGCATTACAAGCCTAGCCTTGCCGCCCGTTCCGCTGATCGCGGCGAAGAGGCGTTCGGATTGGATCGGATAAGTACCCTGGTTGTTGTCCGACTCGCCGTGCATTAATAGGATCGGTTCATTTATCTTATTGGCGTAAAAGAACGGCGAAACCTTTGAATAAAGCTCCGGGGCTTCCCAAAAAGTACGTCTTTCAGATTGAAAACCGAATGGCGTCAATGTTCGATTGTATGCACCGCTGCGGGCAATTCCCGCACGGAACATATCCGAATGGGCAAGCAGGTTTGCGGTCATGAAAGCACCGTAGCTGTGTCCGCCGACGCCGACGCGATCACGGTCAACAACGCCCATTTCCACGCCTTTATCAATTGCCGCCTGTGCCGAATCGACGACCTGTTTGATGAACGTATCGTTCACCGTTTCAGGATCGCCGACAATCGGCATCGTCGTATTATCCAAAACAGCGTAGCCCTGCAGCAGGAAGAACAAGTGCGAAATGCCGCCAAGCTGCGTAAATCGATTCGTCGAACCGGCAACCTGTCCCGCCGTCGAAGAATCGGTAAATTCCTGCGGATATGCCCAGACGAGGGTTGGCAAACGTGTGCCTTCCTTGTAATTCGGCGGAAGATAAAGCGTAAATGAAAGATCGACGCCGTCGGCACGTTTGTATTTTATAAGCTGTTTCTTGATTCCGCGAACTATCGGGGCTGGATCGGTGAAGTTTGTGATTTTTAACGGCTTGCGACTTTCACAATTAGCTTTCGGCGAACAACCATAGTTTAGAAATATGTTAGAGGGTTCGGAAATTGATTCTTTTCGTGTTAAAAAATTCATCACGTTGTCTTCCATCACGGCGACTACGGATTCGTACTCGTCTTTGCCGGAGCGAAAGATTTCTTCGGTTTTCAATGTTTGAAGATTCATCCGCCGCAAAAATGGCCGGTCGCCATCCGGCGATGCTCCATTTCCTGTTAGGAAAATTTCGTCACCGTTCTGCCGGACAAGTACCGCACCGTTCGGCAGAGTTTTTGTTACAGGCTGGCCAATGTCGTTGTAACCATCGTTGACGTTCAGATCGGAAATCACTTTCGGAGTTCCGGGGTTTCGGTAATCAAGCGATAGCATGCGACGACGCTGAGTGTCGCGATTGTAATCGTAGAGAAGCATCAATCCGTCTTTTTCACCTAAAAGGCGGCCCTGATAACGGTTTTCAATCTTGACCAGTTCCTTTGGCCCGGCCGTAAACGGCGCGGAAAGCGACATCAGCTTATCCCGGTGATCGGCTTTCTTACGCGGATCGCCGCCGTCCAAAGCTTCGACCCACATCAGCATCGAAGGCTCCGTTTGAATCCAGCTATAACTGCGCGGGCCGGTCTGGACACCCTGAACGGGAAGGCTATCCTGAAGCGGAATATTAGCTACGGTATGTACAGCTTTTCCGCTCATATCCCAAACCTCGACCTTTTTCGGAAAACGGAACGATGGGAATAGATAAGAGAATGGCCGTTCGATCCGCGAGGTCAGAATGTATTTTCCGTCAGGAGAAAAATCGAAAGAATCATAGATGGCGGGCGTACCGATCTCGCGGACTTTACCGCCAATATCGATCAATGCAAGCTGTGCCGTCGCGTAATATTCGAACAGCTTTTCGTCATTCGGGCTTTTTAGCAAATCCTGAAATGTCTGAACCGCGCCGCCTTTGCCGGAAGTTTCCTGAATGTTCGGTTCGGACGGAGTTAAATTTTGATAAGCGGGTGCTGCACTTCGTTTAGCCGGCACAAGCGTCGCCGAAAGCGTTTTGGAATCCTCCCATGAAAATCCGCCGAACGCTGTGTTGACAAGAACATTCTTTACCTTTTGAGCCTTTCCGCTCGTGGTATCGATAATCCAAAGCTCGACGCCGCCGGACGTGACGTTCCCAGCCGCGAGATATTTGCCGTCCGGTGACCACGTCGGCGAGATTATCTGAGCACCTGCGGGAAGAGAGACCGCCGTTTCTTTCCCGTCGGAAATATTTTTTAGCTTGAGGCTGATCGAATACGGCTGCCTATGCTGACCGTTCGTGTTCGGATTTATTCGCAGCCCGGCAAGCCGCAGCATTGGCTGAGATAATTCTGAGATCGGCGGATAACGCAGCGGTTCGAGCAGGGCGATCTTGTCCCGAGTCGGCGAAATTGAAGTCGCAGGAATTGCCGGGGCGTTCAGCACGTCCATCACGTCTTTCGACGGCTGTTTGTATGAGCCTTGGGCAAACAAACCAATAGGAAGCAAAAGGAGCTCGAAGATCAGTATTATTTTCGATTTCATATTTTTGTTTATCGGGCGGAAACGCGACGGTTACGGAGCGTAACAACCGTCGCGTTTCCGCCGAATGTCCAACCACTATTTTACCGACATTCTGTCAATAATTTTCCCCGCGATAATCGGTATGGGTTCGCGTTTCGCCGCGTTATTTTCGGTAAATACCACGAGCACGAATTTCAACCCATTCGGAGTTTCGACATACGCCGCATCATGCCGCGTTTTGCTTGTCCATCCGGCCTTCGACCAGAGTTTCGCTCCGGTCAGTTTCCTGTTTATCAGCGCTATACCCGTAAAACCCGCTGCCTGACTATCAGGGTCTTTCGTTTCGGCAAACGGATCGCGTTTCATCAGATTCATCATCATCCCGCTCCGTTCGGGGGTAACGAATTTTCCCAAAGCGATTTCGGCTAGTAGCCGGGCAGTTGCGTTCGTCGTCAGCATATTCCGGTTTTGACCTTTGTAGCCCCGCGATTGCTGCTCGATGCCGTAAGCGTCCTCGCAGAAGGTCTTCTGGTTGATATTGATATTGGTGTAGCCCATCGACGCAAAGTAACGGTTTACGCGGTTTCGCTTGAATTGCCATGCATCGAATTCTTTTTGCGGAAGTTCCGCTCCGCTCGAAGTGCCGGTCAAAACATCAAGAATATACTGCGTCGCCTCATTCGAAGAATCGACGATCATGTCCTTAAGCCCGCGCTCGAGTTCCGGCGTCATTTTCACCTTGCCGTCCTGAAGCTGCCGATGGAGCGCCGCCATGTAAAACATCTTAACTACGCTTGCGGGATAAATGCGTTTTTCCCCGGCAAGATTAACCATCTGCAAATTTTTAGGATCGCGCATGTCGATCAAGGTGGCCGAAACATCCGCCGCCTTGAAACCGTCGTGCTGATGCTTCGCCAGCATGTCATTGACCGAATCTATTAAAACCGATTGAAGTTCCGCGGAATAGTTAAAAACGGGCGCCTGGTATTTCGCTTCCGCCAGAATCTCGGTCGTTTTATCAATTTTTTGCGCGTAGCCCGTAAAAGAGGTAGTTCCGATGAGCGCAAGTAGAAGAATCGTCCTTAATAATCTAACCATTAAATTTTTTCCTCGGTTGGTCTTTACGGAAGTCGTTATTCGGAGTATAAACGAAAAGCATTATAAAATTCCACATTACAGATTCTACATTTCAGATTATCGAATTTTTATTTTGAAATCTGAAGTCTGCAATAAACATGAATGATACAAAACTAGTCCGCAGCCTCGGCCGGTGGGATCTGACCGCGATTGCGATCAACACGATAATCGGCACCGGCATTTTTATTTTACCGGCTAAGGTGACAGGCCTAATCGGCAGCTACAGCCTGCTAGCGTTCATTCTTTGTGCTGTGATCGTTGGATTTATTGTGTTGTGTTTCGCCGAAGTTTCCAGCCGTTTCCAATCGACCGGGGGAATGTATATATACGCGAAGGAAGCATTCGGTTCTGTCGTCGGTTTTGAGGTCGGCTGGCTATATTGGGTGGTTCGAGTCGCGACTTTCGCTGCCAACTGCAATGCCCTGCTCATCTATCTGGGATTTTTCATTGCCGGAGCCAACGAAGGCTACTTGCGAATCGTGCTCATTACCGCCGTCGTTGTTTTGATAACGGCCGTAAATATACTGGGCGTTCGCGAATCGGCGATAATGACGAATATATTTACGGTCGGAAAAATTGTGCCGTTGCTCGTTTTTGCGGCGGTCGGGATGTTCTTTATCCAGCCCGAAAATTTCAACTTTTCTGAAACCCCGCAATATTCCAAATTTGCCGAAGCAGTTCTCTTACTAATCTACGCTTACGTTGGCTTCGAAGCCGCCGTTATCCCTGCCGGCGAATCGAAAGACCCGCAAAAAAGTATTCCGTTTGGTTTATTTACGGCACTCGGATTCTGCACGATCCTTTTCCTGATCATTCAGATCGTCGCCATCGGAACCTTACCTGAAATCGCTACTTCCGAAAGGCCGCTCGCCGATGCCGCCGCCAGATTTATGGGCGGATTCGGAGGAATGTTCATCGCCGTTGGTGCATTGATCTCGATACTGGGCAATTTAAACGGAGGATTTTTGGCCTCTTCCCGCATTCCATTCGCAATGGCCGAACAGCGCGAATTGCCGCAGATATTTGCCCACACACATGAAAAGACAAAAACGCCTGTTTACTCGATCATTCTGACTTCGGCGGTCATACTGATTCTCACGATACAATCGTCTTTTTTTACAGCAGTTACCATTGCGACCATTACGCGGCTGTTGGTTTACGCCACAACATGCCTCGCACTTCCCGTTTTCCGAAGACGAAATGATGTGCGGGAAGCTCAATTCTCTGCTCCGTTTGGAATTGCGGCGGCGGCTATCTCATTGGTGCTGATAGTTTGGCTTTTATCTAACGTCGACTACAAAAAAGAAGGCCTTGCGATAGCCGTTGCGGTGGTAGTTGGGCTGGTCTTGTTTCTTGGATATAAATTTCTGGGCAACCGGCATGAAGACAAGTCCGGATCATAAAAATGCCCTCCGGCCTGGAACGCAGGCACCCTGCCTGCCAGCGGAGTCATCGACGTGGTAACATTGCCGATGAGCGCTCCTCGCCAAAAGTTTGTTGCGTCGAAGCGACGCTCATGCAGGCGAGGGCTCTTGAGTTCCCAGGGCGAAAATCTTATTCAAACACGCCTTCTCCGAGAAAATTCTTTCTCAAATAACTTATAGTGTCCTGTAAAGTTTCCTGCGGATCGCGCGGTGCAAAACCTAAGGCTTCCTCAGCCTTCGCCGAATCGAAATACCAAAAATATTCCGCCTGCTCGACCTCGTTCGGGGCAACGGGTGACGCCTTGCCCCAATGCTTGTAAACGGAACTGATCAAACCCGAACCGGCCATGGCAAGTTTTTTCGGCACTTTCAGCATCGGCGCCGATACGCCGGACAATCTTTCGAGCCGCCCGAAGAAATCCGGAAACGTCATATTCGCCGCTCCAAGCAGATACTTTTCCTGATGAACCCCTTTATCCAGAGCGCCTATAAAAGCAGCCGCCGTATCGCGGACATCGACGAAATTCAATCCGCCGCTCGGCGTATACGGAATTTTGCGGGCGAGAAAATCGAGAACCGGCTTTGTCGAACTCAGACGTTCGTCGCCATCGCCCAAAAGCAATGACGGATTCAAAATAATCAGTTTCAAACCGTCTCCGTCGAAACTCGCCAGCGCGGTACGTTCCTGATAATATTTCGAAGCATAATAGCCCCAACGCGAAAACACCTCGACCGGCTGCGGAAATGTTTCGTCAACAATTTGCTCGTCCTCGCTGACAGCTATCGTGCCGCTCGATGAAGCCAAAATCATCGTTTTCACATCGGCTTCTTTCGCCGCTTCGCACAAAAGCCGAGTGCCTTCCACATGAATTTTATTCATTGCGGCGGCGTCTTCGTTATCGCGGGAAACCTTTCCCGCCAGATGAAATATCGCCGAGCAGTTCTTCACCGCCTTCGCGACATGCTCCGGATTCGTCACCGAGCCTTCAACCGCCTTCACACCCGCGTCCTTCATCCATTCCGGCACACTCGACGCCAGCACCCGAAGGTTCTTCTCACCCGCATCCAAAAATTGCCGGACGATATGAGCGCCGAGAAACCCGGTGCCGCCCGTGATCAGTATCTTCTTCTCACTCTTCGCCAACGCTTTTGATTTCTTTTCCAGCATTTTACTCATCGATCACCGGCTCCTGCTTCCTGGTTTTCCGGCGTTCCGCCTTCCAAATTTTGCGGATCGCCGTAACATCGAATTTATCCCGCTTTCCATCTCGCATATTTTCTATCTCATGCTGAACGCGGGCAGCTATTAACCTATAAGCTTCGGTATTCGGCACGCCTTCGGTCATCGCAACGAGTTCATCGTATTCCAGATACTTCCCGACTTTCGCCCCGATCTTGGCTCCAAGACTGTCCTTAGCGGGAATCGTCATGCCTTTCGGAAACGCGTCGAATGTTCCCCAAATAAAGATCGGCAGAATTCCGATCTTTTGATTAAGTGCGAGATAGCCGATGATCGGTTTGAATTCGGAGATATCGCCGGTCGTCGAACGCGTGCCTTCGGGAAATATCAGGGCGTTGTAGCCTTCGTTCAATATCTTCGTGACGTGGCGAAGTGATTGCCGCAGGCTTCCCGTCCGTTCGATCGGTACGAGCGTGGTGAAATTATTCATATACGCCCGCTTATATTTAGTGTCGAACCAATAATCCGCCGCTGCGACCGCTACCGTTTGTTCCGCAACACCCGGACCGAGAGCTTTCTTCACCAATCCTGTATCTATATGCGAAGCGTGATTCGGAGCGACGATAAAATTCACATGCTGCGGCACGTTCGATTCGCCTTCAATCTTCGTATCCAATACATTGCTGTAAAGCCTTTCCTGGGCGAAATCGACAAACGAATTGCCTAGACGGCGGACAATTGAAGGTATATAAATTTCCTCGTCGTCCTTTTTCTCTTCGACCTTCGGCTCATCAGCCATCTTTTTCGATTTATCGACGCGCTGAACGGCGGCAAATAACTCTCGAACCGTCTGGACTTCATTGAGCGTGTCAGGCGACAGAATTCTGCCGCCAGCGTCCTCAACCGCTGCCTGAAGTTCAACAAACATAAGCGAATCAAAGCCCAGATCAGCCAATTTGTCTTCCATCGAAATATCCGACAGCGGGCGATTGGAAACGCTCGCAACGACCTTTCGCATCCATACGACATTATCATCGCCTTTCGATTCGGCGACCGCTTTCGTCTTGTTTTTCGAACGTGTTTCGAGTGTCTGAAGCATCTCAACCACTTCCGGACGTTTTACCTTACGTGTCGCCGTTCGCGGGAGTTCGAACGGAGAAATATGCAGAACTTTGACGCGCTTAAAGAACGGCAGCGAAGCGGAAACTTCACGGAAATGCGTCTCGACGCGTTTGTTTAATTCTGCACGGGTGAGGGCAATATCGAATTCGTAATCCGGCACGACCAAAGAAGCGATCTTTTCGCCGCCGTCGTCATCCGGCAATCCTACAACACTCAATTCTTTTATAAATCCCGATTTACTGTAAGCATCCTCGACCTCGTCCGGGTAAATATTCTTGCCGTTAGAATCGATAATTACATCTTTTGAACGCCCGACGATAAACAGATTCCCGTCTTCGTCCAATTTACCGAGATCGCCGGTTTTCAGCCACCGGTCCTGGAGCACCGATTCTGTCGCTTCCTCGTTGTTGTAATAGCCGAGCATCACATTCTGCCCGCGAGCAAAAACCTCCCCGACGCCACTGTCGTCCGGGCTTTCTATTCGAATTTCAATTCCTGGCAGCGGTTTGCCGACGCTCCCGCGGAGCAGTTTATTGCCCGGCCTCGCGACAGTCAGAACCGGCGAAGATTCGGTCAAACCGTAGCCTTCCAAAACCGTAAATCCGAGTCCGTGCAAATCTTTCTGCACCTTCTCCGACAACGCCGAGCCGCCCGATATCAGATAACGCATTTTCCCGCCCATACCTTCGTGGATCGGGAAAAAGACGATCGGTCCAAAATTGAACGGCGTGTTGTCGCGAATCCAGGCATTGAATTCGATCACATTATCGGCAAGGTCGGCCACCCAATCGCCCCGCTCGCGAAGCCGCGTTTTGATCCGCCGGTGCAGCATTTCCCACAAAGCCGGAACACCGACCATGCCCGTAATATTCCCGTTCTCCATCGCCCGGGTGAGTTCTTCGCCGGACAGTTCATCAAGATATGTGATCTGCGTTCCATTAGAGAACGGCGTCAAAAATCCGGCCGAAAATTCAAACGTGTGATGCATCGGCAGCACCGACAAAACGCCGTCCGTGATGTTCATATCCAAAACGGAGCTGAGCATCGAGATCATATTCGTGAAATTTTTATGCGAAAGCATCACGGCTTTCGGCGTGCCGGTCGTTCCGGATGTAAAGATCAGCGAAGCGACCGAATTCGACAATATCTTGTCCGGCAACAAAGCCTGACGTCGAGCCTCTTCAGCCTCGTCTTGCATCTCAAAAATTTCCTCGAATGTCCAAACCGGAACGCGGACATTCTGTCCGCCATTCTGCATTGTCGTTGCCAATTTATCCGCAAGCTCAGGATTCTCATCTGCCAACTTCGGGCTTATAACAATCGCCGAAGCCTCACCTGCACGCACGAAATTAATTATTTCCTCAACCGAGCTCGCCGGATCAATAGGGATCGCCGTCGCTCCCGCCTTCAAAATCCCAAAATAGGTCAATCCCCATTCCGGCATATTGTGCGAGAACAAAATTACCCGGTCGTTGTGCTTAATTCCCTTTTTCGCCAAAAATCCGGCGGCACGCAAAGTCAATTCCCGTGCGTCATCAAACGTATATTGTTCCTTTCGGCCGTTCCGCTCGATACGCATCGCAATGCGCGTCGAAAAGCGTTTGGTCGAGGTATCGAATAAGTCGAGCAGATCTTTGTATGTGTATGAACGCCTCTCCTGAATCTTCAAATCCTCTTCGAGCTGGGGCAAAACCCATTTCCGCATTCCCGGAAAATGCACTTTCAGCCAATAATCGTACCAGTCCAGTTTTTCCGGATACCACGGCAGCAGATTCTTTTCTTTTTCCTTGACGACCAACATCAAAGCCCGCAGATTATCCGCCCGGTAAAGATATTCGTTGTCGATCATAAACGGCTTGAACATCTCAAACGCATTCATCGTCTCTGCGGTCGTCCGCTCAAAACTGTCGACCGATTTTTTCAGATCTGTAACGATATTGCTCAGCCGTCCGCCCGCCCAGTTCGGCTTTGCCTTGTCCAGGAAGCTATTCGCCGATTTTGCCAGTTTATTCAGCATCGGCGTCGAAACCATTTCGTAAGTTTTTTGGCTCACCGGCCGTGCTTCGATCATCCCGGCGACGCGGTTCACCAGCTTGTTGCCCGTCTCTTTTTCCTTAAAATGCTCTCGTTTGTACAGACCGACGAGGCCGACAATCCGCTTCATATCACTCGGATTCGAATCGCCTGAGCACGCCTGAAACACCAGCGGCGGCTTGTCATCGACCAGAACATTCATCGCCGCCGCAAGTATCGCACCGGCCACCATATCGACCGGAATAACGTCGAGCACCAGCTTTTCATTGACCGGAATGATCGGCTGACCTCTTAACGCAATCAATATCAGCGGAGCAGTCGTGGTAAAACCTTCATTCCAACCAGGGAACGGATACGCATTAGCTGATTCGACGATCGACGGGCGCAATAATACCTTCACAACATCGTCCTGCTGGGCAATTATCTGCTCGGCAAGCGATTTCGAATATGTGTAAATGTTAGTCCAGCCCCAATATTCGGCTCGTTCCGCACCAAGCTCGGTAGTGCGTTCACGGATCCACATCTTCCGTTCGCGAAATATCGCCGATTTCAATTCGCCTTCGTCGTCCGGGTCGCGGCCTTCTTCGATAAACCGGTTGCGGGCCGCCTCGCGGAATTTGGCGATCTGCACCGCGTCATCCGATTCCTGCCGTGCCTGTTCGCTAAGGCGCGCGCAATCTTTGATCTCCTGATTAACGTCGAATTTCGTCCCGACCAGTTCGTTTTTTCGCGGGAAATAACCGACGACCGGCTCATTCTCCCAAATCGGGCCGCTCCGTTTTCCTGCTACAAAACAAGTCGAAACGTGCACCAACCGCGGCTTTTTCATCATCCGCGCCAGCTTCAAAATATTGTTCGAACCAACAACATTGGTCCGCAAAGCGCTCTCTAGGGGCGGATTAAACGTCACGTTCCCGGCACCATTGATAATGATGTCCATATCGCGCATTATCTTTTTGGCGTCCTTCTCATCCAGCCCAAGATATTCGTTCCCGACATCGCCGTTGACCGGCACGACCTTTTCGCGAATAAAGTCCTCAAACCCGTCGCCGTATTTCTCCCGCAGCGGATCGAACGTCGGCGATGTAACAATAGTCGTCCAAAACCTCGTCTTCGACTCATTCTGCTCACGCGCCCGCACGGTCGTATAAACCTTCCCGATATCCGGAAAATTATGCAGCAGCATCGACAATGTAACCTTCCCCACAAAGCCCGTCCCGCCGATAAAGAAGATCTTCTTACCCTTAAATATTTCTGTTGGTGATAGTTTCATTTAAGATTCTTACCGTCAATCGTCGAACAGAGGTTGATTTTGAGGTCGCTAGTCAATCCCCTTAATTTCCTTCCACGCTTTCGTCAAGAAGCTGTGCAAATTGTTTGCTCTGTCCAGGATGACAAGCGGCCTTCGATAGGCGTCAACATTCCCAAGTTCAAAAAGGTTTATGCTCTTTCGCCTTTGTTCCTCTGAGAACACTGTAAGTCCTTCTGCTTCTAATCGCATCATTAGCGCCTCTAGGATAGCGACTGAGGTAGAACGAAAATAGGTATCGAAATTTCCTTTCGGAAAACCTTCCGCTATTTTCTGGCTTTCGCCCACTAGAGCTTTTGATCGTTTAGCCAATTGTTTAGGGTCGTCGGGATAAACGGACTCTGCCGGCATTCGAGGAAAGTCATCAATTAGTTGCCTGATTTTTTCTAAATGTGATTCAACTTCAATCTTCCTGGTCGTGTTGCCTTTAAGTAGTTCTGCTATTTGCCTTTTTTCATTGGCGGAAACATTGAGACCGCGTGACGTCTCGGAGCCTGACGAAGAAACGGGGTTGGTAATTCGACCGTATACAACACCGGTCGTCACATCATAAACGACCACTTCTAGAAGTTCGACTTTTAAGTAGTAGTACCGCATTTTGTATGCAGTCAGCTTAGCGACGGTCGCCGCCGTATCACGACTCGTCGCGGCTACATAGGGTTCTTGGAGCCTACATATGTAAAGGACTCTTAGATTATTTCGGATTTGCCTTGCTAGTGTAGCATCAACCGTGACCGAAATTAAAAAAGCATTTCTGCTGAATAATTTTTCTGAGGCCTCAATTAGTGATCGGTTGCCGGAGGCTAGATCTCGATTATAAATGTCCCGACCGGCGCCTTCCGGGAAATATTTTACCGGCTTGAAAGACGACCAATTATTGATTTCAATTAAAAAATCGTCGCTCTGCAATTCTTCAACAATCGTTCGAACACCAAAGGAATTGGACGCCGGATATTTTCGCGATTCTAGCTTATCTTTCAGTATGATTGACCTGTTGGCGCTAAATAGGGTGCCCCGTTTCTCAAAGTTTTCTAAAGGTTTCGTACCGCCTTCGATAATATTCTCTAAGACCCCGGCGACACTTAGTAATCCCTTGTCTGCATCGTAGGACGTTTCTATTTCGTCACCCTTAAACGCAAAAAGACTATTTGTAGTTAGCTGGCCGGTCAGTGGAGCAGATTCTAATCGAAGTAGACGCTGTCGATAGGCGTCAGTTGTCTCGTACTCACCTTTGGTTACCTTATCTTTTCTGTCCAAAAGCGCGCTAAAGATCATCTCAGGATCGTGTCCCAAATATTGCCGCGGCAATTTCTCTAATCGAAGATCAAAGGGCGTTGAATCATATTGTGGCTTCACGGCGGTGCTCGAAACCTGTGCGGTCGACTTTCGAGGAGCCTTTGAGGTCGGGCGTTTTTGGGAATAGCCTTCAACGACTACGAAGACGCACAATGCGAGGGTAGCAATACTACAATTCAGTGTTTGATTCATATAACCATCCTAATATTTTTTGTTAGGTAGCGTCGTTCATGAAACTTCCCGCGTTCCGCCGCACCTAGCCATGTCGTTTACGACGTGGTCGGGATTCGCTAATTAGTCGCGAGGGAGTTTCAACGTTCTCCCCAACTTTGGCTTTAGCCGTCGATTTCAACATCTCCAATAATTTTTCCAACGACGGTGTATCCATAAAAACCTCGTCGAACCGGTATGGATAAAACTCGTATTTTCCTAACTTCAATTCCTGCCTCATTCTCTTCTCTATTTTGGAATACGCGAACTCACTTCGCCAACGGCACGATCTTTGAACTCAAAATCTTGCGGTCGCGCGTGAGTAGCGGAATCTTCTCAACTACACTCGTCGCGGCGATGATCTCGTCTGCCGGGTCGGAGCGGAAGTCAAGATCGGCGCTTTTCCGGGCGATCTGCAAAGTGATCGGATATACCGTTATCTGGCGCATAGCACGTCGGAAGATCGAGCCATCGAAATCTAAGCGTATACGTCGAAGCTGAACAAGCTTGGCCAACTCCCACAAGACAATGTCGGAGATGACCAGGCCGCCGGCTCGTATCAGCTCCATTTCGCGTTCTCTTAGATCGTTGTTAAACGTAGCTAAGAGTATGTTTGTATCAAGATTCAGCATCCCATTTGATACCGGTCGACATGATGTCGCCGAGTATTTCCATTTCACCCTTAAGGCATCCGATTATCTCGAAATCATCGGCCCTAATCGGCATTACCTTTGCAATCGGCTTGCCTCGCTTCTCAACGATGATTCCATCGGCACCCAGTTGGTCAAAGATCTTGAGGCATTTTGCCTTAAATTCCGTCGCACTTATTGTTTGTGTTTTAGTTTTCATAAACTCAGTGTAGCAAATGACCAGTCGCATTACCAGTTAATTCTGCTAATCCGTCACATTACACAACCCGATTATCGGCTGGTGGAGTATCGCTCGTCCCGCCTGCTAAAGGAATCTCTAAGTTTCACTTTGAGCTTGCTAACCCAAACAAGCAGAGTAAGGCCGCAAAGACAATCAACAATAAGCAGCCCAAGCCTACAATTGCATTAAGGTTCCAGCCGCTTTTGATGAACATCGTTCGATCAACAGTGTAGTTATTCAAGATGGCCAATCGTCCGTTGGAGTCATACGTGAAACCAACAACGTCGCCAGCCCGAAACTCAAAATTTTCTTTGCTAGGATTGTCAAACTCTATTAAATCTTCGTTACCATCAGCGTCCAGAACGCGGATCGATAAGAATCTCACATCGTCCTTGGTAATATGTCGTGAATTTCGACTTCGAACTTTGACAACGAGAGCTGAAAACTGTCGAGTGCAATCCGAGCAAGTAATTTGTTGCTTATCGAAACTAATATCTGAACATCCTAAAGACGAGGACTTACAATTTGGACAAACAAAATGGACAATAGGAACCTTTTTGATTTGCTTGCTCATATACTTCGTTTGTGATCTCATCGCATGAGTTGACGATTAGTTCAAACCTAATCGGTCACATTACACAGCCCAATTATGGGTTGATGCAGCATCGTGATCTCGGCGTTTCTTCCCATGTACGATCTTCCCATAGCAATTGCTTCAGTTAAATTATCGGCGCGTTCCCATCCGAGCATTTCGGGGACGTGGGCGTTTTCGGCTCCGGCGACTATTACTTTGCCGACGTGCTGGCGGCCGTTTTCGCCCCAGTACCACATAAAAAATGGGTGCGCGCCGTGATAGGCGTTGCCGCGGCGGTACATTTCGATGTACGCCGGATTGGTCGCAAATTCACGCTCGTATTTTTCGCGTAGAAAGAATGCATCACGCGATTCAGGCAGCAGCCGGTGGAAAAATTCGATATATGACGGGTGAAAATTATGATCGAATTCGTCAAAACACGGATGCGTAATGATCATCACGCCGCCTTTTCGCAGCAGAGGCTTGTTGCGATACATATTGAAGTGATAGCCGAGCGCCATCACCTGCACCAGCAGCGGATTGAGCGCCGAATAGACGTTGTACGGGGAAATGTCGGGAATGCCCGTGATCATAATGTCGCACTGGCCTTTGACGGGAATCTCGTACTGCTGGTAATTCAATTCGAGGATCTTTTCGTGGACCTTCTCGGTCTCGCCGGCAAAACATCCGATCAATTCATACTGAGCAGGAATCGCGTGCAGCATTTTCCGCCGTGCGGCCCGCGGGAGGTTCGAGAACGTGCGCTTCATAGCTTCCCATTTCATCCGGTCCATGAACGAAAATTCGTCCTCGTTCCGCGTCAGGATGTCGTAGCCGTCGGGAAACATCTTGTTGTTTATGGCTGTCTCGACGTGGAAAACATTGCAGTTTTCATCGACCAATTTTCCAAGCCGGATGACCTTGTGATTCAATTCCGAAGCCGGCGGGTCCATATACGAATGCGAATCGCGGATCGTCTGCGGTTCGTGGTGAGCACGCAGGGATTCGTAATCGCAAAGGCCAACCGCCACCGATTTATGCCCACCGTCCATCGGCACGAGGTTAATATTCAAATAGATAAGAATATCGCTCTCGATGGCGCGTTTGTTTACACGAAGCGGCTCGTTGTGCCGCGTGTGGCCGAGCGTGATCAGATTGTCGTCGTCTTCTGCGTCGTGGTTGTAAAAGCGGTCGGGATAAAATTCATCGAAGATCGTCGTGCCGACCATCCGCTTCATTTCCCAGGCCGTCATCTTGCGGTGAAGGCTGTTCGCAACGATCAGATGAATGTCGTCCACGCCATTCGCCGCGCACAGGTCGAGCACAACCTCGAGCATAGTCTGGCGCATATCCGGCGTCGCCATCGGCGGCAGCGGCAGCGAAATATCGTCCATCGCTATCGTCACCCGAATCCCCGGCTCAAGCTGCGCGTATAAAGGCTTCGCGTCGATCGGATGGTTCAACGCATACCGGATCGCCGCCTCCCGATTAGGCAAACCCTTGATCGGCGGGTTCGGATAAATCACGCGCGTCCCAATAGGAAGATCGTTCAAGATAAAATCCTCGCCAAACGGCATGATCCGCGGCGCCGAGTCTTTGTCGATATAGATAATCATTTCGTGTGTTTTTTTACGTAGTTGGAGTGCCATATTGAATCTTACAAATCTATTTGATCCTATCGCCGGCTTTGTTCATCTGCTTAATAAACTCGGGCATGAAAAACCACTTTATCTGATCCCGGACGCGCGGAGGAACACCGTTCCCTGCAAACGCGAATGTAGAGTTTGGCTCAAATTCACGAGCAAAAATTATCCCTTTTTTATTCCCGTCTACGACAGTAACCACAAGCTTACCTGTGCGTGTTTTCCGACTAGCTTCAACACCTCGATAAATGCCCGACCTAGACTGTGCGGTTCCTTCTTCAATGGTAAATTCAAATACAAGTTCTGCGTTGTCTCGTTCATTCACAATCACAAATTTCTTGTCGGATAATCGCTTACTGAATTCAAGTCGGCTTTCGTCATCATCAATACGAATGAACACGTTACGTTTGCCGACAGCGTTGTTCATTTCAATAACCCGCTTATCAGATTCTTCAACTCGAGCTTTGGCCGATTGGTCGATTGTAGTCGAACCGTCCTGCCTTTCAATCACTGCCATAATCAGCGTCTCGGAAACACCACTATCTTTCAGCTTGACGAGCGACGGTGAAGATGTGTCAAATTCGTACTTTGAATTCTTTATCTTCGCCAATATAATTCCTTCGGAGAGACCTGATTTAACCATCTCGATTATATCGGCATTCGTCAAAACCATTCCCTTTTCTTGTGCGAAAGTCGCTATTCCCGCGCAAAACAGAACAATCACGAAAGCCAAAATCTGACTATATTTTGAAGCGCTTTTCATTCTTTCTATCTCCTTCTCTTCCTGTTAGTTTCAAGATATTTCAACGAAATGAAGTCAGCAAGAATTCTAATTTCGTCTTTCATCAGACAGATCTCAAAATTTTTCGTTAACTTCTTGTTGTCATCCGATAAAGTATCCTTTCGAAAGTTCCGCAAAATCACCCCGCACCACTCTGTTTGATTCCCAGGCTGAGCCAACGGAATGATTCCGAAATGAGCAATACTATGCCGAGTCCGATTTAGGAACTCATCAATTTGATTTCCCGCGGATTAAGTTCTTGATCTGTTTGCGAGAGCCAATAAAACTTTTTTTGATCAATGTCGGCGCTTCCTTTCCGTACCCTCTCTGTCGCTTTGTAAAGATCGCATTGAGTTCAGGAAAATCCGTCAATTTCTTTGACCAAAAATCAAAGTTGAATTTCCGCCCGTCTTTACTTTCGTTTGGAACGACTATCAAACCTAAAAGGCTGTTGAGGAGCATCGTAAATTCATAATCGCCTTTGTAGTTAGTCAGATTTTCTGAAGTTCGTTTAATAAACGAAATATCAAAATTCTCAATTGATGGTAAGCCCATAATCTTCGCTGCAAAACCTGAACTTCTCAGCCTCGTTCACGAAGTTTCCCGCGTTCGCGGCACATAGCCACGTCGTTTACGGCCTGGTCAACTTCGAATAAGATTCAACAGGGCGTTTTAACGTCCTTCTCCCTCTATGCTTAAGCCAACTCTTAGCAGGCCCGTTTAAACGGGCTAAGAAATCTGTCTCAAACCGGTACCACGCCGTAAACGACGTGGCTATATGCCCTTTGGGGACGCACCATGAATGATGCTGTCGCTATCATTAAAGTCGAAGTTGTCGAAATCGATCTCTCTCGAAAGATCATTTGGACGGTCAAGTATATATGTCCATGTCTCTTCGTCAATCGGACACCTTCGAAGGAAATCGAGTAATGATTCCTCTTCACGATCCCTATTGTATTCCCGCATTTTCGAAATTCGTTCCTTCATTTGTTTCGTCACTTCAAATCCAAAATCGCCCAATCGTGCTGCAACGCCGTTTGTTTCAATCTAAAATCCGGGTGGATCGCCACCGGGTGACCGACTATCGAGAGCATTGGAAGGTCGGAAATGCTGTCGGAGTAGGCGAACGATTCGGACAGGTTGATGTTTTCCTGTTCGGCGTATTCGCGGATCCATTTGGCTTTGGTGGCGGAGGCCATGACCGGCGGGAGCAGGCGGCCGGTCGCGTAGCCGTTGACGAATTCCAGGCGGTTGGCGATGAAATGATCGACGCCTAGATATCTGATCAGCGGTTCTACAGTAAAATCCAGAGCACCGGTGATGACAATCTGTTTTTGGCCGATTTTTCTGGACTGGGCGATGAGTTCGGGTGTACCGGGGTAGATCGCCGGCTTCAGCACGTCTTCGAAAAGCTCGTCCGCGAAAAAGCGAAGCCGGTCAAAAGATTCGCCTTCGTAGCTTTTGAAGAAAAACTCGTTAAATACATTGCGGCTGTAAAAATCGGTAACACCGAAAAGCGGCAGTTTCGCAAGCGTTCCAATACTTTTTTTAGCCGTTTGCCAAATTCCAGCCTGCCGCTTGGCGTAGAAAGCGAGCGTATGCACGAGATTAGTGCTTACCAAAGTCCCTTCCAGATCGTAAAATGCGGCGGCCTGCCCGTTTTTGTTCATCGCTTCGTTTTGTTCTTTTCCGGCTATCGACACGCATGGTTGCGAGTAAATAGGAATATTAACATGTAATAAGAAATTTCAAAACAAAAACAGGAAGGCTTTACATTTTAATTACAATTGTAATTACATTGTATTCACGCATGTGAAAGACGGTTCTCGTCAGAATATTTACACACTGGCTTTTACAAACTCAGAGTTCTCTATTTGCCATTTTTCATTAACTCTTTACAATTCATTGTTATATGCGACGTGCGATCTTTCCGGGTTCTTTCGATCCATTGACCAACGGCCATCTCGATATCATAAAGCGCAGTTCGCCGCTGTTTGACGAGATGATTATCGCCGTGCTAAATAATCCGGACAAAAACCCGATGTTCACGGTAGATGAACGCCGTGCGATAATCTTCGAACTTCTTCCTTCAACCGAGAACGGAAACTGCCGTTTGATGGTGGAAAGCTTTTCGGGATTGACAGCGGATTTTGCCAGGGAAAGACAAGCAACCGCGATCGTTCGCGGAATCCGAGCTGTCAGCGATTATGAATATGAATTGCGAATGGCGCTGATGAACCGGCGTCTAGAACCGAATATTGAGACCGTTTTTTTAATGGCGGCGGAAGAATATTCATATGTTTCGTCTGATCTGATGAAACAAGTTTTCCGGCTCGGAGGCCGCGTCGAAGGGCTGATACCGGAATTGGTCGAAGAAAAAATGCGGGAGAAATTGGGTTAAGTTTTTGCCCGAGAAATACGCGAAAAGTCGCGAAAAAAGAAAGGACCGAAACTTCGCGTCCTTTTCGCATATTTCGCGGGCAAAAAACTTTGAAACGCTGTGGCAGAAAGTTGATATGAATTCATTTCCGGTATCCGACAATGTCGCCAAGATGCACGCATCCTCTACGTTAAAGGCTGCTCAGGCCGCCGCTGCTTTACGCGAACAGGGCGTGGATATTATTGACCTGACCGTCGGCGAACCCGATTTTGATACGCCGGAATTTATCAAGGAATACGCCCGCGAAGGTTTAGCAAAAGGGCTGACCAAATACACATCGAGTGCCGGAATGAAAACATTTCAAGAATCGATTGCCGGATTTTATTCAGGCCGTTTCGGGGCTGATTTTTCTCCGGGCGAAGTAGTTGCGGCATGCGGCGGCAAGCAGGCTTTATTCAATGCGGCTTGTACGATCCTGAATCCTGGCGACGAATTGTTAATTCCCAAACCTTATTGGGTCACTTTCCCGGAGATCGGCACGTTTTGCTCCGCTAAAAATGTATTTATCGAAACGGAAGAAACAGATTTTATTTTGACGGCCGAGCAGGTCAAACGTTCAATTACCGATAAAACAAAGCTGCTGATCGTCAATTCGCCGAATAATCCGACCGGCCGTGTGATTCCGCCGGACGAAATGCTTAAGATCGTGGAGGTCTGCGCGGAGCGTAATGTTTATGTTTTAACTGACGAATGCTATCTGTTTTTTGCATATCCGCCGGCAGAAGTTTTCAGCTCGGCTGCTCTGCCCATGGAATTGCGTGAATACGTTTGCGTTGCCGGGAGTTTCTCAAAAACTTATGCAATGACCGGTTGGCGGATCGGCTACACCATCGCTAACGAAGAATGGAGCCGTGCGATGGTCAAGCTGCAGAGCCATTCCGCTACGCATCCGACATCGTTCGTTCAGTACGCTTGCGCGAAAGCAATGCAAAATGCCGAAGAGTCGCTAAAAGCTGTGGGATCGATGCTGAATGAATATGAACGAAGAAAAAATATGTTAATCCCGGCTTTGAACGAAGTAAACGGCTTCAAATGCTCAATGCCTGAAGGAGCCTTTTATGCATTTGTCGATGTTCGAGAAATGATCGGAGACAGATTCGAATCTTCGGCGCAAGTTGCGGAGTTTATGCTGAACGAAGCTCATGTCGTCGTCACGGACGGAGCGGGTTTTGGGGCAGAAGGATTTTTAAGAATTTCCTATGCGACTTCGATGAAAAATCTCGAACGGGCGATTGACGCGATGAAAAGCATTTTCAATAAGACATCGACACAAATTGTCTAGTTTCTGCTGTCATTTGTAATTCCGGGCGAGATCAGGTTCCGATTCGCTTTGTTCCTTTCTGATTTGGTTTGTCTGGTGGTTGGGAACCCGGGCGTCATTACAGCCGTGATGGGCGATGTTATGCTTTCTACGTTTCGTTTCCCGCAAGTATGTTAATAGGCGACGTCGCCGAAGGCGGAAAACTTCGTATTATTCTTGTTCTCGACACCTTTTTTTAGGTAACGGGAACGAATTTCGGTAAATTAAGGGTAATTTTTGGGTTTTTTCGTGTTCTCCATTTCTTCACTCGGCAATCTCCGTGTTCAAATCTTTTGAAGCACTCTGGAAAACTAAATATCAACACAACTCAGTGTTCTCATGATCGATACCGGTCCTGGCACGGTCAACTTTATTTACTTTCCGCCTGTCATCATCAATCCAATCTCTTCCGTCGAGCTAATTTTCGGATCGACCTCGCCGACAATTTTTCCTTTACTGATTATTAAAAGCCTGTCAGCTAAGGCCGTTACTTCTTCGAGTTCGGCCGAAACGAGAAGCACCGCGCAACCCGCATCGCGTAATGCAATTAGCTTCCTGTGAATAAATTCTATCGCTCCGATGTCGACGCCGCGTGTCGGCTGCGATACTAATAAAAGTTTTGGTTCGAGCTGAAATTCGCGGCCGATTATAAGCTTTTGCTGATTGCCGCCCGACAGTGCTTTAGCCTGGAGTTCGACATTCGGCGGACGTACGTCGAAATTTTCGAGTATTTCCTTTGCCCGTTTTTGTATTGCTGCATTATCCAGAAATCCCGCCCCGTTCGCCGCCGGTGCACGGTAATGCACCCCGAGAATTGAGTTCTCGGCGAGATCGGAATTCAAAAGAAGGCCGCGTTTATGGCGGTCCTCGGGAATGTGTGCAATGCCAAGCTCCTTAATTCGCCGCGGGCTGAGGTTCGTAATATCCTTTCCTTCGAAATAAACCTTTCCGGCGCTGGTGCTCGCAAGTCCCGCCAACGCCTCGATCAATTCGGTCTGCCCGTTACCTTCGATTCCCGCGATGCCGACGATCTCGCCCGATCTAACTTCAAACGAAACGCCGTTGACCGCCGCACCGTGTTTACCCTTTATGAACAATTCCTTTACTTCAAGTGCCGCCGAACCTGCTTGTGCATCCGTTTTTTCAACCCGCAGCAGCACGTCACGCCCGACTATCATCCTCGCCAAATCCTTTGCGCTCGTTTCCGAAGTTCTTACGTTTCCGACCGAGTTTCCGTCCCGCATCACGGTTACTTCATCAGAGATCGCCAAAACCTCTTCGAGCTTGTGCGTGATGATGATTATCGTTTTCCCTTGATCTTTCATCCTGCGGAGAATCCCGAAAAATTCTTCGACTTCCTGCGGTGTCAGCACAGCGGTCGGTTCATCGAGAATCAAAAGTTCGGCATTGCGATAAAGAGCTTTGAGCAATTCCACCCGCTGCTGCTGGCCAACGGAAAGGTCCTCGATAAACGCCTTTGGATCGACACCAAGCCGGAGTTCATTAGACAAAGCCAAAATATCGGCATTCGCTTTATCGAGGTCGAGGTTGACCACCGAGCCGGTTTCCGCACCGAGAATTATGTTTTCGGCTACCGTCATAGTATCGACAAGCATAAAATGCTGATGCACCATGCCGATGCCAAGAGCAATAGCATCGTGCGGATTTCGAATAGAAACCGTGTTGCCCTCGACTAAGATCTCGCCGCTGTCAGCCTTGTAAAAGCCGTAAGCGATTCGCATTATCGTCGATTTCCCTGCCCCGTTTTCACCGACAATCGCGTGGATCGAGCCTTTTTTGACATGGATGGAAACGTCGTTATTCGCGACGACATTGCCGAATATTTTCGTTATATTTCGAAGTTCAAGCATTATTTTTTCGGGGCCATCGCGTCAGTTACCGTGATCTCACCGCTGCCGATCTTGGTTCGGGCTTCTTCTACTTTGAGAATCACATCTTGTGGAATCAATGTTTTGTTGTTGGCATCTACTGCGTATGCGACACCATCTTTATCAAGGCCAAAGGCGTGAAATCCGCCCTGAAACTTACCCGCAATAACTTCTTTCACCACATCATAAACCGCATTATCCACGCGTTTTACCATCGAGGTAAGTACAAAGCCGGGCTTTACGCCGTTTTGATTCGAATCGACGCCGATGACAAATTTATTCGCTTCTCCGCTGTCGTTTCTGCCATATTGCTCGACTGCATCGAAAGCCCCGAGACCGGAATTCCCGGCAGCTGTAAAGATAACGTCCGCGCCCTTTTCGATCTGGTTTAACGCTAATTCTTTTCCTTTTCCTGGATTATTCCAGGCCGAGTCGGTTACGCCGACGTAATTCTCGACGAATTTTGTATTCGGATTTTGAAAGAGCGCACCTTCTCTATAGCCGGTCGCGAACTTGTGAATGAGTGGAATGTCCATTCCGCCGATAAATCCGAGCGTTCCCGTTTTGGATTTGGCGGCAGCGATCATTCCGACGAGGAAAGAGCCTTCGTGTTCGCGAAAAACAAGCGAGGCGACATTCTGCTTCGGCGTTTTGCCGTCCTTCTCGAAAATTACGCCGTCGATAATAGCGAATTTGATATTGGGAAAATCGTTCGCGACCCGCTGCATTATCTGTCCCTGTGCGAAACCGACGCCCACGACCAGATCATAATTTCTTTCCGCGAAAGCACGCATCGCCGGCTCGATGGAAGTAGGGTTTCCGGGTTCTACATCGTTAAGGCAAATACCGAGTTCCTTCTCAGCACGCTTCACGCCATCCCAGGCAGCCGCATTGAACGAACGGTCGTTTTTGCCGCCGATATCGAAGACGATCCCGACGCGGGCAGTGCAGCCTTCGCGTTTAGCCTCAGTTTGCGTTCCGCAGGACGACACTAACAAAGCAGCTAAAACTAGAAGGCTTGCGATCAACGTAATTCTAATGTTCATAATCTTTCGGTTTGATGCATCGGATGGTGAGATAAGATTACAAACATTTATGAAAACGGGCAAGGAAGAACCCTGCCCGCCGCTGTGATTTTTTTTTCCTTTGTGCAAAAGCTGCACTTATAAGCCTAACGGCGTCTTGCGGAAAATTTCAGGAAACGATGATTTCCTGAATAAGTGGCGGTTTTTGATTGTTTTCGAAAGTTATCTTATAAGCATTAGCGAGTTGGGCGGAAATGGAATCTGCCTGACCCTGGCTGCGGCTGTGCAGAATGCCAAGCGTGTCGCCTGCTTTTACATTTTGAGTTACTTTCACTTCATTCGCGAAACCGACAGCATGATCGATTTTGTCAACGGTCTTCAACCGCCCGCCGCCGATCGCGACGATCGAATTACCAATGGCAAGCGTATCGATATTGGCAATGAAACCGGACGCGGGAGCAACGAGCTTCGTTTCAATAAGGCTTTGGTTCAAAAGCATTTCAGAATTATCGCAAATTTGCGTATCACCGCCCTGACATTCGACATTCATCCTGAATTTCTCGAACGCGGCGCCGCTGTCGAGAATCGATTGTGCAAATGCTCGGGCGGTTTCAATATCGGATTTGATACCGGACATAACCAGAATTCTTGCCGAGAGTTCAAGTGAAAGGTCCCAGGTCGACTGCGACTGCCCGTCAATCCTGCCTTTCAAAATATTAATACATTCGTAAACTTCGAGAGAGTTCCCGACAAATCTGCCAAGCGGCTGACTCATGTCCGAGATCACGGCTTCAGTCCGCACGCCGAAGTTCGTGCCGGTTTTTACTAAGGCCTCAGCGAGCTTTTTTGAATCTTCAAACTCGACCATGAATGCCCCCGACCCCGTTTTGACATCCAGCACGAGAACGTCAAGGCCCTCGGCCAATTTCTTTGACATGATTGATGCAACAATAAGCGGAATATATGGAACAGTTGCAGTCGCGTCACGCAGCGCGTAAATTTTTTTATCCGCAGGTGCGATCTCGGCCGTTTGCCCGGCCATCGCATAGCCGCATTTCTTTATAATTTTGCGGAATTCATCAGTGGAAAGCTTTACGTTATAACCCGAAATTGCCTCAAGTTTATCGAGCGTGCCTCCGGTGTGCCCAAGCCCGCGTCCCGATATCATCGGCACAGCTACGCCGCACGCCGCAACAAGCGGAGCAATTATCAGCGAGGTTTTATCGCCGACACCGCCCGTCGAGTGCTTGTCGGCCTTCGGCGCGTCGATGTCGGAAAAATCGAGCACATCGCCGGAATTCAGCATAGATCTGGTTAAATTATCCTGCTCCTCAAAGTTAAGCCCACGCGTAAACATCGCCATCAGAAGCGCTGAAATCTGATAATCCGCCCAGGTATTGTCACAAACTCCGTCGATGAAAGAATTTATTTCACCGGCCGAAAGCTCACCGCCGTCACGTTTTTTGGCAATTATTTCTTGCGAACGCATTATCCTGTCCCGCCATTAATTTCGTTTCAGCAATACTATCGCTTCGGCTCGAACCGCACGCCGTTCTCCAACAGCATCCATTCCTTCGCCTGTTTTAGCTTTAACGCTCACGCAGTTTGCCTCAATTTCGAGTGCAACAGCAATGCCCTCGCGCATAGCGTCGATATATGGCCGGAGATTTGGCTTCTCCAAACCGATTATCGAATCAACATTCACGACCGCAAAACCTTTTTCCTTCATCAACCCAACCGCATAACGCAAAAAGACAAAGCTCTCGGCATTTTTCCAGCGTTCCTCGCCGTCTGAAAAATGCGTACCGATGTCGCCGAGAGCAAGTGCTCCGAGAATCGCATCGGTGATTGCATGGATCAGAGCGTCAGCGTCGGAATGACCGTCAGCGCCGAAGTCTGATTCGATATTAATGCCGCTAAGAATCAGCGGTTTTCCTTCGATAAGGCGATGTACGTCATTTCCAAACCCAATTCGAAACATATTTCTATAGTTTGAGTACAAAGTTCCCGGAAGACAAACTAAAGTTTGAACTCAGAACTTTTCATAAACGCTTCAGCCGCGATTAGATCTTCGGCGTGCGTGATTTTTATATTTTTCGAGCTTCCTTCAACAAAAGCTATCCTTTGCCCAATTTTTTCGACGAGATAACATTCGTCAGTAGCTTCGCTGCCCAAATCACTGCCGGCAAATGCTTTTTGAAGTATTTCATATCGAAAAGCTTGTGGAGTCAACGCCCGCCGCAGATATTCGCGGTCGAGTGTTCCGATAATTTCGTTACCGCTTACTTGTTTGATTGTATCAGTTAACGGTGCCGTGAGACAGGCTGCTCCAGTTTCTTCGGCCTTTAAAACTGTTGCGGTTATCTCGTCGAAGGAAATTAGCGGCCGGGCGCCGTCGTGTACGGCGATGACTTTAGTTCGAGCGTCGGCCGCCTGCAACCCGTTAAATACAGATTCCGCCCGCGTTTTTCCGCCGGAAACTATGTTAACAAGTTTAGTAAGGGAGTAATTCGCCGCGATTGTTTTGAAAGCTTCGATCTCAGACGCCGCCAGAACCAAAATCACTTCCGTAATTTCCGCGCACGCTTCGAAACGCTCAAGTGTATGAATTATTACGGGTTTACCCAGAATGTCGAGGAACTGCTTGGGTGTATCGGAGCCGAATCTTTTACCGCTGCCGGCAGCTACAATTATGGCGGTATTCATCGGATAAGAGTTAAGTTTCGATCTCTTCGATTATTGTATTCTGACGAAGTTCGCGTGTTGCCTTTCTAAAATCCATGGATCTTGAGTCATGAATACCTACGTTGCTTTCGGTGTGATCGTCTTTCTCTTCCCACAAACGGCCGAAGATCATTTTCCCGGCGGTGGTTTGAAGCACGCTGGTTACGGCAATATCAGCCGTTTTGCCGATCAGCCGGCGAGCGTTGTCAACCACGACCATCGTTCCGTCATCGAGATAAGCGACGCCCTGGTTGTATTCCTTGCCTTCCTTCAGCACGAAAACACGCATTGCTTCACCGGGAAGGACGACAGGTTTTAGAGCGTTGGCAAGCTCGTTAATGTTCAATACGGAAACACCGCGAAGCTGCGAAACTTTATTGAGATTAAAATCGTTGGTAACGATCACCGCATCAAGCTGCTTGCCCAGTTCGATCAATTTTAAATCGACTTCCTTCACTGCCGGAAAATCGGTTTCTACGATCTGAATATCAAGATTGCTGTTGTTCCGCAATCGCTGAAGCATATCGAGCCCGCGGCGGCCGCGCTGCCGTTTTGAAGAATCAGCCGAATCGGCGACCTGCTGAAGCTCGGCGAGAATAAAATGCGGAATTATCAATGTTCCGCCAAGAAACCCGGTTTCAGAAACATCGGCGATGCGGCCGTCAATGATCACCGACGTATCCAGAATTTTATAATCGCGTTTAAGGGTCTTATCGCTAAAAATTCCGCCCAGTGCGGACAGATCAAGGTATTCGCCCTTCGCCGCTCCGACCATCAGCCCGATGTATCCCATGAAAAAGGCAAGCGATATCGTCAGAAACGTCTGCATTTCCGCAGAAACCGCCGCCTCTTTTTGAATGGATATCAGTATTCCGATCAAAAATGCTCCGACGATCCCAAGAATCGAACCGACCGCCGCACCTATCAGCGTTTTTAATGAAGCTCGCCGCACCCGCATTTCAAACGCAATGATGACAATACCAACGATCAAACCCATCAAAACCGATAAAATATGCCGCGTATCGCCGCTGACGTTATCGCCGAGCCCGAATTTCTGCGTTCGTTCTATGGGATTTAATTGGTACGCAAGCAGCATCAAAAGAGCTACAAATCCGATTCTAATTGTGAGAATATCGAGCTTCATCGGTTAAAATTCTATCACGAAACGCCGTCGGCTGTAACCGGCACAAATCAGCCTACGCTTAAAATCTGTCCGTTTAGCCCAATTGCTTCGGACGAAAGCAGGTAAACAACCGTTCGGGCCGCATCGTCGGCGGAAATTGCCGTTTGCGGCCGGAACAACTCAGCGTCAATAACCGATTCTTTCTTCTTCTCGCTGACCGCAACGCCGTTTACCCGAAAATGTTTGGGCAGCGACAGTGAGAGGGACTGCGTAAATTCCCTTAATACTCCCTGTGACGATGCGAATAACGGATTTTGAGCTGTTTCGTTCGTATCGCACGCCGAAAAAACATTGACGATCTTGGGTTTTGGACGCGGCTTCATAAATTCTAAAGCTGCCTGAGTGACAAAATAGGCTGCCTTCAGACTTCGATTAATGCTTTCCCCAAAATCCGTTTCATCAGTATCTTCAAACGACGATTGCGGGCCGGATTTCAGACAATTCACCAAGAGGTCGATACGTCCAAATGATTTCGCCGCCTCGGCCACCAAATGTTTTGCACCGCATACCGACGAAATGTCGGCATCTACCGAAGTTGCGAGAGTTCCAAGTTCTCGTAGATCCTGCAAGGGATCGGATGACGCATCGGAAACGCTTGAAAAACCGCTGATTACATAGCTGCCCTGGAGAGCCATCTGAATAGCGACGGCACGGCCTATCGGAGTTGTCCCATCGGTTATCAAAACGACCTTCTCTGCAAATTGGTGGACGGATTGTACGGCCATATTTTCTAGTCTTCACAAAATACGATTAAAAACAAAAGCACACGGCAGGTTTTGCTCCTGCCCCGTGCTTTTAGGTGATAATAATTCAATAAAATTATTTATCGGCGGCGCTTGAACCCGGACTCCACTCTTCATCGTTGGATTCCGGAAGGCCCGGCTGTTCTTTTTGTCCGTGCATTCTGTCCTCACGGGCGGATTCGTTTTCAGCTTCGGTAACGCTGGCCGGTTCGACAATTGGCTGTCGTCGTGTTGCGGCGGTTTCTCCATGTTCTCTAGTTTGTGGATCCTGACTGTCCACTTCTGGTTCTTCATTCTCGGGCATATTTATACCTCTGTTAGTTGAAATTCCCATTTCGTTTGAAACAAGTTAATGAAAATTCTAACACAGTAGGGTGCCGATCGGCCGTTACGAGTATTTTAAAACGAATCTCGAAATGATTTCGGTCCTTGTTCGCAACTTATGCAAAAATTGTATTATCTTAGAACTGTTTATGGCCAAACAACCAGCAACAATCTACGTCTGCCAAAAATGCGGCGGGCAATCCCGCAAATGGCAGGGACAATGCCCCGACTGCGAGGAGTGGAACACGCTTGTTGAGGAACGTTTTCGCCCTGCCGCCCAACCCGGCGGAAGCGGTCGTGCATTATTTTCCGGCGTTCGCGAGAGCAAACCGATCTCGTTTGGAGACATAGAATCGCAGGACGACGCCCGCACAACTTCCGGCATAGAAGAATTCGACCGCGTTTTGGGTGGTGGAATTGTCGCCGGCTCGCTCATCCTGATCGGCGGTGCACCCGGAATCGGTAAATCGACAATCGTTATTCAAATGGCTGACAAGTTAAGCCAAAACGGTGCAAAGGTGCTTTATATTTCCGGCGAAGAATCAGAACGCCAGATCAAGATGCGGGGCGAACGGCTGGGTTTGAACGCCGAAAATCTTTTTATACTGCCTGAAACAAACCTGCAAACGATAATGGCCGAAACCGATAAACTCCGGCCCGATTTTATAATCGTCGATTCGATACAAACGGTTTACAGCGACAAGATCGAATCCGCGCCCGGAAGCGTTTCGCAGGTCCGCGATGTCGCCGCGCAGTTCATGATGTTCGCCAAACAAACCGCCACGCCGGTCTTTCTCACCGGACATGTAACAAAGGAAGGCTCAATCGCCGGGCCGAAAACTTTGGAACATATAGTTGACACGGTCCTTTATTTCGAAGGCGACCGGCATCACAATCACCGAATTATCCGGGCGACCAAAAACCGGTTCGGAGCCGCGAATGAAATAGGCGTTTTCGAGATGACCAATGCAGGCCTTATTCCTGTCGGCAATCCTTCTGAACTCTTTTTGCAGGAACGCCCTGAAGGAGCGAGTGGATCGGTCGTTACCGTCTGCATGGAAGGCACAAGGCCGATGCTGGTCGAAGTGCAAGCACTTGTTTCCAGCACTAAATCCGCGTCGGGCAGGCGGATGGCCCAGGGCTTCGATTACAACCGCACGGCTCTCTTGATCGCGGTACTGGAAAAACGCTTGGGGTTGCAGCTTGCGGGAGATGATGTATTTATAAATATTGCGGGCGGCCTGGAGGTTGACGAACCTGCCGCAGATCTCGGCGTGATAGCGTCCATCGCTTCGAGTTTTCGTAATTTGCAGGTACCGCCGGAAGTCGCGGTATTCGGCGAGGTCGGACTGACCGGCGAAGTCCGCGGCGTTCTGCAGGCTCAGGCCAGAGCGCGAGAAGCTCAAACTCTCGGTTTTAAGAAATTAATCCTTCCGGAATCCAATAAATCAGGCCTTGAGAAACTTTTGGGAATTCGGGTTGTCGGCGTAAAAAATCTGGAAGAAGCGATGGACGAGTTGTTTTAACGCAAAACGCGGACATCCTTGTCCACATCCCTTTAGCGGACAAGGATGTCCGCGTTCCCTTTGAATATGAGCAAAACAATTCTACACGACGGCGACGAAGGCGTGCTTTTGATCGTTAAGGATTTAAGTACCAAACGAAATAAATTCATAGCCAAAAATGGCCGCTCACCGGTTCATGTCGTTTATGGCGGAGCGCATCTTTACAAAGCCGGCACGCCTAAAAAGCTCGGAAAGATCGCGCTCGATTCGCTGGGAGTTTACGCTCCGAATTTTGTTGAGTTTGCGGGTGCTTTGCGGCTGAAAGGCTCTGAAACATTGCCCCGTTTTCCCAAAGCTATTGCTGACCTCGAAAAGGAACTTGCGAAAAAGCCGGAAACAGTCAGAAAAGAAAATTTTCCGGCGTGGTTTGCCTGGACGATTTATCAACGCACTATCCATAAGCTAAAAACAGAACCCGTCGAGGATTTTCGAATAGACTTCGAAGACGGCTACGGCTTTCGCTCAGACCAGGAAGAAGACGCTCACGCCGTTTCATCCGCCGAGGAACTTGCAAAGGCTTTCAAAACAAACACTATCACCAGATTTTCGGGCCTCAGAATAAAATCATTTGCCCCCGAAACGCATGAGCGTGCGGTCCTGACGCTGAATCTATTTCTCGCTGCATTTCTGAATGAAACCCGTAACAAGCTGCCGCAGGGTTTTGCGGTCACGCTTCCCAAGGTGACTGATAAAAAGGAAGTTCACGATTTATGCAGGATTCTCGCCAAAATCGAAAAACAGCATAAATTAGTGCCGAGTTCTATTGGAATTGAAATAATGATTGAAACTCCGCTCGCGATCCTCGATAAAAAAGGAAGAATCCCTTTAAGAGACTTGGCAAAGGCGGCAAAAGACCGCCCGGTGTCAGCTCATTTCGGTGCGTATGATTATACCGCAAGCCTTGGAATATCCGCCGATCATCAGGATCTCAATCATGCGGCGTGCAATTTCGCACGGCAGATGATGCAGATCGCTCTTTCGCCGCTGGGTGTGCGGCTTGCGGATTCAGTCACGACCGAACTGCCGGTGCCGGTTCACAAAGGTGAAAGCCTTTCGCAGGCACAACTGAATGAAAACCACCACTCCGTGCATTCGGGCTGGCTCAGACATTTTCAAAACGTCACCCAATCGATGGCCGGCGGTTTTTATCAGAGCTGGGATCTGCATCCGAATCAACTCGTCGCTCGTTATGCAGCCGTTTACTCTTTCTTTTTCGAAGCAAAAGATGCTCAGGCATCCCGTTTGAAAGGTATTATTCAAAAAGAAGCCCAAGCGAACCTGGTGGGAAATACTTTCGATGATGCAGCGTCGGCTCAGGGATTGTTGAATTTCTTCGGGCAAGGCTTGGATTGCGGAGCTTTTACAGACGAAGAGATATTGGAATCGACCGGATTGAACTCAGCAGAATTGAGATCAAGGTCATTTGTTCAGCTTTGTCAGAACCGGGAGCGATAAAGACCGGGTTCTTTGCAGGAGTTCAAAGTTTAAGGTTCAAAGTTCAAAGTCAGGCATGATATTAACTTTGAACTTTGAACTCGGAACCTTGAACTCAGTTCAACCCAGTCGCTATCGCTCCCGGTTCTGACCCGGTTTGCCAAAAAAACCGCCCATTTCAGACGGTTTTCGGATCAAGTTAGTGCTACGAAATTAATTATTCGCAGCTTCTGTTTTCGAGCAATGATTCGCAAAAGCGTCACTCAAAGCTTGTGCTATCGTTGCCGGCGGGCGGCCTTCCAGGTCACGGCGTTCGAACATTTGTACGAGTTTGCCGTCTTTCAAAATACCGATCGACGGTGACGAAGGGGCGTAACCCGTGAAAAGCTCGCGAGCTGAATCCGTCGCGTCAATGTCTGCACCGGCAAATACGGTAATCGAACGGTCAGGAGTTGCTTCCGCATTTTGTAGAGCCATAGCAATACCGGGACGAACGCCGCCAGCCGCACATCCGCATACCGAATTAACAACTACCATTAACGTTCCGTCTGTATTCTTCACCGCGTCGGCCACGGCTTCAGTTGTTTTTGTTTCTTCGATCCCAAGCTGCGCGAGTTCGGCACGCATCCCTTGAATCATCATTTCCGGATAAGGCATAAAATTTCCTCTAATATCAATTTAAGTAAAACATAGTCAGAATAAATACCTGACCTTTTTTTCAAGTATTCAATACGACGCTTTTATAGTCAAGCCGTGAAGCAGATTTCAAACCGTGTTTGCCCCGATGCTGTTTATTCCCGTACTATTGAAATGAATACAGGAGAGCCTTGTTTTAAGAAATGGCCATTGAAACGGAAAAAAAATATCGCCTCGGTAAAAAGCGGCTCGTCGAAATAACCGCAAAACTCGGTGAATTAGGCGCCGTATTTGCCAGCGAAGTTTTCGAAGAAAATTTTCTTCACCGCGGTGCCGTTCTTGATGAAAGAGGCGCCGTTCTCCGGCTGCGAAAAATAGGTGATACAACGCTCCTGACCTACAAAGAGCGTTTTAAAAACGATTCTGACATTAAGCATCGGATCGAGCACGAAACTATCGTTGCTGACGTCGATGCAATGGAAAATATAATTCAATGTTTGGGCTATAAACTATCGGTGATTTACGAAAAGCATCGTAAAACCTGGCATTTTCGTGATGTTGAGGTCGTGCTGGACGAGTTGCCATTCGGAGTTTATATGGAAATCGAAGGTACTATCAATGAAATTGCCGAGACGGAGAAATTGCTCGATATTTACGATCTTGAGCCGGAACCGCGCGGCTATCCGCGTTTAACCTTAAAATTTGGTAAATTGGTGGGTGATGTTTCCGAAGCGAGATTCGAACGGACCGCCGCGGCCTAGCTCAAAATATCCTGCCCGACAAATGACATCTGTGAATCGAAAGGCTCGCCCGTTTGCTGAACCTTGCGATACGACCCGTCAGGCCGCAAAATTCTCGCATTTACGTTATCCCGCAGATAGGCTTCCAGAATTTGGGTCTTGATATATTCCCTGATCGCCGGATCGATAATGGGAAGCACGATCTCAACCCGCCGGTCGAGATTCCTCGACATCCAATCTGCGCTGCCTATATAAATTTCCTCGCCGCCGCCGTTAGCAAAATAAAAAACGCGGCTGTGCTCGAGAAATCGCCCGACAATCGACCGCACCTTAATATTTGCCGACAGGCCTTTAATACCCGGCCGCAGCGAGCATACGCCGCGAACGATAAGATCGATCTCGACGCCGGCCTGCGAAGCGTCGTATAGTTCCTGAATTAATAATTCGTCGGTCAGGCTGTTCGCCTTCACGATTATGCGAGCGGTCCTGTCGTCTTTTTTATTGGTTTTTTCACGCCTGATCAGGTCAGTCAATTTCTCGCGCAAGTTAAGCGGAGCGACCAGCAGCCGGTGATACTTTGTCTGCTGCGAATAGCCCGTTAAAAAATTAAACAGGCTGGTCGCGTCCGCCCCGATCTCTTCGTCGGCCGTCAGCAGCCCAAGATCGGTGTAATGTCTCGATGTCGCCGGATTATAGTTGCCGGTCGCCAAATGGACATAACGGGCAAGCTTGTCCTTCTCACGCCTGACAATTAGCAAAACCTTCGAGTGAGTTTTCAGCGTGCTGATCCCGTAAACGACGTGTACGCCTTCATTTTCCAGCCTGCGCGCCCATTCGATATTGTTTTCTTCATCGAAGCGGGCCTTTAATTCAACGAGAGCGGTTACCTGCTTTCCCTTCTCGGTAGCACGGATGAGTGAATTTACGATCGGCGAGTCCTTCCCTGTGCGATAAAGGCAAATTTTTATCGCCTGCACATCTGGATCTTCCGCCGCTTCGGCGATAAAATCGGTTACGGACGAATAAGCTGTATATGGATGATGCAGAAGTATATCGTGCTTCTTTAACTCGTCGAAAATGCTTTTTTTTTCGTGCATCACCGAGGGATGAACAAGAGCAATCGGCCGGTCTTTGAGTTGCGGCCGGTCGAGCGAATAAAGCTGCATCAGATCGGGAATATCGACAAATCCATCGATCGGATAAACATCGTGCTCATCCAGCCCGATTCCGACCGTCAATACTTTATGCATCTTTTCCGGCATTTCCGCGGAAACTTCCAAACGTACCGGAAAGCGGAATCGCCGCCGCTGCAATTCTCGTTCGAGCGTCCGCATCAGGTCGCCGGCCTCGTCCTCGCGAAGCTCGATATCGGCGTCGCGCGTGACGCGGAAAAGAAAGCCGTCACTCGCCTTCATATTGGGGAAAAGCGATTCGGCATTCGCCGCAATAACTTCTTCGAGCAGCGTGAATCGACCGTTTTTTGCGTTAATCGGTATCAGACGCGGCACCGTCGGCGGCAGTTTTATTCGGGCGAACCGTTTTTGGCGGAATAAATGCCTAAGATTTTTTTGCGTGAAATTACGATTCGGCTCGATGAAAAGGCCGATATTCAGGCTGAGATTTGAAATGTACGGAAACGGATGGCTCGAATCGACTGACTGCGGCGTCAGGATCGGAAAAAGGTTATCGCGAAAGTACTTATCTAGTTTCCTTTTGTCCTTCGCATTTAAACTCTTATATGGCTCGACCGTAATTTTGGCCTTGGCGAGTTCCGGCAAAACAGTTTCGTGAAGATACGAAACCTGCCGCTTCAGCATGGGACGCAGCCGCTTCCCAATCTCGCGCAGCTGTTCAGCCGCCGTCATTCCGTCGGACGATAATTCGGTCACGCCTTCTTCGATCTGTTCCTTTAAGCCCGAAACGCGGATCATGAAGAATTCGTCTAAATTAGTAGAAAAAATCGAGAGAAATTTTAACCGTTCGAGCACCGGCAAATGCTCGTCCATCGCCTCATCAAGAACGCGGCGGTTGAATTCCAGCCAGCTCACCTCGCGGTTAAAAAGCGTCGAGCCTTCAAACGAATCGCTTGGGTTCACTTCCGGTGCAGGTTCAGTTGTGTGTTTCGCGGTTTTAATTTCAGTAAGCATCCGGAGCGAACTTAAGTATAAAACAGCGCGCCCCAATGTGAAGTTAAATCTATGTTACTAGAATGTTACACCAATTAATACGAAGGCAATATTGAAAACTTTGTTTTTACCGGTGCTATGAATATTCTACTCATTTATTCGACTTTGATTTAGTCCGAATCAACCGAAATACTCCTTGGTTCATCACCATCACCTTCGATTTGCACATGAAAAACCTTTCCCACAAATGGATAATCGCCAAGACGCTCGCTCCATTCGATAAGTATTACGGCCTTTTCATCGTCGATGATCTCATTTAGCCCGATCGCAAAAGCAAGGTCAGTTCCCTCGTCGAGACGCCATAGGTCAATGTGATAAACATTAAATTTTTCGGTTTTATAAAGATTCACGAGCGTAAAACTTGGACTTGTTACTTCGTCGATATCGTAATTAAGAGACTGTAAAATTCCCTTTGTGAAGAGAGTTTTCCCGGCTCCCATCCCGCCGCTCAGCAAGACCACATCACCGGCACAAATGACCTCGCCGAGTTTTTCCGCTATCTCAAAGGTAGCTTTGGGCGAACTCGAGACAGTGGAAATGTTATTCATTAACAGCCTCAAAAGCCTCGCCCAAACAGTCCATAACATTCGATGCGGTCATTATCCGCTTGCCGAATTTCGCTTCCGCAATATCGCCGGCCAACCCCGCAATATAAACCGCGGCGGCAACCGTTTCAAAAATATCAGCCTGCATTTGAACCGCCTGGGCTACAAATCCGGTAATAATTCCGGTCAGCGTATCTCCGTTTCCTGCTTTTCCCAGCCCGGAATTTCCGGTGGGATTTATTAAAACGCGGCCGTCGGGTTCAGCGATGATTGCCCGTTCGCCCTTCAAAACCAGAATGACATTATGCTTTTCCGCGAAACTGCGGGCCATCTGGACATGGCCTTTCGATGCTTCCTTATTCGTAGTTCCAAGAAGGCGCAAAAATTCGCCTTCGTGCGGTGTCAGGATCAGCGGCAATTCGGCCGATCCTGTCAAATCGAACGGCGAAAGGCAGTTTAAACCATCAGCGTCAATAACAATCGGAGTTCTCCGGTTTTCGATAATCCTGCGAACCAGATCTCCAGTGCTTTCATCGCTCGACGACAACCCGCTGCCGACCGCGACGGCATCCACGTTTTCCCAAAACTTTTGGATGTCCGTGAAAGCATCCTTTGATATCGCGCCCGATTCCGTTTCGACTACGCTTCTGACCATTACTTCCGGCAAGACTCTTGACGCCACTGCATCCTTCAATGATTTTGCCGTGATGATCGTCACCAGCCCGGCACCCGAGCGAATTGCGGCATTTCCGCATAAAACCGCCGCACCGGAATAATTTTCGGAACCGGCAATTAACAGGGCGTGGCCGCGTTTGTTCTTATAAGAATTCTCGGCGAAGGCCGTTTTCTCAAGCCATTTCGCAGCGTCTTCCCGTTCAATTACAAAAAGCTTTGAAGGCGCATTATCGATCAAATCTTTCGGCGAACCGATATTTACAACCACAACTTCGCCGTTGAAATGTGAAGCGGGCGGCAGAATGTTGGCGGCTTTCGGAGCGGTAAATGTCACTGTGACGTGTGCCTTTGGGACCATCCCGATCTGCTCACATCGGTCTGCATCCAAACCGGATGGAATATCGAGCGAAACGATCAAAGTATCCTCATTCATTCCGTCCGAGTTGAAGGCGTAAATATAGCCCGCTACTTGCTCATAAACTCCTTCAAGCGGCCGCGATAACCCGGTGCCGAAAAGGGCATCTACGATCACATCAGGATCGTCGCAGTGAAAATTCAGGCTGTCGTATTCCAGCCATTCTTCCAGGCTGGTTATTTCCTCAAAAGCGAGATCGGAACAATCGGGGTCGAACGATTCGCTTTCGGTGATCTTTTGCAGTATTTCAAAGTTTGTCCGGGCATGTTCCTTCGAATTCTCGATCAGTCCGAAAAGGCACACTTCGACGTCAGCTCCCTGCGTCCACAAAATTCTCGCCAGCGCCGCTCCGTCGCCGCCGTTGTTTCCCTTTCCGCAAAATACCAGAATAGAACGCCCTTCGACCGAACCGCCAAGCCTTTCAGTTATAACGCAAGCTGCCCGGTGTGCGGCATTTTCCATTAATATCTGCTGCGGAATTCCATATTTCCCGGTTGTTAAGCGATCAACCTCACGCATCTCAGCGGCCGTTAAAACTTTCTGCATATGTTACTAAATTGCCACGAAAGGACTCAGAATTCAAATTTTCGCGGTTTTTATACCGAAGTCGGCTTTCAGAAAGGTTTCTACCAATTAAAAAAACCGCATTCAGTTAAAATGCGGTTTCAGTAACTTTATGATGGAGTTGCGAAATTATCGATGCAGCGGCGGAACCCGGCGTCCTTCCGGCAAAAGAGTTTGCCTGCCACTGTGCTTGATCACCCTTAACTTTTTTCCGTTCATTTAATAGAAAGGTACAATCACGCGCCGATTCCATAAAACTTAATCGATAGCGTTTTAAGTCAGCAGCTCTTACTCCTATTGCAAATATTTGAAGTAAAGGAAACGCGCGTTTCACTCTCATACTGCTAATTTCGAGCATAACAAAGACGGCCGGAAGACCGCCTTTGCTTTCGTGCTAAACAGTTTCAAAATTACGGAACGGCCGTAAAATCCACGCCGGTCAGATTGTCATTTATCGTAATCGTCTGTGGCGTAAAAGTATTGCGTTTTGCCGCGACGCTTATCGTATAGGTGCCGCCTGCTGCCATTCCGAGAAAAGTGTAATACCCGAAAGTGCCCGTAACCGCGACCCGCAAGTTACCGTTTGAGTCGGCAATCGTGACCCTGGCTCCGGAGACTCCGCGTCCCGACGACGTCATAACGCGGCCCGAAACCGACACAGATGTAGCGGGGCCGCTCGGTGCCTTGATCTGCACGGTGATCGGAGCTCCCGTTTTATAGAATCCGATCGTCGCATTAACGGTCTGCGGCGGACGGTTGGAATCAAAACGGAAGTTATACATGGTGCCCCATCGGATGGCGTTTGCGTTCGGATTCTGGGCAAAAGTTTCCGAACTCCATGTCATTGATGCCGTAGTTTGTGTCTGCGTCCAAGGAGCGTTGCTGTATCCGGCATTTCCCACCGTTCCGTCGGCCGCCCATCCGGGATGCTGCGGCGGAGAGCGGAAACCTATATTGCTTAGCGAAACTCCGGAACCAAGGGGCATGCCGAACGATTGGATTGAGCGGTCGAGATTTTCGTTAAAAATCGCATACTCGTAATGCCAGACGCCGGGCGAAGGGTTTGTTACCTTATACGCCAAAGTCCCAACTCCGTCAGTTCCGGAGGCCGGTTTAATTTCGACCAGTGTAGAGCCGGGCCACGCCGAAATTGCCGTCTTCGCTCGAACCGTCGCTGCCGCCGGCGAAAAACTAAAGGGGCTGCCGGTACCGCTGACGTTGTACCTCCGGTACGAGACGTTGTTGTACATATTACACTGCGTCGGATTCGCCTGGCACCAGGCATATTCATGAGGCGTAACGTATTGTGACTCCGCATAATAAGTAGCCCCCGGATTTTGGGTCGTGCTTAGGTCGCTGATCTCGGTCAAAATCCGATGCGACGGGCCCGTATGAGTATGGCCGGTGTGACTGTTATTCGGCGTTGCGGAATCATTTCGCGGATAAGCTCCCGTGAATGGGTTTATCCAGGCCCGCGAACCGAGATTCGGTCCCGCGTTCAGGCTGGCGGAATAAGGGTCGGAACATCCCGAGCCCAGCCTGGTTCCGCCAACGCCGTTGCAGCCCAGGCCGCAGAGATTTTGGGTTAATGCAGTGAATCCGTGCTTGACGCTGGATTGTCCGATTTGCTCAAAACGTTCATCGTTCGCGGCCCCGCCGCTCATCCGGTAAAGGTTTTGCGGGATCACGGGGTGATCGTTGTTTGGATTGGCAAACCAGTTCAGGTCCACCGTACCGAAATTGCAGGAGTCGGTTCCCACTGCGAGGCCGACCTGCGTGCCGCTGCTCGTTCCGAATTGAGCCAGCCCAATCAAATCTCCGACAACAACGTCGGGACCCGGAACAGTTCCGGTTAACGGATTCATTGCAGGCAATTCATTAGATACGATTTCGCCATCGACGATATGCGTGACTTCAATAGGCCGCATTGTGGCCTTCAGCGAAATTTGGCCGACGATCGATCCCGCATCCGACGGACGTCCGATCTCGGCGGCAAACTCCTCCGACAGCAGCAGTCTTCCGCCCTTAACATTCAACAGGTTCTGATTGCCGTCGAAGTCGTATTCATGTCCTTCGATATTAAAAAAGACGAAACCAGTTTTGCCGTCGCGAACGGCGAGCTCGAATGGCCCGCTTTCCAAAAGGCTTTCGATCACGAGATCCTGATACGATGCGTTCAATTTTGCGGGCAAAGCCGCAACATTTTGCGGAATTAGCTTCATCGTTCCGGGCGACGGGCCGCGCAGCTCGTCATTAAACACAATTACGGTAAAAAACGAATCTCTCTCGGCGTCGAAATTTAACGCAGCCGGCAAAGTTGTTTTCGTCCTGGCTCGGGCTGGGTTGATCCGGTTTAGGTCAAGATCCATAGTGACGCTGCCATTCGCAACGATCATTTTTTCAAGAATTCCAGTGTTGTCAGGCTGAACCTTTTGATCGATGCCGGGCAATACATCTTCGGAACCAGTGCTAAAAAATACAAGTAAAGGGAGCAAAGCGATGAGGATAAATTTCAACATATTTTCGGATTCCTGTCGTCAAGTCTTGCAAAGTGATGAGTTAAAGGCCGTATCGAATACGCAAAAAGGTTACATACCTTTTACATTGTTTTGGGTGTTTTAGGCAAGTCGGGTATAGTAGTTAATTCAGCCAAATGATTTATGAAAAGTGGTTGTGCAAGCGAAAAAGTAAATAAAAAGCGTTCGATCGAGCTTCCCGTCCTTCCGAATTCCCAGATTCAAAAAAATGGTATTCGCAAGTCGAAAGCCAGCCGCTGGCGGGCCGGCGCCCTGATCGCCCTTCAACTGCTGATGATCGCGCATATAATTCAATGGCGGTTTATGGGCGAAACCGTTACGCCGATTGAGCCGTCCGAAGCGATGTACACGCTCCAAACCGGCGCGGTCAATGCGGGATTTATTTTCTTTACCCTGGCGATCCTCGCGACGCTGATCTTCGGGCGTTTCGTCTGCGGCTGGGGCTGTCACATCCTCGCCCTACAGGATTTCTGCGCGTGGCTGCTGAATAAATTAGGCCTTAAGCCAAAACCTTTCCGGTCGCGGCTGCTCGTTTTTATCCCGCTGATCGTCGCTATTTATATGTTTGTCTGGCCGACAGTATATCGGGCCTTTGCCGCCGCGAGAAACGAGCCGCTTATTCCTCAATTCACAAACCATCTGGTGACCAGCGATTTTTGGTTGACGTTTCCGCCCCTTTGGGTGGCGATTCCCTTTCTTTTTGTCGTCGGATTCATGACGGTCTATTTTCTGGGTTCGAAGGGCTTCTGCACCTACGGCTGCCCGTACGGCGGCTTTTTTAATCTTGCTGACAAGATAGCTCCCGGAAAAATCCGCGTCACCGACGCCTGCAACGAATGCGGGCACTGCACGGCAGTCTGCACCTCCAATGTCCTGGTCCACGCCGAAGTAAAACAATACGGAATGGTCGTCGATTCGGGCTGCATGAAGTGCATGGACTGCATCAGCGTATGTCCTAACGACGCCTTGTATTTCGGTTTTGGAAAGCCGGCCGTCGCCGTGCCGAAAACGATCACGAAAAATTATTCGCTGACCTGGCCCGAAGAGATTTTCGGAACGGCGATGTTTGCCGTCAGTTTTTTCGCAGTATGGGACGTCTACCAGCTTGTTCCAATGCTGATGGCGCTTGGAATTGCGATCATTACAACCTTTCTCTCTCTTAGAACGTTGAAGCTGATTCGTGCCAAAGACCTTTCTTTCTACCGTTATAACCTGAAATTATCAGGCACAATTCAAAAGGCTGGATGGGCGTTTTTAAGCTTCGCGGTGCTTTGGATCGGCTTAAATTTACACAGCGGCTGGGTCCGCTATCACGAAAGGGCCGGAGCGATTGCGTTTCAAAATGTCCAGATCCCCGACGAGCTTGCTCTTGCCCGAACTAATCCCGATCAATGGCTAAGCGCGATCGACCGCCGGAACATCGCCGATGGGAGAAAGCATTTTAATGCCGCTTCGGACGCGGGCTTGTTCGCAAATAAAGAGGCTCTCTCGAAACATGCGTGGGTTGAATACCTCGCGGGAAATACGGAAAAGTCTGTCGAATTGCTTGGTGCGGCCGCTGAGTATCAGCACGGGCAGGCCAAAGCGATGAGTTTTTACTACCGCGGTGCGATTCTAAATCGTTTGGGCCGCTACGAACAGTCTCTAGCGAATCTGGATCTGGCATTGACAGAGCGGCCGGATCTTGTTCTCGCTCACGAGGAAAAAGGCGAAGCTCTCTGGCAGCTGGGACAAAGGCTGCAAGCAGTATCGGTTTGGAGCGAAGCCATCCGAAGCAATCCCGGCCTGCCCATAGCAAATTATATGCTCGCCGGAGCAACCGGCTTTCTTGGAAATCCCGAAGCTTCGGCCGCGTATGAAAAACAAGCCGACCGGTTAACTCCCTCCGATCCGCGATTTCATTGGATGGTCGGACTTCGGCTGCAAAACGTAGGGATGAACGCTTTAGCCGAAAAACACTTCGAGGCCGCGATCAAGCTTGACCCGCAATTTAAGGCACGCCGGATTTTAGATTCGCGAAAGCGCTAATAAAGCTTCGGTTTGCAATAAAAATACCGGGCTTAATTAGCCGGCCCGGCAATATACACTAACTAATCCTATTGGTGAAAGCGGATTGTGGGATATGCCGGGCCAGGCTCGAACGACCTTTAAAAGCTTACGGATGAACGATATGACAAAGCTAGCGGCCCGGCTGGATACGAGAGAGAGCCGCCGGTCGTATTTGATTACGAATAGGTTTCGGGGTTCATTTCAGTAGATCGGACAGCCGTCGCGATTTTCAAGGGTACGGCTAACAAGCTGGATGATATACATTTTCCGGGAACGGACCGGCCCGATTGCCGGGTATCGGGATTGCCAAAAAGAGTGCTCATTACGTTACCTGTAGAGTTTCCGACGCCGCCGAATACAAAGGCGTTATCCGTTACGCTTACGAGTATATAAACCGCCGCCATGTTTTTCGGCTTATCTGAATTTTCTCTTGAATTCTTAAAATCCGCCGGACTCATTACTTCATTTGCGAAACGAAATTCCAAATCTTCGTATGATGAAATAAAAGACTGTGCCGAAATCTCTTTCGGTTCAAGGCTGATAAATACAAGCTTTGCGTTTTGGTCGAATCCGAGTTTAACGTCTTTAAATCCTGTCACGTTTTCATAATGCAGTACACGCCAATTCTTATTACGAATGCTTTTCGTCATCCATTTATATTGAATGATCGGCAATAGATTATTCTTATCTGATTTTGGGGATCCCAATGTCGCGATGGCATTTTCGGGAGTGCTTTTATCTAATATTAAGTCTTTCCAGCGATCTGCTTTTTGGCCAAAAGCCGAAATGCACACGCTAAAATAAACAATGGAAGTAGTTTTTTCATAGTTTTAATCTCTTTCGTTCTTACCTATCTTTACATGAAAGCACCGACACATGTCAGAGCTTGTGCATTGCGGATTCGGAGCGGGCGGTAATTCGCTTGGTTTCTGCGTCCTCATTCCATCCGCCGCGCGGCATGCCGGACAAGTTTCTTCGTCAATAATCGCGGAATATTCGATATATTTATATTCCGGCGAAAGCACTTCTTCTTTACCGCCGAATATATTTTGCACTAAACTTAAAAGGCTCATTTTCTCTTCTCCGCATAGTCCGCACTTACGGACAAAAAACGCTCTCTTTTCGCGTTTCCGCGCCGTCTTAGGTGGGAATTTCGGTGGGATTGCATTTTACAGGTTTTCCTATTGCCCGTAACTTATTGATTCTATTGGTGCTCCCGAGTGGATTCGAACCACTGGCCTTTCACTTAGGAGGCGAACGCTCTATCCAACTGAGCTACGGGAGCAAATCCGTGGCGGGTTTATGAATCGTATCGTATTAAAGATTGTACATCATAACCGTCGAATTTCTGGCGGCCATTGAGAAAATTGAGTTCGACGACGAAAAGCAATCCGACCACGATTCCGCCGAGGCCTTCGACGAGATCGACGACCGCCTTTGCGGTTCCGCCGGTCGCCAGCAGATCATCGACGATCAATACACGATGAGCTTCGCCTACCGCGTCCTTGTGCATTTCCAATGTGTCCTGCCCATATTCAAGATCGTACGACACGGAAACACATTCCGCCGGCAGCTTTTTCGGCTTGCGAACCGGGACGAAGCCGGCATTCAAATGATACGCGAGGGGCGTGGCGAAAATAAATCCGCGAGATTCCACGCCGATGATCGTGTCGATCTGCTTATCGCCGCACCGCTCTTCCAACGCGTCAATCGTCTGCTTTAAACCGTCCGGGTCTTTTAGCAGCGTAGTAATGTCGTAAAAATTAATGCCCGGTTTCGGAAAATCGGGCACTTCGCGAATTAGTTTTCTTAAATTATCCATTATTTGATTTTAGATTTTAGATTTCAGATTGAATGTTCTTTCCAATCGCAAATCTAAAATCGCAAATTTACTATCTCTCAATCCTAAATGCCGAAAACGATTTGTCCGGCACCAAAACGATCTCTTCGATCTCGTCAACTTTCGAATAAACCGGCCCGGCGGTCATATCGTGCTTAAATTCTTCAACTTGTTTTTCGCCGCCTTGAACTAACGCCTCAACGCGTCCGTCATCCAAATTCTTTACGTAGCCTTTAACCTGATGCCGCGCCGCTGAGCGTTGGGCGAAAAACCGAAAACCAACGCCTTGGACCAGGCCTCGTATAATTAATTTTCGGGCAATGATCATTTACAAACCCAGGATCTCAAATCTCAAATTTCAGATTTCAGATTGTCTTATCCCAATGCATCCAGGCATTCCATCAGCGGCCGCTGCCGGCATGTATAAATGGGCATGCCGCGGAGCGTAAATTTGCTCGCCGGAGTCTGTCTCAATTCTTCAGCGAGGGCGAGAAAATCCTTCGGCTCGTCGGTCTCGAACGAAATTAAATACTCCTGCTCACTGAAGCCGAATGCATGCGTCAAATGTATCTTTATATTCTGAAATTTCTTGCCGACCATGAAATTTTCTTCGATCAGCGCATCGCGTTCGTCACCGGAAATGTCATACCAATCCGAGTGCTTGGCGCACGGATAGACGAAATGATACTTCGTGCTTCCGGCTGTTACTCGAAGGCGATCCGCCGAATTCGGCAATGCCGGGTCGGACACGAACATCATCTTTTTCGTGACCGAAAGATAATTGTCGGCTGTCTCCAAATAGCTGCCGAGACTCGTCCGGTACAATTTCGCGGTCATATCCTGGATTAAATCCATCGATGTGCCGATACGCCAAAACATCAGATCGGCCTTGGAATCAAAACCTACGAGCGAATAGCTAAAAAGCAGGAAATCGTCGCGAAACTTGTCGAAGACGTTTTGGAACTCGCTCTTGAAAATATTCTTGGTGTCCGGGTTGAGTTTGCGCCATTCGGGATTAACGCGGAAAAACATAAAATTGACAAACTGCTTTTCAATGTCACGCGGTTGGTAAAGATCTTTTTGATCGACTACGAGGCGTAATCCGCCTGCCTCAGTGCTTTCCTTTTGAGTATTTACCAATTCCATTATCGATCTTGATCGCCCGTCATTTGCCCGGTAAGTTTAAATTTCGGGAAGACATTTAACTTCGCTATTGTGCCAAGTTTTTAAATCAATGTCCAAATCGATGTTCTGAGTTCAAACTTTAGTTTGTCTTTGGGTTAGCGAAAAGGCACGCTGAAGCGGAACTCTGAACCCAAAGGATTTACAAAATCTTCGGTTAATGTGATTATAATTTTTGTGATCCGTTTACTCGTAATTTCAATTTTGATTATCGCCCCAAGTTTAACGGCTTTTGCCCAGCAGCGGCCGCTAATCACGGACGATATCGATATCACTCCGCAAGGCGCTATTGAAATCTCCGCGGGCGTCGATTTTCTACAAAATGTTAAGTTTCCACTTTCGGGACTGAAAGGCGATTTGACACGCGTCGGCGATATTCGTATTCGCCAAGGTTTCGCATCCAACGTCGAACTTCAAATTGAAGGAACGCTGCAGAATTTCCTGGCGATAAATTCGCAAACTATTCCTTCACCGATACCGCTCAATGTCACGGGCAATTCGACCAGCGATTTCGATGACATTAGCGTTTCAGCTAAGATCAAACTACTGAATGAAGGCAAAAACCTTCCAGCGGTCGGCCTGAAATTCGGATTTCAGCTTCCCAATACAGATCAGGCGCAGGGCATCGGCACGAATCAGATAAATATTTTCAGCAAGATTATCGTACAGAAAAAATTCGGAAAAAAGGCCGGCCAGAGTCCTCGAGCGAACATTTACGGCAATATCGGATTGGGCATTATGAATGCACCGCTCGCGAACTTTACGCAAAACGATGTTCTGCTCTACGGCCTTGCCGGTATTTTCCGTTTTAATAAGCGGATCAATATTGTCAGTGAGGTAAACGGACGGATCAGCACACGTGCCGGGGACGCTCCGCTCGGTACTGAAAGCATCGGGCAATTTCGCGTCGGAACGCAGATAAAGGCTTCCGGGCTTCGTTTCGACACGGCAGCGATTTTCGGCTTGACCCGTTTCAGTCCACGTACGGGCGTAACCTTCGGCGTCACGTACGAATCGCCGAGTTTCTTCCCGATAGCAAAATAATTCAAATATTTACCGGCGAACTTCCGTACCCCAAATTCGGAGCCGTTCGTATCGCCTGCGTAACAAAATCCTTCGACAATTTCACCGCTTCCTGAAGACTTTTACCCAAAGCGAGGTTCGCCGCGATCGCGGATGAAAGTGTACACCCCGTTCCGTGCATCGCCGTCGTTTCAATAAATTCATCTTCGAAAACGCTAATCTCGTTTCCGATAAATAGATAATCTTTGGCTTTTCTAACGGTTTCGGATTCGTCTTTATCCGAATTTGAAATTGGCAAATGTCCGCCCTTGATCAACACCTTTCCCGCACCCATCGACTGCATAATTCTCGCAGCTTTTTCAAAATCGTCCGCCGTTTTTATTTCAATACCCGAAATACGCTCGGCTTCCGGAATATTCGGTGTAATCACATCCGACAATGGGAACAACAATTCGATAAGCGACCGCAAAGCCGCTTCGTCTATCAGATCAAAACCCGAAGTCGAGCGAACTACGGGATCGATTACTATATTTTTCAAGCCGTTTTCCTTTATCAGCCGGGCCGTTTCTTTTATCACTTCACGCGTCGGCAGCATTCCCGTTTTGACGGCTTCAATCGCATAATCCTGAATCACAGGATCAACCTGTCCGCGAATAGTCTCAGCCGTTTGGTGCACCGCGCCGAAAACGCCCGTCGTATTTTGAAACGTGATCGACGAAACCGCCGCAGCCGCGAAACAGCCGAAAGCCGAAAAAGTCTTGACGTCGGCGATTATCCCGGCGCCGCCGGATGGATCGAGACCGGCGATTGTCAGACATACTATTGATTTGTCCTTACTCATACCTTAAAACCTTCGAAAACTTTCTCAGATTCTCGGAGTTTGTCAAAGCCCTGATCGCCGCAAACCCACTGGCGCCGCACTCCAGTACCGACCTGGAATTCATCTCGTTTATCCCGCCGAGAGCTATCACCGGAAAGTTACGCATCCGCCCGCAAACCCGCTGAAGTTCTTCCAAACCGGCCGCTTCGCCCTTTCCCGGTGATTCGAATACCGGCCCAAATACTACGAAATCCGCTCCGAGCTTCGCCGCGGATTCCGCTTCGGCCAGCGAATGTGTCGAAACGCCAATTATAAATTCTTCCGGGAAGCTCTGCCGGATAACATCCGCACGCAATGAAATTGCAGGCAAATGAACGCCGTCGGCTTTGGCGGCAAGTGCAATATCGGCACGGGCATTAACCAATAATTTCGTTCCGGTTCCCTGTGTAATTGTACTTGACTCGGATGCCAGTTCGAACAGTAATTTAGCTGTCAATTGCTTCTCTCTGATTTGAAACAATTGTATTCCGCTTTCGATTGCCGCTCGAAGCGCTTCCAGTATCTCATTTTTTTTTTCGTTGAAATTGGAGGGGTTCGAGTCGCCCTTAGTAATCAGGTAAATTAGCGGGGTGTTCGGGAGGCGGCTATTTTCCGGCATTGTCGTTTTCACCCGTCAGAAGGGCGACGCTTTGCTTAAAATGCGCGGCTTCCCAAAACGCGATCAGCAAATTCACCACGCCAAGGCCGGTGACCGCTCCGCGGAACCAGTTCGACGCCACGGTCTTATGCAAAATAGGAAACCCGGCACGGTCCGAAACGAATACCAATAGATAATTTTCCGCCCAGTTGCCGAACAGCGTATCCCATGGAGAAAGGATCAGATAAACGCCGAGCAGCAGACACAGTATTATAAAAAAAATGACGGTCAGTTTTTCAACCATACCATCAAATTATAACTTTAATTTGTTTGTATAAACAACCAAAAACCGTGCTAATTCTAATGCGGAACGGCCATGGCGCGGACGCGCTCGCTGACGTCGCGAAAGTTAATATTTTCGGCGTAAACCTGCTCGAAAAACTTTCCGGCGTTTTCGGTGTCGCCGTCGGCTTCATATGCTCCGGCCAGTTCGTACCACAATCCCTGCTTTTCGTCGTCACTCAGGCCTGGTGTTTCGAGTGTTCGCTGGAACCAGGTCAACGCCAGATTCGGCATTCCCTTTTGCATAAAGCAGTGTCCAAGCAGATTTGAGCAGGAAAAGAACCTCCGGGTTCCATCATTCGGATTGACTAAAGCTATGGCCTTTTGAAATTCTTTTATCGCTTCTTCCGTTAGTCCCATTTCCTGATATGCGACGGCAGTATGATAGTGCGTTTCATAATCTGAATCGTCTATCAGATTTCCTTCGTCTTCGAACCCAAGCTCATTTCGCAGATCCACCATATCAAAGCTCTGTGGCTCAATGCCCGGCACAGGCGGCTCCGTGATGACCGCTGCCTCAATTTTAGTGTCGAACGCGGACAGATGAGCTTTCAAGCCTTCTATCTCCGTCCGGTCACCGAATTCCGTATGCAGGTCGGTTATCGCCTTTTCAGCCAGATCTGCGTAGCCGTTCTCAATATAAAATTCGATGCTTTCAACTTCTTTCTTAAGTCTGTCTTCGTCCGGAGCAGTGAAGCCAAAATCTGCGGCGTCCATTTCGCCGAATGTTTCGGTGGATACGGGAACACCCGGGTGTGTTTCGCTATCGATGGCAAATTGTTCGAAAATCTGGCCCGCGACCTCCAAACCGCTTATTCCCGGTTGTGATCCGTTGGCCGCGAATCCAGGTTCACCCTCTTCAGCTTTATATGCGGTGGGTTCAAAGGAATAATCAGGAATTTCCTCCGCCTCGGCCTCCGTAAATGCAGCCTGATCCGTGTTGAATGCAAAGCCGTTCCCGAGAATCTGTTTCTTAAATAAATTTTCGGCCCCCTCCGCGTTGTCAAAACCATAACCGGCATTGATCTCCTTAAGCCGCGCCGAATATTCAACCTCGTGCGGAAGGACCATCACCAGCTGGTTTAATGCATACCGCTCATCCTCGATACTGTCGGCAATCTTTGCCGCGGCATAAAGCTTTGTTAACGAATCTAGAAGTGCCGCATCATCCCGCTGCCACGAGCAATAACGTGTCATCAGTCTCAAAGCATCGATCTGCTCAGGTTTTGCGTACAATATCTGCAGCAATATTGCGTGAAAATCTTCCGCGTGCCCGTCGACCAGCGTATGCTCCGAAGCCATCGTCAAAACACGCGTCGCGGAATCAAGATCGTTGTTCCTGATGAAGATATTAGCCAAATGCAACAGCTTTGGATAGCTCGACGGTTCCTGTTCTACCAGTTTAATCACCGCCTTTTCGGCGTCGGCGGTATTGCCGGATTCAATAAGACAATCCACCAGCAAAAAGCGGATGTCTCTGTTATTCGGCTGCGTTACCAAAATCTCGTTCAGCCGTTCCGCCGCCTCGTCCGCCTTGCCCTGAGCAAACATTGCTTCGACGAATCCGGCCAGGATCTTCGAAACGTCCTGCTTTAATTCAAGCGCCTTGGAAAACGATTGGAGAGCGGCTGCGTGATTTCCCGCTTTGGACAGCCGCAAACCCGACTGCGCAAATGCGTCCGCCGCTTCGTCTATCTGATTTTCCTTTAGATACGATTCTGCGATCGTCAGGTAAACTGTTACGTTATTCGGATCGAGCAGCGCAATTTCTTTCCAGATCGAAAGAGCTTCGATTACCTGCCCGTTTTTTTGGTAATGATCGGCGAGCGTGGTGTAGTGCGATTTTGCTTCGTTCAGCGAGCCTTTTGATTTATAGAGCTCGGCCAGTTTTTCAGATATTTCGATAGCTTCCGGCTCAAGTTTGACGATCTTTTTATATATAGCGATCGCTTTCTGTGCGAAGCCTTGATAGCTGTAATGTTCCGCGACCGAAGCGTAACACTTTACAGCTTCACTCTTTTGGGAATTCTTCGAATACAAATCGCCCAGCATATTCAAAGTGCTGAAATCCTTTGCGTCACGCTCGACCACTTGCTTGTATTCACCTATCGCGTCTTTGATCTTTCCTTGGACAAGATGCCGTTCGGCGTTCCGCATTGCCTGTGTTTTATCGAAAATCATCGTAAATTATTATTGCCTGAGGATTTGCAGCTCGAAAAGGAGGAACTGAAAGAGACGTATGAGCACGTTGGACGAAGCCGGCAAAATTAGACAAACCTGCCAAAGTAAAATTACCACACTCACCAAAATTGTGTCAAACATTTTTGTCAATGAATATCATCGTTGAACGTAGATTAGATGCAATGCTTTGATTTTTCATTGCTTATTATTTAGTCTAGGATAATATGCAGGCACTCATTCTGGCGGGCGGAAAAGGCACGAGACTCCGGCCGCTTACGGTTTATACGCCAAAACCTATTGTACCATTGGTGAACAAGCCTTTTCTGGTCTATCAATTGGAGAGCCTGGCCCGTGCCGGAATCACGGATATTGTCCTTTCTCTCGGTTACCAGCCGGATAAGATCGAAGACGTGCTCGGCAACGGATCGGATTTTGGTGTTTCTTTACGCTTCGTCGCCGAACCGCACCCGATGGGAACCGGCGGAGCATATAAATTTGTTGCTGATGCTATTCGCGAAACAACGATTGTCTTGAACGGTGATATCTTGACCGACGCCAACATTGCGAAGATCGTGGGATTCCACAAAGAGAAACAATCCGAAGCCACGATAACTTTAACTTCAGTCGATAACCCTTCAGCCTACGGCCTGGTCGAAACGGCGAATGACGGAAGCGTAATACGCTTCATAGAAAAGCCGAAGCCGGAGCAGCTTGCCGATCTAAAGATCAATACGATAAATGCGGGCATATATATACTGGAACCTTCGATTCTCGACCTGATTCCCAAAAATGAAAACTCGTCGTTCGAATACAATGTATTCCCGGCCATTCTTGAAAAACAAAAAAAATTCAGCGCTTATATTTTGAAGGATAATTACTGGCGCGATATTGGAAACCCGCAGAGCTATCTTGAAGCTCATCATGACTTTTTGAGCGGTAATATTAAAGGGTACGAAATTGACCGTACACGCGAATCCGATATAGCAACAACCGCTGTAGTCGATGAAACCTCAGTGATAGGAGAAGGCTGCGTAATCAAATCCGGCGCGCGAATCGTAAATTCAGTGCTGGGGCCCGGAGTTAACGTCGAAGAAAAAGCCGTGATCGAAAATTCCGTAATCTGGTCGCACACTCGTGTATCGGGTTTTACGGAAATAAGTAATGCCGTCATCGGCCGCAGTTGCCACATTGGAAAATACGTTATTGCTGGTGAAGGTACTGTTCTCGGTGACAAAGCTTCCCTGCCTGATTATTCCCGAGTCTAAATCCCGGCGAAAAAGAAATGATTGATATAAATACAACCCATTCGTATTAATTCCAAGCACGGCCTAACAAAACAGCTTTTAATCCACAAATCGCATGCGCGAGGTAAACGATGACAACGGAAAAAAGAACGCCACGTCCGCCAGGCAAGATAAAGCCGGTAGCGGCCAAGGCAAACAGTAGTGCTGATTGTGCCATTATCAGATATGGTAGGATGATTGAAAATGTCGATCATTCTACCTATGCCCGAATTACCCGAGGTCGAACTCGTTGCGAAATCTCTAGATGTTTTAATAAAGGGCCGCAAGATAATTGCGGCCGAATTATTGCGCGAAAGATTGGCGCCGGAGGTTAATCCGTCCATTTTTGGGGAAACTCTTGGCAGTTCCACAATAAACTTCATTCACCGCCGCGGCAAACACATTTTAATCGATGTTGACAACGGCCATACTCTCATCACGCATCTTCGAATGAGCGGACGCTTCATGCTATTGCCTCTGGAACGCGAAAATCCGAAATTTTCTCATGCCGTATTTCACCTTGATAACGAAACACGCTTGGTTTTTCAGGATCAGCGTCACTTCGGTATGATGAAAATCGTGAAAACGCGCGATTTGCATGAAGTAAAGGAATTAAAAAAGCTTGCGCCCGAGCCTTTTTCCGAAGAATTTTCTCTAAGCTATTTTCGCAATACATTAAAAACGTCAAAAAAAAGCATTAAGGAATTCCTCCTCGATCAGACAAAGGTTTGCGGCCTCGGAAATATCTATGCTTCGGAGGCTTTATTTCTCGCTAATATCAATCCGCAAAAGTCTGCCTATAAACTGTCTATTAAAAAAGCGGCAACGCTTCATGAAAAGATCCGCGAGGTTTTGGAAGTGGCAATTGCCCAGGGCTCGACTCTTAATGTCGATCCGGAAAACATTGATGGAAGTTACCACAACGCTGAAGCTGAAACCCGTTGGCTTGTTTACGATCGCGAAAATTTGCCCTGCACACATTGCAGAACTCCGATTATTCGTCTAAAACAAGGTGGCCGCTCAACTTATTTTTGCGAAAATTGTCAAAGGTAAAGAAAATAACGATGTTAAAGAAATGCCTTTTAAACTTAGTTTTCACATTTGTTTGTCTCGTGTCCTTCTCGTCGAATGCACTAGCCTGCGCATGCTGTGCAACACCTGGCGATTACAGCATCTCGACCAGAAAGGTGGACACCTTCTATCTTAATCTGCTGAACGAAATCAAATTCAATTCAACAGCCACGCTATTTTTAACGGAAGCGGATTTCGCGGTCATCAAGGGCCTCGAAGAACTTGAAAAGGAATCAGCCTCCCAGGCCTGGATCAATTCCGGGAACGAATTCGATCTGGTTAATTCATTTATCGGCAGGACATGGAAATTCAATCTAAGATCGAAAACCGGAAAGAACGGCGTATTGACGCTTCCTATGCCGGTCCAGATTCTGTCATTTAAGGTTGATATTCACGATGACGATCCCGACCGCCCGAACGGCCCGATGCTCTATAAAGAGCTGCGCTTTAAAGGAACTGTTACGAACGGCACTGGAGTTTTCCGGGCGGGAATTATAAAACCGACAACTTATTTTCTTGTATTTCAAGGACGCGGTAACGGCTGTGACAACGCCTCCGATTTTACACACTGGCGGCTGGAAATCAACGGTAGCAAGGCAGAATATGCCTTTCACGGCGAACTCAGCTCCGGCATCGATCAAATGTCCCCGCAACCAGCCAGCGCCAGATCAAGCCACTTGACAGCCGAACGGTAAAAGCGGATTATTTGGTTTAACATTCGTGGTGAGTTAATGCGACTTGCGACCACGTTAAATAAACTGCTAAACAGCTGAACTAAGGAAAGATTTAATAAGTCTCGCTGTTTTGGCGAGGCTTTTTGTTTGGAGTTCCTGCTTGAGCAGGCCTCTTCGAGCGTTAATTCACGCTTACTTTTATGAAAGATTTTCGCGAACTTCTCGACTCCGACGGCGTTTTCGTTTTTGACGGCGCCGTCGGCACGCGTCTTTACGATAAGGGCATTTATATCAACCGCAGTTATGACGAGCTGAATCTGACCTCACCCGATCTCGTCCGAGAAGTTCACGAGGAATATATAAAAGCGGGCGCCGACATTATTGAAACAAATTCATTCGGGGCCACACGGCATAAACTTCAGCCTTATGGCCTAGAAGGAAAACTCGGCGAGATCAACGCCGCTTCAGCCAGGATCGCCCGCGAAGCTGCCGGTGAAAAAGCTTATGTAGCCGGTGCAATAGGCCCGCTCGGGTTGCGTATCGAGCCGTTTGGCCCAACGTCCTTCGATGAAGCAAAAGACCTTTACAAAGAACAGGTCGAAGGCCTTCTCGAAGGCGGCGTCGATCTGTTTATCCTTGAAACGTTCTCCGAACTCGATGTTATCGAACAGGCAATTCGCGCCGTCCGCGAGCTTTGCGATCTTCCGATCGTCGCCCAGATGACAATTCAAATGGATGGAAAAACGTCCTTTGGGACGACGCCGGAGATTTTCACCGCCAGGTTGGATCTGGCCGGTGCGAACGTCATCGGCCTAAATTGCGGTATGGGGCCGAATCATGTTCTAACGGCTCTCGAAAAAATGCGTTCGGTAACGGCTAAGGCTCTATCCGCTCAGCCGAACGCCGGATTGCCGAGAGACGTGCAGGGACGGCAATTTTACATGGGATCGCCTGAATATATGGCGACCTTCGCAAAGCGGTTCGTCCAGGCCGGAGCAAAATTCGTCGGCGGCTGCTGCGGCACGACCCCGACGCATATAAAACTAATCGCGGACGCCATCCGCTCGATCAGCCCTCGGCAGTCGCGGACATTCGTGAAAACTAATCTCGCCGCGGTTACCGAATTAAAACCCGTCGATGTGAAGGTCGTGTCACCCGAAGAACGCTCTAATTGGTCGCGAAAGATCGCTCGCGGCGAGTTCGTGACATCGGTCGAAGTCTTGCCTCCGAAGGGTTGTGATGCGGCCGCGACGCTTGCCTCGATTGGTTTACTCAAAGACGCCGGAGTTGACGCCGTTAATATTCCCGACGGCCCCCGTGCTCAAACGCGAATGTCGGCCCAGGCGACCGCCGTCCTCGTCGAGCGCGAGATCGGCATCGAGGCAGTTTTGCATTATTGCTGCCGCGACCGGAACCTGCTCGGAATGATGTCCGATCTGCTCGGCGCCGCCGCTCTCGATTTACATAATTTATTGATAATTACCGGCGACCCGCCAAAGATGGGTCCTTATCCGGACGCAACCGCCGTATTCGACATCGACGCCATCGGCCTTACCAATATGGTCAACAAGCTCAATCACGGCCTCGATCTCGGCAATAACCCAATCGGTTTGCCAACCGCTTTTTCAATAGGTGTTGGCGTAAATCCGGGAGCTGTTAATTTGGAAGAAGAAATACGGCGATTTGAATGGAAAGTGGAAGCCGGTGCGGAATACGCGATAACGCAGCCTGTTTTCGATACCGAACAGCTACGCAATTTTCTCAAGAAGATCGAGCATGTAAAAATTCCGATAGTCGCCGGGATTTGGCCGCTTGTCAGCTTCCGCAATGCCGAATTTCTGCATAACGAAGTGCCGGGCGTGAATGTAACGCCCGCAATTCTCGAACGGATGCGCGTTGCTTCCGACAAAAGCAAGGACGCCGCCCGCGAAGCCGGAATCGCTATTGCCCGCGAATCGCTGCTCGAAGTTCGTGATGTGATTGCTGGCGTTCAAGTTTCGGCACCGTTTAATAACGTGAAGTATGCTCTGCAGGTGTTCGAGGCCTTAAGGGAGTTCGAAACAGCAGCTTAATAATCTACGATTGCGGTTTTTCGGGCAGAAACGCGACGGTAACGGAGCGTGAACCGCCAACCTTAGCACGCTCCGTTACCGTCGCGTTTCTGCCCGAAGTGAACTTACAGTAGTCGTGTTTAGGTAACCGCGCCGCCATCGACAATTACTACTTCGCCGTTCATAAAGCTGTTGCGGTCGCTGACCATAAACGCGGCATATTCGGCTAGCTCCGCGGGTTTTCCGGTTCTCCCTTTGGATACCCAGAAATCGTGCATTTGAAGTAAGCGCTCAGGCAAAGTATTTCCCAGATCGGTATCGAAAATTCCGGCGGCAATGGCGTTAACCGCGATTCCGAAATTTGCGGCCTCTCGCGAAAGGCATTTCGTAAAGCCGATCATCGCGGCCTTTGAAGTCGCATAATGAACCGATGTGGGCAAACTTCGTATCGCTCCGACTGAAGTAATATTAAGAATCGCCCCAACCTTCGCCCGGATCATCTGCTTGTAGAAAGGTTTAGTGACGGCGAACAAACTGCCGACATTCGTATCGACCACGTAATCCCACGATTTATCCGTCGTCGTGGCAAAATTATCGCCTTTATTGACGGCGGCGTTATTTACCAAAACATTGATCGGCCCCCATTCATTAAAAATCTCGCGGGCGATGTGCTTCATTCCGAATCGGTCGGTAACTGAAACTTTATAAGACAATGCTTTCCGGCCGTACCCTTCTATCTTGGCCCTTACTTCATCAGCCAGATCGTCGCTCGAGTGGTAATTGAATGCAACGTCCGCGCCTTCGCGCGCAAACACGTCACAGATCGCGGCCCCGATTCCGCGCGTACCGCCTGACACAAACGCACGTTTTCCTTCAAGTAAAAGACTCAATGTGATTTCTCCAAATTGATGCGAACTTTTTAACTAATAGAAAAGGGTAAGCAAATAGAGGTAACCTGACAAGCGCCGAAAATGAAAATCAGATCTGAGCAGGAATTATCAAAGGCTTTGTGGTTTGCTGATTTGCCGGTAAAAGTGCAGTGATCTCGCGGATTATATGCTCGGTCGAATTCGGCATAGCCATCCCTGCGGTCGCGGCCTTCATATCGATGTACAACCGTGAATTGCCGGTAAGCGAGCGAACTGTAGCTACTATATCTGTCGATTTCCTCAGCAGAATTCCCGCACCGTGGTCCGATATTAGCTGAACGGTCCCCGCTTCCTGCGGCATCGGCGTAGTTGTCGCGTCGGCAATGATCGGCAGCCGGCATGCGAGAGCCTCGAACGTCGTTAAACCGCCGAGCTTTGAGATCATTACATTCGCGGAGTGCATCAGCTTTTCAATATCGTCTGAATAGCCGATAACTTTTACCGGAAATTTCGCGTGTTTGGCAATTTCCTCGGCTTCTTTGCGAAGGTCCTCGTTTTTACCCGCAAGAAAGATCGCCTGAACATCCAGTTCTCCGCGAACTAGTTCCTTGAATATCTTCGGAATATTTCCACCACCGACCCATCCCGCATTAACAAAGACGGTAAATTTATCCGGATCGAGTCCAAATGCTCGTCTCGCGTCCTGTGCGGCGGATTCATCAACCTCACAAAATTTCGGATGGAGAGGCAAACCGGATATTTTAATTTTTTCCGATGAAACCCCGTAATCGAGCAGTTGCTGCCGGGCCTCCTCGTTTGCAACCAGATAGAGCGAAACGTCGTCGCACGCCCAACCCTTCCAAAAACCGTAGCACGGATCGGTTACGATCGTGACAAGCGGAATCTGCGAAGTGAGATTAAGCTCGCGAAGCACCCTGGCGAAAATATGCTGCGTCAGCGGGTGAACGCTAACAACAATATGCGGACACCATTTTTCGAATTGGTCCTTTAAATAGACCATGCCCCGCTTCTGAAAAAACTCGCTCTTTTCCGGGCGGAATTTGTTCACGGCCCAGTAAAGATATTTCATCCAGCCCTGCTTGTGCCGCAGTATCCAGTTGTAAACATTTACCAGCCGATCAGTGATGTTATGCGATTCCTCGACCGCTTTGACCACCCGAATAACCGGCGAATCACCATGCCAAAACTTCTCCAGCCCATCAGCCAAAGCTTTCGCCGCGGAACGGTGGCCACCGCCTGTGTCAGATGAGATTATAAGTATTTTGGGGGTGTTCGGCATGTTAAATTAGCTCATTCGGCGATAAGAACTTTTAAGGCCGCAAAGTTTTCCGATTCGTCAAATATTGCCCGAATAGGAATTCTGAAACCGTCCACTGCCGTACTTTCAATTACACCGTCTTTTGCCTTCAAAATAAGTTCATATTGCTCACCTTGCAGCATATATTGCTCGACAAGGGACTTTTCGGGATCAACGATCCAGTATTCGCTAACGCCGTGAGCAGCATAATCCTGAAATTTCGTCTCCCGGTCATGTCGTTCAGTCGAATCAGACAAAACTTCTACGACAAAATCCGGCGATGGGAATTGCATTTGCTTCGGCGTGAATGCCTGAGCCTTCTCATTTCTGAAAAAGCAAATATCTGGTTCATAATCGTTACGGGTCAAAGATATGAGTATTTTCTCAATTCCAACAAAACCAAGCTTGTTCTTTACCACATAAGCTTTTAGTAATTGAAAAAGATTCCCCGTCGATTCGTTATGCCTTAATTTTACAGGCGACTGAAATAATATTTCCCCGTTTATGAACTCCATCTTTTTATTTTCATCGATAATTTTATAGAAATGCTCGCGCTTCTTGTGCTCGGCTTTGAGCGCGGCGTCGAGTTTCCGCGCAAAGAGCACGGCGTTCGGCATTTCCAGAGTTTGTTCAACGGTAATATTCATTCTTACGCTTTCAGTGCAATTTCACGTGCGGCGGCAAAACTCATATCTTTTGCCGCTTTCTTCATCTGCCTTTCAAGTTTTTTGATCTTGATTAAATGTCCGGGATTGAACGGCAGCGACGGGTAATAGCAGTTCGACTCATGCGTACAGTGGCAGCCTGCACCGGCTTCCTTGCGGCGGGCATCCATTTCCTTTGTTTTCCAGGCTGTCTGGAAGTCCCAATCGAAATCACGCAGGTTCAACACATCTGATTTATTCTCGCATGATGACAGTGCTCCGTTATCATAAATTACCGCGCCGGCACTTCCGGCGTAGCATTTAAGCTGCGCTTTTTCCTCTTCCTTGGTTTTCGTAATCAGGTCATGCATGTAAAGATCGACCGCGGCCTTGAAAAAGCCGGATTTTCCGCCGTAACTGTTTTTCAAGACGGCGTTCTTCGTATCGTCGAGAATCATCTGCGACAACTGTCCGTAACGCTTGTGATCGAAATTCAACTCGTTCGGATCTGCCGACGGCGGACGGATGTAATTGATGTTCACTTTATCCGGCTTCAGGTCGTATTTCAAGAAGTCGTACCAATCGAAGATAGTATCCTCGTTCGAACGCATTACGCATGTACACGTCTGAATATCAAGCTGCGGAAACTGCTCTTTCTTCATCTGCTGCAACGTTCTTGCAGTATGAATGGCTTTATCCCAGCTCCCTTCTTTACGGCGAATGCTCTCGTGAGCCGTTTTCATTCCATCGATCCCGAGGGCAACAGTAACATTCAAATTCGGGCATTCTTCCATGATCCGCGTCACATCCGGAAAAATCCGTTGATGGATTTGCCCATTGGACATAAGATACACCGAATCAAGCTTATTATTTTCGTAGAAAGCCCGGACGATTTCTGGCAAATCCTTCCGCGTAAACGGCTCGCCGCCCGCGAGGACCAAAACACCCAGGTTTCCGCCCAATGTTTCCGATATCTTAGCGATCTCGTCGGTTTTCATTTGCAGTTTCTTGCGCGGCCTATCGTCCAGCTCTTCCGTAAAAAAACAGTGAGTACATCGCATATCGCATACGCTCGTTACCAAAATGTTCAGAAAAACCGGCGAGATTGGCTTGCCGACCAGAATGCTGGCGTACCTCTTAAATATCTCTTTTGTTGTAAAATCCATAATATTATTCCTCGCGAACAACAATCTGCGTTTGGATGCTCGCGCGAAGCATGACGTTTTACTTTATCCTATCTAACGGTTTTCCGGCAACATATGTTCGGTTTTACGGGCTTATTCCGTGTAATAACAATGTAATATTTCCAAAGTTCTGAGTTCAAGCTTCAGCTTGTCTTCATGCCGAAGACAAGCTGAAGCTTGAACTCAGAACTCCGCATTTCTGCAAATCGTCCTTGTGATTTAGAATCAAACATATGTTCCGCCGAATTTATCTCGACAACAGCGCAACGACACAGCCGGATCCAGCCGTCATCGAGGAGATGCTTCCCTGGCTGACCGAAAAATTCGGCAATGCATCGAGTATCCATTTTTTCGGGCAGGAAGCCCGTGCCGCATTGGATAAAGCCCGTCACCAGGCGGCAGGCTTAATAAACGCCAGGCCGAACGAAATCATTTTCACGTCCGGGGGCACCGAAGCCAACAACCTTGCGATTCGCGGGCTGCTTGAAGCCAATGAAAAGCACGGCAAGCACATCATCACTTCTCAGATCGAGCATTCGGCCGTGAAAAGCGTCTGCGAAGACCTTGAAAAATTTGGATATGAGGTAACTTATCTTTCCGTAAATGAATATGGATTGGTGAGACTGGAAGACGTAGAAAACGCAATTCGTGATGATACGCTGCTCATTTCCGTCATGGCCGCGAATAATGAGATCGGCACGATCCAGCCGGTCGAGGAAATTGGAAGATTGGTGCGGCGAATTCGTGAAACCGGCAAAAAACTCTGGTTTCACACCGACGCCGTGCAGGCCGCCGGAAAAATTCCGGTCGATGTCGAAGCGATCGGCTGTGACCTTCTTTCAATCTCGGGACATAAAATTTATGCTCCTAAAGGTGTCGGCGCATTATACATCCGCCGCGGCGTGCGGCTTCATCCGCAAAGCATCGGCGGCAGCCAGGAACGCGGCATTCGCGGCGGCACCGAATCGGTCCCGCACATTGTCGCTTTCGGAAAGGCCTGCGAACTCGCAAAAGCGCATTTGCCTGAAGCTATGATCAAGCTGGCGAATTTACGCGATAAATTCGAACAGGGCGTCGGTGAACTAGTTGGTGATTTTGTGCTTAACGGCGATCCCGCAAACCGCCTGCCGAACATCTCAAACATATCCTTCCGCTTCATCGAAGGCGAAGGCCTGCTCATCAATCTCGACATGCAGGGCATCGCTGTCTCGACTGGCTCCGCCTGCTCCTCCGGCTCGCTCGAACCGTCTCCCGTCATTCGCGCTCTTGGCCGAAACGATGAGCTTGCCCGCGGAGCGATCCGATTCAGCTTCGGGAAAAATAATACAGAAGCGGATGTCGAACACGTTCTGAAGGTGCTGCCCACGTCGGTGAAAAATCTACGGCGACTCTCCCCGCTTTATGAGCTAACAGCTAAGGCGGGAACCTATAGCCAAAGAATGAAGTAAATTGATCTCCCGGAATATGGATGCCCGCGAATTTCCGAAAAGCCTTCCAAACGAAAAACAACCTCAGTGATCTCTCACCAAGGCTGCGGGGTGGGAGCCCCAAGATTAGGCCGCTTTTAGCCGGCGATTATGATCCCGCAATTGACCGGAGTTTCAGACGAACCTGCTATTATTATGCCGGTGATGCCAGCGATGATTATACCCGTGAAGCCGGCGATGATAATACCGTCTTTTAATCCGGCAATGATGATGCCGCTATCGACTTTTTCTGTAGTAGTACATGGGTCAGTCTTCTGATCCTGTGCTCCGGCGATAATGATACCGGCGTTAGCATACGTGGAACTGAAGGTTAAAATCGCTACCAATGTGATCCAGCCAAAAAGGTTTCGTAAGTTTTTCATGTTTCTTCCTCTATTTTTTAATATGAAGCTTTCCGCTCCGTGATGCTTTTCATATTACAAGGTGCGTGCCACGTCGCCAGAACGAGAGGTCTAGAGGTCGAAGTACTGCATCCACAACATTTATAGTGTATACTCTGCCATTTTTAGAATTACTAATATATCGCCGCAATTGGATACTAAGGTGTCAATTGGCGTCCAGCTGTTCTCTTAACCCTTATTCTTCTTATATTTAAATAATTGGATATGAGCTATACAACCTAGCGGTGTTTATCAGATATACAATTTGTGTGTTTTGGACCATTTTTTTTCTAGATTTTCTTCGGCGATAGTGTTAAACTTTGTTGTGAGACCAGCTAGTCTCTATTTCTTTACGTTTCCCTGCGTTCAACCGTCCGTTTACGTCATCTTACGGGCTTCCTGATAATGAATAAAAAAAGCGTATCCGATTACTTTAAGACAATTATCATTGTAGTCGGTGCCGTGTGCCTCGCGTGGGCCTTGATTTCCTTACCGGCGCAGGCTTATAGCGTCGGTTTTGTAGCACTGGTCGCGTTTTCAGTTTTCGTTTCACCCCGGCTAAGTTTGCTTCTGCCCCGTTCGAAATTCTCCGTAAGCTTTTCAGACGCCGTAATTTTCCTCTGTTTTTTGATCTACGGCGGCGAAGCTGCCGTAGTTGCCGCGTCGATAGACGTTCTCGCAAATTGCTATTACATCAAATGGAAGGGCGAGATGGTTTTTGGCAGGTACATGATACCTACAAATACTTTTATCGCCGCGATATCGATAACGATCACTTACTTTGTCTGGATCAAATTAACATTCCTTGCAAATGTCGGGATAGCGTCTGCCAACACGCGCGAAATAATTGCAAGTGTTGGGATACTTGCTTTGACGCATTTTCTTGTTTCCACCTTTCTGGGTGCCTCATTCCAGGTATTGAAGGAAAATCGGCTAAACATCTGGGCTACTTGGAAAAAGGACTACTTTCTAAGTTCGATGACGCAGATCGTTGGTGCGGGACTTGCCGGACTGATATTTAAGCTTATCAACTACGGCGACATCTTTACCGCCGGCGTTGCATTTATTGCCATTGGAATTATCTATTTGAACTACCGCCAGTCCATCGGCGAAATCAACTATGCAGTGGGAAATTTTGAGAAGGCGGAACGCGAAAAATCCGAAACGGAACGCATCCGGCGCATGGAAGCCGAGCGACACTCAGAGCAGCTTACCTTCTCACTCGAAAAGGAAGAACAGGCAAACGACGCGCTTCGCAAAAGCGAGAAGGATTTTCAGCACGCCGCTCTTCACGATTCGCTCACCGGGCTTGCCAACAGGAAGCAGCTTAACGACATACTGCGAAGCCTGATAGAAGAATATAAGGACGATCCATCCTTAAACTTCCAAGTTCTTTTTCTTGATATTCGGAGCTTCAAAGACATTAATGACAGCCTCGGCCACACGATAGGCGATAAGGTCCTGATGATCGCCGCCAAGCGGTTCGTGCGGATGCTCAACCCGGCCGACACCGTGGCACGCATCGGCGGAGACGAATTCGCGATAATACTTCGGGACCTTGCCTCCGTCGGGAAGGCTCAAAAAGTCGCCCGACGCATTTATCAAAGCATCACGCAGCCGTTTTCGCTCAGCGGAAATAAGATAGCGATCGACGTCAACATCGGGATCGCGCCGTGCGACGCGGAATACGATTCTCCCGAAGAAATTCTCCGTGATGCCGACATCGCGATGCATTACGCCAAGGAAAAGAATGACGGACTGGCGGTATTTACGAAGGAATTGAGATCGAGATTTCTCGAACGCGTGAGGTTCGAGATGGACCTTCGCCACGCGATCGACCGTAATGAGCTTTCAATGCATTACCAACCGATAATTTCGCTGAGTGATGGCCAGCTGATCGGATTCGAAGCGTTGCTCCGCTGGCATCATGGAGAATTCGGAATGATACCGCCTAATAAATTCATCCCGATCGCCGAACAATCGGGCCTGATTCAGCCGATCACGGTTTGGATCCTGCGTGAAACCACGCGGCAAATTGCGGCATGGCAGGGAATTTCGTCCGAATACAAGAATCTGATGGTAAGCGTAAATATTTCAGGCAAGCATTTGTCTAACGATGATCTGATCGATGATGTTGAGTTTGCTCTCGAACAATCCAGGCTCTCTCCCGACACGCTAAAGCTCGAGATCACTGAAAGCTCAGCGATGGAAAACGTTGAGCATACGATCAACATGCTGCATAAGCTGAAAAAACTCGGCGTCCAGTTGAGCATAGACGATTTCGGCACCGGTTACTCATCGCTCAGCTATCTTCACCGCCTGCCGTTCGATACTCTTAAAATTGACCGCTCTTTCGTCAACCGCGTCGGCGAACAGGGACAAAATTCCGAGATCATGCAGACAATAATCTCGCTAGCTAAAAACCTGAAAATGCGTGTAATCGCTGAAGGAATCGAGACCGAAGGCCAACTCGCCGTCCTGCAAAATCTCGGCTGCGATTACGGCCAGGGATTTCTCTTGGCAAAACCCAAAAACCGCGACGAAACAGAAACGCTTCTATATCAGCGTCCAAACTGGCTTCCATTCGGCACATCCCAGGAATTTCAAACCGCAAAACCGACAATCCGCGCCGAAGAAAATTTGCCTGTTTTCTAATGTAACGCCTGCTTCCAGCCGGCTGTCGTGGTGGCTTCCAGCCGCCGCAGTGTCTTTCTTATCGCCGAAAATGGCGGGCAGGATGCCCACCTGACAGCCGGCTGGAAGCGGGAGCTACCCTTTCAGGCAGCCTCACGGTTCTTTCTTTCCGCCGGTGTTTACAGAAATGTTTTCCTTGATTAAAACCAACTAAAAGCAGACAATCGGTATCTAACCGAACACCGTCTCCGGGGTAAAGGAAATTATCTATGAATGCTGCCGTTTCGCGATCCGTTCGCTTATTCGCTTTTTTAATGATCGCCGTTGTTGTTTTAAGCTCAAGCGGACTAGCCCAGTCGCGCCCGCAAAGGCCCGCACCTTCGAAGACAGGAGACGGAAAGCGTAATGAACGTCCGAAGCCAAAAACAGCCGAAGAATTAAAGGTTGATGAAGAAGCGAAAAAACGTCTTGAAGAAGAGAAAAATGCCGTGGCCGAAGAGGGCGTCGTTAAGGTCGATACTAATGTCGTAAATGTCGATGCAGTTGTATTCAATAAAAAAACGGGCCAGATAATTACCGGCCTGAAAAAGGAAAACTTCGGCATCTTCGAAAATGGCATACAGCAGCCGGTTTCCAGTTTCACTACTCCTGAATCACCGATAACGGTCACACTTGTTCTTGAATACAGTAAATTGGCTGAAACATTAGGCAACGCCAACGGCGGACGTTTCGAACCCGGCCAGTATGAGACAGTCCGGCCGGTCGCTCAATTCCTTTCAACATTTATTAAACCGCCAAACGACTATGCATCTGTTATTGCATTCGATATACGGCCGACGCCGATAACTGATTTCACGAACGATCCGGGGCGAATCCGGCAGACTATCGACCTTCTTCTTCGCAACAGCCCGGCGTTTCGCGACAGTAATTTATTTGACGCGCTGAAATTTTCGCTCGTCGGCGGCCGCGGAGATTCCGTAGTTCTGGAGAATTCCGAAGCCGAAAAATCCGAATACGGCGGCATGGTCAGCGTTAAGTCAAAACGCCGAGCGATAATTCTCGTTGCGTCGGGCATCGATACGTTCAGCAAAATTAATCTCGACGAAATCAGAAAAATTATTCAGGCCGCCGGCATTCCGATCTACATTATCAGCACCGGAAATTTGTTTTACAAAAAGTACGAAGACCGCCTTGGTGCGACAGATAGCATTACCGGCATGCCCGGCCGTTTGACTTTCCTGCAGGCGAAAAACCAGATGAACACGTTTGCCAGAGAATCGGGCGGAATGCATTTTGAAATGACATTCCCGAGCGAGGTCCCTGCTTACCTGCAATCGATAAACGGCCTGCTGCGCAGCCAGTACAGCCTCGCCTACGACCTTCCCGTACCGCACGAGCCGGGCAAAAAATACAAATTGGAAGTTAAGGTAGATGTCGACGGCGACAGTGCGTTTGACGACAAAACGTACGTCGTCCAGCATAGGCCTTTCGTCATGGTTCCGAAGGAAAAGGGATCGAAAAACAAGAAATAGCTCTCAATCGCTGGCTTAATCAAGAATTCTCTACATTGAGCAGTTTATATATCACACATGTGCTAAAAGTCCAGATAGTTCTGAAGTCTTTCGTGGGTTGACGATGAATAGTAAATTCAAGTTTTTACGAATCAGCGGCTACGTAATAACTTTTTTTGCGGCGGCATCGGTTTTCTCTATGCACTACTGATGATGTTTTACCCGTTTAGTTCGGGACAGTTTCTTCCGTTCCTTTTAGCCATCTCTTTCGGACTAATTGTTTTGGGTGTAAGTTTGGTGGCAAAATCGGTTCGAAATCCGTATTCCAGTTAACCCGAGAGTATCAGAACACTTCTATGGGTATAGATTTGATTTCCAACAAATAAGTGGTTGTGTATGTTATTCTATATGTTTACGTTTAGTTAATTTGACCGGCAGATGAGCAGAAAGATAATAGATAGTTACAAGAAGAAACTCGAAAGCGAGGAAGGCTATGTCGTCAAACATGGCTGCGGGCTCCGCATTGCCTTGTGCTATCCGAATACGCATTCAATAGGCATGGCCAATCTTGGCCTGCACACGATGTACGATCTGTTCAACAGTATTCCCGACGTCTCGTGCGAACGCGTTTTTCTGCCGGATACGGCGGAAATGACTGAGTACGAAAAATCGCGAACACCGCTGCTTTCGCTTGAAACCCAAACGCCGGTGCGGAATTTCGACGTCGTCGCCTTCTCCATCTCCTTCGAGACCGATTATTTGAACATGGCCCGGATGCTCCAACTTTCCGGCATTCCGGTTTGGTCTAAAGATCGCAATCATTTTCATCCGCTGGTCGTCATGGGTGGAGCGGCTTCATTTCTAAATCCGGAACCGATCGCCGATTTCACCGATATTATCGCCGTTGGCGAAGGCGAAATTTTGGCGTTTCAATTGGTAGATGCAATCGTTGAGAACGAAACAAAGGAAGAGATTTTGTCCGCACTTGCCAGCATCGGACGCGGATTTTATGTGCCATCGCTGTACGACGTAATTTACAATGACGACGGCACGATCTTCGATTACATTCCGAATGAAAAAGGCGTTCCCCGCCGCGTTGGCCGTGCTCTTGCTTCCGCGAATCCAAAGGAAGGAACCTTACGCCGTGCAATGAAACGCGGCGAGACTGAATTAGCCGATTTTTTGGTTAATCAGGATATTTTCTGCCCGGCAACCTCAGTTTGGTCACCCGAAGCCGAAATGGGCGAGCGTCTGCTAGTCGAAATTTCACGCGGATGCTCGCAGGGTTGTCGATTCTGCTGGGCCGGATATAATTACTATCCGCCCCGCGTCGTGCCCGCTAAAGATATTCTGGCAAAAGCTCGTGAATGGCGGGATAAAACCAATAAGATCGGACTGGTTTCGACCGCTGTCTGCGACCACCCGGAAATCTCGGAAATTCTTCGCGAACTTCGGGCGATGGATTACCGGATTTCGGTTTCGTCGCTAAGGTTAGATCAGATTTCCGAAGAACTTCTGGACGCGTTGGTCGAATCCAAAGATCAGCAGATTGCCGTTGCACCGGAAACCGGCTCCGACCGCCTGCGCCGCGTCATCAATAAAAATCTGACAAACGACGAGATCGTCGATATTTGCGGAGCAGTTTTCGACCGCGGAATGCTAACCGTCAAGCTTTATCTGATGGTCGGCCTTCCAACCGAAACGCAGGAAGATCTGGACGAAATGTTTGTTCTTGTCGAGCGGATAAAAGACCGGATGCTCGAAGCAGGCAAAAAATTCGGACGCGCGGGCAAGATAATTCCTTCGCTGAACGGATTCGTTCCGAAACCGAACACGCCGCTGCAATGGGACGCAATTTGCGGCGAAAAGGAATTGAAACGCAGGATCAAATACGTCAGCAAAGGCCTTTCGCGAATTCCGAATGTAGAGGTCCGTTTTATGTCTTCCCGGATCGCTCACGAACAGGCTCTTTTCTCATCCGGCGACAGAACGATTTCGGCCGTGATCGAAGCCGCAGCAAGATACGGCGGCGACCTTGACCGTGCACTGCGCGAAACCGGCATCGATCCGCTGTTCCACACTTCTCGTAATCGCAGCTACGATGAATTCCTCCCTTGGTCGATAGTCGATTCGGGGCTTTCCTTTGAATTCCTCAAAACCGAACACCAAAAAGCACAGGAAGCTCTTTCAAGCCTCCCGTGCCCTGCCGTCGAAAAATGTACTACCTGCGGCGTGTGCCCAACAACCTGGCTTGCCGACGCATCGCCAAGTCTCATCCAGATTCAGCCAGTAAAGGTCCGCGAAGCTCTGGCCGCGGCACATTCCTAACCCTTCAGTAAAAAACCTACCGGTCGCGCGACATAGTCGAAATTGTAATCGTATTTGTAAATGCCAAAAGGAAGGATATTGACTTTTTTCTGAAACACAACGTGTGCCTGGATTACGCCATTGACCGGCTTTACTTCGACAAACGCATCGGCGGGAACATTATAATCAGTTGCGGCACGGCGGACGGTTCCGTTGGCAATATCAAGCGGTTTCATTTGACCGGAGGCCGCCAAAGCCTTAACAACTGCGGCGTCCATCTGCTCTTTAAAGCTGGCTCCGTCGTAAGCGACCGGGATATAATTGACAGCCGCATTGCCAATCAGAAACAATATAACGACGATCATCAGGAATTTTGTTCCGGCGCTGCCGCGTTCGGAACTGCGTTTGTTTTCTGGATTTTTCATTTGTTCAATTCCTCAAGTAAACCTTTGTTTGAGCAATTTTAGCTGTGTGTGATGCTATTGAAGGAAGCCTCTAGGGCTGACTGCGGAATTTCGCTGTGCGGTACTATAACAGGCTCGCCGATTCCCTTTAGAAGAATCCATTGCAGCGAATCGCCGATTATCTTTTTGTCGTATTTCAAGGACTCAAAAACCTGAGCCGGCTTCAGATGATGTATCGACGGAAGCTTTCCCGCACGATTAACAACATCGTTAAACAAGTTTACAACTTTGTCATCCAAAAGTCCAATATTTTTTGAAAGCTCAGCGGCGAAAAGTATTCCATAACCGACCGCCTCGCCATGTTTCAAATAACGGTAATCCGTCGCTTTTTCTAAAGCGTGAGCGAGTGTGTGCCCGAAGTTCAATATTTTACGCGATTTTCCGTCGGCTTTTTCCGGTGCTTCCCTTTCATCGCCCCGGACGATTTTTGCCTTAAAGGCAACTTGGGCGGCGATCAAATCCGCAAGTTCAGAAGAAAAACCATCGATTGAACGACCTGTGCGAAAGTTCTTTCCGGGATATTTTTTTAGAAATGCTCCTGTTTTATTCAGAAGGCCTTCGCCGGAAATTGCGCCTTGTTTCACGGCTTCGCAAAATCCGGCTGTAACTTCACGGGCCGGAAGCGTGGCCAGCGAATCCAAATCAATCAAAACCCCGGACGGCTGGTAAAATGTACCGATCAAATTCTTGCCGAAATCCGAATTCACCGCCGTTTTACCGCCGACAGATGAATCGATCATCGCTAGTAAGGTCGTTGGGATTTGCAAAAATGGAATACCCCGAAAATAAACCGAGGCCGCAAATCCTGCCAGATCGCCAACCACGCCGCCGCCTAAGGCAATTACGGCATCCGTCCGCGAAATTCGGTTTTCCGTCAGAAAATTAAGCGCCGATTGAAGCGTGCGGAAATTCTTATGTCTTTCTCCATCTCCGATCAAAAAAACAAAAGGCGAATAACCTGCACCGGCAAGCGATTTTTGAACAGATTCGCCATAAATGCCGAAGACCTTTTTATTAGAAATGATGACTACTTTCCTTGAGGTACGCAAACAGGATTTTGCCCAGTTTCCACAATCGCCGAGAATCCCGCCGCCTATACTAATGTCATAGTTGGATGGCTGCTGCTTAAGTGATATGGAAACTTTTCTCACGCTCATCTTTTATGTAACGCCGATAGCCGGCCAGATGCAAGCGATACGTTATTCCAAAACCGATTTAATAATCTCGGCCAGCCCGTTGGCCTGCGTCTCGATCGCATTCTGATCCTCGCCTTCGATCATCACGCGCGCGAGGTTTTCCGTGCCCGAATACCGCAATAGTAATCGCCCCTTTCCCGCCAGTTCCGATTCGATTTGTTTCGATGCCGCCGCTATTTCCGGAACATCGTCGAACGGCTGTTTCTCATTCACTTTTACATTTACGAGCACCTGCGGATAGCGCTGGAATCCGGCGGTCATTTCGGAAAACGGCACGCCCCGATCCTTAATAGCTTTTAATAAAAGCAGTGCCGTCATCATTCCGTCACCTACCAGACTCTTTTCCGGAAAGATAATATGCCCTGACTGTTCGCCTCCGATCTCCGAGCCGGTCTTCATCAATTCCTCCAATACATATTTATCACCAACGGATGCGCGAATAAGTTTCAGGTCAAGCGAACCGAGGGCGAGTTCCAAACCGATATTACTCATCACTGTGGCGACGACAGTCTTATTCGCCAGTTTGCCGTGTTCCTGCAAATATTGCGACATTATCCAGAGCGTCGAATCGCCGTCGATCAAATTGCCTTTTTCGTCAACAAATAAGGCCCGGTCGGCATCACCGTCGAACGCCACACCGAAATCGGCATTTTCCTGTAAGACCTTTGCCTGCAAATGCTCCAAATGAAGCGAACCGCAATCACGGTTTATATTCCGCCCATCCGGATCACAATTTATTACAGTCAAATCCGTGCAGAGAGAACGAAATAACTTCCCTGCAAGGTGCGAAGCCGCACCGTTTGCGCAATCAACGACAATCTTGAAGCCATCCAATGTGATTTCGCCGAATTCAGCGGCGAGAAAATTAAGATAAGCGGCCTCAAACTTTGCCGATCTTTCAGCATGGATTTTCGAAAGTGCGCGTTCAGATAAAACTAGCCTTTCGTTAAGTATGTCCGATTCTATAACCCGCTCGATTGCTTCACCTATCTTCTTCCCGTCCGGGGAAAATATTTTTATTCCGTTGTCTTCAAACGGGTTGTGAGACGCGCTGATAACGATTCCAGCGTCAAATTCAAAATGTTTCGTCAGGAAAGCCACACCCGGCGTAGTTATCACACCGGCGGACTCGCATTCGGTATTTTCACCCGCACCCGCGTGAAAGGCACTCTCTATCCAGCTTCCCGATTCGCGCGTGTCGCGGCCCGTCACAAAGCGAGGTTTTCGGCCCGTCTTTTCGCGGTATTGCCGGGCAAGGGACGCCCCGATCGTTCTGACCGTAGCGGCGTCCAGCGGAAAAGTCCCGGCAAGCCCGCGAATACCGTCGGTTCCAAAAAGTTTCTTCATATTCGCAAGTTTTACGGAAAATCAGTTCGCTTTTGAAGCATTATTGCGCGAAAGTTTTAGTTATACATGAATCTTGGCCATAATTAAAACGCCGCCTATCCATAATTTCTTCTTGTGAAATCCATAAGTCTCTCGTTTTTATTTGACAACCTTTTAGTAAATGAGCGAATCTTTAGAAATACCGGCATCATTTGCGGTGCCACATTTCACCCTTTAAGTTACACGCCAAAGAAGTTTAGTTATGAAAAGAAATTACAGTTTTGCGCTGTTTGTTTTTGTATTCGGTGCGGTTTCGTCGTTTGCTCAATCCTCTGAAATCGAGCCAAAGCCGACGCCGGCCAAGATAATAATCACCAATACAATGCCGCCGGTCAAACCGGCCTTGACCCCCGCGCCGAAACCTGAGCAGACGCCCATAATCGTAGGCGGCCCAAACAATACCGCGGAACCCGCTGCGGAAAAGACTGCTCCGCCGGCTAATCAATACGTAAAAAACCGCATGCTCAGCTTCGGGCAGATGAAATCTAAAATCGCCGAGGCCAAGCGTCAAATGATGACGCGGCCGCTAGCGATTGTTGCAATCGAAGGCGTCGTAAAGGGTGAATCCGTCCGCATAGCTTTTTTCGACTGGAAAACAAATCAGATCGATTATGCCGTAATGTCCAAGGAAGATTATCTCGCCAAAGACGGCGAACGGCGAACCTTCTCGCAAAACGGCAAGCCGTTGACTGCCCGCACGATTCGTGCAAACGGCGTCAATACTCCGATAACGCTGACCGATGACGACGGCGACGTTAAAGTGCCGCTGCTCGTCCAATATCCGGTTGTCCGCGAAGGCAAATACATTGAAACGGCTTATTATATGTCCACGCATCCGGGCCTCGTAACGCCGGAGGTAGTTAACGCCGGCCGCTATTACGTCAGAAACATACTTGAAATAGCCCGCGGCAAACTGAAGGAAAAAGGCATAGCGATCCAACCGAAAGTAATGGACATAGCCGAGCGTTTGGCGGCGGTCGAGCACGTCGATCACCTGCGTTTCCGCACCGAATATCATCCGAATATTTTCAACGACGTTTACACGCTGTTTGCACTTAACGAAGGCCAGACCTACCGTTACTCAGTTAGTTCCGCCGGTGCCGGCGGAATGGTGCAAATGATACCTTCTACCTACAGAATGGTTCGAAGCCAGTATCCGCACGTGCCGCTGATGCCTGATTTTGTCGAAGGAATGCGGAACCACGTTAACGCCTCGCAAGCCATGCTGCTTTATATGCAATCCACATGGAATGACCTGCTTTCGCGTTCATCTGTTTCTAATGCACTGCTCACGAATATAGCAACACCCGAACAGTTAATGGCGGCCGGCTACAATTCGAATCCCGCAAAGCTTGCAGGCTATATCAACCGCGGCGGCGAGAACTGGACGAATTTGATCCCGAAAGAGACAAAAATATATTTGCAGATCTTCGATTCGATAGAACGCAATGTTCCGATGGCCTCGAGAACGAAGTAAAACGGCGGCGTAGATCCGGGTCAGAACCACCTGTGTAAGCGGGTGGTAAAGACCTATGCATCAAGACCTTTGCCAGGCCTTACGATGCATCTTTGCTAGGATTCGTACCACCCCGCTTACGCAGGTGGTCTGAACTCACATGTATGTCCTTATCTCTCCTTCTGCCCCTTTGTACAATACTCCCAGCCGCAAAACCTCCGCTTCGACTTCAGCAAAAGTTTTCGAGACCAGCGTTTCTCCCGCGAAAAATGGATCGTTCGTAACCTCCGCGATCAAGGACGGCGGCGGCTCGAATTCTCGCATCTCGTCCAAATCGGCAAACTCGATTCTCGCCATATTCAATCCCCAGAGGCTTCCCAGGTAAACGTCGAGCGCGAAAACCTTCCCGCCGTATTCGTGAAAATATCGATTCTTGCGAATCTCCGTGCCTTCGAATATCCGGAACTGGGCATATTCTTCGTCATTCAAATAGATCTCCGCAATCTTTAAAACAGATATCTCATTTTCGCCAGCCGGAATCCTTTGTTGCAAAATCCTGTTCCATTCACGGGAATTCGGATTGCGAACCGAACGCAAGCGGATTCGCGTATTCGTGATGTAATTATCGAATAGCTGAATATGGCTGCTCGCCCGCGTGAGCGGTTCCGGCAATCCTTGTATAAGGAACGCACGCTGCAATTCGGTTTTACTGGTTTTGTCCATTTTCGTTCAATTGATTATACTTTGGAACTTAAGTTTAGAGTGACGTCTTTAGGCGTTTCTTGCTTCACGAAGAGACGCCTAAAGACGTCACTCTAAACTCAGGAGATAGATATGAAATATAAAGTAACACTTATAACATCCTTGATTTTTATTTCGGCATTTCTGACTTCGTGCGGAAGCGGCGAACCGGCTAATTCTGCAAACTCAAATGCTGTGATTGTGAATACGACAAATACCAACACAAATGCAGTCGCAGTTTCGACGCCCACACCGGATGCGGTGACAAACAATGCACCGACATTGACGCCGGTTTACAAAGCGTACTGCGCGGCAATGGTCAAAAAGGACGAAGCCGCGGTGCGAAAACTCTATTCCGCCGACACTATCGCATTCTTTGAATCGGAAATGAAGGCCGACGGCATCAAGACGCTAACCGAATATTTATCGACCGATCAGGTTTCCAATGAGCTGTGTGAGGTAACGAACGAGAGAATTACCGGCGAACGGGCTATCGGCAAAATCAAAAGCAAAGGCTATCCAAACGGCATGGACGTAGTTTTCGTCAAAGAAGGCGGAGAATGGAAGCTTACGGTTGATGATGTCAATAAAAAATAATAGATTGTTCTGAGTTCAAGCTTCAGCTTGTCTTTTACGCCAGCCAAAAGACAAACTAAAGTTTGCTCAGAACTTTAAGCAGCCGCATCCTTAGATTCCGCAGCTTGGTATGACGGCAAAGTCACTCTGGCCGCTTTTTCCTTCTTAAGGCCAAGCGCCCAATCCGCCTGCATCAGAGTGTGAATATCGCGCGTTCCCTCGTATATGATCGCCGCCTTGCAGTTTCTCAAATAGCGTTCGACCGGATAATCGTTCGTATAACCATTGGCTCCGTGCAGCTCAATCGCCATCGAAGCCGCCGTTTCCGAACGGATCGTCGCCTGCCATTTCGCCAAACTCGCGGCCTTTGCACTGGGTTTCCCGTAATTTTTCAAGTAGCCGGTCTTCAGCCAAAGCAGATGCGACATCTGATAATCGGCTTCCATATTTGCGATCTTCTGTTTAACTAATTGGAATTCACCAATCTTTTGGCCCTGCACTTCTCTTGTGTTTGCATAAGCAACCGAGGCGTCACGAGCTGCGCGAATTACGCCGGTTGCCCCAGAAGCTACTGTATAACGCCCGTTTTCCAGCGAGAACATTGCGATCTTAAAGCCTTCGCCTTCATTACCCAGCATATTCGCCTGCGGCACGCGGACGTCCTGCAAAGTAAAATACCCCGTATTACCGGCACGAATGCCGAGCTTGCCGTGCAGCGTTCCGCTCGAAAATCCGGACATGGTGCGTTCAACGATAAAACAGCTCATTCCCGAATGATCGCGTTTCTTTTGCTTCTCAAGATCGGTCCAGCAAAAGAACAGGAAATGATCCGCCACATCGCCGAGCGAGATCCACATCTTTTCCCCGTTCAAAATCCAGTCGTCGCCGTCCCGCCGGGCGCTCGACCGCATCCCGATCACGTCCGAACCGGCATTTGGCTCGGTCAAACCGAATGTCGCCAGCTTTTCGCCGTTCGCCTGCGGCACAAGATATTTCTGCTTCTGCTCCTCGGTTCCCCAACTAAAAACGCTCAGGCTGTTCAACCCGACATGCACCGACATTGCCACCCGCAAAAAAGTGTCGCAAGCCTCAAGCTCCTCGCATACGATCCCAAGCGAAATATAATCGAATCCGGCGCCGCCGTACTGCTCCGGAATGCAAACGCCCATCAGCCCAAGGTCGGCCATCTTGTCAAAAACGGATCGTTCGAAATGGGCTTTTTCGTCCCATTCCTTGATATATGGAGCGACCTCGCCCTTGACGAATTCCCTTACGGTTTTCTGCAAAGCGATATGTTCTTCGGTTAGTTCAAAATCAATCACGGCGGTTAATTTCCTCTCTAAGTTGTTGTATATGATAAAATTCGAGACGTAAATTCAAATCAGCAGTTTAGCATCTCGCGAAACTTTCCGCGAAATGACAAAGACGGAACGCGGACAATCCTTTTCCGCAATCAGCGTTGCGGACAAGGATGTCCGCGTTCCATTATGATCACGATCTCTGAAGCCATCGAAATTATAAGGCGCGAAACGCCGTTACCCGAATCAGAAACCGTCAATTTGGAGGAGTCTGTCGGTCGCGTATTGGCTGAAAATATCATAGCCGACACGGACCTTCCGCCATTCGACCGTTCGCAGATGGACGGTTTTGCGGTGATCGCGAAAGATACGGCAAATTCTCCTGTAGAATTACAAATTGCAGGCGAATCATCTGCAGGGAGCGGCTGGCATCACAAACTAAAATCGGGCAAAGCTGTAAGAATTATGACCGGTGCACCAGTGCCGAACGGAGCGGATGCGGTGCAGAAGTCGGAACTGACGAACGAGCAATTAGTCCCATCTGAAACAGTCACGATTATTGAATCCGTAAAACAAGGCCAATTTATCGTTCCGAAAGGATTTGAGATTAGAAGCGGTAATACAGTCTTTTCCAAAGGCGACCTGATCACCGCAAATATGATCGCGAGTATCGCCGCGTTCGGATATGCGAAAGTTAAGGTTATCGAGCGGCCGAGCATTGCCATTCTCCCGACCGGCAGCGAGATAGTAGAGGTCGGAAAATCTCCCGGCACTGACCAGATAAGAGATTCCAATTCAGTAATGCTGAAAGCATTATGCGAAAAAAGCGGAAGCCGGGCAGAACTGCTTCCTATTGCCGGTGACGATCTGCAAACACTAAAAGCTTCTATTTTAGCGGCCGCGGGTATTTTATTTTCTAAATCTCAAATTCTAATCATTACAGGCGGTATTTCAGTTGGAAAATACGATTTTACCAAAACGGCACTGCTCGAAATCGGCGCTGAAATTTTTTTTGATAAAGTAGAGTTGAAACCCGGAAAACCGATGGTTTTCGCAAAGCTCGGCGGCACTTTGATCTTCGGCCTTCCCGGTAATCCAGTTTCGTCCGCGGTCACGTTTTATCTGTTTGTAAAAATGGCGATAATGCAGATACAGAAAGCTTCATATAGCGGACTGAAGCCCGGATTTGCCGTTGCCGCATCGGCGATTAAAGGAGCCAGGGAGCGGGACACTTATTTACCCGCCGAACTTAAAACCGATCCTAAGGCGACGCTGATAGCCACGCCGCTGAAGTGGCACGGCTCGTCGGATTTTATCGGTTTTGCACGGGCAGAAGCTCTTTTAATCGTTCCGAAAGGCAGGAAATTTGAAAAAGGCGAGATCGTGGAGATCGTATATTTATGAATGAACTTTCGCATTTCGACAATGCCGGAAATATTAGGATGGTGGACGTTTCGAATAAAGCCCAAACTCATCGCTCAGCCGTAGCTTCCGGCAAGGTTTTGCTGTCAGCCGAAACTATTGCGATCCTGCAAACCCAAACAAATCCAAAAGGCGATCCGCTCGAAATAGCCCGTATCGCGGGAATAATGGCGGCGAAAAAAACTTCCGAGCTAATACCTCTTTGCCATCAGCTAAACCTTTCAAAAGCCGACGTGACTGCCGAGATCACTAAATACGGTGTTTATTTGACCGCAACGGTAAAAACGAATTCCCAAACCGGCGTCGAAATGGAAGCACTGACCGCCGTTTCCGTCGCCGCATTGACGATTTACGATATGTGCAAGGCAGTGCAGAAGGACATCGAGATCACCGAGATCCGGCTGGAAACCAAAGCCGGCGGCAAATCCGAGTTCAGGAGATTGTAATAGCGGCCTATTTTGCTTCTCGATAATCGAACTTTACGGTAGAATAGAACGTAAAGCATTGTTGGGAATAGAAGGAGTTTTAAACGGATGAGATACAAAATAGCTGAAGACGCCCGGCCGCAGATTTATCTCCTTGTTGTCGCTACACTTATCAGCCTCGGATTGTGGCTGATTTCACTTTATGTCCCGCTCTCCGGCTACATCGTTTATCCCCTGCAATTATTTGCAACGTTTATTCACGAAGGCGCCCACGTCCTCGCGACAGTTTTAACCGGAAACACGGTGCAGAGCCTGACCGTTTCGCCGGATACGAGCGGAGTCGTTTGGTCTCAAAGCTCAGGCTGGTTTTCGCAGCTTTTAATTTCAAGCGCCGGTTATGTAGGCACGACCGCCTTCGGTGCCGGGCTTCTAGCCTGGATCAGATTCGGCCGCTCGTCGCGGATCGCACTTTATACGTCAGCTGGTTTTGTAGCTGTAATGACCCTGATTTTCGGAATTCTCGCTCCGTTTTGGAATTTCCTGGCGAATGTTACGCTTGGCGGCATATTATTCACGGTTTTTTCGGGAGCCGTATTAACTGCCGGATTCGCCGCCGTTGCCCGATTCGCAAGTTTGAAATGGGTTAATTTTGCGGTCGCTTTTCTGGCTGTTCAATGTCTGTTGAACGCAATTTTCAGCCTGCTTGGCCTGTTCTTCATCTCCGTCCTGACAAACGCACATTCCGATGCCGCGAATATGGCCGCCGCGACCGGAATTCCTTCGCTATTTTGGGTATTCATCTGGATGGGCATTTCAATACTTATGATCTCGATCGGCATGCGGGTTTATGCAGTAAGCCGAAAACCGGCAGCTGACGATTCGGTTTTCGAAGACTAATGTGAGTCGGAACCGGGAGCGATAGCGACTGGGTTCTTTGCCGGAGTTCAAGGATTAAGGTTCAAAGTTAGGAATATGCCCGACTTTGAACCTTAATCCTTGAACTCCCATCAACCCAGTCGCTATCGCTCCCGGTTCCGACAAGAAATCATGGAAAACCAAATCACTTTGCGCGATATTCCCATCGGCGGCCGCCTGCTCATCCGATCCAAAAAAGACTGGCGTGCAGCCGTCGTATCGCGTATCGGCGAGACTAAAATAACTCTCTCGATTTCCTCGCCGTCCGGAAGGAATTACCGCCTGCGCCGTTTGCCTGAAGCCGTAATCGGTTTTGACGGTATGATACCCGTGCTAAAATTTGAAACCGCGGAAAACTGGCGTGATAACTTTTCCGCCCACGATTCACGTTGGTAATATTTATTTCGAAGCCTTCCCTACCGCGATCACCTTGCGGCTTTCATTTTCCTGAACGAAAACAATATATTTCAAATTCCCGCGATTCCACGCCGGAAGCGTTTCAATCTTTACCTCGGAATTTTTCGAAGCGTCCGCCGCGTTCAATGCGGCAATTTCCCTTAGCGCACGCACAATAGAAATATGCGGCAGCTTGCTTCCCGCATTTTCGCCGCGCTTAACATCGGTAACGATCCCGTCCTCTGCAATTGCCAGTAAAACGGTTGCTTCCTCGTGTTTAGGCAATGAGGAAATCGCAACCTTTAAATTATTACCGTTGAGTGAAGCCTCGACCTTTCCTTTCCCGGATTTGGCGGCGTACGCAATTGCACTCGAAGCTTTTTCTCCATTACTGCCGACGAATTCAGCGTCGCCATCCACGACCATCTGTGGCGTATAAACCTGATCGGATTCGAATTTCGAAGCGTATCCGCGCTGCCTGTCGCTGAATTCCGCCGTGGAAAATTCGTCCTTCCAACCAAGCTGGTTCCAGTAATCCACGTGAAACGCAAGCGTGATAACTTCCGCCTGCATCACCGGCTGGTGTTTTTCGAGGAATATTAACTGCCGGTCGGCCGGCGGACAGCTCGAGCAGCCTTCGGAGGTAAAAAGCTCCACCAAGATAGGCTGGCGAGGGCCGGAATTTCCCGGAGCACTTTCAATAATATCCGGCACATTCTCATTTTCCGCGCTCGACACCCCACATCCAGCGATCACCAGGAACGACGTTAACAGCATCAACCACAATAATATTCTCATACTTGTAAAATACCAGTTTATGCGCGGATTTATTCCCGCTTTGTTTAATAACAACGTTTTGGTAAACTCAAAGATTGCACGCGCGGCAGGATTTTTCACGTATGAAAGCTGTAATGAGAAAGGACGAGGCAATCGAAGTTCGCAACGCCCGAACGCATAACTTAAAGAACATCAGCGTTTCGCTGCCGCATAACAAGCTGACTGTGATTACGGGAGTTTCCGGTTCGGGCAAATCCAGCCTCGCGTTCGACACAATCTATGCCGAAGGCCAGCGCCGCTATGTCGAATCTCTTTCGGCCTATGCCCGCCAATTCCTTGAGAGAATGGATAAACCGGATGTCGATGAGATCATCGCTATCGCCCCGGCTATTGCGATCCGGCAAAAAAATACGACGAAAAATCCTCGTTCGACCGTTGCCACTCAAACCGAGATTTACGATTACCTGCGTCTCCTTTTCTCCCGCGCCGGTCAAACCATCTGTCATGTCTGCAATCGTGAAGTAAAAAAAGATTCTCCCGAATCGGCCGCGGACGAAATTCTGGAAACGCTTGATGAAGGAACCAGATTTTACCTGCTGTTTCCGATTCAGCCGGAACACGCGGCGACAGAAACGAAATCAAAAAAAGGCAAAGCTAAGGCCATAGATAAATCGAAGGATTTGAGCACTTCGGCGTTTCTTATCTTGTTACTCCAACAAGGATTTTCCCGTCTATATCGCGACGGTGAAATCATAGATCTGCAGCGGCCCGAAGATTATAAATTCGCTGACTTCGAAGATACGTTCGTCCTGATCGACCGACTAAAAGCGGACAAAGAAATCCGTCAGCGTCTGGTCGATTCGCTGGAAATTTGCTTTCGCGAAGGCCATTCGGCACTAATCGAAACTACCGAAAGTACGAATCTAAAATATTCCGACAAATTCATCTGCAAATATGACGGCACCATTTACGAAGAACCGGAGCCGCATTTGTTCAGCTTTAATTCCCCGTTCGGCGCCTGTCCGCTTTGCCAGGGATTCGGCAACACTATCGGCGTCGATTACGATCTCGTCATTCCGAATCCGCTGCTCACGATCAGAGAAGGTGCGGTCGAGCCCTTCACAAAACCGACAAACGCCTGGGCGCAAAAGGAACTGCTGAAATACACCACGGCAAATTCGATTGCGTCCGATGTTCCATTCGCCGATCTTTCCGATGAAGAAAAAAACTCGATTATTAACGGAGCCCCCGGCTGGCGCGGCATTAAAGGCTTTTTTACCTGGCTGGAAACAAAGAAATACAAGCTCCACGTCCGCGTTTTCCTTGCAAAATACCGCGGCTATACGACTTGTCCGGAATGCGGCGGCGCGCGGCTGCGGCAGGCGGCGAGAGATGTAAAGATCGGCGGACTTTCATTGCCAGAGGTCGTCGCGATGTCGATAACTGATGCTCATAATTTCTTCGAATCATTGAAACTTTCTGTAGAACGCGAGCAGATCGCCGAAAAACTTTTGCTTGAAATCCGGCGCCGCATAAAATTTCTAATCGATGTCGGGTTGGATTATCTAACACTAAGCCGTCTGGCGGCGACGCTTTCCGGCGGCGAAGCTCAGCGTATACAGCTTGCGACTAATCTCGGTTCGCTGCTGGTCGGCACGCTATATGTTCTGGATGAGCCGAGCATCGGGCTTCACCCGCGCGACAACGCGCGGCTTATAAAGATACTCGAAAACTTGCGTGACATCGGCAACACATTACTTGTCGTTGAGCACGATGAAGAAACGATGCGGGCCGCCGATCATATTCTCGACATCGGCCTCTACGCCGGTGAGCACGGCGGCAATCTCGTTTTTGAAGGCGATTTCGAGACGCTCTTGAAAGATGAAGTTTCTTTAACGGCTAGATACCTTCGAGGCGATTCTGAGATAAAAGTTCCGCAAAAACGGAAAGCTCCCGGCACGGAACAACTTAAGATCGTTGGTGCCCGAGAACACAATCTAAAAAATGTCTCGGTCAATATCCCGCTCGAAATGCTCGTCTGCATTACCGGCGTTTCCGGCTCCGGCAAATCGACGCTGGTACACGATGTTCTTTACGCCGGAATAAAGAAAAAACGCGGTGAATGGACGGCGCAGGTCGGACTTTTCAAGGAAATTACGGGTGATGAATTTGTCGATGACATTTTGCTCGTTGATCAATCGCCAATTGGGCGCACGCCGCGCTCCAATCCTGTCACCTATATCAAATCCTACGACGCCATCCGCGAAGTTTTCGCCGCGACCGCGCAGGCCAAATCGAAAGGATTTAACGCATCGCATTTCTCGTTCAATGTTCCGGGCGGACGCTGCGAGACCTGTCAGGGTTCGGGCACGGTAACTGTCGAAATGCAGTTCCTCGCCGATGTCGAGTTGACTTGCGAAGACTGTCGCGGAACACGTTTCAAGGAAGAAATTCTCAATATAAAGTATAAAGGCAAGGGCATCGATGAGGTTTTGCAGCTAACCGTCCGCGAAGCGATGAGTTTCTTCAAAGATGTGAAAAAACTCATCACGAAACTAACAACTTTGGACGATGTCGGCCTCGGCTACCTTCGGCTAGGCCAATCGGCAACAACGCTCTCCGGCGGCGAAGCCCAGCGCGTAAAGCTCGCTGCCCATCTCGCACAGAAAACGAATTCAAAGACCTTGTTCATTTTCGACGAACCAACGACCGGCCTCCATTTCGAGGACATCAACAAACTCCTCGCCGCATTTCGCGCGCTGATCGATGCCGGAGCGAGTTTAATCGTCATCGAACACAACCTCGACGTAATAAAAACCGCCGATTACGTCATCGACCTCGGTCCCGAAGGCGGCACCGGCGGCGGTGAGATCCTCGCGGTCGGCACGCCGGAAGCGGTCGCTAAGATTGACGGATCATTTACCGGACAGTATTTGAAGCCGTTCTTTAATTCTGTGGGTAAGTAAGTGATTTGCCGGCGTTGCGGCAGCCTTCCGGATTTATAGGTTAACAGTCAATCGGACGCCATAAACAATCAATAATCAGTTAATCGTCACCGAATTTTTTTCGCCATTCAGGTGCGATTTGCTCCATTACTTTGCAGTCGCAGTAGCCGCCGTTGTCGTTAAGCCAGCCGGTTAGTTTTGGAAAATTCAGGCTTTTCTCCATCATGTACTGCATCGAATAACGCAGGCTGTGATTGCAGTCCTTGTCGTATAACTCGTCTTCGAGATAATTGAGCAGTTCGCTGATCGTTTCCTGGGCGTCCGGCAACGAATCGATAAATACCCGCAATTCCTCTCCGCTCAACTGTTCCAGATTATCGATCTGCCGTTTTCGTAAAATTGCCATAATAGTTGTACGATAGGCTGCCGAGCCTGTCGAGCACTTGTAAAAACGAACAAGCTCGGCAGCCTGCTCTACATTAACAATTCCGCACGCTCGGCTTATTCGCGTTCCTTTTGCTTTATGCCTTCGCGGCCTTTGCAATTTTCCGTTGTCTAATGGCTATTGTCCATTAACTAAGGCTTTACATATTCCGACCAATGAAAAAGCCAGGTAGCGTAGGCATTTGCCGCAACGGAGAATATGAAAGCGGTCCACTCAAGTATAGTGATATTTTTCGGGGCTGATTCAAGGAGAATTACGAAAAGCCACGGCAGCAAAACCATCGCATAACGGTATCCGAACTGCCATCCGCCCGAGTTTCCGTGTGTCCACAGTATAAATGTCAAAATAGTTATCGACAGCCACGATGTGTATTTCAACATCCTGTCTCGTGATCCGAACCGGACAGCGAACAACAAAAAAGGGCTGCTCCACAATATCGATCCGCTGAAACCGTTTGGCACAAGGTACGGAAAAGCGCTCTTCCACTCCCACGCTTTCAGCAGCATCTCCCAAGCCTGCCGCGGAATATAATAAACCGAAAAAATGCCGTGATTGTACCAAGGCTCACTAAGCACGCCCGGAATCCGCGCATAGCCAAAATCGGTAAACGACTGAAAGCGAACGTAGTTATAAAGTAATGTCGCGACACCGAGAACAAACGGAACCGAACAAAAGGCAAAAAGGCGTCGGACCGAATCGGGATCGATAGCGGCTGGGTTCTTTGAATCGAGTAAGGAAAAATCGGGATTGTCTGCTTTATCCTTTATTCTATCGCCTTTATCCTTTTCAATCGCTCCCGATGCGGGCCGGATCAACAAATACATAAACATCGGCGCCGTTAACAAAACCTCCGTCCTGTTCCCAAACGCAAGAGCAAAAAACAACCCGGCAAGCAGCGGCTTCCGATTATAAACCGTAAAATAGATCGCCCCCAATTCACCGATCACCGCAAACCCGAGGGCAAGCTGCCACGCGCCGCCCATTGTCAAATTCGTCCACATCCAAGTCCCGAAAAGAACGCCAAGCGTCGTCAAAAACCGGCGACCGGTCGATACTTCATACCGGTGTGCGATCTGCAGCAAAAAGAAGCAAATTACACTCGCACTCATTGCCGCAATAAAAGCCGCCGGCATTAATTCGATCAGCCCAGCTGCCTCTAAAGCCGCAAACGGGATCATCGTCAAAACGCCGCCGAGCGGAAATACCGAGTAGTAAAACCCTTCGAACGGCACGAATTCATTCAGCCAATTCGGCTGCTTTTCCGTAAACGCAATACTCCCGTTCAGCATATTCCCGGCGACGCGAAATGTGTAATCGTAAAAATGGTTTGGTTTGGGATTGGAGAAGTAATATATTACGCCGGAAAAGGCGGAAAAAGCGAATAGCGATACATATCCCATCTTTGAGCTATTGTAAATCGCGTCGGCACTGTTTTTCATCGCAAATGTTGATAGTAAAATCGCGGGAACGCGGACATCCTTGTCGGCTACTCTTGCGGACAAGGATGTCCGCATTCCTTATCAAACGCCGTAAATCTTCAACCTGAATTCATCGTTCGAAGTAGTAAGTTCAGCTCTTCGACCTGAGAAATTCGCGGCATTTTTCAAAACCATCGGCAGGCCGCCGCGGGGAATGTTGGCGCCGTATTCGCGGCGGTTAAAGACTGCGGCGATCTGCGGATTTAAGCGCTGCGTGATGCCATAGCGGATCGCACGCGAGGCGGGCGGCACGAAACCCATTGTCCGGCGGGCATTGACGAATTCAATAGCGTTGTCGTAGATATTGACACGCGTCGGGATGTCGCGAAAAGCCAGGTCGCGGTGGACTAAGGCATTCGCCACAGCTTCGCGAACCGCGTAAATATGATATGCCGAACGCGGCCGGACATGCATGCTGTCCATCGGCGCCAGCTTTTTCGGTTTGTCCTTTAACAGATCGACATAACGCAGAATGAAACGCTGGATCGCTTCGAATTGCGAAAGCATATTTCCGTGCAGTATAAAACTTTCGATCACCTGAGCACTGCCATTCTCACCCGAAAACCGCGTGACGGTCACACCAGAACGCGGGAAAATTTCAATGATGCGTTCATTCTTGCCAAATAAAACGACTGCCGCGACCGTCGGACAGAAATCCTCGCCCGTTCCGACCGCAAGCAGTAAATCCTTTTTTAGAAACTCCGCCGTCTGGTAAAGATTGATATTATGATGAACTTCCTCGAATTGATTGGCAAAAGTCCACAGCAGCCCGTCATCAAAATCCTTCTCGTCTCCATTAAAAAGCGGGATGTTCTCGTATCCCAGCGGGCGAATCTCGTCCAGCCACATCGATAGCTGCTCGCGGGCGACTTCCCTTTTCTCCGCGCCGAAACGCATGTAAAACCGGCCGTCACGCGTGCGGTACGGACGCTTTCGCGGCTCGACATCGAGCACGACTATACGCTTCCCGCTGTCGAAAGCCATCATGTCGATCATCGGCAAGATCGGCGGCACGATCTCTTCGCGGCAGATGCGGTAAAGCTCGTCACGGACAGATTCCGGATCGGTCAAGCCCTCGATCCGAAGCGTGTCCGAAACGCCGAAAATGATCGTTCCGCCAGCCGTATTCGCGAGAGCGACAATTCCCTGAGTGATCTTTTCAGGATTCGAAAGCTTAACCTTCAGTTCAAGATAAGTATCCTCGCCGCCGCGGATCAGGCGCAAAAGCTCCGTCCGCGTAGTAAGCTGCGCCGGCTGATTTAAAATGTATTCCTGATGTGAGCGGTCGCCCGAAGGATCGAATCGTTGCGTTTGTCGGAACTTTCTGCGCGGCATAAGTTTCGGCGAGAAATTTTGTCAAGACGGACCGCACCGTGTCTCCGCCCGAATGTTCCCATGCGAAAACATTACTGGATTCAGTCTTTCAACCTATGCATATTGAAACATTGTGCGGGGCAAAAGTAAATAATGGATTATTAGCAGGTTATAGTTCGACTGTTGGAAAAATTCGCACTTTCCCTTCTCGAAGAATTCCTTTCAAAAATCATTCCGCATAAACGCAAATTCCGTGTATTATCAGGAACGGTTCCGCTCAAACATAAGTTCGGCATCAATATGAAACTCTATCTATCATCATATCGGCTCGGCAATAATTCTGATGAATTCGCTCGTCTTGTGTCCGGGCAAAAGCGTGTCGGTGTCATTCGTAACGCTTTGGATTTCTCCGATGACCGGAAAAGGTTAAAGCGAGGTTTGGAGGACGAGTTTTCGGATTTGAAGGGATTGGGTTTTTCACCGCAAGCCATTGATTTGAGAGAATATTTTTACGGCAAAAAAGACCTTCGCAGCGTTGTCAATCAGTTGGAGGCGTTATGGGTCGTCGGTGGAAATACATTTATCCTTAATTCTGCATTTCGTCAAAGCGGGCTTGATAAAATTATCGTCGAACAGCTTGAAAATGAGACGTTTATTTACGCCGGATACAGTGCCGGAATTTGCGTTTTAACGCCGACTTTAGAAGGTATTCATCTGGCTGATAACCCAGAGGTGATTCCGCAAAATTATCCGGACGAAGTTATTTGGGAGGGACTTGGACTACTTCCCTTTTGCATCGCACCGCATTGGCGGTCAAACCATCCGGAATCAGCAATGATTGATGACTCGGTAGAATATTTTATGGAACACAAAATACCGTTCATTGCGCTCAGGGATGGTGAAACTTACATTACTGATTTGCGAGAAATGCCTAACAATTCAGCTATGAAAGAAGCAGTCAAGCACAGAGATTGACCTGTCCGC
>JBBJOS010000005.1:0-191406 GCA_037723965.1 Pyrinomonadaceae bacterium | reverse complement strand
ATCTTACCACCTTTTCATACCTTAGCTCCTGGTCCAGTTTTTGGGGTTCATTATATGGCCAGTACGTCAGTGCAGCCGGCATTAAGCGCCTTTTCTTTATAAAAATCACCGTAAGCGGTGACCGCGACAATTGGGACATCCGCATCTTTATCGAACTGACGTATCGCTTTTGTTGCTCCGATACCGTCCAGAAGAGGCATTGCAAGATCCATCAGGATAAGATCGGGATTAAATTTGTACGCTTTTTCGACGGCCTCGAATCCGTCGGTCGCCTCTATGGTTTCATAACCGTGAATCTCCAGCATTAATTTCATCATTTGACGTATGTCGTTCTGATCTTCAGCTATTAAAACTCTCTTGCTCATAATAAAAACTCCCCTTCTAGCTCTCCGTTGTGAATGTTTCGAGTACACCGGAGGTCTTACGCGGATTTTAGGCAAGCGGCGTGCCGTAGCCAGCAAGATTCAGATAGCCGCAGATAATTTAACAACAGGAGAACGGATTCGGAATGGACAATGGATAATGGAAAATGGAAAATGAAGAAGCATTTTTTCCATTTCTAGTTTTTCAATATGAAGCTTCGCTGGCAGTTCGGCATTACCGCCGGGATATTTCTCGCAATTTTTACGCTTTACCCGCAGATGAAAATGCTTTACCTGCGCGGTGTCGATTGGCAAGGGCATTACGCTTATAACGACATTGACGAGGTTGCTTATGCCTCTTACGTCCGCGCTCTAATAGACGGGCGGCCGCGAAAGAACGATCCGTATTCGGGCCGTGACGATTCGCCCGAAACGCCACAGCCAGAATCGCTGTTCTCGATTCAATTCGCGGCGCCTTATACGATTGCGATCCCGGCAAGGATTTTGGGGATTGGAGCTCCCTGGGCAATGACTTTCGCCGGAGCGTTTGCCGGGTTTTTTGCGGCGCTCGCGGTCTTTTGGCTTGTCGGGAAACTGACCGGCGATTCATGGTTTGCGATGGCGGCCAGCCTCGCGGTATTTTGTTTCGGCTCGCTGGCGGCCGGTGAAGGCGCGATCAGCGAAATTTTCTTTGACGGATTTTCTTACCCGTATTTTCCCGGTTTCCGGCGGTATATTCCGGCGATGGGCTTTCCGGCTTGTTTTGCGATGTGCGGGTTTGTGTGGATGATGTTGCGGAGCGACAACGGACAGGTGGAAGGCCGAAGTAGGGATGCAGAAGCTCGCGCGTTAGCAGAGGCGGAAACGGACAATCCAACAAGCGAAAACCAGATTTCAGATTACAGATTTCAGATTACAGATTCAAGATTGATTTACGGTGCTCTTGCCACCGCATGTTTCGCCTTCACGGTCTATTCGTATTTTTATATCTGGACGGCGGCTGCGGCGTGGCTGGCTTGTTTGATCCTTGTTTGGCTGGCAGAGCGGCCTGTTGGGCTTCGTGATGATCTAAAGGCTTTGCTGGGGCTTGGTGTGGCCTGGGTTGCCGTGCTGCTTCCTTACGCTTATTTGCTGTCGAATCGTTCGCATACGATGGATGGCGTGCAGCTGTTGGTTCATACGCGTATGCCGGATCTGTTTCGGGTGCCGGAATACATCAGTTTTGCGGTGTTTATTTTATTGATGATCGGGCTTGCGACAAAACTTATCGAGATGAAGGATCGCTCGACCTTGTTTGCACTGTCGCTGGCGTTAGTTCCGATCGCGGTATTTAATCAGCAGATTATTACTGGAAGATCACTGCAGCCGATTCATTATCAGGTATTCATCGGCAATTATGTGGCAATGCTTGCTTTAATGGTGACATTCGGGATTTTATTGAAATCGCGTTTGAGTGCAAATGGGTTGATACCGAAAATTGCCTGTGCGGCTGTTGCCGTTCTTGCGATCTTTTGGGGATTTGTAGAATGTCATTATACGGTTCGTGTGCTTGACGATGCAAATATCGAACGCGATAAGTCGATGCCGGTCGCTAGACGTCTGGAGGAATTATCGAAGAACGATCCCGATCCGCATCGTACTACCGTTCTCGCTTACGATATGATCCAGTCGGACGATCTGCCGACCGTGGCGCCGCAGAATGTTTTGTGGGCGCGGCACCAGCACGTCTTCGCCGGACTGACGTGGCAGGAAAGCAAGGAGCGTTATTACCAGTATTTATACTATTCAAACGTGGACGAAAAGGGCCTGGATTATCTACTGAAGAAAGATTTTGTGTCGATGATCGCCCTTTTCGGCTGGGGACGCCATACCGATAGATTGAGCAGTGAAGCTAAGCCTCTGACGTACGGCGAGATCGCGGAAGAGGTTAGGAAATATGGAGATTATATAGAGAATTTCACAGCCGAGGCCGCGGCTGGTCCAAAGCTGTCGTACGTAATAGCCCGGACTGCGGGCGGCACCGATATGGCTAACCTTGATAAATGGTATGTGCGGGATGACGGGGAAATAATAGGCGACTATATTCTTTACCGGGTGAAGTTGCGATAAGGCCGCCGGAATGCCGGTATTACAAAAAAAATGGCCGCCTAATAAAAGGCGGCCCATATATATTGCTAAATAAATATAAATACTAGTTAAGCGGCTAAAAGGTCGTTCGACGTCTCGGCAAAAACCCGTCTGCCGTTTAATGCGTCGTCAATTATCTCTCGTACGGCCGAAGCATCGGGGTTGACCTCCATTCGGACGCACGCCCGAAGATGCCTGATAATTCCCTCTGTAGCGATTTCAATCGAATCGCCCGCCAATTTTGAAAAACGGCGTGCCTGTATGTGATCGATTTGCAGAATTCGATCCTGCAATGTCATTGGTTTAGCTGCTGCCACTTTTTGTTCTCCTTATTATATTTTACCCCTTGATCAAATTACCCCTTGATCAAATATTTCAAATTTTGAAAACTGCCGACATCCCCGAAAAACTAATTTTAATTTAGTATTCTAGGCCTAAAAATTAGTTGAATTTATCAACTTGGGCATTGCGGGCTTTTGGGTGTTCGGTTCCGTTATCAACTCTGTAATAGAATGGTAACAAAAATATAAGCATTTGTCACTAATTTTTTTTCCAGTTTTACGACTTATTTTAGAAATAGAAAGGCCGGCATACCACAAGGTATGCCGGCCTTTCCAAAATCAACCACATTATACTGGAGTTTTTAGGCAACAGCGTCTTTCATTGCTTTACCCAAGCGGAACTTAACGGTGGTTTTCGCCGGAATTTTGATCGGGTTGCCGGTCGCTGGGTTTCGGCCTTCGCGGGCCTTTCGGGTAGCCTTTACAAGCTTGCCGAATCCCGGAAGCGTGAATTCGCCGTTCTTTTTAACTTCGTCCGTTGCCAGTACGGCCAGAGCGTCAAAAAAGCTTTTAACTTCCGTCTTTTTTAATCCAGAGCCTTCCGCCAATGAATTGACGATTTCGGTTTGTGTCATACGAGCCATAATCTGATCCTCCAAAGTATTTGTGAATATTAGAACTTCTTGAACTAACTGATATGCATGCAAGAATAAAACAAACAGCAATAGATAAAAACTTCTTATCTACGCTGATTAAAAAATGGTCGGGGCGGCAGGATTCGAACTTGCGGCCTCTCGCTCCCAAAGCGAGCGCACTACCAGGCTGTGCTACGCCCCGAGTTTCATTGAAGAAACGATTCCAAGAGTCGGATTTTACAGGCGAAAATTGGATAGGTCAAGTCAAACAACGATAAAATCCAGTAAAAATCGCATAATTAACGCTGAAGCCCGCGCGCGATGGCTAATTTCCCGTTTTATTGCATCCGGAAGTTCGCCGAAAGTCATGTCAAAACCTTTCGGCTGGAAGATCGGATCGTAACCGAATCCACCATTTCCACGCGGTTCGAAAGCTATCTTACCGCCGCAGGTTGCTTCTACTGAATGCAGAATTACTCCTTCACTATTTGAGACAGCCATTGAGCAGACGAATCTGGCGGCTCGACTATCATCCGCCGCCATCTCCATTTCAGAAAGCAGCAGCCTCATTTTTTCGCCGAAACCGGTATTCTCTCCGGCGTACCTTGCCGATAATACGCCCGGAGCATTATTCAATGCGTCAATTTCCAAACCTGAATCATCCGCAAGGGCAGTCATTCCCGTTTGTATCGCGTAGCCGCGCGCTTTCAAAATAGCATTTTCGTTAAACGTTAATCCGGTTTCTTCGACCTCGATTATATTATCGAAATCAGCCAAGCTCATCAGTTTCACCGGTAAGGAACCGAAAAGCTGGGCGATCTCCTTGACCTTGCCCTGATTATTCGTGGCTATCAGTAATTCGAACGGCTTTTGTTGCATTTCTGTGTGCGGAATTTCGGTGGAATACAATTGTGTTGCTAATACTACAATAATGCCATCCTCTTTGGGTCTCGAACACGCGTATCTAAATTTTCATTGCGGAAATCATATAAAAAAGTGTATAAACTATATGGCGGTTAATCCGCTGCCTGCCTTTGATACTCTATTCTCGTGAGGAATCCCAATTGGAAATTGTCGCACCATACACAAATATTTTTACCGCCGGTTCGATGCTGTCAGCCGAGCTTTTGGAAAACACGGCTTTTCCGGTTATTACGGAACACAACACGGACGATCTTGTTTTTGAGATCGGCGTTTGGCTTTCGGGATTGGAAAGCTTTCTCCACACGAACGAACATTCCTTCAAAGATAAAAACCGCGTCAACGAAGCAACCCGCGATTGGACACGTGAATTCCGCCTTACGCATTCGGCCCTTTTATTATGTTCCAAATTAAATTTCAGGCTGAAAAGGGCTCTGATCGATCCGGAAGTAGTGTCGCCGCTGATCGGGAACGCGGATTCTGACGATTTGGCGCTTGAATTAAGAGACATTATAACCCTGAACGGGGGAATCATCCGTGCCGAGCGGTTAAAATTCGAGGAATGGCGGGTTTGGAGCCATATGCTTGCAGACAGGCTGAAATCATCGGTGGCGGTGCGGCAGTTCATCGAACACTCCGACAAGCTAGGAGAAGATTATCTGCCTGAAAATCTTCGAAAGATTCTGCAAAGCAAAGAAATTCCGTTCGCCGACCGAGCCGATCTTCATCTCATCCTTCCCAGATTCGCGAGAATTCTCAAAGCTCTCAGCATCGTCGGACGGATGCTCCGCAACGACGAGCCGCTCAAACCGACGCTGCTCATTTTCTCGAAGGTGTATGAGCAGACGCAAGACCTTATAAGCTATATAAACAACCGCCTAGCACGCTTTCCCGACGAAGAGGCGGAACTGTTCAATTCGCTCGACGGGGCGTCATACACGGCTTCGCTGGAGTTAAAGAAGGTTTATAACGAAGAATTAATCGGCCTCGTCGGAATTCGCGTCATTCCATCGATTTTTGCACGTATCGAGACGGCTTACGCGCTTTTAAGCGATAGCTTTCAGCAGATACTCGCCGGTTTTGCCCGCCTTATTGAGCCTGATGTAGTTGTCTCCGACCTGTTCCCTAATTTCCGGATAAAACTCGAGCAATCGTTGAACTTGCGGAAACAGCTCTGGCGGATCTCGCAAGCTATCCGCGCCGCTGAGAAACAGCCGGATAAACAGCCGCTTGAGGATTTGAAAAAAGAATTGACCGAATTCCTCGGCGACACCATAAATTACCTGTTCTTTAAGGACAAGGAAACGCTGGAACGATTCAGCGAAGAGATTTTTGTGACGACTGAAAAGAAGGATCTCGTCCCGATCCTGAACCGCTTCGGAGCGTATCTGGAAACCCTATCCGGACAGGTGAATATGCGGAACATCCTGGCAAACCATCCGTTCGAGCCGAACAAATAGTAACGCCGGCGTCCCGCCGGCTGTCGCGTTGGCTTCCAGCCGACGCAGTGGTTTCTTTTTCGCGGGCGGGCAGGATGCCCGCCCGACAGCCGCCCGGATGGCGGCATTACGGTTATTGCGAACGCAATGTCGCGAGCGGCTTTCTAAACAGCACATCAAAACTCGCGATCGAACCTACCAGCATTACAAGCCCGGTTGTTGCTAGGATTCCTACTCCCGTCAGCCATGGATCGAACGCCCAATCGATCGTCAGAACATATTTGCTTACCGCATAAGATAAAAGCACCGCAAAGCCCGCCCCGATCACGCCGGAGAGAATTCCCATCAATCCGTATTCGGTCATAAGAATCGCCGCCAGCGTCAGCCGCTTCGCGCCCAACGTCTTCAAGATGGCGTTTTCGTAAATTCTTTGGGATTTGGTTAGAGCGACAGAGCCGATCAATATCAAAATTCCGCTAAGAATAACAAAACTTCCGACAAAAGAGATCGCCAAAACGAAATTACTGACAAGTTTCTGCACGGCCGCAACAATATCGGCGACGTCAAAAACCTGCACATTGGGAAACTTTTCCAGAATTTCCCGCTGCAATCGCTGCCGCTCGGTCGCCGGAACGCGGCTGAGAACCGTCGCCGCGTAACTTTGCGGAGCTTTTTCCAAAATTCCCGGACGGAATACGAAAACGAATGCGGTGCGGGTATTTCGCAGATCGAGTTTTCGAATATTTGCGACTCGAGCCGTGATCTTACGGCCTGAAATATCGAACGTGATCGAATCGCCAGGCGTTACGTTTAACCTTCCCGCCATGTCCACTTCGACCGAAACTTCCGGCACCTCGGCTTCGACGTTTTCCGGCCACCACGCGCCGTTAATCACGCTCTCGTTACTGTCCATATTCGGACGGTATGTGACGGCGAATTCGCGGCCGATCTGGCCCTGCTGCTGGCGAACTTCGCTTCGCTGAAAGTCGAACGGCTGGCCGTTGACGAAGGCGATCCGGGCCCGCACGGTCGGTGTCGCTTCGGCTTTTTCGCCGATCCTTTCGCCGATGATTTTTACCAGATCATCTATCTGGCTTCTTTGAATATCGATAAAAAACAAACTAGGCAGCCGATGATTGCGTGTGAAATCGAATTCCCGGACGAGATTGGTCTGGAGAGATTGCACCGCCAAAACAACGAACGCTCCGAGGCCGACCGTGAGTAGAATGATGCGAGTCTGATTTCCGGGCCGATAAAGCGAATTAACAGCCTGCCTAATCGGGAAATTACCGATGTTTTTAACGTTTCGCAGAAGTTTGGTAAGGACAATAGCAGCCGCGTACAAAACCAGTGATGTGAGCCCTAATCCTGCCAGAAAGAACGCTCCGACGACAAACGAACCAGCCTGCCAAACCGCGAGGCCAAGCAAACCAGCCAGCGACAACACGCCGAATATCCATTTCGCCGGATCGAGTTTTCTAAGGCTTACATTATTTTCATCACGCAAAAGCAGCTTCGGTTTGATATTGCGCACCTGCAAAAGCGGCAATGCCGAAAAAAGCAGCGAGATCAAAACGCCAAGAAGAATTCCCTGGCCGGATGTCGGAAAACTAATGATGTATGTCATGTTCTCCGGCAAAACCTCCGCAAACTGCCAGCCGACCAACCATAAGCCCAGTTGAGCAAGCAATATCCCGAATATACTGCCGACAAAACCAAGCGTCAGGATTTGCATCAGATAGACGGTGATTATTTTGTTGCCGCTTGCGCCGAGACACTTTAGAACCGCTACAGATTTCCTTTTTTGTTCGACAAACGCACGGGCGACATTCCAAACACCGACGCCGCCGAGCACGAGAATCAGCAAACCCGTCAGCGATAAATAATTTTCCGTCCGCGTAAATTGTTCGCCGAGCCGTTCCTGCGTTTCGCGGTACGACTGCACGCGAACGGTCGTTCCCCTCAGGGTTTCTCGCAGCCCGCGGACAAGTTCAGTAGGATTCTCCGTTGTACGATAGAGAATTCCGCGTCTGACACGGCTCGCATTTCGCGTTATTCCCGCATCGTCAAATGCTTTTTTTTCGATAAACACGCGAGCTCCGATCCGGAAGCCGCTGGTTCCGCCTGGCTCCTGATCGAAGCTTCCGCGAATCGTGAATTCCGCTTCGCCGATGCGAATTTTGTCACCGGTCTTTACCTTTAAATCTTCGAGAAGGATATTCGCGACGACCGCGCCGCCGTTTTCAATTAACGCAAAATCAAACGGTTTGCCGCCTTCGAGCGTGAAATTGCCGACAAGTGGAAACGGCGGCTCGATGCCTTTCAGCTCGACCAGCTTCAAGTTTTCATTTGCCGCATCCGCCGGCCGCGCCATCGAAGATGTGGTGATAGTTTCATTCCGACCATCGACAATGCCGGATTTACTAATCGTCTCCTCGATCTTTGCGATCTCGGTCGGAGTAAAATCGCTCGTCGAACTAACATCGATATCGGCCGTCATCAAAGCTCTGGCATCCGTCCCGACCGCCTGCGTCAAATTCTGTATCAGCGACCGCAACGCGACCACAGAGCCGACACCGAGCGCGATGCACAAAAAGAAAAACAGCAGCCGCCGCCAGGATGAGCGTATTTCGCGGCGGGTAAGGTTAAAAATAAATCTCATAAACTTCTTCGCCGGGATTGCGGGCTCCGTCGCCTGCATGAGCGTTGCTTCTACGCGAACAGGCTTTAGGGAACAGAGCGCTTTGTGGAAACGTAACGCGTTCGCAGACTCCACGGGCAGGCAAGGTGCCTGCGTTGAGGCCTAAGACCGCTTTTCATCACTCAACACGCGGCCATCCTTCAAGATGATCTGCCGCTGGGCTTTTGCCGCTATTGTATGATCGTGCGTAACCAACACCAGCGTGACGGCATTCTGCTTATGCAGATTCGTCATAAGCTCGAATATATGTTCGCCGTTCTTCGAATCGAGGTTTCCGGTCGGCTCGTCCGCGAGCAGGATCGACGGTTGGTTAGCGAAGGCGCGGGCGATGGCGACACGCTGCTGTTCGCCGCCGGAGAGTTCGGCCGGGTAGTGATGGCCGCGGTCGGTGAGATCTACCTCTTCGAGTAGCTGCATGGCCCGCGATTTTGCGTCTTTCCGGCCGCGGATTTCCATCGGGATCAAGATATTTTCGTATGCCGTGAGGCTCGGGATAAGATGAAACGACTGGAAAACAAAGCCGATCTTGGCGCTTCTGATTCCGGCAAGGCCGTCTTCGCTCATGCTGGTTATCTCGTCGCCGTCGATAAAAATCTCGCCGGTTGAAGGAGCGTCGAGGCCGGCTATTAAACCAAGCAGTGTCGATTTTCCGCTGCCGGAGGCTCCAGTGAGAGCGATGAACTGCCCGTCAGGAATTTCCATTGACACATCGTTGAGGATCGTCAATGCGTCGCTGCCCGACTGTACTGTTTTCGTAATATTTTTGAGCTGGATCATAAAAATGTTTAGATATATCGTGCAAGTCTAGCATCCGGGAACGGTTACCGTGAAAGCCGCAAAAAATTACGAACATCCGCGAAAAGTCCTGCATCCAATAACGAGATTAGAACGTAATAAAATTTATATTCATATGCCATATCTTATTCGACCGCTTTCATTTGTAAGTTTCATCTTTCTGCCGCTTATGTTTGCGGCGTGCGGCTCTACAAGTTCGCAGTTTCAAACGATCTCCAACTTAAACCGGCCGCTGGCGACGCCGAATATCGTATCGAACAAACCAAAGATCGTTGCCTTCGGCGACAGCCTGACGGCCGGTTTCGGTTTGTCGGAAAAGGAGTCGTACCCGTATCTTTTGCAGGAAAAACTGAATGCGGACGGCTATAATTTCGAAGTCATAAACGCTGGAGTTTCGGGCGAAACCAGCCTCGGCGGCGTCGAGAGGATCGATTGGGTTTTAGAGCAGGAAAATCTGCAAATTCTCATCCTCGAACTCGGTGCAAATGATCTCCTGCGGGGTGTTCCCGTCGCGAAAATGAAGGACAATCTGGAAAAGATCATCGTCAAGGCAAAGGCAAAGAACGTGACGGTACTTTTCTGCGGAATGCTCGCTCCGCCAACGATGGGCGCGGATTATCAGCGCGATTACACCCAGGCATTTCCCGATCTGGCCAACAAATACAAGGTCGCCTATCTCCCGTTCTTGCTGGAACGCATTGCTCTGGACAAAAATTTAAATCAAGCCGACGGAATTCACCCAAACGCTGCGGGTGCAAAGATCATGACGGAGAATATCTACAAGGAACTAAAGCCGCTAATTGATAAAGGTGTATAATTCGAGGTGTTAGCGAAAGGATAAATGAAGAGACAGGATTGTCTGCTTTATCCTTATCCTTTGTAACCAACTTAGTCGCTATCGCCCCGTTTCCGACAAGAAAATTTATGAATGTTACACACCTCGAATGCGCGAACTGCGCGAAAACCTACACAGCCGGACAGCTTCACAACCTTTGCACCGAATGCGGAAAGCCGCTTCTGGTCCGCTACGATCTCGAAAAGGCCGCCCGGACGCTTACAAAAGATTCGCTGAAAACCCGCGAATCGTCGCTCTGGCGTTACCGCGAAGTTCTGCCTGTCGAAAACCCGGAAAATATCGTTAGTTTCGGCGAAGGGTGGACGCCGCTGCTCACGGCGGATCGCTTAGCTCAAACGCTTCCAGTAAGACTTAATCTTTTTATTAAAGACGAAGGCCAGAACCCGACGCAGAGTTTCAAGGCTCGGGGGATGACAGCCGCGATCTCAATGGCGAAAGAACTCGGCGTCAAAAAGCTCGCCGTTCCATCGGCCGGAAATGCCGCCGGAGCAATGGCTGCGTATGCCGCACGTGCCGGAATGGAAGCCTATATTTTCATGCCGGCCGACACGCCGCAGGCGAATATCGTCGAATGCGAACAAACCGGGGCATTCGTTACCCTGATTGACGGCCTCATCACCGACTGCGGCAAAATAGTCGCCGAACGCAAAGACGCCGAAGGTTGGTTTGACGTTTCGACATTGAAAGAGCCGTACCGCGTCGAAGGCAAAAAGACGATGGGTTACGAACTTGCCGAAAAATTCGGTTGGAATTTGCCTGATGTGATCTTGTATCCGACCGGCGGCGGGACAGGCCTCATCGGTATGTGGAAGGCCTTTGACGAAATGGAGCAAATGGGTTGGATCGGTCCGAAGCGCCCGAAAATGGTCTCGGTCCAATCCGAAACCTGCGCTCCGATCGTTCGGGCTTTTAACGAAGGTGAACGATTTGCCGCCGAATTTGAAAATGCATCGACGGTCGCTTCCGGCCTCCGCGTCCCGAAAGCCGTCGGCGACTTTCTAATCCTCGACGCCATCCGCGCCTCGAACGGCACCGCCGTCACTGTTACCGACGAAGAATTAGTCGCCGCCGTCGCCGAGATCGGAAGGCTGACCGGCATTTTCGCCGCCCCCGAAGGCGCCGCCTGCCTGCCCGCTTTGCGAAAATTGATAGACCAGGATTTTGTCAAAGAAGGCGAAACCGTAGTTATTTTCAACACCGGTTCTGGAATCAAATATCTGGAAGCGTTCAAATAAGATCAGTTAATATCGTAAGCGTAAACAAATTCGATTGTTAATCACGCCGAAGGCCTCAAAACCGGCCGCATCATGGCCAAAGTCGGAGAACCGTGAGCGGTAGCTATCGACTTTCCGCCCACCAAGCTGGCGAGATCCGGTACGGGTGCAATGGGAATGGAAATGGGTAAGTTCGTCGTCCAGTTTTACATTGAATGAAGTGTGGGTGTAACGTTCTGTTTATATGGAAAAACTTGAATTCATTGCAAGGCAACTTTCAAAAGCTCAAACTAAACGTTACGAGCACTACGTTGTTCAGCGTATTTGGCATCGGCTCGACCGGCTGGACTTGAAGATGATCACGCAGCAATTCGTTAGTCGTCCAAACCGCGAACCGCGACGTGCTATGACGGATATGTATTTTCCGCAGCTTGGCCTTCATATCGAGATCGACGAACCGCATCATTTAAAATACGTCGCAGCAGACCAACTTCGGGAGGCCGATATAATTAACGCGACCGGTCACAAGTTTATTCGTGTGCCAGTTTCAAATGACATTATGTCCTTCAATCAACTTATTGACGGTGCGATAGATCAGATTCGTACCGCCGTAGAGTCAACCGAATTTAAGGAGTGGAATCCTTTGGCCGAGATGAGCCCAGCTACTTACATTAAGAAAGGCTATATTCACGTTGATGAGGACGTGGCGTTCAGAACGATGGCTGACGCCGCAAGTTGCTTTGGGAGAACGTACGCGGGACTTCAACGATCATTTATTCCCCATCCGACCGAGGCCGCCAAGTTTCTCTGGTTTCCAAAACTTTATGAAAATGCACAATGGCGAAACACGCTCTCATCTGATGAAGAGGTGATTAAAGAAATCTGTAAGATACCTGATCTTCGCGAGTTCCAAGTCGATGGTAACATACGAGATTTTGAACGCAACGGACGACGACTCGTGTTCGCAAGAGTTAAGAGTCCTCTTGGCGATCTGATGTATAGATTTAAAGGTGAGTACCTTTTAGATGTTGGGGCGAGCGATTATGAGCAAGGAACAGTGTTCAACCGTGTGGATAAACGAGCTCTAACTTATGATCCAAGAAAACGGGTTGAATATCGCAGCTGAAGCACAACGATGGCGACACGAAGCATGAACGATCGATCACGAGGGCATAAACTTGAAACGAAGCGGTGAAAGTCGCTCACGAAGGATGAAAGTTCGATCCGAAGCACTTAAAGTTCGGCATTATTTGCAGAAAGTGTCGATATAATGTGAAATAACCTGACTTTAGGGCCGCATACCTTAATTCCCATGCTGAAGTTTGCGAAATTCATCTTTCCAGCCTTCCGGCAAAAGTTCTACCTTCAACGCCCGGCGAATGGTTTCCGTATCGTCCTTGTCCTGAACATACAACCGCACAATATCGAAAACGGAGACTTTATTTTCATCACGGCTGAGAATTTCTATTGGATCATTCGCACCGAGTTCGCCGGTTTTCAGGACGGTTAGGTAGAAACCACTGCGGCGGCTTTGGAGGAAGCGTTTGATGATGTCCGAGCGGCCGAAGCGGACACCGAGTTTGGAGCACGGCATTCGCGGTTCGGTGACGGCGAATTCGGCGGTGCCGATGCGGAGTTTATCGCCGATGAATACTTCGGTTTCCATCAAACCCTTCGTTGTTAGATTTTCGCCGAAGTTACCGTTTTCGAACTTGATTTCAGGCAGTTCGTTCCGCCAAAATTCATAATGCTCGTACGGATAAACATAAACGGATTTGCTCCGCCCGCCGTGGACGGTCAAATCAGCCTGTGCGTCGCATTCGAGATTTAATTCATTGACGACTACGCGGCCCGTGACGGGTTTTTTGAAGATTGCGGTGGAAACGAAGCCTTCGTTATGAGTTTGAACGATCTGCGGCGTGCCGACGCTTACGGAAATAACTTTCATAGAATTTGTTCCGATGCGGAGTGCAGAAGAAAGCCAGACTTACCGTTAGACTTCTGCCATGATTCGCCGCAGGCCGTCGCTTACATTCCCGCTAATATGAATGCGCAATGCCCGCCGTTCCCGATCTAACAGTACCTGAAAATCGCCGCGGGCCTGCGCTGCTTTTACTACGCCGAATGTATATTTTTGTCCGGGAACCGGCAAATCGGTTTCGTCGTCTGACGTTATTTGTAAAAACACGCCGTTATTCGCCCCGCCTTTATACGCCTGTCCAGTCGAATGCAGGAAACGCGGGCCAAAGCCGAGGCATGTTGCGACCGGATTAGATTCCAATATTTTGACGCGGATCGATTGTAGTATTTCCTCTGTTTCCTCATTCATCTCGACGTATGCCAGGATAGCGAAATAGTCGTCCTCGGCGAAATTCCACAGGTGGCCTTCGATATATCCGGCAAGCGTTTGTTCCTCGATGATGTCCGTCAATTCAGCGGCGTATTCGGTGCTAGAAAAAAGCTGGATTCCATTCTCTTCGAAAAAAGGCGTTTCGTTCGGAAGCGAGCCTGTTTTTTCGTATTCGTCGGTGATCTTACGTGCCTCGATCTTAGCATCTTCGACATCCGGCTGGTTGAACGGATTGATTTGCATGATCGCACCGGCGACGGCGGTCGCGAATTCCCAGCGGAAAAATTCCTGGCCGAGATCGTAAATGTCCTGGATTTCGATCTCAATCACCGGATGTCCGGCGTTTCGCAGGTCATTGAGGCCATCAATCAATTCTTCGACCGGTTCGCTGTCCTTCAATTTCAAGTTTACGAATATGCGATCATTCGAATAAGCATCGGCGTGGAGCAGCGGTTCGCGGTCGATGGGAATTATGGAAACACCGTTCTTGCCGGTCGATTCGGCTATAAGCTGTTCGAGCCACGCGCCGAGATCGTAAATCTCCGATGAGGTGAAAATAGTTAGTTTGTCGCGGCCATTTTGGTGGCAAATACCCAAAATTGTTCCGAGCAAAGCCCCCGGATTGTCCGGCGCATTCGGCTCTTTGCAGGCTTCGACCATCACTGCCGCGCTATTTAGAAATCTCTCTACATCCAATCCCATCGCCGCAGCCGCCGTCATTCCAAATGCCGACAGAGCCGAAAACCGTCCGCCGATCTCCGGATTGCCGTAAAAAATATGCCGGAAATTATCCGCCTCGGCGACCTGCTGCATTTTCGATCCCGGATCGGTAATGGCGATAAATTGCTTTCCGGCGTTTTCCGCTCCGGCGATCTGTGAAACGCGGTCGAAAAAATACTGTTTAAAGCAATTCGGTTCGAGAGTAGAGCCGCTTTTACTGGCGACGATAAAAAGCGTCGTTTCAAGATCGAGCTTTTCCTCGACTGCAATTATCTGCGCCGGAACGGTCGAGTCGAGAATGTGAAAATTCCCGACGCCAAAGGTCTTTGCCAGCACTTCGGGGCATAACGACGATCCGCCCATTCCCATCAGCAGAATATCGGTGAATCCTGCCGATTCAATATCCTGCCGCAGATCACGGTATTTCTGCAGGCCGTCCAATTCTACCGAAACGATATTAAGCCAGCCGAGCCATTTGGCCTCATCGTCAGTCCAGACGCTGGCATCTTTATTCCAAATACGGGGAACACGTGTTTCATCAACGGATATTTGCATTTCCGCCTGGAACGCTTTTTCCAGCTTTTCCGCCAGCGAATAAGTCATTGAATTTAGCATAAGGCTAATTTACCACACGGTTTAATCACTCTAAAACTCAATCGTTAGGGAACTGCCAAAGAAGTTTGTTAAAATTTGGCAAAAGATATAGATCGCCTGAATAATGACAATGGATAAACTCACAATCGGCCTCGCTCAAATTGTTTCTGTTTGGCTAAACCGCGAACAAACGCTCGTCAAGGTACTGCAGAGCATCGAAGAAGCGTCGAAGGAAAATTGCAAGCTCGTCTCATTCGGCGAGGCATGTGTTCCCGGCTATCCGTTTTGGCTGGAATATTCAAATATTACGGCCTTTAATTCCTCATTTCACAAAGAGTTTCACGCCGAATATGTTAATCAGGCAGTTTGTATCGAGAGCGGCGATCTAGACAAAGTTTGCGGGGCGGCCCGCGAATTCGGGATCGCCGTTTATCTTGGGATCATCGAAAGACCACTTGACCGCGGCGGAAAGAGTATTTATTGCTCACTAGTTTATATCGATCAAACCGGGAAGATCGGCTCGGTACACCGTAAGCTGATGCCGACATACGAAGAGCGTCTGACGTGGGCGATCGGTGACGGCAATGGGCTGCGTATCCATAAACTTGATGCGTTTACGGTTGGCGGACTGAATTGCTGGGAAAACTGGATGCCGCTCGCGAGAACGGCGCTTTACGCGCAAGGCGAAGACCTTCATATCGCCACATGGCCGGGCAGCAAACGGAATACAAGCGAAATAACGAGATTTATTGCCAAAGAATCGCGCTCATACGTCGCGTCGGTTTCATGCCTGATGCGAAAAAGCGATTTTCCAGTGGAGATTACGAATCTGGAAACGATACTTTCAAATGCCCCGGAATATTTGGCTGATGGCGGATCGTGCATCGCCGGGCCGGGCGGGGAATGGGTGATCGAACCATTTTGCGGCGAGGAAAAATTGCTAGTAGCCGAGATCGATCATCGTAAAGTGCGCGAAGAGCGGCAGAACTTCGATCCTGCAGGACATTATTCGCGGCCTGATGTTTTGCGGTTGAATGTAAATCGCCGACGTCAGAATACGGCTGCGTTCGAAGATTAGTGCTCTGAGTTCAAGCTTCAGCTTGTCTTAAGTCTAAGGCTGAAGACAAGCTGAAGCTTGAACTCAGAACTTTAAGATCAGGCGTGTATTGAAAAAAGCCATTTCAAAAGCATTTCTTCCTGGCGGTGAAACGCCTGCTCCGGCCTTTCGTTTCGGGTCATCGGGAGTTTAAAAAATACCGAAAGCTGCTCCTGAATGCCTTTTTCGCCGCGTTGGCGCGCAAGGTCGAGGCAGCGGGCGATCTCGATGGCGAGCGGGGCGGCAAGGACTGAATCGCGGCAGAGAAAATTTATCTTTAATTGCATCGGCTGGCCGAGAAATCCTGAGAGATCGATGTTATCCCACGCCTCTTTGTTGTCTTTTCGCGGGCGGTAATAGCGGATATCGACGATGTGGTCCTCGACCTCGTACCCGAGAATGTCTTCAAGAACGGAACTCTTGGTTTTTACCTTTGAGGCAAGGGAATCCGAATCGCTCAACGCAAGGCCGTCGCGGTTGCCGAGGATGTTGGTCGAATACCATCCCTCAACCTTTAACGCGCGGCTCCGAAACGCGGGTGCGAGAACGGTTTTTATAAAAGTCTGGCCCGTTTTGCCGTCCTTACCTGCAATCGGTACTCCTTGTTTTTCGGCGAATTCGATCAACGCGGGAATGTCCGCGGCGACGGACGGAGTGAAATTGCCGTACGGAACTCCTTCCTCGATTGCGGCGTAGCAATACAACATTGCCGGAGAAATGTACCGTGAATGCTCGTCGAGAGCATTGTCGAAACCGGCGATTGAATTAAAAATCTCGTTGCCTTCGTCGGCAAGCTTTTCGGTCGAGGCGAGGTTTATAACGACTACGGAATCACAGGATTTCTTGAATTCTTTTAAGTCATTTCTTAGTTTGGCAATCGTTTCGCGGTGCGATTTGTCGGCGAGGCGGTTCTCGCTGTCGACCTTCACAAGAAAATTCGTATTGCCGATTGCCCGCCACGGTTTGATCGCGTTAAGTTCGGCTTCAACGGCGATAAATTGTTTATGCGTCAAAACATCGTGCTCTTCGGCCGCTTTTGCAAGATGCTCGCTGAAAAGATCCCAGCCGCCGAAGATAATGTCTTCATAATCTGCTAAGCCATCGATCTTAAAATCCGCCAGCGGCAGGCCGTCTTTGCCGATCAAAGCTTTTTTTAGCAATTCAATACCCGCAACCATCGTGGTGCCGACTGCTCCGCCGAGCCCGACGACTGCGATGCCTAGTTTTCGTTTAGTCATATAAAAACATTATATCCAGGTCAGAACCGACAAGATGAAACCAATTCTCGTTTTAGCAGCTTGCCGGTCGGGCCTTTGGGAATGTCATCGACAAAATGAATTGTCTTCGGACATTTGAAATCTGCGAGATGCATACCGCAAAACTCGATAAGTTCTTTTTCGTTGATCTTTTCACCTGCTTTCAAAACAACAAACGCTGTTACCTCTTCTCCATAAAGCTCATCAGGAATACCGATCACGGCGGCCGATGCGACAGCCGGATGAGTGAAAAGCACGTCATCGATCTCACGCGGGTAAATATTCTCGCCGCCGCGGATTATCATGTCGGATTTGCGGTCGGCGATGTAGAAAAAGCCGTCGGCGTCGCGATAGCCGATGTCGCCGGTGTGAAACCAGCCGCTTGTGAAAGCCTTCGCGGTCGCCTGCGGATTTTTATAATATTCCTTAAAAATATTCGGCCCGCGCATTACGATCTCGCCGAGTCCGCCGTCGGAAACTTCGTTGTCCGCTTCGTCGAAGATCTTCATTTCATTCCCGATTGGCTGCCCGCACGAACCGGGGCGGCGATTTTCATTAGGCGGATTGAACGTCGATCGGCAGGTAGATTCGCTCAAACCGTAACCTTCGATGACCAAACAATCGAATGTTTCCTCGAATTTCTTGAGAACCTCAGCCGGAACCGGAGCGGAGCCGCACATGGCGAAACGGAGAGTCGAGATAGCCGGACTTTCATGTTCTTGACTCTCGACTCCCGACTCTCGACCCTTGGCGAGCAGCATTGACAGCATCGTCGCAACCGAGCCGAATGATGTGATTTTATACTTTTCGACAATATCCCAAAATCTCGATGCCGAAAATTTAGGCGAAACGACCGTCGATGCACCGGCGTACAAAGCCGTCATCGTCGTCACGGAAACTGCGTTCATGTGAAAAAGCGGCATGATCGTCAGCAGCCGATCGGCTTCGGTAAATCCCAGCCATTCGGTTATTTGCTGGGCATTTGCGATCAGATTTCCGTGCGTCAGCAAACAGCCTTTCGGTTTTCCGGTCGTTCCCGAAGTGTAAATTATTATTGCGTCATCGCCGAAGCCGATTTCTACTTCATCCAAATTCCCGCTAAATTCCGCTTTAGTTTCGTCATCGAAAAATATTGTAAACGGCTTTTTTATATCCGCAATAACCGGTTTAAACTGCGAGCCGGCAATTAAAAGCTTTGATTCCGAATTTCCGATTACCCATTCGATCTCTTCGAGTTTGAGCAGCGAATTCACCGGCCCGGCGATCGCTCCGATTGAGAAACACGCAAAATAAGCGATTATATATTCGGCGGAATTAGGCAAAAGCAGGCTGACCACGTCGCCTTTGGAGATGCCGTTTGCCACCAGCATATTAGCCGTCCGGTTGACGGCTTTGCCGAAATCTTCGTAGCTCCAGGTGCGTCCGTCTTTTTCCGAGTAGAGAAATGCCTTATCTTTGTATATTTTTATTTGCTGTTTAAGCAAAGAGCGTAGATTATTGTCTTTTATCATCTGTAGATTTATTCAAGGTCCCGCTAAAGTTGTGACTTCAAGCTTCAGCGTGCTTCCTCGCAAACCAAAAGACAAACTAAAGTTTGAACTCAAAACGGTTGAGTTTGCCTTATAATCGCATATTAAGTATATTTTACAGCACTTGAAGTAGAAATTCGGAAGTTATTTCCTATATTATTCTCAAATTCTATGACTATCTATCGCAGTTTTATCGACGGCAAATGGCTCGAAACTCATTCAGCCGAGACCATACGGAATATTAATCCGGCAAACACGAACGACATTATCGGGACGGCACATCTCGCGACTCGGGAAGACGCCCGGCGTGCGGTCGAATCGGCCTATAAAGCGTTCAAATTCTGGAAAAACACGCCTGCACCGGCACGCGGGCGAATCATCGCAAAAGCGGCGCGTTTGATCGAAGAAAATAAGGAAGAGCTTGCCCAACTCCTGACCCGCGAAGAAGGTAAAACTATATCCGAATCACGCGGCGAACTGGCGCGGGCGATAAACGTCGCTGAATTCTGCGCCGGTGAATCGCGCCGGATGAACGGTGAAACGATTCCATCGGAGCTTCCCGCGAATTTTGCCTATACGATCAAGGAGCCGCACGGCGTCGTCGCGCTTATCACGCCGTGGAATTTTCCGGTAGCTATACCGGTTTGGAAGATCGCACCGGCATTGGTCGCCGGTAACACGGTAGTTTTCAAGCCCGCCGAATCGACACCGGGAACGGCGGTGAGGCTGTGCGAAATATTTATCGAAGCCGGAGTTCCGCCGGGAGTTTTGAATCTGGTGCTAGGTAAAGGCAGCGAAGTCGGCGATGAGATCGTCAATCATCCGGCGGTGCGGGCCGTTTCCTTCACCGGTTCGACCGATACCGGAATAAAACTGTACCAGCAGGCGGCGAAACGCGGAATTCCCGTTCAATGTGAAATGGGCGGAAAAAATCCGGTGGTAGTTCTGGAAGATTGCGATTTGGATTTGGCCGTGGAATCAACGGCACAGGGAGCGTTTGGGTCAACCGGGCAGCGATGCACGGCGACTTCACGAGCCGTAGTAATCGATACAATTGCCGATGAATTCGTTCAAAAAATAGTCGAACGGGCGAAGAGTTTTAAGCTTGGCGATGGCGGCGATCCCGAAACGCACATCGGCCCGTCAGTCGATGAAAAGCAATTCGACACTGTAATGAAATATATGGACATTGGCCGCGAAGACGGAGCGACGCTTCTATGCGGCGGAAAACGTGCGGAGGCCGACGGCCTTGAAAACGGTTACTTTATCGAGCCGACCGTTTTTGATCATGTAACGCCGGACATGCGAATCGCCCAGGAAGAAATTTTCGGTCCGGTGCTCTCAGTCCTGCGTGTAAAGGATTTCGAAGAAGCAATGATCGTCGCCAACGACAGCGATTACGGCCTGTCGTCATCCATTTTCACAAATGACGCGAACGACATTTTCCGCTTCATCCAAGAAATAGAATCCGGCATGACGCACATCAATTCACCGACAACCGGCGGCGAAGCTCACATTCCGTTCGGGGGAATAAAATCCACGGGCATCGGCGCGAGGGAACAAGGCTCGACATCGCTCGATTTTTACACGGAACTGAAAGTCGTTTACGTCGATTTTACGGGAAGAAAACGGGAAGGTAATTTGTATTGACAGTTCTGAGTTCAAGCTTCAGCTTGTCTTATTTCATAGGCATAAGACAAGCTGAAGCTTGAACTCAGAACAAGGTAACCAATGGTGAAATTAATGAAACATATTTTGACAGTTTTTATACTTGCCGCTGCTATGGTTTCGAGTGGATGCCAGCCTCAATCCACGAATACGAACCAAACCGCTGCAAATACTATTACAGCGGCTAATCCAAAATGGGATGCTCATGTCGAGCAGTTTATTACCGATTACTTCACGGCGAATCCGAATTTCGCGGTCTATCAGGGTAGGCACGAATTCGACGGGAAATTGCCTGACTGGTCAGCAGACGGGCTGGCGAAAGAGGTGGCACGGCTTAAGAGCGAACGCGAAAAGGCCGTCGCCTTCAAGGACGCAGATCTTGACGAACGGCAGCGGTTCGAGCGTGACTATCTGATCTCGCAATTAAACAAGGACCTGTTTTGGCGTGAGACGGCCGATCAGCCGAATACGAACCCGTATTATTATTCGGACGCACTCGATCCGGATGTTTATGTTTCACGTGAGTATGCTCCGCTCGATACGCGGATAAAAGCTTACACCGCATACGCGAAGAATGTCCCGGCGGCGCTGGAACAGGTCAAAGGGAATCTCAAACTGCCGCTTGCGAAAAACCACATCAAGATCGGCCGCACGACAATTGGAGGCCTGGCGGATTTTTTTGCGAAGGATGTCGTTACCGTATTTAAGGCCGTAACCGATGCGGCTTTGCAAAAGGAATTCGCGGAAGCGAATGCAGCGGCCGGGAACGCGATCAAGAATTTCGATGCATGGCTCGGCCAGCAGGAAGCGGCTGCGACCGACAATTTCGCCCTCGGAGCGGACAGGTTCAAGCTGATGCTCAAGCAGACTGAAGGCGTCGATATCGATCTTGCAAAACTTGAAGAGATCGCCAAATCCGATCTCGACCGAAATCTGGCCGCATTCAAAACCGAGTGCGATAAATACGCTCCCGGCATATCGCTTGTTGATTGCAATAACAAGGCCAACGCGAGCAAGGCCGAAGGCTCGAACCTTGTCGATGCGGCGACCAAACAACTAGGCGATCTGCGGAAATTTCTTCAGGAAAAGGACATCGTGACGATTCCCGGAACGGAAGAGTTAAAGGTCGCGCAGGCACCGCCGTACAAAGCTTGGAATTTCGCGTACATAAACATTCCCGGCCCGTATGAGAAGGGGCTGCCATCGGTTTATTACGTCTCGCCGCCCGATCCGTCATGGCCGAAGGAAAAGCAGGACGCGTATGTTCCGGGCAAGGGAAGTTTGCTGTTTACATCGGTTCACGAAGGTTATCCGGGACATTTTTTACAGTTCCTTCACTCGAATCGTGCAAAATCGAAATTCGGCCAGGTCTTCGTGGGTTATGCTAACGCCGAGGGTTGGGCGCATTATACCGAGGAAATGATGTATGAAGCCGGATTGGGCGCCGGCGATGCGGAACTTCACCTCGGCCAACTACAGGAAGCTTTGCTTAGAAATGTCAGGTTCATTTCCGCTATTGGCCTTCACACTAAAGGAATGACCGTTGAGCAATCCAAAAAAATGTTCATCGATCAAGGCCTGCAGGACGAAGGCAACGCTGAGCAGCAGGCAAACCGCGGCACGTTCGACCCGGCTTATCTAAATTACACGATGGGCAAGCTGATGATCAGAAAGCTCCGCGAAGACTGGTCTGCTTCGCGCGGCGGTCGTGCGGCATGGAAACAATTCCACGATCAATTTCTGTCATACGGCGGCCCGGCGATCCCGCAGATGCGAAAAGCGATGATGGGTAATGATGACAAAGGCTCGTTGTTTTAATCGGAATTTGCCGCCTCATTGATTTACATTTATTCGAGTCGTGAGAAGTTTAGGCAGTTACTGGAAAACTAAATATGCGTCTGCAAGTCTGCAAAACTTTTGCCTTTTTCTTTACACTTTTCTTCCTTCTGTCCCTTGGGGTTCAAGCGCAGGAAAAGAAATCAACGGTCGGCATTCGGAACGTAACGCTAATCAATATGGTAAGCGGCACACCCGAAACCGATATGACGGTTTTGATTTCGGGCAATCGCCTAACCCGGATCGGCAAGAGCGAAAAAGTTAGGATTCCAAAAGGTGCTCATGTTATCGACGGAAGCGGCAAATTCCTTATCCCCGGGTTATGGGACATGCATGTCCATATATTCAACAACGTTTCGAACGTCGGTACGCATAACAAAGAGACTCATTTCCCGCTTTTTATCGCTAACGGCGTAACGGGCATGCGCGATATGTTCAGCGATGGCGACGATATAAAGCTCGCCCGGCAGTGGCAGACGGAAATCGATGCTGGAACCACAATCGGCCCGCGAATCGCCGTCGGCAGCCGGATAGTCGATGGACCGCCATCCTTTCTGCCCAATTTAATGGTAGTAAAAACGGCTGACGAAGGTCGTGCCGCCGTTCGGACGCTAAAGAAAGAGGGAGCCGGTTTTATAAAAGTCTATTGGAACCTTACGCCCGATGCTTATTACGCCATCGCCGACGAATCTAAGAAGCTCGGTATAGTATTCGCGGGCCACGTCCCTTTTTCCATAAGCGCGGCCGACGTTTCAGATGCCGGGCAGAAGAGCATTGAGCATTTGACCGGAATAGTTGAAACGTGTTCAAGCAAAGAGGACGAGCTGCGGAAAAAGGAATGGACGCCTGAGGTAGGCGAAGAGACGTATGCTACTTACGACGCTAAAAAATGTCTTAATCTATTCAAACGGTTTGCGAAAAACGGAACGTGGCACACGCCAACAGCCATCCTGCATCGCGGCATGTCCTTATACGATGACGATAGGTTTCGAAATGACGTGAACTTCAAGTATGTTTCGAAAGCGACTCTGAATGATTGGGCAAATTCTCCGCAGCTTGATAAGTCGCACGAGTTTAAGGTTCGCAAAGAGCGTTTCGAGCGGCTCATCGAAACGATCGGAATAATGCATCGGGCAGGCGTGCCGATTCTTGCCGGTACCGATAATAACAATCCATACGTCATCCCGGGGTTCGCTCTCCACGACGAATTGGAACTATTCGTAAAGGCCGGCATGTCTCCGCTGCAGGCTCTGCGAACCGCTACAACGAATCCGGCGAAATATTTAGGGTTGGAAACGTCCGTCGGCACGATCGAAAACGGAAAGTTAGCGGATATGGTCATTCTCGATGCAAATCCGCTTAACGAGATTTCCAATACTCGAAGGATAAATGCGGTTATTATTAACGGCCGGTATTTACCGAAAGAAACTTTAGAAAAAATGCTGTTAGGCGTCGAAGCGGCCGTGAAGAAGTAATCACGGTTCACACATTAAGCCCGAGGGCCGCGCACAATTAAATTATGAATCCACAAGAACAAAAATCCACTGTTTCCGAAGCCGTGCGAAAGCACAAAGAATTTTTATTTCCAGCGGTAGCGACTTATTATCAGGAGCCGGTCGCCCTTGTTAAGGGCGAGGGCGAATACGTTTGGGATGAACAAGGCAATCGCTACCTTGATTGCTTTGGCGGCGTGCTGACCGTCAGCGTCGGGCATGCAAATCCGAAGGTCAATGCCGCGATAATCGAGCAGACCAATAAGATTCAGCATACGTCGGCGCTTTATGTAAACGAGAACCAATCGAACCTTGCGGAAAAGCTCGCCGAGATCACTCCGGGCGATTTGAAGAAATCATTCTTTTCGAGCAGCGGAACCGAAGCGGACGATACGGCTATCATGGCCGCAAAACTCGCCACCGGGCGGCAGGAGATCGTGGTTTTACGGCACAGTTATTCGGGGCGTTCGGCGACGGCTTTGTCGGCGGTCGGGCATTCGAATTGGCGGCCAATGCCGGCACAGGTTGCGGGAATCGTTCACGCTATGGCTCCGTATTGCTACCGCTGCCCGTTCAAAATGACGCCGGATAACTGCGGCGCCGCGTGTGCCAACGATGTTAAGGACGTGATCGAAACAACGACGACCGGCGAGATCGCGGCGTTTATGGCCGAACCGATCCTCGGGGTCGGCGGATTTATCGTGCCGCCCGCAGGTTACTTCGAACGTGTTGAAGAGATCGTCCGAAAACACGGCGGCCTGATGATCTCCGACGAAGTCCAGACCGGCTGGGGCCGCACCGGCGACAAATGGTTCGGCATCGAGCATTGGAATGTGAAACCGGACATAATCACATCCGCAAAGGGAATGGCCAACGGCGTACCCATCGGCTGGACCATCGCCACCGCCGAGGTCGCCGACAAATTCCCCGGCCTCACCTTCGCCACCTTCGGCGGAAATCCCGTTTCGACCGCCGCCGCTCTCGCCGTCATCAAGATTATTGAAGACGACGACCTCCGTACAAACGCCCGCGTCGTCGGCGATTACCTCCGCTCCAAACTCGAAGAACTAAAAGAAAAACAGCCGGTCATCGGCGACGTCCGCGGCATGGGCCTGATGCAGGGGATCGAACTGGTCAAAGATCGCCAAACAAAAGAACCCGCACCCGAAGCAGTCTTAAAAGTATTCGAAGAAACCAAACGCCAAGGCGTTCTTATCGGCAAAGGCGGCCTCTACGGCAATGTGATCCGCACCGGAATGATGCTCAGTTCGACGAAGGATAATGTCGATGAGTTAATTCGAGCTTTAGATGCCGGGTTTGCCTTAGCCTAAACCAAACTATGCGACCAGGACGAAACAAAGCACTCATTCTGACGACGATAGTCTTCGCTGCCGCCTTTATTGTTGCGGGTCAGAAAACGGCTGAACAAATTTTAATTTTGGCCGAACTCAAACCTGCTCTCGACAGTATTCAGGCGGCGGCGATTCTTGAGCATGTCAAAAAGCTCGCGTCCGATGAATTCGAAGGTCGTGGGCCGGGAACTACCGGCGAAACCTTGACGGTCAACTATCTAGTTGACCAATTAAAGCGGGCTGGGTTGAAGCCGGGAAATCCGAATGGCACCTATGTACAGAAAATTCCCCTCATCGGATATCAAACCTTGCCCCGAATAGATGTCGAGATAGGCGGCAAGAAAACCTCTCTGAAATTTATCGACGATTTTGTTCACGATTATCCGGTATTGCGTCCGTCGGCATCGGTCGAAAACGCCAGCGTAGTTTTCGCGGGTTATGGGATCATCGCGCCGGAATATGGATGGGACGATTACAAAGGCGTGGATGTCAGGAATAAATTGGTCATCGTCTTTAGCGGCGAGCCGTCTGCTCCAGATAAAAACGATCCGAAAAAACTGGATAATGCCGTCTTTAAGGGCGATACGCTCACATACTATTCGATGCGTAAATTTAAATTCGATCTCGCGGCAAAAAAAGGAGCGGCCGGAATTCTTGTTATCTATGATCCCGAAAAGGCCAACACCTATTCGCTTTTTCAAACATTCGCGAAAATGGAAGGGTTTGCCCTTAAGCCGCGAAACGCAAATTCAGCAACCGTGATTTCCGGGCTTATAACGGTAAGCTCGGCCCGCAGAATTTTTGCGGAGGCCGGACACGATCTGGAAAAGCTTCAAACCTCCGCTGATAAAAACGATTTCAAACCTCTTGAGACGACCGCACGGGCGCATATCTCAGTCACGAGCAAATTACGGAGCATCGTCAGCCAAAATGTTGTCGCTCGTGTAGAAGGATCGGATCCTCGCCTGAAAAGCGAGTACGTTATCTATTCCGCTCACTGGGACCATCTCGGAAAAGACACGAATCTTAAAGGCGATCAGATATATAACGGCGCCATCGATGATGCGGCTGGAACGGCACAGCTTCTCGAGATCGCACGAGCATTCGCAAAACTCCCCAAAAAGCCAAAGCGCTCAATTCTATTTACCGCCACGACCGCGGAGGAAAAGGGGTTTCTTGGCTCGCGCTACTACGCACAAAATCCGTTGTTTCCTGTAGCAAAAACGGTAGCCAACATTAATCTCGATGGCGGAAATGTTTGGGGCCGGACGAAAGACGTTCTTTCCGCCAGCTACGGACTTTCCACTTTGGACGAGGTTCTTGAGGAAGCGGCGAAACTACAGGGGCGAGTCTTCTTAAAAGAGTCTCTCGGCAATGGCGGCGTGTATTTTGCATCTGACCAGATCGAGTTCGCAAAAGCGGGAATTCCCGCCATATTTCCATTCAGCGGTTCTGACTATTTGGGCAAACACAAGGATTTTGGCGACACGCAATGGAGCAATTATTCCGAAAAGGATTATCACCAGGTTTCCGATGAGGTCAAGCCCGATTGGGACCTTTCCGGAGCTGCCGAAGATGCTCAATGGCTGTTGGTTGCCGGTTACAAAGTGGCACAAGCAGAGAAAAGGCCTAAATGGAAGCCTGGTAGTGAGTTCAAAGCTATCCTTCAGCTTCCGAACAATTGACCGCTCTGGTAATGAAATTATGAAAACACTTATCAAAAGCGGCCGGATCGTCACCGCAGTTGACGACTATACCGCCGATATTCTCATTGAGGATGAAACTATCTCCATCATCGGCAGGACGCTCGATATGGAAGCGGATGTTGTTATTGATGCGTCGGGGAAGTTCGTTTTTCCGGGCGGGATAGATCCGCATACGCATATGGAATTGCCGTTTGGCGGGACATCTTCGTCGGACGATTTCTTTACGGGGACGCGGGCGGCGGCGTTTGGCGGGACGACGACGATCATTGATTTTGCGGTGCAGACGAAAGGCGAATCAATGACCGCGGGCGTTGACGCGTGGCACAAAAAGGCAGAGGGCAAGACGGCGATAGATTACGGGTTTCATCTCATCACGACCGAATTCGAGGACGGCGACGAAGCCGAGATGTACCGTTTGATGGATGAAGGCATAACGAGCTTTAAGCTTTTTATGGCTTATCCGGGCGTGTTTTTGGCGGATGACGCGACGATCTTTCGTGCAATGTCGGCGGCGGGGCAGCGCGGCGGGCTGATCTGCATGCATGCTGAAAACGGCGTTGTCATTAACGAGATCATTAAACGTTTTATAAAAGATGGCCGCACGGCTCCGAAATATCATGCCTTGACGCGGCCGACTATTGCCGAAGCAGAAGGCGTTCATAGGGCCATCGCCATCGCTGAAATGGCCGAATCGCCGGTTTATATTGTTCACCTGAGCTGCACTGACGCTCTAAACAAAGTACGCGAAGCACGTGATCGTGGCATTTCGGCGTTTGCCGAGACTTGCCCGCAGTATCTTTTCCACTCAATCGAGGATTACGGCGACGGCTGGGACGGTGCGAAATATGTGATGACGCCGCCGCTGCGTGAAAAGCATAATCAGGCTGAGCTCTGGAAAGGGCTGAAAATGGACGATTTGCAAGTGATCTCGACCGACCATTGCCCTTTCTGTATGAAAGAACAAAAGGAACTCGGCGTCAACGATTTCTCGAAAATCCCGAACGGCGCTCCCGGCGTCGAAAACCGGATGTCGCTGATCTACAACGGCGGCGTTGTCGAAAACAGGATTTCGTTGAATCGCTTCGTCGAACTCACCTCGACCGCCGCCGCCAAAATGTTCGGCCTTTTCCCAAAAAAAGGCACTATCGCCGTCGGCACCGACGCCGACATCGTCATCTTCGATCCCGAAAAAGAACACACCTTCGGCGTCGAAAACGAACATATGAACGTCGATTATTCCACCTACGAAGGCTGGAAAGTTAAAGGCAAAGTCGAAATCGTTCTCTCACGAGGCAGTGTCATCATAGAAAACGGCGAATACACCGGACAACAAGGCGACGGGCAATTCCTGAAACGCGGGACCTGTGTAAATATATGAACCTATGAAACGATGCCCCGAATGCAGACGCGATTATACGGATGAAACACTTAGTTTCTGTCTTGACGACGGCTGTCCGTTGCTTGACGGGCCCGCGAGCGTGGACGAACCCGCGACAGCGATTTTAAATTCGACCGATGCGTCCGGCGAGGCACTGACCCGCTCTTTCGATCCGACGGCAACGAACGAAACCGCCATACTCGCCAGAGAGCATACAACACACATCGCTTCTCGCAAAAAGTCACTTATCGCGGGTGTGCTCGGCATACTCCTTGTAACGGCTCTCGGTATCGGCAGCTACTGGATGTACGGCCGCGGCACTGCAAAACAAATCGAATCGATCGCCGTAATCCCGTTTATCAATGAAAGCGGTAATGCTGATGTCGAATACCTATCGGACGGCATGACCGAATCGCTAATCGGAAGCCTCTCGCAGATTCCCAATCTTTCTGTGAAAGCCCGAACTTCCGTATTTCGTTACAAAGGTAAAGAGATTGACCCAAAACGAATCGGTCAGGAATTATCTGTTCAAGCAATTTTAACTGGTCGTGTTTTGCAGCGCGGTCAAGATTTAACTTTATACATCGAATTGATTGATGCGTTGACCGAAAATGTTCTGTGGAAAGATAACTACGCCCGTCCAATGAGCAACCTTGCTTCATTGCAGAGCGATATTGCGAAAAATGTATCCAATAAACTAAAAATAAAATTGTCGGGTCCGGATGAGCAGCAGGTGATAAGAACTTTCACCGAAAACCCGGAAGCGTATCAGCTATATCTGAAAGGGCTTTATCACTGGAACAAACGCACGGGCAATGATCTCAAACAAGCCGTCTCGCTGTTTCAGCAGGCTATTGACAAAGACCCGGGTTACGCGAAGGCTTACGGCGGACTGGCTATGACTTATGAAGTTTCTAGTACGAATACCGCAACCACCAAGCAGGAAGCTAATGAGACACGAATAAAAGCAAAAGCGGCGGCACTCAAGGCATTAGAGCTTGATAACAATCTTGCCGAGGCCCATGCCGTATTAGCCGCAAGAAAAATTGGCGATTGGGATTTTGCCCGAGCAGAAAATGATTACAAACGCGCTATTGAATTGAATCCGAATTTTGCCACCGCCCGACAATGGTATTCGGAGTTGCTCGAAAGACTCGGACGACAAGATGAAGCTCTCGCCGAAATAAAAAGAGCTTACGAACTTGACCCATTCTCCCGCGCCGTCAATTTGAATCTCGGGCTGCGCTATTGGACATCGCGTCGCTATGATGAAGCCATCGCGCAATTCAAAAAATTGATTGAAACCGAGCCGACGTATCCCTTACCTTATTCGTTTCTCGCTTTTATGTATGCTGAAAGAGGGATGTATGAAGAATCCCTCGAGCTTAGGTGTAAAGGCGAAGTTCTTTTGAATATCGAAACAGCAGAAAGTTGCAAGCAAAAAGCCGCAGATTTTCGGCAGGCGTTAAAGACAGGCGGCGCAACGAGTTTTTGGCGTAAGACTCTTGAATATGATTTAAAATATTATGAACGAGGCATCGGCTCGGCTGTCGCTGTCGCCGGGAACTATGCGCTGCTTGGAGAAAAAGAACTGGCTTTCGAGTGGTTAGAAAAGGCATTTGCCGAACACGACAATGCAATAACTTATTTGAAAGTTGACACAGCTTTTGACAATGTGAAATCCGACCCGCGCTTTCAGGATTTGTTGCGCCGCATCGGTTTGCCACAGTAACGGCTTAGTCATATGAAACGGTGCCCCGAATGCAGACGCGATTATTACGATGACACGCTGGGTTTTTGCCTTGACGATGGCACACGGTTGGTTGACGGCCCTGCGCCCGGTGAATCGGCAACCGCGATATTTCCAGAGGGAGGACTGGCTGATGAATCTGCCACGGCGATCCTGTCAAACCCATCGGCGACAGTCGATCATGCGGAAGCGGCAACGTCCGCTTCAAGTGCCGAGTACCTTTTCGGCGAGATCAAACGGCATAAAAGGGTGGTTAGTGTTGCAGCTCTTGCTCTTCTGGCTGCTCTAGGTGGTATCGGTTTCGCGGTTTATAAGTTGAGGTGGCCCGATAAACAATCGGCGCCTGTGCCGTTCGCGGCGATGAAAATGACTCAGGTCACAACGAGCGGCAAGGCCATGAGCGCCGTCGTCTCACCGGACGGGAAACAGGTAGTTTACGTCATTGATGAAGGAGGGCTGCGGAGTCTTTGGCTCAGGCAGGTTGCCACGACGACCGACGTCCGGCTGCGTCCGCCCGAAGACGCCCGTTATTGGAGCCTGACCATTTCACCCGACGGCGATTTTCTGTACTACGCTTCCACGGGGATAAGCCTGCGAAATCGCGTACTGTTTAAAATGCCGCTTGTCGGCGGCAGCCCTAAAAAAATAGTTGATGACATAAGCACACCGATCAGTTTTTCCCCGGACGGCAGGCAGTTTGCTTTCGCTCGAAACTCGGACACGGAAAACGCCCTAATCATAGCCAACGCGGACGGTACAGAAGAGCGAAAGATCGCCGCGCGTCCGTCCGGCACCGGGTCTTTCGGAAATTTCTTTCAAGGCGGGACCGCGTGGTCGCCCGACGGCAGGAAGATTTTGTCGATTGCTCGCGGGTTGGAGACGGATCGCGGACATTACAATATCGTCGAGGTGCCGGTCGAGGGCGGGCCGGAACGTCCACTCACTTCCCGGAACTTTTTTCAGATCCAGCGCCTCGCATGGCTCGCGGACGGCAGCGGCTTGTTAATGACCGCGGCGGAGCAGGCGTCGGACTTTCAAGCCGCCCAGATATGGCACGTTTCCTATCCGGACGGCGAGACGAGAAAAATTACGAACGATCTTAAGGAATATCAGAATATAAGTCTCAACGCCGACTCCAGCGTTCTGGTTACGATCCAGGCTGACAAAAATACTGATATTTGGGTAGCGCCCGGCGGCGCCGCCGCGCGCGCCGCCAAGCTTACATCACTATCCAGCCGCATGGACGGTGCCAGCGGTATTGCCTGGACGCCGGACGGAAAGATCGTCTTTCACTCGCTGACGGGCACCGGAGACGGCATCTGGATCATGGACGGGGACGGAGCGAATCGGAAACAGCTGACCGCCGGCGACACCGTGGATTTCTTTCCCTCGGTCTCAGCGGATGGTCGCTTCATCGTCTTTAATTCGGAGCGTACTGGCAGGAGAACTTTCTGGAGGATGAACATCGACGGCAGCAGTCCGAAACAATTGAGCGAGACCGGCGGAGGCTATCCGCAAGCCAGCGGCGAGTGGGTCCTCTATCAGACGGGACAAGGCCTCTGGAAAATTGCGATCGACGGTGGTGAACCCGTAAAGCTTGGTGACGACCTGGCGTGGGCCGCGATCTCGCTCGACGGAAAGTTTATCGCCTGCGTGGTGCAGGTTCCATCACCCGCCAGGCTAGCTGTAATTCCAATCGAAGGTGGAGAACTGAAAATTTTCGACGCCACGCCGATTATGCCTGCGCGTATTCAATGGACGCCGGACGGCCGGGCGGTGACATATGTTGACGGTCAGAACGGCGCTTTTGACATCTGGAGCCAGCCGATCGACGGCGGCGAACCGAAAAAGCTGACCGACTTCAAGGCGGACGCTATATTTTCCTTCAATTGGTCGCGCGATAACAAACTCGTCATCTCGCACGGCACATCCACCTCGGATGTTGTTCTAATCAGGAATTTGAAGTGATGTTCGAGCTGTATTTCGACTCATGTTTTTAACAGCATCGAATGCGAATGCCGGGAAGAGATGGAAATTTCGCAAAGGCTGATCGAGGAGGAAGGAAAAAGGGTTATAATCTGGCTCGATCAGACGGCAAGGGAAACGGGCATCTTGCTTTGATGGAAAGTATTAGATCACAAGAGGAGCAAGATGCTGACCTCGAACGCCATCAACATTGCGTTACAACCGATACATGACAATCTTTTCCGATAAAACACTTTCACAAAAACTCGAACTAGCCGAGGCGCGTTCGAATGCCGATTTCGTCGATACGCGGGCGAGGCTGTCGCCGGAATGCGACGCCGAATGGATCGAGGTTGCCGGTGCGTACGCAATGTTCGACGGTGCCGAATCGCCGTTGACCCAGACATTCGGGCTTGGGCTGTTCGATGAGATCACGGATGCGGAAATCGACAGGCTCGAAGAATTTTTCCGGAAACACGACGCACCCGTTTTTCATGAGGTCAGCCCGATGGCCGATACTTCGCTGATCGAGCTTCTCAATAGACGCGGTTATCGGCCGCTGGAACTGACGAGCGTAATGTTCCGGCCATTGGAAAAGGAAAGTTTGTCCGCTCAGCCGTTGAATTCCGGATTACAACCCGCGTGATCGGAAAAGACGAAATCGATATTTGGGCGCAAACGGCGGCCGACGGATGGAGTTCGGAAATGCCGGGAATGGACGATTTTATGTTTCAATTCTGCCGGATCGGCGCCCAGTGTTCAAATGCTTTTCCGTATATTGCGGAACTGAAAGCAAAACCCATATCCACGGGAGCACTCTTAATATACGGCGACATCGCCCTGCTGGCCGGTGCCAGCACGATTCCCGAGGGCCGGAAACAAGGCGCTCAAAGCGCTCTGCTCGCCGCCCGCCTGCGTCACGCCGCCGAAAATGGCTGTACAATCGCGATGATGGGAGCCGCACCAGGAAGCTAGTCGCAAAAGAACGCGGAAAGGAACGGTTTTCAGATAGCGTATACTCGAATCAAATGGCAGCTTAAATAATAACTTTCCCTTTAATCTATGAAGCAATGTCCTAAATGCCTAAAACAATATTCGGACACAACGCTAAATTTCTGCCTCGATGACGGCGCGTGGCTGATTAACGTGCCTATCACGGACGAACACGCGACGGCGATCCTGTCAGACCCGCCTGCGTTAGAGCGCGCATCGGCATCGAGCGAATCACCGACGCGAACGTTTGATGGAACTACCGACCAGACCGCGATTTTGAGACCGTCTGCGGGAAGCGGTTCGCGGCCGGTGTCGAGCGCGGAGTATCTGGTCGGCGAGGTCAAGAAACGCAAAATGCTTGTCGCGGCTTTGCTCGCGCTCGTTGTCGTCGCGGGCGCGTCGTATTTTACCTATCGTCACTTCGGTCAGACGAAGCCCGCGCACTTCGAGCGCGTGAAGCTGACGCGCATCACGACGGAGGGCAACCTGCAGAATGTCGCTGTCTCGCCCGATGGCAAGTACATCGCCTACACGCTGCTCGAAGCGGGAAAGCGCAGCCTGTGGACGAAGCACCTGGCGACCGACAGCCGTGTGCAGATCGTGGCGCCGACGGATGCGAACATCATGACCCCGTACTTTTTCTCGCACGACGGCGGCTACGTTTTCTACGGCCTGCACGACGAGCGGAACCCGACGGGCGCTCTTTTTCAGGTCGCGGTGCTGGGGGGGCTGCCCAAGAAAATCCTGACCGACTTCGCCTCTCCTGTGGGCCTCTCACCTGACGGAAAAAGGCTCGCCTTCGCGCGCTACCGCCCCGCCGTGGCATCGGAGCAATATCAGGTGTGGCTCGCGGATGCAGACGGCGCTAACGAGAGACGCCTATGGACGTGCAACGAGCCGCAGTGGCTCGGAAATAACGGCGTGTCGTGGTCGCCCGACGCCAAGTTCGTCACCGTTGACTACGGCAGCGAGGAGGGCGGCGACCACATGACGGTGGCTACCATCGCGGTCGCCGACGGAACATTTAAAGTGATCACGCCGCAGCGTTGGAGCAGGGTTGGGCGCATCGCGTGGTTCGGTGACGGGAGAGGCATGGCTGTCGTCGCGCAGGAGCAGGGAGCGGACAACTGGCAAATCTGGCAGGTGTCTTACCCCGCAGGCGCGGCGCGGCGCATCACGAACGATCTCCACTCCTACGGCTTCACCAGTCTGACGCTCACCGCAGACTCGCGCACGCTCGTCGCCCTGCAAGTCGAGGAGACCGCGGGCATCTGGATCGCGCCCGAGGGCGACGCGCGGAGCGCCCGCGCCGTCACCTCGCGCGGCGGAGGAGGCGGATTCGATTGGACGCCCGACGGTCGGCTGGTGTTCGCGTCGAACGCCGGCGGCAAGCAGGGCATCTTTGTGATGAACGCCGACGGCGGCGAGCAGAAGCCTCTGACGGAGGGCGGCGGCTTGCCGCAGGTCTCCCCCGACGGGCGCCACATTTTCTTCGAGTCGCAGCGCTCGAAGACCAAGCAGGTCTGGCGCATGGACAGCGACGGCTCACACGCGACGCAGTTGACCGACGGCGGCGGGGTCGAGACCTTCGCGCTCACACCCGACGGGCGCTGGGTGATCTACAGCCTCTTCGCGCCGAGCATCTGGAAAATCCCGTCGGATGGCGGGACGCCGACCAAAGTGGCCGACGCATCGGCTTTCACGGTGCAGGTTTCGCCCGACGGCAGGCTCCTCGCCTACGCCGGTTTGGACGCGCAAACGAATCGCGAGCGACTCAGCGTCCTCACGCTCGACGGGGGCACGACCGTGAAGACTTTCGACCTGCCCGTGACGGCGAGGAGCCTGTTCCGCTGGTCGCCCGATTCGCGCGCGGTCGTTTACGTGGACACGCGGGGCGACGTGTCAAACCTCTGGCGGCTGCCGCTCGACGGCGGAGCGCCCGCGCAGATCACCGACTTCAAAGCCGATCACATCAACTTTTTCGCCTATTCGCGCGACGGCAAACAGCTCGCCCTCTCGCGCGGCAACCAGACGCGCGACGCCCTGATGATCAGCGAAGAGAAATGATGATGGTTGATGCAGAAATATGAAACGATGCCCTGAATGCAGACGCGATTATACGGATGAAACACTTAGTTTCTGTCTTGATGACGGCACACCGCTTCTTGACGGACCGGCTACGATGGATGAACCGGTGACGGCGATCCTGTCAGACCCGGGAGCGGTAAATACCGGGTTCCCTTCGAGCGAATCGCCTACCGTCCAACTTCAAATCCCCGTTACCGCAAGTGGTTCTGAGCTGTCAAAGCGCAAATGGTTGGCGGTCGCGGCGATCACGCTTCTGCTGGTGATAGGCGGGATCGGTTTCGCGGTATATAAATTTTGGGCCAAGGCCGATAAACCGTTGCAGGTGTTGAAGATCGAGCGGTTGACCACCAACGGCAAATCTGCTAATGCCGCCATCTCACCCGACGGCAAATATGTCGTGTACACCGTGGATGAAGGCGGGCAGCATAGTCTCTGGGTGAGGCAAGTAGCCGCGTCGAGCAGCGTGCAGATTATTCCCCCGGCAGAGGATGTTTATTATTTGGGTCTGACATTCACACCAGACAGCAACTACATCAACTTTGTCAAAGCCGAATTTGAGAAGAATGTTGATGCGTCGCTCTACCAAATGCCGGTGCTCGGAGGCACTCAAAAGAAACTGATAACAAACGCGGAGGGCGGTGTAAGTTATTCTCCCGACGGCAAGCAGTTCGCTTTCCTGCGCGGTAACTATCCGAATATGGGCGAAAGCGCATTGTTCATTGCCAACGCCGACGGCACAGGTGAACGAATACTCGCTTCGCGAAAAACACCTGAGAGGTTTCCTTCGAGAGAAACCGCTCCCGCCTGGTCGCCTGACGGGAAGACCATCGCCTGTATCGTCAGTGATGAGACGAAGGGCATCGGGCGGTCGCATGTCGTCGAAGTAAATGTGGCGGATGGAACCAGCAAGACCGTCGTTACAAAGGAGTGGGAGGACATATTTCAAATAGCTTGGCTCCCGGATAAAAGCGGGCTTCTCGTACTCGGAGTAGAAAAACCGACTGTAAATTATATCGGACAAATATGGCGCTTCTCCTACCCGGAAGGCGAGGCCCGAAGAATTACGGCCGACTTTAACGATTATCGGAGCATGAGCCTTCCGTCCGACTCAAACGCCCTCGTTACCGTCCAATCGAATACGATTTCTAACATTTGGGTTGCGCCGAACGGGGATGCCAGCCGCGGCGTACAAATTAAATCCGGCGGTAACAATAAGGAGGGAATATACGGTCTCGCGTGGACGCCCGACGGTCGCGTCGTATATGACTCATTGGCTAGCGGAGCACCGGATATTTGGATCATGAACGCGGAGGGCGCCGGTCAAAAGCAGTTGACAGTTGATGCGGGCGCAAACCTTGGCGCGAAGGTTACGCCCGATGGTCGTTACATAGTTTTAATGTCCCTCCGCAATGATCAGGCAAATATCTGGCAGATGAATTTGGATGGCAGCAACCCGATGCAATTGACAAACGGTAATAACGACTGGGGGCCCGCGGTAACGCCTGATTCCCGATGGGTCATTTACACAGCGCAAAGGTCGGGAATGCCTTATTTGTGGAAAGTTTCGATTGACGGCGGCGATGCCGTGCAGTTGATGGAGCAATATACGAACTCCCCGGAAGTCTCGCCCGACGGAAAATGGATCGTCTGTTCATATCGTAAAGACGACAATTCGACATGGAGATACGCGATTATTCCTTACGAAGGAGGCGAACCTATCAAGGTCTTTGATTTGCTCGGCAAAAAGGGAAACTTTCGCTGGTCGCCCGACGGACGCTCTCTTTACTATCTACGAGACACAAGCGGCGGCGTCACAAACGTCTGGAGTTTCCCTTTAGACGACAAGCCGCCTAAACAGTTGACGGATTTTAAGACGGAGCAAATATACAATTTCGCGTGGTCGGCGGACGGTAAACAACTCGTCCTCGCCCGCGGCACGACGACCAGCGATGTCTTATTGATTAGCAATTTCAAGTGATAGAAGCGAGTAATTAAGTTGTTGATTCAAATATGAAACGATGCCCTGAATGCAGGCGGGATTATGCTGACGAGACGCTGAACTTTTGCCTTGATGACGGCGCTTCGCTGCTTGACGGGCCGGCCTGCGTGGATGAACCCGCGACGGCGATTCTGTCAGAGCCGGGAGCGGTACCGACTGGGTTTCGACCGGCCGAATTACCGGGCGAATCAGCGACGAAAATCTTTGATCAAGACCCCGGAACAAACGACATTATCTCAAAAGCCGAAACGACTGGGCAGGATCGCAAAATTACCGCATCCCCCCGCAATTCCGTTATCGCGGGTATATTCGGAATACTGCTTATAACCGTTCTCGGGCTCGGCGGTTATTATTGGTTGTACGGCCGCAATTCTAATGCACCGATCAGCTCCATTGCCGTCATGCCGTTTGTTAACGAAAGCGGTAATCCGGATGTCGAATATTTATCGGACGGAATGACCGAAACTCTAATCAGCAGATTGTCGCAGCTGCCGAATTTGAACGTAACGGCCCGTTCGAGTGTTTTTCGTTATAAGGGCAAGGATACGGACGCCAGGACAATCGCCCAAGAGTTGAACGTGCAGGCGATCCTGACCGGAAAGGTCGTGCAGCGGGCGTCGGAATTGGCGCTATACGTCGAATTAGTCGATGCCGGGACGGACAAAGTCATCTGGAGTGAAACCTATAATCGCCAATTGCTCAATCTCGTCAGTCTGCAAACGGAGATCGCAAAGGACGTCTCGCAAAAGCTGAAAATGAAACTGTCGGGCGCAGAGGAACGGCTGCTGGCGGTAAAAGACACGGAAAGCACCGAAGCCTATCAGCTTTATCTGCGGGGACGCTTCTTCTGGAACAAGCGTACGCTGAAAGATGTCGAAAATTCAATTCCTTACTTCCAGCAGTCCATCGCTGCCGATTCCAGTTTCGCTCTCGCCTTTTCCGGTCTCGCCGACTCATATATGACTCTGGCATTGCTTGAAGGTGGCCCTCCGCCACATGAAACGATGCCGAAAGCGCGTGATGCAGCGCGTAAGGCGTTGATGATTGATGACAGGTCGGGCGAAGCTCATGCCACTCTCGGAATTATACTGAATCTATATGACTATGACTTTGCGGGTTCGGAGCGCGAATTCAAACGGGCCCTGGAGTTGGAACCGAATTATGCGACCGCCCATCTGAGGTACAGTCTGCTGCTTACCCTACTCGGCAGACATGATGAATCGCTTGTTGCAATTCGCCGGGCGTTGGAAATTGAACCGCTCTCAGTTTTTGTGAATAGAGCATATGGAGACAGGCTGATCGACGCTCGTAGGTACGACGAAGCTGTTGTACAGCTGAAAAAGACGCTCGAGCTCGACAACAATTATGCGTTGGCACACTCCAGTCTCGCCTGGGTTTACCAGGTGCAAGGTAATTATGCGGAAAGCGTTGAAGAAGTAGCGAAAATGTACGACGTCACAGGACGTAATGAGTATGCTGCACTGGTACGCCAAAGTTATATTAGTGGCGGCTGGCAGGGATACCTGGAGGCAATGACGGCGCGCCAGCCTGGTTTGCGGGCGTACACTAAGGCATCGCATTACGCCGCGCTCGGTAAGAAGGATTTGGCATTCACGGAATTGAATAGGGCGTATGACAATCGTGAGTCAAATATTTCCCGTCTCAACGTAGACGGTCGGCTTGACTCTTTGCGCGACGACCCGCGATTTGAGGAATTGGTTAAAAAAGTCGGCTTTCCCGAGTAATTAAGCCGTACACCCCTGTTATGAAACGATGCCCTGAATGCAGGCGGGATTACTACGACGACACGCGGAGTTTCTGTCTCGAGGATTGGAACGCCGTTTAAGAGCAGTATCATTTTATCTATGAAACCATTTAAAATCGCTGGATCAAATTTTGGTGCGATGGTCCTCGTGATCCTTGCATTAACCGTGAACGATGCCTTTAGTCAAACTGGCGAAAACCTGGGGCGACGAACAGATGAACGAACGATCCGCCATCTGGAGGTCGAGTGGCTGAGTTGCTATGTCTCGGGCGACAAATCGAAATATGACCGGATAGTTGCGGATGATTTTACAGGAACGGACGAAAGCGCCGTTATTCGGAGCAAGACCGAGGACCGCGCACTTCTCCCTGCCGCTCCGGTTTCCGGCGGCAGGGCGGTCAATGAAGATATCAATGTCCGCAACTATGGAACGTTTGCAATAGTAACCGGACGTATTGTTACCAAGATGCAAATCGGAGATAAGGAGATAGCGGGGTTTAAGACGCGATTCACCGACACATGGTCAAAACGCAACGGAGAATGGAAGGTCGTCGCTCGCCACTATAGTCGCACACCGGTGGAACGGATTGCCGCCAAGATAGATCCGCAAATGTTTGACGAGTATCAAGGCAAATATGCTCTCGGTCCGGGTTTCGAATTTATGGTATCGAAAGAAGGATCGCGATTGTTCGTCCAACTCTCCGGACAAACAAAGCTTGAACTCCTGCCGGAATCCGATCTTGTTTTTTTTCCAAAAGACATCCCGGCACTTTTTATGTTTGTGCGCGATAGTACTGGACGCATTGCCCGGCTGCTCACTATTCAGGACGGCAAGGTGACTTCCGCAACAAAAATCCCATGATCCATTTCGCAATGGAAAATGCGAGCGGCGGATGAAATGACTCTGACCAATGCGATTATTTCGACGATACTGCAAATCGTGCGCATTCACACAAGAGAGAAACTATGAAACGATGCCCTGAATGCAGGCGGGATTATTACGACGACACGCTGGGTTTCTGCCTCGCGGACGGTATTGAGCTTGTTTACGGCCTATCCGATAATGAGCCAGCGACGGCGATCTTGTCAGAACCGGGAGCGGTAGCGACTGGGTTCCGTGGCGGTGAGGATAAGACCAGACCGCAGATACTCACAACTGACCAAACCGCGATCCTGCGAAAGGGAGCGGAGGCGGAGCCTCAGAAAAATGTGGGTGATTCGTCGGAAAGGCAGAGCGTTTCCGCTCATAGGGCGGCAAAGCCGCTGGTGATCTTCGCAGTCGCGGCCGTAATTTTGATCGCTGGATTTTATGGTTATCGGTATTTCGCACCAACGTCAAAACAGATCGAAACGATCGCCGTGATGCCGTTTGTCAATGAAAGCGGTAATCCGGATGTCGAATATTTATCGGATGGAATGACCGAAACTTTGATCAGTAGTTTGTCTCAGTTGCCGAAACTCAATGTCAAAGCGCGGTCAAGCGTGTTTCGCTACAAGGGCAAAGAGTCAAGCTCTCAAACGATCGGCAAGGAATTAAACGTACAAGCGATTTTGAACGGAAGAGTAGTCCAGCGAGGGCAGGACATAATCTTGTATGTCGAATTGGTTGACGCAGCGACGGAAAATAGTTTGTGGAATCAAACCTATAACAGGACGATGACGAATCTCGTGGCGCTGCAAACCGAGATCGCCCGCGACGTCGCCGACAAACTAAAAGTAAAACTATCGGGAGTAGACGAGCGCAAGCTGGCGAAGAAATATACCGAAAACGCGGAAGCCAACAAACTTTATCTGCAGGGACGTTTTTTCTGGAACAAGGCCAATGTGGAAGCTAATCGAAAAGCCATCGAGCTTTTCAATCAAGCAGTTGCCATTGACCCAAACTACGCGCTCGGTTACGCCGGACTAGCCGATGCCCACAGCGGGCTCTCGGTCTATCGGGGTGCAACGCCCCAGGAAACAATGCCGAAAGCAAAGGATGCCGCGCTCAAAGCATTGTCGCTGGATGACAGTTTGGCCGAAGCGCATACAGCACTCGGGCTCACCCTGCATCTTTACGATTATGATTTCGCCGGAGCGGAACGCGAATATAAACGCTCCATTGAGCTCAATCCAAATTACGCAAGGGCACACCAAAATTACGGCAACCTGATTTCTAATCTGGGGAGACACGAAGAAACATTTGCTGCATATAAGGAGGCGTTTGAGATTGACCCGCTCTCGCTAAACATGAATCGCGCCTACGGCGAGAGACTAATTTTCGCCCGCAGATACGACGATGCGATAGTGCAACTGAGAAAGACACTCGAACTGGATGCTGGATTTGTGTCGACACACTACAGCCTCGCCGCAGCCTATCAGCTAAAAGGCCGCTACGCGGAGTGCGTCGAACAACTTGCCGAACATCAGGAGCTTATCGGCGAACCGCAAGCCGCGGCATCTGTCAGAGAAAGTTACGCCAGGAACGGTTGGCAGGGGTTTTTGCGAATGGTAACCGAAGAACGACTGAAATTTAATTCGCCGTGGGATAACTTAGCGGTATTCTATGCTGCACTTGGTGAAAAAGACAAAGCGGTTGCTGAACTGAACAGGGCTTACGAAAACCGCGAGAACTTTATGGTTATACTCAAAGTCGACCCGCGCCTCGACTCGTTGCGCGACGACCCGCGGTTTAAGGAATTATTGAAAAAAGTCGGATTTCCGGAGTAAAATAAAGGCCGCAAATTATGAAAAGATGTCCCGGTTGCAGGCGTGATTATTACGACGAGACTCTGAGTTTTTGTCTCGACGACGGCGAGCGCCTGGTTGGCGGCCCGGCTTCGGATGACTTAGGGGCGTTCCCGACCGGGATTCCAGCCAGCGAGTCACCGACACGCGCACAGATAAATACGACCGACCAAACTGCTATTCTCCATCGCGGACCGGAGGCGGAGCCTCAGAATAATTCGGGCGGAATTGCGGAAAAGCAGAACCTTTCCGCAAACAGAGCGGCAGAGCCGCAAAGCAAACGGAATAAGCTGGCGGCAATTTTCGGTATTGTGGTATTGCTTCTCATCGTGGGATCGCTGGGCTATCGATATTTCGCCACGGCTAATTCTAAGCAGATCGAATCGATAGCGGTAATGCCGTTTGTCAATGAAAGCGGTAATGGAGACGCGGAATATCTTTCGGACGGAATGACCGAAACTCTGATCAGCAGTTTGTCTCAACTGCCGAACCTGAACGTGAAGGCTCGCTCGTCCGTCTTTCGTTATAAAGGCAAAGATACAAACGCCGCCACAATTGGCAAGGAATTAAACGTGCAGGCAATTCTAAACGGGCGCGTCGTCCAGCGCGGGCAGGAGTTGGTTTTGTATGTCGAATTGGTTGACGCACAAACGGAAAATAGTTTGTGGAAACAAACCTATAATAAAACCATGACGAACCTCGTGGCTTTGCAAAACGATATTGCCCGTGATGTTGCCGACAAACTCAAAGTTAAACTATCGGGCGCCGACGAGCTGAAGCTGGCGAAGAAATACACGGAAAACGCCGAAGCCTATCAGTTTTATCTAAAAGGACGTTTCCACCTTCTCAAAACAACACGGTCGGAATTTGAAACAAGCATCTCATATTTCCAACAGGCGATCGCCATTGACCCGTCTTACGCTCTCGCTTACGCCGGACTCGCGGACGCATATCGTTCGCTTTCAGTCGCGGGTGAAATGCCTTCGATGGAAGTTATGCCGAAAGCGAAAGCGGCGGTGCAAAAGGCAATCGAAATTGACCACACGCTCGCCGAAGCTCATGCTGTCCTCGGTTGGATTATCTTTTGGTATGACTGGGATTGGAGCGCTGCCGAAAATCAATACAAACGAGCCTTAGAACTCGATCCGAACAACGCGGACACACATCTGTTTTACGCGCATTTATTTTCAAACACAGGGCGACACGAGGAAGCTCTCGCCGAAGGAAAACGCGCCAGAGAACTCGATCCGCTTAACTTGAGAACTAATGCGCTCGAAGGGCAATTTCTGATGCACGCCGGGCGAACTGATGAAGCGTTAGCCAGATTACAGAAGACTTTCGAATTGGACGCTAATTATTGGCTCCCGCATTCGTTCATGGCAAGTGTTTATATCGAGAAAGGGATGTATTCAGAAGCCATAGCCGAAGCACGCAAGGCGAGAGAATTTTCCGGCGCGGCTACACAGCCTACTGCGTTCTTCGGTTACGCTTTGGCGAAATCGGGCAAGGAGGCAGAGGCGCGAGCCGAGCTTGAAAGATTATTGAAATTATCAACTGAACGTTACGTTTCGCTTTACAATATCGCGATGATTTATAACGGCTTGGGCGAGCGCGACGAAACGCTTGCTTGGCTGGAGCGCGCGTTTCAGCAGCGAGAGCCGCGAATGGTATTTCTGAAAGTCGAACCGAAATGGAATAATCTGCGCGGCGATCCTCGATTCCAAGACCTGATGCGGCGCGTTGGTTTTCCTGAATAACGACAGAGCTATCAAAAAAATCGATTATGACAAACGAACGATCCGCACAATTTGTGGAAATGTCGGAGGACGTCTCGGCGTCGCCGCTTTGGAATAAAGATCTGGCGCCGACGACGATCAAGGAACGCACCTGGTCAACCTGGAACATTGCGGCGCTGTGGATCGGGATGAGCGTGGTTATTACCACCTATACGCTCGCGGGAGGTTTTATTGAGGCCGGGATGAATTGGTGGCAGGCAATGGTGACGATCCTGCTCGGCAACTGCATTGTGCTGATCCCAATGATCTTGAACGCTCACGCTGGAACTAAATACGGCGTTTCGTTTCCGGTTCTGGCCCGTGCTTCATTTGGAACATACGGAGCAAATATTCCGGCGATCTTGCGGGCGATTGTCGCGTGCGGCTGGTTCGGAATTCAAACGTGGATCGGCGGGACGGCTTTAGATGCATTGTTCGGTGCGCTTTGGGGCGGTTGGGCGGAAATTTTCGGCGGAGCAATTATAGGCGGCGTTGCCGTTCACACATGGCTGGCGTTTTTCCTTTTCTGGTTTGTACAGGTCGTCATTATTTTGAACGGAATCGAGGGAATAAAATATCTCGAATCCTGGTCGGCTCCGGTGCTGCTGCTCGGCGGCCTTGTAATGCTTGTCTGGGCAGCGTCGAACGCCGGCGGCATTGGGAATGTGCTGTCGCAATCGGCGGTTCTGCAAAAGCAGTCGAATAATTTTTGGTCGATTTTCCCCGGGGCACTAACTGCATCGGTCGGTTATTGGGCGACCTTGAGCTTAAACATCCCGGATTTTACCCGTTACGCAAAATCGCAAAGATCGCAGATGCTCGGACAGGCGTTGGGACTGCCGCTGACGATGACTGCATTTGCGTTCATCGGCGTCGCGGTGACGAGTGCAACGGTTATCATTTACGGCGAAGCGATTCCCGATCCCGTAAAATTGATCCAGAAATTCGACAGCATTTTCGTCATCCTGTTTGCGATGATAGTCATATTTATTGCGCAGCTGACGACGAATATGGCGGCGAACGTAGTTTCACCTTCGAACGATTTTTCAAATCTTAATCCGAAACGCATCTCTTATGTGACCGGCGGCTTAATAACGGCGGTGATTGGCGTTTTAATGATGCCGTGGCAATTGATGTCATCCATGGGCGCGTATATTTTTACGTGGCTTATCGGTTATTCCGGGCTGATGGGCGCGATCGGCGGTATAATGATCTGCGATTATTTTTTGATCCGCGGGATGAAGCTGCAGCTTGCGGAATTGTTTAAGACGAACGGAATTTACTCGTATGGAAGTGGCTTTAACTGGCGAGCGATTACCGCACTCGTGCTGGCGATTGCACCTGTTGTTCCAGGCTTTATCAGGGCCGCCTCAACGCCAGGCGGACAGGTCGCGAATCCGGGTTTTTTCGACTCAATTTATGTTTACGCATGGTTTGTCACTTTCGGTATTGGATTTGTGTTGTATTATGGGTTTTCGCGGGTATTTCCGCCCAAGAGCAAATAAGCCAAGGATTACCCAAATAACACAAATAAGAAATATAAATCATTCGTGCCATTTGTGTAATTCGTGGCCAAAAACTTTATGTCAAGAATAATTAAATGCGGCCTGATACAGGCCCACAATGTCGCTCCGGCCGCCGATGTAACCATCGACGAAATTAAAAAAGCGAACATCGACAATCAGATGAAACTGGTTGAAGATGCGGCTAAACAAGGCGTGCAGATGCTCTGTTTTCAGGAAATTTTTACCACCCCGTATTTCTGTGCCGAGCAGCAGACGCGCTGGTACGAAGCGGTCGAAAAAGTTCCCGACGGACCGACCGTGAAACTAATGCAGGAGATCGCGAAACAGCACGGCATGGTGCTGATCGTTCCGATCTACGAAGAAGAGATTTCAGGCGTTTATTACAACACCGCAGCTGTCATCGACGCGAACGGCAAATATCTCGGTAAATACCGCAAAACTCACATCCCGCACGTCGCGCCCGGTTTTTGGGAAAAATTCTATTTCCGCCCCGGCAATCTCGGCTACCCGTGTTTCGACACGGCGTATGCGCGGATCGGGGTTTATATCTGCTACGACCGTCATTTTCCCGAAGGTGCAAGATGTTTAGGGTTGAACGGTGCCGAGATAATTTTTAATCCTTCCGCAACGGTCGCGGGACTTTCCGAATACCTCTGGAAACTCGAACAGCCCGCACACGCCGTTGCCAACGGCTATTTCGTCGGTGCCATCAACCGCGTAGGCATGGAAGCCCCGTGGAACATCGGCGAATTCTACGGCCAGAGCTATTTCTGCGACCCGCGCGGGCAAATGCTCGCCGTCGGCAGCCGCGACCAGGACGAACTAATAGTCGCCGATCTCGACATGGACATGATCCGCGAAGTGCGAAACACCTGGCAGTTTTTCCGCGACCGCCGTCCTGATGCTTACGGACCGATCGTCGCGGATTAAAGTTCTGTTAGAATATTCCTATGTTTGCTGAGAATAAAGAACAAGTTTTCAAACAACTGAGTGAAAATCGAGCAGTATTAAAGCGGCTCGGGGTCCGCAGGTTCGGCCTTTTCGGCTCTTTTTTGCGTAAGCAGCAAACACGGCAAAGCGACATTGATCTGATCGTTGAATTTGAAGATGGCAAAAAATCGTTCGACAATTTTATGCATCTTGCTTTCTTCCTTGAAGATTTGTTTGGCCGCAAGGTAGATCTGATGACGCCGGAATCGCTGAGTCCGCATATCGGCCCGAAAATACTTCTAGAGATGGAATATGCCGTTACAGATTGACGATTATCTTCGGCATATTTTAGACGAAGCCGAATTCATAACCCAAAATTCTAAGGATCTTAAAATTGAGACGTATTTGCTTGATCCAGTATTACAGCGGGCGTTCGTGCGCAGTATAGAAGTAATTGGAGAGGCCGTTAAACATATTCCCGACGATTCCGGAACAAGCATAGTAAAATAGAATGGCGATTGATGGCTGGCATGCGGGACAAACTCATACATGGTAATTTCGGGATCGATCAAGAAATCGTCTGGGACGCGGGTTGTTAATAAAATTCCAAATTTAAAGGAGTGGTGAAAGAAATATTGAAAACGGATAATTCCTGACGACAAAATAATGACTTCCTTAAATTAAAAATTATGAGTGAATTATTCTGCTCACCACTCGACATTACCCAGATTGAGAAAAACTTCGCGGAAATCAATCCGGCTCTCACGGCTGCCGAAGCAATGTATGAAGCGAACCGCTGCCTGTATTGTTATGATGCCCCGTGTATTCACGCGTGTCCGACGCATATTGACGTTCCTTCGTTTATTAAGAAGATCGCGAGCGGCAATCTGCAAGGCTCGGCACGGGTAATATTTGACGCGAATCCGATTGGCGCGACTTGCGCGCGCGTTTGCCCGGTCGAGGTTTTGTGTGAAGGCGCATGTGTCGAGAAAACTCTGCTTAAGAAACCAATCGAGATCGGACGGCTGCAGAGATATGCGACCGATTATGCCTTGGAAAAGGGAACTCCGGTATTTGAAAAAGGCGAGCCGAACGGCAAATCAATCGGCGTTGTCGGCTCCGGCCCGGCGGGTCTTTCATGCGCAGCTTATCTGGCACGGCTTGGATATGATGTCACGGTGTACGAACGCCGCCCGCTTGCCGGGGGGCTCGATACTTACGCGATGGCGGAATACAAAATGTCGCAAGCCGTTTCGCTGGCCGAGACCGAGCATATCGCAAAACTCGGCGTAAAATTTCTACTAAACACTGAAGTCGGCAAAAGGTCGGAACCGCCTGCGTCAGCGGGTGGTACGAACACAGCCGATGGTAACGTTCGGGCTGATGAAAGCATCGCAGGAAAAAAACTCACTCTCCAATCCGTCTCCTTCTCCGATCTCGAAGAGTGGCATGACGCCATCTTTCTCGGAACCGGACTCGGAGCTACCAATAAACTTAACATTCCCGGCGAAGAGCTGGGCGGCATTTACGACGCGCTCGATTTTATCGAACAGATAAAAACGCGTAACTGGAAATCGGTCCCGCTCGGCAAAACAGTTGCCGTTATCGGAGCCGGTAACACCGCCATCGATGCGGTTACACAGGCAAAGCGTCTCGGTGCCGAAAAAGTCAGCATGGTCTATCGCCGCACCGAAAAAGACATTTCCGCCTATGGTTACGAATACGAACTCGCCAAAAAAGACGGCGTTGAATTCATCTGGCAGGCCGCGCCCATCGGCATTTTGTCCGATTCGGATTACACCCACGTCACCGGTCTCCAATGCGAAAAGACCGACGGCAGCCTGTCGCTTTTCGACATCCCCTGCGACATGGTAATAAAAGCCGTCGGCCAAACGAAAATGCGTAATTTTTTTGAATCTGTCGCCGGAGTTGCGGTCGATGATAAAGGCCGCGTCGCCGTCAGTGAACTGATGCAGACCTCAAACCCAAAGATCTTCGCTGGCGGCGACTGCGCAAACGGCGGAGCCGAAGCCGTCGACGCCGCCCAAATGGGCAAACTAGCGGCACAGGGAATCCATAAATCGCTCACCGGCGAGAGCGTAAAATTCGCCGGTTCTTAAAATGATAAAATGAAGGAGAAAGATAAACAACTTATTTATGTAGTTACAGAGGAAGAATATGAAGAAGGTTTAGCAAAAGGCTGGACCGACGATGACATGCTAAAGCCGGGAACTTACAGAGTCGGACGCTCACGGTTTCGCGCCAAACCGGGCGAGACTAATTTGATAAATTGCAGAATAAAAGTCTCGCTATACATTGATGGCGACATAATGGCATATTTTCGAATGCGAGCCGAGCAGCCAAACGCGGCACCATTTCAAACGCAGATTAATAACGAATTGCGGAAGATAATGGAAAACGGTTCCGGCGATGTGGCAACTGCAAAAGACGATATTTCGAATAACGAGAAGTTTTTGAAAGCATTAAAGAGGAAACTTAATACGGTTTGAGCATGGATTATCACATGAAAGCATTAGCCATCATTAATATAATAATTTTTGCGACATCCACCTTTTGTTATGCACAAGTATTAGAAAATCCGGCTAGTTCCGTTGTTAAATTTCGTAACAAAATTGACAACATTAAAACTGATACTGATGTAGATAAACTCCTCGATTCAATTGATAGAAAACGATTTGAAGTATTCATAGTCAAAGAAAAGTTGGAGATTAAGAATCAAAAGTGCAAGGAACTCGCGGGAAAGGTTCAGGCAAAATCGTGGAGTAAAGTAGACTTTGACAACAATGGTTACACGGATATTCTAATTATCGGTGATGATTTTGGTTTGTCGTCGATAGTAGTTTTGGATAAAGGCAAGAATGATTTTGTCATTAAAAATCTAACTGGCGGCATGTTTCGTAATTGTGCGTTTCCTGTTGTCCAAAACGTAGAACCGCAACCTCTCATTATTTATCACAGCGCTAACGAATCGGAAACTAAAACTTTGATTTATAAGTTTGGCGATTTTGTGGAAGTAAATAAATCACCGCAAAAGTACAACATCCAAAAAATAGAGTACAAGACTCCTGGCTGTTATGGAACTTGTCCAATATTTGAAATGAATATTGACTCGGACCGTAGTGCAACTTATAAACCAATTGCTTTCAATAAGAAACAAAAGGGTTTCTTGAAAGGGAAGATACAACCAGTTCAATTGGGAGAATTATTCGATTTATTGAACTACATCGATTTTCCCAATCTACAGTCCGATTATTCCGTTGGCGGAACTGACCAGCAGAGTGCTTATTTAACTATTACTTACGACGGTGGAAAAGTAAAAAATATTGCTGATTACGGATTGCGAGGCACATTTGCTTTGAGCAGAGCTTATCAAATTTTATTCGAATTTCGAGAAAATCAAACCTGGAAATAATGTATGGCAGACCTGACTTCAAATTTCGCGGGAATCAAATCCCCAAATCCATTCTGGCTTGCATCGGCTCCGCCGACGAATATGGGGTCGATGGTGGAGCGGGCGTTTGATGCTGGTTGGGGCGGGGCGATTTGGAAGACTTTGGGCGAGCCGATCGTCAATGTGTCGTCGCGGCTGGCGTCTTTGGATCAGGGAGCACTGCGGATGATCGGGTTGAATAATATCGAGCTGATCACCGACCGGCCGCTGGACGTTAATTTGAAAGAAATTTACGAGTGCAAAAAGAAATATCCGGATCACGCGGTGATCGTCAGCCTGATGGTCGAATCGAAGCGCGAGGCGTGGCATGAGATTGTCAAGAAGTCTCAGGACACGGGCGCCGATGGCTTTGAATTGAACTTCGGCTGCCCGCACGGAATGTCGGAACGCGGAATGGGGGCCGCGATGGGGCAGGTGCCGGAATATACCTGCATGGTTACGGAATGGGTGAAGGAAGTTTCGACATTGCCGGTGATCGTAAAACTCACGCCAAACGTCACGCACATCGTTCCGCCCGGCCGTGCCGCGCAGAAGGGCGGTGCCGACGCCGTTTCGCTGATAAATACGATCAATTCGGTAATGGGTGTCGATATCGACACGATGATCCCGTACCCGAACGTCAACGGCATGGCCGCCCACGGCGGTTACTGCGGAACGGCCGTCAAACCGATAGCTCTTAACATGGTTTCGGAATTAGCTCGCGATGCCGAATTCAACATTCCGATCTCCGGCATCGGCGGTATAAATACATGGCGTGACGCGGTAGAATTTCTGCTGCTCGGTGCCGGAAATGTCCAGGTCTGCACGGCTGTGATGCATTACGGCTACCGAATTGTCGAGGACATGATCGACGGGCTGAATAATTATCTCGACGAAAAAGGCTTTGCCTCGGTTAACGACATTATCGGAAAGTCCGTGAGCCGCGTGACGGATTGGGGCAACCTCGATCTGAATTACGACGTAAAAGCCCGCGTCAATAATGAGCACTGCATCCGTTGCAACCTCTGCTACGTCGCCTGCGAGGACGGAGCTCACCAGAGTTTTGAATTTAAGGAAACCGACGGCGTTCGGTACCCGATAGTGATCGAAGAAGAATGCGTCGGCTGTAATTTATGCGCACTGGTCTGCCCTTCGCCCGGCGCGATCTCGATGATTCGCGTTGACGGAGGCGGTCCGTCGCAGAGTTGGCGGGAACGGACTCAATCGGTTGATCGGAATTAGCCGCAAAGGGGCAAAAAGATAATAGCCAGAGGTGAAACCTCTGGGAAACTCCCACATCCGATTCCCGCATTGAAGCTGCGGCAGTATTCTTAGTGCGTCTTCAACGCACGAAATCTATTTTTATTTCTCGAACCGGCATTCACTATCAACTCCTGGAACGCGGCGGCTGCGATGACGCGAAGGCTTCGGCCGACGCCGCGACGCGAAAATTTCCCCCGTCGACCCGGCACTGGCCAAAATAGTGTAAATTATTTTTGATTTCGGAACCAAAATGCGATATTTTGCCGGCTTTTCGCAGCCACATTTCCTCTTTTTTTTGTTTCGCGGACAAATTCTTAAACCTTGTCCATGAACTGCTCGAAATAAGAAAAAATAAGAAGAAAGACAGGAACCGTCGATTGCCCGTAGATCAATGTCAGCATCAGCCCCGGATTTACACGGTCGAAATTCCGGTTAATTTTTATTTTCTGAAATACACATATTTTTTCCATTTGAAGAACCCGAAGAAACGTTTGTGGACATTATTTTCATTTAAAAATCCACTAAGTTAAACTCTTTAATTACAAGAATTTAAGTCGATTCGACTTTTCACTCAAATCATTCTGACCGAATTTACATCACTTTGCGTTAAACATTGTAAAAAACTATTGACAAGTGTTTTGCATTTGATGTAACTTAAATGAGTGACGACACCAGAATGTCGTTTCCCTTCGCCACCCTATGCGAAAAGGTTTCTATAAAAACAACAACTAGATGCCGTGTCCTTATGCGGTATAAATATTCGAAACGATGCGGGTGCTTTGGCGCCGCAAGCAAGTTGACCTGCCGTTAAAAAGTCTTGTCTACGCTGTTTAGTCAGAAGGTGGCAAAAATCTTCAAAAGGCCAAATCGCCCAAATCGTTTCTGTTTAATGGAAATCTTACTAATTAAAAAAAGTTATTGGCGTTAATGCTAAAAGGAGTTAGAAAAAATGCGTTTCGGTAAAAAGAAAAGCGTTGCCGGTCTGGACATCGGTTCGAGTTCGATAAAAATGGTCGAGCTTGAAGGTAAAGCGGACAATTATAGTCTGGTCGGCCTTGGGTTTGAAAGCCTGCCTGACGATACGATTATTGATGGCCAGATCATGGAATTGAACGTCGTTTCCGATGTCATTCAAAAAGTGGCCGTCAATCATCAAATGGAGTCAATGCAGGTCGTGACCGGCGTTAGCGGACATTCGGTGATCATAAAGAATATCGTGCTGCCGCCGATGAGCAAGGACGAACTGGAAGAATCGATCGATTGGCACGCCGAGGAACATATTCCTTACGATCTTGCCGACGTCAGCCTTGATTATCAGATAACGGGACAATCGCCGGATTCGACACAGGTGCTTATCGCTGCCTGCAAACGCGATCGAATCGACAGTCTCCGCCAGGCCGTGCAGATGGCGGGAATGGAGCCGGTCGTAATCGACGTAGACACGTTCGCACTCCAGAACTGCTACGAAGCGAATTACCAGCCGGACGATTCTCAGGTCGTAACCCTTCTCAACATCGGTGCTTCGACAATGAATGTGAATCTGGTGAGAGGAACGCGATCGCTGTTCTCGCGGGACATCACCGTCGGCGGAAGCCAGTTTACCGATGTTCTGCAGCGTTCGCTCGGCCTCAGCTATCAAGATGCCGAGGCAATGAAACGCGGAAACAACGGCGGCGGCGTCGAAGGCGTGGACGAAAAATCGATCGAGCCGCTGATGAACAATGTTACCGAGATCGTCGCGATGGAGATCCAGAAAACATTCGATTTCTACCGAGCGACGACTGAAGACAACCAGACCGTAGTCCAGAAAATTCTTATCTCGGGCGGCGGATCGAAACTGAAGGGTCTGGCCGCCGATCTTTCGGCACGGCTCGAACTTCCGGTCGAAGTGCTCGATCCATTCAGAAATATCAAAGTCGATGCAAGAAAGTTCGACCCTGATTATTTGAGCGAAATTATGCCCGAAATGGCGGTTGCCGTCGGATTGGCAATGAGGGGAGTGTAACTATAATGTTAAAGATAAATCTACTAAATTCGGTTACGGAAAGACAGAGCGGAGCGGTATGGGCCGTCGACCGAAGGGTAAGCAGCCCCGCTTCGCGCCTCCTGATTATATCGCTGGCGGTGGGATTTATGCTCATGGCCGTCATCGGCTGGGATGTCATAAGCACCACGATGGCTAAAACCGAAGCCGAGCGGCAGAAAGCCGAACAGGAACAGATCGCCCGCGAGCTCGAAGTCGTGATGAAGGAACAAAAGGAGCTGGAAGCCAAGATCCAGAGTATTGACGCAAGGATCGAGGCCATTAAGAAACTCCGTTCCGAACAGGCCGGTCCGAGCGCGGTGCTTGACGCGATGCGTGAAAGAATTGCTATGGTTCCCGGGCTTTATCTGCAAAGTATCGAGCAGAAAGACGGGCAGATCACGATCATCGGCAATTCGCCGGACGAATACGCGGTAACGTCTTTTGGCCGCAGCCTGGAATTTTCCAATGGGCTGTTCACGAATCTCAATATCGAGACCAAACGTGAAGAAATCGTTAATCCAAATGCGACCGCTCCGGTTAGGGGTGAAGCTCCAAAAGTGAATCTCGTAAACTTTACCGTCAAAACCGGATACACGCCTTCGAAAGCCGCCGGGGCCGATAACGGAACCCCGACCACGGCATCTGCACCCGGAAGTTCCGCACAGGCCGCTCCCGTTCAGGTCGCTAAAAATTAAGTACACATACCAGCCGGACCACTCTGCTGATTCGCCTAAAAGAAGGAAACTAAAATGACTGAGAAAATCAAAAACCTACAATGGCATTTCCAACTCTTGCTGATGGTTGGCATCGCAACGCTGCTCTATTTGACGGTTTGGTATTTTGTAACGAGTGTTACACGCGCCGAGGTTGAAGTACTGAACGGCGAGATCGCGGCCCTTCAGGCCAAGAATGAAGCCGCAAGGGTCGCTACACAGCGGATCAACGAATTTCGTGCACTTTACGCCAGCAAGGCCGTCGAGTACGAAGAGTTGAAAGTGCTTCTGCCGGAGCAGCGTGAGATCACAAACGTGCTGCAGGGCCTTCAGGATAACGCAAGAGATTCGCGGATGATCGTGATGCGGTTTTCACCGCTGCCCGATGTGCAGAACGACGTGATCATGGCGAAACCGGTACAGATCGAGGTGGACAGCAATTTTACCAACCTGCGTGAGTTCTTCGACAAGATGGCAAAGCTTCCCCGAATCGTTTCGATCTCTAATTTCAAGATCGAACAGCTTCCGAAGCAGACATCCGAGAAGACGATCCACGCCTTATTTGACCTTACCGCTTACTATGCGACGCCGGAAGGCATGGCCCCGAAACCGGTCCCCGGGCAACCCGGAGTTCCGGTTGCGGGACAGCCCGCCGCCCCCGTCGCCGTTACACCGCCGGCTAAATAATCCGGCATCGCGCATTATCTACACGCACAACATAGAGAAAAAGCCATGATGAACAAATCGAAAATCTTCAGACTTCTGACATTAAATACCGCCCTCGCCGGATTCGTCCTAATCAGCGGACACTTTGTCGAAGCCGATGCCCAGACCCGCGATCCTTTTACAATGCCGGGCTGGAAAAAACCGAGGGATCCAAAAGCCGTTGGTGTCGGCGGCCCGAAAAAAGCACCGGGAGCACCGGGAGCACCCGTGAATTACGGAGCACCGGGAATAGACCAAAGAATCTCATTCTTCAAACGTCAGCGTGAAGATGCCGCGGCAAGCGGACAGCCGCTGCCAAAGGTCACCAGCGTTCTGACACTGGAAGAATTAGCGGTCACCGGAATATTCCGCACGCCGCGCGGTTACGCGGCAATGGTCGAAGCCACACCGCTCAAACTTTCGTACACGATCTATCCGGGCGACAAATTCTTCGACGGCCAGCTCGTCGCGGTCGAGGAGAACAGGCTTGTTTTCCGCCGTGTAGTAAAGGTCGGCAAGGACAAATTCGTGTCGTCGGTGGAAAATAAAACGCTGCGCACATATACGCAAAAGGAAGAGGTGCAGGGAACCGCACCGGCCGGAGCAGAAGGAAAACCTCCTGAAACGGTCGCGGCCTTTCAGCCGAACGCGGACGGGACTCCCGCCAAAGCTGTGCCCGCACCCCTGGTCGTTTCGCCGCTCGACGAAATGAACAGGCAGCTTCCGCAAACCGCAGCGGAGAAAGCCAAAACTAAAAAGACCGGCAAAAAGCCCGTCAAAGTCGCCCGGAAAAATTAAACACCAGCTATCGATGCAGAAGCCCGCACGTTAGTAAGGGCGATTCCTGCTCGCACTTCAAAGCCCACTTCAACAGTAAAGCTTTCTAACTTAAACGCCATTTCCCATCGGAAATGGATAGATTCTGAACGGAGGAAACATGAATTCTCTTCATAAATTAAGCGGTTACGGCAAAAAAGCGGTTATCGCATTAATGATCATAAGCACTCTAGGCCTCGCGATCGCCGCTCAAACAGTAGCACCGCAATCGCAGGGCCGTCTCTACGGCGACCCGGGATTTCGCGGCGAACCGATCAACCTGAATGTCGTCAACGCTGACATACGCGATATTCTCAACTACATTACCGAACAGTACGGCATCAATTTCGTCATCGATAAATCGGTCGGAGCGATCCCGGTAACGGTCAACGTCAGCGAAGTTCCCTGGAACGTCGCTCTCGATTCGGTGCTGCGTTCGCAGGGCTTGGGCGTACAGGTCAATGGCACAATCCTTCGCATTGCCGATGCAAAGATACTTGCCGCCGAGGGCGAGATTCAGCGCCAGCAGCGAGATAACCAACTAGACAGCTCTCCTCTTTACACCGAATTTATACGCCTGAATTTCGCCCGTGCCACCGGTACGTTGAGCGATGCGGCCGGCGGTGCAAACGAACTTCAGTCAGGAACGAACACGACATCTAACGGTGTCCTTTACGGCAGCGATACCGGCGGCCCGGTAACGGCAGCCGCACGTAAGATCACGAGTAGCGGCACGGATCAGGGGATTCTCGGTATCATCCAGAAACGCCTTTCACGCCGCGGCGCCGTCGAAGTTGACGGGCGCAGCAACACACTTATCATCACAGACGTCCGCGAAAACATTGATGCCGTCCGTCAGTTAGTTGCGTTGCTCGACCAGCCTGAACCGCAAGTCGAGATCGAAGCACGCATCGTTGTTGCTTCACGCAATTTCAGCCGGGATATCGGCGTCCAGCTTGCGGCATTGGTGACCGGCCCACGAGGAAGCCTGGGGTCGGCTTCGACCTTGCCGGGTTCCACGAGCACTACGGGACTTAATCCTCAAGGAATTCCCACCGGTCTCGGAATCCAGCCGAATGGCAACTTGATATCCAGTATCCCGAACACTGTAATCGGCCTTACCACAGGCATTTTCGGAACTGCTCAAATAAGCGCTCTGATTACGGCAGGCGAGCAGAAGGGGCAGGCAAAGATCATTGCAACGCCGCGTGTTACGACCTTGAACAATCGCCCGGCGGAGATCAAAAGTGGAACAAAAATCCCCATCACGACGATTCAGCCTAGTGCCGGCGGCGGCGATGCGATCGCCACGACGACCTATGTCGATGTGCCGCTTCGGCTTTCGATCACACCGCAAATTACTGATGTCGGTATGATCATCTTGAATGTTGTCGCTGAAAACAGTTCGACGGCAACAATAGCAGGCGGCGGAGCTCCGGCAATCAATACGCAGAGCATGAAGACGGAAGTCGCGGTTCCGGATGGCGGAACAACGGTTGTCGGCGGCGTTTTATTCGACGATGAGCGTGAAAGTCAGGATCGGACGCCGGGGCTTTCGAAAATCCCGGTTTTGGGTAATCTCTTCAAGCGAAAATTGGTTTCGCGTAATACAAATGAGATACTGTTCTTCATCACTCCTCGTATTTATCGTCCGGACATGACCGGTATGCCGGGACAATCAGGCGTACGTCCGACATCGACAATCCTTCAGCCGGTGCCGCTTGGCAATCCCGCATCGAATTCTGGTGACCAGCCTGGAGCCGACCCAAATGTTATCGCTCCGGGTTTAACACCGGTCACGACAAGCCCGGTCAAACCGTAACAAACGGATGCCGAAGGTGACTTTGGTGACTTGTTTCCTCCAACACAAAAAGCCGGATGCGATTTGCATCCGGCTTTTTTACTGGACCGCAGGCACTCTTGCTTGCATGAGCGTTGCTTCGACGCGAACGAATTTTTGGCGGCTATACAAGTATGCGCAGTGTAAAGCGTTCGAAGACTTCGCGGGCAGGCAAGAGTGCCTGCGTTCCGTTTATTCAGAAATATATCCCGAAGGCACCGGTACATCACCGGTAACTCCGAACTGCCTCACCGAATACGTTAAACCGTTTGAATTTATCATGTACCAGGTGTCTCCGCGATAGACGGCGACATCGGTTTTGCCGTCGCCGTCGAAATCGGCAGGCACAGGAGTATCTCCCGCCAAGCCGAAGGGAATTACCGAATAGCCTCTCGAATTAGCCGTATACCAGGTATTGTTCGAAGGCCGGAAGACCGCGAAATCCGTTTTGCCGTCTCCGTCATAGTCGCCCTGAACGGGTTTGTCTCCGGTAATACCAAAAGCATAAGAAGAGTATCCGCCCGTGGAACTAGAGATTAAGAACCATTCCGCCGTCTGCGGCCGCCATACGGCGATGTCGGTTCGGCCGTCGCCGTCATAATCGCCCTGTGCCGTTTTGTCGCCCGGAAATCCAAACTGAAACTGGACGGGAACGCCATTCGAGCTGGGAATAATATACCAAATCGAATTCGAGGGCCGCCAGAGAGCAATATCGGTCTTCAGATCTCCATCATAATCACCGGGAACGGGAATATCGCCGGCCGTGCCGAATGTTCTAGTGAGCGCGCCGCCGCCGCTTAGCTTCACAAACCAGCCGCCGGTCGATGGACGCCAGACGGCATGATCGGTGATTCCGTCGCCGTCATAATCGCCAGGAGCGATCCTGTCGCCGCTCTGCCCGAATTCAACCACCTTATACTGGCCTCCGCTCGTCGCGGCGTACCAGGTGCCGTTGGATGGGCGGAAAACAGCCAGGTCGCTCGATCCGTCAGCATCGAAATTGGAGATTGCCGAGCCCGACCGGGTAGACGCCGAGGTTGTATAAATGCGGTCGCCCGAAGGCGAGCCGTTGCCGTTGGCCGCGTTCGCGCCCACATAAAACCCGACCCTTCCGACTCGCCGAGCGGGAGCGTTCCAAATGAACGTCCAGGATTTCGTTCCGAACTGTGTCGGCGTCACGCCGTCAGACGTATGCTGAATATAAAGGCGTTCATTGCCGCCGACGAAATTGTCGACAAGTTCCAACTGTGAAGGAGTTCCAGCCGGCAGGGTGTAGGTGCCCGCCTTGCGGCCATTCGCGTCAAGAGCCGTCATCTGGAAACCATAAATCACGGCATCCGATTGACTTACGGTAACCGTTATCGGAATCTGCTGTCCGGGTAAATAATTAGCGGGAAGACCCGTGATCACGACATTTCCGGTGCCGGTATTGGCAGTGCCGCCGTGGCAGGCCGTGCAGTTATTTTCAAGCGGCGCGCTCGTAAAAGACGGCGAAGGCCCGAAAACCGAGGCGTCGGCTTTGAAAAAATCGCCGGTAAAATAGGAAAAACAAACAAACGCGAAGAGGAAGGTAATCACAATTACCGAAAATTTAGCGGTAAAAAAGCGCCGGGATCGTGTATTCATCTATTCAAGCTCCTGTGAAATTATAAGTCCCAAAGCAGTTTGACGAACTGCCCGTGAGAAAAGCCGAAGAAAATGGTCTTTATACAGAATATTGCCAGGCCGCCGGAAAGTCAATAAGTTTGGGATTTGATATAACAGGTCAGTACCACCTGCGTAAGCGGACGGCAAAAATTTATGCAAAAAGTGACGATTAGAGTCCGCCGATATTTTTAGTCAAAGTTTCTGCCACCCGCTTACGCAGGCGGTTCTAACCTAAGAAAAAAGGGAAGAAAGGCTTTTGGCCTTCCTTCCCTTATCAGGAACTACGGAAACCCTGTTAAGGGAGAGCCGTGAAGTTCAGGTTAGTGACATTGCCGGACGGATTGATCTGCTGTGAGGCGAATGTGTACCGTTTATGGGTAGCAGTCGCCGTGTAGTTCACTCCGATCGTCGTTGTCGGGAACGTGTAATAGCCAAAGTTATTAGTAATGGCATTGATCGTCGTTCCTCCATTGACTAATTTGACCCTGGCGTTCATTACGCCTCGGCCACCTGTATCGGTAACGCGGCCGCTTATGGACGCATTCGATGCCGGAGTCAGGCTGCAAACAAAGTCGTTCGACTCGAATGTCAGCTTCCAACCGGCCATCGTTCCAAAATCACCAGTCGCATCATCGACGAGGAACAAACTCCACGTTCCGTTCAAAGCAGCTCCGCTTGTACCGAAAGCGGATGCAAAGGTATCGGCCCCGCCAGGCGCCGCATTAGTATACGGGCCTGCCGGTGCGGGAGCCGCGAACGGATCGTTAGCTCCCGAGTTTGTTGGCTTGAAATCACCCGCCGCCCACTGCGTGGTGGAAGGCAATGCAGCCGCCCCGTCACTTAACGTGAGGGTCAGGTTTGTTACATCGCCGGGGCCACCCGAATCCGACAAGGCAATATATTTTGCCGTGCCGCCAGGGCCAACCAGTAAAAAGTCAAGATCTCCCGGGAAGGTATGGGAAATACCGGTGACCTCGAGTTTCATTATTTTATTTCCCGTCAGGCCCGCAACGGCGATATCCGTATTATACGGAACCGCAACGCCTACATCAGGAATTGTTACCGCGGTGCTGCTCGTAAATGTTGCCCCCGCGCCGCCGACCGGAGCACCTAAACGGAACTCTTTGGTAACTGGCGCCTGTGCTCCTACACTACTGGTTACATTGATCGTTACCTGATGCATGCTTCCGCAAACGGAAGCTGGTGGAACTGTGTAAGCAATGGTGTTGGCAACAGTCGCGCCGTCGGCAATAGTACCGTAGCTGATGTTAGTTCCGCCGTTTACATTGACCTGTACGTTCGAGATCGCCGCACCCGTGCTGGGATTGGTCACGGAAACATTCAGCAGGACATTTTCGCCCGGCTCAGGGAAGCCGTCGTTATCGCCCGTCGTATCGCTGACCGTGAACGGATCTGTTGCACGGACGTTCGGAAAATCGAACGATTCCGTTACGGCTGTGCTCGATTGCACACTTGCGGAAAAGCCCATTCCGCGCCGCCTGAAACCTTCCCGGACATCCGTAACGTCCGCCGAAGCTTCAGGAGCGAGAGGAAGAGCCGCCGCAGCCGCGATGATCGCGTCGCGTTCCTGTATCATTGTCGGGTTAAGCGGTGCGAGCTTCATGCCGTCCGTCACAACCTGCAAAACGCGGGTTGTTCCGGCCTGAAATCCAAGCCGCGTAACCATCAGGACCCGAACCTCCCAGAGTGCGCTGCTCCAGATCTCGCCGGCATTGTGAACCGCCGAGCAGCTATTTGTAACACCGAACGGCCCGCGGGGAAAGGCGCTGTTTGGAGCAGGATTGGAAGTGGTAGTTCCTATCAGGGCATCGCATCCCGTATTCATATATTTGAATGTAAACGGGTTATGCGGTTTTCCGTTCGGCCCGGTAAAAGCTATAACGGCCTTCGGGAAACGCCGGATCCCGTAATAGTAATTACCGGTGAATCCCGCTGCCGCCAAATGCGTAGCATAACCGCCGGTGGTGTAAATGCCATTGATTGGATCGGTCGGTTCGGCAAGCATTACGTGAGCGTACCAGTCGCTCCAGCCTTCTCCCATCATTCCGCCCTGTCCGCCGAGCCCGCTTCCGTTCCCGTGAAGGCGGTTCGACGTACCGTGGGTAATTTCATGAATTATAATATCCGCATCGGCCGTTCCGTCATAATCCGGAGTCGGGCCGGTCCATACAAACATCTGCATTCGTCCGCGTCCGCCGTCGGCGGGTGTCGCGAAGTTTGCATTGTTCGTGCCGGATGAATCCTGTCCTTCGGCGGAAACACGGTCATTGCCAACGCCGCCGCGGGCGAAGTTGTCGCCCTGGAAATTGCGGGCCGCTTCGGTGAAGCCGAGTTTATACAATTCGTCGTGATAACGGTTCATCACGTAGAACATTTGAATTACCGCTCCGCGCTGCGCCTCGACGCCGAGTGGATCGTCTCCCGGCGCGGGATTTCCCGGTGCAGGGTTCCATGTCGAGCTAAACACGCGGTTCGGATTCCCGACAGCCGGGCCGTCTACTCCATTAGGAGCAACCCTGTCGATACCTGCTTCGACTGCATTTCCGTCTGTAATGTTGGCTCCATCGGTTATCCAGCCGTTATTGTTAAACGACAACGGGCCTTCATTCCCGATCAAAGTTCTATTCGTGCGGGAAATCAATGCACCCTGCGTTCCGGTGGTCGGATCGACCGGGCCGGGCGACATAGGAGCAGGGCTGTCGGCAACGTCAATGTACGCGTTGGGATTGCCATAAACCTGGTAAGTTGCACTTTGGGTCTGGTGATCCTGAATGTTCTTGCGCCACAGCATAACGCCGTCCCGGGCATCGACTATGACGTAATGCGGATCTCCGGGCTCCCAGATAAGAACACGCCACGACGGGACAGCCACACCGGGCTCAACCGGGAAATACATTTTCTCAGCGGTCGTCGCCCAATCACCATTGCCGAAAACCGCTTTCAGATCGGTCGAAGCAGCGTCGGCTGAATGGATGCTGAATTCTTTAATGCTTAAATGTCCGGCAGCGGCCCTTACCGCATCCGCTGGATTCCCGAAATCTCGTGAAAGACTGTCATAGTCCATTCCGGGGGCCAGGTTGTTGATAACGCGGATAATGCGGCCGTCTTTGGTGAAACCTGCTTTGACCTCACCGCGAAAAACCGGGACGCCCCCGATCGTCTGCTCCAAATGGGCATACGAAAGAATGCCGTCCGGATTAGTATAATCCGCCGCTACGGACAGTTCATCGGCCTGCTGACTGGTCACACCGGCCAGGCTTTGATTGTCCTTGATAAAATCGCGAAGAATTTCCGAACGCTTTTCGCTTGACGGCGACGTCAGAAATTCGATCTTCGATTTATAGACATCCGGGGTAATAACTTCCGGCGAGCGAATATCATTATTGTATTCGACCTTTACATTCGGAAGCCGTGATTTCAGATTCGCTTCGCCACGCGCGAAATTCTCGCGGGCATTTGCCGCCGCCGAGGCGTCCTTTCCTGCCGATTGGCGAAATTTCGCCATGGCGTCCATGATCTCATCGCTCTTATGTTCGCGAATGTCATAGATCGGTTCATTTTCGATATTAATTGCGGAAGTCGTGGCCTTAACTTCCCCCTTGTCCACCGCTTCCGACTGGAAAAAGCCCGGCAGGATGATAAGTGCCGTGACCGCGCCCAAAAAAATAAGTGAGAAAAGGACACTTAATCGTGTTCCCGTGATTGAACTCTTGTGCATTTAAAGCCCTCCTAAAAGCTTAAAAAACCCGGAAATTTGCCGCATTTACTTGCAGCCGAGATTATGTTTACAACCTTAAAAAATAAGGACGAATACCCCAGGGATCTTAAAACGCGGAATAAATTGAATTCAGGTGAAAGATAAGAAATTCAAGACGATCACCACGATAAATGTGTAGAAAAAGTTAATGCGGATGATTCGTCGAAAGCGCAAGAAAATTTATATTAATGGTTTTATCAGAGTTTTTTCTAATCGTCAAGATTTAACAAGATATTTACACTAATTTATTTCATCCGGCTTGCGGAACAAAAAAAGCGGCGGGCCGAAAATTTCCGGCCCGCCGCTTCAGGTTTAAAGGAAAACCGCCGATTGAATTACGGTGTATATTCCGAAGGGATCGCGGTATCGCCGCTCAGTCCGAACTGCGTAGTTGTGTAAACCTGTGCCGAGCGGATGATGTACCAGAATCCATTCCTGAATACGGCGATGTCGTCCGAGCCGTTGCCGTCGTAGTCTCCGGGAACCGGAACGTCTCCTGTCAGTCCGAATGAGCGGAAGTTGTAGCTCGCATCGCGGCTGTTCAGGATATACCAGGTCGCCGACGACGGACGGAACACTGCAAAGTCCTGTTTGTTGTCGCCGTCGTAGTCGGCATTGACCGGGATGTCTCCGTTCAATCCCCACTGCTGCTCGACGAAGTTGCCGTTGCCGCTGTTCGCCCGGTACCAGGTGCCGTTCGACGGGCGGAACACCGAAAGATCGGCTTTCAGGTCGCCGTCGTAATCGCCCGGGACCGGACGGTCGCCCGAAAGGCCGAAAGCCTGCGTCCTGACATTAAGGCCGTTGCTGTTCAGTATGTACCAGGTCGAATTGGAAGGCCTGAACACGGCACGGTCGTCCTTCCCGTCACCGTCATAATCGGCAGGAACAGGAATATCACCCGGCAATCCGAACTGCCCGGCGGTAAACGTCCCGTTGCTGTTTGCAATATACCAGAAACCTTCCGATGGCCGGAACACCGAAAAATCAGCCTTCCCGTCACCGTCGAAATCTCCGGGAGCCACGATGTCGCTGGCAAGTCCCCAACTCGTGATGCTAATCCCGGCCGTCGAACGCAGCAGATACCAATTGCCTTCATTTGGACGATAGACGGACAGATCGGATACGCCGTCACCATCAAAATCCGCCCTCGATTTCAACGCCGTCGGCGGTTGAACCGAACAGGCAAAGCTGCCGATGAAAGAAGCACCCGTAAGTGATATGCCATCGACATTCCAGCCCGGATCGGCGCCAGTTCCGACGGTGTTGTCGTCAGAACCGAATCTCCAGCGAAGCTGTACTATCCTGCCGTTGGCCGCTGCCGGCAACTGGGCGGTTGTCGTTACATAACCACCGGAATTACCCGTCCACGCGGCTCGTCCGGCAATCGGATTATTAGCTCCGCCGCCTAAACTGCCGTTGTAGCCGTTCGAAGTGAAACTACCGCCGGAAGCCAAAATATCTTGAAACGGCCCTTCGGAAATACTTATCTCCAAAACGCCGCCGTCCCACGCCAATTCCGTGTTGAACTGGTTGCGGAATGTAACCGCCGCGGAGGCTGATGTGACCGTGACGCGAGGTGACGTCAGATCCGTACCGCCGCCCACCGTTGCCGGATTGCGGGCGTACGCCGAATTCGGAGCACTGTCCGGAGCGGTCGTGGTAGTTACGAAATTAATACCGCCGCTGATCGGCGTCGCTGTCCAACCGGCCGGAATTGCCGGTGCAGCCACCGAATCAAAATTCTGCGCCGATGTTAGGTCCGCAGGTGCGCCGATAAGAATTTGGCGTGTGAAACTGGTCGGCCCGAGGCTGCTTGTAACATTAAAGGCCACCGTGATTACCGTCCCACAGCCCGCTTGAGCAGGAACCGTAAAGGCAATCTGAAAGTTCGCGGTTCCGTTATGGCCTATCGAGCTGACTGCCGCGCCGCCGCCGCCTACCGCTTGCAGGGAAACGTTCGCCGCCTGAGTTCCGGTAGTGTTCATTAGAGGAACGCTCAGGACAAGCGGTTCTCCCGGTTCGGCAAAACCGTCATTGTCGCCGCCCGCGTCGGAGAACGAGAAAGTCGGAGACTGGACCAAATTCGGGCCGTTGAACGCTTCGGTGACACGGACCGTGCCAAGGCCGCCGCTGCTTTGTCCACCGACATTCTGAATGCTGGCGCTTGCTCCCATTCCGCGGATGCGGAACCCTTCCCAAATATCGGCTACATCAGCCGCCGTTCCCGTCGCCAAAGCGCCTGCGATTATCGCATCGCGTTCGGTCAAAAGGGTCGGGCCGAGCGGAGCAAGCTTCATTCCGTCAGTCACAAACTGCAGAGTGCGGCGGTTGCCGACTTCCGCTCCGAGCCGCTGGATCATCAGGGCACGGACCTCCCAGAGGGCCGAACTCCATACCTCTCCGATGTTATGCACCTGATCGGCCGTTCCGCCGCCCAACGGCGGAAACGCTCCGTCGCTAATGTTGATCTGCGAGGAATCAATATCCGCAAAAGTCAGCGGGTTATGCGAACGGCTGCTGGGTCCGCCTCTGAAAGACATTACGGCTTTAGGAAAACGCCGTATCCCGTAATAGTAGTTGTTAAATCCCGACGGCCGGTAGGTATCGTAAGCTCCGATCGTGTAAACTCCGTCGATCGGGTCCGTAGGTTCGCTGAGCAGCGCGTGGGCGTAAAAGTCCGACCAGCCCTCGCCCATACCGCGTGCGATGTCGAGAGCCAAGCCGCTTCCGTTTCCGTGAAGGCGGTTCGAGAGGCCGTGCGTAAGCTCGTGAATAACGACGTCGGCATCGAGATTGCCGTCGAAATCGGGCGTCGGCGATGTCCATAAATACATCTGCATCCGTCCGCGTCCGCCGTCCGCCGGTGTCGAGAAATTGGCGTTGTTCGTGCCGCCGCAATCCTGGCCCTCGCCGGAAACGCGGTCATTTCCCACGCCGCCGCGGCCGAAGTTGTCCTGTTGAAAGTTTCGAGCCGATTCGGTGAACCCGAGGCGGTAGGTTTCATCGTGAAACCAGTTGCTGATGTAAAAAAGCTGGGTTACGGACGCACGCTGATAATCCGTCAGTACGCGCGGCTGTGGAATCTCGGCGCAAACGCCCGGAGTCGTATCGCCGGGAAGCGACGTAACAGGCTCGCCTGCCGGAACCGGGGCCTCTCCGCCGCCCAAAGCCGGATTCGTCGGGATACCCGGATTAAAGGGAAAGTTAAAAGTGCGGGCCGGGCTGCCGGCGGCAACACCATTAGCCGCGTCCACGCCGTTTACATTGTCGCGGTCGATGCCGGCCTGTACGTTGTTTCCGTCGGTCGTGTTGTTTCCGTCGGTTATCCAGCCGTTATTATTAAAGGTGTAAGGAGCTTCGTTGCCGATACGCGTGATCAGCGTACGCGGAATGCCGGCACCCTGTACGCCGGATCGGGTGTCCGGCCCGGGCGTCATCGGAAACGGGCTGTCGGCCACGTTGATCATCGCGTTCGGATTTGCGTAAACATTATAAGTCGCGGCCTGTGTTTGATCTTCGGTAATATTTTTTCGCCATAGCATCGCGCCGGTCTGGGCATCGACAATGACGTAGTAAGAACTGACGCTGCCCCAAATGAGCACGCGCCACGCCGGAACCGCTACGCCCGATTCCACCGGGAAATACATCTTTTCGGCGGTTGGGTTAAAATCCCCGTCGCCGAATACTGTCTTAAGATCAGTGGAAACCGCATTGTTGCGGTTTGATTCGTTGTTTTTGAATTTGTGGCCGATATGCGACGCGGCGGCGGTCAATGCCGTTTCCGGGTCGCGGAAATCCGTGGACAGGCTCTGATAATCGAGTCCGGGAGCGAGATTGTTGATGACACGGATGATCTCGCCGTTTTTGGCGAAACCGGCTTTCACTTCGCCGCGAAAGACCGGAATCCCGTTGATTTCCTGATTAAGCTCGACGAATGAAAGTTTCCCGTCCGGGTTCGTATAATCCGCATGAACCTTCAGATCGTTGATCTGGTCATCAGCGGCACCGACCAATTCAGTGTTTTGCTTGAGAAAATTCTTCAAAGTGTCGGACCGTTTTCCTGCGCTGGCCTCGGAAAGAAATGCCTTACCCTTCTTAACGTCCGGAGCAATAAGTTCCGGAATTCGCATATCCGAATTGTACTCGACCTTTAATGCCGGAACCCGCTGCTTCAGCTTTTCTTCTCCGCGGGCGAATTTGTCGCGGTCATCCGCTGCCATCGACGCATCCCTGTTTAGGGTTCCGCGAAGTTGGGAGACTTTCTGGAACGCCTTTTTGTCCGTCCGTATGTCATAGTTCGGTAGCGAGTTGTCATGGCTTACCGTTCGAGGGGAAAGTCCTATGTTCTGTTGATTTGAAACAGCCCCGGAGCGGAAATGCGAAGGCAGAATCGCGACGGCCGCGACCATTCCTAAAACAAGAAAAGTGAGTAGAATGCTCCATCTAGCCTCGGTCAATGCGGATTGGTTCATCAATAATTCTCCTAAAGGTTATGGAAAGAGTTGGATCGCCATTCTGAATGGTAATCCTAAGGTGTATAAGGGTAAATTAACGCATAGTTGCCGCCTTTGACGCTTCTATATACGTTTGGGTTGGCTGTGAATTTATCCCGCAAGTCAAAAGTCGAGACTTCGACACGCGAACGATTTACAATTACAATCTAAGTTTGATTTGTAAAATATTACTTTGGAAGATCTGCCGAAGTGGGAGAAACTCCTTGCAATCTTTGCGGCAACATCACAATTAAGCTCAAACGATTTTTGTATCAGATTACACCGGACAAGTCAATAAAAATTCGGTAAAACAATGCACGATAGCGAATTAGAAAAAGTTTTCGGCGCGGGCGGCCTGATCTCGAAACATCACGAAAACTTCGAATATCGAGGCGGCCAGGTAAAAATGGCCGAGGCGATATCGAAGGCTTTTGAAGACAAGAAACACCTGATCGTCGAGGCCGGAACGGGAACCGGGAAGACGCTCGCATACCTCATTCCGGCCGTCGCGGCGGCGCTCAAAAATAATAAACGCATCGTTATTTCGACCGGCACCAAGAATTTGCAGGAACAGCTAATGGAAAAAGACATTCCGTTTCTGCAAAAGATCCTACCGAAAAAATTCTCGGCGGCTTATATGAAAGGCCGTTCGAACTACGCCTGTCTTTACCGCGTGCACAAGGCCGAAAACCAGCCGATCCTCGACGGCCTCGACCAGATGGATTATTTCGACGAGGTCCGCAAATGGACGATGGAAACCGCCACCGGCGACCGGCGGGAACTCGTAAATCTTCCCGAAAATCTCTCGTTCTGGAGCCGCATTAATGCTAAGTCCGACATCTGCATCGGTCAGAAATGCCCGGACTTCGAGCCGTGTTTTATCACAAAAATGCGGGTAAAGGCCGAAGATGCCGACATTATCATCGTCAATCACCACCTGTTCTTCGCCGATCTCAATGTCCGCGGCAACAAATTCGGCAAAGTGATACCGGATTACGGCGCGGTAATTTTCGACGAGGCCCATCTGATCGAAGACATCGCAGCCGATTATTTTGGGTTTCAGGTCTCGAATTTCCAGATTGATGAGCTCGTCCGCGACACCGACAGCCTGCCAATAACCGATGCGAATGTTACTCGTGACGTAACAAAAACAGCCGCCAAAATTCTTGGGCTGTCCGACATTTTCTGGATGCGGTTCTCGCAAGTAAGAAACGACGGCCGTTTTCCCCTTCAGCCGGATGCCTTTTCTTACCGCACTTCCGACGGCGAAAAGCCGACATCGCTCGGCGAAGCGTATTTTGCTCTGAATTCGGCACTTGAAAGTTTGTCCGGCCTGCTCGATGCCTTCGCGGAAACGATTCCCGAAGCCGAAAGCCTGCAGCGGCGGACGCGGCAGGCGAAATTCGACCTCGAATTCGTTGTTACTCAGGCCGAGCGGAATTACGTCTATTGGCTCGAAAAACGCGGCAAGGGAATTTTCCTCCGGGCGTCGCCGGTCGATGTTTCGGAATTATTAAGAGAAAAGCTTTTCGAAAAGGTCGAGACCTGCATTCTAACCTCGGCAACGCTTTCGAGCAGCGGCAAATTCGATTTTATCCGCGAGCGTCTCGGGTTGGACGCGTCGAACACGAGCGGCATGGTCGCTCCGTCGGCGTTCGACTACGAAAAGCAGGCGATTATTTACCTGCCGAAGGCGATGCCCGATCCGCGAACTCCCGAATTCACGCAGATGGCGGCCGGCGAAATCGTCAAGCTTTTGCAGGTTACAAACGGACGTGCTTTCGTGCTGGCAACCAGCAATTCGTCGATGAACGCGCTTTACGAGCTTGTTTCATCGCGCGTAAATTTCCCGTGTTTTATTCAAGGCTCGATGTCGAAAACCGGCCTGCTCGAAAAATTCCGCGTTACGCCGAACGCCGTCCTTTTCGCCACATCGAGCTTCTGGCAGGGCGTCGATGTGCAAGGGGCGCAGCTTTCCTGCGTCATCATCGACAAACTTCCGTTCGCCGTCCCGAGTGATCCAATAGTCGCCGCCCGCTCCCGCTTCATCGACGAAAACGGCGGCAAATCCTTTTTCGACTACAGCGTCCCGCAAGCTGTAATCAGTTTAAAGCAGGGAATCGGCCGCCTAATCCGCAGCAGCTCGGACCGCGGCGTGATTGCGATTTTAGACCCGCGATTGAGAACAAAAGGCTACGGCAAAGATTTTCTTCAGAGTTTGCCGAGAATGCGAATTACCGGCGATTTACAGGATGTCGCCAAGATATTTGAGCCTATTTAAGATTTACAGAACGGTATAAGTTAGAATAAAGCAATGGTGTCAACGGCTTATGGTTTTGCAAGGTTAAAAAAATGAAATTATTTAGAAATATTTTTATGGTGTGCGTCTTAGTATTCATGTTTACCATTTGTTCAAATGCTCAGGACGAAAATAAGGCAAACCCGACTCAGATAAAGCAGAAGAATCAAAGGTTAAAAATCATAAAAAGAGAACCGGTCAGTAATGATGTGTTTCTTCAATGCCAGAACGGCTCGCGGAACTCTGGTTTGCGGGTAGGATTGAAAGTTAGATTTCATAGCACGGGAAGCGTCACGGAGGTACTTATTTCGCGTTTCTCCGGCTGCGATTATTTCGATAAAGAAGCTGTGCGGGTTGCAAAAAAGATCAAATTTAAGCCGGAAGTTAAAGACGGCGAAGCAGTAAGTGTCGTAAAAACCGTCGAATATGCTTACGGTATTTATTAATTATGCCGTCATTTTACGAAGTAATGATCGAACGCAATTTCTCATCCGCGCACCAGCTGCGCGGGTACAAGGGGAAGTGCGAGAATTTGCACGGGCATAATTACAAGATCGAGATCTACGCACGCGGCGACGAGCTTAATAACATCGGATTGCTGATAGATTTCGGCGATCTGAAGAACGCGGCGGACGAGATCGTAAAATATCTCGATCACCGCAATATCAACGAACTTCCACCTTTCGATGAAGAATTAAATCCGTCGGCCGAGAATTTGGCGCGGTACATTCTCGAATACATCGCATCGCGTGTGGACGACGGCCGCGTGCAGGTTTACAAGGTTCGCTGCTTCGAAACGCCAACCAGCATTGCCACATATCAGGTTGATTAATGTAGCGCGGGTATCCTGGGCATAATAACGATTAACACGGAGCTCAGCAGGCAAAATGTATCGGTTCTTGAGCACCGTTGGTGCTCAAGCCAATTTCTTTTCCAACACCAAATTCACCCCGATCACGTCACCGTACGGCATCGCAACCTTGCCGACCGCGCGGAAACTATATTTCGCGTAAAACCTCCGCGCTCGAGGGTTTTCTTCCCAAACCTGAAGCCAAAGCGTATCGAAGCCCTTGTTTGCGGCCAATTTTAGCGAATGTTCCAAAAGCCGGGCGCCGTAACCTTTGCCGTAAACACGCTCCAGAATATAGATTCGCTTCAGTTCAACAGGCTTTTCGCCGTCGATACATTCGAGCGTGGAATTTCGTACGAGCTTTGCGTAGCCGGCGGCCTTACCGGATCGGGAAATTATTAAGAAGGTAACATCGGGATCAGAAAGCTCTGCCGCAATTTTCCTCTTATCGAAAGCTTCCGAAATATAGCCCGCGAGGTTACCGGATTCGTCCTGTTCGAAATACGCCTCGTAAAAAGTCGCCGACGCCAGCACCGAGATCAGTGCCGCATCTTCCGAATTTGCTTCGCGAATCGTTATTTCCGGCATAATAAACAATAATCTATTTCGAATTTAGCTGAGGTTCGGCATAATAGATTAAAGAATTGTATCAAACGAATTTAAACTTCGAATTTTCAAGGGGAACAGATTTATGAAAAAGATCAGGATTTTGTTTATTCTCACCGGTTTGCTCGCGGCGGTCGGCATGGCCTGCGCACAAGCCAATAAAACCGTGCAGGACAATAAGACCGCTTCTAATCAGTGCCAGCCCGTCGAAACGCGCGCGGCGAATGCTCCGGAACAAAAACCGGCATTCCCCGGACAAACCCGCGTCTGCGCCGTAAGTACCGATGCTGCTTCTTTTGAAGTGACGGTGATAGCGAAAGGCTTAAACAAACCGTGGGCGGTCGAGCCGCTGCCGGACGGCAATTTTTTGATCACCGAAAAATCCGGCCAAATGCGCATCATCACCGCGAAAGGCGTGATCGGAGAACCGATAACCGGATTATTGGCGGTCGGTCAGGGCGGCGTTTCAGTGGCGAGCGGCCAGGGCGGACTGCCGCCGGTCACGGCACGCGGCCAGGGCGGGTTGCTTGATGTCGCTTTGAGCCCGGACTTCGCAAAAGACCGCACGATCTTCTGGAGCTTTTCCGAGCAGCGTGAAGGCGGCAGCGGGACCAGCGTCGCCCGCGGCACGTTCACCGCCGACCGTAAACGGCTCGAACAGGTGCGTGTAATTTTTCGGGCGTTGCCGACCTACGATAACGGTTTGCACTTCGGCTCCAGGCTTGCCTTCGGGCCGGACAGCAAACTTTTCGTTACGACCGGCGACCGGTTCGACAAAGAAACGACGCGTCCGCAGGCACAGTATCTGACCAGCCATCTCGGCAAAGTCATGCGCATAAACACGGACGGTTCCGTGCCAGCCGATAATCCATTCGCCAAACAGCAGGGCGCGCTTCCCGAAATTTGGTCGGTCGGGCACCGCAATCTTCAGTCGGCGGCATTCGACGAACAGGGTAGGCTTTGGACGATAGAACACGGTGCAAAAGGCGGCGACGAGCTGAATCTGATCGAAAAGGGCAAGAATTACGGCTGGCCGGTGAACAGCTACGGCGAAGAATATTCAGGCCAACCCATATCAGGCGGCATCACCGCCAAAACGGGCTTCGAACAGCCGGTATATTACTGGGATCCGGTCATCGCTCCCTCGGGCGCACAGGTTTACACCGGCAGTGCCTTTCCCGCATGGCGCGGCAGCATTTTTATTGGTGGACTGGCGTCGAAGCGTCTTGTGAGGCTGGTTATCAAGGACAATCGCGTCACCGGCGAAGAGCATCTTTTGACCGACCGCGGACAGCGAATTCGCGACGTCCGCCAAGGCCCGGATGGAGCGCTTTACGTCGTGACCGACGAATCGAACGGAGAGCTCTGGAAGATTGCTCCAAAACGCTGAACCGATTCGTTTCTTAGTCTTGTCAGTACCGAGAGCGGTTCCGACCGGGGTTTCTAGTGTCCTGATCTTGTGGTGTCGGAATTGTGATCTTACCGATTTCCTTTGGCTTGATTATGCGTTTTACAAAGCATCTGACAGTTCTTCATGTCCGTTGAACCGCCTTTGCTCCAAGCCGCAACGTGGTCGGCATCCATTTCATTTATTGCCCAAATCTTATTCTTATTTGCGTCGTGGCCGAGTGCGCAAAGCGGGCAATTGGACGTTTTCGCGGCCTCAGCTTCTGCTTTCTGCTTGGCATAAACTGATTTTTTTGTTGCCTCGTCAAAAACGCGAACTTCGAGCAGCTTCGTATCCACCGAACCGCCGAGTATGTATTCGAAAATTCCTTTCCGCTTCTTCACATACGGATCGGCGTAGAGATTCCTCACGTCTGCCGAAACCTTTTGCGGATCATAAGGCTGATGGTGATATTGTTCATACAAACGCCCCCATTCGAGGCCGCGCATTTCGCTTTCGACATTAGAAAAAATGCTTGAAACCCACTCGATCACACTATTGAAATAGGTCTTTAGTTCAGTGATGCCGTTATCGTAACGATGGCGGCTCATATAATCGCCTACGTTCTCCCTGCTCGTCCATTCGAGAGAGCGTTCGAGAAAATCCTGGCGATTCGCACTTCCTGAAACATAAGCGCTCCATTTTTGTATGTTCGCGTTCTGGCTGTTGCTGAACTCCTGTTTGCCAAGCGTTACAAATGGGCCTGAATATACCGCGTTCAGCAACTCCTGATTATTAAGCGGCACACCGGCAATGTTGATCGTTCTAAACCATTCCTTTATCTCGCTCTCTGTTCCTTCGCATTCGTAGATAAGCAGTTTTGCATCCAGAATCTTTGCCTGCTTGTCCGAAGCGATGCCGCGAAAATACTGCTCCATTCCGTTTTCGTCTTTAACAGCGAATTTGTTCGTTACATACCGTCCGAAACTGGTGATGCGCTGCTGCCCGTCTAAAACTTCCAGCTTGTCATCATTTACTTTGTTGAAATAGATCAGGCCTAGCGGGTAACCTTGCAGAATCGACTTGATAACGGCAACGTCTCTCTTCCCGTCAGCGTAGATGTAGTTCCGCTGATATTCCGGTTGAATGGTCAGTTTGCCGGACAAGCCGAACAGACCTTTGCCTTCAAGTTCGTTATAGATAAAGCCTTCGCAGATATCTTTGACCGTAATTTCTGTTCGTAGAGTTGTTTTCATGCCGATTCCTTTTTTCGTTGTAGCAGACTTCTTATTAGCACTCGTCCATATTTAAGTTTTCCGTTTATATACGGTCCATCCTTACCGGTGGCGGAGGGAATGCCCGCCAACCCTTGAATATTACCTGCGAGAAGTCCGACGATCTCAAACTGTTCTGGGGAATGTTTAGCGAGAAAGCTGATTGGTACGCCCATAACTCCGCCGTAATCGCTTGGAATCGCGTCGGTGAAAGGAACTTCAATAGCATCGTAGTTGTCATACTTTTCGTATGACTCTTTGCCTTTGATCTCTTTATGTTTACTGAATCTGAGATGGTCTTGCATTGGCATCAGATCCAATGGCTGATGGCGTTTTCCATGGTCTAGGTTAGTAAACCAACAAACATTCCTAAACTTAACTAATCCGGTCTCCGGATTATAAACTCCCTCGCCATATTCCTTTGCAAAAGGCGTGGAAAAATGCGCGTTTCCTGCTTGAAATCCGTTGCCCATCCACATCTCATTGTTCTTGATCAAAGGGAAAATCTCTTTATAGGTGATCGCACTCACACTGCCAATAATTACAAATTTTTTATCACTTTCCACGATCCACGCCAAAAACTCGCGAAACATTGAAAACGGCGGATTGGTAATGATAATGTCTGCTTCATCACGCAGTTTTTTTATCTCACCACTGCGAAAATCTCCTTCGCCGGACAAATATTGCCACTCCAGATCGTCCACGTCGATTCTTCCATCGCCGCTTTTGTCGTGCGTTAGAGTGAATATCTTTCCCTTAATCTTCGTTTTCTTTTCGTCATACTGCGGGTTCCGTGTTTCAAGAAGTGACGGCTGATAAACGCCTTTATATGTTTTGCTGTCGGCGGCGTAGCTCGTACTGATGAGTTTCTTCAATCCCAAGCTTTGAAAGTTTTGAGCAAAGAACTTTGTAAAATTGCTCCATTCAGGATCATCGCAGGGCAGCAGAATTGTTTTGCCGCGAAAAACATCAGGATCGTATTCTAAATAAGCATTTATTTCTTTTTCTATATCGCCGTACTGAGTGTAAAACTCGTCATTTTTTGCCCGCATTGCGGCAGTTAAATTGGTGTTTGCCATACTCTTCTTTTTTGAAAGGTGTGACCAAGCGTTCTCGATCAATTTGCACCTCTCAAAACTATTACATTATTCTCTCACAACACAAGACCGGGACACCGCCTGAAATTATTGCTTGTTTTTCCCAACACCATAGATTTAGGACACTACTAATTGGCACCAGGTTTTTGTACAAAACAGCCAAAAATAAAAAAAAGCAACCCGTTGCGGCTGCCTTTTTCTTTGAAAATAATGGTCGGGGCGAGAGGATTCGAACCTCCGACCTCACCGTCCCGAACGGTGCGCTCTACCAGACTGAGCCACGCCCCGTGAACTCAAGAATTTGAGTTTAGGTTACTGCGATGCCGAAGTCAAACTTCCGTTTCGACAATCGGCTCAACGATGCTGCGTTTTTCACGTCGGGCCTTTATAAACTCGAAAATTATTGGCAGTATCGATAGAAAAACGATAACGATAACGACTTTGTCTATATGGTCCTGAAGCAGAAAACCTTCTACTCCGAACACATTTCTCACGAACTGCTCAACTAGCCCGCCGAGAAAATAACCGGCGAAAAGCATGCTCGTCACCCAGAAAAAACCGCCAAAAATGTTATAGGTCAGAAACTGCCTATACGACATATTCGCAGCTCCCGCGACGATCGGAGCAAATGTGCGGACGATCGGCACGAAGCGGGCAATGATGATCGTCTTCCCGCCGTGCTTTTCGTAGAAGGCATGAGCCTTCTTTAAATGGGCCGGATTAAAGAACCGCGATTTTGGGCGAGTGAAAACCGCCTCGCCGACCTTTTTCCCTGAATAATATCCGACGGCATCGCCCACTACCGCCGCTACAAACAGCGAGCTCCACATTACCCAAATATTCAGTTTCCCCGCCGCCGCGAACAATCCCGCCACAACAAGCAGCGAATCGCCCGGCAAAAAGAACCCGACCGCCAACCCGGTTTCGGCAAAAATAATGAAAAACAACCCGAAATAAACGTAGATGCCGAGTTTTAAAAGCATCCAGTCGATCAAAACCTTCGGATTGAGATAATCTTTTAATTGCAGTAAAAAATCAGTTAACGATTCCATAAAATCTTGTCAAAATTGGAGTGATAACGACGTCTCTTGTCGGAACCGGAAGCGGTAGCGACCGGGGCTTTAGTTGCTAACGAGCAAAGAACCCAGTCGCTATCGCTCCCGGTTCTGACCCGTCTGCCAGCCATGCTCGCCAATTAAGGGCACAAACGCGCATGGCCCGAAATCCGCGCTTTCGAATCCTTTCTCCGTCCGAATTACCCTTACCAGCGTCTGTGTTTTCTGATTTTCGCCGATCGGGATTACGAGTTTTCCGCCCACTTCTAATTGTTGCAGCAACGGTTCCGGAACCTTCGGCCCGCCGGCGGCGACCAGAATCGCATCGAATGGAGCGTAAACTTCCCAACCGTTTGTGCCGTCGGCGTTTCTAATCGAAACATTTTGAAAACCGAGCCTTCGCAGCTTTTCCAGCGCTTCCTTCGCCAAATTCGGAATCCGCTCGACCGCAAAGATCTTGCGTGAGAGGCTTGCCAAAATTGCCGATTGATAGCCCGAACCGGCTCCTATTTCAAGCACACGTTCCTTGCCCGTGAGTTCTAAAAGCTCCGTCATCCGGGCCACGATAAACGGCTGAGAGATTGTCTGCCCGCCGGAGATCGGCAGCGCGTTGTCCTTATAAGCCTGAGATTTCAAAGCTTCCGGCACGAAATGATGGCGCGGAACACGATTCATCACATCGAGCACCTTTTCATCGGCGATCTTATAATGGACCCGAAGCCGCTCGACCATTCGTGTTCTGGGAATTTGAAATTCGTCCATTTGTCAGGTTCCAGATATCAAATGCCAAATTAATTTGATATCTCTAATCTTCCCAACTCCTCATCACTTCCAAGGCCGCGTGGTTCGTCATATCGCTTCGCATTGGCGATACGGAAACATATCCTTCCTCGATCGCTTCGAAATCGGTGCCGCCTTCGGCGCGAAAGCCTTCGCGGACCTCGCCTATCCAGTAATACGGCTTGCCGCGCGGATCGATGTGTTCGCTGATGATCGGCCGTGCGGACTTGAAGCCTTGTTTTGTGATCTTGATGCCTTTCGGAACCCCCTTTGGGACGTTAACATTCAGGAGCGTGTTCTCAGGAATTCCCTCGGCAAGTGCCTTAAGGGTTAACTGAGCCGCAACCTTCGCCGACTCCGTAAAATCATGGCTGCGATTCGCCACCAAGCTGAACGCCAAACCCGGAACGCCTAATATAGTTGATTCGAGTGCCCCCGCGACCGTCCCCGAATAACTCGCGTCGTCGCCCAAATTCGCTCCGTGATTAATTCCCGAAACGCAGATATGCGGGCGAAGTTCAGCCGGTAAAATGCGGTTGAGCGCGAGGGTAACGCAATCGGTCGGCGTGCCGTCCACGGACCAGTGCCGTTCGTCGATCTGCCTTATCCGCAGCGGCCTTCCGAGCGTCAAACTATGCGAAGCCCCGCTCATTTCCGAAGCCGGTGCCACCACATAAACATCCCCAACCTCAAGCATAGCAGCTTCCAAAGCCTCGATGCCCTCGGCATGGATACCGTCGTCGTTAGTGATCAAAATTCGCGGCCGTTCAGAACTCATATACAAATCTAACCCTCAAAAACCGAATGAAAAAAATGCGTGATCGCGAATGTTTGTCGAAACATATACATTCGCGTCACGCATCATTGCTATTGATCCAGATCGCTTACCGGTTATTGCTAAAACCCGGACGCGGAGCGGCGGCACCGGCGCCCATTGGACGCTGTTGGCGGAAACGGCGGCGGTTACGCTTGCGGGCGTTTACCGATTTTAGCTTCGCCTTCTGTCCCGGCGGGATAAAGTGAGCGTGTTTCTTGAGGTCTTTGATTATCTCCTCGCTGATCACTTTACGCTTAAAACGCCTTAACGCGCTTTCGATCGATTCATTATTATTTACTGAAATATATGCCATTTGTTTTCTCACCTCCTCCAGGCCGAAGAATAGAGCAAACCAATATTAAACCCTTTTTCGCCCGCAAACGCAAACGCCGGCCATTCCAATCATCCAAATCATTCCAATCTTAACAATCATGCTTCCGATCAGCGGCCGGAAAAGTAAAAATTGCAATTGCCATGAAAAAAGACCTCGCAGACGAAACAAATGACGACAATTTTCTAAAACGGCTCGGCTTCGGCGACGATTTCGATCCAAACGAAAAACCGCGCAAAGCCCGCGAGAAGCACCAAAAAATGCCTCCAACGTTCGACACAATGCTCGAAACGCGCCCGGCCGGCGATTGGCTATCCGGCAAAACGGGGAAGCCGCCGGGCAAGCTCTTCGGCGACCTATGGCTCGAAGGCGAGATCGCCGTACTCTTTTCCGCCACCGCCACCGGCAAAAGCATCCTCGCCACCCAGATCGCACAAAGCATTGCGAAAGGTCGATCAGGCTCCCCTCCTTCCAAAGGAGGGGTGGACGCTCCCTCAGAGGACGGGGTGGCCGCACCACTCGGCCCACTCGAATGCACCGCTAAAGCGCAAAAGGTCCTCTATTTCGATTTCGAGCTCACCGAAGCCCAGTTCGCCGCCCGTTATTCCGCCTCAGATGCTAAAGTCCGCCACCGTTTCCCGCGAAACCTGATCCGCTCCGAGATCTGCGAATTCGATTCGGTTCCCGCAATGTTCAAAAGCAACGCCACCGCCTTTCTCCACCATTCGGTCATCGCCGCGATCAGCGAAACCGACGCAAAGATCATTATCATCGACAACATCACCTATCTGACCGGCGTGGGTTCGTCGCCGATTCTCATAATGAAAAACCTCAAGCTCCTCGCAAAAAATCGCGGCCTCTCGATCCTCGTGCTGGCGCACCGGTCAAGATCGCATAACCGAAACGCGATCTCGCTGAACGATCTGCAGAATCAGGCGGTTCTCGCAAATTACGCCGACAGCGTTTTCACCATCGGCCGCAGCGTTCACGCCCCAAACTTCCGTTACGTCAAACACCTGAAATCCCGCACGTCCGAACCGGCCCACGGAGCCTCGAACGTCATCGTCTGCCGCATCACCAAGATCTCCGAGTCCGACGATCTCACCGTTCCCCCATCCTTCCTCGGCTTCCAACACCTCGGCTTCTCCCAGGAATCCGACCATTTCCCCGACTACTTCAAAAAACTCCAGGCCGCCGACGACCGCGCCCGCAAACTCCAACTCCAAACCCGCCGCAAAGCCAATTCTCTCTACGAACACATCCTCAGCGGCCAATACACCCGCTACCTCAATCCATAGCGGCTCAGCCGCCGAGCTGTGCGGAAAGGCTAAGCCTGATCGAAGTTTGTATAAATTTCGTTTACTTCGTGTCGTAAATGAGGAATATCTTCTGAGACGGTTTGCCACACGGCGTCGGGGTTAATGCGGAAGTAGTGATGCACGATCTTGTCACGCATTCTCATGATCTCTCGCCAGGCTATTTGGGGATTGGAGTTTCGCAGGTCTTCACTGAGATTCTTTGATGCTTCGCCGATTATTTCGATGTTTCGAACCAGAGCGTCCTGGAGCATGCCGTTCTCCAAAAAAGCGGCTTCGCTCACGCCCGCGGTGTAATCGGCGATCTTTTCGCAGCTTTTCAGAATATCGAAAAGGTACAGCTTATCGTTTCTAGCCTTCATACAAAACCTGCAGATCTTCCATAACGTTATCGCGGATGAGCGGATGCAGGCAGCCTTCGGTCCCGAGATCGACCTGCCGCCCAAAGGCCGCTTCAAATCTATCCTCAATACGTATCAGTTCTATCAACCCGACCGGCTTCTTAAACCGCACCAGCAGATCGACATCGCTGCCGTCACCGTCCTCACCCCGCGCCACCGAGCCGAAAACACCCAGCATATCGACATCGTATTCCACGCAGATAGAATTGATCTGATTTTTGAATTGTCCTAAGTTCATAACCTAAACACCTTATTGAATTCTACCATAGAAAAATATCGTAAACGAAACAAATCAAATAGAGACGAAACGACGTTTGTAATATGTGAAAGATTTGACTTACATTATTTCCGTATGCTACTTTCATTGCGGAGTGGTAAATATGGAAACAACAGCTACAACCAAAGGCCAGATAGTGATACCGTCGTCCATGCGGCGGAAGCTTGGCATAAAGGCAGGAACAGTTATTCAGGTTGAACTCGACGAAGGTAATGCGCAGATCATACTTAAGCCGATTACCCGCGAATATATCCATAGCCTTCGCGGCAGATTTCGCGGAAAAGGGCTTTTGGAGGCACTTGCCGATGAAAAGGAAAAGGAGCGAGTTCTTTAAAGGTTAATCCAAATCATGCCGAAACCTAAAACTATTGTTCTCGACTCCTGGGCGATCATGGCCTACCTCGAAGACGAGCCCGCTGCCGAACGCATCGCTGACATTATCTCCGACGCCCACGATAACGGTGTTCTCTTAATGATGTCTGTCGTAAACGCGGGCGAAGTCTGGTACATCGTCGCCCGCCGCACAACCGCCGCCGAAGCCGACCGCACGATCGCTTTGCTCCAACAGATCGGCATCAAGTTCGTCGACGCCGATTGGCCCCTAACCAAGATCGCCGCCGGCTATAAAGTAAAAGGCAACATCTCCTACGCCGACTGCTACGCCGCCGCCCTCGCCAAACACAACAACGCCACCCTAATCACCGGCGACCGCAAATTCAAACAACTCGAAAAAGAAATCACGATTGACTGGCTATAATTGCAAAAGCCCGCACCCTGAGGCTCCGCTTTAAGCCTCGTCCGAGAGAAAAGACGTCTCCCGCAACAATCGATAACCAAAAAACTCGCCCGGTTATTGCATTTCGAGCAAAATTTCGACATTGTGAATTATTAGATTTTTCGAATGTCGTATAATTCCGCGACTAAATCATCCACTTCTTTTCTGAGTCGGTTAAATTCAAGAACTTTTTCTAATACATTCTTTTCGTCGATTTCGAGGAGTTCCAATGCTGTAAGCGCCTCTTCCGGTGAACTAGGAATTTTTACGTTATCCGCTTCCGCTGCCTGGAAGGAAACGTTTGTAGTAAATTGAGCAAATTGCTTTTCTAGCCAAATGAGGGATGGTCCGTCCAAACTCCGGGACAAATGGACTGCCCTATTTCTACCAATAAAAAAGTCATTTCCTCTGCGCCGGATTTGAGCGGGGAAAGCGGTAGGATCGAGGATCGTTAAGCCCCAGGCAATCTTCGCAATTGCTAACGGGCTTTGCCGCACCGCAGGGTATCTGGATAGATCAGCGGGCGCGACAACACGATTATCGGATGTTTTAATTTGCCATCTTTCTCGCCGAAGTTCGAGGAATTCTTCGCCAAGGCTCAAAATCGTTGACACTTTTCGGTAATGACAGCTTGTTCGACATACGTAGCATTCGGAATCGGTAGTTTGCGAAAATCATCGGGCTGAAAACGTGAGCGTCGAGAACTGCTTGTTGTGGCCTCGAGAATTGCTCTTCCCTTTGGAGAATTAATTATTGCTAAAAGGAACTCTAGGCTAAAAGTACCTGAAATATTTTCAAGTTCCTCCCGATCGAAATCCTGATTGGCGAGTTCACCAGTTACCGACCGGTTTTTTACATCCTTTAACTCGCACCAACGAACAAAAAGATGAACGGAGTGATTGCAAAACATCCAGCCATTCTGAATTATCGTGCCATTATCTAACCACGCCGACGAAGTTTCGCCTCGCATAATCTTTCGTCGGTCATACAATTGAGGAAAAGTAGGACGAGAAACCTGTGACGGCGCTCTCGCGCTTTCGCCATATTCAAGAAATCTCATATCATCGACCTCGTACGGCGTAAGGTTTTCACCCTCAACATATGAGGTTGTGTGATTCTGGTCTTTATCAAAAGTTATCAAGATTTCTTTTCTGAAAGCACCAGGATAATTTACCTCGTGCGAATGCAACACCATTCCCTTACTGATATAGCAAATTTCTCTCATAGGCGTGGTGTCCGAGTAGGATTGCGACGACACCGTTTGACGAAAAACATTCTCACCATACGCGAGCTGAGATACCGATTCGGCATTCAAGATACTGTCCACCAATTGACCGTGCCATTTACGCAAGGTTTGGTTTTCGTAGACAGCGTTGGTGTTTGTAATAATTAAGACCGTATTTTCCACGGCCGCGTCATCAAATAATCGCATCTGCGGAAAAAAAGACACTTCATCAACACGATAATTATGTACAAGATGCTGCCGAAGATTCGCCGCATAAGTTACTTGTTCAATCGCACTGCTCGTTATCATTCCAAGCCTGCCGGTTTCGTTCCGAAGAAGAAAAACGCCAAGGCCAATAAAAGGTATAAACAAATCCCATTTCAATACAAGCAACCTGCGTACAGATTCAATCGGATGGTCATTCTTAATTTCACTTCGATATTCGAGTAAACCCTCCGATCCTTCATCGGCTTTCACGTATGGCGGATTTCCGACCACGAAATCAAATCCTTCTCGAAAGGTTGCTAATCCACTCTTTAGTTGCTCGGCTGGTTCAAGTTCTTCGGCGGGAAAAGGAATTCCGCGCAAAAGATCGCGGGTTTCAGGCTCGTACCGAAGTGTGTCTGTGTTAAAAATATTAAATCGGTCGAGCGAAATGTCGCCGCCCTTTTCCCTTGCAAGTTTTATCAAATCCAGCATCTGAATGAGCAGATTTGTTTCTGCTAGGTAGCAGGCGAAAGGGTTCAATTCTAGGCCGAACAGATTGTTTTTGACGGCGTTCAAGATTTGGCGAATTTCCTCAATGGAAAGATCGTTCTTTGATTTCCCCTGTGCTTTGTAATACGCAAGAAATGTTTCGATTTGCCGACGGCAGGCCGAGACGAGAAAAGCACCGGAACCGCAAGACGGATCAAGCAGATTCTTTCCTAAAATCTGATCTCCTTGATAGCCGACCTGATTCAGAATGTATTCAACGACCTGGATAGGCGTGTAATACATCCCGCTTTCGTGTTTATGCTCGCTTCTTATATAGCCGCTGTAAATATGTCCGATAATATCTCGGTCAATATCCGTGAAATCGAATCCGGCAAGACGGTGCAACAGCTGAACTATTAAATTACGGTCAGCCCGGTACCAATCGAAAACAAAAGCGTCCGAATAATAGTGGGCGTAAATGTGCTGGGCAGATTCGTACGCCATGCCGAGCAGAAAGTCAGTGCTCCGGCCTTCAGCGTGCTTAAGATATTGCTCTTCGATTTTTTCAAACCAGAGGACAATGCCACCATTTGTGAATATCCGACTGATTAGTTTTTTGTCTTCTAAAACCCGGACAAGCAACAGGCGGACGAAAAGGACATAAGCTGTTTGAGTAGCGAATTCCCGTTGTAGTCTGCGTTCGTCGCTTGTCTTGAGCAAAATGGTTGCGACCTTATCTTTCCATTTTTTGTAAGCTTGGTACGTATCGATTGACTGGCGGTATTGAGCGGAAAGACGCTCTCGTTTTCTATGAAAGATGCGTCTCAATCTTTCAATTTCATCGACAACATTACTTACTTCCTTTACGGCGGCTTTTAGGTCTTTGTCACTTTTCTTCTGGAATTCCGGAAGAATGCTGTTTTGGGCGGCAATATCCAGGGCGATTTCGTTCTTTACTTCGACTAAAACTTCGCCGGAATGTCCAAATTTAAAGCTATATCTAAGACGCGAACTGTAACTGTTTCTGCGAGATTCAGGAATTTGCCATGCCTGAGTCATACTGAATATAGAAGCCCAAAGGCTTTCAAACCTCATTTCAAACGTGTCGCTCTCGTTGGTATAAACATTCTCTTCGATCTCGAACTGCTTATATTCGCTGAGACGAAGAGATAGCTGAGCTTCGACATCCAATGCAATCATTGCGATAACGCTAGCCGATTCTTTGGTTAATGCGTCATTAAATTCAGCTTCACTTTGTCGAAATATTTTGATGCGGGACTGGCCCGGCCATGTTTCGCCATCTGACGAATGAAGATCACCGTTTACGGTAAGTGTCAGATCGTTAATAAGATTTGGAAGGCCCTCAAAACTGGATTTATTGAATCGCTGCCAAAATGCTTTGAGTAGAACAATGTCGTGTTTATCAATTGCATTGACGCCTCGGTTTTCGCCGCTGAAAAGGTTTTCACCACGCCAGGTCTCAACCAGTCTCCTAAGTTCGATGTCTCCTGTAAGAACTATCTGCCCGCCGTTTAGTTCATAGCTAAGAATTGTTTTTCCGTCTATCAATAGCCCGCGAGTCGCACCCTGACTCCGCATGTAGTCCGCAAGTTGTGGAAGATTCTCACTCAATTTTGTTGTTACGGTGTTTTTCGACTCTGCGACGAAACATGGACGCGGATAATCTGCGATGCGAACTGTAAAATCGGTTCGTTTACGATTAGCGGATGCCAGATTGTACTGCACCTCGCCTGATGAGTATCCCAGAGCCTCAATCAAAATAGACGTTATTTTAGCATCTACAATATTGGCTTCATCCCCGGAACGATCCACGCTCGGGAGATTAAGATAATGCGTTAGAGATTCCGATTGATAGAAGTTATCGGCGGCAAGTTTTGAAAACAACGAGTCCAGGAATTGATCAAAGTCAGGGTTCATAAAATTACCGGAAGTTTAACACAATAAAACGGTCAGTCTAACTTTTGACTAATGATGCTTGTATACATTACTCAATGGTTTCCACTGGTCGCTATTGCTTCCGGTTCTGACAACTGGCGACCGACTACTCAGCAATTGCCATGTCTTTGTCTGCTTTCTTTTCGCGTTTGATGCCGCCGATCTGGACCAGGGCTTCGCCTTCAATACCGGCTTTTTCCATGACCATTTCGTTGTAGAGCCCAGCTCATCATCTGCATTTCTTCGGCGAAGGATGGAATGTTGCGGTTGCCGATTATCCGTCGTTATTTGTCCGAAAAGATATGCGGGTGGAGGAATTACCGATGTTGCTGGTTAGCGCCAAAGATTTAATACTTTGACGCCGGCTGGGATGAAATCTTCTTCATTTCTGGTGACTATTGTCAGATCGTGTTCGAGCGCGGTTGCCGCCATTAGGGAATCGATCATCGGGATAGGGCGGCCTTCGGTTTCCAGACGGCCCATAATTGCGCCCCAGCGGCGAAGGGTCGCGGTATCAAGGCCGAGGATGCTCCTGTCGAACCGGACGAGCAATGTTTGAACGAAGGCTTCGAGATCGCTTTTGCGTTTGGAGACCGGCATCTTAACTATCCCTTTTTCCAACTCACCGATGGTAAGAACACTTAGAAATAACAGGTCGTCGGACTGACTTTCGAGCCAATCGAGTACCCTTGCATTGGGAATAAGCTTTTTGTATTCCGAAAGGACACAGGTGTCGAGAAGATATGCCATAACCTATTCTTCGGAAAAGTCTATTGTCGGGCGGCCCATATCTTTATCGCGTGTTAGATCGAGTTCGAGATCCGTGCCGCGAAGCGGGCTATTGAGCAGAAATTCACTCAGAGATTCCTTCTTGGCTATGAGCCGCTTATATTCGCTATACGAAATAACCACCGCCGTGGCCGTGCCGTTTTTGGTAATGACCTGCGGTTCGCCTTTCGCGGCGGAGGCTACGAGTTCACTAAATTTATTTTTACCTTCGAAAACCGATACTTGTTTCATTTCACACACCTCACTATAGCTTGGCTAGCCTAGCCATAATATACCAGAAGCGGTATAGAAAATCCAATAAAAAAGACCGGCGAATTTAATCACCGGTCTTTAGTTTTTAAGAACCCGGCCGCTATCGCTTCCGGTTCCGACGACTGATAACTGACTACTCAGCTATAGCCATGTCTTTGTCGGCTTTCTTTTCGCGTTTGATGCCGCCGATCTGGACGAGGGCTTCGCCTTTAATACCGGCTTTTTCCATGACCATTTCGTTGTAGAGCTTGCGCATCATCTGCATTTCTTCGGCGGCCGTCTTCGGGCCTTCCATGTCAGGCTTGTTCGGACGGCTGAGATCGACTTCGTTCAGGTTGAGGCTGTGCGAAGCGTCTCCCAATTCGACATTTTTCCCGCGGGCGAAAACGTCGTGGCGGCCGTGTTCTTTGTACCACTGAGCAACGGTCGCATTTTGGTGCATGTGCTCGATGATATTTCTCCAGCCGATGCCGGTGTTATATGCACAGAAGGAAATTTCGCCTTCCTGCGTTCCGTAAGGAATGATGCACATTTCGGTGCGGCGGAAATCGTAGTTGAACAGATCCTGGAACCACATTCCGGCAATAAACAGGAAGTTCCAAGGGTCCTGACGACGTTTTTCGATGTCCTCTGCGGTGCGGTCGCCGCCGACTTTTCCGTAATCCTTGCCCGACAGACCAAACGATTTATCGAATTTCTTCAGGATGCCGCCGAGCGTCAGACTGTTCGGAGCACCGTAAGGATTGTAATTTTTGAGCAGTGCGAGGCCCATCATCAGGTTCGAGAACCATTTGCCGCGGTTCGTGTCCGTGATGTGCTGCATGTCCGTGACGAGGCCCTGAATATTAAGGAACGCCGGCACGGGTGCCATTTCCTTCGTTTCCTTATTGACCATCACCGCCGTTCCGACACCGCAATTCGGGTGGCAGCCGCATGAAACCTGGCCCCAATCCGATTCCGGCCCGTGAACGACGTCCGCGAAATCGGCGAACGCTCCCATTAAGGAAAGCGGGAACCAATCGCGTGTCGGCTCGGTAATTCCTACCTGATCCTGAACGTCGTGGGCGAGGTGAGCAAGCGTATAACGCTGCTGCAGGCGACGCTGTTCGGTGATCAGCTCGTCGCGGCCGGTAAACGAAACCGGCTGGAACGCGATGAATGAAATTTTCTTTGGATTTTCGAGAGCGAAACGAATGATCGTTCCGACCTGATCGTTATTGACGCCGTTGACCAGCGTTGTAACGAGGATGATATCGACACCCGCTTCGTGCAGGTTATTGATCGCACGCAGCTTAACATCGAACAAGTTGCCGATCTGGCGGTGCGAGTTGGCGTCGTTGCCGATTCCGTCGAACTGTAAATAAACGAATCTCAAACCGGCTTCGGCGGCTTCGCGGCAGAATTCTTTCGACTTAGCGAATTCGATACCGTTGGTGGCGGCCTGCACTGAGTTGTAACCGACTTTGCGGGCATAACGCACCGCGTCAAGGAAATAAGGGCTGAGCGTAGGCTCGCCGCCCGAATACTGCACCGACATTTGCCGGCGTGGCTTGATCTGGATAGCGTTGTCGAGAATTTCACTAACGTCTTCCATCGACAGCTCATGAACGAAGCCGACCTGATTGGCGTCCATGAAGCACGGATCGCACATCATGTTGCAGCGGTTGGTCAGATCGACCGTCAATACAGCTCCGCGGCCGTACTTGACCGACGACGTGCCGTGATTGTGGAGCTTTTCATCATTATGCGATTCAATATCGCGGCCCGGGAACAGCGATTCGATATGCTGCAAAAACTTCGAATCGATAGCCATCATGTCTTCGAAATGGCCGTGCGTCGGGCAATCTTTGATCATCCAGACCTGACCGTCGCGTTCGATGATCTGGGCCTTGATCTCGCCGACATTCTCATTGATCAACGCCGAAACTTCACGGCTGCCGCTGAGGATCTCTTCGCGGGCCTCGATCACGCAGTTAGGGCAAAGCGAATCCGTCTGACGCGGAAACCCAAGCGTCGGCTTCGATTTCTGCCAAGATTTGAGCAAAGGCTTATCCGACCATTTCGGGATAAACGATGCGTTGGGCTTATACTGATTGACCGATCTAACGGCCCCAAAAAGGCCTTTCGCAACGTAGGTCAGCCCTTTTTCAAAATGTTTAACGGGTCTCATAGTAATCTTCTCCACCAATAATAACTTATGTAAATAGAATAATAACTTATGTAAATATTCTCGCGCACTGGCGCGATAAAATAATCGATTGCAATACCTGTGCCATTTGAATGATTTTGAAAGACGTAAGATGATCCAATTGTGGCTATTTTAGTTAAAGTTTTAGGGTACTGCCTACAAAACTTAAATTGCTGGTAGTTTTCAGCAGGACTTTATACAAATCCGGGTTGCGATAATTAAATCTAAACTCGCATTCTTTGAGATGCAAGTAGAAGTGTTCTTTGAAATGCCGCTAAATTTGACAAGGCGTACTTTGGCGATGCCCCAGAAGCTTTCGATGCCGTTGATATGATTTGTGCCTGTGCGAACTGATCGGCTGAATGATTGATGCAGTAATTCTTCTGATAGCCCAGATCGACGATCCCATCATAGGTGCGAAAGTAGTCGGTATGGATAACAGAAGTGGCGTTCACCCCAGACCTTGATGATTGCGTAAAGCGTTCTGCGTGAGCAGTTAGTAATAATCTCCGTGTCAACGCTTCCGTTTCTATTATAGACGCCGAAAACGATCGTTTTCCCGCAGGCTTCGCGTCCCGGCTTGCCGCGGACACACTTTGCACCAAAGTAAGATCCGTCGTTCAATGGGAGTTGCTCCCACACCACCGTAGCTCGCTCTCTCCGGCAAACGGAGGATTCGCTTCGCAATGCAAAGCGATCGAGCGACGGATCAATATCAAATACGGGTTGAGCGTATTCCGTTCGGATTGCAGTTTGGCGATTTGAAGAGCCGTTAAATCAAGAGCGAACAGCTTTAGAATTTGACGAAATTTAGCCCTTGAAATACGAGTGCGCAATGATAGTGAGTAACTTACTCTCAAGGCTGCTTTTAAGTATTGTAAAATACTTTTCTGCTAGTCATGACCAAGTTTTATAATTGACTGTCGTTTAAGCGTCAAAATGACACAGAAAGCTCTGTAAAAGCGTTTTAGTCTTATTTTGATACAGGACCGCTTTAAATATGATAATAATTTTGGGAACACGAGAATAATTACACTAAAAAACTGATTAAGCGCAATTAATCATTTGCTTCTTTAATAACACAAGTAGAAATCAGTTTTTAGCTCCTTTGGACCCTTGAGGCGTAAATGATAGGAAAATACAACCCTATAATCATAAAGTTCACTAAATGTTCATATTAAGCACTTCTTGTAGCTTTTACATTAAGATAAAAAGGGTAACAATATATATTTATTGCAGTTAGTGAACCAAAAGAAGTCTTTACACTCAATTTTTTTTATGTTACATTTCATTCACTTCAAGGGAACTTGAATCTTAACTCCTCAAACAAGCAGGTAATTCAGCAGAAGTTGTATAGAGCTATTTAGATGTACTGGAAATATTCGTACGTAGTTTTTCGGGATTTATCAATATGTCCATCCGTTTTGGCACTTCTGGCTGGCGAGCAATTATCGCCGACGAGTTTACGTTCGCGAATGTTGAAAGTGTGACCGAATCGATTTGCAGTTATTTGAAAAACAGCGATGAGAGGGACCTGAAGAAATTGATAATCGGGCATGATTCTCGGTTCATGGGTGAAAAATTTGCTGGAGTAGCGGCGGAGATCGCGGCCCGCAAAGGTTTTCAGGTTTTGCTTTGCGAAAACCCGACGCCGACACCGACAATTTCACATGCAATCGCGAGCAAAAAGGCTGCGGGCGGAATGAATTTCACGGCATCGCACAATCCGCCGGAGTATCAGGGCATAAAATTTTCGACCGCTGACGGAGCACCAGCACTGCCTGAAATCACTAGGCACATCGAAGACGGCATAATCAATAATGTAAATGTCGAGGACGAAAGCGGCGGTTCAGTTGAAAGTTACAATGCCCGTCCGGCTTATCTGGACGATTTGAAAAATAAGATTCGATTCGATGTGATCGCCGAAGGTAAAGGCCGATATGCATACGACGCCTTGTGGGGAACGGGACGCGGTTATTTGGATAAGGCATTGCGGGATCACGGCTTAGAGGTCGAAACTATTCACGATTGGCGTGATGTGACATTCGGCGGAAAGTCGCCTGAGCCGGGTGAAGATCACCTGGATGAGTTGAAAGCAGCAGTGACGGCCAAGAATTTAACACTAGGCCTGGCAACAGATGGCGACGCGGACAGATTCGGGATCGTTGATAGCAACGGGGTATTTATCACCCCGAACCAGTTGGTGGCGTTGCTGACAGATTATCTGGCCGAAAGCCGAGGATGGAACCAGGGCGTCGCTCGAAGCGTTGCAACTTCCCATCTCGTCGATCGTGTAGCAAAAGCTAGGGACTTGAAGCTTTATGAAACGCCTGTCGGCTTCAAATTTATCGGCGAATTGATAAATAAGGACGAGATCATTCTTGGCGGAGAAGAGTCCGCCGGTCTTTCGATACGCGGGCATTATCCTGAAAAAGACGGAATTCTGGCCTGTTTGCTGGCGGTTGAAGCGGTCGCGGCACGAGGAAAAAGCCTAACGGAGCAGTTAAAGGATTTGACAGATCGCGTCGGCAGCCTGGAATCGGGCCGGATCGGAGTAAAGCTGACCGATAAGGTCGCCGCGAGTTTGAAGGACAGGCTGGGACGCGAGCCCATTGAAATCGAAGGCCGCAAGATTGAAAGCATTAATAGAATGGACGGCGTAAAGTTCATTTTCGCCGATGGAAGCTGGATGCTAATGCGTCCGTCCGGCACTGAGCCGCTGGTCAGAATTTACGCCGAGAGCGAAAGCAAGACAGATTTGGAGGATTTACTTGAACAAGGCCGAAAATACTTATTGGGATAACACGCGGACGGAATATAATACGGCCCGCCCTGCCAACCCAAGGAAGATCCAAAGTAAGGCCATAGGGTTGAGCTCCAGATCGCAGTTTGTAGGCATCGGAGTCGCCGTGCTGCTCACCGTAATGTTAGTACTGACAGTTAATTTCCGGGCCTTCTCGGTATTGAACACTGAAGCGGCCGAGGCCGTCGTCCTAAATAACAAGATTCAAGCTGTAACGGGTGAAAACCTGGCTATCCAGGAAGAGATTCACTATTTGAAAAACGATTCCGATACGATCGAGCGGGAAGCCAGAAAATTCGGCCTTTCCCGTCCGAAGAAGGAGAAAATTCCAGTGCCAGCGAAATAATACGCGGAGAAATTATCAGCCGGCACATTTACCAACCAATAAAAAACCGCCTTTTGCCTATCATCTCCGTATTGCCTACAGGAAAGCCTTCCGATAAAATCAGCGGCCCGTGTCCCGAAAACACAGGCCGCACTTCCTTTTAAAGCCCTCAAAGAAATTAATAATTCGTTTTTGCTGACATAATAAAATATTCCGAAGAGATAATTGTTTTTGGAAATAACCGGGGGCGAATATTTTTCTTTTCGGGCGTCGATGAAAAGCTGAAAAAGGCTGATTTGGATTTGACCTGAAAGGTAATCAACTTAGCCGCTGAGCCGATCACGAACGATTACGAAAAAGGGAAAATTCGCTTGCAGTATTCAATCATGTCGAGTCGCAAGGGGGTATTATGACACAAGTGTGCAACGAAGTTTCGTTTATGCAATAGCTTAAGCGGACTCCGCGGGCAGGCAAAGTTGCCTGCGTTCCGTATGAAAATCGTTGCTTTTTAGGTGGAAATGCGGTATCAACATTCGGGAAAAAGAATTAAAGATATGAAACGGTTTCTTTCGGCGGTTGTGTTCTGTTCGTTCCTGCTTATTGGCGGGGCTTTTTTGATTGCGACGTCCTCGACTGCAAAGGAGGACATCGTGCTTGCACTAATGAATTTTCCGGCGCCTCCGCCGCCGAATCCGCTGGTACAGGGCGATCGACGGAGTCGCAACGAAGAGTTCTTCAACAAAACCAATCCGCCCGCCGACGATGCGCCGATAGAAGACCTGTTGGAGTATTGGATCACGCAGAACGGCAACTATGTGGAACTGGGATACAACCCTAAGCCGTCGGCGACAACTCTTGGCCGTCTCTTGGACGAAATCCGCAAAAATCCCGAAACGGTTTCCGGATTTCTCAATGTGCTGCGCGATTCACCTGAAGCGGCCGAAGCAGTGAAGCGAATCTACGACACGATGGACGCATCTGCTGAGATGGATGACGATTCACGGAGCGGCCTAAAACGCTGGCTTAAGTTTAACAGCCCGCATTTTAGCAATGAGCTGGCGCGTGATGCACAGAAGGCTGGCGATGTCGGCGAATATGTTGGAAATCAAGAGGAATTGCTCGCATTGGCGAAGGTCGATTTTAGACTGGCGTCACCGATGATCAATCGTTTATACAACGACAGTTCGCAAAAGACATCGCAGGTCCTCGCTCGCTGGGCTCTTTATAAACACGCCCTTGACGAGGGATCGGTCGCCGATACGGACCGTTACCGTGACGAGCTAAAAGCGGTCGTTGAAGACAAGAATGCGACCGCCGGAATGCGTGATCTGGCCTTCGATGCACTATCCAAAGAAAACGAATGGCCGGGACGCGAGGAATGGTACTATTCGCTTTTAGGCGATGAAACGCTTGCGGATCTCCGGGTGAACGGGCAGAGCTATACCGGGCTGACAACGCTGATGTTATACGCTCCCGAAGACAGATATTTGGATAAAATGATCGAATTCGCAAGCAGCGACAATTTGGTTATACGGGCGGCGGCCGTCCGCAACCTTATCACAAAGCTAAACGGTAAAAATCCGGCGGTAGTTAAAGTTATGCTGCCGTGGCTCGAAGATGCGAACTGGGCAAAGGATACTGGCGGCGGCCGGAACGCATTGGTTCAGGCGTTGGCGACCGTAAAATTGCCGGAAAGCGTTCCGGGATTGATAGCTGCTCTAAATGAAAAAGGAACGCGAGATGTTTACGTTAGGGATGGCAATGCCAACAGCATGTCAAACATGAATCCGACTGTTTATAGTTCGAATATGGCTATCATAACGAATTCGAACATGAATCGAGGATCGGGTACCTACAGAACAACAAAAGTAACATATTATCCACTGCGGAGCGCGGCGATCGGAGCGCTCGCGAATCAGGCGGATATGCGTGCGGCCCCGGCATTACGGCGGATCTTGCCGGAAGTCGAAAGCTACGAAGGCAGTTTGGTCGTGCGGGCGATTCTTTTGTGCAACGGCTACACCGTAGCCGAACAAGCGGATGCCCTCGAAGCGGTCGCACGAGCCGCGATTAAGCAAAGCGAACCCGGAGCCGCCAATTCGATGATGTCTAATCGGCTGCCGTATCGAATGTCGAACGCCATGGCTAACGCTGCAAATTATTCGGCTATCAATGACAGCGGCGACGAAGATGCAGAAGAAGTCCCGGTGATGCCCTCGCCGAATTATAATGGGTCAAGAAGTGATGATTACCCGACGGACACGAACTATCCAATGATGGCATCGAATATGATGCGGCCCGGCCAATTCAGCATTAATGAAGGAGACATGAAGCAGGTGCTCGGCGGCCACCTACTGCAAATAAAGGACGCCGGCGAACCCCTTGTCCGCGAGGTAATCGAGCGCATCGTAATGTTCGAGAAACGCGATCCGCCGATGTCCGAAATGCTGAGGGGCATGCTTTTGAACTGGAACGGCACGGCGATCAACGCATTGATGCTGCGTGACCTGAAGAATAATAGATCCGACGCTCATTCTATTTTGAAGCTTTTGAGCGTAAGAAAAGAGATTCGTGAGAAACAGGTTAACGACGTTTATGATATGCGAACGGGAAATGCGATTGCGTTCGGCATTTCGGCCTGTCTTTTGGAAGACGATGCTGGTTATGCCGGAATTCTCAACGGTGAAAACGCACAGGCCAAGACCGCGATGCTGGCGTGCGCCCGATTGATCCGTGCAAAATTACCGGTAAAAGAAGTTGCAAAGTTTGTTTCCGCTATTGATAAACGACTGGCGCTCGCGGCCGAAGGCTACCTGGAAAGCGAAGATTCCCCGGAGGCCAGAGTCATTGTACTCGCACTTCACCCGAACGAAGCGAAGATCATGGGTGCTAGAGCGGCGTTCTTTGGAAACGACAGTTCCCGTCATGCGGCGCCGAACCCGTTCATTAGCGCTCTATTTGCAAGTGTTAATGCCTCATTTGATATAGGCTGGTATGAATACGCAATGTACAACGGCAGGGGCGATTTCAGGACCGTCGAAAAGAGTTTGCAGGACGAGGTGAGAACGAGCAACGAACTGCTCGGCGTCTATTCGTATGACAATAATGTCATCCGCATTTACAAAGATAAGGCGCTATATAGCTGGGACGAGGACTTATCCCGCTACCGAGACATAACGCTCAGCAAAGAGGCTTTCGACGATTTCAAGAGCTATCTGACGTTTCACAGGGTTGATGAAATGGCGCCGTTTCTCGGGTGCTTTGACGAATGCGTGCCGCAGCAACTTTTGATGCTCGGGAAGCAGGGGGGCCGGCGCGTCTTTGTGAACTCTTCGCGTAGGCCGGAATTTGTCGCGGGAATCGAGAAGATATTTGAAGATTTGAAGCGCGGCCCGGCAAAGCTGCGTTATAAACTCGAAAAAGATGTTCCGGGATTAGAAATCTTATTTGCCGATGAAAATCTTACCGCCGAAACTGTTTGGAAAAACGGCGGCGATTTTCGACTGCTCGTGTCGGACAAGGCCAGGCGAAAGAAGATCGAACGCGAGATAGAGCAGGAAAATGAATCCGCTCAGGACGGCGAGCTCGATGACGAAGGCTACGGCCGATCCGAACAAAAGGCGTGGAAGCTGAGGCAACTGCGCCAATACGACAATTTCACATGGCTGAATTTCGGCGGAAGCCTCACTGATGCGGCCGCGCAGCCCGAAGGGGTTGAATTCATTCCGCTTCGCGATAGCTTCATCGTTCAGCCAGCATCAGGTCAATGGAAGGCGAAGACTGGCAACATCGAAGTCCGGGTCGACTCGGAAGGTTTGTACAAGATCGGCAGCGGAAAATTTACGCGGATACGCGAAGGGCATTACGATTCGCCGGTCATAACCGCCAACGGCCGCTGGGCGGTTGCGACAAAATATAATGACGAAGCAGGACCGAAACTGTTTCGCGTCAATCTTTTGACGAACCGTGAATTTCCGGTTGCGGCGGGTGAAAATTCGATAGGAAAAGCCGTTGCGTTTGTTCCGGCAACAGGCAAAATGCTGGTAACGAGTCCATATTATAACGATTACGAGGACCAGGAATACGGAGAAGGCGAAACTTACAGCGGCCCTTATTTTTGGCTCGACCCGGAAACCGGAGCGGTCGTTCCGGCGAAGGGTGAAATAAAACCGATCGCCCAGCAAAAATTCCGCTCGCTGCAGCCCGCGTCGAGTGCATTCGAATTCTGGGCGGCGATACCTAACCAGAGAAAGAATGAAACGAACGTCGGAATATATAATGCCAAAACCCTAGTCTTTAAAACGGTGATGAAAATTCCTAAGATCAGTTTCGACAGTATGAATATGTGGGTCGACGAAACTGCAGGCAAGGTTTATTTCGTTTATAGCGGGCATTTGCTGGCGTTGCCGCTGAAAAAATAATCAGAAGTTTGGTTTTCCAAGTTTAGTTGGCAAATCGCGGAAGAAGTAGCCCACTTAAGGGGAACTCCAAAAGCTTGACTTACCGCAGCTAAAGCGTAATAATTCACGGTTTGCTGGATTGATCTTTTATATTACAAACGCCGAGAGGTACCGTTTTTTCAAGAGACGGTTTTGAAAGGGTAAGCTGGGTGAGATTCCCGCACGATCGCGTCACAGTGAAGCGATTTTAGATTTTAGATTTTAGATTTTAGATTGAAGAAGGTTCTTCCAATCTAAAATCTAAAATCTAAAATCTAAAATCACGAAGTCTGGATACCTGCCTGTTGGCTTTTTTGCCGATTCAATGTTTCGCGTCAAAACATTCGAGGCGAACTCCGGTATTTTTAAAATGAGTGCCCTGTTTTTCTTGTCTATGACGGAAAATAGGGCACTTTTTTGCATCTGAGTTCACACTTCAGCGTGTCTTCGGGTTTAGGCAGAAGACGCGCTGAAGTGTGAACTCAGGACATTTTAATTTTATGACCAAGAGAATTTCCATTTTTTGTTTGCTGATTTTTGCCGCACATGGATACGGCTGCCGAAATGCCGTTTCGCCGGTTACGGTCGAAACAAACGTGCGGGTAATGACGGACGATCTCGGCCGCACCATAAGGATTCCGGTGAAGGTCGAGCGGGCAATTTCGCTGGCGCCTAATTTGACCGAGATAGTTTTTGCTGTTTCTGCGGGCGATAAACTTGTCGGCGTGACAAGTTTTTGTAATTACCCGTTGGAAGCTAAATCGATTCAGAAGGTTAGCGATACCTTAACACCGAATATCGAGAACATTATCGCTCTAAGACCGCAGGTCGTTTTTGTTTCCACGGCGTCACAGCTTGAATCTTTCATGCAGACGCTAAACGAGCAGAATATTGCCGTTTTTGTGACTGCACCGGACGGGATCGAGGGTATTTATAAGAGCATTCAGGATGTTGGATCGATCCTCGGACAAAGCACGAATGCCGAGGAGGTTCTCACCGGGCTGAAAAAACGCGTGAGCTTCGTGGAAAATCAGACGGCCGGCACGGAGCGGCCGAAAGTTTTTGTGCAGATTGACAAGAACGCTCTTTACACGATCGGGAAAGAATCGTTCATCACCGACATTGTTCATCGTTCGGGGGGTGTTTCAGCTACTGCCGATGTCGGCACGGCGTACCCTAAATTGAGCAAGGAAACTGCATTGGCACTGCGGCCGGACGTGATTATTCTTTCGGAAAGCGAAGGAAACCGGGAGCCGAATGACGTCTTTAAAAATTCGCCGGCCGTGGGGAATCGGAAGGTTTTTAGCATTGATGCAGATCTGCTTTCGAGGCCGGGGCCGCGAATCGTCGATGCGCTGGAACAGATCGCTAAGGATTTGCATCCGGAGAAATTCAAATAGTGAATGCAGCCGTAAAAAATTTCCGGGTCAATACGCGGGCTTCGGCATTGCGGAATGGCGGCATTTTGGTTTTATTGCTTCTGTTCGCGCTTTTAGTCGCTGCATTGCTCGGCAGCGAAAAGCTGTCGTTTTTCGATCTTAGCGAAGAGCAGCGAGCGATACTTTTTGATATACGGATGCCGCGGATATTGCTCGGGGCGGCGGTTGGGGCAAGCCTGGCGGTGGCTGGCGCAGGATTGCAGTCGCTGCTGCGCAATCCGCTGGCTGAGCCTTATTTATTGGGTGTTTCGAACGGGGCAGCGTTGGGCACGATGCTGGCGTTTATATTCTTCGAGCAATTCGAATTTTCGCGGCCGGTGATGGCTTTTGGCGGTGCTTCGCTGGCGACATTTGCGGTATATCAAATGGCGAAAAGCCGGACGGGGATGAATGTCGAGCGGCTGGTGCTGTCCGGCGTGATCGTGACGACGTTTTTGTCGTCGATTATCGTGCTGGTAACGAGTTTGCTGGACGCGACGAAGCTGCGGAGCTTTACGTTTTGGCTGCTCGGCGATCTTTCGCAGGCGACGCTGAATGGATTTTATATCAGTTTGATCGTTGGGATAATCGGGACGGTTGTGATGTCATCGCAGGCTAAAGCTCTGAATTTAATGATGATCGGCGAACGCGACGCGGGAGATTTCGGGGTCGAGGTGAAACGGGTGCGGCTTTTGGTTTTCGGGGCGTCGAGCGCGATGGTCGGGACGGCGGTGGCGGCGAGCGGTTCGGTCGGGTATGTCGGGCTGATCGTGCCGCATCTGATTAGGCTGGCGTTCGGCAGCGACAACCGGCTGGTTGTGCCGTTTTCGGCGATTGCCGGCGCGATATTTGTGGTGTTGGCGGACACGGTGGCGAGGGTGGCGATCTCGCCGAGGGAATTACCGGTCGGGGCGATCACGGCGCTGATCGGTGCCCCGTTGTTTATTTATTTGCTGCGAAGAAATTGACAGGGATGACAGGATGAACGGGATGGGGAATTGAAGTTATGGAGATAAAGGAATGATAAAAGGCTGGGCTTTTTCTTCTATCTCCTTCATCCTGTCATCCTGTAAATATAATGCTTGAAGTTAGTGACATTACGGTTAGATACGGCGTGCGCGATGTTTTGCGGGATGTTTCGCTGACGTTGGACGACGGGAAGATTATTGCGCTTCTAGGTGCGAACGGGGCGGGGAAAACAACATTGATTCGTGCGTTGAACGGTACTTTGCAGGTTTCGAATGGTGAGATCTTGGTAGACCACGAGCCGTTTGGCCATTTTTCGCGGAGGGAGATTGCGAAAAGAATCGCGGTTGTGGCGCAGGAGAATGAGACGAAATTTCCGGTGACGGTTTTAGAATTTGTGCTGGCCGGAAGGTTTGCGAGCGGCGGTGCGTTTGGGTGGGAAAGCGAGAAGGATTTTGAGATTGCGGAGACAGCGTTGGATTCATGTGATCTGGCGAGCTTCAGTGATCGTTTGATGAATCAGCTTTCCGGCGGCGAGCGGCAGCGGGTTGTTTTGGCGCGGGCTTTGGCAACGGAAGCGAAGATCATGCTGCTTGATGAACCGACGGCGAATCTCGACCTCGCGCATCAAGGGTCGATGTTTCGGCTGATTCGTGAAAGATGCGCAACCGGAAATTATTCGGCAATTGTTATCACACATGATCTGAATTTGGCGGCGGAATTCGCGGATGAGATTGTGCTGCTGAAAGACAGGCGAATTTATGCCAGTGGCTCACCGGCAGAAGTTTTGACGGCGGATAATCTCGCTGAAGTTTTTGGTGTTCACACTTTACTGGATGCGAATCCGGCGAGCGGGAAGGTTAGGGTGACGACGGTTTATTAGAAGCGTTCTGAGTTCAAACTTTAGTTTGTCTTCGGCCTGAAGCATAAGACAAACTAAAGTTTGAACTCAGAACTTGGAAAACAAACGATGCGGAGGAAGTTTGGTGAAAAGCCAACACTGCCCACGCAACCGTGAATTCATTGCGGATTTCGGAATGCGGATTTTTGGATTTGTCGGAACCGGGAGTGATAGCGACTGGGTTTTTCGAATCCAAAATCTAGAATCTAAAATCCAAAATTGAAAGAGTCGGGAACTTAGCTCGTTTGTTTGATTTACAAACCATTCCGCGATGGGCGGGAAAGGAGCAAAGATGAAGGTTTTATTGGTAATTGTAGTATTAAGTATTTTAGCTATTACAGCGGTTGCGCAAACCGATCGTTCGGTGAGAGGCGTGGTTCGTCAAGGAAGCGCTAACGTTGCTGGGGCGATAGTGGTTTTAACAAATCGAAGTGATTCAAACGTGACGTCTACAACTCAAACGGACGCGAACGGAAATTTTGACTTTCGTGTCGCTAGGGGACAATATTTTATACATGCATCCCGAGGATCAGGAAATTCAACCATTTCCTCAGCTAGTACCGAAGTGGATTTAAGAATTGTCGACAATTGGGTTCTCGAATTAGAACTCAGCCTAACCCGATCCGTTTATGAATCGGTTACAGTTTCTGCTGACGCACGGCAGCCGATTGACGAAGTATCTAAAACGGTCAATATCATCGACGGCCAGGAGTTGCGTGACCGGGCAGATTTTTCATTGGTTGAAACTTTGCGGACGATTCCGGGTTTTCGGGTGCAGCAACTCGGCGGTTTTGGGCGGACGGCTTCGATAAAATCACGCGGTCTTCGGAATCAGGATACGGCTCTTTTGATCGACGGCGTACGGTTTCGGGATGCGGCGTCGATCACGGGCGATGCATCGGCGTTTTTGTCGGATTTTACGCTGACGAGCGTTTCGCGGGTCGAGGTTTTGCGCGGGCCGGGTTCGTCGCTTTACGGCACGAATGCGATCGGCGGGACGGTTGATTTTCAGACTCCGGCTCCGCAGGCGGGATGGCACGGACAGGTTTCGGGGAACGCGGGCGGGCTTGGATTATCGAGGTTTCGCGGGAATGTTTCGAACGGTCTTAGTAATGGAAAGTTTGGATTCAACGTCGGAGTTTCGCGAACCGATTACCGCGAGGGAATCGATAAAGGAGACAACGCGAACAATACCAATTTTCAAAGCCGCACCGAGACCAAGCCATTGGAGAAGACCAGCATTTCGGCGAGATTTTTTGTGAGCGATGCGTATGTCAGGCTTAATTCAAGCCCGGACACATTAGGAGTTTTACCCGTATCGAATAGAACTGTCCTCGATGCGGAACCTGGCGTAAATTTCGCTTTTGACGCGAACGATCCGGACAATAACCAGAAATCGAAGTTTTTTAACGGGCAGGTCGTTTTGACGCAGGTTATTAATGACAGGCTTTATTTTCAGGGCTACTATTCCGGCCTTAAAACCGAGCGGCGTAACACTAACGGAATTCTCGGCATCGGCTTTCAAAGTGCATCAACAAGTGTGTTCGACGGTACGATCCACACCGCAAACGGACATCTCAACTGGTCGCCGAATGAAATAAATAGAATTACCTTCGGCTATGAATTCGAGCATGAAAAGCTCGGCAACGAGGGCTTTGCGCCGAGCGGCAACTCCGATTTTTTTACGAATGCGTATCAATCGAGCAATACCATCTACGCGCAGGACCTGGTCAGTTTATTTGACGGCAGATTACAGCTGGCGGGTGGTTTTCGCGTTCAATTTTTTAATTTGAAGACACCGGATTTCAGTTTGGAGAATGCTCCTTATACGAATCTAACACTGGAAAATCCACCGAATGCATATACATTCGATGGATCGGCCTCGTATTATTTCGCCAAAACGGGAACGAAACTGAGAAGTCACGCCGGAAATGGCTACCGTGTACCGTCTTTATATGAGCGGTTCGGGACTTTTTACAGCACTTTCGGCGGCAATCGTTTTGTCCCGATAGGCGCTCCAGATCTGCAGCCGGAGCATTCGGCGGCGTTCGATGCCGGAATCGAGCAGAATTTATTTGATAACAAAGTGAGATTGTCCGCGACGTATTTTTACACGCGACTGACGGATGTCATTGGATACGGTTCGGTAGGAGATGACGATCCTTTCGGACGTGACGACAATCAATCCGGCGGCGGATATTTAAATACGAAAGGCGGTGTTTCGCGCGGTGCAGAATTCAGCGGTGAATTCCGGCCGACCTCAACGACCGAATTTTTTGCCTCCTATACCTACACTAACAGCGACCAGCTTAATCCGCAGGCCAGCGGCAGCGGTATTTTCAGCACGCTCGGCGTTCCCGAAAATCAGTTTACGCTGGCCGCTACGCAGCGATTCAAGCGGTTTTGGGTGAATGTCGATTTTCTGGCGACGAGCGATTATCTCGCACCGATCTTTGACACTAATAGCTTTACTTTTCGGTCGTACATCTACCGCTTTGATGGCAACCGTAAGGCCGATCTGACGGCGGGTTACACTTTTCCGCTAAATAAAGACAAGTTTAACTTGCGGGTTTACGGGACAATCGAAAATCTGTTCGATCAGGAATATTTTGAGAACGGGTTTCGAACTGCGGGAATAAACGGGCGGGCCGGCGTGAGTTTTGGGTTTTAGGAATTTGCCCGCGAAATTACGCGAAAAGAACGCGAAAAAGGAATTTCCAGATCGGTAGACCGTTGTACGGAAAAATTTTTACTTCCGCGTCCTTTTCGCGTATTTCACGGGCCTTTCTTTTCTGTTTTCCACCGCTGACTCGTGCTATCATTATTGAAACGAGGTGCATGAGTTATGAAAAAGAAAATACTGTTTTTTGTGTGTTTGAGTTTTTTGACGGCGCTCTCCTTTTCCGCTCAAACCAAAACCGTGACCAATTCCGATCTGTCGAAGTTTCGCAGCCAAAGGCTTTTGGCTGAAAAGGAACTGCGTGAAAATTACGAAAAGCTTGGCTTCCCCTCGCCCGAAGAATTACGGCAAAGGCAGGAAAAGAACCGTGTCGAAACGGAGGAACTATCGGCAAAACTGCGGGCTGAAAGAATCGAACGCGAAAAACTAGCGGCGGAGATCAGACGGGAGCTAGCTCTAAGGCTAATGTCTGTTCGTCCGGTTCACAATTACAACTCGATACAAAACAACGGTTTTTACGGCGGTTTCATTTCGAACGGTTACTACAATCGCTATAGTTTCAATCGGTTCCGGCATCGCCGTTACAGCGGCCCAACCTGGCGGGCCGATGCCTCGGGCGTTGTTTACGAGCCTGGATCACGGCCAGCGCCGATATGGACACCGCGAATTTTCACGTCGCGTGATAGAACTTGGCGACGGTAATAGAGCAGTTTCAGTTCGATAGTCAATCAAGTGTCGTTTAAGCGTTTGGCGTTCCAACTTTAGTTGGAACTCCAAACGCTTGATTCCTAATAAAAGAAAATATGATCAGAGAAGGCTGGGAAGCGGTTATCGGGATGGAGATCCACGCGCAGCTGGCGACGGCGACGAAGATCTTTTGCGGGTGCGCGGCGCAGACGGGCGGCGAACCGAATGCGAATACTTGCCCGGTTTGCCTCGGGCTCCCGGGAGCTTTGCCGGTTTTGAATAAACGGGTTATTGAATTGGGAGCAAGAGCGGCTTTGTCGCTCGGGCTGGAGATTCAGGAAACATCGATCTTTGCGAGAAAGAATTATTTTTATCCAGACTTGCCGAAAGGCTATCAAATATCGCAGTACGACAGGCCGTTTTCGGCGAACGGGACGCTGACGATACTAACATCGGAGCGCGACGACCAAGGGCGGGCAATCGAGTGGAAACCAATGGCGATCCGCATCGAGCGGATGCATCTGGAGGAAGACGCCGGGAAAAACGTCCATGACGGGCTGCCGGATGTCGATAAATATTCGTTTGTCGATTTGAACCGTGCGGGAACGCCGCTTGGCGAGATCGTGACGGCTCCGGATTTCCGCACCTCTTGGCAGGCGTACGATTACGTCAATCACATCCGCCGCGTGCTGCAGTGGGTCGGGGCGAGCGACGCCGATATGGAGAAGGGAAATCTGCGGTGCGAAGCCAATGTTTCGGTACGGAAGATCGGCGAAACAGCCTTTCGCAATAAAGCTGAATTAAAAAATCTGAATTCGGTGCGGTTTATGCAGAAGGCCATCGAATTTGAGATCGAGCGCCAGATCGCCACGCATGAAAAAGGTGAAGCGGTCAATCAGGAAACGCGGCTCTGGGATGAAAAAAGGAACGAAACGCGGGTGATGCGGTCGAAGGAGGACGCCCACGATTACCGTTATTTTCCTGAGCCGGATTTGCAACCGCTGAGGGTAACAGGCGAATTTATTGACAACGTAAAAGCTTCGATGCCGGAACTGCCGGATGCGATGCGGGACAGGTTTACCGCCAATTACGGCCTTTCGTTTGCGGATGCATCGCAGCTTGTTTCGGAGAAAAGTTTGGCTGATTATTATGAGAAAACCGCGAAAACTTCGGGAAATCCGCGTGTTTCATCGAATTTTATTTTGTCGGAACTGCAAAGAGAACTGAACACAGCCGGAAAATCGGCTTCGGACAGCCCGGTTTCGGCTGAAGACCTTGCAGCGCTTATCAAAACGCTCGACGCCGGTTCGATAAATAACAATCAGGCGAAGGAAGTTTTGGTCGAAATGTTCAATTCGGGTAAATCATCGGCGGATGTGATCAGTGAAAACGGCTTTGAACAGGTTTCGGATACCGGAGCGATCGAAAAGATCGTGACTGACGTTATTGCGGCAAACCAAAATCAGGTTGAGGCATTCCGCGGCGGGAACGATAAGCTAATGGGCTTTTTCGTGGGACAAGTGATGAAGGCTTCGCAGGGAAAGGCGAATCCGAAGATGGTAAATGAAATTTTGAAGCGGAGGCTCCAGGCACTTTGAACAGGATGGACAGGGTAAACAGGATGATTTTTGCTGATTAGCCGATAGGACTTTTGGTCGATAAGATCCTGTATATCTTGTCTACCCTGTTAAATAATTTAGTTAATATGGATTCGTCAAAGTTATCGAATAAGGTTGCGGTCGTTACCGGGGGAAGTAAAGGTATTGGTTTCGCGATTGCCGAGCGTTTGTTGCAAAGCGGCTTGAAAATATTTATCTGCGGACGTAACAAAAGCGACTTAAAACAGGCGCTTGAATGGCTGAGCGCTCATGGGCAGGTCGAGGGCGAAATTTGCGATGTGCGGAGCGAAGAGCAGGTGAAAATGATGCTGGCGGAATGCGAGCGGGTTTTCGGCGGCGTCGATATTTTGGTCAACAACGCGGGCATCGGGATCGTAGGAAAAACCGTAGAGGAAATGAATGGGGAGGAATTCCGGCAGACTCTGGAAACCAATCTTTTTGGTGTTTTCTATGCTTCACATCATGTGATCCCGATGATGAAAAAACGCGGCGGCGGGTATATTATCAATATCTCGTCGCTCGCCGGGCAGAACGCCCATCCGAAAATGGCGGCGTACAATGCTTCAAAATTCGGGGTGAACGGCTTTTCCGAGGCCTTGATGCAGGAAGTGCGGCAAGACAATATCAAGGTCACATACATTTGCCCTGGCAGCGTCAACACTTCATTCGGCAACGACACGCCGAGCGAGGAAAAAGCCTGGCAGCTACAGCCGCAGGATATCGCTCAAGTTGTATACAATGTTCTGAATATTCCCGATAACGCACTCCCGAGCAAGATCGAGATAAGGCCCAGCAAGCCGCCTCAAAAATAATCTGCATAAAATATGTACAAAATAGTTTGCATGATCACAGTTTTTATCTCACTGATTTCTTCGACACGAGCTCAGACTTTAGAAGCTGATAAAGAAAAGCTGAAGACCGTAAATGCCGAAGTTATCAAAAAATTCCAGTCGCGTGATTATGATGATGCGTTGAAGTCGGCAAAGACGGCCCTAGCTCTGTCATCGTCGATTTTCGGCATGGAGAGCGATGAAACTGCGACCGCGTATTCAAATCTTGGAGAGGTTTACAGCGTAACGCTAAAATATCGTGACGCAGCCGAAAATTTACAGCAGGCACTAATAATTTACCAAAAAAACCTGATGCGTAACGGACCAAAGATCGTAAAAGTTTTGGATAGCCTGGCTATTGCGTTGACTCTCGATCAGAGAAAAGAGGAGGCGGAACCGATCTTTACGCAAGCTGTCGCAAATGCAGAAAAGGTTTTCGGAAAGGAAACCAAGGAAACACTGCCCTCATTAAAATCGCTTACCGATTTTTACATCTACACCAAACAGCATGACCTCGCAGATGAAGTGTTCCTAAAACGCTATCTAATTCGACATATTCTGATCCAGAAAAAAGATGCGAGTGAAACGGATGAAATTTGGGACGACCGTTTTTGTTATATGTCGCAGCATTTCAGCCGCGAGGAAAATATCCGGCGGACGAAGGCGTTTGACGAGAAGGTCAGCACTCAACGCATTGCGCGTTTCGGAGATACATTAACTTCTAAACCGGGGGCAACAATTAACGGCGGCGTAATCAATGGAAAAGCAATATCTTTGCCCAAGCCGAAATACCCTGCTCAGGCAAGGTCTGCAAGGGTAAGCGGAACTGTGTCGGTAAAAAGTAGTGATTGACGAGGCAGGAACAGTGGTAGCAGCTAGGGCTTTTTGCGGGCATGCATTGTTACATGATGTCACTCAGGCGGCGGCCATGAAAGCGAAATTTTCGCCGACAACATTAAACGGGCAGCCAGTAAAGGTAAGTGGTGTAATTACTTATGCCTTTGTACGATAATATTTTGTATCTATATTGGGAAACACGCTGTTAAACGAATCACGGTTTCAGTCAACTCGTCGTTGGCGAAGGGTTTTGTCAAATATTCGTCGATGCCTAGTTCGGCGGCTTTTTGGCGATGTTTTTCGCCGGCCCGTGAGGTGATGAAAACCAGCGGAATGTGGCTCAGTCCGGTAGTTTTCCTGATCGTCGAGACGAGGCCGTAGCCGTCCATTCGGGGCATTTCCACGTCGGAAAGAATAATTGACGGCATCTCGGCTCCGGATTGCAATATTTCCATTGCCTCTATGCCATCCTTGGCAGTGATGGCCATCCAGCCGGAGCTTTCGACTACTGCCGAGGTCATGAACCGCACCGTAGGACTGTCATCCACGATCATCACCCGCATTTTTTTGGCCGCCGCTTCAACAGGCTTTTGTTTCTTTTTACCTAATTTCAGCAAAAACGGCAGGTCAAGAATCGTAACAACGTCTCCAGTGCCGAGGATGGCGGCGCCGATAACACCTTTCAGGCTTTCGAGCGGCTTTCCGAGATGCTTGATAATGACCTCTTCGGATTTTATTATCTCGTCAACGACAAGAGCGCAGGTAATATCCGATGTTTCCAGCAGCAGGGCATTTACTTGTTGGCCGAAATGCGAATCGCCGTTTCCGGTCCCTACGCATTCGGCGAGATGCCTGACGGGGAATTTGCCCGCGGCGAGATCGAGAACCGGTTGGCCGTCATACTGTTTAATGTCCGCCGCAGCAAATTCGCCGATGTGGCGGATGAGTTTTACGGGAACGGCAAAGGCCAGGCCGCTGACTTTGACCAGCAGCACGTTTGTTACGGCGAGCGGAAGCGGCATTCGTACTGTGAAAACCGTGCCATTTTGCGGCTGAGATTTGACGGAGATCGTACCCTGCCGAGTTTCAATGCTTTCTCTGACGATGCTCATCCCTACACCGCGTCCGGCGCTTAGATTCAAACGCCCGGCGGTGGTCAGGCCGGTTACGAACATTAGCTCGAATGCGTCTTCGTCGCTCATTGCGTCGGCAGCCGCGCGCGTTAAAATGCCGGACAGGAAAGCCTTCTCCTTTAATGACGATACGGCTATTCCGCGCCCGTCATCCGATACCTGAACGACAATGTGAGTTTCTTCATTAATCAGCCTGATATTGATATTGCCCGTTTCGGGTTTCCCTAAAAGCCGCCTGGAATCCGAAGATTCGATCCCGTGCACGACGGCGTTGCGAAGCAGGTGCATCAGCGGTTCAACGAGGGCATCGACGATTTGGGTATCAATCTCGATCTCCGGATTTTCGATCGTCAGAGCGGCGGATTTGTGTTCTTCGTCGCAGGTGACGCGGACTGCACGCTGCAGGCGGTTTGTGAGGGCACCAAACGCGACCATACGGATCCGCATCAGCCGCTCCTGCAATTCCTCGATCAGGCGGCGCTGATGTCCGAACAGCGATTCGAGATTCCCCTTGACGACATCGAGCGCGGTATTTATCGCGAAAGTGTCGCTTGTGGTTTCGGTCAATTCGCGGGTGTTTTGATGAAAATCGGTATATCGGTCGAATTCAAGCGGGTCGAAGCCGAAAGGCTGCGGATTTAACTGCAGCACGGAGTTGCCGCGATAACTTCGATCAGCCCCGCCGAGCATCGATGCCTCAAAATTCATTTCTAACGCCGTATTCGCTGAGTGGAGACGGCGTGTGCTGTTCTGCAACTCGCCGATCTGTTGATCGAATTCTGCCAGTCTCTGCTCAAAGACCGAGCGGCTGACGACCAGATCGCTGACTATCTTTACAAGGTCGTCCAGCCGTTCGAGCGACACTCGGACGATGGATCGCGGCTGCGCGGCCCTGCGGGCCATTTGCGCCGCAGTGTCGTCAACAGCGTTTTCGGAATTTATCGTCTGTGCGGCCGCTTCCGGTACGACGATAACAGGGGTGGGTGCTATCGGGTGGTTTTTTAGCTGTACAAAGACGGAATCAAAATCTTTGTAAACGGCGGCGATCTTTTCGGCAACCTGTGGGGTGTTTTCGCCGGCGGTAAGCGATTTGAGGCATTCTGTGGATTTCGTCAGCAAGGTGAAAACAGCTTCATTCGGCCCGACTTCGTTTTCGGCCAAATAATCAAGCAGGTCTTCGATACGGTGGGCGAGCTGCGACGGTTTTTTGAAGCCGACGATGCCGGCTGCGCCTTTGAATGTATGGGCGTTACGGCGAATTTCCCAGAGAGCGTCGCGGTCTTCGGGCGATCTGGAAAGTGTATCGAGACTCGTTTCGATATTTTTTAGAAGGTCATACGCTTCGCCGGCGAATATTTCGAGCATTTCCGCGTCGATCTCGAAACCGCCGGTGTCGTGAGTAGGATCCGCGCCCCAATCGCCAACATTGAATTCGGTCAGCTCGATTATTTCCGCCGGCTGTTCGATCTGTAGTACGTGGAACGATTCATCGACAAAATCGGAAACATTGACCCCAAAATTATTAGCATCCATTCGAAGCTTTCCCACTGATGCCCCAATTTCCGCCAGCATATCGAGCAGTTCGTTGGCCCTTTGATGCGGTATCTGATCGCGGGAAACGATCAATGCTCCTATTCGAATTTCCAAACCCTGAACCGCACTAGCTATTTCGGTCAGGCCGAGCATCGACGCGGAATCTTTTAGTGATCTCGCACCCCGCAGGGATGACCCCAGATCGCCTCGGGACCTGCCATCCTGGGCAAATATCAGGATTCCGCCGCGAATGCTTTGGAGCAAACTCTCGGCTTCGGCAGCGAATGATAATAGGAGTTCGGTTTCCATTTTGATAAGGGTGAAGCCGGCTAATTTACAAAAACACTATTCTCGGGTGTCGCCTGCGTGTTCATATCGGGCGGCAGTTTGAATGGCGAAACTGACGTTCGGAGGCTACCGGAGAGTTCGACCAGCGTGCGAACCGATTCGGCGGCACGTTTTGAGCCGGATTGGACGAGTTCCGTGACTTCGGAAATGCTGGACATTGCACTGGAAATATCGGCGGAGCTTTTTGCCTGCACCCTTGCCGATTCGGAAATAGATTGCAGCAGATCGGCAAGCGTCGCCGAAACCTGTTCGATCTCTACAAGCGACCGGCCGGCTTTATCGGCCAGTGCGGAGCCGACAATTACCTCGTGGATCGTTTCTTCCATCGATGCGACAACTTCTTTTGTTTCGACATTGATGGTCTGAGTCAGAGCGGAGATCTGCTGCGTGAGTTTGTTTGAACGCTCGGCAAGGCGTTCCACCTCTTCGGCGACGATTGCGAAACCCGAACCGGCACTTCCGGCGGCGGAAGCCTGGAGCGAGGCATTTAGGGCGAGCAGGCTAGTGCGGTCAGAAAGGTCCGATACAAGGCTGACGATCTGGCTGATCTCCTGCGACCGCTCGCCGAGTTTTTTGATCCGTTTGGCGGTTTCCTGCACCTGCTTTTTAATGCAATGCATCGCGTTGATGTTTTCGCGGGCGGATTTTGTCCCAAAACGTGCGTTGTTTAGCGATTGCCCCGCAACTTTCGCCGAAAGCGTAGCGTTTTCCGAAACTTCCTGAATCTGCACGACCATGTTTGCGACGGCGGCGGTAGTCCGCGAAATTTGGGACGCCTGCATCACGCTGCCGCGGGCAAGCTGTTCGGTCGTATCGCTGATGGCGGCCGCGGACGTGCCGACCTGCTGCGTGATATCCTTGACCTGTTTTATCAGCGAACGCAGATTGTGCGTCATCGAATTAAAGGCATCGGCAATCGCCCCGGTGATTTCCGGCCCGACTTCGGCCTGCACGGTCAGGTCGCCGGCGGACACATCGGAAACCTCTGACAAAAGTTTCTTAACCGAATTATGCAGCCTTTCGCGCGTTTCTTGTGTTTGAACGAGCGTCCGAAGCTTTTCGACCATATTTTGAAAAGAGCGGCCGAGCACATCCGAATCGGAAACCGGCAAGGTGTTTTCGGATAGATCGCCATTGGATATACGGGCGGCGGCGGCGGATTTGCTCTTAAGATAATCGGAAAGGTTTTTGAGCGAATCCATCAGCTCGCCGTCGACGTTGCCGTCGTATAATTCGCCCTGCGACAGCCTGTGCGCCGCTTCGGCGGCGCAGGCCATTTCGCGTTTCATTCCATTATTCGAAATCGTTGATGTGATCAACGAGAAAACAGCCATCGCCGCAGCGAATAAAAGAGTAACGAGCGCGGCCGTTTTATTTTCCGTCCAGTTTAAATGCACGGCAAAAATGAGCCCCGTCCCCAGCACAAGCAGTATCGCCGCAATTATCGAAGCGGCTTTCACCATTAAATTCCAGATCGGATTTTCCATTGGTATCTAGTTTTCTACGGTCAATTCAAATGATTCGGCGTTTTGGCCTTTGTCGTCGGGAGTTCCGAAATCTTCGTCGGCCGAAAGATCAATTACCGTCGCTTCTACTTTGTGAGAAGTCCAGAAATTCGAAACCGAATCGCAAAGATTTTCAAGCGGAACCGTGAAATTCCCGATTATCTCTTCGCAGTCCTTTAAATTTGCCTCACTATAAACCGCATCCGACGAGCATTCGTCGAGTGCGGCCAGCATCTGACGCGAGTCGGACGAAATATCGCTTTTCCCGGCCTCGATCTTCGCCGGGAATTGTATAAGCCCATCGAAAAACGGCGAAAGCCGGCCCATCGCGTCATCACCCTTCGCGGCAATTACCGAAAGATCCATTATCGACGTTGTCAGCGATTTAAGCGCTTTCTGAGTTTGCTGGACCTCGCCGGAAATCGTTTCGTTTATAACTGTCATTTCCTTGTGTACGAGTGAAGCCCGTTCGGAAAGCGACGCGATCTCGCCGGCGATCAGCGAAACAGTCCCGCCGGTTTCAGAGCCTGACTGAATCGAAGCGTTCAGAGATATTAGATTTGCGCGCCTTGCAAGGTCGGCGGCTAATTTCGAGACCTGAGTGATCGCAAGCGATTGGCCGTCGATCCGCTGCATTTTTTTCGAAGCAGCGGTGATTTCATTGCGAAGAGCATTGATTGCGACCACGCCTTCACGGGCCGATTGTTTGCCGGTTTCGAAATCGCCGGCCGATTTATCTACGCCGGACAGAGCGGAAGAAACTTGCGTGGATAATTCATCGATCCGAAGCGGGTTTTGTTTGAATGCGTCGGCGGCGCGTTTTAGCTTGTGTGCCCGCCGGTCATCATTGTCGAGAGCGAGGCGGACCAGCTTTTTAGCTTCGAGTGCGGACCGGTCTGCTTCAGCGGAATTTGCCTGCACGTGCCGGACCAGTTCGGTTTGCCGCGTTACGAGCATTCGGACGGCATCTGAAATTTCATTGGTCGCCGCAAAATCGCCGCGGATCTCGACATTTAGATTGCCATTTCTAAGAACAGAGAGATCGGATGTTAATTGTCGTACGGCGCTTTGAAGTTCGGCAAGTTCGTTTCCGGCATCGACCGAGTCAGTGACTTTAGAAACGAGTTTTTGAAAAGAGGCACTCAACCTGTCGGCATTTTCGATCGGTTTGAGAGCGGTCCCGGTGTTACCGGACGAAACGCTGTCCATCATACCGATCAGGTTCTGCAATTGACGGCTGCTGCGGTGAAGTGTCTGGAGCAACTCGTCGGTTTCGCTGGAGCCCGTCGTTTTCGGCAGCGAAACGGCAGAGCCGCGTTCGAGGCTTTTAGCGAGAAGGCTGACCTTTTCAATCGGGCGCAAAATCTCATCCGACATCCAGCGGCCGAATATTACAGTACAGATGGAAGTAATCGCGAAAGCCGAAAAAACTATGAAAAACGTGTTAGAAGTAAAAAAGGATGCCGCGAGATAGGCGATCAATCCTAAAATGCAGTTTAAAATTGCCAAAGCGCCCACGGCAATCCATATTCTGCCCCGGAGCGATTTTGACATTAGATCGGTTGCATTCATTGCCATCAAGTGCTCTCCAATAAACCTAAATATGCGCGGCGATTTCCGCGTAAAGCATTTTGGTATCGATTATCTTGTAAAAGCCGCCTTCGTGCTCGACCTGCGTGACAAGAGTGTTTGCACAATCGATCACCGATTCGGGAAGCATGACAACTTCGTGCATCCGGTCGGCGGGAATTGCAAACTGCGTCTGGTTTTCCGGCGAGCGAAGGACCACCATTTTCGATTTTGCATGCCCGGCTCCGCCTTCTTCGTTTACCAATTCCTTTAGATTCAACACCGCTATGACTTCGCCCCGGATAGCGGTTATACCTGAAATACCGCGAGGCGAATTTGGCAGAACCGCCACCGGAAGGGCGTGAATTACCTCTGCAACTACCTCGGCACGAACGCAGTAGAGGCCGAGACCAAAGTAAAAGGCGATGAACCTTTCGCATTTTTGATTTGCGGAATGTTCATTACCGATCATGGAAACGGGAGGATCTATAAATTCATTAAGGTCTAATTCGAAGTTCGATTCCATTCTTAGTCTTTCAGTGCCTGCGCGGAATTTTGAAGGTACGTTTCAACGGCTTTCATCAATGTTTCCGGGCCGAAGGGCTTTGTGATATAGCCCGACGTTCCGGCCATTCGGCCGCGAACCTTGTCGAAAAATCCGTCCTTCCCGGAAATCATCACGACCGGCACATTCTTGGTCGCGTTATTTGTGCGTATCAACTTGCACACTTGATACCCGTCCATTCTCGGCATCGTTATGTCAACAGGATGAGGTCAGGCACGAGGTTCTGGAGCCGCTCCATAGCATCGATGCCGTCGTTCGAGCAGAAAACATCATGGCCGGATTTTTCGAGCTTGCCGGCGATCAACTTTCTGACCGTTGGGCTGTCGTCGACGACCAGTATCTTTTTGCCTTTGGGCATTGCTTCCTGGGCTTCGTCCTGGTTTTTGATCTCTCCGAGCCTTATCAGGAGGGCGTTGGCCTGGCTTGAAAGCATGACGTTGCTTGGATTCAAATGAGAAGCCTCACTTAGGTACGTGTAGCCTGATTGAAAATTGCTGATGTTGAGATGGCCGATACCGAGCATCGTAAGTTCGCTTTCCGTAAACTCACGGAAAGATTTCTCGTGTTCCATTTTTTCGACCGCATCGCGAATGACGAATTTGTCGGCGTGCTGATTTGCCATCAGCATTTCCAGATCGGAAAGCGTGAGTATTGCCATGCAGTTATGGCAAGAAAATGCGTGGGAATCATTCTCGGAGCTGCAGAAGGGGCAAACGGACAATTCGGCGAGTGTTACGCCTTCACGGTCAAAGTCGAGCACGGACATTTCGAACGGATTTATTGCCGGGGTAGCGGTTTCGTTAATATCCGGCAATTCGGCGTTCGGCATTGGGATGCCGTCATAATAGGCGGGCGGATCGTCGCCGAAATCTGAAGCCTGTTCGGCCTTTGTAAAAGCCGTCGGCTCGTCGGCCAGCGATTCATCCCAATTCGCGACGAGACCGTCGGAACCGTAATCGTAATTGGCCGGCTGTGTCATGTGAATATCCGCAGCCGCATCGAATTCAGCGGCGGAAACCTCTGCGGCTCCCGGCATTTCCAGCACGCTCATCTCCGGTTCAGAATCGAGTTCCAAGGCTGGAACTTCTTCGTGGACATCGGCGCACGGTTCGGCTATTTCGAGGATATGCGATTCGGCTTCTTCCGCCTCGAGTTCAGGCGTCGTTTCCGCAATGGTTTCCATTGATTCCGCTAGAGACAGGGGTTCTTCATCAACAGCTGCGAAAATTTCCTCGATATTCTCACCCCTTTCGATTACATCAAACGAATATTCAACGTCACTGAACTTAAATGTTTGAGTCGAGAGGTCTGCTCTGAAGTTAGCGGAGCTGTTCATCATATCCCGCTGAACTTCTTCGCTTATGCCGTCGGGAAACTGCAATTCTTCCGTCGGATTTTTGTCGGGGACGAAAGTTTCTTCCAAAGAGCATTCTTCGAAAACTTCGGATGCAGACAATTCCGATGCTTTATATTCTTCAATTACTTTTTCGAACGCTTCGAATTCTTCTGAATTTTCCGCGGCGGCGAGAATAGATTTCAGGGAATCCACGGTCGATTGTGCGACCATGCTGTCCGGGTTGATCGACAATACTTTCTCGAAAGAACTTATCTTTTCTTCAAAACTTACCGCCAGATGCGAACGCAGAATCCAGGCTTCTTCAAAAAAGGGTGTCTCGGTGAGAATTGCATCGATCAGATCATTTGCTTCTCTAATACTGCCGGCGACGGCTGCGTTACGCGCCTTCACGAAAAGCCTCTGGCTTGAGTCGAGCTTCGCGGCGTTATAGGCGGCGTTGGCAGCTTCGTTTTCCGGTTCAATGTTTAGAATTTTTTCGAGAAATACCATCTTTTCTTCGTTCGAATCCGTCACCGACGCCATCCACAGCCATGCCATGCAATTCTGCTGATCGTGTTCCAGAGTCTGATTAAAATATTCTATTGCTGCTTCCAGCTGGCCGCTTTCGGCTGCGTCTATTCCGCGTTGAACGAGATTTTTGGCAAGCAGCGATTTTGTTGCGGCCGTCCATTCGAGAGCCCTTGAATTTTCCGGGTTGATGCCGAGCACTTTGTCCAAAAATACCAGCAGCTCTTCGGGATATTCGCTGATCGATGCCAGCCAAAGCCAGGTATTTTCATTACCCGCATCGAGTTGGGCCGAGCGTTTAAGGCAAATGCGGGCATGGCCGCGGTTTCCGGCTTGTGCAGCCTTTATGCCTTCGCGAAGGCTTTCGGCGGCTTCGTGTGAATTTTCGGTTTCAACTGCGGCGGTTCCGGCGAATGCGGGTGCGGATGGCGGGTATTCAAGTTCTAATCTCATAAATTGATACGGTTTTGCGAAGCGCTCGGATAGGATTGAAATTGAATGTAAGAATTGGAGCGGTGCCCAATCTCAACCTAAATCCGTTTGCAATACAAATGCCAAAGCGTAAACGATTGTTAAAAATGACAGTTAAGCCTAAAATATCGATGCTGTAGTTTTTTTGCCAAGTCAAAACCGGTCAGATTGACGCCCTCCGGATGGTAATAAATGACAAAAAGCGGCGCGCGGTAATGACAAAAATTTCCTTTCGGCAGGAGCGTAATGGACAGGCTTTCCGCCATTTTAAGTATGATCGAAAAACAAAAATTCTCGGATGTAATTGTGATCGGCGGCGGCCCGGCCGGGCTTTCGGCGGCGTTGTGGTGTTCTGAACTTGGAATGAGCACCGTTCTATTCGAAAAAGAAGCCGAATTCGGCGGACAGCTTTTGCATATCCATAACCGCATCGAAAATTACATCGGGATCAAAGCGGCAAACGGCCGCGAAATGCGGGATATTTTTTTGAGGTCGGTCGAGAATCGCGATTTTCTGAGAAGGCTAAAGGCTGAAGTTATCGAAATCGACGCCGCCAACAAAAACGTTATCCTCAGCACCGGAGAGATCTGGGCTTACTCGGCCATAATCATAGCCACCGGCGTCCGGCGCCGAAAATTAGGCGTCGAAGGCGAAGACGAGTTTCAGGGCAAAGGCATCATCGATTCGGGTTCAAAATACCGCGAAAACGCCGCCGGCAAAACGGTTGTCATAGTCGGCGGAGGCGACGCCGCAATCGAAAACGCGCTGATACTCGCTGAATTCGCGGTAAAGGTTTATGTTGTCCACCGAAGCAACGAATTTCGGGCACGAGAGGAGTTTCTCAAAAATGTAAAAGAAAATCCGAAAATCGAACTTCTGACCAATAGCGTAGTCAGGAAATTCTGCGGCGGTAAGCAACTCGAATCCGTAATTATCGAAAATCTGCAAAACGGGGAAACTAATGTGTTGCCCGTTGATATTTCTCTAATCCGCATCGGCGTCCAGCCGAATACCGAAATCCTAAACGGCCAAATCGGCTTGAACGACAGCGGTTTTATAACCGCAAATGCCGTCTCCGAAACCAACGTCCCCGGCATCTTTGCAATCGGCGACGCCGCAAACCCAAATTCCCCCACAATCAGCACCGCCGCCGGAACCGGAGCCACCGCTGTCAAAGCCGTTCTAAATTGGACAAATACCTTAAAAACTACATAATCCGGTATCTCGAAAACCCAAAAATTTGAATATTATCCAAAAAAATCGCTTTATCAAAATTGGATTGCCGGTCTGCTAAATTAATTTTTATTGAATTCATTGGTATTTCAAAGTTATAGAGCTAATGGTACGAAAAATGCGTTATTCTTGTTGAATTACTTCATTCCATAACCGTCTTTTTAACATTCTAGGAGGAACTATGAAATTTAGCATTGCGAGTACTAAATTCCTATCACTTCTGACACTGCTGCTGCTTTCGATCTGCCTTTCGGGCAATGTCAGCGGTCAGGCGGGAACGTCAGGCGTGCGCGGAACCGTAACTGATCAAAATGGTGCTGTGGTTGCAGGTGCAACTGTAACCCTTATGAATCCTGATACGGGTTTTAACCGCTCGACGGTTACTAGTGATGAAGGAGCGTTCAATTTTCCGGGCATACCGCCACGACGTATAAACTTGAAGTCGAGGCGGCAAACTTCAATAAACTAGTAAATTCCAATGTACAGGCACTAGTAGATTTGCCGATTAATGTCGATTTAGCTTTGGAGGCAGGCAATGTAAGTGTTGTCGTAGATGTAACTTCGAATACGATCGATTCGGTCGTTAACACACAAGATGCCAGCCTGGGAAATAATTTCATTCCGCAGCAAATAACCCAACTTCCGACCAACTTAAGACGAGTTGCGGATTTGTTGACATTGCAGCCTGGCGTTACCCGCGAAGGCTATGTAGCCGGCGGCAGGAGTGACCAAGCAAATATTACACTAGATGGCGTAGACATAAACGACCAGCAAAATGGAGGTCGAACGGATCAATTTCAGACTCGACAAAACACCGTTCTGCGGCAAACTGTTGAAGCGGTTGAGGAATTTCGCATTTCTACAACTAACTCAAATGCTTCTCAGGGTCGCTCATCCGGAGCCCAAATATCGTTGGTGACTAAGAGCGGCACCAACAGCCTTCGCGGAGCGGCGTTTTATTTTTATCGGCCTACCGCGTTTTCCGCGAATGATTTTTTCAATAATCTCGCCGGTGTTGAACGAGGAAGCTTGGCACGACACGTCTTCGGCGGAGCACTCGGCGGTCCGATCGTTAAAGACAAATTTTTCTTCTTTTACTCTTACGAGGGACAGCGTCAGAAGGAAGGCAGGCAAGTCAACGCTCTTGTTCCTTTAGCGCATGTAGGCCAGGGACAATTGAGATTTACGGGCGCGGCACCCGGCGACCCTGCCGGAACCAGCCGTTTAATTACTTTGACCACAGCTCAATTAAACACGATATATTCCGGAGTTGGAATCAATCCGGCAGCAGTCGCTCTTTTTGCCGGCGTAACTTCCAGGTATGCTTCTAACAATACGGCTATCGGTGATGGCGTTAACACTGGGGGCTTTCTTTTCAATTCACCTACCACCGACGACGAGAATACCCATATAGCCCGGCTCGATTACAAAGTTACCGATAATCAATCACTTTTTTTCCGGGGTAATTACCAAAGTGATATTAACATAGGTGAATCAGCTTTCCCTGACACCACTCCGATCTCCTCGTGGGTTCATCCTTACGGTTTCGTTGTAGGACACGATTGGGCCATTAGCAGTAATAAAGTGAACAATTTTCGTTATGGTTTGACTCGTCAAGCTTTCAGCAATCAAGGTGATTCAACTGCACCCAGTATTAGCTTCAGATTCGTCTATTCTCCATTGAATTTTGCCAGGACACTAAGTCGGATCACACCAACTCAAAATTTCACCGATGATTTTACTTGGATTAAAGGTAATCATGAGGTTCAGGTGGGCGGCAATGTGCGCCTGATTAGAAATCAACGTTCCGATTTTGGAAACGCTTACGACAGTGCGGTTACTAACCCTTCATTCTACTCCGCATCAGGACGCGTGTTAGACCGGGCGGTAACCGCGGCCGGATATACAGTTCCTTCCAGTCAACGGAGTATCATTCAAAACACGGCGGCTGCCTTGATCGGACGTTTCTCGCAGTATAGTGGGAATTTTACATATGATCTTGACGGTTCCGTGCTTCCGGTGGGAACACCGACTGTACGTAATTTTTCTTCTGAAGAATACGACGCTTATGTACAGGACAAATGGAAACCGTTTAGCAATCTGACTTTAACTTTTGGCTTGCGATATGGTTACAGCCGTCCGGTTTACGAGAAAGAGGGATTTCAGGTCGTGCCAACCGAACGGCTTGGAGATTTTTTTGAGAAACGTAAGCTGGGTGCCCTGACCGGAGTTCCATATAACCAACTTATCGAATTTGAGAAAGCAGGGCCTGCTAATAAGGGCCAGGGTTTCTACAGTTCTGACTGGAACAATTTCCAGCCGCGTGTAGCGGCGGCATGGTCTCCCAATTTTAAGGACGGCATTCTAAACAAATTGTTTGGTGACGAGGGAACATCGGTCCTACGTGGTGGTTTCGCGATCACTAATGACCATTTCGGCGGTCAATTAGCTGTTAGTTTTGATGCTCTTTCATCAATTGGCTTTACTTCTTCGACGACGATTTCGGCGAATACCTACAATTTAACTACTAATCCTGCACCACTCTTCACCGGATTTGGACAGAATGTTCGTTTGCTTCCGGGAATACCGGCTCCGGTTCAGCGTTTTTCGACCGAAGTTACACCCGAATGCTTATCGGGAGAGGAGGAGTGTCCACAGCGTATTGAATCGTCGCTTGACGGGACGATTACAACGCCGACGCACTATTCATGGAACGCCACCTTTGGACGCCAATTGCCAAAGGGGATGTATTTCGAAGCTTCGTACATCGGGCGAAAGGCTCGTAATCTACTAGGCGCCCGTGATGTAAACGCTCTCAATAATTTGGTGGATACCCGCTCTGGCCAGGATTGGTATACGGCTGCCGGGATGCTGCATGATTTACGGGCGGCTAACACTAACATTAGTGCCGTTCAGCCAATTGCTTACTTCGAAAATTTATTTCCTAATTTGGGAGCTAATTTCTGGGGAGTTGCTGGGCTTTCGTCAACACAAGCGGTTTACCAGCTTGTTGCCAGAGAGGACTTTTTAGGTCAGGACTTCTACGACATCCTTGATTGGACATATGTACAGTTGCTGATCGATGATTATGGAACGACACCGAATTTGTTTTATCACCCGCAATACGCGGCATTCTCCGCTTTCGGATCTTTTGCAAAATCCGATTATAACGGCGTTTCTTTCTCATTCAGACAGCGGCTCGGTGAAACCCTGTCATACGATTTCAATTACACGTTTTCGAAATCATTCGATAATGTGTCCGGCCTTCAATCCGGTGGTTCGTATGGTTCACAGTTTCTTTTGAATCCACTTCGTCCCGAAGACAACTATGCGCCATCGGACTTTGATACAAGTCATGTGATCAACGCTAATTTTCTTGTTCAGGCACCTGTAGGAAAAGGGAGGAAATTCTTCAGTAATATGAATTCGGTCGCCGATGCATTTCTCGGGGGTTGGCAATTGAACGGAATTTACCGTTACAATTCGGCACAGCCGATTTCATCACCTTTTGATGCTGCTCAATGGGCAACGAATTGGAATGTTCAGTCTAACGGGACAGCAATACGTCCGGTGGCGTTCGGCGTCAACCGTGACACGAGAAACGCATTCACTGATCCGCAGGCTGCGTATAATTCATTCCGAAACGCACGTCCTGGTGAAACCGGACAACGGAATAATTTCCGCGGTTCCGGCTACTCGTCATTAGACTTGGGACTTTCTAAATCCTTTAGGATGCCTTGGAGTGAAGGCCACAAGCTAGAGGTTAGATGGGAAGTGTTTAACGTAATGAATTATCAGTATTTGAATGCTGATAACGCTACACGTTCAACATACGGCCTATCGCAGGATCCTGAAATTAGTTCAGCGTCAAGCGATTTCGGCAACATTTATTCGAGCATTCAGGGAGCCCCGCGTGCCATGCAGTTTGGACTGCGATATTCATTCTAGAATCGAATGATTTTGGAATTGCGGCCGGGGCTTGATGCTCCGGCTTTTTTTTGTTTAATTCTAACGGGCGGCGAAGGAGTCGTTGCCGGTGATTTGGGCTAGGTGGCGGGTGTCGTTTAGGGCGAGGACGCGGACGTTGTTGCGGCCTCTTACTTCGAAGCGGTTGACGCCGCAGTTGGAGGTGACGATCCACGGGGTTTGTTTGGTTGTGCGATGGATCGCTCCCATCAGGTGAAGCGTTAGAAAGCAGATCGCTCCGGTATGCGAGAAGACGGCGACCTTGCCACCCTGGTGGTTTCGCAGGATGTCCCAAAGCTCACCGGTGCTGCGCTTTAGGAGGTTGCGGTAGCTTTCGCCTTGGGTGATGACGTGGTGAATGTTGCGATTTACGAGTGCGTAATAATCCTTCGGGAATGTTTGCTTGGATTCGTCAAATGTCAGGCCTTCGAGCACGCCGACGTGACGCTCCCGAAATGCTTCCGTCTTGCTAATAGGAATATCAAGCAATTTTGCCAGCGGTTCGGCGGTTTGAACGGCACGGTGCAGATCGCTCGAATAGATAGCGGAAATACGCTCCTTTGCAAGCATTTCGCCCGTTACCTCCGCCTGCCGCATCCCAAGCTCGGAAAGCGGAGTCGGCCCATGCCCGCCAAACCGCCCTTCGGCGTTTCCGGCGGATTGACCGTGTCTAATTAGATATAGTCGGGTTACAGGCATTTAGTGAACTCTTAAGTTCTGAGTTCAAGCTTCAGCTTGTCTTTTGCAGTGGGCCGAAGACAAGCTAAAGCGTGAACTCAGAACTTTAGACGGAAACGGCTTCGGCGTTTAGCTTCTCGGTTTGATAATGCGTCGTTAGAGTATCGATGAACTCATCTAATTGGCCGTCTAGCACTAGATCGAGCTGGTGGACAGTCAGGCCGACGCGGTGGTCGGTGACGCGGTTTTCCTTGAAATTATAGGTGCGAATCTTTTCAGACCGGTCACCGCTGCCGACCATTGATTTACGCTCGCTCGCTTCGAGGTCGTGCTGTTTCTGCTCCTCTAGTTCCTGCAGGCGTGCACGTAGTATGCGCATCGCTTTTTCCCTATTCTTGATCTGAGATTTTTCGTCCTGCATCGAAACGACGACGTTTGTCGGCAAATGCGTAAGGCGGACGGCAGAATAGGTCGTATTTACCGACTGACCGCCGGGGCCGGATGAGCAGAAATAATCAATGCGGAGATCTTTTGGATCCACGACTACATCGACTTCCTCGGCTTCAGGCAGAATTGCGACGGTGATCGCGGATGTGTGAATGCGGCCGCTGGTCTCGGTTTGCGGAACACGCTGGACGCGGTGAACGCCGGATTCATAACGCAGTTTTGAATAAACCTTGTCACCTTCGATAACCGCGACGGCATCTTTAATTCCGCCGACGCCGGTGTCGGAAGTTTCGAGAATCTCCATTTTCAGGCCGTTTCGCTCGGCATAACGAGCGTACATCCGCAGCACTTCGGCAGCAAAAAGAGTCGCTTCGTCGCCGCCGGTTCCCGCCCGAATTTCGAGAATTACGTTTTTGTCGTCCTTTGGATCTTTAGGCAGCAGCAGAAATTTCAACGCCTCTTCGGCGGGCGGAAGTTTTTCTTCGATCTCGGCTATTTCGGCTTGAGCAAGCTCGCGCATTTCTTCATCGGCCGCGAGTTCAGCAAGCTCTTTGGATTCAGCTAAAGCCTCGGTCATCTTTTTGACCTCGCGGTATTTTCCGACGATCTCACCCAAAGACCGGTGCTGCTTCATGAGCTTCGCGTAAGAGCTCATATCCGACATGAATTCCGGCGAAGATATCTGAACGGTCAGGTCTTCGTAGTTTTTTTCGATTTGTGCAAGTTTCTCAAGCATAATTGTCAGCAGTCAGCATTAAAGCTGCGCTTGTAAATCCTAAACCACCACTTCCAATTCCCGCACAAAAACAGGGGCCGTTTTCACATCTGACGGCTCAAGTTTCAATGACTCATCTAGCGCTTTTATGGCAACCTCTAATTGTTCTCCGTCCGGTTCCTGGGTCGTGATGTTTTGCAGCCACAGGCCGGGAAGCGTCATAAATTTGAATATCGCACCCGACTCTTTCTTCGCGGCGTAGCGGATGATCTCGTACGAGAGGCCCGCAACGAGCGGCATCAAAGCGATTCGCACGACCAAATTCATCCATAATGCATCGAACTTAATCACCGAAAAAAGAACTATGGCGACCAGCATGACGACCATCAAAAACGAAGTTCCGCATCGAGGATGCTGGCGTTTTTGAATCGTCGCATTATCGACGTTAAGCTCAAGGCCTTTTTCCCAGGTGAACACGGTTTTGTGTTCGGCCCCATGATATTCGAAGACGCGGCGGATGTCTTTCAAATAGGACATCGTGAAGATCATGATCACGAAAAACAGCATCCGCACAAGGCCGTCGATCAGGTTAAACGCGATCCACGAATGCGGCTTAATCTCCCAAATATACGCCTTAGAAGTTTCCCACCAGCCTGCACCGGCGGCGATTGCCGGAGCTTCTGCCCAGCCGAGAGCGATAAATCCGATATTGGTTAGAAGGAGCGGAGCCACGATGAAAAGCAAAACATTGAACCCAAGAGCGAAAATGATCGAGCCGACGGCACCAGCCGATTGGGAGGCTTTTTTCGCTGTCGAATCTTCCGATTTCGATTCAGGCATAATGACCTTCACCGGAGCTTTGGTAAAGTTCTCGTCCGTCGTTCCGCTCGCCAAGGCAGTTTTGGTTTCGAGCACTTTTTCTTTCGTCAATTCCTTCTGCGCTTCGAGGTCGTCCTCGTAGATCTTTGCCGAAAAATTCAGGGCCTTAATGCCGAGAGCCATCGATTGAATAAGCGTTGCACCGCCGCGAAGCACCGGCAGATTCAGCCATTTATACTTGTCGCTCCATTTCGGCAGCGTTTCGGCGGTGTGAACGATCGTTCCGTCGGATTTACGGCACGCGATCGCGTAAGCACTGGGCGTACGCATCATGACGCCTTCCATCACTGCCTGGCCGCCGACGATAAGGTCGCGCTGCACCGCAAATACGGTGTGCAGGAATTTTAGCTTTCGCACTGATTTTCTGTTTTTCATAACTTTTGTTGGTTGCAAATCTATTCTTTGGATGCAAAAATAATCTAAATCCGCAATCTAAAATCCAAAATCAGAAGACGCCGGCCCTTTTTTTCACCTTTCGCGGGTGTAAAATACACCTTTAGCGAACGGCGCTCAAAAGAGCCGGCGTCGAATTTTGTCAGCTAATATTTATCAGCAGCCAGTTTCAATAGATTAAACTTCCGCGACTTCGACGGTTTCCAATGTTTCCGCCGGGGCTTCAGCAGCCGGAGCGGCACCGCGTGCATAACGGCGTTTGAAACGGTCAACACGCCCCGCCGTATCGATCAATTTCTGTTTGCCGGTAAAGAACGGATGGCATTCCGCACAAATTTCAATGCTCAGATCGCCGCCAGTCGAACGCGTCTTGAACGAATGCCCGCAGGCACAACTTACTATAATGTCCTGATAATTAGGATGGATTTCTTGTTTCATTGCTTTATGTTCCCCAGAATTGTCTACTAAAGACAAACTCTAAGCATAATCCTGATTCGGGTGAAAGGTCAAGCTTGGCTGTTGGCTGGGTCTGACTTGAGTCCTTGCCAGACATGGAGCGGGAGCACGGCACAGTAATTCTTGAGCTTAAATCTTCTTTAATGTTCTTTCCAATCAATTCGTATTTTTTGATGCTGTTCCGTTAACAACTTTGATTGTTTGCTATTTTTACCCATCAAATTATTCATTGAATCAACCCTTTTTACAATTTCTTTATCGGATGGGTGCGGACTGTCAAACAAAAAATACCAGAATGTCGCGGCTCTCTCATCCGACAAATTGTTTAATATGTCTTTTGTCTCATTGGAATGATCCTTTACGAGTATGAAAGTCCGAAATTGAAACATTCCTATCAGGTCAGCGTCCCATTTGCCATCGATTCCGATCGAAATAGACTTTTTAAGTTTTTCGAAGGCGGGCACTTCTGTGCAATCAAAAAAATAATTTATGTATTTGGGTTTTGAATATAATTGTCCTGAGCCCTTTTCATCATCGTATCCATACAATTGATTAAATTCTTGAAAATTGTTCGGAAAAGTATTTACAAACTCTTTACAGTTTTTATTATTGTATAGTTCAGTAAGCTTACTAGCCGTCTGATTCAGGCTATTCTCGACAATTGGTGTATTCAAAACTTGTGCATTGCTTCTAGATTCAAATGCGCTGGAGTTACAAGAACCGACGACAAACAAACACAAGAAAAGCGCGAGATTAGTTACGTACGCAGTTGGGAAATTCGATTTCATAATTTACAAATTCTCGGACTTTGATGATAGGGAACGACCGTATGTATTATGCGGAACCATTTTGTATAATAGCATTTCGCAGAACGCAAACCACAGAAATTATTAGCAACCTAATCAGCACCTAATCGTATTTTAATGAACATTGACCGCGCAAAAGAAATTTTGAAAAGCCAATTCGGTTATGACTCGTTTCGGATGAATCAGCACCGGGCGATCGAGACGGTTTTGGCGAAGAAGGACTGTGTCGTGCTGATGCCGACGGGCGGCGGGAAGTCTTTGTGTTACCAGATTCCGGCGATTATGTTTGATGGGTTGACGGTGGTTATTTCGCCGCTGATCGCGCTGATGAAGGACCAGGTCGATGCTCTGCGGCAGAACGGCGTCGAGGCGGCGTTTTTGAATTCGACGCAGACGACGCAGCAGCAGGTGGAGATTTTTCGGGCTGTACGAAGCGGTTATTTGAAGTTGTTATATATTGCGCCGGAGAGGTTGATTCAGAGCGGCGACCAGTTTTTGGATTTTTTGAAGTCGATAAATGTTTCGCTGTTTGCGATTGACGAAGCTCACTGTATCTCGAATTGGGGCCACGATTTCCGCCCGGAGTACGCACAGCTAAGTAAACTGAAACGGAATTTTCCGAATGTTCCGCTTATTGCCCTTACCGCAACGGCGGACAAACTGGTAAAGAAAGACATTGTCGAGCGCCTGGGAATCCAGAATTCCGAACTGCTGGTTTCGAGCTTTAACCGGCCCAATATATTTTATACGGTCCAGCCGAAGCGTAATTCTTATTCGCAGCTGCTCGATTATCTCGAACAGCGAAAGAATGAAAGCGGAATCGTGTATTGCCTAAGCCGGAAATCGGTGGATGATCTGGCCGAGGATTTGGAGGATGCCGGATTCGACGCTTTGCCGTATCACGCCGGATTGGACAAGGAAACGCGGGAAAGGCATCAGGAATTGTTTCTAAAGGACGAGGTGAAGATCATCGTCGCGACCATCGCTTTCGGGATGGGTATCGATAAGTCGAACGTGCGGTTTGTGGTGCACTGCGACCTGCCGAAAAATATCGAGAGTTATTACCAGGAAACCGGGCGTGCTGGACGCGATGGGCTGCCGAGCGACGCTTTGCTGTTTTTTAGCTGGGGCGATGTCGTCAAATTGAAAGGCTTCGCGGAAGTAGAAGGCAATGCCGCGCAGAGCGAAATTATGCAGAACAAGCTCGATATTATGGGCAAATTCGGCGATCTGAAAACTTGCCGCCGGAAGTTTCTGCTCAACTATTTTTCGGAGGAAGCAGACGAAGACTGCGGTAGCTGCGACAACTGCACGACCATTTTTGAAAAATTCGATGGGACCATTATCGCCCAAAAAGCCTTGAGCGCGGTGATGCGTTTGGGTGAGAGTTTTGGGCTTACGTACACCATCGATCTGCTTCGCGGTTCGGCGGCGAAGTCGATTCGCGACGAGCATAAGAATCTAAAAACCTACGGCGTCGGTGCGGACATTTCGAAGGATCATTGGTTCGAATATTTTAAGGATCTGATAGCCCAAGGCTTTTTGGCACAATCGCCGGGGCAATATCCGGTGCTTGTTTTGACGGAGAAAAGCCATGGTGTTTTGAAAGGCGAAAGGGCGGTCGAGCTATTCAAATTAAAAGAAAAGGACGAACGAAAAACCGCCGCTGTCCGCGAAACAACGCATCCGTATTTTCAAGACCTGTTCGATGACCTAAGACAAATCCGGACGAATTTTGCGAAGAGCGAGAATGTGCCGCCGTACGTTATATTTTCCGACGTGACGCTAATTGAAATGGCAACCTTTCTTCCCGTTAAAGTCGAAGACATCAGGAAAATCTCCGGTGTCGGCGATTTGAAGCTCCAAAAATACGGTGCGAATTTTCTCGACCGCGTTATTCAATATTGCGAGGCGAACGGGCTCGAATCGCGGATGGACCTGAAGGCTGCGAAACGCGAGCGAAAGAGCCGGCCGAAAGGTCACAAGGATGGAACGGACACTTTCAGCATTTCGCTGAATATGTTTCGCGAGGGAATTTCGGTGGCAGAGATCGCCCGGCAGCGCTCGCTGGGAATCACGACGATCGAAAATCATCTGGCTCGCTTTGTAGCCAGCGGGGAATTGATGCTCACGGATGTTGTTGAAGAAAGGAAAATCGAGCCGATAAGGGAGGCGATAGCGAGTATGCCGGGCAACCTGGCGTTATCGCCGGTGAAGGAGATTCTTGGCGAAGATTATAGTTATGGCGAAATCCGGGCAGTAATCGCGGCGGGATGACTACTGGAGAGCAGGCATCCTGCATGCAATGAGCGTTGCTTCAACGCGAACAAACTTTTACGATCTAAAGCGCCGGGCGGGTTTAGGCCGCTACACCGCAAGCGGCGGTTGCAGCCAGGATGCCTGCGCTCCAGTCGAAGAACTTAGCAGCGTTTCCAGTTTTATCTCTTTGATTGAGAAAATTTCCTTTATTGCTTTAATATTTTCATCAATAGCTGTTTTGTCGATTTCCTTCCCGTGCCGCGTCGCAACTATCATATTGTTTTTCGGCGTGTGTACGGTCGCGACGAATTCGAATAGTTTGGTCGTGTAACCGCTTCTTTCAAGCAGCATGGAGCGCAGGCCGTCCGTAACGGTTTCGGCTGTTCGTTCGAGCATTATTCCGTGTTTCAGGATTCCGTTGAAAATTTCCGGCGATTTCATTTGGCGGCGGACTTCTTTGTGACAGCACGGAGCGGCGACGATGATTTCGGCGTTGGCGGAAATGCCTTTGAACAGGGCATCGTCGGTCGCGGTGTCGCAGGCGTGGAGAGCGATCATAATGTCGGTTTCTTTTAATTCATAGCTTTCGATTGTGCCCTCGGCAAAGTGCAGATTTTCAAATTCTCCGGCTATCGCGATTTCGTTGCAAAGATCGATCAATTCGCGTTTTGTGTCAATCCCTGTGACTTTTATATCCAAACCTATCCCGTTTTTGAAATAATCGTAAGCGGCGAAAGTAAGATAGCCTTTACCCGAACCCATATCGACGATGGTCAAGCTTTTCTTGTCTTTTAGCGAAGACTTTTTGAATAATCCGCCGAGAATTTCTACAAATTTATTTATCTGTTTCCACTTGTCCTGCTGTTTATCGCGAATCTCGCCGAGATCGGTCGTTATTCCGAGGGCCTTCAGATAGAAAGCATTCTGATCGATTTCTATCTTTTTCTCACGGTCGTGATCGAGTGGCGGCTTTGATTTGAATGTCGGTTTGCCTTTATTAAGCCGAGTCGATTTTTTGCCGACATCGAGCTGAAAATCGTTTTCGGTGGTGAAGAGATGTCCGCTGAAAAATTCGTGTCCGAGCAATTCGCTGAGAATGTGGAAGCCTTCGTCAAAGGCGTAGTTTTTTACCGTGTCGCGCGTGTCCTGGCGATATTGAAAGAAAAGCCGCGTGCCTTTTTTAGTTTTTATCAAACGAATGAGGATTTTTTGCAGATGTGCGTCAGAGCCTCTATAATTGCCTAAAGTCATTTTTACAAACGTCTCTTTACGCAGGCTTTTTTCAATTTCGTTTAGAAATGTATCGATCTTATCGTTTGGCATAGTTTGAATTAAGTGTGCATCGCGGTTGAGTAAGAAGCAAGCTGAAGCTCGAACTCAGAACTTTATGGAAACAATACAGAAGACTGATTTTTTGAAGGATTTGCTGGTCGTCTTTCTCGAAACTTTCGAAGGTTCGCCGGAAGGGCAGGGAAGCGCGTATCTTGACCGCGGGATAGGCATTTTCCCGACGCTTGCAAAACTTTCGGCGGCGGAGGCTTCGCGGGAATCTTACGGCGCGACCATCGCTGCCCAGACAAAACACGCAAAATTCTACATCGACCGGCTGGTTGAATTTATTCAGGGCCGAACCGAAAACGTGAAATGGGACGACAGTTGGCTGATCGAAGATGTGAACGACACAGAATGGGACGCTCTGCGGGCCGCAGTGCGAAAATCTTATGAAACTGCTCTACTCTGTTTTGCGGACATCGAAACTTGGAACCAGGACAACATCGGCGACGCCATCGCGATAATCGCACATTCGGCGTATCATTTGGGTGCGATTCGGCAAATCGCAAAAGACTCAAATCATCCTCTTGATTTTAATTAATAATTAGAAATTAGTAATTACTAATGTATGAACAATATATTTCACCTTGCCTTTCCAGTACACGATCTTGATTCGGCGCGAGCGTTTTACGGCGGTGTCCTTGAATGCGAGGAAGGCCGCAGCAGTGGGCATTGGATCGATTTCAACTTGTACGGCCATCAGATCGTCACGCATTTGTCTTCGGGGTTTGTGCGGCAGAATGCTGCTAATAACGTCGATGCGGACGCTGTGCCAATTCCGCATTTTGGGATTGTTCTGCCCATGGATGATTGGAAGAAGTTGGCGGACAATCTAAAATCGAAAGGCGTCGAATTTGTGATCGAACCGAAAATACGCTTTGCGGGCGAAGTAGGAGAACAGGCGACGATGTTCTTTCTCGATCCGAGCGGCAATGCTCTGGAGTTTAAGGGGTTCGCAGATCTTTCACAAGTTTTTGCAAAGTGATTTGGCGGCATAGGCGGAAACACGACCGGTAGGGAGTGTGTTTCCACCTGTTTCACAATATGAAAATTGTCTTTCTTCTTTTTATTCTGTTTGGGGCATTTGCATCGTTTGCCCAGACGCGGCTGCGGACAATTGCGGTGACGATTGACGATCTTCCGGTTGTTTCTACACGGCGTGATATAAAAAATCGGCGGAAGATTACAAAAAAACTGCTTGCCCATATTACGAAAGCCAAGGTTCCGGCAATCGGTTTTGTTAATGAAAACAAGCTTTTTAACGGTGCGGAACGGGACGAGGCACAGGTCGATCTACTGCGGTTGTGGCTTGACGCCGGGCTTGAGCTCGGCAATCACACTTTTTCTCACCGAAGCGCGGACGCAATCGAACCGGAAGCCTATCAAGCTGATATTATTCGCGGCGAGATAATAACGAAGGAGCTTCTCAAAACCAGAAATCGCGACATCAAATTCTTCCGCCACCCGTATCTGCAAACCGGTTCGAAGATGGATACGAAAACAGCGATTTACAATTTTTTGGCGGAACATAATTATGTCGTTGCTCCGGTTTCCATTGATAATGCCGATTGGATATTCGCTAGCGCTTATGACAAGGCTTTTGATAAAGGCGATAAGAAATTAATGAAGCAGATCGGCGACGCTTATGTGCCTTATATGGAAAGCAAAATGGATTATTGGGAGCGGCAATCCGTCAAGCTTTTCGGACGCGAGATCAGCCAAACGTTGCTGATCCACGCCAACTTCATAAATTCTGACTATTTCGACGACCTCGCACGAATGCTGAAAAAACGCGGTTATAAATTCGTCACGCTGGAAGAATCGCTGAAAGACGTGGCTTACCGGTTGCCGGATAATTTCACGCGGCGGGCCGGAATTTCATGGCTGCACCGCTGGGCGCTCGACCGCGGAAAGGATTTCGTACTGCCTGACGAGCCGCTGACGCCGGATTTTGTGTTGAAGGCGGCCGGCGTCGAATCTGAATAAGTGAAAAAAGCGGAGATCATCATTATCGGCGGCGGTGTCGTCGGGGCCAGCGTTGCGTATCATTTAACGGAACGCGACGCTAAAAATGTCCTGATTTTGGAACGTGAGAGCGAACAGGGAAAAGGCTCGACCGGTAAGGCGACGGGAGGTGTGCGCCGCGCAGTTTGAGACGGACATCAATATAAAGATGTCGCTGTATTCGCTCGATTTCTTTAATAATTGCGGTTTCGATTGCGGTTACGAGCCTCGCGGGTATTTGTTTTTTGCGACAGACGAGCAACAGTTTGATTATCTAAAGGCTAACGTCCTAAAGCAGCACGAACTTGGTGTAAAAGACGTCGATATCGTCGATACCGATACGGTCTCGCGAATCGTTCCGGGAATGAACTGCGATGATATTACCGGTGGAAGTTTCGGTGCCCGCGACGGATTTATCAATCCGCTGGCGGTGATGGATGGATTTACAACGAAGGCACTTGAGAATGGAGCGCGTATCGAATTCGACACTCAAGTCTTATCGATTGAGACAGCGGGCGGCAGGATTACAGGGGCCGAAACCAGTAAAGGCCGGATCGAATGCGAAAAAGGTTGTATTATGTACGGGTGCCTGGGCCAGGCATTTAGCTGGAACGGCGGGAATCGATTTGCCGGTCCAGGCGATGAGGCGGCAGATCGTCTGGGCCAGAAGCCGCGTCGATTTGCCGGCGAGTTTGCCTATGGTGATCGATATTGGGAGCGGGTTTCATTTTCGGCCGGCACGGGAGTTTGCGAAGGGAAATAAGAACCCAGTCGCTATCGTTCCCGGTTCCGACTCGGCCCGGCAAGTTTTGATTGCTTATCCTGATCCGGATGAAAAAGCTTCGCTTAATACGAATTTTGATGAGGCTTTTATTGGGAAAGTCTACGGGAAGGCAAAACACCGGGCTAAGTTTTTATTTGAAACAGAGGCTGTCCGCGAAAAGTGCCGGGCCGGACTTTACGAAAACACGCCGGACCATCATGCAATTCTTGGCGAATGTGCGGTCGACGGTTTGTATTTCGCGAATGGTTTCAGCGGCCACGGCGTGATGCATGCGCCGGCGACAGGCAGAGCATTGAGCGAGATTATCTTGGATGGAAAAGCGAGTTTCTTAAACGTATCGTGTTTAAGCCTTGATCGATTTGCAAAAGGCGAGCTTTTGCAAGAGACCGCATTTATTTAGGGCCTTTTGTCCACAGATGAACACAGATAAACACGGATAAGAAGTCAAAAATAATCTGTGTTAATCTCTGGATATAATTCTTATGACCACAGCAATTATTCACCATCCCATTTATCAAAAACACACTACCGGTCCCGGACATCCGGAAACTTCGATGCGCTACGATGCCGTGATGAACGCGCTCAGAGGCGACGAAAATTTGTGGGCCGAGTTGAAAGAGATCATACCCGAAAAGGCTTCGCAGGGTGTTATCCAGGCGGCGCACACAAAGGAGCATTTTCAGCGGGTGGAAGGTGCATTCGCGAACGGTGTCAGCCAGCTCGATGCCGATACCGTCATCTCAATGCAGTCGTTCGATGCGGCACTTTACGGGACGGGCGGAGCGTGCCGGGCGGTCGATGCGGTGATGACCGGCGAGGCGAAAAATGCTTTTGTGGCGGTGCGCCCGCCGGGGCATCACGCGACATCCGAGCACGCGATGGGATTTTGCATTTTTAATCATGTTGCGGTCGCGGCACGTTATGCGCAGAACCGTTATAAAGAGATAGAACGCGTTGCGATTATCGATTGGGACGTCCATCACGGCAATGGGACGCAGGGAATTTTCTATGTCGATCCCAGCGTCTTTTTCTTTTCGATGCATCAATATCCATGGTATCCGGGCAGCGGTGCACGCGGTGAAACCGGACATTCCAGAGGTTTAGGTTCGACGCTGAATGTGCCGGTAAAGGCGAAGACGGCTGCGGACGTTCAAAAACGGATGTTCGAATCGGCGATTGCGGACATTGCGTATAATTTCAGACCTGATTTAATTATAATTTCCGCCGGATTCGACGCTCATTTGACCGATCCGCTCGGGCAATTGATGCTCCGCGACAAGGACTTTGTTTCGATGACAAAAACATTGAAGGATTGGGCGGACGAATCATGCGCCGGACGAATAATTTCGTGTCTCGAAGGCGGCTATAACCTGGATACTTTGGGGGAAACGGTAAGAAATCATGTGGCCGAATTGAATAACGATTGAAGATTGCCGGTTTTCCGTGCATCGTGTTAGAATCGGCGTAATCCACTTCTTAAAATTCGTTTCAGAAAGGAAAAATTGCCATGCCGGATGCCGATATTACTTGTGTTCAATGTAAGGAAACCTTCCTCTTTTCCGAAAAGGAACAGGAGATGTTCTATCAGCGGAACATGCCCTCGCCGCAGCGATGTGCAAAGTGCAGACCGAAAAAGAAAACGAGCGCTGCCAGCCCAACCGGAGCCCGTTTTGACATAGTATGCGATCATTGCGGCAAGCACGACCAAGTGCCATTCCAGCCAAAGGTCGGCCGTTCGGTGCTATGCCGTGAATGCCACGAGGCAAGCAAATCAAGGGCGAGATTTGTTTAAATATGCGAGAGTGGAGAGGCGTGAGTCCAGAGTCGAAAAAGATTCCTGCTCACGCCTCTTGACTCTCGCCTCTCGCCTGATTTCTTATGGATTTTGAAACAGTAAATTACGACCTCAACCACAGCGTCGCGACGGTACAGATGAACCGGCCGGAGGCTTTGAACGCCTTGTCGCTGCAATTGAGCCTCGACCTGCAGGCGGCTTTTGAGAAGGCAATCGCGGACGGTGCGAGAGCGATAATTCTTACCGGTTCGGGGCGGGCGTTTTGTTCGGGCGGTGATTTGCGCGAGATGCAGTCGCTGTGGAAAAGAGAGGGCAGGATCGAAGCTTTTCTCGAAGATCCGCTCAAGGCTCTGCACGATGTCATTCTATTGATTCGCGAAACTCCAATACCGTTTGTCGCTGCTGTGAATGGCGTCTGCGCCGGTGCCGGAACTAATTTTGCCCTCGCCTGCGATATAGTTATTGCGGCGGATGACGCCAGTTTTAACGAAGCGTTCGTGCGGATCGGCCTGTCGCCCGATTGCGGCGGCACGTTCTTCCTGCCGCGGGCCGTCGGCGAAAAACTTGCGGCGGAACTTTTTATGACCGGCGAAACCGTCTCGGCCGAGCGTGCGGCGCAGTTCGGCATGATAAATCGCGTCGTATCAGCCGTAAATTTGCAGGGCGAAGTGATGCTGATGGCGGCAAAGCTCGCCAAAGCCCCGACCGGCTCGATCGGCCGGATCAAACGAATGCTCAACGCCTCATTTTCAAACGATCTTTCGCAACAGCTAACTCTTGAACACGAATGCCAGATCGAATCCGGCAGATCCGAAGATTTCAAGGAAGGCGTGGCAGCATTTTTTGAAAAACGTTTGCCGAATTTCAAAGGGAATTAGCGCCGCCAGCCTGCCAAAATTAAATCCATCCAGAACGCCGCCCGCTTTAATAACCGCAAACACTTACAAGTGCAGCCTGTGTTTTGGGACCCGGAACTTCGTCCACCCTCAAATTGTGAGCCTCACGATACGCCTCCTGAAATTTTTTGATCGCCCGTAACGTTCGAGGCCCAAGTATGCCGTCAACCGGCCCGGCACCGAAGCTGGCAGCATTTAGCCGGTACTGCACGCCGGTTAGGTAGTAAGAACGCGGAACCGGTTTCCCGGCAATATGTACTTCGGGCATACGAATAACAGGCGTTCCTAGCAGGCGCGCCTTATAGGCGTTGAAGCTTTCCTTTATAACTTCAGGCGGTACGTCTTCTACTTTTGAGGGAACCGGAATGGCCGCGACCGAAACCGGGATAGCGAGGTCGACACCGTCATCGAGCGTTTCGATCGCCGTAACGCCCTCGATCAGAAAAGCTCCGCCATTCATCACGGTCAAAGCCTTTTCCATAAGTCCGGTAAATTCCAGTCCCTCGACCACCATCGCACCCGCGCCTTGCGCGCGCGTCATCAGACTAATTCCCTGAGCGTTCGGAACGCCGTACCCAAGCCGTTTTGCAAGTTCTTGCAGGCTGCCACCAACTTGCCGCCGTAGTCGCCGTAGCGGACATTCCCAAAAGCATCCCGAACCGCGATCACGCTGTGTTTGATCACCTTTCCGGTTACAGACATAGCAAAGCGGATTGCTGATTGACATAAGCAGCGAAATTTAATCTAATGAAATTTCATTGAAATTGAAAATCAATTTCAATAAGGAAAATTGTTTCCGACTACCGACAGTTCTTCGTTTAGCGGGGCGGAATTGAAATTATACAATAGGAGTTCGCATGAAGGAGATCAATAAACTTTTGGGCACGTTTTTTCTCGGAGCCTTTCTTGTGGCTTACGGCTTTGGCCAATCGGAAACAAAATTGCAAGGACATGTCGTCGATGCCGACGGGGCCATTATTTCGTATGCAGTAGTGCGTTTATCGAAACAGGATGTGCGGTTTACATCGGAAACTGCAACGGACGGCAACGGCATGTTTTCTTTTAATAATGTTCCGGCGGGCAAGTATCGAATTACGGTTACCGCTAAGACATTCGGCTCAATATCCCGGAATTTAACACTTTCGGCGGACACCAAGCTTGAATTTGTACTGAAGCCGGAAACTATAGCCGCCGAGGTTTCGGTAACCTCCAGCTATCTTGCCGGAACGCCGGTAAGTTTGACGGAAATTCCCGGTTCGATCGATCGGATTGATGCGCAAACCTTGGAAAATAGCCGCGTTTATAATTTTTCCGAGGCGCTTAGAAAAGTAGCGGGTGTAAATGTCCGCGACGAAGAAGGTTTCGGGTTGCGGCCGAACATCGGCATCCGCGGCACGAATCCGACACGTTCCAGCAAAGTCCTGCTACTCGAAGATGGTCTGCCTTTATCTTATGCCCCTTATGGAGATAACGCGTCTTACTACCATCCCCCCGTGGAGCGGTACGAGTCTATCGAGGTTCTCAAAGGCTCGGGCCAAATCGCATACGGCCCACAAACGATTGCGGGCGTGATCAATTACCTTACACCCAATCCGCCCGCGAAGCCCACATTTAATTTTAAGCTCGAAGGCGGTAACCGCAGTTTTTTCAACGGCGCGGCAGGATTTGGCGGCACATTCGGCAAATTCGGCACGATCCTTGGTTTTAACCACAAACAAGGCGACGGATCGAGAGAAAACACGAATTTCAAGCTCTATGATTTTTCTAATAAATCGGTCTATCAGATTAATTCCAGCAATGTTTTGACGGCCAAATTTTCGGTTTTCCGCGAAGATTCGAATCTGACATATACGGGTGCGACCGTGGCGGAATTTGCGGCCAACCCTCGGGGCAATATCTTTAAGAACGATTTCTTTTACGGGCGCCGATACGGTTTTTCTCTGCAGCATGCGGCTGTTTTTACGTCGAAGATTAATTTGACTACGAATTTTTATTCGAACTATTTCTCACGCGACTGGTGGCGTCAAACTTCAAATTCCAGCGAACGGCCGTTGCGATTGCGGCGGGCTAACACGCTGGACCCGATCAGTGATAACGATTGCAGGAGCCTCGCCGATCTTAATACCACCTGCGGGAACCGCGGCAATTTGCGTGATTATTCGACACTTGGCATCGAACCGCGTTTGAACGTGAATTTTGATTTTGGAAATATCAGAAACGAGCTGAATATCGGCTTTCGCATTCACCGCGAAGATCAGGACCGCGTTGGCAAGTACGGTGATCTGCCGAATTCGCGTGACGGCGTTTTTAATGAACGCAATGAACGGAAAGCGTTGGCATATTCGGGCTTTGTCCAGCACCGGATTATCTGGAATGACTTTGCTTTCACGCCCGGCATCAGGCTCGAAAAGATCGAATACGAGCGTTCGAATTTCCTGACCGCGAATGGGACGCCGGCGACCGGACGAACGACGGTGGAACAAATCGTTCCCGGTTTCGGACTGGCTTATTCGGGATTGAAAAATACTACGGTTTTCGCCGGGGTTCATCGCGGTTTCTCACCGCCGCGAGTCGAAGACGTGGTAACAAACGCGGGCGCGGTGGTCGAACTTGATTCGGAGCTTAGCTGGAATTACGAAGCCGGCGTGAGGAGCCGTCCATTTCGCGGACTTGAAATATCCGGGGCGATATTCCGCAACGACTACGAGAATCAAATCGTCGCGGCTTCTATCGCCGGCGGTACGGCCTTTACTAATGGCGGCAAAACATTGCAGCAGGGCCTCGAATTCACCGGCCAGATCGATTCCGGAACGATCTTCAGCAGCCGCCACAATTTTTATCTAAGGACAGCTTATACTTTTTTGCCGACGGCCGAATTTCGCGGCGAGCGGAACAGCTCAGTTACTTCTGCCGCGATTTTGAATCTTTACTGTCCCGCCGGACGCCGCCCATCGACCAGTGTTTGTTCGATAACGGAAAACCGTCTGCCTTACACGCCCCGAAGCTTGCTGACGACTAGTGTCGGCTATTCGCATCCGGCCGGTATTGACGCATTTGTCGAAAACGTCTTTATTGGACGTCAATTCGGCGACGATCTGAATGCCGTCAATCCCTCGCCAAATGGCCAACTCGGATCGATACCCGCTCAGACCTATTGGAACGCGACAGTGAATTATAAAGTCGAAAAATGGCGCACGACTTTTTTCGTGACGGCAAAGAACATCTTTGACCGCACCTTTGTCGTTGACCGAAGCCGCGGTATTTTACCTTCGCAGCCCCGGCTTTTGCAGACCGGTATAAAAGTAACTTTTTAACTTTTGCAACGGAGAGCCGAAAACACAGGTAGATGGTATTTAGGAAGTAAGTGATGTTCGCTGATCACCCGCCATTGTTCAGCGAACAATGGCCGATGCTACGCGAACAATGCTTAATGTCGTCTGACCAATCGTCATTGTCACGCGAACAATGGCCAATGTCATTTAAACATTCGTCATTGTTACGCGAACAATGGACTATGTCATTTGAACAATCGTCATTGTCACGCGAACAAATGCCCGCGGCGGGGCTAGATAGCCTGTTGGAATGAAAGCATTTCGTAAAATCATCTTCTGGATGCATCTTGTAACGGCGCTTATTGCCGGCGTCGTGATATTTGTGATGTCGGTCACGGGCGCTCTGCTGGCGTTTGAGCGAAACATTATCGAATACTCCGAGCGGGGCGTGAAATACTCTGCCGTGACGGGCGAAGTGCAGAAACTTTCGCCGCAGGCAATCGTCGAGAAGTTCAAAGCCGCCCGGCCGGACGCGAAACCGACCGCGATGGCGATGACGAGCGAGGAAAACGCGAACTGGGCGTTCAATCTCGGCCGCGAAGGATTAGTTTACGTCGATCCATACACCGGCGAGATCGCGGGTGAAGGCAATAAACAGGTGCGCGCCGCCATGTCCGACCTGCGAAGCTGGCACCGCTGGCTGGCGATGTCCGGCGAGCAGCGGGACATCGGGAAACTGATCACCGGTGTCAGCAATATTGTGTTTCTGTTCCTCGCGATCTCGGGCATTTACATCTGGATGCCGCGAAAGCTGAACTGGCGGCTGATAAAACCGGTATTCTGGTTCCGCCGCGGGTTGCGCGGCAAGGCCCGGAATTTTAACTGGCATAACGTGATCGGCTTCTGGTCGTCGCTGTTTTTGGTAGTGTTTACGCTGACGGCGGTTACGATCTCGTTCAAATGGGCCGGTGATCTGGTGTACACGCTGACCGGCAACGAAGTTCCCGCGTCCGCACCGGCGGCACCCGCAAATCAGCCGCCGAAGCCGGAAGAAGCTTACGTTTATCCGGCAAACATCGATCCTTCGTGGAACATCGCCGAGGCGCAGGCTCCCGAATGGAAATCGGTGTCGTTGAAACTTCCTGTGGCAAAAGACGCGGCTGTTTTTACGATTGACGAAGGCATTTACTGGAACATCTTCGGCCGCTCGACGCTGACGGTCGATGCGAATACGGCTGCCGTCACCAAGTGGGAACCGTACGGCGTGCAGAATTCGGGAAGGCAGGTCCGTTCGTGGTTTAGATTCAGCCACACCGGCGAAAGCTTCGGGATTGTAGGACAGATCATGGGGTTTATCGTCTGCATCGGCGGCGCGTTTTTGGTGTGGACAGGCTTTTCGCTGGCGTTCAGAAGGTTTTGGAAATGGCGCCGCGGTAGATCGAACGGCGACGCTTTGGACGAGGCGGAAGTTTAATTAAGGATTGCGGTTTCCTGACCCCTGTAAGGGACGCAGATAATAGCCTGGGGTGAAACCCCAGGAACCGGCCAAACAACATTCCCGCTGCTTTGCCGCCTTCGCATTTCCAGCGCGCAGCGTTTATCCTTGAATGTTCATGGAATCGCTGACTTACAAGCAACTCATCACCGGCAACCGCAACTTCCGCAACCTGCTTTACGGACAGGTTATCTCGGAGCTCGGTAACTGGTTCAACTTCATCGCGGGACTCGGCCTGGTGCGCCTTGTCAGCGACGCTTCGCCGACCGCCGCCGGGATATTTTTTGTCTGCCGACTGCTGCCGTTCGCGTTCGCTTCGCCGATTGCGGGGACGTTTGTCGACAGATTTTCGCGGCGGCAGGTAATGATCGTTACAGACCTGATGCGAGTCGGGCTGGCGTTGATGTTTTTGCTCGTCACGAGTCCAGATGATTTATGGATCGCTTATCTCGCCACGGTTTTATTATCAACGACCGGAGCATTTTTCGAAGGCGCAAAGAACGCGGCGACGCCGAACCTGACCGGAAAGGAAGGCTTACTGGCGGGAACTGCGTTGATGTTCTCGTCGCGGTTTCTGCTAATGGCGATCGGGTCGGCGCTCGGCGGCTGGGCGGCTGCGGTGTTTGGGTATCAAGTAGCGTTTTTGATAAATGCGGTGTCGTTTCTCGTATCGGCTTACACCGTCTGGCTGATTCCCGAAGAAGCGACCCGCGACAAGGACACCGGCGAGCGAATGGCGGACAAATCGCTGCGGCCGTCATTCATCACCGAGCTGCGCGAAGGGTTTCGCTACACGGTGCAGAACCATTTTGCCCTGACGATCCTGCTGATGAACATCATTTGGGCGACCGGCGGCGGGGCGATCAATGTCGTTTTCGAACGCGTCGGCGGCGTCTATTTTGCGCGTGAGGAAAACTGGAATCCGGACATGGCCGTCGGGATGCTGTGGTTTGCGACCGGGCTGGGATTAGCCTTCGGGATGCTGATCGCGCACCGCACTGAGATCTATCTCGACCGTTACAAGCGGCATTCGTTTTTTATCGGCTGGACACTGCTCATTCACGGCGTGCTGTTCGCGGTCGCCGGATTGATGCCGTCTTTGTGGCTGTTTGCGGTATTCGCGTTTATCTCGCGCGCTATCGTCGGCGTTGAATACGCGATCCAGGAAACGCTGTTTCAGCGGAGCTTGCCTGATTATATTCGCGGGCGTATTTCTACGCTTGATCGCGGCGCAGAAATTATGATCTTCGGCATGTCGAGTTATTTCGCGGCGGAGGCGATGTTCTACATCACGCCGCAGACGCTGACGATAATTTCGGGGATTTTATCGGCAAGCTCGGGACTGGTGTGGTTTGTCCGGCAGGGAACGACGAATGCAAAGATAACGAAAACCAGTTTATCCCCAAAAAATTAATAATTATTAATTGGTAATTACTAATTACGATCTATTAAATGCCGTGTCTATGCGGTTATGATGACTGCCTTCATTCCGGTGAGCTCTGAAAAGTCTTTTGTATAGACGGCTTCCACGCGGTTGATGCTTCCGACTACTTCGACTATGTCCTGCGTTGAGACGAAGCCGCCTTCGACGTGGGCGATGACCCATTTTGTGATGTGTGACGCGGTGTGCAGTGTTTCCTCGAGTAGCTTTAGATACTGCGATTTCGTTTCGACCGGCGCACCCAATTTGCCGTGACGCGAGACTTCGAATTCATGCCAGAAATCGTTGCCGCCGCGCAGCCATTCCTCCCGCCAGACAGCCGGATCGGGATGGCCGATGCGTACACTGCCGTTCGTCGCAGGCAACCGAAGGAACATTAAATCGGTGTGACTTTCGGCGATGAAATCGTTGGCGTTTTTATTCTGGCAAGTATTATTCTGTCCGTTGTTTACCGGTTCGGGCAGGGCGTTCCACAGGCGTCGGTAAACGTTCGAAAGCGGCTGCCGCAGATCGCGGGTCGGCTCGTTGAATGACAGAACGTAATCACCGACCGACATCGCCAGGCTCGCCGCAATCGCGTAAGCGAACGGCGATTGCAAACGGTCGAGATTCTGCTTAATGTTGTCGAACCACCATGCGTCCGTTTCGCCGAACCATGTCCGCAAAGCCGGATTATGCAGTTTGTTGCGCGGCACATAAACGTCTTCAAGAACGGCGTTTACCTGATCGTCCGAGAGTTTTTCGCCGTTGTTCTGGATCGTCGCGAGAGCTTTTGTCCAGGCCGATTGCAGCGGATCGTTCGCCATCACGCGGACATCGCCGCGTTTGAGATAATTTCCGAGAGCGGGATTGCCGGTAAACGGAAGCGCGATCGATTTGAATTCGAAACGGCGAAGGATATTCAACTCGAATGCGAGCCAGCTTCTGGGCGTTGTTATTGATGGATTTATCATAGCATTCAACGGAACGCGGACAAGGATGTCCGCGTTCCGCTAAGCTTCCAAAAAAGCTTTTACCACTTTTGGATCGAATTCAAGCCCTGCCCATTCGGCGAGGTGCTGTCTTGCTTCCCCGTCCGACATAGCCTTTCGCCGCGGACGGTCGTCGGTCAATGCGGCGTACGAATCGGCGACACGCAGAATGCGGGCGGCAAGCGGGATCTGATTGCCTTCGAGGGCGTCCGGATAACCGCCGCCGTTCCACCACTCCTGATGCCAGCGGATCAGCAGCTGCACGCCGCGGGACAAGCCGCGTTTGGCAGCTTCTCGTTCCCCGATGACCGGATGACGATGCAGATCGATGCGTTCGAGATCGGTCAGGCCACGGTTTTCCTTGATGTAATCGCGGTTCATCACCAACTCGCCAAGGTCGTGGACGAGTGCCGCCTGCTGCAAAAAAAAACGGTCGTGGGCGGAGAGATTGAAACTCTTGCCGATCGTGTCCGCGATCTCGGCGATACGTAGGCCGTGAGCGTGCGTGTAACCCTCGAATTCATCCATCCGGGCGGATAGTTCGAGCAGCTTTTCGTCGAAATTGGATTGCTTTGCGGCGATGTTTTGCACAATGACGAGTATAGCAAGGGTGTAGCCGATTGTCAGTTGCAGGTTGTCGGAATTGGACTGGTACGCTCGCGCTCCCATCTAGGATTGCAGGCTGTTCAGCAGGACGTTCGCTTCCTTGTTATCCGGCGCGATCTGCAGAAAGCGATTCAGCTCGCCCTCGGCGCGTTTTGCCATTTTTCTGTCGATGAAAAACTGAACCAGCGTCATGCGGATCTTCGCGCTTTTCGGGTCAAGCCGGACGGCTTCCTGCATTTCGGCTTCGGCCTTATGCTGAAATTTTTCGAGAAATGAAAGCGCTTGGCCGTAATAGGAATGATAGACGGCATTTTGCGGGCTAGTGTGAACTGCACGGGCAAACTGCGTGGCCGCTGGCCCGTGCTCTCCGTCCATCAAATGATTTAAACCGGCTTCAAAACTCTCGGCCCCGCTTTCGGATATCAGCTCTTCGCCGGCCGCCATTTCCGGAATGCCCTCGGCACGGCGTTTTTCGCGGGCTTCCAGCTGCTTGCGAACTTTGTAGTCATAGCTCTCTCTTAATTCGGATGATTTTAGCGTTTCGTAAGCTTGAGCAAGATTCGTAAATGCGACCTGTATGCGGCGAAGAAGCGAACCGGTTTCGCGGTGATAACGGTCCGGGTGGAAAAGTTTTGCCATCATTAGATAGGCGGCCTTGATTTCACTCGCCGGTGCTGTTTTAGTCACGCCCATTAGGTCGTAATGCGTTTCGGCACCTTCAACGCGCTCCAGATATTCTTCCAGAGTAATCTCGGCAACCGCCGCTTTCGGATCTTCTTCGGCTTTCAAGCTTTCAACTTCTCCGTTACTTTGGATCGGCTGCGTTTTGACCGGCGACATTTTCGCGTTCTTAATATGTTCGAGTTTAGCCGGCGAAAAGGCGGTGTTCCAATTCTTCCGCTTCAGGAATCCGCCGAGCCAGAGAACGTACAACGCCTGGAATAGTGCGGATTCAGGAAATGTACTCAGCATCTTCAGCCGGCCAATAGTCATTTCCTGATGGCCTAATAAGTCCAGGACTTCGGATTCATGGTTTTCGAATTGAAATTTCGGAATTCGAAAGTTAGCGGTGAAAGATTCGTCGACGCTCTTGAAGCGCTCACGTATCATTTCCGGCGGTATACACCGGGCATAATCGATCATCACATTACGAACGCTTGCATCGTAGATCAGGTCTTCTCGCAGGCGGGCAAGCGGGCTGAAAATCCATTCGGCATCAGGCCAAATCAGGACGTTGATAATTACCTGCTTTATCTGGGAAACGACGGCGGCATCGATTTCTTCCTTCGTCAACGATCCGTTCTGCAGCAAATGAGCGGCAAGATCCGTGTCATTGGCAAAATTCGGAAAGCGTAGAAGCACGTTTTTGTCGATCTTGGCCGACGCAAGCAGCACCGAAAAAAGCCGGAACGCTCGAGCGTTCGAAACGGCGTAAACAACCTCGCCATCGCGAATATACACTATCGTTTTTCGCTCCCCATTTGTGAGGCGCATTGAACCGCTAAGCTTTGTCTCGCCGATCTCGACGAGGATCTCGGCGGAAGAATGAGTACTTAAATTACCTTTTAGATCGACTGTATTTTGCGGGGTCATTTGCTGAGTGCGGAAAAAAAAGTCAAGGAAACGAGCCGGGTATATTCTATCAAATCCACGGTGCAATTGTTAAGACAAATATTTCAGGGCTTCCGGGTCTCCACCAGAGATTTGACAGCCGGAAAACAAATTGCGACAGTTTCAAAGGATTGGTTAACGATAATGTGGTTAGAGGAAAGCCGATGAATAACGAGATAGAAATACGTGAAATCGAAAGTCTGGAAGAACTCGCGGAATGCGTAGATTTACAGCGAGCGGTTTTTGCGCTTCCAGAGATCGAGATTTCGCCGGTCCGGCACTTTGTCGTTACGAAGAACGCTGGCGGATTTACACTCGGTGCTTACGCGGGCGGAAGACTGGCCGGATTCGTGCTCAGCGTTCCCGCAATTCTTCGCGGTGAGCGCGCTTTTTATTCACACATGACGGCCGTCAGCGCGGCTTTTCAGGGTTCCGGAATTGGAGCAAAGCTCAAATGGGAGCAGCGTCAAAGGGCGTTGAGTGAAGGCGTCAAATACATAAAATGGACGTTCGAACCGTGGAAGGCGCGAAACGCTTATTTTAATTTAGAAAAACTTGGTGCGGCAGTCGTTGAATATCAGCCGAATTTTTACGGCATGGATTATTCCACGGCATCTACCGGCGGTGAACCGATCGGGCTTGCGAGTGACCGGTTGTTTGCGGAATGGAGGCTCGAAAGCGAAAAGGTCAGGCAGCTTGCGGCTGGTAAAAAGTTCGTTGAATCGCAAACGCCGGAGGGTTTTATCTCCGTTCCGAATGATTGGGCGTCGCTCGTAAAAAGCAGCCCGGAAGCAGCGATAGCCGAACAAAAACGCATCAAAAACGAATTCAAATCTGCATTTGCCCTCGGCCTGACCTGCCGCGGTTTCGTGCGTGATGGAACCAACCCAAAATACCTACTTTACAAGGATTAGAAATGCCAGTTCTTCAGATTGGTTCAGTATATTTCATGATATTTACCGTTCTCAGGAGTAGAAAAAGATCATTTCCGTCGCTTAATCACAGAATCTTTTCGTTGATTATTTGGTATAACTAAGGTTATACTCTAAATTATGAAAACAGCAATATCGGTTACCGAAGATGTCTTTCAGCTGAGCGAAAGATTAGCAAAAAAACTGAAGGTGTCGCGAAGCGCCGTTTTCGCGTTGGGTGTAAAGAAACTTGGAGAAGAATTCGATGAAGAACACATAATTGCGCGAATCAATGCCGTATGCGCGGCAGTTGATACGTCATTAGACCCTGCCCTAAGAGAATATCAAAGGCGAACAATTCGGAGGAACGAGTGGTAGTTCGTCGAGGCGAGGTTTGGTGGGCGAATCTGGGTGAACCGCGCGGTTCAGGTCCCGGATATGAACGGCCCGTTGTAATCCTTCAAGCGGATGATTTTAATAAAACACAACTAAACACCGTAATAGTCGCAATAATAACAACGAATCTCCGCCTCGCCGACATGCCCGGAAATGTTGTTGTTTCAACGGGCTCCAGTGGATTGGAAAGTGATTCGGTGGTTAACGTAACACAGTTGTTCACGCTTGACCGGATAGATCTCCTTGAACATTTAGGAACGCTTCCGGAAAATAAAATTGATAAAATCAGCCAAGGATTGAGATTAGTTCTTGAATTATGACTTTCGTAAATTATACCGAAATTGCCGGCGATATTGAAAATTTACGAACTGAAATCGAGCGGCATAACGACCTTTATTACCAAAACTCTGATCCCGAAATTTCCGATTTCGAATTCGACCGGCTGCTCGAACGTCTTAAAGAGATCGAAGCGGCCCATCCCGAACTTATTACCCCGAACAGCCCGACGATGCGCATCGGCGGCAAGGCATTGAGCCTGAAGCCGTTCGTGCACTCGGTGCCGCTGATGTCGCTGGACAATTCTTATAATCTCGAAGATCTTAAGGCTTTCACCGAGCGGTGCGAACGTCTGGCAGAGGGCAGAAAGCTGGAATATGTCGCGGAGCTGAAGATTGACGGGTTGAGCGTTTCGCTTCATTACGACAGAGGTTTTTTGACAGCTGGAGCGACTCGCGGCGATGGTTCGCGGGGCGATGATGTGACGCCGAATGTCCGGACAATCAAGAGAATTCCGCTGAAATTGAAAGTCGACGGCGCGGAGCATTCCGAGATTCGCGGTGAAGTTTTCCTGTCGCGTTCGAGCTTTAAGCGGATCAACGCGGAACTTGAAATGCTGGGTGAGAAGACGTTTGCAAATCCGCGAAACTGTGCTTCGGGAACGCTGCGGATGCTTGATTCGGCGATTGTCGCGGCGAGGCGGCTGGATATGTTTCCGTACGACGTTTTGCGCGGAAATCAGAAGATGTTCGCGACGCATTGGGAGAATTTCGAGTGGCTCGAAGCTAATGGTTTTCACGTCAATCCGCACCGCGCGTTATGCGAGCATTACGACGATCTTCGTGATTTTATTGAAAAAATGGAGCCGATGCGCGATTCGCTCGATTATGAAATCGACGGCGTTGTCGTAAAGGTAAATTCGACGGCACTGCAGCAGGAATTCGGTGCGACGTCAAAGGCCTTGCGTTGGGCGATAGCATACAAATATCCGGCCCGGCAATCGATGACGAAGCTGCTTTCGATCGAGATTCAGGTCGGGCGAACGGGCGCGTTGACGCCGGTCGCGTATCTCGAACCGATTTTGCTAGCCGGCACGACCGTCGCCCGTGCGTCTTTGCATAACGAAGACGAAATAAAGCGGCTCGGCATAAAACTAGGCGACACGGTTTTGATCGAAAAAAGCGGCGAGATCATTCCGCAGGTGCTTGGTGTCGTCGAGGCGAAACGTAACAATACGGAGACGGATTATGTATTCCCGGAAACTTGCCCGGTTTGCAGCTTTGCCGCAGTTCGCCCGGAAGGCGAGGCTGTCCGCCGCTGCACGAACCCGGAATGTCCCGCAAAGCTTAAAGCCCGCGTTCTTTTTTTTGCATCGCGAAAGGCAATGGATATCGAAGGCCTTGGTGATGTTCTCGTCGAAACGCTGGTCACGGCGAAGATGATCAGGGATGTCGCCGATCTATATTCCTTAAAACTCGAAGACATCTCGAATCTCGAACGCAAGGCCGAAAAATCGGCGACAAAACTTATCGAGCAGATCGAAGCCAGCAAAACCCGCGGGCTGCAGCGGCTGCTCTACGGTATCGACATCCGTCACGTCGGGAAATGCTACGCCAAGATATTAGCGAATCATTTCCGCGACATCGACAAGATCGCCGAAGCAACCGTCGAAGAACTCGACGCGATCCATGAGATCGGCCTCGCTGTCGCCGAAAGTGTTTTCGAATGGTTTCGAAATCCGCTAAATCAGGGATTGATCAAGCGGCTCAAAGCGGCCGGAGTTTCCACAATCGTCGATGGCGAAAGCACGGCAAGCCTGGACGAAAGATTTGTCGGCAAAACCTTCGTATTAACCGGAAAACTGGAAAATTTTACCCGCGACGAAGCCGCCAAACTGATCGAAGAACGCGGCGGCAGAGTTTCTTCATCGGTCAGCAAAAACACCGACTTTGTCGTCGCAGGAAGCGATGCGGGATCAAAATTAACAAAGGCGGAGAGTTTAGGCGTGAATGTCCTCGGTGAAGATGTCTTCGCATTAATGATGACTTAAATGTTTTTCTTATTGAGGTGAGACTCAATAAAAATTTTGTGCTGCTTTGCTTTTAGTTTAACAATGCTTTCGATTTCTTTATCATTTAATTCTTCAGAGTACAATTTTTCAATTATTAATGTTTCCTTAGTTCTTTTTGTATATTCCGTCTTAATTTGATATTTAGTTTTTTTAAAATCAATATAAATGTGCGAGTTATAGTCGAAGTCGCCCACCTCCTTTCTGTTGAAAGCAAAATGTTCATAAGAAAGACGTAGATAAGACGGGTGATACCTGTTAATTTCATTCCAATATAACTCTCGGAATTCTTCGAAACCTTTAATGAACTTATTGACATCGGTTAGATAAGTTTCATCTTCGATTCTGTAAAGACTGCTATAACTATTTGAATAGAAGGCGAATTGCTTTCTTACATAAAATTTATCAAATCGTCGACACGATTTGATAAATTTAACTGCCAGAACAAGAATGGACCCATCAATGATGTCGAGAATCATATCGGGAGTTTTTGTAAGTTCGACTTTTTTACTAAAACCTTTTAATTTGGCTTCAATTATTGCGATTTCCTTGTCGAGATCCTCGGCCTCTTCTATTTCCTCGCCTTTTGTACCCCGAATCATAATCTCAAGCGAACGAATAAGATTTTGCACAATGTATTCAATAAACGGCTCAAGTTGATCTGAATCGGCAAGGCGTAGAACCGCGTAATAAATTTCCTTATCTTCAGTCTTTATAATTATGGGGGGGTAACTGAATTGCATCAGTATAAAATTCATCACTATTCGCCCTACGCGACCGTTGCCGTCGTCGAAGGGATGGATTCGAATAAACCTGTAATGAAAAAGTGCGGCCAAAATAATGGGGTTAACGTCGCTCTTTTCCCTTTCTGTTCTATACCAATCGATCAATTCCTGCATCCTCGAAGGCGTTTCTTCCGGCTTAGCGAAGTAGAACATTTCGCCCGTTTGCGTAAGGACATGATTTGGTGATGACTTATACTTCCCAACTTTGACAAGTTTTCTTGTCGGCAAACCCTCCCTTGTAACTGCATCAACGTAATGATCTTCCTTAAGAATCAGAGTATGGAGCTCTCGAATAAAAACCTCTGTCAATTCTGTGATGCCTTTGACAAGATCGATAACCCAATTGATGGCATCGTTATGCCCTGTGACTTCGAAATGATCTTTGAGCGGCTTACCTTGGGCCGTAATTCCGAATAGAATGAGTGCTTTGGTTTCGCCATAAGTTAGAGAATTGCCTTCAATGTTGTTGGAATGGTAGTTCCAGTCGAGCCGAAATTTCTGCATTATTCTGGCTTCGGTTTCAGAATCAAGCGGCCGCAGGTTGTCCAGTTCGGCTTTTAGTTGTTCGGCTCTTTCCAGCGTTTCCATAGTTTTGCTTTTCGGATTATTATTGTTTTACTAAACGAGGTCAAACGAAAGCAACTTATGAACAGTTTTTTTACGGCGAATCTACCAGAAGCCGATCCAGTTATCAGCGAAGCGATTAACGACGAAGTGCGGCGGCAGACGGATGGGCTGGAGCTTATTGCTTCGGAAAATTTCGTGTCCGAGGCCGTTTTGCAGGCGATGGGGACGGTTTTTACGAATAAGTATGCCGAGGGTTATCCGGGCAAGCGGTATTACGGCGGGTGCGAATTCGCGGATGTTGTCGAGCAGGCGGCGATCGACCGGGCGAAGGAGATCTTTGGGGCGGAGCACGCGAATGTTCAGCCGCATTCGGGCGCGCAGGCGAATATGGCCGTGTTATTATCGGCTCTCGATCACGGTGATCAGATTTTAGGGATGAACCTGTCGCACGGCGGGCATTTGACTCACGGGCATCCGCTGAATTTTTCGGGAATCAATTATAAGGTTGCTGATTACGGCGTCAACAAAGACACCGAGCAGATCGATTACGACGAACTGCAAAAACAGGCCGAGCAGCACAAACCGAAGCTTTTGATTTGCGGAGCTTCCGCTTATCCGCGAACGATAGATTTCGCACGAATCGGCGAGATCGCACTAAGCGTCGGAGCAAAGGTGATGGCCGATATTGCTCATATTGCCGGACTCGTCGCCGCCGGGCTGCATCCGTCACCTGTGCCGCATTGCGAATTCGTTACGACGACGACGCACAAGACTTTACGCGGGCCGCGTGGCGGAATGATCTTGTGCCGCGAAGAATTTGCCAAAGACATCGACCGCAGTGTTTTCCCCGGAGTTCAGGGCGGGCCGCTGGTTCATATTATCGCGGCAAAAGCGGTGTCGTTTCACGAAGCTTTACAGGCTGATTTTAAGGTTTACCAACAGCAGATTCTGGATAATGCAAAGGCTTTGGCCGAATCGCTGACGAATGTGGGTCTGCGGCTCGTTTCCGGCGGGACCGATAATCATTTGCTGCTCGTCGATGTTTTTAGGGACGGCAAGGGAATTACCGGAAAGGTCGCCGAAAAGGCTCTCGACGCTGTACATATTACGGCGAATAAAAACACAATTCCGTTCGATACGAATAAGCCATTTGTGGCGTCGGGAATCAGGCTCGGAACACCCGCTTTGACGACACGCGGTATGAAAGAAGCGGAAATGCAGCAGATAGGAGAGATGATCGCCGCAGTAATTCACGAACCGGAATCAGAGGAAGTAATGAGGCGTGTAAAGCGGGAAGTTGCGGAGATGACGGCCAGGTTTCCGATGTATGCAGGGCGATTGAAGGTGAAACATGACGAGACGTAAATGTCAGTTACGCCTGAGAATGCGGATGATTGGACTTCAAGATTCGGACTTTCAAAAATGAAGAGACTCTCTCATATTCTCATTCTGTTTGCGTCGCTTTCGACTCTTGCGTTTTCGCAAAACAGCGTAACAACGCCCGAGCAGACTGACACTCCTGCATTTACGGGCGGCGGCTGCTCTTTATTTCCGGATTGCAATTACCGCCAATGCTGCGTGGAGCACGACAAGGATTATTACGGCGGCGGAACAAGCAAGGAACGATTCAAATCCGATAACCGGCTTTATACGTGCGTAAAAAATACTAAGGGCTGGCAGAATAAATTTATTGCGCCGGTTATGTGGATGGGCGTGCGGGTTTTCGGCGTTTCGTTTTTACCGACGCCATTCCGCTGGGGATTTGGGAAGACTAAGAAAAAATCTGCGGTTAAGATACGCGATACCGGCAATAGAAATCAAGCGTTTTGAGTTCACGCTTCAGCGTGCTTCTTCGTCAACCAAAAGACAAACTAAAGTTTGAACTCAGAACAATTACTCGTCCAAAGATTCAATTTCCGAATCGAATTCATCGAGAAGGTCGCGGGCCTCTTCGGAGTCGTATTCGAAGGCTTTTTGCTCTAATGCGTTGGCGGCGATGTCGGCGTAAAGGGAATCGTCGAGCAGCGGCATAATCACCGGAACGGGAAGAAGAGCGAGCGTTTCATAGGCAATGGCGCGTATCTGAGCCATTTCGGTTTGGCGGATAATCTCGGCGATCTCGCTGGCGGAATAGCGTTCGAAAAGCCGGTCGGAAAGTTTGTCAAGCTTGTTGTAGTCGTGCTTTTTTATGGCGCGTTCGGCAAGCTGAATAAATACCTCGGCCGAGCCGCTTTGGGCCTCGAGCACGCGGACGCAGGTTTCCGCCAGAACTGCAATTTCGCCCATTCTAGTGATATTTTTTCTTACGAGGGAACTTCGCGTTTGTTCGTCCAGAGCCGTTAAAAGGCGGCTGACTTCCCAATCGGCGTGTGCGTCGTATGAAAATTTCTGGGTCGGATTACTCGTCGGGGTAGTGCCGTTCGAAGCAAGAGCGCCGACCAGCATTTTTTTTGTTACCGGCCGTAAGCCTTCCCAAACGGTAATGACTCCTGCGCCGAGATCTTTTATCATCATGTCAAACTACTGCAGATTCAAGTTTGCTCTCTGAAACCAAACCTTGTCAAGCGTTCTTCGTTCTGAGTTCAAGCTTCAGCTTGTCTTCGACTTCAGGATAAAGACAAGCTGAAGCTTGAACTCAGAACTTAGAAGGTTTTTTTGACTTTACGATTTCTGACATTTTCATTTCGGCGGATTTCAGAACATCGTCGCGCTCACCGTCGGAATAATCGCCGTCGATTACCTCGACCATTGCGAATGGAGTTTCGTTTAAATACCTGATTTCCCAAGCTTCGCTTTCCGGCCGTGATGAACGTGAAAACCAGAGTGCGTCGAGCTCGGAGGAAAATATCTCGGCCTTTCCAAACACGCTTTCCAAGTTTTCGGCCAAAGCGATTTTCAATTCAGCGGAAAGCAAAACACTGCGTAGGAACCAGCCGTGTTTGCGGTAAAGGGCTAGAATTTCGCGAATTGCAAGTTCCGATATCATTTATTTACATTGCCGCGGTCAGAAGCTGCATTCGTCAGTTTATCTTTAAGGACGTTGACGAAATTGGCATTGCCATTACCGTTGGAGTTGGTATTGACACCTACAACTCTGCCGTTTCCGGACATAGCGTTCGCGGCTTCCCGTTCCTTCATCGCCCGGCCTTTGCCCGGCGATTTGAACGAGCCGGTGAAAAGCTCGCCCATCGCGAATTTCCAGCCGAGAGCAGTTACTTTAACTGTTATCCCCGACTCAGCCAATTTCGTTCGGAGATTCTCTGCTTCCGTAAGTCGAATAGCTCCTTCTACGTTAACGCTATTAGACCCTGTAACTTTCAAACCTTGCAAATCTTTAATAGCTTCAAGAGCAATAGCCTTAGAATCACCGGACGCTTCAAATGAAATGGATGCTTCGCGGACAAATGGAAGGTCTTCCCATAATTTGTCTTTAGCGTTCCACACCTCGACAGAACCATCATCGCCGCTGACTCGCTCGTCGCGCATTTCCGGCAGCGATTCGGCAAAGGTCGTTCCGGTCAAACCGTTCTCCAGCATTTTCTCGATCGTTATTCCCTGACGCTGTGCCGCGGCTTCGGCGAAAGCGCGCGTTTTCTGCGACATTTCTGCCTTGATCGCATCGGTGTTTTTGCTTTTCACGGCGGCGTAAAATGTTTTATATGCTTCCGTCGGAGATCCGGCGCCGCCCGACGGAGAAGTGCCGCATGCCAAAACAACCGCCGCAAGTGCCAAAGCCAAACTCAAAATAAGAATATTTCTCATAAATAAAAATCTCGCAATTATAAAAGCAAATTGATAATCTTATGATTTAAGAAGTATAAAGTCACAAAGCCGGAAAGTAAATTTACACGTTTTCGGCCGGCACGACGCATTCAGCGTACGGTCCGGATATTTTGATAGAATTAGTTGTAAGCCGATGAAATACTGCCCGAACTGCCAAACACAATATACCGATGAGACGCTAAAGTTTTGCCTCCAGGACGGGACACCGCTGGCGGAACAATTCGCCGAACCTGTTACTTCCGCGGCGTTAGACGAAGATCAAACCGTAATTTCAGACCGAAAACAAAAGCTCTGGAATGATATGCAGGCCCGCGATCCTCAAACCGAAGCTGCATTGCCTCCGCCGGTTCAGAGAGAAGTCAGGACATCAAAAACGCCCTGGATTATTTTGACTGCATTACTAACTTCGCTGCTTGTCGCCGCAGGTGCTTGGCTGTATTTCCGGAATCAGCCCGATGAGACCGCGAAAGCCAGCAACTCGTCCAACCGCCAAACCGGCGGGAATTCGGTGCTGAATAAATCGCCTTCGCCTACTCCGGGGGCTAACTTAACCGCTGATGTAATTCCCGCAAATCCAAACTCAGCAGCCGATGAATCCGATTCGCCCCCGCCGCCAGCCAACCGCGACCAGGCGAGAGACGATGTTTCAAAGCGTATTTACGATTGGACAACTCTTACCGAATCCGGCGAGATTGACGAACTCATGGGCAATTACGCGAATCGGGTAGACTATTATCTTAAGCCCGGAGCAAGCCCTGAATACATTCGAAACGATAAGCTTAGGGCCTTTTCCGAGTTCGATTCGATTGAATTCGAGATCGATAATATGAATGTCGAAGTCGATAGGTCAGGTGAAGAAGCGACCGCCGAATTTGATAAATCATGGAATTTTGGAGGTCAGACGCGTTCGGAAGGCAAAGTGCGGCAGCAAATGAAATTGAAAAAAATCGACGGTGTCTGGCTGATCACCGGTGAAAGAGATTTGAAGCTGTATTACAAAAGATAATTATGTGGCTTGTAACTCAAAGAAATGAATGCCCTTAGATTTGTAGATAATCGGCTGGAACTCCAAAATATACCACAGCCTTCTAATGATTCGGAAGCTCTCGTGCGAATTTTGAAATCGGGAATCTGTAATACCGATCTCGAAATTATTAACGGCTACGCCGGATTTCAGGGAACGATCGGGCACGAATTCGTCGGTGTGGTCGAAGAAGCGGATGAGGATTCGGCTTGGATCGGCAAACGCGTGGTCGGTGAAATAAATGTTGGCTGCGGCATATGCTGGCTATGCAAAAGCGGCGATTCGAGACATTGTGAGATGCGAACGGTGCTCGGAATTCATGGCCGCGATGGTTGCCATGCTGAATTTCTCCGGTTGCCGATGCAAAACCTTCTTGAAGTCTCGGAGAATGTCTCGGACGATCAGGCAGTATTTGCCGAACCTCTCGCGGCGGCATACGGTATTGCCGAGCAAGTCGAAATTCTCCCCGAAACAAAGGTCGCCGTTATCGGTGACGGCAAGCTCGGTATTCTTTGTGCGATGTGCTCCGCTTTAAAATCAGATAATGTGACGCTCGTCGGGAAGCACCAATCGAAAATGGCAAAAGCGATTGGAAACAATATCGAATGTGTTTTGCTCGCTAATATTTCTGGCAATTTGCACCGGCATTTCGATGTCGTAATTGAAGCAAGCGGTTCTGAATCAGGTTTTGCGACCGCGCTCGATCTGCTGAAACCGAGAGGCAAACTTGTTCTGAAATCGACATTTCATGGCAAGCCTGTGTGGGAAGCTTCGCGTGTGGTGGTCGATGAAATAACTATAGTCGGTTCCCGCTGCGGACGCTTAGCTCCGGCGCTCGATCTTTTGGCGAATCGGCAAATATCCATCGATCAACTGATAAACGAAGAGTTTTGTCTGCGGGACGGAGTAAAGGCGATCAGTAGAGCAGGCGAGAAGGGCATGTTGAAAGTGCTTTTAACGATGGATTCTTAGACTGGAGCGCAATCGTCCTGCTTGCAAACGCCGATTGCGGCGTAAACCATTATGAAGTTAGATAAGGTTCAAAAGGCGCTCGCTTCGAAGACTCGCCGGTAAGCGCGACGCTTGCCCTACAGTCTTTTCAGCGTGCTAAATTCTGTTATAATGCATCGTATAACACATTGCCCATATCTCTAGATTTTTAAGGAGACGCATTTATGTTTCGATCTACGCGAAGTTCTTTTCTTCAAACCTTGTTATTTTTCGGCGTTATGTTTGCTGCATCGGATCCGTTGATCGCACAGACTCCAATATCGCCAGAACAACTAAAATCGACGGTTACACCGCCTGAGAGGCTATCGGCATCATTTGCCGAGGTGACGAAGATTGTCGAGCCGGCAGTAGTGAGCATCGATACGAAGGGGAAAGTTCCGGAAATCACATCGAAAGGCGATGCGACGCCAGGCGATCAGGACGACATAATGGATTTCTTTCGCCGACAGCTTCCTCGCCGTGCGGCGCAGTCGGTCGGCAGCGGTTTTATCGTCGATAAACGCGGCTATATTCTGACGAATGCCCATGTCGTTGAAGACGCCGTGCGAATCAATGTCAAGCTCGATTCGGGCGAAGAGTTCGTGGCGAAGGTGATCGGGACCGATGAAGAAACCGACCTCGCCGTCCTGAAGATCGATGCCGGCAAAGACCTGCCTTTTGTAAAGCTCGGTGATTCCGCTAAGTCGCAGGTCGGTGATTGGGTATTGGCGTTAGGCTCACCGTTCGGGCTGACCCGCACTGTGACAGCCGGAATCATTTCACAGGTCAAACGCGAAACACAGGCGACGACGCCGTTTCAGAAATTTATCCAAACGGATGCGGCGATCAACCGCGGAAATTCGGGCGGGCCGCTCGTCAATATGGACGGCGAAGTGATCGGCGTGAATTCGCAGATTGCCACCTCGACCGGCGATTATAACGGCATCGGCTTTGCCCTGCCTTCCGCCGAAGCCGCTTCGGTTTACGATCAAATTTTGAAAAGCGGCAAGGTCCGACGCGGTTATTTGGGCGTTATACTCGATTCGGTAAAGCCGGAGTACGCAAAGGTTTACGGATTGAAGGAAGCCAAAGGGGCTATCGTAACTGAAGTACGCGACCTGAAAAGCCCTGCCGCCTTGTCCGGTCTAACGGTCGGTGATGTGATCGTCGAATTCGATGGCAAAGAGGTGGAAAGCGCGCAGGATTTGATCGGCAAGGTATCATCGACGACGCCTGACAAAGCCGTAAGCATGTTTTATTTGCGTGAAAACGGATCAAATCTGGAACGAAAGGTGACCTCCATAAAACTCGGCGAGCGTCCGCTGAACAACAGACGTGACGATAACGATTCCAGCCGGCCGAAACTTCCGATAGACAGGACAAAGGCAGATGCTAAACCCTTCGGCCTGACATTGACCGAGCTAACGCCTGCGTTATCAGCCACCTATAAGCTGGAAGGCCAAAAAGGCCTGGTCATCAAAGAGATAAATCCTGAAAGCTTTATTGCGGACATAAAGGCATCGAACGGCGGCGAGGCTTTAGGTGAGGGAGACCTTATTCAGCGGATCAACAGAGTTCAGATCACCGACGCCAAGAGTTTTACGGACACGGTAGCCAAGTTCAAAAAGGGCGACGCGGTCGTATTGCATGTGTTGTTCTTCAATCCTGTACAACGCAGTCCGCAGCTAAAAATAGTACAGTTTACAGTCCAATAGATTTGGTAAATCGTGAATCGTAAATCGTGAGTGGAAAAGTTTTCACTCGCGATTTACTATTTACGATTCACCATTTACAAAAATTATGTCTAAAGCGAAAGAAGCGAAAGCTAAGAGATCGTCCAAATCAACAACCAAAACCTATCAAAATTTTATCGGCGGCGAATGGGTAAAATCCGCATCCGGCGAATATTTCGATAACGTCAATCCGGCGAACACGACCGACATTGTCGGCCGGTTTCCCAAATCGAATGCGGAAGATGTAAACAAAGCGGTAGAAGCGGCGAAAAATGCGGCGACAAAATGGCGCCGTACGCCGGCACCAAAACGCGCCGAACTTTTGTTCCGTTTGGGCGAAATTTTGCGCGATAATAAGGAAACTTTCACCCGCGAAATGACCCGCGAAATGGGTAAAGTTTTAAAGGAAGCCGGCGGTGATGTGCAAGAAGCGATCGACTGCACTTATTACACCGCCGGCGAGGGGCGAAGGCTTCACGGCTTTACGACGCCGGCCGAAATGCCGAACAAATTCGCGATGTGCGTTCGCCAGCCGGTCGGGATTTGCGGATTGATCACGCCGTTCAATTTTCCGATGGCGATTCCGTCGTGGAAGCTTATTCCGGCGTTAGTTTGCGGCAACACGGTCGTCATTAAATCCGGCGAAGACGTGCCGCTTTCGACTGTAAATCTTGTGAAAGCGTGTGAAGAAGCCGGAATTCCTAAAGGCGTCGTCAATCTTATCAACGGTCACGGAGCCGATATCGGAGCATCGCTCGTCGCCCACGAAGATGTCAGGCTGGTTTCGTTCACCGGTTCGACCAAAACCGGACAAGTCATCGCCGAGCAATGCGCCCGCGACAATAAGATTGTCAGCCTGGAAATGGGCGGCAAAAACGCGATCATCGTGATGGACGATGCCGATATCGACAACGCCGTCGAAGGCTCGCTGTGGGGAGCTTTCGGCACGAGTGGGCAGCGTTGTACCGCATCATCTCGGCTGGTCGTGCATAAAAAGGTTTATAAAAAATTTGTTGAAAAGCTAGTCGAAAAGGTCAAAAAGCTGAAAGTCGGCAACGGCCTGGATGCAAAAACCGAGGTCGGGCCGGTCATCAATGAGGACGCGATGCAGAAGATCCTAGCCTACATCGAGATCGGCAAGAATGTTGATAAAGCGACGCTCGCCTGCGGCGGAAACCGCCTGACAAAAGGCGATTATAAAAACGGCTGGTTCATCGAGCCGACCGTTTTCACCGACGTAAAACCCGGAATGCGGATTGAGCAGGAAGAGATCTTCGGCCCGGTCACATGCGTTATTCCTTTCTCCACTCTGGACGAAGCCATCGATATCGTCAACGGCGTGAAATACGGCCTTTCATCGGCCATATACACGCAGGACGTCAACCAGTCGTTCTACGCAATGCAGGAACTCTACACCGGAATCTGCTACGTCAATTCGGCGACAATCGGAGCGGAAGTCCACCTCCCATTCGGCGGCACAAAAGGCACCGGCAACGGCCACCGCGAAGCCGGAACGCAGGTATTGGATATATTCAGCGAGTGGAAATCGCTTTATATCGACTATTCAGGTAAGTTGCAGAAAGCACAGATCGATGCAGTGGAAATCTGAATAGATGTCAGATGCTGGATGTCAGTCTGAATCCTAAACTAATACCTAGTATTTGACATCTAGCATCTGCTTATTATGGATGACAACAAATCGATCAAGAGTCATCGAGATTTGATAGCTTGGCAAAAGGCTATGGCTTTGACAGTTGATATTTATACTGCTACCAAAACCTTTCCGCGGGAAGAAGTATATGGATTAACTTCACAGACTCGTAGAGCGTCTGCGTTAATTGCGGCAAATATTGCGGAGGGCCAAGGCCGACGTTTGAAGGAAGAGTTTCATCAACATTCTTAGGCAATGCAAGAGATTCGCTGTTGGAATTGGATACCCACATTGAATTAGCCGTCAGAGTTGGTTATATTAGCGAACAGAATCATAATAATTTACAGGAGAAAATTAACGAAGTCGGGCGAATTCTAAATGGACTGATGTGGTCGCTGAACTGCTGAACCAACATCTGACATCTAGCATCTGACATCTAACAACTGTTATGAATATCGGATTACCGAAAGAAATTAAGGATAACGAATACCGCGTCGGGCTGACGCCGGCGGGTGTCAATGCTCTGGTCAATGCCGGGCATACGGTTTTTGTGCAGAAGACGGCGGGCGAAGGCTCGGGATTTTCGGACGAGCAATATGTGGCCGCCGGCGGGAACATTTGGGATACGGCGGACGAGATCTGGGCGAAGGGCGATATGATCGTCAAGGTCAAGGAACCAGTTGCGCCTGAATACCCGCGAATGCGTGAGAATCAATTACTTTTCACCTATCTGCACCTCGCACCGGAATTTGAGCTGACGAAGCAGATGCTCGAACGCAAGGTCACCGGCGTTGCGTACGAAACGATAACCGACCAGAAAGGAAGTTTGCCGCTGCTCACACCGATGTCCGAGGTTGCCGGCCGCATGGCGGTTCAGGTCGCGGCGAATTCGTTGGAGAAAATGAATGGCGGCCGCGGCATTTTACTCGGCGGGGTTCCGGGAGTTCCGGCGGCTAATGTCGTTATCATCGGCGGCGGCATCGTCGGCACGGAAGCGGCGAAAATGGCCGTTGGTTTAGGCGCGAAAGTTACGATCATCGACCGCAATCTTGACCGCCTGCGACAATTAGATGACATTTTTCTTTCAAAGGTGCAGACTCTCGCTTCGAGTCGTTATGCGATCGAAGAAGCGATCTCGCACGCTGACTGCGTGATCGGCGCCGTTTTGGTTGTCGGCGCGGCAGCTCCGAAACTGGTCACCCGCGATATGCTGAAACTGATCCCGAACGGAGCCGTTTTAGTGGATGTGGCGGTAGATCAGGGCGGATGTTTTGAAACGACTCATGCGACTACGCACTCCAACCCGACCTATTACGAAGAAGGCGTTCTGCACTATTGCGTAGCTAACATGCCGGGAGCCGTGCCGCGTACATCGACGTTTGCATTGACCAATGCGACTTTGCCGTATGCTTTGGATTTAGCGAATAAAGGATTCGAAAAAGCGATCCGTGACGATTCGGGGCTTGCCGAGGGCGTCAATACTTACGCGGGTAAATTGACGTACGAAGCGGTCGCGACATCGCAGAATCTGGAATACACGCCGCTCAGTTCGCTGCTCGATCTGCATGCCGCATCGGCTGCCTAAAGCAGTTTTTCGAGGGTTGAAAGTAAATTGATTCTAAGATCGGTGTCTTTCTCAAAGCAGACATCGGCCAAACCGTCACCGGGCTTATCCGCATTTTCAGGGGCAAGCCCGGTTATCATTATTAGGGGAAGATCTTTTTTCTCGGGGTCCATTTTCAGGATCTTGAACATCTGAGAGCCGGTAAGGTTCGGCATATTAGCATCTGCGATGACCGCATCGATCTCGTTCTCGAAAGCAAGTTTCAGAGCTTCGCGACCGTCCTTGGCGGTTATAACTGCGTAACCGGCTTTCTTCAAAATCGCTTCGACAAACTTTCTTATTGAAACACTGTCATCAGCTATCAAGATTTTCTTTTTTATTAATTTCGACATCATTTGAAAATGGATCAACGCGGATAAGTATGTCGATTTCTTCGTTCGTGTCTTTCTGTGTGTTTTCGTGGTTGCAGTCCCGGTTCTAAGATCTAACCACAAAAACAAACAAAAAGAACACGAAACAAATCAACAGATCGCGAAGTCTCAGATCGAGTACACAGGCAAACCAACACCACTGGGACAACATACTTGCCAACTGTTTACCAATAAACTTACACTAAGTAGTTTATCCGATATGTACGAATTTGCAGTAACACCAGCGGTAACGCAGCTTCGGCGGGCGGGCGTGACGATCACGGAAGTAGCTGCTGACAGCCTCGCGCAAGAACTCGAGCTAGAACCGAACGACCGCATCGTCCGCGTCAACGGCCGTGTTGTGCGCGATTATCTTGATTTCCGCTTTCAGACCAGCGGCGAGACCGAGATGACCTTGCAAATCAAAAAGGTCAACGGCGAAACCTGGAATATAGAACTCGACCGCGAAGAAGGCGAGGATTTCGGTCTAATGTTCGAGCAGATCGTGCCTCGGCAATGCGCCAATGAATGCCTTTTTTGCTTTTGCAAAGGAAATCCGGCGGACGCTCGGCCCTCGCTCTTTGTCCGTGATGAGGACATTCGTCTTTCGTTTCTTTACGGAAACTACACGACACTCAGCTCGATCACCGACGACGAGATGAAACGCATCGTCGAACAGCGTCTGTCGCCGCAATATGTGTCGATACACGCGACCGATCTGAAGACGCGTGCATATCTGCTTGGCGTGGATGAAAGTCGGGCGGATATTTCCGGAAAGCTCAAAATGTTGCTGGACAATAATATTGAGCTTCATGCGCAGGTCGTATTATGTCCTACTATCAATGATGGCGTGCAGTTGGAAAAAACTCTTCGCGACCTCGCCGCGCTACATCCGAAAGTTATCAGCACGGCCGTCGTTCCGGTCGCACTTACGCGTTATAACACGGATGAAAGATTAACGAGAGTTACGCCGGAATTCTGCCGCCGTACCATTGCCGAAGTCGAAAAGCTGCAAAAGGAATTCCGCAAAACGCTCGGCGTAACGTTCGCGTTTCTGGGCGACGAAATTTATATAAAGGCTGGAATGCCGATACCACCGCGTCGGCATTACGGGAACTATCCGCAGATCGAAGACGGCGTCGGGATGATCCGGTCATTTCTAAATTCGTTCGAGAGATTGCTTGTCAGAACCGCGAGCGGTAGCGACCGGGGTTTGTCTACGTTTGCCATCGGAAGCAGCAATCCTCGCACACACGCTTCAGCAATTGTTCCTAAATCTATACTGGCAAAGAACCCGGTTGCTACCGCTCGCGGTTCCGACTTGTTCGGAACGATACTGACCGGTGAAATGTTCGCGCCGATATTAAGGGAGCAAATAAATAAGTTCAACGATCTTTCCGGTTCGCGGCTGCATGTAGTTTCTGTGCCGAATACTTATTTCGGCGGAGATGTGGCCGTTGCCGGATTGCTAAGCGGACAGGATTTGCTTGCGGTGAAAGACCGTGTAAAAGGCAATTTCGTAATAATTCCAAAAAGCTCGATCAAATCCGACGAGCCGATATTTATCGACGGAATGCCCTACGAAGACCTGAAAGCAAAATTTAGCGTGCCGGTTTATGACGCCGACACGCATGGTTTGATCAAATTTCTTTCTTAAAGTTCGACAAAGTGAAGTTTATCGGACAGTGCTAACCCCGAGAAAATTTATATACAATTACACCAGTCACTTTCACGGGTACTTTCGACAGCAAGGTCGGCGTAAACCTGGCATTCATCGCCGCTCTTTCCGCCGCGCCTTTTAACAGAGGATGTCCGCTGACGGCCTTCGATGATACGACTTTTCCACTTTCATCAATCATTACCTGGACGATGACGTTGCCTTCCGCATTGGCCATTATCGCCGGAGCAGGATAAGCCGGCTTCGGCAATGACATCGCTTTTCCGTTAATTACGCCTAAGGAAATCGGTCCTTTCGGAGCCGACGCTTTTGGCTCGACGACTACAGGAGGAGGCGGCAATTTTTCGATCCTGGCGACCGCTTCCGTACCCGTACCGGCGGTTGTTCCGTCCGGAGTTCCGCTTTCCTTTCCCCAGCCATTACTTTGGGGAGCTCCGCTCACGGCGTCTCTTTCCGGGCCGTCGGTGACTTCAAAATTTCCGTACTCGGGACGAGCCTTCGTTGTACTCGGCACCGAAGATATTTTTGTCGGCGGTTTTGTGGGCACCTCGTCGGGCCGCTGCATATTTGCCTGCCTCGTTGTTACTTCGCTTTTGTTGGCGGCTGCCTGCTGCTGCGTTTGTTGTTTTGGCTCTTTGGGTTCCGGAGCGTCATTCGGCGGCGGGGCGAGCATTGCCGACAATTCAAATTCGTCGCTGCCCAAACCAATCTCAGCCGCAAATAAGCTAAACATTACCGCCGACAAAAACAGGGAACCGACGACCAACGACGACACTATAAAATAACGGCCGCGAGCTTTGAATTCTGCTCCTTTGCTGTCCGATTCGATCAATTTATCAAACATTTCAATTCCTCCATTTCGTGTCACGGTGCCAACCGTTATTTGGTTAGACACCGGGCGGGGGAATTTGTTCCCGGACAAAATTCAGCCATTCTTGACCGCGATAATTTCCGCCGCGATGCTAACTGCGATCTCTTCGGGCGTGCGCGAATTGATCGGAATGCCGATCGGAGCGCGAATACAATCCAAACGCCCGGCATCAAAGCCCTCTTTCTTCAAACTCGTCATCAGCGTCGCCATCTTCGCACGGCTGCCGAGGACGCCGAAATACTTAAAATCGTTGTCGATCAATTGGCGAATCACGATTTCGTCCGATCTGTATCCGAGCGTCATTACCACGACATAGGTATTTGAACCCGACGGAATAAGATCGCCGATTTTAACGTAATCCTCGATAATTGTAATGTCGTCCGCAAATCTATTCTTGCTGATCGTATTCAGATCAGGCCGGTCGTCAAAAATATGTAGGTGGAAATCCATCTTTGACATCACTTCGGACAAGGCCAGAGCACAGTGGCCGCCGCCAATTATATAAAGATCGTTATTCGGCCCCAGCCTTTCCCGAAAAATAAAATCGCCGCCGCTTTCTTTTTCGAAAATAAAATATGCCTTCAGTTTTTCGGGCGCGTTTTGAGTCCCGCCTTCAGGCGGCCCCGCGTTGAAAGATTTCGAATTAATTGTAAGAAAAGCTTCTGTCCTATGACGGGCGGCGTCAATTATGGTATCGATCTTTTTAGCATCGGGCGAAGAGAGCAATCGTAATATTACTGTCTGCTCGCCGGAGCAAATCATGCCGCTTGGACTATCAGGGGTTTTTCGATGAATTTGTCGTTTTACAATCGAGGTCGAAGAACTCGTTACCGCAGACGGTGCCGACAAGATTTGCCCGGCTAATTCAACTAGATTAACTTCCATTACGCCGCCGCCAATGCTTCCGCAGAGTTCACCGTCTTTGCCGACCGCCATCTTATAACCTTGGCGTCCTGGGCTGCTGCCCGAGCTTTCCGCGACGACAAGCAGCATCACGTTTTCGTTTTGCTCTAGCCGACCGGCGATGAATTGCCAAAGCTCAAATTCCTTACTCATAAATTGCCGCTAACCCAAGCTAATTAAATAGTAAATAGAGCGGCATAGCCGAAGACCAGTGGAAACGGTGATCGCTGGTAAAAATTTCAAAGAATATGAATTGGAGAGAATTTATCAGGAAGTTTATCAAACAATCGGCCCTTCCAATTCTTCATTGTAAAGATTCATCAGGACTTTTTCCGGGGTAAACGGAGCGTCGAAATCCGGCGAGCTTTCGTTGAAAGCCTTTACCGCATTTCTGATCGCAAAGTAGGCTCCGATGCCGTACATCAGCGGAGGTTCGCCGACGGCCTTTGAATTGAATATCGCCAGGTTTTCGCGTTCGGTTTCGAGCGGCAAAATTTCGATGATTTTCGGCACGGAATATATATCGGGAACTTTGTAGGTCGAAAGAGCATTCGAGCGGAGCTTTCCGGCATCGTCATAAACGATCTCTTCCATAGTCATCCAACCGAGGCCCTGGACGATGCCGCCTTCGATCTGGCCGTAATCGACTGATTGATTCATCGATGTACCAAAATCGTGACAGCATTTAACATAATCGACCTCGTAACGCCCGCGAAGGCAATCGACCGTCACGCCGACTATCGCGGTGCCGTAAACGTGGTAAGCAAACGGGTGCCCCTTCGCGATGCCCCAATCGAAATTAATTCCCGGCGTTGCGTAGTGGGCGTGCTCGCTAAGGCTGACGCGGCGAAAATGGGCTTCGTTTACTAGACTCACCCAATCAAAATCAGTGCTTTCACCGTTTCGTAGAACAAAGCCGTTGTTCAGATTGACGGCTTCAACCGTTTCCGCTTCGACAAGGTTCCTTGCAATTTCTAAAAGCCTGTCTCTGATTGCCTCGCACGCCATCCCTGTCGCTTTACCATTCAAATCGGCGGCGGCGGAAGCAGCGGTCGGGGACGTGTTCGCGATTCGCAGCGTGTTGGTGGTGTGGACTTTAATACGTTCGAGCGGCAGCGAAAAAACCTTAGCGGCGACCTGTGCGATCTTCGTATTCACGCCCTGTCCCATCTCGACAGCGCCGGTGGAAACCGCGACGCTGCCGTCCGTATAAACATGCACGAGCGACCGCGCCTGATTCATGGGCGTTTTTGTAAACGAAATGCCGAAGCAGACCGGCATCATCGCTACGCCTTTTTTGAATAGCTTGTTTTGCGAATTGAATTCATCGGCGTCTTGTTGATGTTTGTTGAAATCGAAGGCTTCATTAGCTTGCAGCCATGAAGTGACAGCTTCGCTTTCGGCAATCTGGCCGTAAGGGAATTCGTCGCCGTCGTCTATCAGACTTTGCCGCTGTATCTTCGATGCCGGAACATCCAATTTTTCCGCCGCGTGGGCGATTGCCGATTCAATAACGAACATTCCCTGCGGCCCGCCAAACCCGCGAAACGCCGTGTTTGGCGGAAGGTTTGTGCGGCAGCAATAAGCCGTCGCCGAAACATTCGGGATGAAATAGGAATTTGTGCAGTGAAACAAAGTGCGTTCCAAAACCGGCGGTGATAGGTCGGCGGAAGCACCGGCATTTTGATAGAAAACTGCTTCGTAAGCAATTATTTTCAAATCTTTATCAAGCCCGATCTTGTAATCCGCCGAATACGGATGCCGCTTTCCGGTCATCCGCATATCTTCCATGCGGTGAAGAGCGTATTTCACCGGCCGCTTCGTTAATTGCACGCCGACCGCGCAGATCGCCGCCCACGCATTTGCCTGGTCTTCCTTCCCGCCGAATCCGCCGCCAAGCCGCTGGACATCGACTTCGACCTGATGCATCGGCAAACCCGTCACGCGGCAAACCGCCCGCTGCACAGCCGTCGGCCCCTGAGTCGATGAATAAATTTTCAACCCGCCGCTTTCGGCCGGCACCGCGTATGCTCCCTGCGTTTCGATATAGAGGTGTTCCTGCCCGTTGATATCGGCCCGTCCTTCGAAAATATGCTCGCATTCCGCAAACGCACTTTCCGTATCGCCGAGTTTGAATCGTTTCGGCGGAACGATCAGATCATTATTCGCAAACGCAACACGCGGATCGGTAACAACTTCCAGCGGCTCGATCTCGGCGGTTATCTTCCTTGCCGCCCTGCGTGCCAGTTCTTCACTCTCCGCGATCACGATCGCTATCGGCATCCCCTGAAAATGAACCTCTCCATCCGCCAGCAACGGCTCATCCGGAATCACGCCGCCGATCTCGTTCTCGCCCATCAGGTCTTTAGCGGTAATAATTCTGACAACGCCTTCGGAATTTTCGGCTTCTGTGCTGTTGATGTTTAATAGCTTTCCATGGGCAATCGGCGAATCAAACACGCACGCGTACAGCGTCCCATGAACGACTGGAACGTCGTCCAAATAAACGGATTCACCGCGAACGTGAGATTTTGAGTCAACGTTTTTCACTTTGTCAGCTTTTCATCGAGAAATTCGACCGAACTACAGGAAATCTCGCGATATCCGGCATTAGTATTTAAGCGGAAACGAAGAATTCCCTCATTTAATCGCGTCGATTCAATTTCAAGAATCTCTGGACTACCTTCAAATCTAATTTCTTCGACACGATAATTAAAAGCGTCACTAAACAAGAGGAGCCTTTTTTCATACACGCTCTCACGCCAGTTTGCCGGGTAATCAACCGTCATCACTAACGTGTCTGCGGCTGTATCCTCAAGGACGGCTAAAATATACGTGTCATGAAAATTTGCAGTATTGAATTTAATAGGCATTCTTAATCAAGCAAATATCGAGTCCTTCGGTTATCGCGGCTCCGTATATTTCATCACCGCGAAACCGCCGACGATTAGATATTTAACCTTGTGTTCGTTGAAAGTGCTCAACAGTTCGCTGAATTCTGGCGTCGCGAATTCCATATTCTTCACAGTAGAGTTGGATCAGTTCAAATGCCGCATCAAAGATCGCCTCGTGTCCCTGACGCTGCCAAAACTCGATGTCGAACGAGCGGTCCATGTCCTTGATATTCTTGCCATAGCGCATCATTGTGAAATCGCCATTTTCGCCTTCGGTAATCACTGTTCTCATACCTTTATTATACCGCGATATGGCCGAATAATTCATAAAAATGCGCCGTAAATAGCTGGCGGGCGAGCAGGCGTTTATAGCTTTCGGTTCCGCGAACATCGGAGATCGGCGAGATCTCGGCCTGGATTATTTCGTTTGCCTGAGCGATGGTAGATGCGTTTACAGGTTCGCCTCTTAAAAACTCTGAGGTTTCTTTCAGATACAGCGGGATAGGTGCGACGCCGCCGACGGAGACGTGAGCGGTTTCGATTTTGTGTTTAGGATCTGGGATGTCGAGCCGCAAAATCGCTGGCACTGGCGGCCCGGAATCCGCTAGTTGAATGGACATCGCAGTGTTCACGGTCGCGATGTCGAGATACGTGCGCTTGGAGACCTTTTCGAAATTGAAATGAAAGCCTGTTCCGGGTTTGGGGAAACGGATTTGCCGGATAAATTCATTGTCGGTTTTTGCAAGGCGTTTGTAATCCAGATAAAAATTCCGCAGCGGCATTTGGCGGCCGTTGTTGAAGATGATCTTAGCATCGAGTGCCAGGAACCAAACGGTCATATCTCCGATGGGCGAAGCGTTGACAAAATTTCCCGCGAGTGTCGCCATGTTGCGGATCGGCGTCGAAGAAACCAGCTTTAAGTGTTTGTAAAGATCGGGAAAAATGTCCTTCATCATCGGCGAAATGAGCAGGTCGGTGACGGTCGCCGATGCTCCGATCTCTATATTGCCGTTTGATTCACGGATGCTGCGCAGCTCTTCGTCGTAAAAAAGATTATTTGCCGGAGCATCCGTCATCTCGTCGTGCCGCTGGACGTAAAGATCGGTGCCGCCGCCGACGAAGACCGAACGCCGGGCTCTGAGGGATGACGTTCTGCCCTTGGCAGGTATTTTTTTCAATCTCTCAGGAATGCCGGCAAAGTATTCCGGCACGTTGCCAGTATCTATAGCCCGTGTTAAACCACCCGCTACTGTCGCTGGTGTTGACAGCTTTCCGCCTTCCGCCAATTGCCTGCTAACTTTCTCCGCGGCCCGTTCGATCGATTTATAACCGGTGCAGCGGCAGATATTGCCGTCGATGGAAGACAAGGCCATTTCGCAGGTTTTCACGGTATCGTCAATGCAGAAACCGGTCAGCGACATTACGAAACCGACTGTGCAAAAGCCGCATTGCGTGCCGCTTTCGTCAACCACCGCCTGCTGCACCGGCGTCAGACCGCCGTTTTCGGGATTGACGCCTTCGATAGAAACGATATGCTTTCCCTGCGCGTTAGCGAGCGGCATCAGGCAGGACGTCATGGTGCGGTAATTTACATTTTCGCCGGCCAGTTCGCCGACAAGGATTGTGCACGCGCCGCAATCGCCTTCTCGGCAGCCGATCTTCGTGCCTTTTAGATTTTTGTGATAACGGACAAAATCGAGCACGGTCGTGCCTGGCGGCAAGCCGGTTTCTATTGCATCGTTATTTAAAATAAATTCGATCATCAGAATATTGGCCGCAAAAAGTCGCAAAAAAAGCACAAAATCCGATTCTTCTTTTTTTGCGGCTTTTATGCCCTCTTGCGGCTATAACTCTTTCAAAAACGCCGGATCAGTACAACGCCAAAGGTTATCAGCAGTATTCCTGCGATCCGGGCAAAGCTGAGCGGCTTGACTTCGACTCCCAGCAACCCGAAATGGTCGATCAGGATCGTGACGATCATTTGTCCGGCGATAATCAGACTGAAGGACATTGCGACGCCGAGTTTCGGCACGAGCGTTACGGTGGCCGCGACGAAGAATGCTCCGAGCAATCCGCCGATCCAGGCAATCGCCGTTGCGTCCTTCGCCGCCGCCAGATTGCCGAGCGGAATTCCTGAAATCAAAATATACGCGAACAGGGCAATCGTCCCGACAAAAAACGAGATGAACGCGGCTAGCACCGGGCTTTCGACGAAAGCCGCCATCTTATTATTGGTCGCGGCCTGCGTCGGCATCATTGCACCGGCGAGGAGAGCGATCAATAAATATAAATAGTTATTAGACATTTAGTCCCAATGCCGTCATCAAAATTGCCGCTAAGTTATTGTATTTGAATTTTCGATCCATCAGCCTGCGGCTTTTGCCGCCCTATTTGCGGAAAAGCAATGTTTTTCAGGTTGACTTCGGTAGTAGTCCTGCGGTTCTGCCGCCGTTCCATTCGCATTTGACCGGCCATATAGCCGCGATTCTGTTATGCGAAACACGGAAAAGCAGAGCTTTTCCGAAAATAGGCGGGCACCGCCCGAAACCCCCGGCCACAATTCTAGTACTCGACCTTATCCGCTTTGCTCGCCCAATTTTGAAAAACGGCCAACGCCTCTTCTCTCAGAATACTCACCGTCGGCACAGACCTTTCCGACGGCTTTTTTCCGATTTCGTCGTAAATGAACGCATCGTCGAATCCGGCTAAGGCGGCATCTTCGCGGCTGCACGCCATAAATACTTTTTCCGGCCGCGCCCAGTAGATCGCTCCGAGGCACATCGGGCATGGTTCGCACGATGTATAAATTGTGCAGCCGTCAAGTTGAAAAGTGCCTAGGCGGCGGCACGCATCGCGAATCGCGACGACTTCGGCGTGCGCGGTCGGGTCGTTCGCCGACGTTACCTGATTATGGCCTTCGCCGATTATCTCGCCGTTTTTAACGACGACGCAGCCGAATGGCCCGCCGCCATTATCTTTAACGCCTTCCATGGCCAGAGCGATTGCGCGGCGCATAAACTTTTGGTCGCTATCCGTCATTGCAATTATTTGGGCCTCACTTTGATCTCGAACAAATTCTTCCATTTTTTACCGGTTACAAAAATTCTGTCCGAGGCGTCGTCGTAGGCAATTCCGTTAAGAGTATTTTCGCCTTCGGAATCGTCGTCCTGATCGCCCGGCGAGATTCCGGACAGATCGATCCAGCCGAGAAGTTTGCCGGACGCGGAATCAATGCGGGCGATGTGATTCGGCTTGCCCAATGTTTCGGGATTTTCCGAGTGCCAGATATTTGCCCAAATCTCGCCCTTTACGAATTCGAGTTCGTTAATTTCCATCAACGGCCGGCCGTTCTCACGAAAGACGATAATCGTGCGGACCGTCTGAAAGGTTTCGGGGTTTACTACGCGAAGAACATGAGTACCGTCACTCATTATTAGGTTAGTTCCGTCGTTGGTCAGTCCCCATCCATCACCTGAATAACGCATTTCCTTAAGCAATTTGAAATCGCTCAAACTATAGACAAATGCCGTCTTTTCCTTCCAGGTGACCTGATATATCTTGTCGCCGAGAATCGTCATTCCTTCCGCGAAATATTCCGGGGGCAGGTCGTATTTTTGCAGGATCTTGCCAGAGGTCAGATCGACTTTGCGCAAGGTCGATTCATCGTAGTTGCCGGCACTTTCGTACAGGATTCCGTCGTTAAAAACCAAGCCCTGCGTAAATGCCTTGCGGTCGTGCGGAAATGTTTTGACGATGTCGTATGTATAAGTCGTCACATTTGAAACAGCCTTATTGGCGTTTGAATTATTTGCCGTCGCGGTATTCGCCTTGGGCGTATCCGGCTGTGCGCCGCAGGCAAATGCGGCAGCGAACACGCAAATGAGAAGGTATAATCGCATACTATTTTTTCAACGCCTTATCGACCGCGTTGCGGATGGACTCGGCCGAAAGCCGCCGGACCTTGATGCCGTTTACAAAAATCGCCGGTGTCCCGCCGATGCCGTAAAGTTTTCCGTCGGCCATATCTTTTCTCACTTCGGCGGCGGCTTTTTCGCTTGATAAGTCTATCTCAAACTGCCTCACATTCAAACCGAGCCCGACGGCGTATTTCTTTAGCGAGGCCGTATCGAGAGCGTTTTGATTTTGGTACAAAATATCGGTGTATTCAAAGAATTTGCCCTGAACATTCGCGGCATTTGCGGCGAGAGCGGCCGTAAAGGCATTTTCATGGATGGATGTCAGCGGAAAATCGCGGACGACGAGCCGGATTTTGTCGCCGTATTCGCCGATTATTTTCTTCAAAACCGGATGCGTCGCCGCGCAGGCCGGGCATTGAAAATCGGTGAACATCACCACCGTGACAGGTGCCGCCGCCTTGCCTTGCGACGGATCGTCATCGGCTGAGATGTTTTGCACGAACGGCTCAATCTCCTTCAAAAATATCTTGACTTTGAACTTCGCGAACAGCATTTTCTTCAATGCTATCTGCAAACCGGCTTTTTCTTCATCCGAATAATCACGCATTTTGTTCGTTATCTCGGCGGCGTAGAGTTCGCCGACGCCGATATTTCTGGACTTGGCCTCTTCGTCAATAAGCTTTGTGAATATACTGTTTTCCAATTCGTCCATTATTTCGTCGGCGATCCGGGCACGGATTTCGTAAAGCTCGATCTTGTTTTTCTCTTCGAATTCCTGTGCAGAAATCGATTTGCCGTTAACGGACGCGACCGATTCCATTGGCTTAAGAGCGACCGCGTTGACGTCTTTGCCGAGAATGAGTTTATGCCGTGCCCTTAAACCTTCCACCAAGGTTTGAAGCGATCTTTGTTCGGCCTGATGATGCAGGTAATTGATTATTTCCGGGCGGGCGGCGTCAAGAGTTTTATTGCCAAAAGCGGCGCGGTTCGCATCGTACACGGCTTTGATCTCTGCGGCTGATGGAACCGGCAATTTTTTCATTTCAGCTTCGATAAGCACTTCAACCGAGAGATTTTTCGATTTCGCCTCTGCTTTGAGCAAAGTGTCCGTCAGCATTTGCGAGAGGATGTCCAATCGGGCGTTGGCGGCTGCGGTTTTTTGATTATTGAATAATTTTTGCCCGTCCGTGGAAAACGAGGCAGTCGTAAACGTAAGATTTGTCGCCGTCGCCAGGACATCGCTGCTGTTTTGGGGATAAGCCGCGAGCAAAAAAGTGGTGGAAATAAATAATAGAGATAAAAGTTTCATAAGTTAATTCTTGTCGAAACCGGAGCGATAGCGACTGAGTTCTTCGAAAGGATAAAGGATAAAGGATAAATGAAGAAAAAGGATTGTCTGCTTTATCCTTTGTAACCAACCTAGTCGATATCTTTCACAGTTCTGACAGGGACTCGCACTGCTTCCTTTTCAGTCGGCTCTCCAAAGATCGACGGATGAATAATTTTCGCCAGTATTTCGGCTCCATCAACAATTCGCGGTGCGGGACGGGAAAAATAACTTGTCGCATCCAACGCCCAAATTTCACCGTTTTTCATAGCCGTCATATCTTTCCAATTCTCAGGGAAATGCGTATTTTCCAATTGCCGCACAATATCGACGATGTAATATCCACAGGGAATCAGCACCACTACATCCGGATTTGATTCGCGGATCGCTTCATACGTTGTCGCGACCGACCGTTCGCCGGGCTTGCCGAGAAGCGGAATCCCGCCGGCGATCTCGACCTGTTCGGGCACCCAATGACCCGGTGCGAACGGCGGTTGAAGCCATTCGAGCATAAAAACCGTCGGCCTCTGTTCTATTTCCGCTGTTTTTTTGCGAACTGTTTCCAGGCGATCTTCCAAATCGGCCACTACTTGTTCGGCTTCTGAAACCCTTCCGGTAAGTTCGCCGACCGTTTTAATATTATCGAAAATGTCCCAGATCGTATTCGGTTCAAGCGACACGACCTTTGCACCCGCGACGTATATTTTTGCAGCTTTCAGGACGGTTTCGTAATTGACCGCGCAGACATCGCAAAGCTCCTGCGTGATTATAAGGTCGGGATTTAACTCTTCGAGCAACTTGGTATCAAGGCCGTAAATCGATCCATGCCCGTCCAACTGCGTGCGGACGGCGTGGTCGATCTCCTTGCTGGTCATCGTTTCGTGGCTTATCTTGCTCGACGTAAGCGCCGGTTTTCCCGCGATATGCGGCGGAAAATCGCATTCGTGCGTTATGCCGGCAATACTGTCTTCAAGCCCGAGCGAACACAGAATTTCGGTAGCCGATGGCAAAAGGGAAACGATCTTCATAAAATAATACGGAAACACGACCGGTAGGAAGTGTGTCTTGAGTGGGGAATTAAAAACAAGGAATTGAAGAACACACTTCCGCCCTTTCTTTCAACCGAATCACCTATCACATACCTGCCGTATTATACTCTGACTTTCTTTGTTAAAATACTGTATCGAGGTAAATAATTATGTCGGATTTTAGATTTAGCGGAACGGTCGATCATTTGGCGGTGAAAACCGGCGATCTGCATCGTGATGTCGAGGAATATAAGCGGCTCGGGTTTTCGGTCGAATCGCTTTTCGACGACTGGGCCATGATGCGTGACTCGAATGGGTTCGGCATCGCATTATTGCCGCCCGAATCGAAACATCCGGAGCACATTGCGATGAAGGTCGATACTCTAGATGAATTAAATGTAGCGGCCACCCGCGAAAATCGTCCGGTCAAGCTGCACCGCGACGGAACATCTTCGTTTTATACAAAAGGCGTCGGGGGCAATATTGTGGAATTGATCTATTATCCGGAAAATTTCGGCGTTAATAGAGTGAATGCATTACGGTTAAGCTAATCAAATTATCGGCTTGTTGATTCCGTTCCTTCATGTCCCTAGTCAAAGATTTCTAACCACGGAACAAGATGAACATGAAGGAACGACGTCAGCTTATCATCTCATAAACCTAAAAAATCCTGTCGACCCGTGAAACCCGATAGTCCGCATAATGCGGGCGGCTATAACCGATTCGGTTCGAAGTGACCGGTATTGCCGGAACGAGATCGATCTTATCCACTGTTCCGCATAGAATTCCGTTTTCATCCACAACCAATATTTTTTCCGCGCCGTGTTCCTCGGCGAGTCTCGCGCATTCCGCCACGCTTGAATCGTGATTCGCCTTTATGAACTTCGTATTCATCACATTCGCCGCCGCCATGCCTTTCGGATCGCGGTTCTTGCCTATGACCTGGAGGCAGATGTCATGCTCCGTAATAATTCCGAGCGGTTTTTGATGAGCGAGGTTTTCCACCACCACCGCGAAGCCGCCGCTGGATTGCTGCATCATTTCGTATACCCGCTTCAGCGGCATCGATTCCGTGCACACAACCCTTTTCACTCATTACGTCTTTTAATAGCATTTGCACTCGCCTCCCAGTCTGTTTTTAATACAATCGCACACTAAAATCGTATTATCTGTATGCAGGAATACGGGATTTTTTAGATGTGCCTGACGAAGTGCAATAAGTGTTCCGTAGATTAATGAAATTGCCGGTGATCAGATCTCAAAGATTTTGAGAGGCGTAGGATGAATAGAAAAATGAAATTAAGCGGGAATTTCTTTACAAGAGAAAATACGGTGCAAATCGCGTCCAATTTGCTTGGCAAATTGCTGGTGGTGCCTGCGGAATCGGGCGAACGCGTGTCGGCAATGATTGTCGAAACCGAAGCCTATCTCGGCGAGATCGACAAAGCCGCGCATACGTTCGGCCGCCGCCGTACGAAGCGCACCGAGATAACCTATGCCGAAGGCGGCCATGTTTATGTTTTCTTTATTTATGGAATGTATCACCAGCTAAATTTCGTCACCGGCCCGATCGATCATCCGCACGTCGTGCTGATCCGTGCAGTAGAACCGGTTGAAGGAATCGAAATTATGCGGATGCGTCGCGGCCTGATGCCCGACAAAAATCTAACATCCGGGCCGGGAAAACTTTGTATCGCGATGGGAATCGATAAAAGTCTGAACGGCGAGAATTTGATCGGCGAGCGGATATGGGTTGAAGACCACAAAACATTTCTCAAGAAAGAAATCGCACCCGGAAAACGCATCGGCATCGATTACGCTGAGGAATTCGCAGATGAGCCCTGGCGGTTTTGGGTGAAAGGCAATCAATTCGTCACCAAGTCGTAGAATAGATAATGTTGGCCGGGCATCCATGTCAGTACCGCCTGCGTCAGCGGGCGTTTGAAAGGATAAAGGCAAAAGGATAAAGGATAAGGTAAGGCATTTCCGATTCTTCATTTATCCTTTCGCCTTTATACTTTATCCTTTAAAAAGTACCACCCGCTGACGCAGGCGGTACTGACCCCGAGTCTCCGCAAACGTGCGGACTTCGGCAAAAGCTGATACTTTAAAGACATATGACAGAAGCAAAAGTTAAGAAAGTGAAGCCCGACATTCGCGCCATTACGCGGCTTGTTCCGCCGAGCGGCAATCTCGTGCAGGGACAATCCGAACTGCCTATCGACCCTCAATTAGCAGCGGAAGCCGCGAGTATTATTGCCGCCAGCCAGAACCATTACGGCTCCAGCGAAGGCGACGCCGGGTTACGCAAAGCGGTCGCGGAAAAGATCAAAAAATATAACGGTATTGAGGTCGATGGGGATGCTGCGCCGGTCGAACTGATGATTACGAATGGCTGCACAGGAGCTTTGATCGGGATCGCTCAGGCATATTTTCGCGGCAAATCGGTGCTAGTTTTCGAGCCCTATTATCCGTATCACCGCCGAATTATGGAAGAATTCGGCAGCAAGACCGAAGCTATCGAGCTTGACGAGAATCTGCATTTTGAAAAAGACGATCTGATTGCCCGCTGCAGGGAATTAAAGGATCGCAGTGAATTTCCGCTAAAAGCGATCATCGTCTGCTCGCCGGCAAACCCGAGCGGCAAGGTAATGACGCAGACGGAGCTCGAAGCCGTGGCCGATGTTGCCCAACAGCTCGATCTGCTGGTAATTTCCGACGAGGTTTACGAGCATTACGTCACCGGCGAAAATCCGCACACGCCGATCGCTTCGCTGCCTGGAATGTGGGAGCGGACGATCACGGTCAATTCGTTCTCGAAATCGTGGAATATTTCCGGCTGGCGGCTCGGCTACACTTACGGCAAAGGCGAACTCATCGCCCCGATCAACAACGCCGCGAATGTCATCTACGTCTGCCCGGCAACTCCGCTGCAGGCGGCTTTGTCGAAGGTTTTAATGGCGGACGACGATTATTATTCGAAACTCCGCGACAAATTCGACGGCAAACGCCGCAATTTTTCGGAGGCGATCACCGATCTCGGCTTCGATATCTATAATTCCGGCTCAGCCTTTTACCTCTGGGCGAAAATCCCGGAACAATTCTTCGATGCTTTAACATTCAACGAAATGCTGATGGAAAAAGCCGGCGTTGGAATGGTGCCGGGAAGCGCTTTTGCGGACAGCGATACGTGGGATAAATACGCACGTATCTGCATCGCCCGCGAAGATTCGGTTCTGGAAGGCGCTCTGGACAAATTAAAAACAGCTTTGTGGTAACTCTGAAGAATGTGCCCGCGAAAAGTACGCGAATTAAGAAGTTTGCCCGCGAATAACGCGAATCGGCGCTAATGAAGAAAAAGAAATCAGATCTGTCCTTATTCGCGCCGATTCGCGTTATTCGCGGGCAAACTCAGAAAGTGCCGCGCATTTAGGGACCTGAGTTATCAGAGGTAATAAATTGTGCTGCGAAAGTTGGCAAAGTGGTTCGGTATTTTTCTGCTTTTCGTAATTTTTTGCGCGGGCCTTTTCTACATTTATCTTGCATCGCGGACTAGCGAAGCGGCTGATGAAAGATTAGTTTTTTCGAGCAATAGATCGCCGTTTCTGGTTTTCGCCCACCGCGGCGGCGGCGGGTTAATACCGGAAAACACACTAGAAGCATTTGTTTATTCGGCAAAAATGGGCGTCGATGTTCTCGAACTCGACGTCCGCAGCACGGCCGACGGCACACTCGTCGTGATGCACGACGGTGATGTCGCACGCACGACAAACGGCAGCGGACGCGTCACCGAACTCACACTCGAAGCCCTCAAAAAGCTTGATGCCGGCTATCTGTTCACACCGAACAACGGGCAAACCTTTCCGTTTCGCGGCAAAGGCGTCACGATTCCGACACTTGCGGAGATTTTCGATGCTCTCCCGGAAATGACCTTCAACATCGAACCGAAGCAGCAGGAACCGCCGATAACCGGGCCTTTGTGCAATCTAATACGCGAGCGGAAAATGGCCGATAGGGTCATTGTCGGGTCGTTCAATCAAACTAATCTCGACAATTTTCGCCGCGAATGCCCCGAAGTCGCAACATCAGCCGGGCCGTCCGAAGTCAGTGAATTTCTGGCACTATCTAAAACGGGAATCGGCAGCACATATAGCCCGCGGATGCAGGCCCTGCAAGTGCCGGAAAAAATTGGTGCGTTACCGATCGTGACCAAACAATTCATCGATGCCGCCCACGAGCGCAAATTAAAAGTCCACGTCTGGACGATCAACGACACGGCCGATATGCAGCGACTGATCGAACTGGGCGTAGACGGGATTATGACGGATTATCCTGATCAAATGCTGAACTTACTGGACCGCGTGGTAATTGTCAGGTAGTTATTTCATATACAGAGGTGTGGTAGAGGCGGGTATTATCTTGGCGGAACCGGGAGCGACTGGGTTCTTAGTCTTGTCAGTACCGAGAGCGGTAGCGACCGGGGTTATAGCCGCTAATGGTAAAAGAACCCAATCGCACTCGGTTCCGACCCGTTAACGCCGTATCGCTGTAACATGTATTCGCAATCGTCACGAATTTTTCGCTTTTCTTAAATCCGTAATCCTCGCCGTGCCATAACTTCAACGAACCGGTTAATTCCTCAAAATCCTGCTTTGTCCGGTTTGGATACAACGCACGCCATTGCGAACAGCTTTGTTTTCTGACGTTACCGCGCACCGATGAACGCAGGCCGGGAATATAGAGCGAAGGATTCAACGCTTCGTTCAAATGATCGGAGATAAATGGTTTCAGCAGAATTTTGACGGCATTTTCATTCAGGATCCAAATACCATTCCTTAAACTTACCACTGCGGGCCGCTCCAAATCGCCGATCTTCGACGGTTTCGCGAGCGTTTGATAAAACCGCATACCGGCATAATTAGCGTACAGGTCGGCATTCGAATAAACGCCGCCCACAAGCGTTCCGAAGTATGTCCGCTCAGTCATTCTACCCCAATCAACAGCTTTTGTTTCGGCTTCTTTTGCGGACGATCCTTTAGCTAAAGCGCGTTTATAAATCCGGTAATAAGTAAATCCCTGCTGAAAAAAGTGAGCTATCTTGTCGGTGCCGAATGACGTGCCGTACATATTCACGGTCGGGCTAATGGTGAAATAATCGGTCGGCACGAGGATGAAGATCGACTTTCGATAACTCGTTTTATACCTGGCCGGGTGCGCCCGAAATTTATGCGAATTCATCCAGGTGCCGGATTTGGTGAACGGTATAATTCCATCGCCGAGCAGCTTGAAAATCTCGCGGGCGATGGCGTCTTCCGAACGCAGATAAACCAATCGTTTTCGATCATTCTCCGGCGAACCGCATTTTGCCGAAGTCCTTTCAACACAAGCTTGCCGAACTGCGATCTCGTCATTTATTTTTGCAATTGCCTTGCTGATATTTTCCGTGGCATACTCCGCAACCTCATCACCAATATCCGCCAGCGGCCCCGGTGGCAGATTGTACTGGTCAGTCTCAAATGCAAACCCGGCGGTGGGCATGAGCGGCATAAATATCAATAAAAATATATGAATTAAGAATCGCAGTTTCATAAACTTTTCCGGTGCACAAACAGAATACACTCAATTTGAAATGCCGTGCACTTTGGCGACCGTGTTTGATTTGATAAGATGCTTCCAACCGGTTTTTATTTCAGGTTCTTTAATCGTCAGTTCATAGAAAATCAAAATCATTTCATAAATGCATTACCACCTAATCGGAATTTGCGGCACGGCGATGGCGTCTTTGGCCGGGATGCTGCAGGCACTCGGGCATCGGGTTTCGGGTTCGGACCAGAATGTTTATCCGCCGATGTCCACGCAGCTTGCGGCTCTCGGCATTGAGATAATGCAGGGATACACGGCGGCGAATGCGGACATTGGCGCAGATTGTACTGTTGTCGGCAACACTATTTCGCGAGGGAATCTGGAACTAGAAGAGGTTTTGAACCGCAAGCTTTTATACCGTTCGCAGGCCGAGATCGTCATGGAAGAATTTATTCGCGGGAAACATTCGCTGGTCGTCGCCGGAACGCACGGCAAGACGACGACGACGAGCATTGCGGCCTGGGTAATGGAGGTCGGCGGGTTGAAACCTTCGTTTCTTGTTGGCGGGATCGTGCAGAATTTTGAAGCCAGCTTTCGCGTTACCGACAGCGATCATTTCGTCATCGAAGGCGACGAATACGATACTGCATATTTCGACAAAAAGCCGAAGTTCATGCATTATCTGCCTGAGATCGCGATCGTCAACAATGTCGAATTCGACCACGCCGACATCTACCGCGACCTGCAGGAGATTAAATTTCAATTCTCGCGGCTGATGAATCTCGTACCCGGAAACGGGCGGCTGATCGTCGGGATCGATTCGCCGGTTGCCGCCGAAGTCTTGGCCGAAATGCAGGGCAAGCTGTTCACCAATGTCGAAACATTCGGCCTTTCTGACGACGCAAAATGGCAGGCCCGCTACATAGATTTTTCGGGCGACACGACGCGATTCACGGTCTTTCGCGAAGGCATTAGCTGGGGTGAATTCGAAACCCATTTGATCGGTGAATTCAACGTGCGTAACTGTCTAGGCGTAATAATCGCCGCCGACGCGTGGGGCATTTCAAAGGATAAAATTCAGGATGCGTTCCACACCTTCAAATCGGTCAAACGCCGTGTTGAGGTCCGCGGGACGATTGGCGGCGTAACGATCATCGACGATTTTGCCCATCACCCGACCGCCGTCGAAGAAACGCTCAAGGCCCTGCGGATGAAATACGCAGGCAAGCGCCTGATCGCCGTCTTCGAGCCGCGCTCCTGGTCGTCACGCCTCGCCATTTTCCAGGAGCCGTATTCCAAAGCCTTTTCCTACGCCGATTACGTCATCATCGCCGGGGTTTACAACACCTCCAAAGCCAGCGAGCTCGGCAAAGTCCTCGACACCGCCGAACTCGTCAAAGACATCGAAATGCAGGGCAAACCGGCCATGAACTTCGCGGACGCCGACGCGATAATCGAACACCTCACCCCCGAATTACGCGCGGGCGACGTAGTAGCCATAATGTCCAACGGCGGTTTCGGCGGCATTCATGAGAAGATCTTGGATGTACTAAAAAGCAAGCATTCCTAGCTTGAATTCAGTTTGTTTCTGGTAAATTGCCACTAGCTTTAGCTAGTGGTTAGAAGTATTCAAATGATGGGCTTTAGCCGCCGATCAGTTTCGGCTAAAGCCTGTTTTTTTGCTGCTTATTTATCCACTAGCTAAAGCTAGTGGCAATTGAAAACCAAAATGTAAACAGTACTTTGCCGAGCCGAATAATTATTATGCCGACCGCCTATGTCGAAGAAGTGCTCCCATTTACCGCCCATCAGGCGTTCGACCTGGTCCACGACTATGATCGCAGGCTCGAATGGGATACGCTGCTTCAGGAAGCGTATTTGGAACCGGAATTTCCCTAGCCGCAAAAGGAGCAATATCGGTCAGTCGCGGACGCCGCATTCTCGGCGGCATCCCGATCCGCAGCGTATACGTAACCTTCGACCGCGGAAAAATCGCCGCCGTAAAAATGCTCAACCGCCCGCCTTTCTTCGAAACTTTTGGCGCCAGCATCCGCCATTCCGACCTGCCCGGCGACACCTCAAAGATCATCTACAAATTCAACTTCACCGCCCGCCCGCGTTTCCTCCGCCCGATCCTCCACCCGATAATGCTCAAAGTTCTCAAATGGGAAACCGGCAAACGTTTGAAGTCTTTGAAGACTTATGTTTCCAGCTAGTTCTCCGGGCTGTGCCCGTATATTTGCGGAAAAGCTATGCTTTTCCGATTGCGACAGAGATCCGCGGCTATGCCGCTGCTTCTAGTGTGAGCGGAACGGCGGCATAGCCGCAAGATAATTTCCAAAGCCAACCGAAAAAGCAAAGCTTTTACTCAAATAGGGCGGCCGAGCCGCGAAGACAAAAAGCTCGTGTTGCCACGAGCTTTGCTTATATCTGCACACCCAATATTTGACCTTGCCTTTTGCCGGACGGCACTGCGATCAGGCTAGGTCGAACCGGTCAAGATTCATCACCTTGTTCCACGCCGCCACGAAGTCGTTTACGAATTTTTCCTGCGAATCGCTGGATCCGTAAACTTCAGCCAATGCACGGAGTTCCGAGTTCGAACCGAACAGAAGATCGGCACGCGTACCGGTCCATTTGGGTTCGCCGGTGACACGGTCGCTGCCTTCGAATAGGTCCTGTGCGTCAGATGTCGATTTCCACGTCGTTCCAAAATCGAGAAGATTGACGAAGAAGTCATTGGTCAGAGTTTCAGGGCGATCGGTGAAAACACCATTCTTCGATTCGTCAAAGTTTCCACCGAGCACACGCATACCGCCGACTAGAACGGTCATTTCAGGAGCGGTCAACGTCAATTGCTGCGCCTTGTCGACCAGCATTTCCTCAGCCGGTGTCCTGTGATGGCCTCTTTTGTAATTGCGGAATCCGTCGGCCTGCGGTTCGAGGTAACTGAACGATTCAACTTCTGTCTGCTCCTGCGATGCATCGGAGCGTCCCGGAGTGAAGGGAACCGTGATGTCGCGGCCGGAATCCATCGCTGCCTTTTCGACGCCCGCACAGCCGCCGAGAACGATAAGGTCGGCGAGCGAAACCATCTTGCTGCCCCACCGCCCGTCATTGAACTCTTTTTGAATGCCTTCCAGCTTGGACAGCACCGATCCGAGTTGAAACGGGTTGTTGACTTCCCAGCTCCTCTGCGGCTCCAGGCGTATGCGGGAGCCATTGGCACCTCCGCGCTTGTCGCCGCCGCGAAACGTCGAGGCCGAGGCCCACGCAGTCGATACGAGTTGCGATACGGAAAGTCCCGAATCGAGTATCTTCGCCTTCAAAGCGGAAATATCCCCATCGTCGATCAGCGTATGGTCCACAGCCGGTATCGGATCCTGCCAGATGAGAACTTCCTCCGGCACTTCGGGTCCGAGATATCTTGCGCGCGGGCCCATGTCGCGGTGCGTCAACTTGAACCATGCCCTGGCAAATGCATCGGCGAACTCATCCGGATTCTCAAGAAAGCGTCTCGAAATTTTTTCAAATTCGGGATCAACGCGTAGCGCCAAATCTGTGGTCAACATGGTCGGAATGTGTTTCTTCGACGGATCGTAAGCGTCTGGAATGATCGCCACCGCGTCCTTAGCGACCCACTGTTGGGCTCCAGCCGGGCTCTTCGAGAGCTCCCACTCGTGTCCAAAAAGGATCTCGAAGAAATTGTTATCCCACTTCGTCGGTGTACTCGTCCAAGTCACTTCCAGACCACTTGTGATCGTGTCAGGCCCTTTGCCCGAGCCGTAGCTGTTATGCCAGCCGAAGCCCTGCGCGGCAATGCCGGCAGTTTCGGGATCGACATCGACGTGGGACGATTCGGCCGCACCGTGCGTCTTTCCAAAGGTATGGCCGCCGGCGATCAAGGCGACGGTTTCCTCGTGATTCATCGCCATTCGGCCAAAGGTCTCTTTGATGTCCCGTGCGGAAAGAAGAGGGTCGGGATTACCGTCGGGGCCTTCGGGATTTACATAGATAAGCCCCATCTGTGCGGCACCGAGCGGGTTTTCCAGCGTACGGTCCCGGTGAATATAGCCATCGGCGTCATCGTCCGACACGAGCGTTCCGTCCTGTTTGTCCGCACCTTCCGAACCATCAGAATAGCGAACGTCGCCGCCGAGCCAGGTCGTTTCACCGCCCCAGTAAACATCCTGATCGGCCTCCCACACGTCCTCGCGTCCGCCGCCGAAGCCGAACGTCTTGAAGCCCATAGTTTCCAGGGCGACATTCCCGGTGAGGATCATCAGGTCGGCCCACGAGATCTTTCGGCCATATTTCTGTTTGATCGGCCACAGAAGCCGGCGCGCCTTGTCCAGGCTCACATTGTCCGGCCAACTGTTGAGCGGAGCAAAACGTTGCTGACCGCGGCCGCCGCCGCCGCGTCCGTCGCCGACGCGGTACGTTCCGGCGCTATGCCACGTCATACGAATGAACAACCCTCCATAATGGCCGAAGTCCGCCGGCCACCAATCCTGCGAGTCGGTCATCAGATCGGCAAGGTCCTTCTTCAAGGCCGCGTAATCGAGCGTCATAAACTCTTCCGCATAGTCGAAATCCTCGTCCATCGGATCGGATTTCCCGGAGTGCTGGCGAAGTATGTTCAAATTCAAAGACTTCGGCCACCAGTCGCGGTTCGAGCGGCTGCTTTCGGTCGTAAACTTTATAGCTCCGCCCGTGAACGGACATTTGGAGCCATTACCATTTTCTTCTGTGTAATTTGCCATTGTGATTTACCTTTTATTTTGGATTTTATTACGGAAATTATTATGTTTAATCGTTGCTTATTTAGTGCATTCGGAACACAATCCGCGTAGGGTCAGTTCGATCGATGCAGCTTTGAATTTCGAGCGTTTGGCAGCTTCTTCCAGCAGGCCGTCCGGAAGCGGCAGTTCAAAATCGACCAGCTTTCCGCAGCCACCGCAGATGGCGTGATCGTGCCGCGTCAGTTTCCGGTCGTAAAGATTGGCGTCAGTGCCTAACCGGATCTCGCCGATCAAACCCGCATTCTTCAGATAACGCAGGGAATTGTAAACGGTCGCGAATGAGATACCCGGCAATAGCATGCGGGCGTCCTCATAGACCTCGTTAGCCGTCAGGTGCTTGTCCGATCCGCGTATCACGCTGAGAACGGAGTGCCGCTGTTTCGTCAATGCTAAACTTTCGATATCTTTCACTGCGTAATCCTAATGTGCCAAGCTCAATTTAGAATGATAATAATTATTATTCAAAAGAATGTCAAGAATGAAACGTACCGTGTCAAAACCGGGCGCGGTAGAGACTGGTTATTTGAAAGGATAAAGGGTAAGGCGAAAGGATAAATGAAGAATGGGGGGCCGTCTGCTTCCGACATGATAAACTGACCGACGAGCTCGAGGGTTAAAATAAAAAAAGCGGCACGTCGGTAAACGTGCCGCCCCGTGACCTATACAGCGTCTATTCGACGTTCACATTCACCGTAGCGCTCCCGGTCCGGCCGACCGGGTTGTACTGGATCGTGTTCACGCCCTGCACGAGATAAGGCGACAGATCAACACTTTCCGCGCCGTCTGCAAGCTCCTCTTCCCGCAGGATAATGTCATAAGTTCCGTTGATGTGAATTGCGAGACCCTTAAAGGTTGCGTTTCTTATCTCCAACGTGCCCAATGCGTTCGGCGCGACGAACTCCTGGCGAAGTGTCGGCGGCCCGGAGCCAGGCTGGCGGCCGATACGGATCGGATACGAACCGATATCTACGCCCGTGTAATATGCCTTGAGAATCTCGAGGAACGTCTGTCCCGCCCGTCCCCGGCCGTGAGTCCCGTATTGGCTCATACCGACATTATGTCCCCACCCGCCGCCGGAGGCGATGACGCCGGCAAACGATCCACCCGCATTCGTGAATGTCTCGATCAGGCTCGGATTGGTTAAGGTGAAACCGGCTGCGATCGTCGATGTGGTGCTGCACGGAACGCCCGGACTTGTCCCGGCTGAACGGCTGCGTCCAATCACGTTTCGAAGATTGTCCCAACCCCTCACCTCGACAATTCCGGTCGTTAGATTCACCCGAACGCGGGCGATGCGGTTAGAGCCGGGCATACGCTGAAGAACTTCAATTCCGGTAATGCTGCCGGTTGTATTACCGCTGATTAGTACGGATCGTCCAGGCACAATCAGTCTTGCCTTGATATCTGATGCGGGAATCGTTATACGCCAACGTGCGAATCGATTATTGACACGCCCGCACATGTCGTATCCCTCAGGCCGGACCGTGCTCCAAAAAGCTTGATGAACTACCGGATCTGTGAGGTCGGGTGCCGGGCCTTCGCCGTCAAAGATTCCGGTCAGATATGGCGTTACGTTCGTGCCTGGAAGCTGGGTACTTGGCGAGTTGAAAATCCAGTGAGTGCTGTCACTATAACCCCGAACGATGACGAATAAAGTGCCGAAATAATACGCCCGTTAAACGAAGCTACCAAACCGCGTGTGCCCTCAGTGGCCGCGACGGCGTTTGGGTGTTCCGACAGGACGCAGCGATAGACCTGCGACGATGACGAGTCCACAAGATCGAAGGTATAACCCCTCCTGATCCAATTTCTGATGTTTGCTATGGCGTATCCGCGAGCCGCCGTGGCCTGGGACTTTAATGCCTCGGTATGAAATGAAGCAGGCGATTCGTTAGCGACAACACCCTTAACGTAATTCTCAAGCTCCAGAATGTTCACCAAATTCACCCGGCCTGCCGTGGTGCTGGCTCCGCGGGCGACTTCAATGGCACCCCGATAAGTCGGTTTTAGAGCCGGCCCGCCGAGGATATTTGTACGCAAAATGCTCTCGATCAGGAACAGGTTGTCCGGGCTCGTCGGCAAAAAACGTATCGGCCCGGCTGCCGCGAGCGGATTTCCATCCGGCCCGGTTACGATATAGTTCGTGCCATCAAAGCGGACATCGAATATCTCTCCCGGATACATAATGGCGATAGCATGTCCGGTTGACCGGTCGATCACATTAACATCGCCAATCGTGTTGGAAACCTTAACGAATTGGTGATGAAGCGTGAAAAACTCGGTGCCGAGGAGGCCCGAAGTAGTAAAAGTGTTTGCAAAATGCCGACCCGAACCGCAACCACGGCTTGCGTCGGATTGCCAAGGATTACAGGGCCGAGGTCATCGCGGTTACCCGAGGCGTGTGAATCGCCCTGCTGCTTTTACGCGAATCCATTCCTCTTCGATGGCCTGCTCTTCAGATGTCCGATCATCAAGGCCGGTAATTTGGGCGCTGCCATGCACTGCTGCAAGCACGAATATTGATAAAAAAACGCACAAGCAAGTGAATTGTTTCATTAAATTTTTCCCTCCGTATTGTGTTATGTGTGGACAGGCAAGAATAACACGCGATTGTGGTTTGACAAGTAATCATCAACTGAAGCTATGGATGTCGCGTACATAGCTAGGATTTCCGGCTCACAACGATTGGATTTTCAAAGATCGTTTCTCGGGCTGAACGGCCTCGGATGGTCTAAGACTAGCCCATGCCGGCGGGCCGCTTCCACCGCGATTTTGATGATTTGGGGGTGTCTGGATTGATTTGGATGAATGGAATGATTCGAATGATTTGGAAGACTTTGTGTAAGGCCCCGTTGGGCGGCGGGGTTTAGTTCCTCGCACGAAAAGCGCCCCCGGCGGAATTTTAATCGACCCCCGCGATCGATTTGAACTGCGCCAAATAATTTTTGTTCTCGACGGCGAAATAGTTGGTTTACTGATCGAACTTTCCGTTAAAATTTGCCAGGTTTAGGACGATCTCGTCGATTAGAGCGGTACGGTCTTTGGTGACGTTAACGCCATTGACGATGATGGAGAGGACGAGTTGGTCGCCGCCGGCGGTCGTAATGTAGCCGGAGAGAGCGGAGACCTGGTCGATGGTGCCGGTCTTGCCGCGGATGTTGCCGGCGGCGGCGGTGCCTTTGAAACGGTTGGCGAGCGTACCGTCCACGCCGCCGATCGTCAGGGAATTACGCCAGTCCGATGCAAAACGGCTTTGCTTGGACATGTAGGTGTAAAGCTGGACAACGGCTGACGGAGTTATCAAATTATGCCTCGAAAGACCGCTGCCGTCATGCTGGATAATGCCGTCCGGGGCAACTCCGATGCCGGTCAGGAACGATTTGACCGCGGCGAGGCCGAGATCGGCACTGTCTGATTGTACGGGAGTGGGCGAAAGCTTCCGGCCCTCCTCACCGAGCGTCCAGAGCAGGGTTTCGGTGTACATATTCTGACTCGGCTTCATCGTCTTGGCGGCGATGAGGGAGAGCGGCGGTGATTCGAGCTTGGCGATCTCAACGGAAGTGGGCGGTATTATATTGTTTCTAACATTTACGGTTCGCGTTTGCCCGGTAACGGTCACACCTTTTAATTCCAGCCGCTGCTTTAGCAATGCCACAAACAGATCGGCAGGCCGTGAAAATGTGACCGAACCACTGAATCCCGCATTTCCCGCAGGTAGCGAACCCGTTATTTCCAAAGTGTTTTGCCCGACATTTTTCACGATCCGCATGTCTCGCCTCGAACCCGCGGAGGCCGTCATACATCTATTGACGACGCGAACGATCGGATTGATAGGAACCAGGCGAACGCTGCATTGATAACCGACCGGCCCCGGTTTTACGGAAAGCTCGATCGCGTTATCGTTTAGCGGCAACGCCGAGATTTCGGCTCCGTAATACCATTGGAGATCGTCGATTTCCCAACTTCCGGGAATTGCGTTTCCCGCAAAATAACTCTCGTCGCCGACTAATCCGCCTTCTATTTTTTTCACTCCGGCCTGAACTATTTTATCTGCTAAATTATCGAGGCCTTTGAAGTAGTCGCCGCTGTTGAAGGCATTGGAGATCGAAACATCGCCGCGACCGTAAATACGCAGATCGCCGTTGATCGTTCCGCTGGGATCAGGCATCGCAGCTGCATAAACGCTGGTAACGAAACGAAAATCTGGCGTTAGTCTTTCGAGCGCCGCCGCAACCGTGAAGTTCTTCATATTCGAGGCAGGCATGAAATATTTCTCGGCATTTTCCTCGAAAACCGACTTCCCGGAGTTCAGCGAAACGATCTTAATACCCACCTGTCCCCGCCGCACCTCCGGCCTCGCCAGCCTCAGCCGAATCTTCGATTGCAGGTCGGCCAGCGACTGCAATCCGGAGGGCTGCGCTGCCGGCGTTGCCATCGGCGTCGCGATGACCGAAGGCGTCGGAGTAGGAGCGACCTGTCTCTGCCGCACGTCGCTTTGAGCAGAAACTTGTAGTAAGGTGCCCAGTAGAGCCAATACAACAAAGGATAAGCGTGTGATATTTAGTTTCATCATTTGAATTACCGGGAAAGATAGATAAATTGTAACGCAAAAAAAAGCCGCGACAAACCCAAACTTGTCACTGCTTTGATGAAATGTGATGCGTTGCCGTTTACATCTCAAGCTTCGGAACGCGGCGTTCGCTTATTTGCACTTGGAAAAGCCGCAATCCCTGCAAAAATCGCAACCCGACGCGTGTTCTAGCTGGCCGCGGCATTCCGGGCATTCGCCGATCATATTGGACATCGTTTCCTCGGAAACCGAATTTGCCGAGCCTTTTGCGATCTGCCGTTCGGACTGCGGCAGGTTTTTCAGGCGCCGGTCGATAAGCAGCAGGCATTCGGCGACTGCCTGTTCCGGCGAGGTCAGCAGCCGCTCGTTAAACCAGACGGCGTGTGTTCCGGTGACTTTATTCAAACTCCGCGCAACTTCCTTCACTTCAAAACCGCCCCGCAGCATCTTCGACGCCAGCAGGCCCACGCCCGCACTGATCGGCCCGGCAACGAAAATTTCCAGTATCCGCTCGCCGTTGTGGTTGACGGTGACGTACAGATTCTGCGAGTCGAATTGAATTCGCCAGGTTGAACCCTGAAGTTCGCGGGGACGCTCTACTCTTTGCGGACCGTCGTCGGAACGCGGGCTCCCAGCCGGCGTAGAATCTTTTACCGGCAGGCTGGGAGCCTGCGTTCCGGCGGTTGCCATCATCGAATTCAGCACCTGACCCTCGCGGCTGCCGTCGCGGTAATAGCTGACGGCTTTGCAGCCTAAACTGCGGGCGAGGTGATATAGCTCATCAACCGATTCAACCGTGTCGTCTTTCGCGCCGTTACATGTTTTTGAGATCGCGTTATCGACGTGTTTCTGAGCGGCGGCAAGTACCTGCACATGTTGCAGCGACTTAATGTTCATCGCCGAAATAAAATGCGGCGGCAATTCATCTTCGTGATCGACGACGTATTGCGCGGCGAATTTTATCGATTCCTCGTCGGTCTGATCGACCTCGATACTCAAAGCCTCTGCCGCCAATGTGTGAACATAGGTCCGCGTTCCGAGCGTGTCCTTGCGAACGTACGCCCAGGAGAAATTCGGTTCGATACCGGATGACGTTTCAGCCAGAAGCGAGATAGTGCCGGTCGGGGCAATGGTGGTAACCTCGTAGTTTCGCGGCGTCAGCGGCACGTCCCGCGAAATGCCGATCTCGTCGTACAGGAACTTCGCGTACGCATCGCGGTTCGGTTCGAGTTCCGGGAAAACGCCTTTTTCAGCTCCAAGTTTCATCGAGGCCATCCAGGCTTCGCGGCGGATAAACCCCATCAGCCTGTCGATCAAATCAAGCGATTCCTGTTCACCATAGGTTATCTTTAAGCTCAAACACAGATCGGCAAACCCCATTATGCCGAGGCCGACCGGGCGTGTGCGTTTCACCACATCGTCTATTTCCTCAAGCGGAAAATAGCCCGCATCGACTACATTATCCAAAAACTGCGTGCAAAGATGCGTCGCCCCTGCAAGCCTTTCCCAATCGATGCATTCATCGATGTTCGTGCCGTCGCCCTTCTTTGTATAGAATTTCGCGACATCGATCGAGCCCAGATTGCACGAATTATTAAAATGCAGCTGCTGTTCGCCGCACGGATTGCAGGCGTAGATCGGGCCCATCGACGACATCATGTGGTTGTGGCGGTTTACCTCGTCGATAAAAATAATGCCCGGCTCGGCGTATTTATGGGCGGAAGCGATTATGCGATTCCAAATGTCGGGAGCGAAGACCATTCCCGGCGTTGGCGGTTCTTCGATAGTGAAATTAGAAAGATCGGCTGTTTTAAATGCAAGTTTGTCCGCGAAAGTGAAAGTCGAGCCGTCCGGTTTCCGATATACGACATAATCTTCGCCGGTTGCCGCGTCGAAAACGGGCAGGTTCCAGGTTTCGCCGTCAAACTCGGTTTGAAACCACCGGCCGCTATCGACAGCATCCATGAAGGCGTCCGTCACGGTTACTGAAATATTAAAGTTGGTCAGGCTGCTCTGGTCATTCTTAGCGTGAATGAAACGAAGAACGTCAGGGTGTTTTACCGCCAGGATGCCCATATTCGCGCCGCGGCGGACGCCGCCTTGTTTCACCACTTCCGTCGTTTGATTAACGATATTCATGAAGCTCACTGGGCCCGAGGCGACACCGCGTGTGGAATTGACCATCGCTCCGGCCGGACGCAGGAATTCATAGGTCATTCCCGTCCCGCCGCCGGTCTGGTGAATTATCGCGACATTCTGCGCATGCTCCATAATGCCGGAGATCGAATCGGGGACATTCAGCACGAAACAAGCGGCAAGCTGGCCTTTCGGCTTGCCGGCATTAACCAGGCACGGCGTGTTCGGTACGAATTCCCGGGCGAACATCACGGCGGTCATGTCATTGTAAAATTGCTGCTGCTTCTGTGAATCAATCTCGACCTTCGACACATGGCCGACGACGCGGCGGACGATGTCGGCCCAGCTTTCGAGCGGCTCGCCCTTTTCATCTTTCAAGGAATACCGCTTTGCCACGACCTTCTGGGCGTTGTGGCCGGGCGGTTTTATTTCCCGGCTTTTCGCCGTCCCTGTCCCGTTTCCATTAGTTTTCGCTGCAGTGCCGCCTGTTAAAACAGGCTCTAAAATTGCGCTCATTATAATTTCCTCCTGGTTGTAATGCTCCAGTCTGTATAATCCTATTTAATACTAATTTAACATCTCGTACCGTATTGCGGAAGACAATCAACAACAATATGTTGTATAGCATGCAGGTTTGACATCTACCGGCTGTGTAAGTTCTCTCTAAGCATTACAACAAGGTCGATTCTACGCCCGATCTGATTATGAAGCAAAAGCTGCGGGCAGAATATTAGAAAGAAAATCTAACACTTTCTTTATTTGACTTTGCGGAACGAGATTTTCGAAACTGTAAATAATGGACAAGCTTATTCAAGGGACTGCGGCCGACGGCACTATTCGCGTGCTCGCCGCCGTCACGACCAATATTCTTCGGGAAGTAACGCGGCGGCACCAGCCGTCTCCGACCGCAACTGCGGCGTTAGGACGCGTGATGACCGGAGCGCTCCTTCTCGGCGCTACCCTGAAGGATTTCGACCGGATCACGGTTAAGATCGAAGCGGACGGTCCGATCGGCGGCATCGTCGCGGAAGCGACACCGCACGGCACTGTTCGCGGCTACGTCAGAAATCCGCGCGCAGAAGTTCCGGTCAGGGAAGACGGGAAGTTCGACGTCGCCGGAATAGTCGGCGGCGGGACATTTTATGTTATTCGCGAATCCGGTTTCGAACTCGGGCTGCACAACCAGCCGTATGTCGGCTCGGTGCCGATAGTTTCTGGTGAAATTGCCGAGGATTTTGCGTATTACCTTGCGAAATCAGAACAGATACCGTCGGCGGTGATGCTCGGCGTGCTGCTGCAAAATACGGAGCCGCTGGTCACCGCGTCCGGCGGTGTTCTCATCCAAATGCTGCCCGGGGCGAACGAGCATATTATTACGATGATCGAGGACACAATCCGCCACGCTCCGCACGTCACTTCGCTGATAAAGGACGGAGCGGCGCCGGAAGATCTGCTGAGAATGGCACTCGGCGTTATCGATTTTCAAGTGCTTGACGAAAACGAAGTGTCGTTCGCATGTAATTGTTCGACGGAAAAGGCTATCTCGCTGATAGGTTCGCTGGGTGCGGGCGAGGTCGAATCGATGCTTCGCGAGGATAAGGGAGCGGTAATGAATTGCGGATTTTGCAGCGAAACGTATCAATTGTCCGAAGCTGACCTTGAAAGCATTTTAAGGAATGAGAAATAAGAGATGCGGACGTTTGCATCATTAATGCCCCAATCCTTCTTCTGAACGCACCAAAGGTGCAAAGTAATTTAGCCTGCGGCATCGCCGCAGGTAAATGAGCCCGAAAAATCCAAGCCGCAACGCGGCGGAGTAAATGAATCCAAACAATTACTCCGCACCGTTGGTGCTTTAATATTGAATTGACGTTTACCTGCGGCGTTGCCGCAGGCTAAATTACGGCCGCACCTTTGGTGCTGAAGAATGGTTGAGTTATTTTTAGATGACCCGCCAAACAAAGGGGATATTTTCTACTTTAGAAACTAATGGTTAAAACCCACACCTATCATTTCATCTCTATGCGTTCGATTAAAATCCAATTAAAGAATTAGATTGTCGATGACAATTAACATAGGCAAATTAAAGAATTCAAGAGGTACTAATCGGTCAGCACGCGATAGTTTCCGTGAAAATAAACAAGCGGGCTGCCGTCCATTATGCTTACCTTTTCGACCTCGCCGATAAAGATCGTGTGATCCCCGCCGCCGCAGGAATTTTGCAGCCGGCATTCCAGATTTACGAGACAGCCGGCCAATACCGGGATATCGTCGATACCGTATGAAAATTCCACGCCGCTAAACTTGTCATGAAGCTGCGTCGCAAACCTTTCCGATATTGCCGCCTGAGAAAGACTTAAAATATTCACTACGAAAGCTTTTGACTGCACCAAAGCGTCGTGGCTGCCCGCCGATTTTTCGATGCAGATCAAAATCAGCGGCGGATCGAGCGAGACGGAAGAAAAAGCGGAGACGGTAATGCCGTGCAGTCTCTCGTCCGCGTCTTTAGTTGTAACGACCGTTACTCCGCTGGTGAATCTTCCTAACGCGGCCCGAAATTCAAGTTGATCTATCGGCATATGTTTAGGTGTTAATTATTCGACAGTTACGGGCGTTTGCGCAAGGATCGGAGTTTGCTTGGGTGCGAAATTGTAAATCGCCCACGATTAACCGATAATTTCTGAGAATGAATAACCTCGAACAATTCATCGCCGATTCCGTCCGGACCGTCAATGAAACTCTCGATAAATTAATACCTTCCGCCAATACCGAGCCGCAGCATTTGCACAAAGCGATGCGCTGGAGCCTTTTTGCGGGCGGCAAGCGGTTTCGTCCGGTTCTCGTATTTGCCGCGGGAGAGGTTTTCGCGGCTCCGCGGGAAAAGCTTTTTCGGATGGCCGCGGCCGTCGAGATGGTGCATACCTATTCGCTTATCCACGACGATCTGCCCTCGATGGACAACGACGATCTGAGGCGCGGACGCGAAACCTGCCATAAGAAATTCGGCGAAGCGACCGCGATCCTGGCGGGCGACGTGCTTGAAACACTGGCGTTTCTGGCTATTGCCGAGGAGGAGGAATTGTCCGCTGAATTAAGGATAAGGCTCGTCGCGGAACTGGCTCGTGCGGCCGGGACACCAGGCGGAATGGTCGCCGGGCAGCAATTCGATCTGGAAGCGGAAGGCAAAAGCATTTCCGTCGATGAACTGAATCGCATTCACAATTTCAAAACCGGAGCACTGATCGCCGCCTGTGGAAAAGCAGGTGCGATCATCGGCAATGCCGGCGAGGCCGAAGTTCAGGCGATCTCGAATTTTTCCACCGAACTCGGCCTGCTGTTTCAGATCACGGACGATATTCTTGACATAACCCAAACTACCGAATCGCTCGGTAAAACCGCTGGAAAGGATGTTTCGGCATTAAAGGCAACGTATCCGGCATTCTACGGCCTCGCCGAAACCGGAAAACTGGCAAGGGAAGTTCATGCCCGCGCGATCTCTAATCTTGATCAAATCGAGCGTCCGACGAATCTTTTATTGGCGGTTGCCGACTACATATTATCGCGGACTTCGTGAAAGATGGCTCCTCTTTGCGTGTTTAAACGTTAAGCTCTTTCACAAGTAAGATACGCGGGAATCAATGAACCGCCTTTTCCAGCACCAACGGTGCGAAGTAAATTAATATTCCATTAGTTACTCCGCCGCGTTGCGGCTTTGATTTCTCGGCATATTGATCCTACGGCGATGCCGCAGGCTATATTGCTTCGCACCTTTGGTGTTCTTGAAAATATGCTTTATGTGTTCTGGTGATTTTGATGAAATCCAAGGCTAAATTCAAATAATCGTTACCCCATGTATTATGAGAGTCAAAGTTGCCCACCCTTTACCTCATTACTTGACATCCATAGCTTAATTTTCGTACGATTGCCGTTCGTTCAATTTTCGGATTGAACGATGTTTTTTTGAAAACGGTGTGGGCAGACGTGCCGGTTCGGGTTATACTTAGAAAAGTTTTGGGCACGTACGTCAATTGGTAGACAGCCTCCCTTACAAGGAGGAAGTTAGGGGTTCGAGTC
>JBBJOS010000004.1:0-244767 GCA_037723965.1 Pyrinomonadaceae bacterium | reverse complement strand
TAAATGCCCAAATTCCTCTATTTTAGACCGGTACTGTTTTTAGGGGGGAGGTCATGCACGACGCCATAAGTGTCCAGTGTACGGCTTTGATTCACAAATATAACAAATTATTCTAAACTGCCAGCACAATGCAAACTTGACAGGTTTCGGTCTATTTGCCATTCTTATTGTTCGCTTTCGTTTAGATACAGCGGACGGATAGTCTCTTAGCTCAGTTGGTAGAGCATTACCTTGACAAGGTAGGGGTCAGCAGTTCGAGTCTGCTAGAGACTACCATTTACAATTTTTCGATACGATGCTTACGAAGAACTTTGCAGCTTTTATAACTACTACGACACGCTTCTAATAGCGTGTATTCGTGTTTTCTTCGGAAAATGCAAGGCAAAGTCGCTCTTATCGAATCAAATCTATTTAAGTAGTAGTGGATCGTAAATAGTAAATCGTGAATCGAGAGAGCATATTGCTTTTGAAATTTACTTGAATTGTATCGTTTAATCGGATTTTCCGGTTGACGATTCGCGATTGGCAATTTACGAAATTATGAGTGAATTAAACGTAAAATACGGCGAGAATCAGCGCTCTATACCTGCGCCCGCGACGGTTGCGGATGCCATCAAGGCGTTTGACCGCGATGTGCTGAAGCAATCGCTGGCCGCGAAGGTCAATGGCGAAGAAGTCGATCTGAATAAACAGTTGTCCATGACGGACGAAGTTTTATCGATCGAGCCGATCCTTGCCGACACCCGCAACGGCCTTGAAGTCTTACGTCATTCGACTGCTCATTTACTGGCCGCCGCGGTACTCGAACTTTTTCCGGGAACAAAGCTTGGCATCGGGCCAGCTTTGATGGAGGACCCGCGTTACGGATATTTTTACGATGTAATTGCTCCGCGCACATTGACCGAGGCCGATCTGCCCGTCATCGAAAAGAAAATGAAGTCGATGGCGAAGGCAAATCTTATTTATCGCCGCGAGGACATTGAGAAGGCGAAGATACTCGATATATTCACCGAACGCGACGAGCCCCTAAAGCTGGAATTAGTTGAAGAAAAAGTTACCGATTCGGCAAGTATTTATTACATTGACAGTTCGCCGTTCATCGATTTTTGCATGGGACCGCACGTTCCACATACTGGGAAACTAAAAGCATTCAAGTTGCTGGCGATTGCCGGTGCATATTGGAAAGGCGATGCCGAGAACCAACAAATGCAGCGGATCTACGGAACTGCTTTCGCAACTCAAGAAGAGCTCGACGGATGGGTAAAACAGCGTGAAGAAGCGGAGAAACGTGATCACCGACGTTTAGGCAAAGAATTGGACCTGTTTTCGATCTCTGACGATTATGGTCAAGGATTAATTCTCTGGCATCCGAAAGGTGGAATCGTCCGAATGGAGATGGAGCGGCTACTGCGTGAGGAATTGGAAAAGCGAGGTTACAGCTTTGTTTTCACTCCGCATATCGCTAAACGCGAGCTTTGGAAGATCAGCGGTCATGAAGAAAACTACGCCGACGGAATGTTCGCCCCGACGAGCATCGAGGATGAGGAATATCGCTTGAAACCGATGAATTGCCCGTTTCATATCGGTATCTATAAATCTTCGCCGCGAAGCTATCGCGATTTGCCGCAGAGATATTCGGAAATGGGAACGGTTTACCGCGCGGAGCTTTCGGGAACGCTGCACGGCCTAATGCGTGTTCGCGGATTTTCGGTTGACGACGCTCATCTATTCGTCCGGCCGGATCAGGTCAGCTTTGAGGTTGCCGATTGCCTGGATTTTGCCTTAAAGGTTTTCGACACTTACGGGTTTACTAAGGTAAGATTCGAGCTTTCGGTTCGCGGCGGTGCGGAGAATAAAGGCTATCTCGGCGCGGATGAAGATTGGTTGAGCGCCGAAGAATCTCTGGCCGCGGCTTTGAAAGAGCGAAATATTTCATACGAGCGTATCGAAGGCGAAGCTGCTTTCTACGGGCCGAAGATAGATATTAAGATCGAAGATGCAATCGGCCGCGTGTGGCAATTAGGTACGATTCAGCTCGATTTCAATTTGCCGGAACGTTTCGAACTCGAATACACCGGCGATGATAATTTGAAGCATCGGCCTTTTATGATCCATCGGGCATTGTTCGGTTCGATCGAAAGATTCTTCGGCGTACTGATCGAGCATTACGCGGGAGCATTTCCGCTTTGGCTGGCTCCTGTGCAGGTAACCGTTCTGCCGATTACCGACCGCATCAATGAATACGCGGAAAAAATCGCGAAAGAATTGCGGGAAGCCGGTTTTAGAGTTGAAGCGAACACGAAAAGTGATAAAATCGGTGCGAAAATACGGGACGCTCAAAGGCAGAAAATTCCATATATGCTGGTGTTGGGTGATAAGGAACTCGACGAATCGCTCGTTGCGGTTCGTGAAAGGAAGCAGGGAGACATCGGCGCGATGCCGCTCAGTGAGTTTAAAGAGATGATTGCGCAGCAAAAACTGTTACGAAGTCTTTAGCATCATGTTTGGATGAGAATAATTAACAATTATTAAATGAATCCGACGTTTTTATTAACCAATTAGCAAAAGGAGGCTAATATCGCAAGAAGATTTGGTGGAAATAGAAATCGCCCGCGTTTTCGCGAGCCGTTGCATCGTACAAATGAGCGTATCCGCGTTCCGTCCGTACGTGTTGTGACAGAAGATGGTGAGGCCTTCGGCGTAATGGATACGCGTGATGCCGTGGCAAAGGCCAGGCAGATGGGCCTCGACCTCGTTGAGATCGCCCCGAACGCCAAGCCGCCCGTGTGCAAGCTTATCGATTACGGAAAGTTTTTGTACGAGCAGAAGAAAAAGGCGCACGAGGCCAAGAAAAAGCAGGTTACCGTGCAGGTCAAGGAAATCAAATTTCGCCCCGGAACGGACGATCACGATTACGATTACCGAAAGGAAAATGCCCGCAAATGGCTTAACGACGGCGACAAGGTAAGGGCCGCGATTGCCTTTCGCGGACGCGAGATGACGCACCGCGAGCTGGGCGCAAAGATCTTGAAAAAATTAACCCTCGACCTCGCCGATCTGGCGGATGTCGAGGTTTATCCGAAGATGGAAGGCTATCAAATGTTCACCATCTTCATTCCGAAAAAGGCAAAGGTGGCCGAGAAAAAAGCCGCGCCGAAACCGGAAAGAAAAGAAGAAGGCGACCAGCGAAAAGCACCGACAAAAGCAGCCAAAGAAGCCGCCGATGCGAAGAACGATAACCATAATACTGCGGTCGAGCCGATTGGAACACTGGCAGTTGCTTTGGAAGTAGCCGAAAAGAAGATTGAAGCGGTGGAGAAGAAAAAGAAAGTTGCTGCGGCCAAGAAAGAAGCGGAACAGCCAGACGCTGAAGAAGCAGCCGGTGAAACGGTTGATTCTTAAAGAAATTGTCCGCATCTGCGGGCCAGGCGGAAAAGATAGGAGACAAGAATAATGCCAAAATTAAAAACACACAAGGGCGCGGCCAAGCGGTTTCGCTCGACGGCCAGCGGCAAATTCAAACGCGGCCATTCACACGCACGCCACATTCTCACGAAGAAAACGAGCAAGCGTAAACGCAATTTGGATATCGACGTCATGGTATCTGAAGGCGACCAAAAACGCGTCGAGAAAATGCTGCCGTACGGCCGGAAATAGGAAGTTGGCAGCAGCAGTTCGCGGTAAGCAGTTTTTCGACTGCCGACCGCCGGTGCCAACTGCCAACAAATCAGGATTTAAGAATTGGGAGTAGAAAACAATGCCTAGAGCAAAACGTGGTAATAAACGCTTAGAAAAGCGTAAAAAAATATTAGCCTTAGCAAGAGGTTATCGTGGAACGAAATCGAAATTGTACCGCTCGGCCAAAGAATCGGTCGAACGCGCTCTGAACTTTGCCTACACCGGCAGAAAGCTGAAAAAACGCGATTTTCGTAAACTTTGGATCGTCCGCATCAACGCGGCCTGCCGCTTGAACGACATCAAATATTCGCAGTTCATCCATGGTTTAAACTTGGCGGAGATCGAACTCGACCGCAAGGTATTAGCCGACTTGGCCGTAAAACAGCCGGAAGCATTTGCGTCAATCGTCGGACAGGCCAAAGACGCTATCAGCAAAGTACAACCGTCCGCCTAATCATTTCAGGAACATTCATCTTCCGGTTGAGTAGCATGAAATTTACTTCGCAACCTCGGCTAAGGGTATTTTGGCTAGTAGTTTTGGTGCTAGTCCAACGGGTTTCTGTTCTTGCCTCGTCTTGTGCCATAGTATCGGTGGAGGAAATGAATGTTTATGCGCGTCAAGATGCTCATAACGTATTTTACAAAGGGCTTTTCCTTGGAGCTTCCAGTGTACTATTTTGCGTGAGCCTGTTTTTGCTTCTGCGCAAAAAGCACCATTTGTGGGTTGCAGGTATTGTATTGGTAACACTGCTCTGCCAATTAGTCTTTGGCTTTGCGGAAATAATGGCGGGAGGATGTGGAAATGGAGGGATAGGTGCTCGATATTACGCCTATCAACTCGGGGTCATTTCGACGTTTATTTTGTTTCAGTTCCTGTGGCTGGATCGGTTGCGACAGAACGTAAATTTAAGAATAATATAGAGCATGATTGACCCGAAAGCTGAATTACAGCAAATCAGTAAAGCGTTCGAGCAAGAGTTCGGACGCTTTACTGATTTGCGTCTTGACAGCTTTTCTTTATCGGATGCCGAAGCTTTGCTGCGCGAAGTTGCGGAACTCAAAGTAAGACATACTGGAAAGAAATCGGAAATTTCCGGTGCAATGAAGCTTATCGGCAAGGTCGCGCCGGAGGAACGCGGAAATTTTGGACATTTTGTTCAGTCGGTTGAAAAGGAAATTACTGCAAAGATCGAACAAGCCGAATCAAACCTCAAAGATTTTATTTCCGTTGCAAAGACCGAGAGTGAAAGATTAGATGTAACGCTTCCCGGCCGACGTCCGCGTACCGGGCATCTGCATCCGATCACGATACTGCGACAAAAGATCGAGGATATTTTTGTTTCGATGGGCTATTCGATCGAAGACGACCGCGAGATCGAGACCGATTATTATAATTTCGACGCCCTAAACATTCCGGAAGGCCATCCGGCCCGCGAATCGCAGGATACGTTTTATACGACCGATGGTTTTGCCCTTCGCTCGCAAACATCTACGGTGCAGATCAGGGCGATGGAACGTCGGGGAGTGCCAATCCGCATTATCGCTCCGGGAAAGGTTTTCCGCCGCGATACGCCGGATATGACTCACGTGCCGATGTTCCATCAGATCGAAGGCCTGTGCGTCGACAAAGGCATCACGATGGCGCATCTGAAAGGCACGGTGACCGAATGGCTTAAACGTTTGTTCGGCGAAGACACCATTACGCGATTTCGCCCGTCGTACTTCCCTTTTACCGAACCGTCAGCCGAGTTCGATTTCTCATGCTTCAAATGCCATAGCACAGGCAAATTCGACGGCGACCGTTGCCGCCCGTGCAAAGGCTCCGGCTGGATCGAACTTGGCGGATCGGGAATGGTGCACCCAAACGTACTGAAAGCCGTCGGCGTCGATCCGCAAGTTTATTCAGGCTTTGCGTTCGGATTCGGGTTGGAAAGAATGTGTGCCTTGATGTATTCGATTGATGACATTCGTCTAATGTTTGAGAACGATGTTCGTTTTCTGGAGCAGTTTAAATAACTACAGTTTTATTTTTTTGAGCGCCGGTTCTTTCGAGCCTCGTGTCATTGCTTACTTGCACGACAAATGAATATCAGCCATAACTGGTTAAACGATTTGATCGAAATAGACCTGCCGCCCGATAAAATAGCGGACGAACTTACGCGCGTTGGCCTTGCGGTCGAGGGTATTCATCCGCACAAAGACGATTTTGTATTTGATATCGATTTGACTTCGAACAGGCCGGATTGTCTTTCGCATTTAGGGATAGCTCGTGAGCTGAAGGTAATTACTAATTCGCAATTATTAGTTAATGAATCAGAAAACCCCGAAGTTCCTATGCCGGCGATACTGACTCCGGATTTCGTCAAGATCGACGATTCCCGGCTTTGTCGGAGATTCACGGCACGGATCATAACAAATGTGAAGATCGGGCCTTCGCCGCAGTGGCTGGTTGACCGGCTTGAGGCTATAGGCGAGCGCTCGATCAATAATGTTGCCGACATCACCAATTATGTAATGCATGAACTCGGCCAGCCGATGCATTCATTCGATTTGGACAAGCTGACCGAGAAACGGATCATCGTGCGGCGGGCGAAAAACGGTGAGACGATAACAACGCTCGATGAGGTGGAACGAAAGCTTGATGAATCGATGCTGGCGATTTGCGATGCTGATAAACCGGTGGCTGTCGCGGGTATTATGGGCGGATTGGATTCGAGCATAACGGAAGGCACGGTTAATGTTTTACTTGAAGTCGCTTTCTTTCAAAAAGAAAATATCCACCAGACTTCCCGTAAATTAGGTCTTAGCACCGAAGCGAGTTATCGCTTTGAACGCGGTGTCGACATAGAAAATCTGAAGCGGGCGTCCGACCGTGCCGCTGAGCTTATTCGTGATTTAGCGGGTGGCGAGCATGGCGAATTCATTGATGTTTATCCATCGCGATACACGCCGAACGAAGTCGAATCGGCCGATATTTGGGCGGCGGTGAAACGATTGACCGGTTTGAGTGTAGATACGACGGAAGCAAACCGCTTTTTGACCGCTTTAGGAATCGAGCAGCAGCGTGAAGGAGTTTACGTTTCGCCTTCGTGGCGGCACGACGTATTGATTGAGGAAGACCTAGTTGAAGAAGTGGCGCGGCACGCGGGCTATGAAAATATCGGAACGGCACTTCCACCAGCCTATGGTGCGGGCGAATACCAGCATTCTGAAGTGCGAAAAAAGCTTTTGCGGCAAACTTTAGTTGATCAGAGATTTGACGAAGCTCTATCTTACAGTTTTATAGATAAGAAATTCGATGACGTTTTTGGAGTAATCCCAAACTTGATCGACGGCAATTCGGAGGAAACATTTGTCACGCTAAATGATTCAGTTATGGAAGGTGCAGTGCGAATGCGGCCCACGCTTCTGCCGGGATTGCTGGAAGCAGTGCGGCTTAATTTTAATCATCAGCGGCGTGATGTTTCTCTATTCGAGGTCGGAAAGGTATTCGCGGCTAAGACAAGCAGGGATAATCTACCCACGGAGCGTGAGTTGTTTTCAATCGCCGTTACCGGAAGCGAACGGTATGAAAACTGGTCGATGCCTGGCCGCGAGCTTGATTTTTATGATGCCAAAGGATCGGTCGAGGCCGCAATCGAAGCGGTTGGCGTTGCCGGTTTGGATTTTGCCGACGCTTCTTTCAAACATCTTCGCAAAGGACAATCCGCCTCGATCTCGCTCAACGGAAAAGGGGTCGGATCGCTTGGGCGTTTAAATGAGGAAATCTCCGCCGATTTTAAGTTTAAACAACCAGTTTATGTCGCGGAGCTTGATTTACAAACAATTTTGGCGGAAACGCAGAGACCGATTCTATACAAGGCTTTACCTAAATATCCCTCGGTCGTACGCGACGTTTCGCTTTTGGTTAAACGTACGATGACGTTCGGCGAAATACGCGAGACGATCATTTCGCAGGGAAGCGAGATTTGCCGAAGTATCGATTTTGTAGATATTTATGAAGGCAAAGGTATGAAAGTGGATGAACGATCGATAACTATCAGACTCGAGTACAGAAGTGACGAACGAACTTTGATTGAAGAAGAAGTTGCGGCTGTCCATAAAGGCATCGTCACAATCCTCGAAAATACTTTAGGTATCAAGCAGCGCTATTAAAAGCTCATAAAATACTTGAAGTTTTCCAAAAAAATCAACATAATCGTTTTCTCAAGTTTTTCGATCCCGATTACGGAGACATTTGAATGAACGCACTAACGGGAATGGAAAAATTCTCGCATCTCGAAGATAAGATTTATCTTACGATCGAATATGCCAAGAAAATGCGCGAAGAAAAGGATAAATTCGAGCGCGAGGCTATTTCACTTCGCAACCAAGCTAACAGTCTGCTTGCCGAAAAAACCGTTCTCGCCAATAAGGTCGAAACACTGCTTTCGGAACGCGATGCAATTCAATTAAAGGTTGAGTCGATGCTTGAAAAAATGATGATTGTCGATTTAGAGGTCGCCGAAGCGGTAGGGAAGGTAGTCTAATGTTCAGCGGAAAAGGAAAGGCCGATATGGTGGAACAATCCATCAGAGTTGAAATATACAATCAAACGTACAGCATCCGCTCCGACGGTGACAACGAATATATTCTGCGTCTGGCCGACTATGTTGACAGCAAAATGCGTGATATTTCATCAGGTACGCTTACCGTCGATTCGCTGAAAGTCGCTATACTCGCCGCACTGCATATTGCCGATGAATTTCATCAGGCAAAGAATATGCAGGCGCAAATCGATGCCCAGCTCGCGTCCCGCAGCTCCGAATGCTCGGAAATGCTCGACCGTGTTTTGAAGCACAAAGATGTCTTTACGCAAGAAATAGAGCGCGAACAGTAATGTTCTGAGTTCAAGCTTCAGCTTGTCTTTCGGCTAATGTAAAAGACAAACTGCTTAACTCAAAACATATACTTTTTACTTGCCTGCCGCTATGTTAAAATTCTAATCAGGCGATGGATCTTTACTGCGTGGTTCGTTACTGAACGCACAAATAATTGAACCAACACTTGAATTATGGGAGGCTAATGCCGGCCTCGGTGCAAACTTCCATGTTGAAAGTTTGCCATAGAGGACGGTTATGATGTTCCTTCGGGGGCAGATTGCCACCCACCTGTTATAAGCAGGTTCGATTCAAGCGTTCGGAACGGCTTTTGCGGTTCTCTTTCGCCAACTAAATATTTTGCAGATATAGCCGCAAGAAGGCATCAAAAGCTCAAAAGCTTCATACTTCTGGTGGCTTTCGCCACGGTTAAACATATCAGAACCACCGTCAACGGGCGGTAACGACTTTGCTTAAGGAACTTGCATCACCAAACAACGACTTTTAGCCTGTATACTTACCACGCTGACGCAGGCGGTTCTGACTCGTTCTCTAATTCCCTTCTAATTTCTTCAGCCATCTTTGCTTCTTCAAGTGCAAGCGGAAGTTCAGCGGAACGGGCGGATAATTTTTTAAGCGCGAGTTCCGAATCGACGAGGGTATTTCCGCGAACCGCAGCCGCCTTTATCATTTCCAAACGCGATTCGGCTTCGGCAAGCATTTGCTTTGCATCATCATGAATTGCCGATATTTTTTCCTCGTCCGTTTTTATTTGCTGCTGAAAATCCTGAGAATTCCCACTTTTAAGCTGTTTCAGCTTTGATTGCCGCTGGCGGGTGAGGTTCAATTCCTTTTTTGATAATCTTATTATACGCGATGCGGTTAAGCGTGACGCGAGTGTTTCGCGATAAGCGTCGGCGAGCATTGCATCGGTCGCCTTCATCTCTTTCAAGGCTTTCTTTTCGGAAGATTTCAATTCGTGTCGAAACCAATCTATCTCTTCGGCCTTTATGCCGTCCGCTGCAATTCGTTCACGCATTTCCTTCGTCCAATTCGAATGCCGGTAAGCTAAAAAACCCGAAACGGCAAGGCCGGACAGAAAGCCGATTGCCGTTAAAATCAACCCGAAAAAAAGAAATGTAGCGGAAACCGGAGGCGTTGAACCGAAAATGAATAGCAATACTGTAAAGACGATCGCCGGCACGGCCGACAAAACAACCGGAGCTGACCAGGCAGCGATCTTGAGATTTCTTCCCATCGCAAGTTCGCGTTGGCTTACGTCGTATTTCGATAGCAATTCATTCATTTTTAATGCTTTATTTTACAAACTGTGGAAACTTAATTCAAATATCACGCATCACAAATTTTTACTTCTAAACAAATTTGTGTAACATGACCAGCGAAAGCTTTACCAGCCCAAGTTAACGTATGAGCAAAAAGATTATCGCCGCTTTCCCAGCCTGTCTTTTCATGATCCCGCTAATGTGTTTGACTGGACTCGGCCAGCAGCCGCAGGTTAAGGGCGAGCAGCGGGTAAGAACAGTGTCTATCCCGATCTCTATATTTACGAAAGAAGAACTCAAAGAAGGTCGCGTCGAAGAATTCATACAGGCCGAGCGTTTGATCGTAAAGGAAGATAAGGAAGAACAGACGATTCTTTCGATTCGCAGCGTAACCGACGCTCCGCTTGCTCTAGCCGTGCTCATTCAAGAAGATCTTTCTTCCACGTTTAATCTGCAGCTAAAGGACCTGGCGAATTTTATTCGCAATTTGCCGGGCGGATCAAGGGTAATGGTCGGTTATATTCGAGGCGGAAATTTGCAGATACGGCAGAAATTTACCGATGATCTTGAAGCGGCGGCGAAATCGCTTCGGATCACCACATCGAGTGCGGCAGCCGGTGGAAATCCGTACGATGGAGTTAACGCCGCGCTGAACCGCTTCGATGCCCTTCCGGCCGGTCGGCGTGCAGTCCTGCTTGTATCGGATGGGCTGGACGTATCACAAGGCATTCGGAACATTTCTCCGTCTCAAAGCGCGGACTTGGACTTGGCGATTTTAAGAGCCCAACGAAAAAGTGTAGCGGTATTTTGTTTTTATTCGCCTGCGACTCTGACGGAAAACGGTGATTCGCGGCTTATATTGACCGGACAAGGATCATTGCTGCGGCTTTCGGACCAGACTGGTGGCCGGGCTTTTTTCCAAGGATCTATTGCACCGATATCGTTTCAACCATTCTTTAAAGATTTGGGTGTGTTGCTTAACCGCCAATTTCTACTTTCATATTTGTCCACACATATGAAAAAAGGCTACCACCGGGCTGAAGTTACGAGCACTAATCCGGTAGTGAAGATAGAACATCCAAAGGGCTACTATTACCGGTAGATGAGAGGCGAGAACTAAACTCTAATTCTCATCCGAGCTTAATCCTGCAAACCGGACAAATTCGCACATCCTCCTTAATCAGTAGTCCGATCCAGCATAAAAATCCCATCGTAAATACAAGCAGAAGCGAAAAGGTCACCCAGCCGGCGGTAGAAATACGGCGTTCGACCAACGGCAAATACTGGGTGCTGCAATTTGGGCAGCGGTAGTTACCGGCCATGTATTGCGGAGGGTTGTAAACAAGAGGTAAACCGCCATAATTTTGGTTTCCCGGCACGTTGCGAGTCGCCAACGGCTCTGGGCGGGCAAAATTCGTTGGCGGCCGTGGTTCGCTTTGGGTTTGATATTCGTCTGTTTTCCATGAATACGGACGTGGCGAGCCAAAGTCGTAATTTTCCTGAGGCATCTCCTGCCGGACGACAAATTTCATACCGCAAAAACGGCAGAACTGGCTGGTATCAGTATTGGCTTGTCCGCAATTTTGACATTGAATCATAGCAGCACTACTTTGGGAGGCGAGTTTCACAAACTCATTTAACGATTAGCTGTGAAGAAAGTTTCCGGAAGTTTGGAGTTCCGGATTGACGAGATTTAAGATTGCCAAGCTCCCCTAAATATGGAACTCCAACCAGTTGTTCTTTAAAACCGCACATGTTCACCGGTTCTGATGGCATAATAGACCGATTCAACCAGTTCAACCGACTTGAAACCATCAAGCGCCGTGACGGGCGGCTCCACCCCATTCACAATTGCATCTATAAACGCTTTATCTTCCTGTACATAGCCCCAACGTTCTTCCTTTTCCGTCATATGCCAGGATAGCGTTTCGAAATTTGCATCCATGCCCCGCGAATCGAGCAGATGCTCCATTTCCTCGGTCATAATTGTACGGTGATGACAGAAAACTTCGATTCGTTCGAACGGGAAATGCCAACTTGCATCGGAAGATGATGCAAAAGTGCAGTGAAAACCGCTCTTGAATTTAAAGATGATTGAAAATTCATCAAGTTCCGGATATTCATGCTGCGATCCATAAGCAGTAAGCTCATCGATCTCTCCAAACTGAAACCGCATCATATCGAAAAGATGGATAGTCGTTTCATACAAAAATCCACCGGTTATATTCACATCGCCGGTCCAGACAGGATTTTTCAGCTCGCCGCGGTTCATTTTTATATGCGCGGAATGAGCTTTGTCGCTTTGCAGCAGTTCTTTTAGCTTTGCATAAACTGGAGCATAACGCCGATTGTGCCCGACCTGAAATACTCCTGAACCTGCGTTTGCCGCGTCGAGCAATTCATGAGCGTTTTCGATGCCTATCGAGAACGGCTTTTCGCAGAAGACATGCTTGCCCTCAGCTATGGCATTTAGGGCAATTTCCTTGTGTGTTTTATTGGGTGAGCAGACGATAACGGCGTCACAGTTCGCAAGCAGTTCTTCACGCGTTGAGCAAACTTTGCCGCCGAAAGTTCGGGCGGTACGATCAGCGCGTTCGGGCACAACATCAAAAAGCGCGGAAACTTCGGTGCGTTCATCGCGCGAATAAATACGGCCATGAACGTTTCCAATATAGCCGGTTCCTATAATCCCAATCCTTACTTTATCCATTTTCTTAAGTTCTGAGTTCAAGCTTCAGCTTGAACTCAGAACGTAGCCGCGTGTTTTCCGATTCCAAGAACTTCTTCCGTTGCGGCTTTTGCTTTTCGTGCTACTTCATACGGGTCTTCATTCCAATATTCGGGACGAAAGATCTCTACGCTGACCATCCGGTCGTAGCCGATCTTATCGAAATGCTCTTTCATCTTGCGGATCGGCAAAATACCGGTTCCAGGATATAGCCTGTGTGCATCGGTAAGCTGTTCCTTCGCCAAATCCTCGGCATCGTTTATATGAAAGATAAAAAGCTTTTCCGGCTTCATCGAATCGATGGCCTCGAACGATGAATTTCCCGCGTAAAAATGAAAAGTATCAATTACGTTGCCGATACTCATGCGATCGACCTTTTCGACAATCTCATTGCAAAGATCAAGCGTTTGCACCGAGCAATCGGGCTGGCCCAAAAACTCAAACGCCAGTGAAACCCCGTAAGGCTCGGCAATATCTGCAAGTTCGTTCAGCACACGAACCGATTCGTCGATGATTTCGTCTTTAGTTGCACCATCCGGCAGTTTTCCGGGAACGACGACAATGTAAGGGCAAGCTAATTCGCCCGCAATTGCGGCGAGTTCACCGCACTGTGTCTTAATCGATTCGTAATCCCGGGGCGTGCGAAATGTTATGTGTTCTATTGAATTGATCGACCAGGCTTCGACCTTGTTTTCCGTCAGCATTGTTTTTAGATCGGCAATTGAATGCGTGGTCAAATACGTGCGAAGCTTCGACGCCCATAGTTCTACGAGGTCATATCCGGCCTGCCCGGCGGCATTAATATCGGTCTCAAGATCGGCGTGCATCGTCGTAGCGCCGTTTAGTGCAATCTTCATTTTTTAACTCCAGCGATTTCGGAAAGACTAAGTTTAACACGAACATTAACGACGGCGGAGTCAACATTCGCATCTTCCGAAGCGTTAACAGGTGTCTCGCTGTCCCGCTGTCCCGCTGTCCCACTGTCCCACTGTCCCACTGTCCCACTGTCCCACTGTCCCATTGTCCCACTGATAATTTTTAAACTAAATTTTCAAATATCAAGTCAGCGTCAACCGGCGCCGCATTATTTTCCTATTTGTTGCATCCGTTGTCAAATGTTTTATGAGTGCAACGCATAATGGATTTTATGCGAGACTTGAACGATTTGAGTGTTTGGAAGTAAACCCGGCGTGTTGCTCGTGCGTCTTACAATCGTGTAATCTTTTGATGTTACTCTGCTTCCTGTATTACCAATATGAAAATATTTTTTGTCGCCGCTTTATCGCTTGTCCTGTCTTTTTCGACGGTGTTTGCCCAGAATTCCGACGCCGCTTTGCGAAACGCAACTGAGCAGGACTCCGCAAATCGCGATGCGTCCGGAAAGCTGCCTACCCTTTACGCTGCCGTACATCTTGCCCGTGCAGAAACGTATTCGGCCAATCGCCTTTTTCCGCAGGCCCGCGAACACTGGCAAAAGGTTTTCGATAATTATCCAGGCGACGCGGGAATGTCCAAAGCTTTATTCGGGACGGCCCGTTCTTATATGTGGGAACGCGATTACGGCAAAGCGGTCGAATGGTTTAACAAGCTTACAAAGGACTATCCGTTTACAAAGGACGGACGCGAAGGTTTAGCGTTTAAGGGAGCGTCACTCGTCCGCGACGGCAAGAATCTGGAAGCCGCCCGTGCTTACGAGCAGTATGTGACGTTGTTTCCGAAAGGCGAAAAGATCGAATCGGCCCACCTTAATATTATCGACGCTTATCGCGAAGCGGAAAAATACGCAGAAGCGGATCAATGGGTGGACAAAACGGTTCGAACATTTGCGGGCCGGCCGACGGACGCGAATGCGAGACAGGCACATTTGCGAATGAAAATACATCAGGGTGATTGGAATGGGGCGGTAGCGGCGGCTGATTCGCTGCTCACCGTCGGGACCTTCGCCAAATCGATGACGAGTGCCGATGAGGCAAAATTTTTGAAAGCATTAGCGCTCGAAAAATCCGGCAAAAAGGCGGAAGCTAACGCGGTTTTCGCCTCGATCACAAATGGAATTAATTCTTATTACGGCGGCCTCGCGGCGGAACATCTCGCCGGCGGTGAGTACGTAAGAAAGACTATCAGTGCGACCCCAAGACTTTATGCGGATTATCCGGTGGTATATCGGTCCGAATTGCTGCAGCACGCCCGCTCGAAAAAGATCGATCCGCGTTTTCTGCTCGCGATCATGAAACAGGAAAGCGTTTTCAAAGCCGGTGCAAAATCTCCGGCCGGTGCCCGCGGGCTCCTCCAATTTGTTTTCGACACTGCGCTGAAATATAAAAAGAAGGCCGGTTATCCGAATTTACAGCCGGACGATCTGTACAAACCGGCTGTGAGCATAGCGCTCGGTAGTGTTTACGTAGCGGAGTTAAAGGACGAATTCGACGGCTTATACGAAGCAGTTGCTGCAAGCTACAACGGCGGCGAAGATAACGCCGCACGTTGGCTAAACCGCAGTAAACCGAAGGAGGCAGGCGTTTTCGCGGCCGAAGTCGGGTTTGCCGAAACGAAGAATTACGTCTTTAAGGTAATGAACAATTACCGCGTTTATCGCGAGCTATACACCGAAGATTTGCAGCGTCGATAGCGAAATATAAAATATCGATTATTTAACTTGCGGTACGGTTTTTTCCTGATATAGTAATTCTTGATAACTTCGGGCCCCAAAACCCGACGCTATCAAACTGGAAAAGACGCTTTGAACGTAGTGGGAGACGTTCCTTGCGTCTTTTCCGCGCTTAGCCCGCTCTTATACTTCCCAATCGCCCTGTCCCTGGCGTTCGACGTGGTAGCCGACGTCTTCCAGGTGCTTGTGCACGTCGCGGCCATGCTGCTCATCGCGGACTTCGAGAATCATCTCAATTCCGACGCGGCCGAGCGGAGCAAGCCAGATCGCCCGCTGGTGATAAACTTCAACCACATTCGCTCCCGTTTCCGCAACGTGATTAAGCATCGCCGCCAGCGTCCCTGGCCGGTCGAGCACGAGCAGTTTCATGATGATATAGCGGCCTTGCCGAACCAAAACCTGTTCGATTATCCGTGCAAGCAGATTGCCGTCGATATTACCGCCGCAAAGGATCGCGCAGACCTTATCATCATGCGTTAGATCGATCTTTTTCGCGAGAAGCGCGGCTACACCGGCCGCTCCGGCGCCTTCAACGACCAGATGCGAATTCTGCACACAGTGAAATATCCCAAGCGCGATCTCTTCTTCGGAAACCTCTACCACTTCATCTACGAATTCACTGATGATCGGCAATGTGATCTCACCCGGCCGCTTTACCGCGATCCCGTCGGCGATTGTCGGCTGGTAGTCAATTTCGGTCAGCGTACCGGCGTTTAAAGATCTATTTACCGCGGCGTAATTCGCGGCCTGAACGCCGATAACACGAACTCCGGGCATTAGACTCTTTACGGCAATCGCGATACCGGAAATTATCCCGCCGCCGCCGATAGGCACAACTATTACATTTGCCTCAGGCAGTTCATCGGCAATTTCAAGCCCGATCGTTCCCTGACCGGCGATCACGAGTTCGTCGTCGAATGCATGAACGTATGTGTAGCCGTTTTCGTCTTGAAGCCGCCGGGAATAGGTGACGGATTCATCGAATGTCGCGCCTTTCAAAATAACTTCAGCACCCTGAGCTTTGGTTGCGACGATTTTTGTAAGCGGTGCGAATTCCGGCAGGACGATCGTTGCCTTGATGTTATTCAGCCGTGCGGCAACCGCCACGCCCTGTGCGTGGTTTCCGGCGGAAGCAGTAACGACGCCGCGTTTTTTTTCATCATCGGATAATCTTGTGATCTTGTTATAAGCTCCGCGAACTTTAAATGAGCCGCTACGCTGCAAACATTCTGCTTTTAGATAAGCTTGCGCTCCGATCGCGTTCGAGAGCTTTTCATCGAAAATTATCGGTGTCGGATTTATAATGCCCTGCAGGATTCTGCGTGCGTCTTCGATATCGGAAAGTTTCACGGCCATAGTTCGCAAAGTATAAGGCAAAGCACGGCGAAAGCCAAAATATTCAACCTTAGCAATACCGGAGCTCAGCAAAGGCTTGAAACGAGCGGATGAATGAAGTTTTAGAGCGGACAAATGGATATGAAAAATAAGCTGGTTTCCGGCGCCGTTTTAATTGTCAATGCCCCAATCGGTTTATTACACTTCCCATTCGGGCAGTTCCAACTATTAACGCGAAAAAAGGCAGCAGTTTGTATCAGGCTATTCCGCAGACGACAAATATTAATTATTGTGTCAGAATATCGGCATATACAATTCAACTTCTGGAGGAAAAAATGGATATAATCAGCGGCGTAGGGCTTCTTTTCCTGCTCTTTATGGGTATTGCCCTTTTGACGATTGCGTGGAAAACGATCAAGATCGTTCCGCAATCAAGCGTTCTGCTTATCGAGCGTCTCGGACGGTTTCACCGTGTTGCGGCCAGCGGCCTGAATATCATCGTTCCCTTTTTTGAATCACCACGTTCTTTTTACTGGACGAATGTGAGGCCTGGAACCACGTCGATCGACCTGCGCGAGCAGTTTATCGATCTTCCGCCGCAGCCCGTGATCACCAGAGATAATGTCACAATCGCCGTAGATTCAGTAGTTTATTGGCAGATCACCGATCCGATCAAATCGGTTTATGAGGTCAATGACCTGGTCGGCGGCCTGGTGCAGATGACAATAACCGGAATGCGCTCCGTGATGGGAGAAATGGATTTGGACCATACGCTTTCCAATCGCGATCAGATCAATTCAAAGCTTCGCCTAATCCTGGACGAAGCAACCGATAAATGGGGCGTCAAAGTAACCCGTGTCGATGTGAAAAATATCAATCCGCCGGAAGACGTCCGCATCACGATGGAAAAGCAGATGACCGCGGAACGCAACCGACGAGCGCTCATTCTTACTGCTGAAGGTGACAAACAAGCCGCTATAACTCGTGCCGAAGGCGAGAAACAAGCATCGGTCACGCGTTCGGAAGGTGAAAAGGAATCCGCAATTCTGGCGGCGGACGGTGCGGCCCAGGCGAGACTGAAAGCGGCATCCGCTGACGCCCAGGCAATTGCCCAAATCGCGCAGGTGGTTGGCAATCCGGAGTTGACAACGCAGTACCTGATCACTTCGCGTTACATCGAATCCCTCCGCGATATGACGCAAACGCCGAATGCAAAGGTGATTTTCATGCCGATGGAAACATCGACAATGCTTTCTAGCATCGGTGCGATAAAGGAAGTCTTGGGAGAAACGGGTGAAAAAAGAGAGCAAATACCGACTACGCCCCGATCACCACGAGAGTTGAATAAATAGTTCTGAGTTCAAACTTTAGTTTGTCTTTTGCCTGACTGAAGAGCAAGCTGAAGCTTGAACTCAGAACATAGGAGCAAGTATTATGAAGAATTTTGCAATTGCCGCGATTTTAATTGCCTTTGTTGTAACCGTAGCTTTTCTCACTTTGTCTTACCCAGAGCAGCCGGTAAGTGCCGCTGGCTCGATTTATGATTTCAAAGTGAAGGACATCGACGGCAAGGATGTAAAACTCAAAAAATACAAAGGCAGCGTTCTCCTCGTTGTCAACACGGCCAGCAAATGCGGTTACACTCCGCAATACGAAGGCCTCCAGGCGACATTTGACAAATTCAAAGATAAAGGCCTTGTCGTTCTCGGATTTCCGGCGAACAATTTCGGCGGCCAGGAACCCGGAACCGCAGCCGAGATCAAGGAATTTTGCGAGTCGAAGTATAAAGTTACCTTCCCTATGTTTGCCAAGATCTCTGTCAAAGGCGACGACCAGGATCCGCTTTACACATACCTGACCAGCAAGGAAACGAATCCGAAATTCGCTGGCGATATCTCATGGAATTTCAACAAATTCCTGATAGATCGTAAGGGCAGGATTGTCGCCCGTTTCACATCGAAAGAAACACCGACAAGCGAAGCCGTCACCCAGGCAATTGAAAAATATCTGGCATCGAAATAACTTTTGTTTCGTAAGAGTAGCTGATAGCTGGTAGCTGATAATTTAGGAATTTCCTGAATTGTCAGTTATCAGCTATCAGTTTTCAGTTATTCCGAAGATTAATTTTCCAGTGAAATTATGAAGTTCATAAAGATAATTGTTGCTCTAATACTTCTCGTAATAATCTCCATTGCCGGCCTTTCGTACTGGATGTATAGCTCGTTAAACACACCTCATTCGCACGCAAAAGCGAACGAATTTCTCGTTATTGAAAAGGGCTCGACGCCAGGACAGATAATAGATAAACTTGTTGCGGAAGGCGTATTGCCGGGCAAACGAGCTACTCAGATCTATCTTCGCACGCTCGGAGATGCCGGAAACCTCCAGGCCGGAGAATATCAGTTTTCCTCGCCGATCACTCCTTTGCAGGTTTTGAAGGAACTCGAAAACGGTGAAACGCAGACAACGAAACTGACCATTCCCGAAGGCTTCACGCGGTTTGACATCGCAAAACGCATCGCCGCAAATTTCCCGCAGAATCCGCCGGTCGATGACAAACAAATACTTTCGCTGATGGATGATACGAGCCTGATCAGGCACATCGCTCCAGATGCCAAAAATCTGGAAGGCTATATGTATCCAAGCACCTACACGTTTCCAAAACAGACCAAAGCCGAAGACGTTATTAAAACAACTGTTGAGCAATTCAAAAAGATCTGGAAACCCGAATGGAGCGCACGAGCAAAGGAATTGGGCCGTAAGCCGAGCGAGATCGTAACCATCGCTTCGTTGATAGAAACCGAATCGAAATTCGACGCCGAACGGCAGATAATCGCATCCGTGATTTACAACCGCCTGGCAAAAAGCATCCCGCTCGGCATCGATCAAACCGCCGTTTACATCGCGAAAATGCAGAACCGCTGGGACGGCACGATCAACAAAAGCGACCTCGAATCCGATTCGCCATACAATACGCGCCGCTTCGGAGGAATCCCGCCCGGCCCGATCTCGTCCGTCACCGAAAGCTCTATCGCCGCCGCTCTCAATCCCGCTCAAACGGATTATATTTTCTATGTTTTAAACGTTCAGGCTAACGACGGCTCACACCATTTTTATGCATCGGCGAGAGATTTTGAAAGAGGAAAGGCAGAGTATCAAAGATGGCTTGAGGTGCAAAGGCAAGAGAAGCGGGAAAATAACTCCAATTGAATAGTGATACTAAGGTCGGAACTATTCTATCTTTTTGTTGTCTAATATAGAATGAGCGAAAAATACTGCATTTCAAAATTAGAACACCGTACCCTTTTGTTATTTGCCTTTTTGGTCTTTGCATTTTTCGCCTCATTTTTCATTATTGAGGGTATTCGCGAATATAATTTGTCAGTATCCGACAGCCAAGAGACGCTTAGGAATAAAGCGGCAAATGAACCAAAAATCAAGTTTGCTGCCCATGATTTCGTTCCGCGTGTACCTTCTGGTTTCCATTTATTGACCGTATTTATCTTTTTTGCACTCATTAGACCGGGCAAGCTTATCACTTCCACATTTTTCACAATACTTTATGCTGCTTTTTTTGTTCTAAGCCTTAACCTCAGAATTGACGGAGAAACTCCGTATGGCGGTGAGTATCCAAAGCACGTTGGTTTTTTTGGAGAGCTTTATCGAAAGACTTATTTATGGGATTATTTGGGGGCGATTTACATTGCAATTGCATTTGTTTGGCAGTTCTCAATAATTAGGAGAATAAGGCATAGACTTTACTGAAACAGACACTCTAAGACGTTCTTCCATGAAAATTAAACTTCTCGCGCTCGATCTAGATGGAACGCTGCTTAATTCCAAAGGTAAAATTCCGGAAGCTAATAAAATCGCTATCCGCAACGCCGAAGAACTTGGCGTCCTAGTCACTATTGCGACTGGCCGCCGTTTTCGGGATGCTTTGCCGGTTGCGGCTGAATTGGAATTTAATGCTCCGCTCATCACGCATAACGGTGCGCTTTTGAAGTTTGCGGATAGTTTGGAAACGGTCGCGGCATCGCTACTTAATCTCGATACTTCACTTGAGATTTTGCGTGTCGGCAAGGAATTCGGCGGTGATGCTCTTGTCAGCGTCGATCCGTACGGTAAAGGAACTCTATTGTTCGACACCGTTTCGGACGATAATATTCCGCTGCAAAAATACATTCGCTGGTCGGAAAGTCTGCATGGTGATGGTGCGCAAAAATCGGTAATTCATGTAAAATTGCTGGCTGAAGAATTGACTGGAAATGAGGTAATTCATATCTCTTTCTCAGGAGGCTGTGCGTCAATGGGCGAGATGGTCGAAGTTCTAAAGGCTGAGTTAGGTAATACGGTAACACTGCTCTCGACGATTTATCCAAAACTCGATTTCACTTTGCTCGACATACTTCCGCCGAACGCTTCAAAAGGGCATGGAGTCGAAAAGCTGGCGGCTATCAATGGTTTGGCCAGCGAAAATGTAATGGTTATCGGCGATAATTTTAACGATTTGGAGATGCTAGAATTTGCGGGCACGGCGGTCGTCATGGGAAATGCCTCGCCGGATTTGCTAAAAACCGGCGACTATCATCGAGCTTTGTCCAATGATGAGAACGGAGTTGCATTTGCGATTGATAAATTCATCTTAAATCAATAAAGTTGTCGCTATGCAATGGTTCAGAATTTTTATCAAATGGCGCTGGATCAGGACGCTGCAGATTTGGAAAAACACATCTATCAGGGCGCAGGGCGGGATTATTGCTCTTCTCCCGGTCATCGCCGTGCTTGTTTCATTTTTTATGGCGATCTATGGCAATCGAACTCGGGCGTGGATCGAGTATGACATTCAGCGAAAATTCAAAATGGTTCGGCAGTACAACGACCTGATGTCATTGATGCTTGACGCGGAAACCGGAGAGCGCGGGTTTCTATTAACCAAAAAGCCCGAATATCTTGAACCATATCAAAAAGCCGTTAAACAAATTCCGCCAACGATTATTTCTCTGCGAGAAACGATCGAGTTGGAGCCCGGCGAGAAGCCTCGGCTTGAGCGGCTTGAGGGACTCACAAAGCTTCAGGAAACTATCAGTAGTCAGTTGGCCGCTTTGAAAGAATCACAAGAATTCACCCGCAACGGAAAGAGCGAAGAAGGGCTCTACGCCCATTTACAAAATGGCAAAGGCTTAATGGATTCGATTCGCTCGGAAATCGGCTCAATGCAGAACAAGGAGGAAGAACTGCTTGCCGAGCGAATCGAGGAAATAAACTACATTCGCTACCGCGACTATATTTTCGTATTTATTGCTCTTTTAATTGGGCTACTTGTGCGCATTGTTTCATTTTACCTATTTGACCGTGGGATTGTGCGGCGGCTGGACCGTTTGACTGAAAACGTCGTGAGTCTTAATAAAAGCGGCCATCTTGCTTCTCCGCCTCCAAAAAAGGACGATGCGATTGGATTGCTCGAGCAGGAAATTGTTAAAATGGCAGAACAGAAAGATTGAACAAATAATTTTAGAGGAGATTTTTTAAGTGGCTAATAGAATTGCGGTTATCGAAACGAATCACGGAACGATCAAATTTGAGCTGTTGGAAGACGACGCTCCGAAAACAACCGAGAATTTTCGTACGCATGTCGCGAACGGATATTACGACGGCGTGATTTTTCACCGGATCATCCCGAATTTTATGATCCAGGGCGGCGATCCGCTCGGCGAAGGCTACGGCGGCGAATCGGCGTGGGGCGGAAAGTTTGACGATGAGATCAATCGTTCATCCGACCTTTACAGCGGCGTTTATGAAAAAGGCACGGTCGCAATGGCCAATTCAGGCCCGAACACCAATGGTTCGCAATTTTTCATAATGCACATCGATTATCCGTTGCCGCCGAGCTATACAAAATTCGGCAAATTGACCGAAGGTCAAGAAGTGGTCAATGCAATAGCCGAGGTCCCTACCAGCCCGAATGACAAGCCGCTTGAGCCGGTCGTGATGAATAAAGTTTATATCGAAGAACTTTCGGCGTAATGCGTACCGTGATTCAGAGAGTTTCACACGCGCAGGTTTCTGTCGGCGGCGAAGTGACGGGCAAAATCGGCAGAGGCATTTTGGCTTTGCTCGGAGTTGCGGCCGAAGATACTGAGAAAGACGCCGTTTATTTGCTTGAAAAAACTTTGAATCTTCGTATTTTCGACGATGAAGCGGGGAAAATGAATCTCTCGCTCATCGATGTTAGCGGCGGACTTCTGGTAGTTTCCCAATTCACGCTTTACGCCGATACGCGAAAGGGACGCCGCCCGTCGTTTATCGAAGCGGCAAAACCTGACGAAGCCAACCGGCTTTACGAATTTTTTATTGCCGAAGCCCGAAAAACCATCAGCGAAGTTGAAACTGGGAGCTTTCAGGCGATGATGGATGTGGAATTAGTGAACGACGGACCGGTTACAATTTTAATCGACAGCAAATTGGCAAAGTAGTTTATGAATATTAGAACATTTATTGTTATTGTGATCGCGGCGATGACTTTGATTTCGTGCAGCGAAAATAAGCCTGCGAGAAGCAACTCTTCCAACGCGGCTCCGGAAGTTAAAAATGGAGTTACGCCCATAGCAGACAACGAGATCGCCGTGATAGAGATGGAAAATTCGGCGGCTTTCGGAACTATGAAGATCGAGCTTTATTCGAACATAGCTCCGAAAATGGTTGCAAGGTTTAAGGAACTTGCAAAGGAAGGAATGTATGACGGCACGACGTTTCACCGGATCAATCAATCGGTGATCCAGGGCGGCGACCCAAATTCAAAAGACACCGATCCTGCCAACGACGGCCAGGGCAAATCTACAAAACCAAGTGTCGAGGCAGAATTTTCGGACTTGCTTTACGATACCGGAATTGTCGGAGCGGCGCGCAGCCAAGATTTTAACTCGGCAAATTCTCAGTTTTTTATTACTTTGAAGCGTGAAGCCGCTTTCGATAATAAATATACTATCTTCGGAAAAGTGATCGAAGGAATGAACAATGCACGAACGATCTCGGGCGTGGAACCGAAAACGGGTGAACGTCCGGTCGAGGATGTAAAAATCAAATCGATTACGATTCAACCAAAGAATTAAGATATAATAGCTGCATCGGTCGTTATGTCGGAACTAACATCCGACAACTTCTGCACATGCTCGCGTAGCTCAGCTGGATAGAGTGCTTCCCTCCGAAGGAAGAGGTCGCAGGTTCGAACCCCGCCGCGAGTACCAGTATTCCCTAAATTATTATAGCTTTTACATCGCTCCACCGCCTTTACCGTTTTTGGTATTCGAGCGGTGTCTTAATGATGTTTGCCTTTACGGAAATTCTAACTTATTACTGCGGTTCGAAGTTTTTGACATTTTGATATCCAAGAGTCCGGTTGCAATTTGTGTGGATTATTTTTCTCATTTCGGGTATTTAATGACTCAGATCTTAATGCGAGTATCTAAGAAGTACACGAAATGGTAAAAAAAGCATCCTTTCGAATGCCTTTTTTTATCTTAGTTACAAAGCAGATGTTTATCTGACCTTTAGCATTGGATCGCCTAGCAATGCCCACGACAGCCGAACATCAGTACCACCAGGGATGGCAGTTTTGGCATCCTTGACCAAATCGCCCATCCGCGTAATGTTGCCGAGGGCCAGCTGACTATAGAATCGCGTAGCCATTATTTCCTGAATGTCCGCAGTAGTTAGCCCAGTCGATGACCAAGCGGCAACTGTCGGGCTATTTGGAGCATCAATCAACAGTTCCGCCAAACTCTTGTTATTTATATTGGCGTTCATAAAATATCCATTCAAACAGGTTAGCATCGTAAAAATTGATTGCCCATTAGTATTTGTCAGCGTTGGAACATCGAATATGTCGAACAAAGCATTTGAGCCGCCCCAAGTTCCAGTAGTACCATGTCCGGAATAATTGACAATGAATTTCCCGCTATTGATCTCCGTAATTATGTCCGTCTGAGCATTCGGAGTTGCCCGATTTATATAAGTTATTGGCGTTCCGGCCGGAAGTTGGGCGGCAAGTCGATTGCTCATACCGCCGAAATCGTATCCGTCCGGAAAATCGTATGCGAACAATGCTCCTCGGCTCAAAGAATTCGGGGTTAGGGACTGTTCAAAATTTATCGTCTTTGTCATGGAATTTGTAACTTCAGCCGAACTACGTGCAGCAATTCGTCCGAAGGCAATCCCGGACAAGCCATCGCCGTCAAAATCGCCAAGAGCTTCGTCGCTGCCCGTTTCGGTGTAAATCGTATCGACCATTCTGGTCGGCACAAGATTGAAAAAACCTAGGCCCTGATAGTTTCGCGAATCATACGAAGCATCACCGATAAGCAATGCATATCGCGGCGGCGTAGCCCAATTTGAGGCCGCGTAGCTTAGGAAGCTTTTGATCGAATCGGCACTCAGCACGCCATAATTGAATTCGTCATAGATGTCTTCGACGTTAATCACCTTGACCGTAAATCCTTGATTGCGGCGATACTCCGCCCAGGTTTCAGCTTCGGCGAGAAACAACTTATAGGAAATTATCACGAGATCCGCCGTTGTTGACGGTACCGACAGCAAACCAGGATCGTTCGCACTCAGTGAATCTACAGCCATTACCGCCGAATCTTCGACTGCGTAGAGCATTCGTGGGCGGGCGGCGGGCAGATTGACGGCAAAGCCGTTTCCGTCGGGAACAACACTGAAATTAGTCAAAACCGTGGCGTTCGAGTCGTAGGTCAAGTCGAAAATCCTTATATTACCGAAGCTGAAGCCGTGCAGTTTCGCGATCCGTGAACTCGGCGAAACGAATGCAAGCTTATTTTGCTCCGCTTTGTATGTCCGGCTAAAATCGATACTAATCTTATCGAAAAAGCTGACGTCTCCGGAAGGTCCCACCGCACTCATCAACAGGCTGTTCGCACCTTCGACGAGAAATGAGGTCGGGACGGAAAACGTGTTCGAGAACGAGTTCCGCGATTCCCCATTTGCCGTGCCGATAACATTGCCGTTAAGCGTTATCTGAACCCTGTGTGAAACGAACGAAAATCCTTGGAAATCTATCTTAAGTGAAGTAGTCGTGTCCGCAAAATTTATGCCTGCGGCGTTGAAAACGTATGTTGTAGGCGTGGATACAATAGCCCGTCCGAAATAATTTTCAGCATCGCCGTTCAGTATGCCGCTGATATAACCGGTTCTTTCCTTTAAAATAACCTTCTGCTCGTAACTAGCCGAAACGGCCGTTCCGATTGAAGGACGTATTACCCGCGGATGCATCCGCTTGCCGGCAGACGGCCCGATCACAAGGTAATAAATACGGGTGTCGCTTTCTACGGTGTCGATTCCCTTTCCGTAAAATTCAATGTAATCGCCATTGGCCGCAACGATGATCGCTTGCTGCACGCCTTCGACGTAAAGCTGCCAAAAAGCGGGATCGCTGGCTGCATCAAATCCGTTGGCTGCGAGATCGGCTCGATTTACTCGATAGATGCCCTTACCGCGAACGCCGATTTTCACACCAGGCTGAGAAATAACCCACCGGTGCGTTACCGGATCCGCCGCAACGCTGTTCGAATCGATCTCAGCCTGCAGTTCAGCCGGAACTGAAAGCTCACTGGATGCGATGCGGCTGTTCTGAACTTTTTGAAATATGTCACTCGATTGAACAAGGTTCGCCTGATCACTGTTCAAAATCGCGACATATTTTGGACTGAACGAAGGGCTGTTGAAACGCCTGCCGTTCATGCCTATCGTTTCGATATAATAAACCGAGCCGCCGTCACCGCTTTGATCATAGAAACTATAACTTTCACCGAAAAGCGGCTGCGATCCAGCCCGTGCCGCCGATCCCATTATAACGTCAGGTGAGATCTGACGAATGCCGCCGCTGTCGATCCGGTAAACCAGAAATCCGAGGTTGTCGCGTTCGGCCGTCATCTGCCATTCCACAAGGACGCCGCTTCCGTTAGTTGTGGCTCCGGTTTTTGAAAAACCCGTTTCCGTCCGGACAGTATTTATGGGGCGCAATTTAATCGCCCTGTCACGGCTTTTAGATTTGGCATTTTGGGCCACCACCGATGCACTGGTTGAAAACATTAAGATGGCGAGAAGGAAGACGGATATAGGTTTTTTCATTAAAACTCCTGAGGGATAAAGCATCTGCACACTGAAACTATGGCTTTGACTAACTTTACAATAATTTATCGCATCGCAAAGATTTTTATCTGCAGCTTGGCGAAATAAAATTGAAAAAGGGTTTATCGGGCATTGTCGTCCCGACAGCAATGCTAATACCCAATAAAGATTGATTTATTCCCAATTTCCAAAAGAGTCTATAATTCAGAGCTTTAACCAACTTTCGCGGATATGGGAAGTTTGGATTCAATAATCAGAATTTGGCGGCTAAGGTAAAGAGAATTTGCGATTTTCCCATAAACTGTAATTATGCACTCATAGAATTGGCTCCATCTTCATTGAGCAATTGACGCAGCACATATTGCAAAATGCCGCCGCCTTTATAATATTCCAATTCAATCGGCGTGTCGATCCGCAAAACCAGTGCAACTTCTTCAGACGTACCGTCAATCCGGTTAACTTTAAGAATCACGGGCTGTCTCGGCCTTACGTCAATTCCCCCAAGGCCGGACAGATCGAATGTCTCGGTTCCGTCGAGATTTAATGTGGCGGCGGACTGGCCCTCAGTGAATTGCAGTGGCAAAACGCCCATGCCGACGAGATTAGAGCGGTGAATCCGCTCAAAAGACTGCGTGATCACCGCTTTCACGCCCATTAGACGCGTTCCCTTTGCCGCCCAGTCACGGGAACTGCCGGTGCCGTATTCCTGTCCCGCGAAAATAACAAGCGGCGTCCTATCTTCCGTATAGTTCATCGCCGCATCGTAGATTGTCATTTCCTCACCATCCGGCTGATGCCGCGTAACGCCGCCTTCGACCGGTGCGACCATTAGATTTTTGATCCGGACATTCGCAAAAGTGCCGCGCAGCATTACACGGTCATTGCCCCGGCGGGAACCGTAGGAATTAAAGTCCTGCGAATCGACGCCTTGTTTCTGTAAATAAACACCTGCGGGCGAATTTGCCTTGATCGCACCGGCCGGTGATATGTGATCGGTAGTTACCGAATCGCCGAATATAGCCAAAGCACGGGCACCCGCCACGTCTGTAAAGTTCCCGGTCTGCATCGAAAAATCATCGAAATACGGCGGTTCCTGAATATAGGTCGAGTTGCGGTCCCATTCGTAAATCTGTCCAGTGCTGGTCGCGATGTCGTTCCAAAGCGGATTTTTCTCCGCAAATTCGCTATAAAGGCGGACATAAGTTTCGGGGTCAAACGCGGTTCGCAACACTTCTTTTACCTCATCCTGCGATGCCCAGATGTCCTTTAAAAACACGTCCGCGCCTTCGCGGTCTTTTCCGATAGGGTGCAGATAAACATCCTTCAGAACCGTTCCCGCAAGCGCAAAAGCTACAACAAGCGGCGGCGACATCAGAAAATTCGCCTTGATATTTTGATGGACGCGGGCCTCGAAATTGCGGTTACCGGAAAGCACGGATGCTGCGATAATGTCATTCTCGACCACTTCTTCTTCAATACCAGCGTCGAGCGGGCCGGAATTGCCGATACACGTCGTGCAGCCGTAACCGACAAGATTGAATCCGAGGTGGTCCAGATATTTTTGAAGACCAGCCTTTTCCAGGTATTCAGTGACAACGCGCGAACCCGGAGCCAGCGAGGTTTTAACGAAAGCCGGTACCTCCATTCCCTTCTCCACCGCTTTTTTAGCAACGATGCCCGCGGCGATCATTACACTCGGATTTGATGTATTGGTGCACGAAGTAATTGCGGCTATGAGAACATCGCCGTTGCCAATCGTAGTTGAAACAGGAACAGACTGAGCTGGTTCCTGGTCGGGATCGACCCGATCCGGCGTCGGACGATTATTCATCATTTCGACTTCGCTGGATACATTCGTGTTTTTATGACTTACATCGCCAAGTATCGGAAGCGGGATTGACTTCGGACTCTGGTCGCCCCCTCCAGTAGCGGAACGGCTGGATGTTCCGCCCATCGTAACCATATAACGTTTTTCAATGTCGGCAGCCGTTTTACCATAACCTCCGTCGGCGACCGATTGATTGAAAAGTTCGATAAACCGGTCGTCTAAATTCGAAAGTTCGATGCGATCCTGCGGACGTTTAGGGCCGGCGACCGCTGGCGTGATGGTATTTAAATTAAGATCGAAACAGGTCGAATAATCGACTTCGCCTTCCTGCGGTATACCGAACATTTGCTGGGCAGTGTAATAGTTTCTGATAGTATCGATCTGTTCGGCGGTCCTGCCGGTAGCGGCAAAATACTCAAGCGTTTTTTCATCAACGCCGAAAAAGCCCATTGTCGCTCCGTATTCCGGGGCCATATTGGCGATGGTGGCACGGTCGGTAGCATTCAATGCGGCCGCACCTTCGCCGAAAAACTCGACAAATTTGCCGACCACGTTCGCCTTTCTAAGCATCTCCGTTACGCGGAGCACGAGATCGGTCGCGGTAGTGCCCTCCGACAATTCTCCTGTCAAATTAACTCCGACGACATCAGGTGTAAGAATATAAACAGGCTGTCCGAGCATTGCGGCTTCGGCCTCAATACCGCCAACGCCCCAGCCGACTATTCCAAGGCCGTTGATCATGGTCGTGTGGGAATCGGTCCCGACGAGCGAATCCGGAAAATAAACCCCTTCGCGTTCGAATACGCCCTTCGCGAGATATTCGAGATTGACCTGGTGAACAATTCCGATTCCCGGAGGTATAACGCTGAATCCGCTGAACGCCTTAGTTCCCCATTTCAAAAAGCGGTAGCGCTGATCGTTTCGCTTGAATTCCATTTCGGTATTTCGCTGATACGCGGCTTCGCTGCCGGCATAATCGACCTGAACCGAATGGTCGATTACCAGATCGACCGGCACGAGCGGCTCGATCACGCCCACATTCCTGCCCATTCGCTGGACGGCGGAACGCATCGCGGCCAGATCGACCAAAAGTGGCACACCCGTAAAATCCTGCAAAATAACGCGGGCGACTACAAACGGAATCTCTTCGCTCCGCTCGCTTTCCGCCTTCCAATTGGCAAGCTGTCTGATATTTTCTTCACTGACCTTTTTTCCGCCGTCGAAATTTCTCAAAACTGATTCCAAAACTATGCGGATCGAGATCGGCAGCCGCGAGATTTTGCCTAAGCCCTCAGCTTCGAGCTGTGGAAGTGAATAAAAAGTGCCTTCGGTGCCGGAACCGGTGCGAAATGTTTGTTTGGCGTTGAAAATATTGTGTGTCATATAAAGATTATAAACGGAATAAGCTAGCGAGCTGAAAAGCTTGATTTTATCACAAAAATCTAAGCTATTCCTTATTTCCCGGATGACTGGAGTCGATTTGTTGGGATAAGTTCTGAGTTCAAGCTTCAGCTTGTTTTTGGCGTGAAACGTAAGACAAGCTGAAGCTTGAACTCAGAACTTAAGAAATAAACGGGCCTTTTCCGTTCTTACCGATTCTTACATCGCTGATCCAATTCAACCAGCGGTGTTTCAAGGCTTTTGGCGCTAAAAATTCGGTGATTCCAGTCGTTGTGCTTTGCTTTCTGTCGGGCAATGTTAAGGTTATCTCGCTTAAAAAACGCAAGTAATAAAAGCTTGAATCGATGATAGTGATCGGTTTGACGGTCAAACGGAAATCGTCTTCCGATATAAGGCGAAGGCGCGTCGGGTAGCGGATGCCGAATTTGTCGCGGACGTAGTTTTGCTCGTCATATTCGACATTTCGCTCTTGTAATTCACCGTTTTGAACAATTAAAAGCTTGGTATTCGGGTTATCATCCCCGATCTCACAATAGCGGTAAAATACAGCCGTCGCATCCGTAAAATGCGCGCGGCCCCAATGCCAATCGCGTAACGTTTTCGCCAGCCAGCGGTTATCCAGATTGTGATCGTGGTATCCCGACCCGCGAAAATGCGTCGAATATTTCGTTTTGCCGTCGCGGCCGTAAACATTGATCTTGCCTGAAACATCGCATCGCGGAGCGACCATGTTCCAACAGTGCGACCTATCCTTATAACAAAATGATTCGGGTGCAAAATCGGATTCGATGGAAAGCCATTCAAAGCTCGCTTCCAAACGGCGGCCGCGAGACAAAACCGCATTGATTGCTACTAAATACCCGGAACCGTAAGATTCCGAACGGAACTGGAATGAACATTCCCCGATAGTGCATTCGGGTGTATTTTCGCCGGCCGAAAATGCGTTACCCGGATATTCACTGATCGAACGATACACCGCTTTTCCATCTCGGAAATATGTAAAGGACACAGCGGGATACTTTTTATTGATGCCGCCGCCGACATCCGGCGACGCCGAACGATTATATCTGGGCGAATAGATGAAATTATCAAGAAAAACTATAACGACCGCTTCATTTCCATCATCGGACAACGCGTCGAAGTACCACCATTCGTAAGCTTTCGCGTCTTTCTTCGGATGCCAAACATCGGCGGCCACGCTTGAGGAAAAAGCGAACGTGTCCGAAGGAGTTTTGGAAGACGCCACGGTCATGTTTTATTTTGAGGATTGTTTTTTCTAACTTCCGTAAAAGAATCGCAGAAATTGAGAAATATGGCAAACTTTTGCCCTATTAATGAATCATTACAGTGTATTGACGCTCTTCCCGTTAATCTATTTAAAAAGGAGAACGTATGAGAAGAACTATAAAAGCACTATTGCTGAGTTTGGCGGCCTTCGTCTCGGTATTCGCCGCAGCCTGTCCGGAAAGGACCAGCATCGCCGATATTACGGCGAATCCGTCAAAATATCAGAACAAAGAGATCGCGATCGCCGGAACGGTACGTGACAGCTACGGCATTTCGATTCCCGGAACCCCAATCCGCGGAGGTGCCTATAAGATCGACGACGGAACCGGATCCATCTGGATCGTGACCGAGGAAGGCGTTCCCACGATCGGAGCTCAAGTCGGGGTAAAAGGCCTCGTGGGCAGCGGTGTTGCCTGGAAGGGTAAGAACTACGGTTTAGGAATGTACGAAAAAGACCGAAGATTTAGAAAGCGTTAGATTGACTGAGGAGTTGGTGACAAAAAATGAGTGGCAGGCTAGAATGCAGGCTGCTCTTTTTTGTTTTATGAAGATTCTTTTGAATACGCTCGACCGGCAATTTTTACGATTGCATAAACGTTCCTGTTCTTTTGCCGTTCAAATTCCCGCCAACAAGCTCTTTTGGAAACCGCGGGAACTGCCGCGAACGTTCACAATGTTCTCGTGCGGCGAATATATTCTAAGATCTGCCGCCACGGTCGAACAATGCTTCGGCGGAATAACGACAAGGCTGTGGGACGATCCGTTTGAATGGACACTGCCGGAGAAGCTTTCGACAAGCGAGAAAATAATCGAATATCTCAATGAGGTCGAGCGAATTCGGCGGAATGGATTCGACTTTTTTAGTTCCGACGGCGACCTTCAAAAAAATATGCCGGCTCCGGAGAAAATAAAATCCATCTTTGAGATTCTATTGGAGACAATTGCCAAAGCCGAACATTATCAGGGGCGTTCCTTCGCGGTATTTCAAATGCTCTCCGATGAAAAACTTCCGGCGTTTTGAATTGAAGCGTTAAGTGTCCCACATGCGTTTCAAGTCTTCGACGCGGTTACACTACCGCAAGGTTCTATGGATACTAATGAGGCGTTCACTTCAAAGGCTTGCTGGCAAGCGTGAGGCCGAGCGCTCCAGTCCGCTTCTTTGCATTGAGAACTTTTTCGTGCAAAAATTCGTTTGAAGTCGAGTCTTACCGATTTTTTTGGAGATTAACGATGCATTGTCCCCGTTGCGGTCAGCAGCAAATATCAGATCAGACAAAATTTTGCTCACAATGCGGCTTTCAGCTCGGATTGGTTGCGGAACTTCTCGTTCACGGCGGTTTTTTGCCGCAGTTGGCTGAGCTAAATAACAAAAGTACGCTATTTACAAGAAAAAACGGCTTAGTTTTCAGCTTGTTTTGGTTTATTATCTGGGTTCCCTTACTAACATCGATTTTTGGCGGCGTTCTGAATATTGAAGAACTCGGAGTGCTCTGTGCGTTGATAGGCGTATTCGGCGCTTTTATGATTTTCATTGCCTCATTGGTCTATCTTAAGCCAGCTCCCAAGAGGTATTATCCGGCTTCCGATATTAATGCCGCTAATGCTGCGGGCCTCTACAGCCCCGCTAATCAAAATGCTCTTCCGCCGCAGCAAAGCCAGCCGGTTTCGACCTACATGCCGCCGGAAGGTGCGTGGCGGGCCGCCGACACCGGTGATTTTGCAAGGCCCGGCAGCGTTACAGACAATACAACCAAACTCTTAAAAAAAGATCAGGATCAATAAGGAGGTTTGAAATGCATTGTCCCAAATGCGGCCAGCAGCAAATTTCAGAAGATACGCGTTTTTGCTCGCGTTGCGGCTTTTTATTGGTGGGCGTTAGCGAGGTTGTTTCAAATGGCGGTTTATTGCCTCACGCCAAGCCCGCCCGGACGCGATTCGCCCATACGCCGCGAAACACCGGCCTGAAGCAAGGTTTGTTTATCTTCCTGCTTTCGTTTTTGCTGGTTCCGCTTGCGATAATTATATCGATCGGCTTAAGGGCGGGGCCTGTTCCGGCCGTCATGTTGACAATTTTGCTCGCGGTCGGCGGAATGCTCGGATGGCTTACGCAATGCTTCTTGAATCCAACGATCTCGTCGGCAGCCAGCAGTTGGAAGGGGCTTGGGATGCCGAGTCCGCAAGTTTCTTCGGCAGGCAGTCAAAACCGAATGAACTCTGGTCCATACCTGCATCGGCATACGTTTCGCCCGGAACCGGCGCGTGGCGCGACACCAACGAATGAACCGGGCAGTATTACCGACAAAACCACAAAACTTCTGAAAAAAGAAGAACAGCTTTAATAACCGACTGCCATCCCGTCGCTTCTCGAATCGATAGCGCCTAACCTAACTCCGTCATCGCCGATCATTATTCCGGTTGCCGACGCGATATTGCCCGGCCGGCCGGTGAATTTGTGGCCGTATGAAGAAAGAATATTCATAGTATCCGGTGACATTCCGTACATTTCGTACATCACTTCATCAGGAAACCATTGGTGATGTATGCGGGGCGAATCGATGGCGGCCTGGATGCCCATTCCGTGATCTATGACATTTATTACCGACTGCGTCACGGCTGAAATAATACGCGGACCGCCGCGGGCTCCGAGAGCAAACCAGACCGAGCCGTCTTTTTTGAGAACGATTACCGGCGTCATCGACGACAACGGGCGCTTCTGCGGCTGAACGGCGTTTCTCTCACCTTGTATTAATCCATACAAATTTGCTTTGCCGGGCTTAGCGGCAAAATCGTCCATTTCATCATTTAGAAGCACGCCCGTGCCTTTCGCGGTAACGCGTGATCCGTAAAGGTCATTGATCGTATATGTGTTCGACACGACATTTCCCGCCGCATCGATAACAGTGTAATGCGTCGTTTCTGTCCCTTCCGAGCCCGAAATCCGCCCATGGCCAATATCGGTACTGGCGGTCGCTTTACGGGTATCGATCGATGCCCGCCGCTTTTCCAGATAGCTATTATCGAGCAGATCCTTAACGGGAACATCCGCAAAATCAGGATCGGCCATAAATTCCGCCCGGTCGGCAAACGAGCGGCGCGAGGCTTCGATCAGAACTTGATATTTGGCCGCCGAATTATGTCCCATCAATTTAACGTCGTAACCTTCCAGCATTTTAAGAACTTGCAGCAGAACTATCCCGCCCGAACTCGGCGGCGGCATCGTTAGAATTTCATATCCGCGATAAGTCCCGCGCAGCGGCGTACGCTCTTTAGCCTCATATTTTTTCAGGTCTTCGAGAGTGATCAACCCATTATTCACCTTCATATCGGCGGCGATCAACTGAGCGGTTTTGCCGGTGTAAAACTCCTTCGCGCCGATTGTGCCGACTCGGGAAAGCGTTTGTGCAAGCTCCGGCTGTTTGAACAGATCACCTTCCTTGAAATATTTGCCGTTGTTGAGAAAAATACGATTACTGTCCGGATATTTTGAAAGATGTTCCTTATACGCTCCCAATAGATTAGCAAGCCTGTTCGTCAAAACGTATCCGTTCTGCGCGAGCAATCTTGCCGGTTCTACCAACTGTTTCCAGCTGACTTTGCCCGAGCCGTATTTTTTGAAGGCGAGATCGAATCCCGCAAGCGTCCCCGGAACGCCGGAAGCCCTGTAACCGATAGTTGAGGAACCTTCACCGCGAATTAGATTGCCTTCCTTATCGACAAACACGTCGCGCGTCGCCGCGAGCGGGGCTTTTTCACGGTAATCGACGGCAATTGTTTTGCGGTCCTTAGTGCGGATCAGCATAAATCCACCGCCGCCTATGTTTCCGGCTTCAGGATAAACGACGGCAAGCGCCAATCCGACAGCGATCGCGGCGTCCACGGCATTTCCGCCCTTCTTCATAATATCGACACCGATCATGGACGCCAGTTCATGCTGCGAAGCAACCATCGCGTGCTTCCCTCGTACAGGTTCGGGCGCGGCTGCAAGAATACCGGAACGGGCTGGAAATAATGAGAAAAAGAACGATGCGAAAATAAGGAATGCGGAACTGATTCGGAATGCGTTATTTTTCATAATCAAACCTTAACAAAACTAAATTTTTCCGACAAATCGGGCGGTATTCTCCTCCGCCTTTAATATTTGATGCAAACGGGTTATATTCATTTTCAGTCAGAAGTTCATTACTAGTTTCTGTCCGAAAATTTCAGATGATGACCGAAGGCGACAGTAGCACCAATGCAATTAACACCTTTTTCACCCAAAAATATGGTGCAAAAAATCGGGCGCCTGCCGTCGCGCATCCGTCGAAGCCTGTCTGAATACCGCTTTTATACCTATTTAGCTATATTGGGGCCGGGCCTTATTGCCGCCAATGCAGGCAACGACGCGAGCGGCATCGCCACTTATTCCACGGTCGGCGCCGGTTTCGGCTATACGCTTCTTTGGACATTTATACCGATCACCTTGAGCTTGGTTTTGGTTCAGGAAATGTGCGTACGGATGGGCGTCGTCACTGGTCAGGGGCTTGCGGATCTGATCCGGGAGCAATTCGGCGTGCGTTGGACGGCGTTTGTGATGATCGCCCTATTATTCGCGAACACCGGCGTGATTATTTCCGAATTCGTCGGCATCGCCCAGGCATCGGAACTCCTCGGCGTTTCACGCTTTATCTCTATTCCGCTGGCTTCCGCTCTTATCTGGTGGCTGGTGGTCAAAGGTTCGCAAAAGAAGGTCGAACGCGTTTTTCTGTTGATGTCGCTCGTTTTCTTCTGCTACATCATCTCTGCTTTTGTCGCTAAGCCGGATTGGGCGGAGGTCGCCGCGAACGTCGTGCAGCCGAGTTTCAGCCTTGATACAATATATCTTTTCACCGTAATGGCTTTGATCGGAACGACGATTACGCCTTTCATGCAAGTTTATGTGCAGTCGGCAGTGGTTGAAAAACGGCTGGATAAGGATGATCTGCATCTTGTGCGGGCCGATGTAATTGCCGGGACGATTTTTGCGTGTACGGTTGCGGCATTTATTGTTATTTCAACCGGAGCCACGCTTCATCTCCAAGGAATTACGGAGATCGATTCCGCCGCCACTGCAGCGGCATCGCTCGCCCCAGTTGCCGGAGTTTATGCCAAATATCTTTTCGCTGTCGGCCTTTTTGGTGCTGCGATGCTCGCCATGGGCGTGATTCCGCTGGCCACGGCGTATTCGGTTAGCGAGGCCCTGGGATTTGAAAAAGGCTTGTCGCGATCATTCCGCGAGGCCCCAATTTTTCTCGGCATTTTTACGACACTGATACTAATCGGCGCATTCGTCGCTATGATTCCCGGCATTCCGCAGATCAAGCTTTTGCTTTTTACGCAGTGCATAAACGGCCTGCTGCTCCCCATCGTTCTGACTGCCATCGTGAAATTAGCTAATAATTCCGAGATTATGGGCGAACATAAAAACACGCTCGTATTCAATATTTTCGCGTGGTCGATTACCGTTATAGTTTCAACGCTGTCGCTTTTATTGATTGGAAATACAATTGCTGATATGTTGTCCTAACTCTATGGCACCGTCTTCATTTCAAAAAAAAGCTGTCGTCTTTGTAATATTTTCCGGGACAATAACACTAATCCTGATCGCCATTCCGCTGGTTGAGGGATGGCTCCAGGACTATATCCTGCCGCAGTTCGATCTGCAAATGAATGGCGGCAAGCTCGCACATATCGACGGTTCCGTTCCCGGAATGATGGCGAGCACGACCGTTAGCCTAATTGTAAATATATTTCATATTGCCAAGATCATTTTGTGGATGGCTCTGATAATTTCCATTGTCAGATTCCTTACAAATTTGATCTTTAAGACGGTTTTAAGAACATCGAGCCAATCCGAAATTTCTTCTCTGCTGAAAACTGTCCTCTCGATAATTGTTTACATCGTTTCATTTTTTATAATCTTTCAATCGCAGTATCCGGAGGTTCAGCTCGGCGCATTGTTCAGCGGTTCGGCAATTCTCGGAATAGTCGTCGGACTTGCGTTGCAGGATACCCTCGGAAACCTTTTTGCCGGGATAGCGTTGCAGGCCGACAAACCGTTTCAGGTCGGCGATGTGGTCACTTTTTCAAATCGGGAGAGCGGCGTCGTCGAAAGTGTCTCATGGCGCGGTGTAAAAATTCGCACTTTTCAGAATAAACTACTGGTGATGAGCAACGCGGTCATGGGGAAGGAAACAATAGAGGTTGCCCCGCGCGATAACCTTAATGCCCGCCTGGTTTTCTTCAACACGGTCTATAGCAATTCGCCGGCTAGGACTATCCAGCTCGTTCGCGAAGCAGTGCGGCAGACGGACAATGTATCGCAAAAACTTCGTCCGGTAGTGCGAATTAAGAACTTTGGCGAGAGCTCCCTGGAATTTGAAGTTAAATATTGGGCAGACGATTACACCAAGTACAATGATACCGATGCTCTTGTGAGACAGCGCATATGGTATGTATTTCAACGCGAAAACATCGATTTCGCATTTCCCACGCGCACGGTTCATATCGAATCCAAAGTTGATGAAGCCACGCCCGACGAATATCTAAATACTACCGTCGATTGCCTTCACAGCATTCCAATATTTTCTCCGCTTTCCGATGAAGAACTGGAAAAGCTTGCACGTGGATCAACAAATCGCGTTTATGCTCCCGGCGAGGCAATTGTTCGTAAAGGGCAGGAAGGCAAATCGATGTTTATCATTGTTCGCGGAGCTGTTGATGTTCAAATACCGGAAGACGGCCGGGCGAAAACGATCAATCATCTTAAAGACAACGATTTTTTCGGCGAGATGAGTTTACTTACTGGCCGGCCGCGATCGGCGACTGTGGTGGCCTCCGAAGAAACCGAAGTTCTTCAGATCAAAAAGACCGCTCTTAAACCTATTTTCGAAGAAAACCCGAAATTGGTCGAATCGATCGGCAAGATTGTCGATGAACGACGCGAACTGCTAAATCCGGTAATTGATATGAGTACGGAACAAGATCAGGAGGCTGATCACGGGATTTTCAGGTCGATTAGAAATTTTTTCGGATTGAAATAATTGTATGCAATCTCTAAAATTTACTGAACGTTCTTATCGTATATATCGTGAAGAACTTCGCTAATCGGTTTTCGATTCGAAAATGCATCTTCCTTTTTACTCTTTACCGGCTTTTTCTCGCTCGGCAGCGTTGTAAGCCGGGATGAATCATTGAAATGATTGCCATTTTCGTGTTTCACCTGAATAACCTCATCGGTTATGCTTCGCCGTTCGGGCCGTTCGATGGTTTGATCCGAGTAGTCGATTTCCGCAATTTCTCCTCCGGCCGTTCCTTTCAGTTTATGCGTATTCGGACTGACCGCTTTCGAACGGCTTTGCTCTAAAAGTGTTTTCGCCCTTAGTTTTCGGGCTCGTTCGAGAGCTCGCACGGCGGCTGATGTCAACGGAGCGTCGGCAGGCTCACGTTCGATCTTACGCAAAACCTTCACATAAGTCCTGAGTTCCGGAGAGGGAAAAGCGTAGGTTAATTCGTCGGACGCATCATTTTCCACCACATGCGCAAGGTTGCTGACGGCGGCATTATGATCTCCAGCCTTGTTGTACAATGCCCCTAATGTGAAATATACAAGCGGCGGCGCTCCGCTCATCCGGTGCAGAATACCTTCGCCGCGAAGGATCGCATCCTTGATCTCGAAACCGAACCATTTCCGCTCATCATCACGGAGAATTTCATTCGCCGATAGGTAAAATTCGAATATATCCCGCGTTTCGTTCCGCGAGCCGGCGGAAAACATCCGCATCAAAAAAAAAGCGAAGATGCCGAAAAAGATAACCACGAAAAAGGGGAAATTGGCTACTAGAAGCATCGACGCAACGACACCAAAAGCCAAAAAATATTGACCTTTTTCTTTAATCGACTCGGGAAACCGCTTTTCTATTTTATTGTCGCTCACGTCTTTATTCTGGCTTATCCGATCGATCCCCCGGCCGTCGGTGCATTTGTTTTGGCCGCCTTCGTCTTAGGCTTTGGCTCATTTGTTTTATGTTCTTGGGGGCGTGCCGCGTCTTTAGCGTCGGCCTCTTTCTTTAAACCGAATTCGGCCATCACATCCATCACCTTTGAAAGGATTAGAGAAGGTGAATTGAAGATGAATGAAAATATTTCACTGAGCGTGATCGCTTCGAGCTGCACGAGCGAGGCGATCTTTTTTTCGAGCGGCATTTCCGTAAAATCCTTTTTATATTTCTCGTCCTGGTCGCCCGCGACTGTTTCTTCCGCTGTTTTCTTTTCGTTTGTCATAATTACTATTTCTCCGGCGCTTTCGATTCTTGCCTGGGATGCAAGTCGTTCATTTTCTCTACGCCCATGACCTGAAAAATGTTCGGTTTCGGTTTCTGTGAGCGGAGACAGAAGCTGCGCTCCGGTGACAACCAGTACAGAATCAGGATTTGGAATTTCATCCGGTTCGCCCGATTCCGCCAGATCGATACCGAAACGCTTTGCGGCGTCAATCAAATAAGTTCCCACGGCCACATAGCCCTCACGGTCTTCCCGTTCAAACTTTAGTAATACATTCGACATTTTTTTAACTTCCCATTACCGTTTTAACCCGCACACGCGGTTGAGCCCCCGAAGCAGTCGTGTGGACATCGTTTTGCTTAAACTGGCATTCCGCACAAACGCCCCACATACGCAGACTATGATGCGTCGGCCTGAACCCGAATTTGTCCGCCATTTCATCCTGCAAAGATTCTATGTCCTGCGAGAAGAATTCGATCACCTTTCCGCATTCGGTGCAGATCATGTGGTCGTGATGATCGTGGTTGTAATGATGCTCGTAATAGGTTTTGTTATCACCGAACCGAACTTCACGAGCGAGTCCGGCGTCTGTCAGGAGCTTGAGCGTCCTGTAAACGGTGGTGTGGCCAACGCTGGGATCTTCCTTTTGCACAAGCCAGTAAAGGTCTTCGCTGGTCAGATGCTCTTCGGTTTTAAGGAAAATTTCAAGGATCAAATCCCGCTGCATGGTGCTTCGAAGCCCGGATTTTTGGATATGTTCAAGGAAAATTTCCCTTTCCTTTACGTATTCCTCTTTTTTCTTTGCCATAAGCACCTTTTGGGATATTTTATCACTCGGACTTTCTTTTAGCTATTGATATTTCTCTTCGGATCGTGGCAATATCGCCCGCATTTGCTCCGTTCAGTTCCGCGAGTGCAAGTGAGCGGGCGGCGAGTTCCAGGTAAATATTTCTCGCGCCATCCGTCACATTTTGCTCCATCGATTCCAGATGCCGACGAAACGCGTAAGCGTCCGCCCTCGCAAACGTGCCCGTCAAAGCCTCTCCAGTTGTCTGCGTTTCTAGATTCGCGACCGTGCTTCGGACGAGTGGTAGCAGTATTTTGACTCCGTTCTTTACTCCGCAAGCCGCGATCATTTCAAGCGCCGCGTCAAAAAGCGCAACAAGATGCCCCGATGCCGTTACCGCCGAGGCATGATAAAGCGGTTTAAATCTTGTGTCGATCGTAAAAGGCAGGCCGCCGAGTGTATTGGCGATCTCACCCGCCAATTTCACGGCGGCATCGTCGCCCTCAATGCAAAAATAAGTGCCCTCAAACCTGTTGGCTCCGCGAAATGGATCGCTGACCGAAATCAGAGGATGTATAGACCCGGTTTCACAGCCGATCTCTCTCAATTTGTAAAGAATTTTAGAAGAAAGTGAGCCGCTTGTGTGGAAAACAAACGGGCGTCCGGTAAGCACATTAGATAATTTCAGAGCTACAGCTTCAATTTCCGGATCGGGCGTGGTTATGAATATGATGTCGGTCTTAAGATCGACGGCTGCGGTCGAATCGATGAGTTTGGGGTCATTGGGAATCTTGTTCGCAATTGCCGCTGCGGTTTCGGATCTACGGAATATCAGATTCTCAACAACAAAGCCGCTCCTCGTAAGTGCCAGCGCCAAAGCTCCGCCCAGCCTTCCTATTCCGATTATGGACACGCTTTGCATATCCGTAAAATATAGAACATAAAGCCGGAATGGCAAACTGAAGGATTGCAACTAAAACTGTCTCAGGCTGGAGATCTCGATTACGCTTCAGCCATGACTGCACCCGGCGTTTTCTCGTTCCACCCGTCCCCCAACGAATCAACGACGCTTTCCGGTGTTTTCATGGGTATAAAAGGAAACGCTTCAGATATATCGCTCAAGGCGTGAGAAAGTATTTTTAATTCTAAAGTAGTAAATTCAGTGATTTCCTCACCCTTTGTGAGGCGTCTGGCCAAATCATTTGCGGCCTCAACAATGCCGTCATCCTTTGACTGCAAAGCTAACGTATTTAGCTGGGACGTGACCTTCTCAACCCTGTTGTGCAAGCTTTGCTGGTAATATTCCAGGCCGTTCTCAATAGTTTGGCTCAGTCTAAGCGGCAGTTTTTCCCAATCCTGCATCTTAGCCAAACTGAACGAACACATACAAAATGGGCGTACGGCAAGTGTTTCGCGTACGTTAACGCGGCAGTCGAATTCCTCTAAACGCCGGCAAATATCTTTTGCTTCGATCCAATATGACTGTCCGAAAAAGGGCATATTCGACAGGTTTTCGAATTCCCACCACTTGTCACTCCTTTTCAGATCGTTGAATTCCTCCTGAAGTGAATGGGATTTCATCACTAAATCGTGCCGCATGGCAAAATATTCCGCGAATGACCGCTGAAATTTGTCCCAAAGATACCCGAGTTCCCTGTTGTTTGCGTCAGTCGGGGTTATATAGCTCACATCGGATATTTGTCCGAGCTTTCGCCTTAGCTCCTCAATAGTTTCATCCTGTGTCATCTCGCAAACCGCCAGATAATCCTGTATTTGCTCTCTTAGAACCGAACCTTTTATGAAATGGTCGAGCATTTCAAGATCACGAGCACATCTTTCCATTTCCTTTTCCGAATCGAAGAAAGCTTCAGCGATCCTGTCGAGGCATTCCTCCAGGCTCATCTTGTCTTCCGACGCGGCTTTTATGCCATCAGCGATCGAACCAATGGATTTGGTTGACCGCGCCGCCAGATTCCAAACCCGCACATTCAAAATATCTTCCGGAAGCTGGGCAAATCGTCCAAAAACTCTCGACTTATTCCACTCTGCACTCCAATCTTCAAAGGCTTTGCGCAGCATCTCGCGGTCGGAAGTGTCCTCGAAAGACTTAAAGCCTTGATTCTTTGTGAATACTCCTGCCCACCTAACCAGTTTTTTAAGCGAGTAGTTGCTGTCCTCCGGCTTGGCTATTCCGATGATGTCGTCCCAGATAATCTGAAGGTCGAGCGAACGGCTATTGATGCGGTCGCCCTGTGATGTGACGAATTCGATCTTGCGTTCGGCGACTAAGGCCGTAAGTATCAGGTGCTGGGCCTCGCGGACGAGTCCGTAAGGTTCCTTGCGCAAGCGGGCATAAATGTCCTTCAAAGAAACTGTTGCATCTCCGCCGATTTCGACGAGGTTCAATATTTCGCCGGGAAGCGGCAGTTCCGCCAGATTTTCGTCCGATTCGGGTACATACTTGCCTGATTCGAGCCTCACCAGGCCGAGCGGCAGTGCAAATGATTCTGCCAGCTTTTGGACAGAGGCAAGATTCTGCCTTGTTCCGCTGTAAAGGTCTGTAACGAGAGCCGCGACCTCAGCCATTCCGAGCGGTTCGGCAAAATATGGATGCTCCGGGTAACGAGTATCGAATAAAGGTTCGAGCATCGCCGAAAACATCTCGGAGAAGGTGTGTAATGAGCGGGCTTCCTCAGTGAAGTTGTAATCGAATCCCTCGATTATCAACTTGCCGTCATCGAGGAAACGGCGATTGAATATCTTATTAACGGATACCGCATGCGAATGGACCGCCGCCCGGATTTGATCTGAAAATCTCTCGCGAAGTTCAGTATCGGTACTTAGCACATAATACCGCAGCACCGTTTCAATCTCATCTTTTCTCAGCTCGTCCAACCGCCAGATGACCCTCGAAATATCGCTGGTCGGGTTTCCGGTATCCGTTTGTTCAGCCTGAAGATTAATTACAACTTCCCAATCGATTGCGTCATTATATGGCGGAATGTGGTTATCCGCCGTAATTTCATCCGATTTCCACACAATACGGCCCCGGCGCCAGCCGCCGCGCCAATTGACCTGGCTGTCCATCCAATTTTTTACGGCGGGATCGGAATCCGCGGAAAAGGAACAGTCGGAAAAGCGGTCCATTAACAGCCGCCGCATGATCTTCGGCACGACATCGGCGGGTACGCCTGGAATCACGGCATCGACAGCCTGATTTAAATTGTCCTTGCTGCTCACCTTAAAACCGTATCTTGTTTCAAGGCCTTCGCCTGAAAAGGAGCGGACATCTTCGGGCATAATCTCCGCGAATTTGGAGATCAGCCCCTCGACGGTTCCGACAGATTTTCCAGGATCGGTTTCGTCAAAGATCAGCATCGATGCGCATATTTCGTTAGCCGTCGCTCCCTGTCCGTCGAGAGACAAGAGTAAAAGCGCCTTTAGTACCAGTTTTGCCTGCAGCCGCTGCATAACCGGAATTTTGCTGACGACACCGGAATTCAGCGAATCGTAGGCGGCAAATGCCTCATGCAGATCCTCTATCTTCCTTAATCCCAACTCGGCATTGTCGAAAACTTCATCGAGTGCAATCAACGAGTTTGCCGGACGGCCAAGAATACGTTCGCCGGCGTCAGCGGCAAAACTAAGAAGCGCGAAATCATGAACATAAAGACGTACATAAGGTGCCACTTCCAGAATCGCAGGGTGCAGCGGATAAAGCGTCGAGAATTTCTGCTCGCTCCACCTGAAACTCGGCAGCACTTCGCGAAAATACTGGTAAATCTCGTGAAGTACCGGCTGCATCTCATTCTGTTTTGGAAAAACGTTAGTATTGACGACCTTATACAAATGGTCCTGATCGAGATAATCGATCGCGAAAGCGCTTGCGATCGAAGAATTCGGGCCATCGGCACCGGCAATATCGTCATCAAGTGCGACGCCGACGAATATATTGAGATCTTTCGCTGCTTCCGCTATCTCGCTCAGGAAAGCGCCGTCGTCACGGGAAACGCGAGTGCCGCGTTCGAACGCCGTATCGATCATCAGGACAAACGGCAAATCGCCCGTCTTAGAGCTAATTGTTTTCAGGATCTCCGCGAAAGTGCCGTCGAGTTCAGACGGATCGAATTCAAATGTTTGCGATACGCCGTACTTAAATTCCTCTAATAATGTCTCATGCGTTCCCCGCCTCACATACGCGACAGGATAATGACGCCGCAGAAGCCCCTGGGCACTTGCCGTAACAAGCTGTTCGCCGATCTTAGTGCGAAGTTCCGGATGAGCGGCCAATGCTCCCAGCGCAGCAAGAAAATGACTTTTTCCGACTCCCCGGTATCCTGCCAGTGCCAGGGCCGCTCCGCTTTGGACCTGCACATTCGATATACGGTCAAGCCACTTTCCCATCAATTCGGCGGTCACGTCTGTAAAGTGATAGCTCGACAGAGTCAGTGCCGGGTCAGCCAGCAGATCACGCAGGATCTTAAAAGATCGAACTTCGACAATGTCTTTTACTTTTTCTTGAATGCGTTTCATGTGATAACGAGAGTCATTTGCGGAACTGACGCCGGTGACCGGACGGCAAATGCGGGTGAAACTGTTCTATGATTAAGGCTAGATTGGCGGCTATTATATTAGCCTTACATTTATTTTATCAACTTTGAGCGAGAAACAAAAGGTTTTTCCTGGCGATATAATTAAATCTAATTGTTTCCTATCTTTTTTTAAAAGTTGATTTCGCAACTTTCTGTATCACTTTTGCATCATAAAGTACGTTACAATCGCAGACAGTTATTTTACGTTCATGAGTTTTCACGGAGGGTTCCGATGCAGAAAAGCAGAATTCACAAATTAAGCACGTTCATGATGGTTTTGGCCGTGTGGTTCAGCGCGGTCGCGTTTTTTCCGGTCAGTGCCGCCGCACAAAAAGCGGATGATTCTAAAAAGGAGAAAAAGGAAAAGGCAAAGAAAGAGCAGAAAGCGGCGGCTGCAGCACAAACTTCTGATCCTCAAGCTCTTTCCGCAAACGACGATCCTTCGCAGATTGGCAAACGTAAGATCAACAATGGTTCCGATAAACTTTTCGGATGGCTCGGCGGCTCGCAAGAGAAAGAGATTGCCCTCGGCCGGCAGCTTGCCGCTCAGGTTGAGCAGCAGTCCAAACTCGTCGAGGATCCTGTCATCACGGAATACGTTAACCGTGTCGGCCAGAATGTCGTTCTTCACTCCGACGCAAAAGTTCCTTTCACAATCAAAGTTATCGACAGCGATGAGGTCAATGCTTTCGCTTTGCCCGGCGGATTTTTCTTTGTTAACAAAGGATTGATTCTCGCCGCGGACAACGAAGCCGAATTGGCCGGCGTTATGGCGCACGAAATTGCCCACGTCGCCGCACGTCACGCAATGGAAAATCAGGGTAAGGGAACTCTGATCAATTATGGTGCGCTTGCCGGAATCATTTTCGGCGGCCCGATCGTCAGCACAATACTGCAGAACGGCGGCGGCATTTTGGCCGGACTCGCGGGACTCAAATTCACCCGCGGTGCGGAAGAGGAAGCGGATAACCTCGGTGTTCAGTATTTATACGCTTCTGGATATGACCCAACGGCAATGTCCACAATGTTCGAAAAGCTGGCATCGAAAAACAAAAAGAAGCCCGGCTCCGTTGCGAAACTTTTTTCATCGCACCCGCAGGCTACCGACCGCCGCGATACGAGCCTTGTGCGTGTGGCCCTTTTTTCCGAGAAGGACGAATATGTGATCAGTACATCCGAGTTCAACCGCGTCAAGGCCCATCTGCTCAGGCTTACAAATGCCAAAGCAGGCGTTACCACGGACTTGGACGAAGACGGAAACGGCAAACCGACCTTAAAACGCCGCCAGCCGGAAGGCGAACCAACGAATTCCGACGGCAGTTCCAGTAGCTCGTCATCCGACGGCCCGCCGCAACTCAAAAAGCGTGGGGAACAGGCTGAACCTGCACCGACTCCAAAGCCATAGTCACCTCCACCTATTAACCACAAAACAGAGGCTGCCATTTCCGGCAGCCTCTGTTTTCTTTGACGCAGTTCTCAAAAACTCAGTTTTCCTTTCAGTCTGGAGATATCGGCCGGATCCGATGCGAGATTTAATGCTTTTTGCCAGTATGTTTTAGCGAATTCAGATTTTCCCTGTTTTTGATATACATCACCCAGATGTTCGTAGATAGCGGATGATCCGGCGTCGATACGGGCGGCATCCTTCAGATGTTTTTCGGCTTCAGCTAATTTGCCGAGTTTGAAATAGGCCCAGCCTAGACTGTCGAGGTACGACGGATTTGTGGGATCGACCTTTAACGCCTGCTCGATCAGGCCGAAAGCTTCCTCGAAACGATCATTGCGTTCCAACAGAAAATAACCGAGATTGTTAAGAGCTATCGGATTGCCGGGCGTTTGCTTAATAAGCTCGCGTAAGGTGCCTTCCGCACCGCTAAAATCGCCCGACATCTGCTGGGCGGTCGCGAGGGTGAGTTTCGCGATCTGCTTCCTTTCGCCACCGACCGCAATTGCATACGCTTGATTTGCGGCTTCCGAAGCCTCTTTCCCGCGATTAGCCTGGCTGTAAAGATTTGAGATAAACAGGTAGTTCGAGAACTTGTCATGTGCAGGCAAGGGCAGCGAAACCCCGGTGCCGCTGAGTTCCGGTGAGTTGCCAAGGCCGTGCTTAGGCTCCATCAGTTTTTTAATGAGGGCTACGGCTTCATCTACCTTTCCGGTTTCGGTTAACATTGTCGCTTCGAGCCTGATAAATCCATAATCGTTAGGATATTTCAAACGAACGGAGCGGACGGTCGCGAGAGCTTCGGGTTTTTTGCCGGTTTCACGTAGAAAGGATATTAGCTGGCGGTCGCTGAAAAGGTCGCCCTTGCCGAAAACCTTTCCCGCACGGTTAATAACGGCCAATACGCTGTCCCGCCGGTCGGCGGCTTTATGGGTTTGAATCAGCTTTTCGAAGATGAACATCACGAACTCTCGTTCATCACCGGCAAGCAATTCTGAATTATCGAGGCCGCGAGCAGCGAGCGATTCTTCGAAGGCGGCCGCTGATTCACTGTACATTTCCGCTTCATTATAAAGATCGCCGAGGGAAATAAAGAGCGAGGATGAACTTTCACGGTCGCTTGAGATGAGCTTCGCGGCGGACGTGCGAAGGAGTTTCGCCGCTTCTTCAATTTTTCCCAACCGCGCATAAACGCGAGCAAGCAAATTTATCAGCGAAACATTTCCCGGATTCGCGAATACCGCCTGCTTAAGGGACAGGAGGGCTACAGATGCCATTTCTCCCTTTGTTTCTTCCAGAGCCTCGCGAAGTATGTCGATAGCCGCGGCATTTCCCGGATCGTCGGCGACGACGACGCTTAAGGTCTCGATCGCTTCCTGCGTACGTCCTGCTTGGAGGAGAGCAGTGCCTAATTTAATTGACGCGGTTTCCGGCTGCAGGCTTTCCTGTGAACCCATTACGACGGCGTAGAACTGTACATCATCCGGAGGAGCAGAGCCTAGCCAGTTGCGAAGAGCTTCAATTTGTTCTGCGGATTTATTGGTTTTAGCGTAAAATTCACTGAGAAAAGCCCAGGCTTCGGCATTTCTGGGATCCAACCGTGTCACCTGTTTCCACCCCGATATAGCTTTGCCGCTATAAACCGGATTCAATTTAGGATTTTTAAGGCCGCTCTTATAGCTGTAAAGGCGGGCCAAAAGACGATGGCCGCCGAAGTTATCGGGTTCGATTCGAGTAGCGATTGACGCTAAGTTTATCGCTTCGACCACTTCATTCTCACCGACCGCCCGGCGGTTTATCTCTAATTCAGCCAGGGCCGTATAACCCTCGGCAAAAGCGGGATCAAATTCCACGGCCTTTTGAAATGCCTCCCTGGCAAGCCCATTAGAGACGGCGTTGGCAGCCGGAGAGTTGCTCCGCTTGGTACGCCAAACGTGACGCTGCCCTTCGAATAGTTTCGCGATAGCCTGTTCGCGTCGTTCGCGTTGTGTAACCTGACCGGCCGGCATGTTTGCGATTGCTCTAGTGGCAGTTTCGGAAAAGGCCGGTGTCGGACTCGGGGCCGCCTGGCCGAACGCCGAAACAGAAGACGCAACAGAGACAAATAAGAAATATCTTAATTTCATGATAATGGGTACAACAAAAGCGGCTTTGACAAACCGCTTTTGTTGATATTGTAGTAACTGTTTTCCCAGTTATTGAACTGATTAGACGCGTAGCCGACTATTTGTTTTCCGGCAGTTTCGGTGTTGTCTCCTTAGGGACGACAGCCTGTTTTTGAGAAATCACCGTGGTAAGTGCCTGCGGAATCTGATTGACGAGAATATCGCCTTGATTTTCGATGATCTGATCGATCATCTCGAATTTTTCCTTATCAAAATCGCTAGTCATCAAAACGCCGTTTTTGTCTATGGTCATCGGATAAATGCCGAAAAACTGATTTTTGAAATTGGAGAAAAAAGAGGCGGCTTCCGGCGGTAAAACCTTCATTCTTTCGGGATTCACTTCGGGAACAGTTGCACCGATCAACTGGAGCTGTTCCTTCGATTTTTCAACCCATTCGCTGTTCGGATAATCGCGAACGATCTGTTGAAAATAACGTGCGGCCTGATCCGTTTCTTCTTCGACGAGATAGGTATTCGCGAGTTTATAAAGAGCTTCGTCCTGGAAACTGAAATTGGGATACTTGTCCAAAATCTCGCGATAACGCGATTGAGCGCCCTTTAGTCCGCCCTTCTTTTGATCAACCGATTGAGTGTAGTAATAATTCGCGATCAGCAAATTATGCAGACCTAGGTTATCCTGGACCTGCAACAGCCGCTCTTCGGCATCTTTTTTCAGGATGGAACCGGGGTATTGAGCAAGTAATGCTTTGAGCCTCGTCTCGGCTCGTTTTGCTCGAGTCGCGTCGCGGTCTGGCAAACCGATCTGCCGCATTTCTGCTTCACCGATCTTTAGTACGACGCGGTCCGCAAGCGGATGCGTCGGGAAAAACGTAAGCCATTCCTGGTAGGCTGCAATCGCTTGTATAAGAGCGCTCGTCGAACCTTCAAGAAAAAAGGAATCGGCAACAGCAAGCTTGGACATCGGCAAATAAGGCGAATCCGGATAAGTAGTAATAATGGTTTGGAACAGTAGACGGCCGACGTCGAAATTTTTCTTGCGTACCTCGCGGGTTGCCACAATAAATAATTCGCGGTCGCGTCCGGGTGTGACGGCACCGATCAATTCTTCGTATTCGTCATTGCCGCCGCCGCCGAAAATACCCAGAAACTTCTTCTTTTTCTTGATCTCGCGGGCCTTGCCGACGTTCGATTCAGGATTTGCACGGGCACCAGCGGTTTCGACTTGAACGGCTTCGGCACGAGTTTGCAGGTCGGCCACTGCGGTTTCAAGCTGATCTACTTCGCTGGCCTCGAATTTTTCGGCCCGGTCGGCTTTGCCACGCAGGCCGTTGACGTCCGATTGCAGCCTTGAAGCTTCTTTCTCGATGGATTTCAGCCGAGCGTATGGCGTGTCGGCTTTTGTCTTATCCGTTTTATCTTCCTTGTTCTCTTCCTTTAGCACCGAAGCGGCACTGGTGGCCGATCGCCGGATAGTCTCAAGTTTTTGCCGCATCACTTCGAGCCGCTGCCCGATGGAGCCATCGCCCGGCTTCGTCTGCGCAAAAGCAGTAAAGCTAAGAGCCATAACGGCTGTAAGTGTTAGAAAAAGAATTTTCTTAGTAAATAAAACCATAATTCCTCATTTGCTGAAGTTCTGAGTTCAAGCTTCAGCTTGTCTTCACGGTTAACCAAAAGACAAGCTAAAGCTTGAACTCAGAACTCATGCCCAAACTGTTCCCTTATCGATCAATTCCCTGACCGCTTCGGCCGGGTCGTCTTTTCCATAAACCGCCGAGCCTGCAACAACTATTTCAACGCCAGCCTCAACTACATCCGCGATATTTGAAGCATCAACGCCGCCGTCGATCTCAATTTTTGTATTAAATCCGCGGTCATTTATCATCCGTTTCAGCCGCCGTACTTTGTCGGTCGAAGTCGGGATATATTTTTGCCCGCCAAAGCCCGGATTTACCGACATTAGCAATACAAAATCCGCGTATGGCAAGGCTTCTTCGAGCGCCACCAGCGGCGTAGCTGGATTAATCGCTATTCCGGCCTGGCCGCCGGCTTCCCGGATCGCGGTAAGTGTTCGCTGCAAATGGACATCCGCTTCGACATGCACGGAAACCATATCGGCGCCCGCTTCGACGAAAGCGGCGGCGTAGCGGCCCGGTTCCTCGATCATCAAATGACAATCTATTGTCATTTTAGTTTCTTTTCTTATCGATTTGACGACTGGGAGGCCGATAGTAATATTCGGGACGAAATGGCCATCCATCACATCGACGTGCAATATTGTTGCACCGCCAGCTTCGACCACGCGAATCTCTTCCGCGAGCCGTGTAAAATCCGCCGACAATATCGAAGGTGCAATTTCAAACATTCGGTAAATTTCTTCTACTTTGTTGCGTAAACACGGTTTGCCGTTGCACTCTGCGACTATGGACGCGGATTGCGCAACCGCGGCTCGGACGGACCGGATTTTTCCGGCGTTTTCGGCTTAATCGCCGGGCTGGTCGATGTATTTTTATTTGTCTTGTCGCCCGGCTCTACCGGATCTTTTTTATTGTCGCCCTCTTTCGAATTTGAATTACTTAAATTTGAATTCGATTCATTCCCGATTACATCACGCGTCGTCTCTGCCTTTTTTTTCGTGTTCGTGTTCGTATTTGCTTTAGCCTTTTTCGGCTTGTCGGAGATCATTTCCTCGATCTTCTCGGCATCGTCCGATTCGAGGTCCTTTTTCAAAGATTTAGGCACTTCCTCGCCCTCGATCCCGGCTTTACTGACTACGACCAGAATTAACTGCCCGGTTTTAACCGTCTCGCCCGCTTTGGGGAGCTGTTCGAGAACGGTATTCATCTTTTCGGTGCTCGGACGGTCGGCCCGCCGTTTGATTTTTAAGCCCAGAGCCGCAAGCTCCTTTTCACTTTCCGCGAAATCTTTGCCGGTAATTTCCGGTACCTTGATCTCTTCGCCGGAAAGCGACATATAGACAACGCCTGCCATTCCGCCCAAAAACGCCGCTAACAGCAGCACCAGCGAAAGCAGTTTGCCCAATGCGGAAATACCTGTATTGATAATACTCACGGCGTTAAACTCCCGAAATCAAAGGAAAGTCTATCATTATATGGATGTACGGCAAAAAGTTCAACGAACTTTAGTTTATTAAAGGCCTCGGCAAACTAAAGCTTAGCTGACACACGCTCAAATGCAGCGATGAAAAATCCATCCATATTGTCTCGATGCGGCGATGTATGAACAAAAAGCTCGTCGTTAATAAATTTGTCAGGAACCTCCGGCCTGATCTTGTCAAAATCCGGGTTTGCCGCAAGAAAATCCGCACATACTATTTCGTTTTCTTCCTGTTCCAGCGAACACGTAGAATAAATAAGACGCCCACCCGTTTTTACGAACTTTGATGCATTTTGAAGGATAACGAGTTGTTTACGCGATAGATCGTTAAAATCATCAACTGATAAAAAGTATCGTATTTCTGGATTGTGGCGTATTGTTCCGGTTCCAGAACAAGGAGCATCTACAAGCACCACATCAAAACTTTCATCTCCAAATGGAAGCGATTTAACCGCGTCGTACTGCAACAAATTAAAGTTATCAATCCCCTGTTTTTCAAAATTGCTCCGCATAAATTGGACGCGTTGATAATGCAGATCACCGGCCACGATCAGCCCGGAATTTGCAGTTTGCGCTTTCAAATCTGAAATTTGAAATTTGAAATTTGAAATTTGAAATTTGTTCGCAATCAGCGTCGCCTTGCTTCCCGGAGCCGCGCAAACATCCAAAAACTTTTCCCCTTCCTTTAGATCTACGGATGCCGCAACCATTTGCGACGCTTCGTCCTGAAAATAAATTTCACCTCTTTCAGCCATTGCCAGCAGCTCTTCGTCGATATTATCCGCGATAAAGCAGCCCTCGACGTACTCCGAAGGCAAAACGTTTCCCGGCGGTGCTCCGGCCGATCTCGCCGTAGTGCGAAAAGCGATTTGAGGAATATCATTGTTCGCCGCGGCGAGTGTTGTGGTTTCATTTTCTCCGAATTGCCCTATCCATTTTTCGATAAGCCATCGCGGATGCGACGTTTCGACTGAGATGCGATCAATATGATCCGTAAATACAATGTCGATCTTCTCACGAGTAGCCCGCCGCAGAATCGCGTTGACAAAGCCCTTCGCCGATGTCTTTTTTCCGTACTGAACGAGATTTACGCTTTCGTTGATAGCGGAATAATCGGGCACCTTGTCGAGGAAAAGTAATTGATACAGCCCAATGCGCAGCGCTATCCTGACCGCTGAATCGATCTTTTTTCCCTTTGTGTATTGATCGATTAAACGGTCGAGGCCGATCTGTTTTCTAAGAATTCCAAGCGTGAGTGCATGACAGAGCCCGCAGTCCTGCAATGAAAGATCATTTTCATATTGCGGGAGCAAAACGGACGAAAACGCTCTTTCCTTCTCGATCTTTGATAATATTTCGAAGGCGGCGAGCCGGGCCGGCGAGATTTTCATATGTTCTGAGTGCAATTTTTATAGTTAATGAAAAAGCACGCTGCAGCGCGAACTCAGAACTTCTTCTTATTCTTATGCCTCTGAGAATAATCAATCCCGCTGCCCTTTTCCAGCTTTTCGTCGAGCGTCCGCCGTTCATCAAAAACGAAACATTCGCCTTCCCACAATTGCTCTTCCTTTGGAACGTCCTCGAGATATTTTAGGATTCCGCCCTCGAGCTGAAAGATCTCCTTAAAGCCGAGTTCCTTCATATACGGAGCAAATTTCTCACAGCGAATACCGCCGGTGCAGAACATCGCGATCTTTGTGTGCGTTTTAGGATCGAGCTGTTTGGCAACAAATTGCGGCAGATCACTGAATTTTTCGGTCTTTGGATCGACGGCGTTTTTGAACGTGCCGTTCTTATGCTCGTAATAATTCCGTGCATCGAGTACGATGACATCGGGAGCAGAGATTATAACGTTCCAGTCTTCGGGCTTTACATGAGTTCCGGTGCCTTTCGATATATCGACCTTCTTTTTCAGCGTCACGATCTCGGGCTTGATCTTTACTTCGTGCTTGCGAAAGGGCTTTTCGGGATGGAACGACGATTTATAATTGATCTTTGTGTTCAAAATCAATTCGAGCCGCTCTAAAAAGGCGCTGACATTTTCCGGCTGACCGCAAAGGCTGGCATTATAACCTTCTTCCGCAATAATAATTGTTCCAAAAACGGAAAGTTCGCGCAGCAAAACTTTCAATTCCTGCTTCATCGATTCGAGACCGGCCAGGGGTTTGAATTCGTAGAATGAAATTATTTCGAAACTCGTCGCGCTTTCCATATTGTTAGGTGCGGAGTGAATTTATTCGATAATCTCTCCGGCTTTCGGTTGAATTCCGTTCACAAAATCCCGCACCGGCATTCGGCGTTTACCTTCCGGTTGAATCTCCGCAATTTTCAAAACTGTTTCGTTGCCGCATTGCACAAATAGGTTGTCGCCTTTTGCTTCGATAACTTCACCCTGGGAACGAGAGTCTGAAACCTGAAATTCCAAATTCGAAATTTGCTCCGCTTTCCATATCGTAATCTTTTGCCCTTTATAATAGGAAAACGAACCGGGAAAAGGTTGTAAACCGCGAACTCGATTGGCTATCTCCTGAGCCGCCAATTCCCAGTTTATCAAACCGTCCTCCCGTTTCATCATCGGCGCGAGCGTCGCATTTTCGTGATCTTGTTTTTGGCCGGGAAGTTCCTTATACATTACGAGTGTTTCCGAAATAAGATCGGAACCGATGAATGCCAACCTGTCCATTAATTCCACGGAAGTTTCGTGGGGGCTGATCTCAGTTTCGCGTTTCAGCAAAATATCGCCGGTGTCGAGCCCGGCATCCATTTGCATCGTTGTCACGCCCGTTAGCGTTTCGCCATTTACAATTGCCCAATTAACCGGAGCGGCGCCGCGATATTTGGGAAGCAGCGAGAAATGTACATTTATCGCGCCGTTTGGGTAAGCATCAAGAAACGTCTGCGGCAAAATTCGCCCATAGGCAACGACCACGGCAACATCGGCTTTGTGCGATTGAAATTCAACGAGCGCTTCCGGTGTTTTGACTTTGAGCGGCTGAATTACTGGCATATCATGCCGCAAAGCGAATTCCTTAACCGGAGAAAAGGTGATTCTGTTACCCCGCCCGGACGGCCTGTCGGGCTGTGTATACACGGCGACGATTTCGTGGCTCTCGGATAAAATTCTTTCCAGCGAAGGCACGGCTGCCTTCGGTGTGCCCATAAAAACTATTCTCATTTATTTCGGCCCAGCCGCATCGCATCCGCCATCACATAAAATATCCAATTTTGCTCCATCGAACCACGAATGAGGTGGGCATTCACGCCTGCCGCAAAGATCGCGACATCTTCTCCCGCGTGAGTTTCCGCGAGGAGCGGAATATTTGCTTCCTGTTTATAATCGGGATTCAATACTACTTCGTCCGTAAGCACCGGCCGCTCGCTGCGGCGCACATTAGTACCATTGGCATAGCCGAGCGTGCTGAACGGCTTCTTATTACGGTCAACCGTCGGATTCTCATCAAATTCTCCGTTGTTATCCACTTCCCTGACCAGGCCCATTATATTGTTGCCGCGTGCGGGATAACCTTGTATAAAAAATGTGTGGCTGTGATCGGCGGTGACGATGATCAGTGTTTCTTCGAGGTTAACTTTTTGGGCGGCTGTGCGGACGGCATCGGATAATGCCACAGTATCTTTTAGTGCACGGTAAGCATTTCCTTCGTGATGCGCATGATCGATCCGCCCGCCTTCAACCATAAGAAAATATCCCTTTTTGTTGTTTGCCAGAACATCGATAGCTTTGGAAGTCATCTCGGAAAGCGACGGCTCTCCCGGTGTGCCTTTTAAACGGTCATGTTCATACTGCATATGCGAGGGTTCGAATAGACCCAGAAGATGCTTGGTTTTTTTTGGATCGATTACATCGAATTGCTGTTTATTCCAAACGTAGGCAGAATTTTTATATTTAGTCTGCCATTCCTGCGGCAGATTGCGTCCGTCAAGCCTTTCGCCTGATCGAGTCGGATATTCCGGGTCTTTAATTTCTTTTGACAGATATTTCGTGCGACCGCCGCCGAGCGCGACCTCCAGGCCGTCACCATACGGAAAATCAAGCATTTGACGAGCAATGTCCGGAAATTTAGCGGCGTATGCATCCTTACGGCGGATGAAAATATCGTTGTCCGATTCCCAATCGCGGTCGGGCGAATGTGCATAACATGCCGCCGGGGTCGCGTGTGTGAGCCTTGCCGTTGATATAATCCCGGTCGATTTTCCGGCTTCCTCAGCGTATTGCAGGATAGTTTTCGTCTCGTTCCCGGCTACCGTTTTGTAATTCGAATGCTGTACGTTCTGATTTACGGAAATTACGCCTTCGTCGGTTTTAACACCGGAAATGATCGCGCTCATGGTAGGGGCGGAATCGGATGTTTGCTGGTTCACGCTGTAAGTTTTGGATAGCGCTGAGAATGGGAATTCTTCGAAGCTCAGACGGTTCTCCTCACCACTTTCGCCTCGCATCTGACCTTCAAAAATTCTCGCCGCGGTCAGCGTGGAGACTCCCATACCGTCACCGACAAATAGAATTACATTTTTTGCTTTACCTTTACGCGTCTTTACAGCTTTTGCCTTTTCGACGGCATTCCAACCTTCACGCCGCCATGTATCAACGGATTCTACACGTTTGACCGGAAAAGACTTTTGCGGAACTTGTCCCAGCGAAGAAACCGCAAACGATACGAGAATAAGAAATGAACTGCTTTTAACCGAAAACATTTTCATAACAATTACCATACAAAAATAGTGTTAAATCCCGAAGAACTTAACACTAAAATTACAAATGCGAAAAAAACTAAAATGCGCAATGATAATTCGAACCCTCGAAAGCGCGGCTCCATTTATCGCCTTCGCGTTTATATACGTTGAATGTCGCGCCTTCCAATGTTTTAACGTATGTAAATATTTCGTTTACGTTGTCGCCGTCCGTTTCCATGCTGTCGAGCAAAAGTTCGTTATAAATACCGGTATCGACCACGCTTACTTCCGCACCGCCCATCATATCGGCTTCGTCGTAGGTCTTGAATTCACTGAAACCAAATGAATATTTTCCGCTGGATTGCTTGTTCGCGATAAAGAACAAAAGCCCGCGAACCGTTGGTTCTGTTTTGATAAAAAATGAGCCGACAAGCTCGGCGGTGCCGTCCTGATCGACGTCGATGGCAGTCAGATTATGGTAATCGATCGGTCCGTCCACCTTTTGTTTCGTAAATTCGGCACGAACGAGGCTTTCAATTTCAGTTCGTTCAGGGGCCGTAGGCAGACGGCGATAAGCGGTTCCCGATTTTATGGTTTTGGAATTCGTTGCCAGACCCATCACCAACCCTTTGAGTTTCGTTTTAGGAACCAGGGTCGTTACCGCGGCCATGTGAGAAGTACATTCCGCCGCCGGATTTGAGCTGTTGACTGAGATCGTTCCGGAAGCTACGCCGCCAAATATTAGACTATATACAGTTTTGGTCTTGTAATATGTTTTCGCGAAGGCCGCCGTCGTTTTCGCGTCCACACCGCTGCTTTCGGTCGATGCAAATTTTCCTTTATCGATAAATGCAATCGGTTCGAGTGTTTTACCGTCACTGATGACCGCGAAGACAATCGGCTTTTGCGGCTGCGCGGGCTTTGCTTTCGGACGCGCTTTCTGGCCGCTAGCTAAAGTAGCGGCGGAAACAAAGATGGCAGCCACAAAGAAAAGAAAATTTAATGATTTCATATTTAAGCAATAAGTTACCGACCGTAGGTCACGTAATCAGATTTTCTGGGATACCATTTTCCCCTGCATAAATTGAAGCAGATATTCGCGGCCGCCGGCCTTGGAATCAGTTCCACTCATGTTGAAACCGCCGAACGGATGGACTCCGACCAGAGCGCCGGTGCATTTTCGGTTCAAATACAGATTACCGACGTGAAATTCGCGGCGTGCCTTTTCTAAATTTCCTTGATCCGTTGAATACACGGCACCTGTGAGGCCGAATTCGGTGTCGTTTGCGATCTCCAGCGCGTGATCGAAATCACGTGCTTTTATTACCGCCAAAACGGGAGCAAAGATCTCTTCCTGCTCGATAGTCGCTCCGGGCTGAACATTGGATATAACAGTTGGCTCGATATAAAAGCCTTGTGATTCATCGCCGGTTCCGCCTGTAAGCACTGTGCCTCCTTCATCAATTCCTTTCTGAATGTAATCCAAGGTATTATCGAACGATCGTTTATTAATAACAGCCGCTACATTTGTATCGCCTTCGGTGGGCTGGCCGATCTTGAGCTGTTTTGTTAAATGGACGACCTTCTCCATTAGTTCGTCGTGAACTTTTTCGTCAACGATAAGTCGCGAACAGGCAGAGCATTTTTGCCCCTGGAACCCAAATGCCGCGGAAACCGCTCCGCTGGCGGCGGAATCTAGATCGGCGTCATCGGCAACTACGATCGCGTCTTTCCCGCCCATTTCGGCGACAACGCGTTTGATCCAGATCTGGCCGTCACGAGGTTTTGCCGCGACTTCGTTGATGTGAAGTCCGACACCTTTCGAACCAGTAAAGGAAATAAAGCGCGTTTTAGGATGCGTGACCATCGCTTCGCCGGTCGCGGCGCTGCCAGTTAGAAAATTAACAACGCCCGCTGGAAGCCCGGCTTCTTCTACGATCTCCATGAACTTTGCGGCAATCGTCGGCGAATCGGAAGAAGGTTTAAGCACGACGGTGTTACCGGTGACGACAGCGGCCATCGTCATTCCGGCCATGATCGCAAGCGGAAAATTCCATGGCGGAATCACGGCCCCGACGCCGAGCGGAATGTATTCGAGGCTGTTATCTTCGCCGTCAACCTTCGTTATCGGCTGCTTGTCAGACCAGCGAAGCATTTCGCGGCCGTAAAATTCCAGAAAATCAATTGCCTCTGCGGTGTCGCCGTCGGCTTCGGCCCAGGTCTTTGCTACTTCAAAAACCATCCACGCGGAGAATTCATGCTTCCGCTCGCGTATAATGTCCGCGATCCGGAATAGATAATCGGCACGCTCGAGAGGCGGTACGTTTCGCCAAACCTTAAAAGCGTTGGCAGCGGATTCAATCGCTTTTTCCACAAGTCCCGTATCTGTATCTACTTCGGAAAAAACGCCGACGACCTCAGAAGTATTCGCGGGATTGATGCTTATAAACTTGCGTTCCAGCATTATTTTCTCGCCATTGATAATACTCGGATACTCGCGGCCAAGCTCGCTTCGCACCTTAGCAATAGCGGCCTGCATCGCAGCCATATTTTCCGGCGTCGTATAATCCGTAAAAGGTTCGTTCTTAAATTCGCTTAACATTCTTTGTGTTTGCATAAATTTTCTCGCTATATGGTTCCAGCTAATTCGAAGACGACTTCTTGAAGAGCAGGCATCGGCTTTCCATCTTCCTTAATAATTTCCTCACCTCATCTACTGCCTGGTTTAATTCGATAAATACCGCAAGAGCGTCATCACCGTGAACTCCGCCGTACATAAGCTCCGGACACATTCCAATGAAGCAACTATCTTCATCGCTCCAATAAACTATTTTTTTGTAAAGGTCCGACTCTTTTCTAATTTTCCTTTGACTTCAGGATAGCTGTCTTCGCTTCCTTGATCTGGTAACGTTTAGCATCGTTTCCATCTTTACCTAAGACGGTAACAATCTTTGAGCAAAGAGGATGTCCGTAAACACGATGACTTCCCTTACTTCCGCGATTGCTAAATCCGTTACGCTCCAATTGTGCAATCAATTCCCTTATTTTCGGGGGCATAAATATTATCGATATTTCTGCTTATCTAGTTCATTCAATTCCCATTCATCAAGCAGTTCCGGCACTACCGGTTCACCGTCCTTTTGCCATCCGATTACAAATCGCGGCTGCTGCGTATCGCTGGTGTGCCGGCAATAGCTTAATATAAGTACCCAGCCTGCCGTAAGGTAAAGATTTAATTCCCTTATCGAGCCGACTTCAGCGGTTAATTTTGTTTCTTCTATACTCATTCTAGTAAGTTATTCCCATTTCCCCGTTTTTTGCAGTCTTCTAATTTTGCGTTTTGCCATTTCACGCTTTAATAAAGTCATGCGGTCCAGAAAGACGATGCCGTCGCAATGGTCGGTTTCGTGGAGCACGCATCTGGCGGCGAGATCGTCCAGGTCCATTTCGAACTTTTCGCCCCGAACATCCTGTGCCCGGACGATCACCCGCATTTCCCGTTTTATTACCTGCGAAAGCCCCGGAAACGAAAGGCAGCCTTCCTCGCCGATCTGCTCGCCTTCGACGGTGATAATTTCCGGGTTTATGAACGCAAGTTTGTTCGATTCACCTTCGACGGGCACGTCCATTACAAAAAAACGCTTTGAAATACCGACCTGCGGGGCTGCTAATCCAACACCGGCTGCCTGATACATGGTTTCAAACATGTTCTCGACGATATTTTCCAGGCCCGGATCAAAATCTTCTTCGCCGACCGGTTTGCCGACGGTCAAAAGAACCGGCTCGGGGTAATGAACTATATCCAACAATGACATAAGGGCTATTTTAACGCACTAATCTAGGCCTGCAAAAAAGATGTGTATATACTTTACCAAATCCGCAGCCGATGCGTGTAAATACACTTAGCCTCAAACTATTAGATTATCCTTTCAAAGCGGACGCTCCGGCTTCCGCGACCGTATGATCGTTCTCTACCGAATCACCGGAGACGCCAATGGCGCCGATTATTCGTCCGTCCGCATCCTTAAGCGGAATCCCGCCGGGAAAGGTAATAAGGCCGCCGTTCGAATGCTCGATATTATATAAAGAACCGCCGGGCTGCGACAGCTTGCCGATCTCACCCGTATTCATATCAAAGAACCTGGCTGTTTTGGCCTTCTTTATGGAAATATCCAGACTGCCGAGCCATGCATCATCCATCCTCGCGAACGCCTTTAGATTTGCTCCCGCATCGACGACCGCGATATTCATTTTTGTTTTTATTTCCGCGGCTTTTGTGATCGCGGCCGAAACGATGGCTCTTGCCTGTTCGATTGTTATGTCGCTCATTATTATTCCTCTTTTATTAATTAATGAACTGCGATTTTAACACATTGCCCGTCACTTACTAAAAATCTATGAAAAATTTGAAGCGATCAATCAGGATTTCCACCTTCCGCTTTTGCCGCGGCCGTCCAATCACATAGAAGTTTCTTGTCGGAATCCGTTAGCACGGCGTCGCGGTGGATCCATAAATATGACGGCAGCGGCATTGCCCCGGATTCTACCTGTTCACAGATCTCCTCGAGCTTTTTATTTTTCTTGGACTGCGAATATGTGTTCCAAATACTAAAGTTCAATTCCCGCCTTCCCTCTTCGATATGGCCCGCCAAAAACCATGAGAACGGCGAAATGTTGGAATACCACGGATATGAAGTTTCATTCGAATGGCAGTCGCTGCACGAGCGTGTGAAAACAGTCTGGACATCGGCGGGAATTGTGGTCGAAGACTGAAGGGTTTCCGTCTGCACGACCGGCGGATTAGTGCGGCCGGGACGAAAGAATTGAGCCGCCAAAAATCCAGCAAATATCAAAACCACAGTTATTTTAATGGCTTTTTTCATTGAATGGCCGCGAGGGGCTATAACCCGATAATTATCGCTTACAAATTAGTAAAAAATCAAAAGTTGCCTCTTAGCGGTGATGGCAAAAGTGATATCGATATTGACCGGCAGAGACGCCGATGCCATCATAACCGAACTTTCGAGCGTCACAGGTTTAGACACCTCGAACGTGAGCCGGAGAAGCGACGCAGCCAAACAGAAAACCGAGACCGATAGGAAGTTCGCTTATGCAAAAACTGTAATCGAAAAAGAATATGGTGCGAAAATCGCAGAATCGCAGGCCTGACTCCGTCTTCTCCGCGAACTGATCCATGCATACCATGCGGCTCGCGGAACTATGTTAACTGGAACAGGAACTTACTCTTATAAAGATACAAACGGTATAGTTCAGACTGCTACAGAAAATAGACTTGAGCTTGCAGCTGTCGGAATAGGAGGGTTAAATAATAAAATGGATATTAAGGAAAATGACATTAGAAAAGAACAAGGACTGCGAGTAAGGAGTGAATACTAATCATGATAAAATACTTGATTTATTATTTTATTTTAGGACTTTTATTTACGAACTGTGCTGCAAAGTACACAATAGGCAATCAAAATCATCAGACTAATGAAACAATTTTCCAAAATGAAACGAAACTGCCAAAGGAAATATTTTTACTGATTGGTCGAGGCGGATGTTGTAATGGACACATAGTTTCAATCAGTAAAAATGGCGAAATCAAATATTTTGTCGGTACCTATTCAATTCCTAATGCTAGTTCGGATATGCCAGAAATATACGATTCACAATTAATAACACAGAATCCAAATTACAAACCGAAATATCGAAAACTTTCGGAAGAAAAAATCATCCATCTTAAGCAATTAATTAATGATGAGCAAAAGCTACGTTTTAAAGATGAGGTTTTGGTGACAGATGATTTTGTTTACAATATTTATCTAAACAATAAAAAAATTGCGTCTGGTTACCAATCACACAAAGCGAAATTTCCCACGAATCTTGCAGAACTAATAGATTTAATCCGTGGGGAAGTTGAGTTATATAACCTACCCGGCATGGCGTAGTGAAGACCTACGACAGCGAAAACAAATGGTTTGAGTGATGGAATCCAAATTAAACAACCTTGTTGTCATCTAAAGGCATTCTTCTCTCAATCGAATGCTGAGCGATAAAGAAAGGGGGTCAGGCCTGCGATTCTGCGATTTTCTGGCAATTGGTGTAGAATTTCGCGGGTATGGCGAGGAAGCGGCGGATTAAGGTTGAGGTTTTCTGAGTGTATCCCGCTATTTGCAGAACGAGAAGATATATCGCCGTTTTATCTTAATGCGTGCTGCCGGATACGAATCACATTTGCCTGCTCATAGTGCCGATTTCGGGCCGGATCAAATAGACGGTGTTTTTCCTTTTTTTATTTTGGTTCCGTACTAAAGTAATTCAATGGACGTCGTAAAACCGGTGCTTATTGCTATTCCTTTTTTTGCCTTGTTGATCGGGCTTGAGGCTTGGTACGCGCGGCGTTCGGATCAGGCGGCGTACGACAGGAAGGATTTGTGGAATAATATTTTGATCGGTTTCGTAAGTATGGGGTTCGGGGCTTTGTTTGGAATCTTCATTGGATTTATCTATGCGGTTTGCTATTCGGCGGCGGCATATAAATTTCCGGCGGACGCGTGGTGGACATGGGCGATGCTTTTCTTCGCGGATGATTTTGCGTATTACTGGTTTCACCGCGTCAGCCACGAATCGCGGCTGTTTTGGAACTTCCATGTCGTTCATCATTCGAGCGAGCAGTATAATTTGAGCGTCGCGGTGCGGCAGAGTTGGTTTGGGGGATTGGCCCACTGGATATCTACGCTCCGCTGATGCTGCTTGGTTTTGCTCCGTGGATGCTTTTGCTGGTGCATGGTTTGAATTTGATCTATCAGTTCTGGATCCATACGAAAGTAGTTAAAACATTGGGGTTGCTTGAATATATTTTGAATACGCCGTCGCATCACCGTGTGCATCATGGCGTGAACGACCGTTATCTCGATAAAAATTACGCGGGCGTCTTAATAATTTGGGACAGGCTTTTCGGCACGTTCATCCGCGAAGACGAGGAGCCGCGTTACGGCATAATCAAATCAGTCGGCAGCTATAATCCGCTGTGGATAAACCTTCACGGATGGCATGAAATGTTTGAGTCGATGAAGGAACGCCAAACTTTATACGGCAAATTGCGGTGCTTGTTCGGCTCGCCTAATATGGATTTCGAAGAGAAGGCCGCACTGCGTTCGAGATTAAGCCAATAGACCTTTATGAAGACGTTATTTTTTTCCGCCAGCCTGTTCGCGCTCGTTTTTACTTCATTCGCCGCCGCTCAAAGCGTTACGATAACGCCGAAGAAGAAAGTTTATAAACGCACGAATCCCCAGTCGGTTGTCAAGAAGACTTTTGAAATTATCTATCCGAAGGTCAAAGCCTCTACCGCTGTATTTTCTAAACGGATTGAAACTGCCATTAATCCGGTAAATATTCTGGAGGTGAATGTACAAAAAGAGATAAATGAATATCAATGGCTTGAAGAAGCGAGTTATGAAGTCGGGTATAATAAAAATGGGATTTTAAGTGTAATGGTATTTGTGCACGGTGTGGGCGCTTATCCTGACGGCTCAAGTAAAACAGTCGTAATCGATTTGAAGAACGGAAGACGCGTAACGCCTGCGGATATATTTATTAATCTAAAAGGACTCGCCGCAAAGCTAAAAAAGATGCAGAGGGCAGAGATCGATGCGGGAAAGCTGGAATTAAAGAAAGACCCCGCAATGGAGGAATGGATTGTAAACCAGATTTTTGGGAATTCCAATTTCAAGATCAAAGACCTCAATTCATTTGCGATTTCCGATGCCGGCGTAACTTTCAATTACGATTACGGGTTTCAGCATGTGATCAAGGCTCTGGAACCTGACGGGATTTTTTTGATTACCTGGGCGGAATTAAGGCCTTTTATTAAACGGCCGGGTTTGCTTGCGAGGTTCGTTCGCTAATATACTCTCGTTAGTTATGAACAACAGAAAAATAAGGGTTCTCGTCGCCAAACCAGGTTTGGACGGTCATGACCGCGGAGCAAAGGTGATCGCCCGTGCCCTGCGTGATGCCGGAATGGAAGTGATCTACACCGGACTGAGGCAAACGCCGGAAATGATCGCAACGGCTGCCCTGCAGGAAGATGTAGATGCCGTCGGTATATCCATATTAAGCGGTGCTCACAAAACTCTTTGCCCACGTATTGTCGATTTGCTGCGGGAAAACGGGATGGATGACACGCTCGTGCTCGTCGGTGGAATAGTTCCGAATGAAGACATCGCGGATCTTAAGGCAAAAGGCGTTTCGGAGATATTTCTGCCCGGCACATCGACCGAAGATATTGTTAAATTCATCAATGAAAATGTACGCGCCGCTTAAAATATTGTAATTTCAGCAATTAAAGGTTAACCTAGAAATCTAACAAGGAGAATCAAATGAAAAAAATAACAATCGCATTTTTTGCGCTGACACTAATGCTTTCATCCGTATTTATTAGCGGAACCATCTCGACCGACAAATCGTTTTCCGCACAGGCCCAAACTGTAAGGGTAAGACGCAGAACCCGCGGCATCGCGAGCAGCACCTACCGCGGCGGCCGATACGTCGTCAGGAAAACATGGAACGGCACAAAGTATGTTTCACGAAAAGTCTGGGTCGGCACGAAATGGACAGGCAAGAAAACATACAAAACCGGCCGCAAAGTCGTAAGCCGTACGAAGAAAATCCTTTCTTAATTTTCAAAATCAGATCTTTCCACCAGACGCTCTTCGGGGGCGTCTTTTTTTGGCACGCAATCTGCAAAGCCCATTATTAGAGGAATCAGTAATTCTAGATTATATTATTAAAAGGAGTAACTTATGCGGGTAAAAGGTTTATTAAATTTTGCAGCCGTCGCTACGTTTGTCTTGTTTGCATACAGTGCATCTAATGCTCAGATCGTTGATAAGGTGAAGGATGCAACAGTCGATGCCACCAAGAAAACGGTCAAGACGACTAAAAAGGTTTATGAAAAGATCGAAGACAAAACGGTCGATGTGGTAGAGGGCACACCGGACGCCGTTGAAAAAGCTGCTGATGCGACGGTTGACGGAACTAAAGCAGTCGGAAGAGGAGCAAAGCGTTTTGGCAATAAAACAGTCGAGGTAACAGATAATATAGCCGGGCAGGCGTATGAAGGCGGTAAATGGTTCGTCGTTTCAACATGGGACGGCACAAAATGGGTATCGAAACGCACATGGTACGCAACCAAAAAAGCGGCGTCCGCAACGAAGGATGCTGTAACGGGTGACGAGGCGCGAAAACCTTAGGTTTATATTAAATATTGGCAGTGAGGCGGAAGCATTCAATTATACCGATTGAATGTTGACCGTCTCATTTTTTTGTTTTCTAATTAAAGGCTTATGAAAGAAAAAGTTAGAGTCGCGGGCGGGCAGGGTTTTTGGGGAGACCTTTTGACCGCTCCGGTCGATCAGGTGCGCGGCGGGCAGATCGATTATTTAATGCTGGACTACTTGGCGGAAGTTACGATGTCGATTGTCCAGAAGCAGCGGCAGCGTGATCCGAACGCCGGATACGCCAAGGATTTCGTCACTCTTATGCGTGAAATCCTGCCCGATTGTGTAGAAAAGAATATTAAGGTTCTTTCAAATGCCGGCGGCGTAAATGTCGCCGGATGCGCGGCGGCGGTCAAGGAAACTGCTGATGAACTTGGCCTCGGTGGAAAGCTAAAGATCGGCGTAATAACGGGCGATGATATTCTGGGGCGGCTTGATGAATTCGCCAATAGAGGAATCGCCATTACGAATATGGAAACGGGCGAGCCGCTTTCTTCTGTCCGCGACAAGGTGCAGTCGGCAAATGTTTATCTCGGTGCCGAGCCTCTTGTCAAAGCTTTGAATATGGGAGCACAAATCGTGGTTGGCGGCAGGTTAACGGACACGGGTTTGACTTTGGCTCCGCTGATGCATGAGTTCGGCTGGAAATTCGACGATTGGGGCCGCATTTCGGCCGGCACGATTGCCGGGCATATTATTGAATGCGGCGCACAGTCTTCAGGTGGGAACTGCCAATACGAATGGCAAAATATTCCGGATCTTGCAAACGTAGGATTTCCCATCATCGAGGCATCTCCAAATGGAGAATTTATTGTTACAAAGCACGAAGGAACCGGCGGCTGTGTAAATGTACAGTCTGTTAAGGAACAGCTTTTGTATGAGATGGGCGATCCGCAAGCCTATATTACGCCGGATGTGGTCGCCGATTTTACTTCGATAAATGTTGAAGACGCCGGATCGAACCGCGTAAAAGTCTTTGGCATTACGGGAAATCCGAGCACCGATTTTTACAAGGTTTCTATAGCTTATTCGGCAGGCTGGAAAGCCGTGGGAACGCTCGTTTATGCCTGGCCGGATGCCTATGAAAAAGCAAAGGCGGCGGATCAAATACTTCGCAAGCGGTTGGAGAAGTTAGGATTGAAGTTCGATGTGATTTTGACGGAATTTGTCGGGGTAAATGCCGCGCACGGACATCTCGCTGGAGAGCCAAGACCGGACATTCCGGAAGTTCAATTGCGGTTCGGTGTTCGCGGGCAGAACAAATCGGATGTCGAAAGATTTACAAAGGAACTCGCGCCGCTTATATTGACCGGCCCTCCGGGCGTTACGGGATTTGCGGGCGGGCGTCCAAAGGTCGAAGAGATAATGGCTTACTTCCCTGCTTTAATTCCCAAAACGCTAATAGAAACGAAAGTTGAGATAGTCTAAGTTCTGAGTTCAAGCTTCAGCTTGTCTTAAACCTGAAAATTAAGACAAGCTGATGCTTTAACTCAGAATCAGGAAAGAAATTTAGCGATGCCTTTCTTACAATCTTCGGTCATTCTAGCGGCTGCATTTGTTTCGGCTCCCGCTTCCATCGAATCGGCGAAATCTAACCCATCCATTTGATACAAAAGTTTTTTTGACAATACGACGGCCGAACGGCTTACGTTCGCATAAACAGAAACGTAATTTTTGACCTTGTCATCGAAATCAGTCCCGGTAAAAATTTCGTTCACTAATCCGATCTCGGCCGCCTCAGCCGCCGAAAATTCGAAGCCTTGAGTAATCATCGCAAACGACCGTTTTTCTGAAATATTTCGCCTGAGAATCGCCATTACCATGGCGGGAACAAAACCGATTCTAACTTCCGGATAACCGAATCGGGCCGTATCCGTCGCCAATATTAGATCGCAAGCCGTCGCGAGCCCGCAGCCACCGGCAAGTGCACGCCCGTGAACCGCCGCAATCACGGGGATTTTAACTGCCCGTATCAAAAGAAACAACTCCATCAAATTCCTGGCGTCCTCTAGATTTTCTTCGTACGAGCTTTCGCTGATCTTTTGCAAAGCGGTAAGGTCGGCACCGGAACAAAAGTCTTTTCCAGCCCCGCGGATGACTATGGCGCGCAAATTATTGTCCCCATCCGAATTATGTAAAGCCTGCTTTAACGAATCAATAAGCGCCTCGTTCAAAGCATTGCGCTTTTCAGGGCGGTTCAGCGTGATATAACAAACAGCCTCGCGGGTTTCGATTAATATTTCAGGCATTTTTCTTTGAAGTCGAAACTATTGAGGCTATCAATTTGATTAATTCTTTACGTCGGATTCCATAGAATCGAATTCCTTTTCACTTAAAAAATCGGCGTGAAACAATAACTGGAGCCAGTATTCCGTTTCCGATGCCTTGCGGCGGGCAATGCCGAACTCATTTATAAATGTCGGCCGTGATTCGCCGTTGATCGCCTATTTACATGCTTTCCTATATGTGTTCCGGCAATTAGCAATTCCTTGCTTAAAACATATTCGCGTTTTTCATCAACCAGATATCTATATAATTTCGCAATTCGAAGTGCGAATGCGAATGATTTGATCAGTACTGGATTTTCCTTCATCGTTAACAGCTATTTCATTGGGAATAATTACTAATTATTAATTGATAATTAGTAATTAGTAATTAGTAATTATTCCCCGATAACAATTAGTTCATCTAGTAAAGATTTGAAGCCTTATTGATCTCCAAGGCAAAATTTTCTATAACTCTGGAAACGGCCTCAATTTGTTCATTTGCCTCTTTCCAGTTACGCTGCTCGATCGCTTCACGGATCGCCGGAAGTGTTTTGACGCCATAACCCGTGTAGAATCCCGGGGCGTAAATTTGGTGGCGAAACCAATCGCGCCGCGGCAGACCTTCGGAGCGTGTTAAAAACCTTTCAGTCCGAAAAAGCGTTTCATCCAATGTTTTACGGACATTCGGCTCAAGCCGCTTTCCATTTGAAATCTTTTCGTAAGCCTTTGCACTTTCATTGAGTTTAACGATCGCATTTTGGAGCGGGGCGAAATTTATATACGGCACATCGCCCTTTTGTTTCGGAACAATAAATGTTTCCGTCGGGTCCTGCACCCCTTGCAGCATTCCGCTCGAAATCATTTGATTCGCAATTTTGGTTTCGTCACGCATTGCATCCACGAGGCTGACGACCTCTTTCGCGTAACCGCCAACAGTTTCAGCAAAATTAGTAAATTCGAACGGAAGCGTTTCCGCGTTAGCCAGGCGTAATGTTGCGTGCCCGCCTACTTTCGCCAAAGCCAATCCATATGCAAAACCGGGATCGCCGTAACGTGTGTAATGTTCGAACGAGTCGTAGATCGAATGGTATGAGCCGCCGCCATTCTCGCCGCTGAAACCGATGTTCAGCGAAGCGATGCCGAGATGTTGTAGAAATGGTGTATAATCCGAACCCGAACCAAGTGCGTCAATCCGCAGGTCGTGCCTGTCCATTGCTTCCTTTTTTGCCAATGTCGAACCGTGAACGGCTCGCGCGGCACGAGAACGTTCCCACACACTCATTTTCGTCTGAGGATCGGGAATATCACGGGCGACTTCGTTTATAAATTTTTCAAGTGTGTGTGAGCCGCCCATTCCCAGGAAACCGCGTCCGCTGGAATCGGTATTTATATAAACGGCCGCTTTCCGGCGGAGTTCGGCGGCGTGCTGTTCAACCCATTCGGTCGAACCGAGCAGCCCTTCTTCCTCTCCATCCCAAGCCGCGTAAATTATGGTGCGTTTCGGCTTCCAACCCGTTTTTGCCAGTTCACTCAACCCCCGCGCCTCTTCCATCAGAGCGACCAGGCCGCTTATCGGATCTGCGGCTCCGTTAACCCACGCATCGCGGTGATTGCCGCGAATGATCCATTGATCGGGGCGTTCGCTGCCGTTCATTTTCGCGATAACGTTGTAGATCGGAACTGTTTTCCAGTCAAATTCCAGTTTAATGCGAACGGTCGGAGTTTTGCCGCCAAAGTGATAGGTCACCGGCAGTGAACCGCGCCACGATTCGGGCACAACCGCTCCATCCAAGTTGCGGAGCAGCGGCAGAGCGTCGGCGTAAGAGATTGGAAGAACCGGAATTTTGGTCAGTGTTTCGGCGTTCTTTCTTGCCAGCCGTTTAGCACCTTTGGTTGCCCCAATACCCTTCGTTAGCGGATCGCCGGGATAAAGCGGCATATCCATTACCGAACCGCGCTGGATGCCGTTCTCGTTTCGCCATGCTCCTTTCGGGTAAACGTCGCCCTGGAAAAAGCCGTCGTTTCGCGGATCGGAATAGATTATGCAACCGATAGCACCATGCTCGGCTGCTACCTTCGGCTTGATGCCCCGCCATGAACCGCCGTATCTGGCGATAACGATCTTTCCTTTGACGTCGATGCCGCGTTTCTCCAGTTCTTCGTAATCGGCCGGCACGCCGTAATTTACATAAACAAGCGGCCCGGTTACGTCCCCGTCAATCGAATAAGCATTGTAAGATGGCAACTGTTCGCTTTGCTGACTGGAGGTTAGATCGCCCGCGACCTCGGGCTCGTTCAATTTGAGCGTAAATCTTTCCGGCGCGGTCATTTCTACCAAACGTGATTTCGGAGTCGGAAACAAAACATCGAACTGCTCGAGCTTAGTCTCATAACCCCACGATTTAAAAAGCGAAGCGATAAAATCGGCGTTTTCCTTGTTATACGCAGAACCTATATGATGCGGCCGCGCCGTGAGACGCTTCATCCAATCGCGCAGGTTATCCGCCTTAAGGCCCGAGTCGAATTTAACCTCTAGCGATCTCTGGCCGAGCGAAGTTTCCTGAGAAAATCCAAGAAGTCCCTTACCGGCTGTCGGCACGGTTTGGGCTAGAATCGATGCCGTCATCGCGGCGGCAAGTAAGAAACGAAGTATGGAATTTAGCATATTTTCTTTAGTTCTGATTTCACGCTTCAGCGTGCTTATTCGTTAAACATAAAACAAATTAAAGTTTGAACCCAAAACTTACAGAGTCCGGAACTTCAATCTCCATTCGCAGTAAAGCCGTGGAAAATGTCTTTCCCTGCGCATCCGTCATCAAGCTCAAGGTCCCGCCGCCGCCAAGCGATTCGTGCAGCAAAAAATTAAGAGCTTTCAGATTCGGAAGCTCGAAACGCTCGACGCCGCCTTTGACGATCTCGCCGAAATGCTCCTTTACCTTCTCAGCCGTAACTTCGTTGACGAGCAGAGGATAATATTCATCCTTTAAGGCAATAATGCCGACATTGGCCGTATCGCCTTTGTCGCCGGAGCGTGCGTGAGCAAGTTTAAGAAGGGATACTTTCATTTTTTTGTGAATATTCAAATAGAAAGACCGCAGCGAATGAGTTGATTCATTCATGTAAAAGCTTTGGTAACTATTAGAATTGTGTTTCAATACTAAATCAAGTATCGAGGTTTAAATTATGCTGAAATCGTGGAAATTCGCCTATCTTACAATCGTCTTCATAGCCTTTGCGACTATCGCTTCAGGGCAAATTAAGCCCGTGGCCGTTGAGGAAATCGTGAAGAACGCGGACATTCAGCGATTGTCTTACGTTGCCGAATTCCGTAATTTATTGTCGGAGGAAACCAAAACCTTCGAAGAATTCGACAAAAAAGGCGAGCCGAAAAAACAACGCATCGTTAAATCTATATTCGTCATTTACCAGCTTTCAAAAGACGAAAATCAGATCGCTGAATATCGCAACGTTGTTGCGGTTGATGGAAAACCGGTTGAGAAAACGGAGCAGCGGGCTCAGGATTTCTTCGAAAGAATTGCCAGCATCGAGTCTACTCAAAAGGAGCTTCAGAGAATTCAGGATGAAAGTTCGCGATTCGACGGCGATATGTCGATAGAAGGTTTTACCCTATTTCAATCGGCTCCGCTCGCCGAAAATCTGCGGCCTTTTTTTGAATTTACGCTTGAAGGCCAGGAAACGATCGATGGTTTGCCCACTTACCGGATCGCATATAAACAAATACGAGATAGCCCGTATATCCTGATAAATTCAAAAAAAGACGGCGAGAATGGTAGATTAACCTTGAACTATTCTGCGGACACTAGGGAAAACGAAAATCTTAATCAGCGCTTGAAAGGAAAGCTGTGGATAGATGTTGAAACCTTTCAAACCCGCCGGGAGATTCGGACTCTGTCCGTAAAACCTAAAGATTTTCAAACGATGACTATTCTTGCCGAGAATAGTTTTGAATATCAGAAAAGCGATTTCGGAATTTTAACACCGCGAAAGATCACATACATGGAATACCGGCTAAATAAGAATCAACCTGCGGCGAAACAAATACGCGTCACCTTCGATTACGAAAAATTCACAAAACCCAACGTGGATGTCAATTCGTCGGAGGTGAAATAACTTATTTTCCGAATTGTTGAAACACCAGAAAATAATCCATTCCGTCGCCTTTCACGAAATCGAATTCTTCCTTTAATTCGAACCCGGCGCGTTTTGCTTCCGCGACAACCGTGTCCTTATTCACACCGTGGTCCGGCCCGCTTCCGTTGCGGTCGATAATTCCGACCAAAGCGTTTTTTCGCAGCGCGGTTTTTAGATTCTTCAGAAATTGAACCGGCTCGGCGATCTCATGGTATGTTTTCAGGATCAAAACCGCATCGACCGATAGCTTCGGCAGCATCGGATCTTCCGGTCTCCCAAGAATCGTTTTGATGTTCGTCAAACTCTCTTTATTCGCCCGGGCGTTAATGTAATCAATATATTCCTGATTAATTTCGACTGCGAATACCTGACCTTTCCCGCCCGCTCTTTTCGCCGCACGCACTGTAAACCAGCCCGAACCGGCACCTATATCCGCAACCGACGAGCCGCCGGATATCTTTAAGATATCCATCACCCGGTTTATCTGTAGATTATTTTCGCGCTCCGGCGCTTCGAATATCGAAAGCTCGCCGGTATAAGGCTCGCTTGTTTCACGGCCTACATTGCTGTCCGCTGGCGGAGTCGGCGTAATTGTTGGTTGTTCGTCAAGCAGTGAAAGCTCCGCGGACGGAACAAAAAACATTAAAGCCGCCGTGAGAAGCGTCACCTTCAAAAGCACAACAGTGATAAGAAACTTTCTCATAATGTTTTGAGTTCACGCTTCAGCGTGTCTTATTCCCAATGCTGAAGCGTGAACTCGGAACGTTAGGATGAATAAGATGGCGGTAAATTTGCCAATGATTCGGAAATTAAATCGTCTGCCATTGTGTCTATCAATCCGATGCGCAAAGCCTCGACAGCAGTCACCGGAGTAGTCGTAAAGAACATTTCCAAAGCCTTCGCCCGCCCGATCAGTCTCGGCAGCCGCTGAGTTCCGCCCCAGCCCGTGATAATGCCCAAACCCGCGCCCGGATGCGAAAATGTAGCGCCCGGTAATGCCACCCGCATATCACAAGCCAACGCCAGATCGAGAGCTCCGCCGAAGCAGTAGCCGTTTATCGCGGCAATTGTAGTTTGCCGTAATTCAGAAATCTTTGACATCAGATTCTGTCCGAAAACAGCAAACTCCCTCGCATTCTCCGCCGTGATCCCGGAAATCTCCCGCAAATTCGCACCCGAAGCAAAGACGTTATCTTGACCGGTAAATATTACCGGTTTGCCCGCCAGCGAATCGACTATTCCATAAAGCTCCTCCAAAACCGCAACTGAAATCGGATTCCGTATCTCCGCCCGTACTAATCTAACGATTAACGCCTTTTCGCAGTCTTCGGTAATTATCGAGTTAGACATTTGCTGGTTCCGTATTAATAATAGACATATGTTCAGAACCAACAAAGCCCATCCGTGGCACGGAGTTCCGATCGGCGAGAATGTACCTGAAGAAGTTACCGTTTTTGTCGAGATCGTGCCGCGCGACACCGTGAAATACGAGGTCGATAAAGAAACCGGCTACCTGAAGATCGACCGCCCGCAGCAGTATTCCAATGTCGTACCCGCGAATTATGGCTTTATTCCACAAACTTACTGTTCCGAAGGAATCGCCCAACTGGCGCGCAGCAAAGCGCCGGATATCGCCATCAGCGGCGGCGACACCGATCCGCTCGACATTCTGGTCCTCTCGGAGCACCACATCCCGCGCGGCGATATTATCCTTAAAGCCCGGCCTATCGGAGGCTTTTGCCTGATCGACGGCGGCGAGGCCGATGACAAGATCATCGCCGTGCTCAAAGGCGACAAAGTGTTCGAGCAATACCAGGAAATCTCGCAGCTTCCAAAGGGCATTCTGGAACGCTTCGAGCATTATTTCCTGACCTACAAGAGCTTGCCTGACGATCCAAACATATGTGAGATCGCATTTTCCTACGGCCGCGACGATTCGTTCAACGTCATAAAAACCGCAATGGCCGATTACACCAATTTGCTGGAGAAATTAACGCAAGAGTAAGAGCAACGGCTGGCAATTACTTCTTGATCTTCAACTCGGGTCGCTTCTCATTCGGGACCGGAGCAAACACTCCCAGCACGATCAGCCATTTTTTGCCACGCAGTTTCCAGATCTGTAAACAGCTGCCCTTTTCGGTGCCTTCGTTGCTGTCCGCGAATTCGCACGGGTTCCACACATAGGCCAGATCCGCTGATTGAAGCGAAGCCATCTTTTCCGGGAAACTGCTCGAAACATAATTTTCCGTCTCTTCGATCACGTTCTTTTTCCCGGTAATTGGCGGCGAGCCTTCCCTCAATAGCCGCACGTCATTCGCGGCAAATTTCTTGTACGCTCCCTTTACACCCTCGTTCCTCATGCTAAGCCGCAGGAAATTCATCGAAGCGTCGGCTACCGACCACCTGCGTTCATTCGTTTCCTTGCTTATTCCAGTGGGAAAAAAGCCCTTCGGTTCAATAAATTCGATCTTGTCGTGCTTGATGTTTATATCCACGCTAGCCCGGAATGTGCCGTCTTGCCTTTTTTCCCAGATCGTCACATACTGGCCGAATTCGGTCATCGAATCCTGCTTGCCCTTCGGACGCAGTTCCCAATAACCGGTCGTGTAGCCGAGCATCCCGCTCGAAGCTATGTCAGCGTAAGCGGGCTTGCGAATAAGCCGTGCGGTAGCAGGTTCGTCGCGGGCATTCCAAAATGCCCGCCCATTCACCGGATCGGGACGAAAAATTATCGAATCTGCCGACAAAAATTCCAGAAATGCGGGCTTCACGCCCTTCTCTGCGGCGGCCCGTGAAAAGTTCCTGTCCGTATCGAACATCCTCTGCAGATCGGATTGCCCGAAGCCGTCCGCGCACAGCACCACCAACAGAAGCATTAAACAAATCGTTTTCATATAGAAAAATCCTATCACGAAATCCGCGGCGCCGACAGTATAAATAAATACAGTAGCTCCCGGCATGCACGCTTCACAATTTGGAAATGACCAATTGTGTATTATGTGCGGGCGGTTGTTTCATGTGTGGTACGTACCACAATCCGCTTCAGGCCCGGTTTTTCGGGGTTTGATAGTGTAAAAGGCGTGGATTGATACAGCGATCCGAATAGTTTGATACAGTGATTTCGGTAGTTTGATACATTAAAATCAACCCTAAATTTACTGTATCAAACTCGTTTATTTACCGGGTGCGCTTTCGACGCCGCCGGATTATCCGGCAGACTTATTATTGTGCGTTCTGTAGTGCTCCGCTAATTGGCCCCTTCATTTCAATATCGAAAGGTATTCCCGCCACGGCCCGACATCGTCGCCGTAGCGCGCAGCCATTACGGTGACGATCTGGAGGATGTGGTTCAGGTCGTGTACTACCCAAGTTGCGAGCAGTTGCCGCAGCGCGACCTCGCCCAGCTCCGGATGCATTCCCCGCAGATCGAGATGCTCTTCGGTTAAATTCCACGAACGCAGCGTCTCAAGGTTTTCCGCCCGCCGCTTCGCAAATTCATCGAGCAGCTCGCCGAGCGTCTTCCCTTCCGACAGCTCAAACTGAGCAAACCGGTCAAACGGCACGAACGTCCGCTCCGCACCCTGTTCAAAAATCAACCGCGCCCGCGGTATCCAATCCGTCTCTTCGCCATGAATTAAATGCCCTATAACATCGAACGGCCGCCATTCACCCTCGGATCCCGCTGCATCAGTCCAATCCGCCGAAAGGCACCCGAGCAAACTCCGCAGTGTTCCCGGCGTAGCCGACAAAACCTCGATCGACTGTTCAATATCAAATCTCATTTCTTTAACCTCATGTTCGGCAAACGAAACTTGGCCGCCGCTTGAAGTATAAGCAATCACGGGATCATTAGTCGAAAAGTCGGTAAATTCCGATTCAGCGTCATTAACCGTCCTTCCTATTAGTACCCATTTCCGAAATTGTGTAAGCGAAAAGGGCATAACTGACGGCCAGGCTAACCAGAAAACCGACGATAAATATACTTTTCATTATATCCGCTTCGCGCTCGCGCTGATCTTAAAGAAATTGCCGAGACCAATAATCGAGGGCACCCATAAACCAACAAAAATACCGGCATATTTATCTTCGCCAAAAACGCCGAACCACAATGCAACAGAAAATATAAAGGAAACGAATGCCGCACCCAGAATTATATAATCAGCTCTATTAAACATAATTTTCTCCTAAATAACCGTCGAATCGAAATAGGTAATTCCTTATATTTATATCATGGATTCATTAAACTAACTTTATAGCGATCAATTCGCCACAAATTCAGCATTCGAAACTTTTCCGCCGAGCATCGATTTTCCAAATCTGTGCACCAACTCCATACCCATCGATTCCGCCTAAGTTGCGCTGATCGGAATTGACAAAGGTAACGTGGTACCTTATAAACCAAAGAATAGCAAACTCAATCACCAGGCCGACTTCGAAAAGATTTTTAAGAATCACTTAAAAATTGAGACTTATTCGAAATCAATCGAAACCCTTTTGGGTCCACAACTTTTAGATAAAATCGATTATAGTCCCTATATCAGCGGAACTATGTTTGGGACGACAAGAAAGCCTCGTACTTTATTGAGAGTATTTTGTTAGGAACAGAAGTGCCCCCGCTTATTTTTTTTTAACAATAACGGGCAAATCGGGTTATCGTTGGACGGCAACCGGTTTGAAACAATACTTCGATATAAGACAGACAAGTTTTCATTGTCAGAAAATGGGCTTACGGGTCAGCGCCTATTTTTCTTAGTGACGAAATCGAAGTAGACCCTGCAAGCGCCCTTGCGATAGGTGGAGAAGATGAGATTGAAAATCTTCAAATTGCTCACAAGGACGAAAATCGATCCAAAGGCGTAAAGCTAAGCTAAACTTTTAAACATGCCAAATCTGAGGTTTCGGCACGAAAAGCAAACGGTGGTGGCTCAGTAATTCTCACAATTCAACTACTCCTAACAACAAAAAGGCCGGTCACTTTAGATTCTTCTTAAAGAAATCGAGCGTGCGTTCCCAGGCTAGTTTGGCGGCTTCGGGGTCGTAGCGTGGGGTGGTGTCGTTGTGGAAGCCGTGCTGTTTGCCTTCGTACATGAACGACTCGAACTTCTTTTTGTTTTCTTTTAGGGCGGCTTCGTAGGCGGCGATGCCGGTGTTTACACCTGCGTCATTACTCGCGTAGTGGAACATCAGCGGTGCGGAGATCTTCGGGACGTCGGCGACACCGGCCTGGCGGCCGTAGAAGGCGACGCCGGCGTTGAGATCTTTGCCGAGCCGGACGGCGAGCTGATTGACCATTCCACCGCCGAAGCAGAAACCGACCGCTCCTAATTTACCTTTGCTGTCGGCCCGTTTTTTCAGCCACAGGGCCGATGCGACAAAATCTTCCGTCATCTTTTTGCCGTCCACCGTGCGAAACAATGCAACGCCTTTTTGCTCATCACCGGGATAGCCGCCGACCGAGGTCAAACCGTCCGGAGCGAACGCCATGTAACCGGCCTTTGCGAGCCGCCGGGCCACGTCTTCGATATACGGATTGAGCCCGCGATTTTCATGAATGACGAGCACGGCGGGAAACTTCTTCCCTTTTGTGGGACGTGCCAGATAACCCTTGATCGAGCCGTTGCCATCCGGCGACGCCACGGTTTCGTAACCGACCTTCAGATCCTTATCGTCTTTCGCCACAGTCTGCGCCCAAGCGAAATTCGGCGTCAGGCTCTGAAAGATAGCCGCGGCCGTGAGTCCGCCGACAGCAAACTTACCGAGGCCGCTGAGAAACGACCGCCGGTCGATGTCGCCGTGCTGGTACTCGTGAAAAAGATCCAATAACTCCAGTGGATAATCGTCTGCGTTTTTACGTTCCATATTTTCTCCTTGTTTGGAAAAGCATACTCGACATCGTAAGTGTGGTCAAAATTACCGGCCGCCTTTACGGAAACAGTTAATGTGCTATGACGATCAAGGGTGAACACATGAGATTTCACCTGAAGGCCGTCTGGGGCGATTGCAAAGAAAGGGGTGAATTTGGTACATCGTGTATAATGGGCAAAGCAACCAAACTATTGTATTGCTGCACCAACAATAAAAATAAGGATAATAAAACTCATGACAACTCGTTCCGTTTTGCGTTTCTGCGCGTGTATTGCTTTCATGTCCGCCGCTTTCTTTTCAATAAGCGCTCAAACCGACCGGGAACTGGGCGAGGCGGCCATCCAGGCTCTAAGGCTATTTGAGCAGCAAAGATTCGTTGAAGCCGTTCCCCATTTTGAGATCCTGATCAAGGCAATACCAGATCAACCGCAGGCGCGGTTTATGTACGGTTTCTGCCTGGTTGCCAAGTCCAAGCAAACCAGCGATACAGTAGAGGCAAAGCAGCTTTCAGTGAAGGCATTGGAACAATTTGTAAAAGCTAAGGAACAGGGGCTCAAGAGTCGTGATAATGACTCATTGATAGCGCTTCTCAGCGGCAAGGCCGTTCCTGCTCCGGAGCCAACGTATTCTTTGAACAAAGACGCTGAAAAGCATATGGTCGAGGGAGAGAACTTTTTTGCCCAATCTAAGTATGATGAAGCAATAAAAAAGTTTGAAAAGGCACTGGCGTTGGACCCGAAGATCTATCAGGCTGCTTTGTCCGGCGGTGATTCTTATACGGCAAAAAGCGATTGGGAAAACGCTGAAAAATGGTACCAGCGAGGGATCGCCATAGACCCCAATCGCGAAACAGCGTATCGCTATTCAGCTACCCCGCTGATGAAACAAAAGAAATACGATGCAGCACGCGATAGGTATATCGAGGCTTTCATTACCGAGCCATACAGCCATATGTCTTCGCGGGGAATAAGCCAGTGGGCCGACGTTACTGAGGCGAAGCTCGGCCACCCTGTTGTCGACGTTCCCGAAGTGACCTTCGATGCGACCGGGAAAGCCTTACCAAAGTTTGCAATAAATGCGGAAGACTCTGCCGCACGGCCCTGGTTGGCGTATCTGGCCACGCGGGAAACCTGGAAAAAGGAAAAGTTTGCCAAATCGTTTACGAAAGAATCTGCTTATCGCCGCAGTCTGCAGGAAGAGACCGAAGCACTTCGCGCCGGGGTCGCAGCCGCGACAGACCAGAAGTCAAATAACAATCAATTTAAATTAATGGCTAAGATGGATAGTGAGGGTGTGCTTGAAGCTTTTATTTTACTGGCTAAGCCGAGCGACGGCATCGCCGAAGATCATTCCGAATTCCTGAAAAACAATCGCCAGAAACTGCGGCAATATGTCATGAACTATGTGATCCATAAGTGAATCCCTACACGTCATCCCATATCGCTAATGTTTCTTTTTGCTCGCGATTTCATTCGAGCTGTCCGAACCAGTTGCAAAGACCGTCGGGGGCGATTGCGAAAAAGACTTTGAATTTTGAGCCGTCCTAGCGGCTCTCGGCTTTTATTTCGCCGACATTGTAACCGTTTGCGGTGAATTCGTTGCGTAGGCCTTCAATGTCGTCGGTGTGAAAGGCGCATCCGTCCTGCTCCGGATCGCCGCCATTCTCGGCGATCGCAAACTGTACGCCGTCGCGTTCGAGCACAGCCTTCTTAACAGGCTCGTCCGTCTGCCCGGCAACACTGAATCCCATCTTCTCCAAATAAAACGGCAATGCCGTCCCGACATTCGCAACCGGCAAATTCATCGCGTCGCCCTGGCAACCATGAGATGAAGTAATTTAGCCATAATAGTTCCTCACAAAACAAACGCTCCTATGTGCGGTTTATTGGTATTTAGACAAGTTTGCAGTGCGAGAATGAGCGATTCCCGGACATTTTCGGGGATGAGGATCGCATCGACGAGACCGCGGGCGGCGGCGTGTTTGGCATCGAGTTCCTTGTCGTAGGTGTCGCGGACGGCCTGCATTTCGGCCAGCATCTCGGGCGTCGGCTCTTTGCCTTCCTTTTTTAACTTTTCGATTTGGGTGCCGTAAATGGCCTTGGCGGCGGAATCGCCTTCCATCACACCCATCCGGCCGGTCGGGAGCGAGAATATGAAGTCCGGGTCGAAGCCCTGTCCAGCCATCGCGTAATAACCGGCACCGGAGGCGTGATTGACGGTGAGGACGAGTTTTGGAACGGTCGCGGTGGCCATCGCTTCGACAAATCTCGCACCGGCGCGGATGATGCCGGAATGCTCGGCCTCGGCCCCGACCATAAAGCCCGAAACATCCTGCACGAACAGCAGCGGCGTCGAATGACGTTCGCAGTTGTCGATAAAATATGCGGTTTTTTCGGCGGATTCGGTATAGACGATGCCGCCGAATCTGGGCGGCGTACCCGGCTTCCCTTTCTGCATTCCACGCGAATTGGCGATGACTCCGACGAGAATGCCGCCGATCCGGGCTGTGCCGCAGATCATTTCTTTGGCGAAATCTACCTGGAATTCGTCGATGTCGCCTGCGTCGAGGAAAGTATTGAGGACGGCTTGCATGTCGTAGGGAGCGCGATGATCGTCAGGCAGGATGTCGTAGAGATCTTGTGCTTTGGATTTTGGACTTTGGACTTTGGACACAGAAACCCTTGTGGTTTCTTTAGTCGGTAATTCAGAAACAAGTTCGCGGATTTTGGAAATGCATTCCTGCTCGTCTTTCGTTCGGAAATGGGCGACGCCGGAGATCGAATTGTGCGTCATCGCACCGCCTAACGTTTCGTTGTCGATCGTTTGGCCGGTCGCTCCTTTGACGAGATTCGCACCGCCGAGGCCCATGAACGATGTGCCTTCGACCATTAGGATCACATCCGAAAGTGCAGGGAGATATGCTCCGCCGGCGACGCACATTCCCATCACCGCGGCGATCTGCGGCACCTTCAGGAATTTACGCATTATCGAATTGTAATAAAAAATGCGCGCCGCTCCGTATTGGCCGGGAAAAACGCCGCCTTGATAAGGGAGATTGACACCCGCCGAATCGACCAGATATATGATCGGCACGCGGTTCCGCATCGCGATCTCCTGCACCCGCAGAATTTTTTTGATTGTTTCCGGATACCACGCACCGGCCTTGATCGTCGCATCATTAGCAACAACGACAGCTTCGCGGCCATTAATTTTCCCGACAACCGTAACAACCGCCGCCGCCGGAGCCTGTCCGTTATATTCGTCATAAGCGACGAGCAGGCCTATCTCCTGTGAATGCTCGTCTTTATCCAGGAGCAGACTGACTCGTTCACGAGCCGTCAGCTTTCCCTGCTTGTGTATCTTTTCGATTTTTTCTACACCGCCACCGAGCTTGAGCTTGTGCTCAAGGCGTGAATATTCTTCCGTTAATTTGCGTAAGCGGGATTGGTTTTCGGATTTCATCGAATGCGGTATTTTTAGGATTTTTCTTTAATTATAAATGTCGGAACCATGCCGCCGCCGCTGGAAACATTGGCCAACTCTGTCGAGGAAAGCCGCGTAAACGCCGAGCCGACGACACCGTTGAATAGAAGCGGGTCGAGGTCGACGAGTTGCTCGACCATGTGAAATTTATCGCCGCCGTCGATCAGAGTCGGGAACATTTCCTTGGCCGTTTTTACGCGTTCCTGAACGAGATAATCGCCATCGGTAAGTGCGGCCTGAATTGCGGTCTCCCATTCGGCTTCGCTTGAATTCCAGCCGATAAAAATCCCATGCCCACCGTAATCGTCATTCGGCTTGAGGACAAGTTTATGAGGATTTTTTCGCGTCCAATCGACGAGATCAATATTATCGCTTTTGTTTACGGTCGTCTCCTCGCGAAATTTCCGTGTCCACGGAATATGTTTGCTGATCGCTGCAAGTTCTATATCGCTGAATAAATGTGCGTAATTTTCATTAGTCAAAATGGCGAAAATCGCCTTTTTGTGCACTAATTTTCCGCGAAAGCTGTTGACCATACAGATCGCTCCACCACGATAAGCGTTAAGTAAAGCAGGATGTGCTTCCATGATTGGCAGGTATTCGTTGACGAGCAGGCGTTTATAAACGATATCGATCTTCGTGCCGCCGAAATAAAGCTTGCCGTTGGCGAATTCAAGCTCGTCCGGTGAGCAGATGAGCGAGGTGTAGCCTTGTGATTCGAAGTAGTCGCGGAAAAGCTCGAATTCCTTAATCGTTGGCAAATCTTTTAAATCGACAATGGCGATCACAGGATTTTCATCGGGCTTTTTGCCGAGAAATTCCTCGTAACAATTAAGCAGAACTTCGAGCATTTTTGGACGTCCGGAAAGCTCGCGAATTTCATACCGCTCCGCAAATTTCTGCATTACTGGCAGTGTCTGAAAGATCGCGGTCGCCGAATCCGCATATGCGATCCCGGCCGGGCTTTCGCCGTTGAGCTCGACGTAGCTGTACGCGTCTTCGGTCAAAAACGAATCGAGCCGCGAGGTGGGCGAAACCTGGCTGTAGCCGGGATCGATCTTGACGAGTTCGCGTTCGATGCCGGAAAAACCGAGTTCGGTAAGCATCGCATCATCAGAGACCGCTGCATCTTTAACCTTTTGCAGCGCATTCCAGATAATCTCGCATGTCGCTTGAATCATTGACCAATCGGCTTCCGTCACAAAATGCGGGCGCAAATAAGGAGTAAGCCGCCGGCCGCCGAAGATCAGCTTGTTTTTTTCCAAGCCGTCGTCAAGGATCTTTAGCGATTCGGTGGCGATTGCCGGATCGAGCAGTAGTTCGTGGTAATAAGCGACGGCTTGTTTTAGCATAGATTATTTCGTTAGATTGAAGACTGTGGGTATTGTCTGAAAAAAACTAAGAATGGAATCTTCGCCGCCGTTCTCAAATTGCTTTCTTACCTTTCCAAAAGGAAATATCGCGTTATTTTCATCGAATTGAATTCCGGCTCGATCATCTATCATATTCCAACTACCGCCGTAATTCCGGCGAATACTCTCACCGAGAAAAGCCCCGAAAACCGAAACCATGCGGTCGCGCGTATCATCAATGAAAATATGCCTTTTTTCATTAATAAACTGATCTAAATGCTTAACGGACTCTACGTCATAATTTAATGTAATGCTTTCAAATTTAGAGAACATATCAATGGCGATCTGCGAATCGGCTTGCACTTTTTCATTTATATTCATTACTTTGACATACTAAGAATTACGGCATACTCGTCATCGGTTAACGGCATAACTGATAGCCGCGACTGCTTTATCAGACCGATATTCGCCAACGCCTTATTTGCCTTAATCTGTTCCAGCGTCACAGGCTTTTCGAATTTCTTATCCGCCGCGATCTCGACCGCAAACCATTTGTCGTCCAATGGATCGATAAAAGCAGTTTTCGAGACTTTAGCCAGGCCGACCACCGATTTTTCCGAAACGGAATGATAGAACAGCACGTTGTCGCCTTTTTTCATTTCCTGCAGGTTGTTGCGGGCCTGAAAATTACGAACGCCGGTCCAATCGGTTTTGCCGTCTTTGACGAGATCGTCGAATGAATATGCCTCGGGTTCTTGTTTAACCAGCCAATTTTTCATAGTGATTTTAGCAGAGACGGCGGTATTTCGCTTCGTAAAGTGAAAGAATACCGTGGCAGACCAAGCCGGCTGCCGTTAGGAACAAAGCAATTTTACCGTAGGTAGTTTGAGAAAGCACCAGCAATGCTCCGTCGATTCCGACCGCTTCACGCGCATCTAGTGCTAAAGCCGCGGTTGTAAAGAAATATCCCATTAACAGCAAAATTGCGGCTCTGGCGGTAAAACTAAGAACGCCTAAAATTGTGATGATAATGCTGCTGTATCTCCCAAGTTTATATTCTTTATAATTCTCACGAAATTTACCGCTGAAGCCGCTGTAACATTCGTGAACACCGGCTCCCATAACGATCAGGCCAATCAGAAACAGCAAAACGGCCCCCAAAGGAATGGCGAGCAAAACCGCCGCAAGTGTTTTTTGCACCTCGCCGTTCTCCGTCGGAACGCGAGCAGCGGCAACGATACTCCAGGCCGACAACGCCAATCCGAAATAAAAAATACCGATTCCAATGGGTATTACCCGCTTGATTATTCCGACTGCCTTGCCGCCCGCATTGTCGATATCCGCAACACCTCGCAGGATGTTCCAGATTCCGTGCCCGAATGCTCCGACGATAAAGATCACCAACAAATATTTACCGAAAGTCGATTGAGCAATGGTTGAGAATGCTCCAATCGGGTCCGCGAGTTTCCCTGCCTGATACCCAAAAGCCACAAGCACCGCCAGCACACCGATCACAATAAACAAAAATCCCTTAGAATAAAACCCGGCGCGGGCAAGTCTCACCGTCCACGGGTTGCGGCTGATCTCGGTAGCGGTTTCTTCCGCCTGCTCAACCGTTTCTTTCAGCTGGCTCTTTTCACCGCCATCCGCTTGCAGTTCGTTTGTCATTTCGGGATTTTCAGAATTTCGCCCACGAATAACGCGAATATGCGCGAATCAAAGCCATTTAATTTCCTATTCGCGCTTATTCGCGCTATTCGCGGGCAGAACACTTACTTCTTCTGCGATTGCACCGCCTTTTTGTTCAGCCATTTTGCCCAGCGTTCGATGGTCGGGCGGAGTGGTTTGAATAATTTTGCCCTGAAACTGTTGGTCGAGTTCTTTTCGCTCCAGGCACGAAGATTCTTTTCGGCGTACTGTCGAATTTGCGGTTCGAGGCTTTGTTTCTTAACCGAATGACGCAGTGTCAAATGATAATGCTGACCGACAAGCGAGAATATCAGCCCGGCGATGTTACCTTTGAACGAGCTTTTCGCCATCCATTTCTTTGCAAAACCTTCGGTCGGCTGCAAGAGTGCTCCCATTGACATTTCCAGCCACGCTCCCTGATTCCCTGCACGCGGATGGTAAAGCCCCGGCAGGTCGCCTTTCAAAGGCGTGTCGAGATTCTTCAATCTCGGATCATTAATAAAATCGACCAGCCGCACTTTTTCTATTCCGCGAAGTTGCTCCATCGGAAGAAAATCGAGAACTTTCGAAATATGCTCCTCGGTATCCTTCGGCAGCGGGAAGGTCGCCTGGTTCTCGACCCTGATCTTTGTAATTTTCGCGGTCTTCTGGCCCGCCGTTTGAATTGCCATAACTTTATTAAATTGTAATGTGAAAATGAGTAATAGTAAATTACACGACAGCAGTGTTGTGCGAACGCCACACTTCACCGCTGCGAACCTTAATAATACTCAATTAAATAATTGGCACGCCGATTGTTAAGCTAACCGGTAGATGAACCAAACAACCATCGCCCAACCAATCAATATCAGCGGAATCGGCCTGCACACGGGTGTTGATGTGAACCTGACGCTTAAGCCCGCGCCGGAGAATACGGGTTATATTTTTGTCCGCACCGATCTGGATAACTTCGAGCTGCCGGCTTCGGTCGAGTATATTTCGCATTGCAGTTACGCGACGACGTTAATGCGGCGGGGCGTGGTGTTATCGACTTGCGAGCATCTGCTATCGGCGTTGCGGGGATCGGGTGTGGATAATTGCTTTATCGAACTGGATAATATTGAGATCCCGATAATGGACGGGTCGAGCGAAGCCTTTATCGAGTTGATAAAACACGCAGGCGTCAGCGAACAAAATGCGCCGAGACGCTATTTCCGGGTGCTGAAAAAGGTTGAATATGTGGACGGCGACCGCGTGATGTCGATCGAGCCTTCGGACCGCTATGAGATCGAGTGTGTTATCGACTTCGCCCACCCGTTCATAAACAAACAGGCGTTCCATTTTGTTTTCGAGAACGGTTCGTTCGGCCGCGAGATCGCATCCGCGAGAACATTCGGCTTCACGCACGAGATCGAGATGTTGCGAAAGGCAAATCTCGCCCTCGGCGGCTCGCTCGACAACGCAATAGTATTGACGCCCGACGGAATGCTGAACGAAAACCCGCTCCGATTTGCGGATGAATTCGTCCGCCACAAGATCCTCGACATCATCGGAGACTTCGCCCTGCTCGGAATGCCGGTGATGGGCAAAATAACGGCAAGCAGGAGCGGCCATGCGGTGCACGCCTCGCTGATGAGTAAATTATTAAAGGCCGAAGACGCATGGGAGATAGTTCAAGACTGATTTACAAATTTTTGACGTCCAGAAATAATCAATTCGTCCATTGAACCTGCATCGAATTCATCCAACATTACAAAAAACTTTGCAGTTACCGTGTTATCGATTCCATATTCACGTTCGATATTAAATGTCTCGCCAGCTTTTGCCGTGTCGAGTTTTTTCGAAATGATGTTACTCAAATTGTTTAAGTCGTGAATGGTTCCAGCCAAGTGGTTTTTGGTAATTGTCGGTGCGTCCCAAGTAAGGATAGTCAGGTAGAAATAAGGCCCCAGATGCTCATGTTCAGAGATAGCAGCATTTTCGGGATTTCCGGCGTATTCAGCAATGAGATGGACAAGATTTCGGAGCCCTCGACTGCTACCGAAAAATCTCCATTGGTTTACGGAAACACGATCATCAAAATCATAATAGAAACCGAGGGATCGCCAATCTTCCATTATCAATTTATCTATTTCTAGTTTCTGGTCATTCATTTTTCTTTTCGGGGAATGCCAATGGACATTAAATATGGAGGCTTCGGAATCGTCAAGCGATTAGTAAACTAATCTTCCTTCCCAATCCATCCTCAAAAATACGGTAAAGCGTTGAGAGTTGAATATCGCACTTGCCGTTTTCAAGACGTGAGATGTAACTTTTTTTGATGCCCACTTTGTCTGCAAGTTGCTGCTGGGTCATGTTAGCTTTGCGCCGGGCGTCCTTGAGCGTTTCGCTGATGACGAAGTACTGGGCTTTCTGTTCAAACTCATCACGCTTTTTCTCTCCGATCCTGCAGTATTGAATGTCTAAAATCTCGTCAAAGCTTTTAGCGTTTCTTATTGCTTCGTTCTTTTTCATTTTGTCTGACTTTAAACAGCAACAGGGGATTTTGCAGCCTTTTTCGCCAAAGGCTTCTTCAGATAAGCCTTCTCTTCGGCGTACGCCATGTTCATGATTTCCCGGCTCAGTTGGTCACGAATCTCAAGCATTGATTTTACGGCGTCATAGTTTTCTTTGTTTTTAATCGTTTTAGTTTTCATAAAATCGTGAAATTATTTTGCTGAGAGGAATACCTATATTAAATTCAGTTTTGGTATGATGTCGGAGTATGAAAAGGCGGGAATTATTGAAAGGGTTGGCGGCGGTTCCGTTATTTGGGTCTGTGGTATTCGGTGCGGGGCGGCGGGCGGTGCGGAGTGAGCGGATGATAAAACCCAAGCGTTTGGCGAAGGGCGATACGGTGGCGTTGATCGCGCCGGCGAGCAGTATTGAGGCGAAGGGTTTCGATGCGGCAGTGCAGAATCTTGAGTCGTTCGGGCTGAAGGTCAAGCTGGGGAAATACGTACGCTCGCGGAACGGATTTTTGGCGGGGACGGACAAGCAACGGCTCGAAGACCTGCACGGTGCGTTTGCGGACAAGGATGTGGACGCGATCTGGTGCATTCGCGGCGGGTATGGAATTACGAGATATCTGCCCGACCTCGATCTCAAACTGATCAAGGCGAACCCGAAGATATTGATCGGTTACTCGGACGTTACGGCGCTGCTGACGGCGATCACGCAGAACACGGGACTCGTGACATTTCACGGGCCGACGGCGGGCGGAACGTTTTCGGAATATTCGAGGATGCACGCTTTGAATGTGTTGATGAATCCGGCGGCGAACTACAAGATAGCGGTCTCGCCGGAGAATGCCGCGAACACTTCGAACCTGTTCCAGACCGAGACGATAACGAAGGGCAAATGCCGCGGCGAACTTATCGGCGGCAACCTGTCGTTGCTTTCGGCGTTGGCGGGAACGAGATCGGCATTGCGGAATTTGAAGGGCAAGATATTGTTTTTAGAAGACGTGCGCGAACAGCCTTATAGAATCGACCGCATGCTGACGCAGCTTAAGCAAAGCGTCGATCTGCGAGAATGCGCCGGGATCGCGCTTGGGATATTTGTAGGGTGTAACCCGACGGACCCGCAATCGCAGACTTTGATAGAGGTGCTGAAGGACAGGCTGGGCGATTTGGGCATCCCGGTGATCTATGGCCTGTCGTTCGGCCACATCCGAGATCAATTTACACTGCCGGTCGGTGTCAAGGCGGAACTCGATACGGAGACGGCGGTGATGACGCTGGTGGAGACGGCGGTAAGCTGAAAAAGAACCCCGGTCGCTACCGCTCTCGGTACTGACCCAGGAAGAAGTCTCGGAAGCTACGACTCCGCTTTTTGGTCCCAATCGGGTGTATGGAATATTCCTTCTTTGTCGGTGCGTTGATATGTATGAGCGCCGAAGAAGTCGCGTTGGGCCTGTATTAAATTTGCCGGCAGGCGTTCGGAGCGGAAGGCTTCGAAATAGGACAGGCCCGACGAGAGGCACAGCGAGGGAACGCGGCTTTCGGAGAAGCGGCCGACGATGTGGTGCCAGTCTTTGGCGCTGCGGTTCAGTACTCGCGCGAAACGGTTATCGAGCATTAGATTCGGCAGGTTCGGGCTTTCGAGGTAAGCCTGCTGCATTCCGTCGAGCAGCGCCGAACGAATTATGCAGCCGCCGCGCCAGATTTTCGCGATCTCGGACAAATTTAGACCGTATCCTTTTTCGGTCGAGGCAATTTGCAGCAGCGAAAGGCCCTGAGCATAGGTAACAATGAACGAACTAAGCAGTGTATTTTTTAGCTGTTCGATGGCAGCGTCGAAATCGACTTGGAATTCTTCGCGGACTTCCTTGCTGTAGGAATGGCCGACGCGGTTAGTAATCTGATGGCGGAGATCGGCGGCTTCTTCGCCCTGCAGAGCATGCTTGAGCTGTTCGCTGGCTTCGGTTTTTACATCGCGCCGCGCCCGTTCTGCTTTGAGATCATGCTGCGACTCGCTGGTAACGGTTTCGCTACTGCCTTGCTGCTGTGATTCATTTGAAACCGGCTGGCTTCCGTATTTTTTTGCTATAAGAATCCGGGTCTCCTTTTGGGCGGAGATTTGCCGCATAGAGACGGCCGAATCTATGGTCGGGATCGGCACGCCGAGGTCCATCGCGGCTTGCGAGGTCCATTTGCCGGTTCCCTTTTGGGCGGCCTTGTCGAGCACCATTTCGACGAGCGGCTTGCCGGTCTCGGCATCCGCTTTACGCAGCACTTCGGCGGTGATTTCGACCAGAAACGAATTAAGCTCGGTATCATTCCATTTAGCGAAAGTCTCGCTCATCTGCCGGTAATCCATTTTCAAAACCCGCAGCATAAAGTCGTAAGTCTCGGCAAGAATCTGCATCAGGCCGTATTCGATGCCGTTGTGTACCATCTTAACGAAATGCCCGGCGGAACCGGTGCCCATATAGGCAACGCATGGCTCGTTATTGACCTTGGCGGAAACCGCTTCGAGGACCGGTGCGACGCGGGTGTAATAATCCTTTTCGCCGCCGGGCATAATGCTCGGGCCGTGCCGTGCGCCTTCCTCACCGCCCGAAACGCCAACACCTAGGAAGCCGATGCCTGTGTCCGCAAGCAGTGTTTCGCGCCGTTCGGTGTCGGCGTAATGTGAGTTGCCGCCGTCGATAATCAGGTCGCCTTTTTCAAGATGCGGCATAAGATCTGAAATTACGGAATCAACGATCTTTCCCGCCGGAACGAGCAGCATGATATTTCGCGGCCATGCAAGTTTTTCAACGAATTCCTCGATCGTTTCCGCCGTCTCAACCGGCATTCCCGAACCTTCTTCGAGCAAAAGCCCACGTTTCTCGGCATCGAGATCGTAACCGACGCACGGAAAGCCATGCTCGGCTACATTCAATAGAAAATTGCGGCCCATCGTGCCGAGTCCGATCATACCGAATTGCGCATTAGCCATTTTATTCACCACGGAGTTCACAGAAGACAATAGGAAAAGAAAATAAGCGTTATATTCGCTCTGTGATCTCCGTGCCCTCTGTGATAAATTTCTTTCGTACTGATTCTAAACTATGAACACGAACCATCAAACCCTTCTCGAAGCAATTCGCCCGGCAACTTTTATCGAATCGCAGAAACTACGCGATTATCTTGGTTTGGACATCACCATCGCGTGCGAAACATTTCAGCATACGGGAAGTTTCAAATTCCGGGCGGCATATAATCTGGCGTTGAATGTTCCGAATGAAGAAATTCTAACTGCTTCGTCAGGAAATTTCGGGCAGGCGTTGGCTTACGCGTGCAAATTGACCGGAAAGAAATGCATGGTCGTAATGCCGGTGACTTCGGCACAAGTGAAGATCGATGCAGTTCGCGGGTATGGAGCGACGGTCGATCTCGTCGATACCGCAAAGATCAGCCGGAACGACCGCGTTGTCCAACTTGCCGCCGAAATGCCGGATGCCTATTTTGCCAGCCCTTATGACGATCAGTTCGTTATCGACGGGAACGCAACAATTGGCGATGAAATTTCCGAGAAGAATTTTGATGTGGTAATTGTTCCCATCGGCGGCGGCGGTTTGATCTCGGGAATTGTCACATCTTTTTGCCGGAATCGAAAAACTACAGCTGTAATCGGCGCTGAGCCGCTGCGTGGGAACGACGCCGCTCGTTCATTAAAAGCCGGGCAAATCGTCGCGAATGAAACCGAACCGATGACGCTGGCCGATGGTGCCCGGACGCTTTCGGTTGGAAAGTTAAACTGGCCGATCATTGAGAAAAGCGTTACGGAAATCATCGAGGTTTCTGAAGAGAATATCGGCGAGGCCGTGCGGCTTTACTTTAAACTCGCAAATTTAAAATCTGAGCCGACCGGAGCTTTGAGTTTAGGAGCGATTCTGCAAAAACCGGAAGCTTTTTCATGCCGTAAGATTTGCATTATCATCAGCGGCGGGAATGTGGATCCGGCTGTCTATACGAAAATTATTGGGAATCAAGTTTAGAAGCAAAAGTTTAATGAGGTAGGAGTTAAGCATATAATTTCATTGCGTTTAGAATTTCTAAAAGAAGTTCTTCTTCGTAATTTTGGCTACTTCCACAGGCGAGCCTTTCCGACCGGTTATCATGTCGCGTCAAATATAAACTTCTTACAAGATTTAGTTGCGAATCTCTTCGACGAAGGTTACACGGTTTATCTCATGGAGCGTCGTCACACCGGCGAAAACCTTTTTAACCGCCGATTCGCGAAGGCTCGATAATCCTTCTTTTTCGGCCTGGCGGCGAATCTCGGAGCCGGGCCTGCGTTCGATGATCATTTCGCGGATTGCATCCGACATATCGAGAAGTTCGTGAATGGCGGTTCGGCCACGGTAGCCGGTGTGGTTGCAGGCGTCGCAGCCGACATTCATTTGGAAGTATCGGTCGCCGACGTCTTCGGCCCGCATTCCGGATTCGCGAAGGTCTTCAGCGCTCGGTTTATACGCGCGTTTGCAGATCGGGCAAAGAAGCCTGACGAGGCGTTGAGCAAGTACGCAGTTGAGCGAAGAAACGAAGTTGTAAGGCTCCACACCCATATTGAGAAAACGCCCAATTACGTCGATGACGTTGTTGGCGTGGACCGTAGTAAAAACAAGGTGGCCGGTAAGCGCCGACTGAATAGCGATCTGCGCGGTTTCCTCGTCGCGAATCTCTCCGACCATTATCTTGTCCGGATCATGACGCAAAATTGAACGTAGTCCGCGGGCAAACGTCAGCCCTTTTTTCTCGTTGACCGGAATCTGCATGATGCCCTGCAGTTGATACTCGACCGGATCTTCGATGGTGATGATCTTGTCTTCTTCGTTGCGTATCTCATTGAGCGCACCGTAAAGAGTCGTCGTTTTACCCGAGCCGGTCGGCCCGGTGACCAAAACCATTCCGTAAGGCTCTTTAATATAAATGCGAAAACGCTGGATGTCTTCCGGGTCAAATCCGACCACATCAAGGCTCAGATTTTTGAATTCCTCGGAAATTTGCTCTTTATCCAAAATACGAATGACGCAATTTTCGCCATAAGCGGACGGCAAAATAGAGACACGAAAATCGACTGTTCGGCCTTTGTATCGCACGCGGAAACGGCCGTCCTGCGGGATGCGGCGTTCGGCAATGTCGAGTTCGGACATGACCTTAATACGGGAGATCAGCGTTTGGTGATAGGCGATGTCGATGGGATCGACCTTCGAATACAGAGCTCCATCAATGCGGAATTTGACTCGAACATCGCGGTCGCCGGCTTCTATATGGATATCGGATGCACGGGACTCCATCGCGTTGTAAACGATTGTATCGACCAGTTTAATGATCGGAGACATGTCCGAATCGCCCGCGAGCCGGTCGAGGTCGAGGACCTCTTCGCCCTGATCGGTTTCCTTGACGAGCGAGATTTTGAATCCGGACGCGGCTTCCTGAAGAACGCGTTGCGTCGCATCACCTTTTTTTAGTACGACATCGATAGCGCCCTGCGTCGCAATGTATGGCACGATCCGTACATTTAATGCGTTTTCAAGTTCATCGAGAACTTCGAGATTCGTCGGGTCCGCCATCGCCGTATGCAGGTCGCGGCCTTCGCGTTTGAGCGGAACGAAATGGCTGCGAAGCATCATCTCGACCGGAATCTTCGACAGTTCCTCATAATCGATAGGCGACGCCCCGTCCGGCGGCAGCAGATCGATGTATGGTAGGCGATAACGCTTAGCAAGCTGTTTAGCCTCGACAACTTCGGGCGGCTCGTTTTCGAGAAAATCGGTTAGCTCGATCTTTGGTGAAGAAGTGTTTATTGTCGATGTTGTTTGGTCACTCATTTAAAATCTGTTTTTCTTAGTTGAGGAATGGGCCTGCAATTTCGACCCTTTTATACTTTGTGAAATTTTATCCGGCAAATGCAGCTTTGCCGCAACTAGATGGACACAGCCCGAAAAATTTAAGATTTATTTTCCGCCACCTGGGCCGGCCGATATCGTTTGGATGATCGGCAGATAAATAGCGAGCAAAATCAATACGACTACACCGGCCATAAATAACAAAATTAAGGGTTCAAGCAGCGTCGTGAGTTGTTCCAGCCGAACCTCGGCTTCGGCGTCGTAAAATGACGCAACCTCGTCGAGCATTTCACGAAGGCTTCCTGATTTTTCACCGATTCCGATCATGTCAAGGCCGAGTTCCGGTATCCAGCCCGCCTGATTCAGTGCTTCCGTAAAACCTCGACCCTCGCGGATAAGCGGCGAGACCGACGTGCTGCGTCTGCGAAGCTCAACATTATTCAGGGCCTGTGATGCAATTTCCCAGGAATCAGGCACCGTAATTCCGCCCGACAAAAGCGTCGAAAGCGAACGGGAAAGCTGCGCCGTCGCCATATTTTTAATCAGCACGCCCGCAACCGGAAGCTTCAAAAGAAAGCGGTGAAGCGTGAGTTTGCCGCCGGGCGTTTTCAGCCAAAAATACAATCCCGCCACAATAATTACAATTGCGGGCAAAAGCCACCAGAAATTATTCCCGATAAAGTTCGAAAAAGCTAAAACAATGACTGTGATTGTCGGCAATCCGCGGTTAGCGCTTAATCCCTTAAACAGATCGGACATTCGCGGTACTATATAAAGCGTTAGAAAGGCAACCATCAACCCAGAAGCGAGCAGTAGAAACGCCGGATACGCCAATGCACCGCGAAGCTTGCGGGAAACTCCGACACTCCGTTTTAAATACTCTACAAACCTCAGCAATACATCATCGAGAGCACCGCTCTTCTCACCGGCGAGTATAGACGCCGTGTATATTTTCGGAAACAAGCCCTGCGATTCGAATGCTTCCGAGAGCGAAACACCGTTTTTGATCTTTTCCTCGACATCGACCAAAACGTCGCGAAGATTCGCCGAACCGGAACGCGTCTTTAATAGATTGATCGCCTGCAAAACCGGAATTCCTGCCCGCAGCAGAGCCGAAAGCTGTTGGTTGAATAAAAGGAAATCGCCCTGCTTAATACGGTTCTTCTTTCCGGATTGACCGAACGGCAAAACGGACGAAATACCGCCCGACGCAGCCGAAACGGCAAAAACCTTAAAGCCTTCCCTTTCTAATTGCACCTTTGCATCGCCCGTTCCGGCGGCTTCGACGATTCTTGTAACGACCTCGCCTGAAGGCGTTCCCAGTCGGCAGATGTATTCCATAAACAGTTGTCGGTATTGAATGGTCAGTTATCTGACATATTGATAACTGCATCATAACACGCAAATTCGACTAAAAGGTTGCGCTCCGGTGCATAACGAGCAATTATTTTACATCGCACAACCATTTTCGTTTCTATCTCATCGAAAAAATATCTTGCAGTTGTTCTGTCGGTCTCATAAGATATAGATGTTCCGATTGGAGTAAACTATGACTGTCACGGCTCCCGATTTCCTAGGCCGCTACGCTAAGCTGTACCGGCTAACTGTGTTATTTTTGGCCGTGCTGTTTATGTCGCTGAGCGCTAGCGCGCAGCAAGCACAACCCACGCCGCCAGACGAAGAAGATCCGACTCAACCGATAAAGGTCAAGACTGACCTTGTAACTCTTACTCTTACGGTAACAGACCTCTACGGACGTTACGTTTCCGGTCTCACAAAAAACGCATTCTCCATTTTCGACAACAATCAGGAACAGGAAATAACATTCTTCAGCGATAGCGATGCACCGGTCTCGGTCGGTATACTGTTCGATGTTTCAGGCTCGATGAGCGGCGAAAAGATCGCCAAAGCCCAGTCCGCGCTTCGGCGGTTCATAAATTCGAGCCATCCCAACGACGAATATTTCTTGATTGCGTTTAGCAATCGGGCACAGCTTCTTCTCGACCGCACGCGGGATGGTGAGGCATTGCTGCAAAAGCTTACATTGGTTTCAACGAAGGGTAATACCGCTCTATACGACGCTGTTTATCTCGGACTTGAACGTGTGACCCGCGGCGCGCATCAAAAACGTGCTCTTCTGATTATAAGCGATGGACAGGACAACGCATCGAGATATAATTTCGGCGAGGTAAGGCGTTTAATGAAGGAATCCGACGTAGTGACTTATTCAGTTGGGATTGTCGGCGGCGGTGACTCGAGCAGTGCTTTAGGCATGCAGGGACAGGCCTTCCTTGATGAACTTTCATCTGTAACCGGTGGAAAATCATTTTATCCGTCAAGCGATATCGAAATGGATGAGATTTTTGAACGCATCGCTCTAGAACTCAGGCATCAATATTCCATCGGCTACACACCGACCGATTTTCGTCTTGACGGAAAATGGCGAAAAGTCAAAACTAAGGTCAAACCCCCACGCGGGTTACCGCGTCTAACGGTTCGCGGCAGGGAAGGCTATTTTGCCACTCCGCAGTCGAATTACCGATAAAGGTTGGGTTTTTTTTAGAAAAATGAAAAGAATTTTGTTTATTGCCGGTATTGCTTTTTTCTGCGCAGGGATTTTTACCGTCCTCCCTATTTCGGAATATGCGGCGGCTCAAAAGGTCCAGCCTAAAACTTCGCCGACGCCGGTGCCGACTCCTGAAATCGATGATCCGAATGAGGTCATCAAAGTCGATACCGAGTTGGTGAATCTAAATGTCAGGGTGATAGATCGCAATAATCGCCCGATCAACGGCCTTCAGCAATCCGAATTCAAAATTTTCGAAGATAATGCGGAGCAAAAGATCGAATTCTTCTCTAAATCGGAAGTACCGACGAATTACGCTTTGGTTATAGACAATTCCGGGTCCTTGCGGCAACAACTCGAGAAGGTCATCGAAGCCGGCAAAATCATTATCAATACTAATCGCCCCAATGACGAAACAAGCATAATCCGCTTCGTCAGCCGTGACAAAATAAGCATTGAACAGCCTTTTACGTCAAACAAACCCGATTTAAATGATGCCCTTGAAAATTTATACATTGAGGGTGGCCAAACGGCAATTATCGACGCCGTTTACCTGGCGGCCGAACAGGTGGATAAATACGAGAAAGTGAGAGACGGTAATGACCGGAAACGACGTGCACTGGTAATTGTTTCAGACGGCGAGGATCGGGACAGCTTTTATAACGAAGCACAATTATTCGAGCTTCTGCGGGAAACAGACGTGCAGATCTACGCGATCGGTTTTGTCAGTGACTTAAGCAAGGAGGGCGGATTTATTTCGAAGAGCCCTCAAGGCAAGGCGAAAGCTTTTTTGGAAAGAATGGCGACGGAGACCGGCGGCAAAGCCTATTTTCCAACTAGCACCTCCGAACTTTCCGGATTAGCGGCTGAGATTGGCAGCGAACTTCGCATGCAGTATTCAATCGGTTACATCCCCGCGAATGATAAGGCCGATGGAGCTTTTCGAAATATAAAGGTTATCGTGAACGACGGCCCGAATAAGCAGAAACGAATTGCCGTTACGCGTTCGGGTAGAAAAGCGGAATTGAATTCGGCTCCATCGCTACAGACGCCGGTTCAGACAATTAAAAATCCTAAATAATCGCAGGTAATGCCATTAGGAGTGATTTTTTGTCAATCTATAAACGCAATTACCGCATAACAAAAAATCACGTCCAAAGATGTTACTCTAACCTTCCGGCACCGAGCCGGAAATTTTCTTTCTGTTCGTTTCGCCTGTGTCTATCACCGGAATTCCGTCACTGACTTCGTCATGCGGACGCGGAATAACATGTATCGCTGTAACGGTCCCTATGCGGCGAGCCGCCGCGGCACCGGCATCGACGGCAGCCTTAACTGCCCCAACCTCTCCGCGGACTATTGCGGTGACCAGCCCGGCATCGACCTTCTCATAACCCACAAGCGTGACATTCGCGGTTTTAACCATTGCATCGGCCGCTTCTATCATGGCTACCAGCCCCATACATTCAACCATTCCAAGTGCTTGCATATTTAACCTTTCGCAATTATAACTGAATTTGAGATGCCGGGCATTCCACTTTATCGTAAATACAATGCCATAAAAAGTAGAATAGCTGTAAAAATTGTTAGTACGATCGCGGCGAGCACGAATGCGGGCGATGGTTTCGTCCGCTTTTCCCAAGTGTATTCTAACGGCTGACGTTTAAACACTTTCGCACGTTTACTCAAAGAAGCCGCGGACCTTAGTTCTTCTGGCTTTACAGTTACCGCTTGAGGTTCCGATCCGTTTTCAGGTGCGATAACTAACTCCGGAGCGTCCTGTTCAAGTTTCCCGCCCGGGATACTCGAAAGCGTTTCGCCGCAGTTATAGCAATATAGCGAACCGCCGCGGATTTCAGCCCCGCAGGCATCGCAAATCATCCTCTGAGCTACAGATTCTGCCATTACTTCGTAAAATCTATTTAGAGCGGATCGAAAAAAAACGGCTCTTCCTTATAGTGTTTCCATTTTTCTTATTTCGTGGTCAAACTCCTTAACCATTTATCCACGAATCACAAAAAGTAAATGACAGCAGCTAACTAGAAATTCTCCAATGAGGCCTACATCTTTGCAAAAACCTCTTTTTCCTCGCCCAGGTCGCGTGCCGATGGAGTGAGGATCGTTTTTGCGGTGATATATATTTTAATGCCCTTTTCAATTGCTGTCCTGACATCGGTCTCGCTGACAAAATCTACCGGAGTATGGCTCGCCCCATTTTGAGTCAATGACTGAGGCCGCAGTTCGTGAATTACTGTCTTCACCGGCGAAGCGGATTGCTCGGCCAGCTCAACCGGCTTTTCAACCAGGATTTCGGCCGGCGGCGACTCAGCCAGCTTCTGGCTCAAAAATCTATCCACAAGTGCCGCGATCTTTTCCCTCTTCCCGGACAGCGTCTCATTTGATCCCGCTTCTTTACCGACAACTGACCGCTGACCACTGACCACTGATTTATTCACCGGCTTCGTCTCAAACGCAACCCGTTTAATATCCATTAAATGAATCGGCGAAACGTTATCCGATGTGACATTTCCGCCCCATGAACCACAGCCGAGCGTCATCGAAGGAGCAAGATCGGTCGAAAACCCGATTGCTCCGTGTGTAGTCGGTGAATTTATAATAACGCGAGACGCAGGCATTTGCTGTCCATATCGGATTGCGGCTTCGCGGCTTTGCGTATGCATTCCGGCGGTGTGCCCCATGCCGCCGAACTGGAGAATTTCTTCGCAGCGATTAGCTCCGCTGTCGATGCCGTCGGCAACAAAAAACGCCAGAGTCGGCGAAAGCTTTTCAATCGACCAGGGATAATCCCGCCCTACGCCCGAGCAATCAGCAAGCAGACACCGCGTTCCGGCCGGAACGGAAATTCCAGCGAGATTGGCGATATATTCCGCCGATCTGCCGACGATTCCCGCATTCAAAGTTCTTTGCGGAGTGAGCAAAATTTTTCCGACTGCGTCACCTTCCGCCTGATTTAAAAAATGAGCGCCCTGAGCTTTAAACTGTTCCCGAACTTCCGTCTCAATCGGAGAATCTACAACGACAGATTGCTCCGAAGCGCAAATAGTGCCGTTATCGAAACAGGTACTCGTTAGAATATCTGATACTGCTTTAGCTACATTCGCCGTTCGCTCAATAAATACCGGCACATTTCCCGGGCCGACACCGAACGCGGGTTTACCCGATGAATACGCCGCACGAACCAACCCGATCCCGCCGGTCGCGAGGATGACTGCCGTTCGTTTGTGGGTCATCAAGGCTTCGGTGCCTTCGATAGTGGAATTTTTAAGACAGTAGATTGCCTCGCCCGGAAGCCCGTTTTGAATTGCGGCTTCTCGCATCACTCGAGCGGTTTCGGCGATACATCTAACGGCTGAGGGATGCGGTGAAAGGACTATCGTATTGCGTGATTTGATCGCGATTATTATCTTGAAAATCGCGGTAGAAGTAGGATTAGTCGATGGAATGATCGCCGCAACCACGCCGCGGGGCGAAGCTATCTCGACTATGCTTTCGCTTTCCCTTATGACGCCGACCGTCTTCATTGAGCGAAAATAGTTCCAGACATCCTCTGCGGCAAAGCGGTTCTTTTCACGTTTGTCCTCGGGCTTTCCAAACCCCGTCTCTTCGTGGGCCATTTGTCCTAGCCTTGCGGATTCGGCCAAGGCGGATTTAGCCATCGCCTCGCAGATCCGGTCGATCTTCGCTTGATCGAATTTCGCGACAGCCTGAAATGCGAGATGCGAACCTTCGACCGCGTCCCGTGCATCCTGCTGCGCAATTAGATCTGTATCGGCCATTCTTGAAAGTTGGCAGCGGCACTATAGGATATGCCTAAAGAGGGTTACTCCTGCCAAGTGTCGCTGCCTGTTGCCTATTTGTTTCTGGCCTTGTTTCTATCGTTCGCCGTTATACCGCTGCTTTGGTCACCGGCCCCCAGCTGGCCGGAACCGCCGCCCTGCAGTGCTCGTTCGTCCGGACTGTTTCCTACGTTTCCGCCTTTTGGCAGGACTCGCTCTACTTCATTATGCGGACGCGGAATTACATGAACGCTGATCAATTCTCCCACACGCCGGGCAGCGGCCGCGCCGGCGTCGGTCGCCGCTTTTACAGCTCCGACATCTCCACGGACGAAAATCGTAACGTAACCTGCTCCGATGTACTCCTTACCCACAAGTTGAACGTTTGCAGCCTTTACCATAGCATCTGCGGCCTCGACGGCAGATACAAAGCCCTTCGTTTCGATCATGCCAAGTGCCTCTAAGCTCATGATTATTTCCCCTCTTTTGCGTTTGCTATTGAAATTTTAATATAAGATCGGATTAAACCCTAAACGTAGCACGGCTGTACGCCTTTAATCAAGCGGCCTGTGGTTAATAAAACCGTTTGAAACGATTGACATTTTCCGTTTAACAAAGCTATATTTCAAGTTTAACAACCTATTCTATCTGGACTTTAGCGGACGGCGGTAAACCTAATAATGTCATTAACCCTGGGAGACAAGTTGCGGCAGGCTCGCGAAGAGCGAGGTATATCGATTAGCGAGGTATCGGAACAAACCCGTATTTCTTCGCTTTATCTCGACGCGATCGAAAATGACAAATACAAAACCTTGCCGGGCGGCATTTTTAATAAAGGCTTTGTAAAATCCTACGCAAAATTTATCGGGTTCGACGAGCAGGAAGCCCTGCACGACTATGCCCAATTGGTCGCTGCAAGCGAAGGTACCGAAAACGATCACCTGCCAACATACCGCCCCGAAGTTCTCACCGATGATCGTAACGGAGCGTCTATCGTCCCGACTGTAATTTTCGCGGTAATAATACTCGCTTTAATGACGGGCGGCGTGTTATTTCTGGTAAATTACATTCAAAGCCGGCCGGACACACCAGCCCTCGTTTCAAATACATCAAACAGCAGCGGAGCAAATGCGGCCAACGCTATTAATTCTAATCCTCAGCAATCAACTGCCTCTGCACCGGTTATGGAAACATTGAAGGTCGAGTTCAAAACGACCGGCGAAGATATTTCCCTGACTGCTTTCAATGACGGCAAAAAGTCTTACGGTACAATAACGTCGGCGAAGGCAGCTATATTTGAGCCGAAACAGCAGTTGAGATTGAGCTACTCGCGATCGAAGGTACGTGCGGCGCAGTTGATTATAAACGGAAAGGAGATTGCGTTGCCTTCCACGCCGGAAAATCCTCGAAGGGCGGCAATCGAGTTCGACATAAACAAGGAAAACCTGGCCCAAATATGGGAAAGCGGGGCCATAAGTTTCGCGGCGGGCGCTCAAATGCCTTCCGCTTCTAAAGGCGTAAATACGACTACAGTGAGACCTCAGGCACCCGTTCAGACGGCTACTCCGGCTTCGACGGCTCAGCCACAGGGCAGGCCCGCACCGACACCCGTCGTGCGAAGAGGGACACCAATTCCGGCCCGACCTCCTATTATCGTGGGAAACACTGGGCGGAGGGTGAACTAATCGGTGAAGATTATTTTGCCGAACATCGCCCAAGCCGATAAACTTTAGTTTGTTTGAATTGCGAGCCCGCCAAAGAGTGCGGGCTTTTTTGTAAAACAGGAACGCGGACTTCAGTCCGCATCTCTTTAAGCATGGCGGACAGGATGTCCGAGTTCCCATTATGAACATTGAAGAAATTAAAGAAGGCCTGACATTTGACGATGTTTTGCTCATTCCCGCCTATTCTGAGGTTCTGCCCGGCGAGGTCGATACGAAAACCCGATTTTCCCGAGGGATCGAGCTTAATATTCCGCTTTGCTCTTCCGCGATGGACACGGTGACTGAAGCTTCTTTGGCGATTGCTCTCGCGCAGCAGGGCGGGATCGGCGTTATTCACAAAAATTTCTCGATCGCCGAGCAGGCCGAAGAGGTCGATAAGGTGAAACGCAGCGAATCCGGCATGATCGTCGATCCGGTGACGATCCATAAAGACGCCCTCGTTTCCGAAGCACTCACTATAATGCGGCGGTTCAGGATCAGCGGAATTCCGGTCGTGGATGACACTGGATTGCTGGTCGGAATTATTACCAATCGCGATCTGCGGTTCGAAACCCGTTTCGATATAAAGGTTTCCGAAGTAATGACGCCGCAGCCGCTGGTCACCGTTCCGCTCGGCACGACGCTGGACGAAGCAAAGATTAAACTTCAGAAACACCGCATTGAGAAGCTTTTAGTGGTTGACGACGACGGTCATTTGAAGGGATTGATCACTGTTAAAGACATTCAGAAAGCGATCAATTTCCCGATCGCGGCAAAGGACGATCTCGGCCGGCTTCGCTGTGCGGCGGCCATCGGAGCGACCGGCGATTTTCTCGAACGTGCGTCGGCATTGATCGATAGCCGAGTGGATGCAATCGTAATCGACACGGCACACGGCCACAGTTCCCGCGTGATCGAAGCAGTAAAAAAGATAAAGTCCGCCTTTCCTGAAATTCAGTTAATCGCCGGAAATGTCGCGACCGGTGATGCCACCTCCGAGCTGATTATGGCAGGCGTCGATGCCGTTAAAATCGGTATTGGTCCAGGCTCTATCTGCACGACACGGGTTGTCACGGGTGCGGGCGTGCCGCAAATAATGGCGATCTCGGAAGCGGTTCAGGCCGCAAAAGGCACCGGAGTTCCGATCATTGCGGACGGCGGGATCAAATTTTCGGGCGACATGGCTAAGGCGATCGCGGCCGGTGCCGATTCGATCATGATCGGTTCCCTGTTCGCCGGTACCGAGGAGGCTCCAGGCGAAGTGATCCTCTATCAGGGCCGTAATTTCAAGACGTATCGCGGCATGGGCTCGATCGGCGCGATGAAAAAAGGCTCGAGCGACCGTTATGCACAGGAAGGCACCGTCGCCGATTCCAAATTCGTTCCCGAAGGCATCGAAGGCCGCGTCGCCTACAAAGGCACGATCGCCGACATGGTAACCCAGTTAATAGGAGGCCTCCGGGCCGGAATGGGCTACACCGGCTGTAAAAATATAAACGAATTACAGAACAACGCGAAATTCGTCCGTATTACATCCGCCGGCCTGCGCGAATCGCATGTTCATGATGTGATAATCACGAAAGAAGCCCCGAATTATCGATTAGAGTCATAGACCGGAAAGTAGCCGTCCGAATCGTCCGCGATGATGCGATATTTAGCGCCCAAACAGGGCGCAAACTGCATCGAGATCGACGATTTTGACATCGAGATCAAGAATGAATGCGGTTATTTTTTTGATTATTTTTAGATTTTTGATCCAGTTTCCTCGACTGCTCCACGCCGCTTCACCCAACCTCTTCTAACTCATACTTTCATCAATAGATTCTACAAATACTTGCGATACAACGGCTGCAAAAGCATTGCAAGACATGTCTTGTCTTTCGCACATTGTTTCATCTATAATACAAACGGAGGAGAACTAATATGATAAGTCATTGGGAAGAATTTCAGTCGGGGCCGACACAGCCGCTGGACAAACGGATGAATGTAACGCTGAGCCCGAAAAATATTTTTTATCTGAACGGCAATATCTGCGACAAGCTCGGCAACCCCGAAGCTGTGCGGCTGCTTTTCGATAAGGTGAACAGCCTGGTCGGAATAGATCCGGCACCCGCAAGCCTGCCGAACGCGTTCCCGCTAAAATCCAGACTCGGAACAAAAAGCAGGCAGATAATAGCCACTACATTTTGCAGGCACTACGGAATAAAGGTCGACAGCACGACCGCATTCCTGCGTCTCGATCTGAAAACAACGACCAGGGTCTCACGTCCCGGAGCTCGAAGGCATTCGCGATAAATCCGAATCATACCCTGAACGCCGCCCGCGGCTTCGCCGCCCTATTTGCGGAAAAGTTCTACTTTTCCGATTGGCTTGGTAATTCTTTCGCGGCTATGCCGCCGTTTTAGTTGGACTAAAGAATCAGCGGCATAGCCGCGAATCTCTTTTTGCGAATCCCGGAAAAGCATAGCTTTTCCGCAAATAGACGGGCACAGCCCAAGGACGTAAGAAATGTTAGAGGTAAAATTTTGATTGAATCAGTTAATAAAAGCCACAAGCCTAAATTTCGATTAGCTCGCCCCGTCGAATCAGCCCGATAATTTCGTCTATTTTCGGCAGAAGATTTTCTACAACCGGCACCTGATTGCTGGGCAAAAGAATTATTGCGACTTTTCGCCCGGTAAGATTCTGTTGATATCGCAGGTTTTTATCGGAGGTAATGAAGATTTCGAATTGAGCCTCGACTAGTTTGAGAAGTTTGCCGTTCTGGATTCCAGACCAGCCCATTTCTTGAACGGTGCTAATTTGACGTTGCGGCAGACCTTTCTTAACAATGCTCGGTACGCATTCGTCAATAATGATTTTCATGCGGCTTGCTTAAAGTCTTCGAGCGTAGCTTTAAAATGTTCCAGAACCAAAATTGCCTGTTCACGTTTTACTGTAGGAAAATTCTCAAGAAATTCGTCCAGCGATACGCCGACTTCTAAATTATCGAGCAATGCCGAAACCGGTACACGGGTTCCTTCAAAAACCGGGGTTCCACCCAAGATGTCTTTATCTACTCGTATTGGAATGTTCTTTTCAACGATCATATATTGAACCTTTCAAATATTAAGATAATACAATAACAATCGATAAGAACAATAATTTGTCAGTCCGGTTTCAAGCGGTAGTTCTTCTGCGGAATCGCCGCTCTATTTGCGGAAAAGTACTTTTTCGATTAGCTTGGAAACTTTCTTACGGCTATGCCCCCGTTTTGGTGGAACTCAGAAAGCGGCGGCAGAGTCGCGATTTGGTTATGCACGCTGCGGAAAAGTATTGCTTTTCCGCAAATAGATGGGCACAGCCTAAACTTTAATAGAATTCCGGATTTGACGTATTAGCCTCCGGTTGAAGACCACGACAAATTTGATATGTTCGTGCAAAAAAATAGAATAGAATTGCCTCAGACAAAATTTGCTATCGGACATCCCATGCAATATTTGAAAGCAAATTACATCGGTCGCATTTGAAATCAAAGATACTATGCCATGGTTCGTTCAATAACCAATCGCCTTGGCAACTGGGACATTTTCGCAACAGCTCACTTTTGTAGCTTTTTGTACTGCCCTTATAAAGATAATAATAGACTTTCTTATTTGTAACTTCTTCAATCGACTGACAGACTGCAAGTCCTTGTTTTGTTAGCTGGCTGTCATAATTTGAGAGTTGATTGACGGCAAATCTTTCACCTACAACACAATTCATCTGAAGACTGTCACATGATTGATAATCACTCTGCCAACTAATAATTTTGTAATACTCGCCATGAGAAGGTTTTGGGATTTTGTATAACGGTATTCCGCCAAAGCAAATGGCACATTTCAATGAAGATTCTAAAGATAAATAAGTCGTGAAAAGGATAAAATTACTCACGATTTTGCAGCCGCACAGTGGCATCGATTCAGGTTCCTCTCCCAAAACAGATATACGCAAAACTACGCCCATTTTCGTTAGTTTGGATAAATTTTCATTAACATACTTACTGTTATGCCTCTTCAAAAACGCATTCGAATCCGGAGCATTTACAAAAACTTCCAGCTTGATCTTCCTATGCGCGATAGGATATTCTCTCCCATTTATTTGCCCGTTCATTCGCCAAGCCCCTAATAATTGGCTTAAAACATCGTAAGTCTGTTCGAAATCCGTATTATTCTCTATTTCCAAACCGATTTTTACAACTTTCATATTCGCCTTCCAGATCGATAGCTGTAACCTAACCAATTCAAATTTCGCCTGACATAAGTACGAATGTTTTAATCAGGTGTTTGTCCTCATTTCAACTCACCAGCAGCGGTCTCCCATTCATCATAGAGTTTTTGGACGAGCTTTTCCTTTTCGCGGAATTTCTTGGTTACTTTTTGGAGTTTGGCATAATCGGCTACGGTTTCGGGTGAAGCCATTTCGGTGGATAGGGTCGCGACTTCTTCCTCTAGCCGCGCGATTTCGGATTCGATCTCGGCGATTCGTTTTTCGAATTTTTCGCGTTGGTTTTTGCTGAGGGAAGAGCCACTCGCTGACGCAGGTGGTACTGACCCGACCGGTGCAGAAATTCGGGGTTTGCTGGACATTGCGGATTCTTTGCCGCTTAGTTTCCAGTCGTGGAAATCGGTGTAGTTGCCGTCGAAGCTGACGACGCTGCCGTCTTTTTCGAAGGAGAGCATTTGGTTGGCGATTTTGTCGAGGAAAAAGCGGTCGTGGCTGACGGTGATGATCGTGCCGTCGTATTCGTCGAGCGCATTTTCGAGCGATTCGCGCGACGGAATGTCGAGGTGATTGGTCGGCTCGTCGAGCACGAGGACGTTTTTCTGCGAATAAATGAGCTTCGCCAGCGCCAGCCTTCCCTTTTCGCCGCCGGAGAGCGTCGAGACATTTTTGAAAACGTCTTCGCCGGAGAACAGGAATTTTGCCAGAAAGCCGCGCAGAGTTCCGTTATCGGCGGTCGGAGCCACGCGGCGGAGTTCCTGGATCACTTCGTTTCGCGGTTCGAGGTCTTCGAGGTTCTGCGAATAATAGCCGATATTCGTTTTCGTTCCCCAATGCATCTTGCCGTCGAGCTCGCGGATGCTGCCGAGGATCGTTTTCAGTAAAGTCGTTTTGCCTGTGCCATTTCCGCCGATAATGCCGAGCGCGTCACCGCGGTGAAGCGAAAAGTTCAGCTTTTGGGCCAAAACTTTTTTGTCGTAGCCGATGGTCAGATCTTCGATGGTCAGTACGTTATTGCCGGTGCGCTCGACCTGTTTCAATCCGAAATTGCCGCCGGATTTTTCGCTCGTGACGGCTTCGATGCGGTCCATTCTGGCAAGAAGCGTGCGGCGCGATTTTGCCTGCTTAGTTTTTTGACCTTCGAGATTGCGGCGAATAAATTCCTGCGTTTTGTTAATTAACGCCTGCTGATTTTCGTATTCGCGGAGCTGCTGTTCACGGCGGAGTTCGCGTTCAGTTAAGTATTGCGAATAATTGCCTTTGTAGGTAACGGCGAGGCCGCGGTCGATCTCGACGATGCGGTTCGTCACGCGGTCGAGGAAATAGCGATCATGGCTAATGACGACGTAGGTTTTATCGTATTCCTTAAGAAAATCTTCGAGCCATTCGACGGCGTCCACGTCCAGGTGATTGGTCGGCTCGTCCAATAAAAGTATATCGGCGGACGAAAGCAGAAGCCTTGCCATTCCGAGACGGTTCTTCTGGCCGCCGGAAAGCGTTTTCGTATCCAGCGTCCACGTTTCAGTTGGAAAACCTAAACCGAGAAGTATCGATTCGGCACGGGCCGCATATGTAAATCCGTCAGCGTGCTCGAAAGCGGTCTGGAGATCGGCGTATTTGTGCAGCACTTCATCGGAATGGTCCGTTTCCATCGTCTTTTCGAGGGAGCGCATTGCCGCTTCGATATCGTGAATTTCCTTGAAGGCGGAAAGCGCGGCGGTGTGTACGGTTTCGCCCGGTTCGAAATCCACGTGCTGATCGAGCAATCCTAATTTCAGTCCGTTGATCTTGATCACCTCGCCCGCATCGGCGGCTTCTGCTCCAGTGATGAGGCGAAAAACCGTGGTTTTACCCGCACCGTTGCGCCCGACGAGGCCGACCTTTTCGTTCGGATTTACCTGAAACGACACGCCTCTGAGGATTTCGGTGCCGCCGTAGGATTTCCATGTATCTGAAAGTCTAAATAGCATAAAAAAGAGTAGCCGGCGTGTAGTGCCGGCTACTTAATCGTCAATGTTCAACCACTTTGACGTGACGCAAAACGGTTGGATTTACCTATTGGTGTTTTTATTCGCCGGGACGTTTGTTGCCGGTTTTGCTGCCGCCGGTTTATTTGCGGTGGTGTTCGTATTCGCCGTATTCGTATTTACTGCGGTATTCGTATTTGCAGCAGGAGTAGCGGCTGGCTCAGGCGTAATTGCACCGGCCGGTCTTGCGCCGCTTAATTCGTTCGGATTCTCGACGACCTTTTTCGCGAGGTAATTCTCGATCTTAGCTTCGTTCATAACCGTTGCCTGATACGATGCCGCGAGAATCTGCTTGCGCGAATTGATGAGGAAGTCGGTGATTTCCTGACGAACGCCGGGCGTTTCGAGGGTTCTGTCCTCGTCGGTTTCCTGCTTACGCTGGAGTTTCAAGATCAAATATCTTCCTTCAAAAGGTATCAACTGCGGAAAAATCTGTCCGGGCTGAAGCTTGGTCATAAAAACATCGGCGACTCCCTGCGGAAACGCCTGTTTCATTTCCTCTTCGGTGAAATAACGCCAGTCGCCGCCCTTGAATTTCGTGTCCTGGTCTTCGCTGCTTTCGCGTGCGACGGTTGCAAAATCTGCGCCCTGCATTAGACGTTGCCCGACTTCCTTTGCCTTGGTTTGGGCTTCGATGTCATTTTTCGTCGTGTCGCCTTCGCCAAGATCGCGGGGATCGATAACGATAGCACCTAACTGAGCTCCGCGTTTATTTTTAAATGCGGCCTTGTTGCTCGCAAAAAACATATCGATTTCGTTATCCTTCGGCGGTTCGATCTTACCGGTGATCTTGTCATTCAGCTTTTGGATAGCCAGCCCTTTTTTGATCAGCAAACGTGCGGATGCTTCGGTTTCGCCGATCTCTGCCATCTTCGCGGCAAACTGTTCGGCGGAAAGCCCACTCGAAGTTTTGCGTTTGTTAAATTCGGCGGTCACCTCTTCATCGGTCGGCATCGTGGCTTCTTTTTCCGCCTTCTGGAACATTACTTCCTGTTCGATTAGCTGTTGGAGAACCTGCAGACGGGCACCAGCAAGCTCAAGAGGGGAAAGTTTGTTTTCCTGGCCCTGGGCCTGCTGTTTTACCGCACGCTCTACTTCTTCCATTTTGATGGCGGTGCCGTTGACGGTCGCAGCTGTGTCATTGGGATCGACACCGTTTACGCCGGTGGCCGTGTTGGATGATGTTCCGCCGCACGCTCCTAAAACGACGGCTGTTGCCGCGAACAGAGCTAAGGGAAGAAGTCTGGATTTTAAAGTTTGCACTGTGGCTGTTACTCCTTTGAAGTTATCGATATAGATCATTGCTTGACTTTACCGGTCCTAATTTGATATAAAATCTATTTTTGAGTTTTTGTAAACTCTCTTATTCCCCCTCACTTAATTATTGGAGGCAATTATTTATGGCTAAAAGATGCGATATATGCGGCAAAGGCCCGCAATTTGGGAACAATGTTTCACATGCTAATAACAAAACCCGGCGGCGGTTCAATCCGAATCTGCAGCCGGTTCGCGTTAAGCTTCCGGCCGGCGGAAACGGGCGAATCAAGGCATGCACACGCTGTATAAAATCGGGCAAGGTTGTCAAAGCGGCGTAATCTTATTTGATAAACAACTGATTACTTTAGTTGCCAAACATTGAATTTATTCGGTGTTTGGCTTTTCTTATTGCCGCAAAAAAAAAACGGTAATTCTAAACTGCCGCAATACAGTCTATCTCCACTCTTGCATCCCTCGGCAGACGTGCAGCCTGAACCGTAGCTCTGGCGGGTTTGTTCTCGTCAAAATACCTGCCGTAAACTTCGTTCATCGCCGTAAAATCGCCCATATCGGCGAGGAATACGGTCGTCTTCACCACGCCGTTGAGATCCGAACCGGCTGCTTTCAATACTTCCTTCAAATTTTTCAGCACTTGCTCGGTCTGTTCGGCAATATCGCCGGATACAAATTCACCTGTTGCCGGATCGATAGGTATCTGGCCGGAGCAAAAAATCATGTTCCCGGTTTTGATCGCCTGCGAATATGGCCCGATCGCTCCCGGTGCCGCTTCGGTTGAAATTATTTCCTTCATTATGTACAAATGCCGACTTAACGATTAATCAAGCAAAAGGCGAATGTTAACAAATTTACCGGCAAAAAGAAAGGGAGGACAATTGATAATGGATAATTGATAATGGAAAATAAGAACTGGATGTCCGAGTTTCTTCATTTTCCATTGTCAATTGCTCACGCGTTCATCCTTTCGACGACGATGATGCCCGGCACTTGTTCGATAGCGGTTACGACGCGGTCGAGATGTTTTTTGTCGAATACTTCGACGGTGACTTCGATCAAACCCTTATCGTCTCGAGAAACGCTGGCGGTGGCATTCCGGATGCCGGTTTTGATTTCGGCGATGGCGTTGGTGATGCCGGCTAGCATGCCGGTGCGGTTTTCGGTCGTGACCAGGATACGGACCGATTGAATCTCGTTTTTCTCGCCGGCAGCCCATTCGACATCTACAATTCGATCTTTATTTATCATCAACTGGGCTACATTCTTGCACCGTTTATTATGGACGACGATCCCTTTTCCGAGCGAGATGTAGCCGATAATGTCCTCGCCCCGCAGCGGATTGCAGCAGCGGCCGCGGGTCGTCAGCAGGTTATCGACGCCTTTGACAATTATCGCGTCCTCGCCCATCCCGATGAATTTTTTAACGGCCTTCATGCCGCTTTCAATTCGGGTTTCCTTGCGTTTTTCGGGGTCGAGTTCGGCGAATTTTTCCGGGCCGAGAAATTTCGAGATCACGTTTCTCGGCAGAGATTTGCCATAGCCGATCGAAGCCAGCAGATCTTCCGGCCGGCCGAGGCCGTATTCATTGGCGATCCGCTTCATTTCGGTGTCGTTATTTATCAGCTTTTTGGGCGAAAGCCGGAATTTTTCGATCTCTTTTTCAAGAAGTTTGCGGCCGATGTCGATGGATTCGGCACGCTGCTGGTCGGATATAAAATGCCTAATTCTATTTCTGGCCTTCGATGTGACGACGTAATTCAGCCAGTCGCGTGAGGGTTTCGAATTCACGGTGGTTAAAATCTCTATCACATCGCCATTCTGGATCTCCGTTTTGAGCGGGACGATACGGCTGTTTATTTTCGCTCCGGTGCAGGTGTCGCCCACCTCGGAATGGATAGCGTAAGCGAAATCGAGCGGCGTTGAGCCGCGCGGCAATTGGATGACCTTTCCGAGCGGTGTAAATGCGTAAACGTCCTTCGGGAAAAGATCGAGCTTCAGCGATTCGATAAAATCCGCGGAATCTTCGCCGTCCTCGGTATTCTCGACCAGCGGCAAAAGCAGTTTTTCGACGGTTCTCCGCAGTTCATCGAGGTTCTCGTCGTCTTTAGTGCCAAGCTTGCTTTCCTTATACCGCCAATGGGCGGCAACTCCTTCCTCGGCGACACGGTGCATTTCTTCGGTCCTGATCTGAACCTCGAAGGCCTGCCCGCCGTCGCCGATAACGGATGTGTGGAGCGACTGGTAGAGATTGTCCCTCGGAATTGCGATCCAGTCTTTGAAACGTTCCGGAACCGGTGTCCAGATGTCGTGTATGACGCTGAGTGTCAGGTAGCAGTTCTTCTTATCGTTCGCGGTGATGATTCGTGCCGCGATCAGATCGTAAACCTGCTCGATCATCAACTTCTGCTTTTTGAGCTTTTTCCAGAGCGAGTAAAGACGCTTTACGCGGCCTTCGACCTCGACGAAGGGAACGCCGTTCTCCTTTAATTTTATCTGAATCGTTTCCTTGATCTTTTCGAGAACGGCTTCGAGTTCAGGGCGGCGGGCATCGACTTCTTTGGCAAGGCGCTTATATTCTTCGGGATGTATGTTTTGAAACGCGAGATCTTCCAATTCGCTCCGCATTTTACCCATGCCGAGACGGTGGGCGATCGGAGCGTATATGTCGAGTGTTTCCTGCGATATGCGGGCGCGTTTTTCCGGCTTTAGGAACTGCATCGTCCGCATGTTATGAAGCCGGTCCGCAAGTTTTATAAGCACCACGCGGACGTCCGTCGTCATCGCAAGCACCATTTTGCGGACATTCTCGGCCTGCTGCTTTTCCTTCGACAGGTTGCTGATGTGGGCGATTTTCGTCAGGCCGTCGACGAGATGCGTGATCTCGTCGCCGAAATAGGTTTTGATCGTGTCGAGATCAACCAATGTATCTTCGACAACGTCGTGAAGCAGGCCTGTCGAAACGCTTACCTCATCCAGCCGCATTTCGGCGAGAATGTCTGCAACTTCGAGCGGATGCACCAGGTACGGCTCACCGGACGCCCGCTTTTGCCCTTTATGGTGAAGCGCAGAAAAAAGATACGCCCGCCGGATAAGATCTATATCGGGGTCGGAGCGGTTTCTTTCTACCTTTGCGATGACATCTTCGATGCGGATCATTTAAATTCAGTAACAAGTAGTGATAGTGACCATTTTTCTCTTGTCAGTACCACCTGCGTAAGCGGGTGGTAAAGATTAAACCCGGAGATGTACGTTAAGACCTAAACTCAACTTTACATTTGAATTCGTACTACCCGCTTACGGAGGCGGTACTGACCATACCATTTAAAGAATAGAAAAGGTGATGCCCTATTCAACGAATTTGAGCATCACCTAACCTGATAAAAAAAAACGAATCGGTCTAAAACTACTTGGCGGCGTTAGCGTTGGCATTCGCTTCGGCGGTCAGGGCCGCGACTCGTGCTTCGATCTCCGTTTGGAAATTCCTGTTCACATCACGCAGCTCGTTATATTGCGCCTTTGCCGCGTCGGCGTCAGTTTTCAATCTTGCCAGATCGTCCTTGCGGCCCTCCATTTCGGCAAGACGCATCGCCTGAACGACGAGGCTCGCCCGATAGGATCTGGCCGATTCGAAGATATTGAGAAGGTCATTCGTCTTCTTCAAATCTTCGTCGGAAAGCGATTTGATATTGACACTCTTGGCATTTTTCACGGCTTCCGGTTCTAATGCCACCGATTGCTCGATCAGCTTATTGCCCTCGGCGATGCATCCCTGCAATTTCGCGAATTCGGCGGGGTCAGCTGGCTTAACAAACTGAAAAACGTCCTTATTGTCAACTTTCACGGTCTTTTTAGTCGCTTCGGTATCGGATATTTCGGTGGCGCAATTATTCTGCTTTACAGCCAGGGCCGTTAAAGCTTCTGCTCTGTACTGCGGCAGAATATCGGCGGTGTTGGCCCGTTCGGTAACAAACTTTTGCCATTCGTCCGGCCGCTGCAGATTTTCCAGAAGGCTGGCAATAGCTTTATAAGAACTCTGGTCGTTCTCATCGACTTTAAGAGACTTCTGATATTCCCTTATTGCCTCATCGGCCTTTTCCTTGTCTATACGGTTTCCGATGTATTCGGAATGAAGCGTCCTGGCAAGGAACAACTGTGCAGTTCTGCCTTCAACCGTAGCCCCCTCGGGATCGCGAGCCGCCGCCTGCCGGAACAGGTCCTCAGCTAGGGCAAACTTTCTGGCCTTGTATGCTTCCGACCCGTCGACCAGATTCTTTCTGGACATTATACGGTTATATTGTGAACAATTAGCGGATACGAGTACTGTTAATATAAGTAACGCGAATATCCCTAAACGAGAAAATCTCATTATTCGACTCCATGTCAAACCCTTGATAAGGAAGCCGCCACGCCGGCGGCCCGTTCCATATCCGGGCTAAATTATTCTGTTAAATCGTCAATCTGCAATCCGATTGGCTGAGCGCCCGCCGTTTTAGCGGCATCGATCACTTTAATAACGTCGCCGTAAAGCACCGATGTCGGTGATTTTATAAACAACGTCTTTTCAACTTCGTTCGTGCCCTCGCGAAACACGCCATTGTCGGCCCGTTTCTTAAATTCCTCAGCCAGCCTTGCCGTCAATGCCTCAGGTTCATCTACGTTTCCCATCGGCTCGTTATTTAGAGCCAACGAACGGTTTGCCCGATTGATAGTAACCACAAGCGTTAACGGGTTTGGTTCTACTTTAAGATCCGGTTGTTCTTTCGGTTCGGCAGGGACTTTTGCTTCGAACCTGCTCGGTTTGACCGGCGTGATGACCATGAAAATGATCAAAAGCACCAGCAAAACGTCGATCAGCGGTGTTACGTTAATTCTCGGTATTGCTCCCTGAGAGCCGCCGCCTGACATTCCCATAATTAAATACTCCCGACGCCTAAGCGTGCCGGAGAATCCCTGCCGTTAGGACGGCGGAGCTTCTCCCCCTTTTTTTCTGTCCGCAACCAACCCGATCTTATCGATATCCTGCTTCCTGATCACGTCGATCGCCTTAACGACCGTTCCGTAATCGACATCGATCCCGCTTTTGATGTAAACAATACGCTTATCGGGCGCCTTGTCCTTCATCATGCTCTTGATCTTTTCGCCCAAAGTGGCGATCGGAAACGGATCCTTTCCGATATAAAAATCGGTATTATTCGGAATAGTAATGACCACGGAAGTGTCTTTCGTGATTTCCGGATCCTCCGTTGGAGCGTTGAGCTCCTTCGGCAGATTGACCGGTATGCCCGATTGAAGCAGCGGCGTGACGATCATGAAAATGATCAAGAGCACCAGCATAACATCAACCATCGGAGTAACATTTATCTCCGAATTATATTCATCGGTTCCACCGATACTTGCACCCATGGCAGTTATCCCCCTTCTTACGTTTTGAGTTCAAGCTTTAGCTTGTCTTTCGTTAGCAAAGAAGCACGCTGAAGCGTGAACTCAGAACAACGATTAGCCCTTCAATGCTTTTGTACGCTGCTTGATAAAATAGTCAACCAGTTCGGAAGCCGAATTTTCCATTTCGACGCCGAAACTCGTTACCTTATTTGTAAAGTAGTTAAAGAGCCACACAGCCGGAACGGCAACGGCAATACCAAAGGCGGTGGCGACCAGAGCTTCCGCGATAGCGGCACCCACGGCACCGATACCGGCATTCTCAGCCTGTGCGAGAGCGACGAAAGCACCGATAATACCAACGACGGTTCCGAACAGTCCAACGAACGGGGCGGTCGAGCCGACGGTCGCAAGTCCCGCGAGTCCGCGTTTGAGTTCAGCGGTCTTAACGGCAATAGCACGGTCGAGGGCACGCTTCGAAGCTTCCATCTCGTCAGCCGAAATGTCGGTATTGCCCTGGTGAGCGGCGAATTCTTTCAATCCTGACGAAACGACCATTGCGAGGTGCGAATCCTTGTGCTTGTCGCTGATGTTAATGGCTTCATCGATATTGCTGCTTTTAAGTGCCATTGCAACCTTCGGGGCATACTGACGCGACTGCTGTTTAGCTTTGCTGTACGTCAGCCAGCGTTCGATGCCCACGGCGATCATATAGACCGATTGGATCAGAAGGATCGCGATAACGATCCAGCCCGGAATCGTCAAACTTCTCGCAATATCGTAAAGGCCGAATGAGATCTTGCCTTCGCCCGCGAGCATCAAAAAAAGCCCTAGAATGTCCGTTCCTAACAGACTACTCAAAAATGTCATGGTTTTTCCTCCAAAGAAATCAACAAAATCTTATGATTGCAGAATCTAAAAATTTGAGAGACGACCGCGAAAGGCCGCCTCTCTGCATCTATCCCGTTACGGGACGAAGTTATAAGTAATAACACCCGTTACCTTCACGGGCTGGCCGGACAATTGCGTCGGGCTGAAACGTGCCCCTCGAGCTGCCTGTACGGCGGCGGCACGCAAAAGCGGATGGCCTCCGGCGGCGCTGGCAGAAATAACGCTTCCGCTCTCGCTGATCGTGACCTGAACAGTGACTGTACCACTGGCACGGACTGCTCTGGCGGCGGCCGGGTACGGCGGTTTCGGCAAGCTGATAGCCTTTCCGTTGAGAACGCCGCCCGAAACTGGCGTTGTGCGCTTCGGCGGTGCGGGTGGCGGAGGCGGCGGTGGAGGTGGAGCACCTCCGCTGGTTTCACCTGTTCCTCCTTGTCCCTGATTACCACTATTGCTGCCTGTTCCGGTCGTATTAACCGGGCCTGTGTAGTCAGACGACGGTGCATTGTCCGCGCTGAAATTGCGGTCGCCCTTTACCGTAAATTTATTCGGATCGCGCGGCGGAATTTTTGACGCTTCGCTGCTGATCTTATCCGGAACCTTCGGCGGAGGCTCGTCCATCGTGGCGATAATCTCCTTTCGGATATCCACGTTCGGATCCTTCTGCTTTTCGGTTTCCGGCTCCTTTTCAGGCTCCGGTTCTGGAGCTTCCTCGATCACCGGCGGTGCAACCAGAGTTTCCAGCGACAGCTCGTCGCCGCCCATACCGTAATCCTTTGCAAAAAGGCTGTAAAGCCATGCGCTCATGAGAATAGTCACCATGATCACAAAGGTCGTCAAAAGAAAGCTGCTGCGGCGGGTGTCCTCCGATGCGTGGCTTTTAGACTCGACTAATTGATCTAACATTTTATTTTCCTCCCTAACTGTCCGGTGCCAAACTAGGTCAAGGGTCACGAAAACTTATAATTGCTTATGATGATAAAAATTACATACCAAGTTGTAATCGTCAAGATCCCGATTAGGCTTGATAGGTATCTGCTCTTATTTTCGATAGGATTTTTCCGGACATTATGTGCGGGGCAAAATGACTGATTGCCGGCAACGCATACAAATAACCCTACAAATTCCGTCTTCAGCGCATGAAGTTAACGAAAAAAAGCAGATACCGAATATTTAATTGACCAGCAACGTAATGAATTCTAAATTTTTACTTTCGCAAAGTCAAGAATAATCCGTATGTTTTGTTATGTTTCCACAAATTTTTCGAACTTTTCTTGCTGTTAAGCGTAAGTTTTCCGCTTACTGAGTAAATCCACAACAAAAGTTTGTAAATTTAACGCGTAACAGGTCTTCGGGTTACCGAACGCCGCGATGCGGAGGCAATTTTCCCGCCTGCCTGCTGAATCTGAACTTCCTTTATCTTGGCCGCGCCGATCTTGCTCTGCCACCAGATCGCGATAGGGCTGGCGATTGCAATGGTTGAATAAGTTCCGGCAATCGAGCCGACAAAAAGAGCGAGCGAGAAACCGCGAAGCACTTCGCCTCCGAACAGAACGAGGGCCAGGACCGAAAGGAATACCAGGCCGTTCGTCACGATGGTGCGCGACATCGTCTGGTTAATAGATTGGTTGGTAAGATCGTAAAGCGATTTGTCGCGATGCAGACCGAGATTTTCGCGGATACGGTCAAAGATCACGATCGAGTCATTCACCGAGAAGCCGACCAAAGTCAAAAACGCCGCGAGAACCGTTAAACTGACTTCCCACTGGAACAGGGAGAAGAACGCGAGCGTTACCAAAACATCGTGAAACACCGCGATCACCGCACCGGCGGCATATGTCCAGTCATATCTGAAAGCGATAAAAAGCAGAATGCCGATCAGGCCGAGCAGCGTCGCCTGAATTGCTTGTGTACGCAATTGAGCACCGGCGACCGGGCCGACCGAATCGGTTCCAACGATCTTATATGCTGCTGCACCGTCATCCTGAAGCGCGACGGCTGGCTCGGCTTCCTTGCCGAATGTATCAAGAGCTTGTTTTACCAAGGCACGGCCTTTATCGACTTGAGTATTTTGCGTCGATTCAGCAGCGGTGGCGGAAATGGAATTAGTATTTACCGGTTCGGCCGCAGGCGCCGCCGTTTCGACGTCGTTGAGCAGCGGGACCTTTATCAAAAGCTCGTCCGGTTTATCGGTCGATTCCTGAATAGTAGGCTCGTTAATGCCCACCGTATTCAACGCGGCACGCACCTCGTCAGTCGTCGGCCTTTGCTTAAACTTTCCGGTAATCACTGTTCCGCCCTGGAAATCGACACCGAGATTGAAGGCCTCGGTCCCGCCCGGAGTTAATTGCCGGCCGATAGCCGAGATCAGGCCAGCCAGAAGGATAAGTATTGATATCGCGATCAGCGGCTTGCGCCAGCCCATCCAGTCGACTTTGATATTGGTAAAAAATTCAAACATTTTTGTCAGGGGTCAGAGGCCAGTGGTCAGTGGTCAGTGGTCAGCAGGATTTCCGGCTGAAAGCTGATAGCTGACCGCCGACGGCTAGATACTAAGCTTTTTCATTTCCGGGTTGCGTTCAAGCAGCCACATAAAGATCGTTCGCGATACAAACACGGCTGAAAACAGGTTTATCAGCAGTCCAAGGATCAGCGTAACGGCGAATCCGCGGATCGGGCCGGTTCCGTACATATAAAGGATAACTGCCGAGATAATAGTTGTGACATGCGTATCGATGATCGTTATAAACGCGCGATCGAAGCCCAGCGAAACGGCTTTGGCGACGTTATTTCCGGCACGCAGTTCCTCACGCATTCTTTCGAAGATAAGCACGTTGGAATCAACCGCCATGCCGATGCCCAAAATAAGCCCGGCAATGCCCGGCAGCGTCAATGTGGAATCGACCATGATCAAAGCCGCGAGCGTCAGGAGCAGATTAAGTATGAGCGCAATGACCGCGTTAATGCCGGAACCGCGATAATAAATCAGCATGAATATGACGATAAATATCAGTCCGGCAAGCGATGCCGTAACGCCGGAGCGGATCGAATCGGCTCCGAGGCTCGGGCCTACTGTCCGCTCTTCCTGATATTCGATCTCGGCCGGAAGCGATCCGGTCTTTAGCGTCAATGCCAGATCTTCCGCCGAGGTCTTTGAAAAACTGCCGGTTATTCTCCCGGATTCAAAGATCGGGGAATTGATGGACGCAACCGATTTTATCTCGTCATTCAAACGAACAGCCAGATATTTGCCGACGTTTTTTGTGGTGAAATCACCGAATTTCTTTGCACCCTCGGGCTTAAGCGAGAAATTGATCTCGTAATTCGTATCGCCGCCGGTCTGCGAGTATGCGGAAGCATCGCGCATTTCGCTTCCCTCGACAACGGCCGGAAGTTCGACAATGACCCATTGGGGCGGCGTTTGTGCGGCTGCATCCTTGGATTGAGCTTTGGCATCGTCCTTTTCGTTGTAAGGTAAAACCAAACGGTTCGGGGGAACTGTGGCTCCAAGTGACCGTTCCGCAGCTTCCTTGGTCGGATATGGCTGGTAAGGATCGACAGCCTTCATTATTGAGAGCCGGGATTCCGATCCGATCAATTTCTTAACGCGTTCCGGGTCATCCACGCCGGGCATTTGCAGCAGAATGCGTCCCGATGTGGGTGAGCCGTGCCGCTGCAGCGTCGGTTCTTTAACGCCGAATTCGTTAATGCGGCTTTCGATTATCGTCAAAGCCTGCACAACGGCCTGTTCTTTAAAGATGGTCTGTGTCGGCGACGGCAAATTCCATGTGATCGTATTTCCGTTTGTTTCCTCGGTCCAGCTCGAAAAATCGACCTTCTTTTTTACTTCGTCGATAATGGTCGGAATTTGCGCGGTGTCGGCAGCTTCGAGCGAGACGGAATATGTTCCGTTTTCGGAAACGGCCTTGTTGCCGCTGACCGGTAATTTCGCTTCCTGAGCGGCTACTAGGGCAGCTTGGGCATTGTTTGCCGTAAGCGTTTTCAGGTAATCGTCCGTCTTGACGCGCATCACCAAGTGCGATCCGCCCTTGAGGTCAAGGCCAAGATTGATATTTTCAGCTAGATTGGCCTTCATGCCGTTCCAGGTGAAATCATTTGCGACCGGAGCCCTGCGGGGCCCGACAACCAGATAAATGCCCACCAGCGTCACCACTAAAATAACCGCTGTTCTTATCCACAAACTGTTGTTTTTCATAATTCAGCAATCAGCATTCAGACTTCGGCAATCAGCTTTCCCGCCAACCGCTGCCGCCATTTTTTGCTATTCAGCCTTTTTTCCGACTACCGCGGATTTACCGACTTCAAGAAAGGATTTTTCAGCACTCTGGATGACGAAACTCGTGTCTCTAATTTCCTTTATTTTTCCGATAATTCCGCCGTTCGTCACAACCTCATCATTGATCTTTAATTGAGTAATCAATTCCTGCAGCTGCTGTTTCTGCTTTTTTTGCGGCAGTATCACCAGGAAATAAAAAATTCCGAAGATAAAAACGAAGGGAAGAATCGCGGTGATAATACCGTAGCCTCCGCCTTCCTGAAAAAATAACAGAACTATGTTCATTTGTTTTTAGTGCAGAAATAAAAATCAATAATAGACGTTCGAAACCAGTAAATCAAACGCCCGGATCGCCGCCATCCCGTAATTTGTAGAGAAATTCGTCGCGAAACTGCCCGAAACCGCCGAATTTGATAGATTGCCTAACTCGCCGCATAGTGTCAAGGAAGAAAGCGAGATTATGATGCGAGATCATTATCGCGGCGTTCATCTCGCCGGCTTGATACAGATGACGCAGGTAAGCACGCGAATATCTGGCACAGACCGAGCACGGGCAATCAGCGTCGAGCGGCGATTCGTCGGCTGCGTGTTTCGAGTTGCGGATATTGATCTTTCCGGTTGAGGTAAAGGCGCTGCCGGTGCGTCCGTTGCGGGTCGGCATTACGCAATCGAACATATCGACGCCGCGTGCGACGCCCTCGATCAGATCTTCGGGCGTGCCGACACCCATTAGGTAACGCGGAGTGTCTTGCGGCATTTTCGGTGCGAGGTATTCCAGCACCTCGTACATCACGCTTTTTTCTTCACCGACGCTGAGTCCGCCGATCGCGTAGCCGTCGAATCCGATATCGACTGTTTTTTCGAGGCTTTCGTTGCGAAGATCGAGATGCCCCGCGCCTTGAATAATGCCGAATAAGGCTTGGTGGCCGGACAAGGCAGAACCACCTTCGTCAGTGGCTGGCAGGGTCTCGTTGTCCCCTAACGTCTGGGACTCAATAGAATTTGATGCGGCGAATTCTTCGCTCGTTAACCTTGACTCAACAGAATTCGTTCCACCCGTTGACGCAGGCGGTTCTGCCTCTTGTAGCTCATCAAACCGTTTCTTCGAACGTTTTGCCCAGCGAACGGTGAGTTCGAGGCTTACTCTCGTTTTGTCGATTCCCGCATCGCCCGGCGGGCATTCATCGAATGCCATGACGATCTCGGAACCTAAGGCCGCCTGCATTTCCATCGAAACTTCAGGCGAAAGAAAATGTTTGCTGCCATCAATGTGCGAGCGGAATTCAACGCCTTCCTCAGTCAATTTCCTAAGATCGGTGAGCGAGAAAACCTGAAAGCCGCCCGAATCGGTCAAGTATGAGCGGTTCCAGGTAGAAAATTTATGCAGTCCGCCGAGTTTGCGAATCGTTTCGATTCCCGGACGCAGGAACAGATGATAGGTATTACCAAGAATTACGCGTGCGTCCAACTCATTTTCCAGCCATTCAAACCTGACTCCTTTCAACGCCCCCTGCGTTCCGACAGGCATAAAAACAGGCGTCTCAATTACTGAACGCCTTGTTCGCAGAATTCCCGTTCGCGCCTCGCCATCCCGGGCGGATACTTTCCAATCAATCGGTTTCATAAAACTAATGAATAGCGAAAAATAACTACTAATTAATAATTGCTAATTAGTAATTATTTCTCTTCTAATCGTATTTCCCTATCAACGCCCAGATATTCCCGGCACCGATTGCGGTTTCAGTAACAATCCTTCCCTCTTCATCGATCAAGACCGCTGAGGGCGTGCCGAACATCCCTAATTCGATTGCGGTTTTATACCCTTTTTCAAGTAAAACGGAAGAATTCAATCCAAGTTCCTGGTGAAGTTCATTGTCCTCCTCCGAGAAAACAATCAGCTGCGGATCTTCCGGCGATTTTGATTTGTCCCATTCCTGAATTTCCGTCATCATGCGGACGCAGTGCGGGCAATCGGTGCTCCAGAAGATCGCTAACGTGGTTTTACCGACGATATCGCGTTTGGTAATAGTCCGGCCGTCCAAATCATTAAGGGAAAATTCAGGGATGCTTTTGCCGATCATCGGAGGCTTTCCGGTGACAGTTTTTTCGGCGAAAAAGACGAATTCCCGTGTTAGATCCTCGGTGCGGATTTTCTCGACTAAATTGCGGATCGCGGAATCGCCGTTCGCCGTGTGGCTGGCGATGATGCCGTCATGAGTGACGAATATTGCCGCCGGCGTCCATTTGGCGTGGACCGTTTCAACCAATTCCCGCTTTTCTTCGATAAGGATACGCTCGGCTATTTCGTCGCCAAATTTCTTTTTATTTGCATCCAGCGTTCCGCTGCTGACGATTACGAAATTCACCCTGTGGCCCATTTCACTTTGCCATTCCGCGACTTCCGGCATTAAAGCTCCGCACGGATTACAGGTCGGGCTAACGAAAAGGAACAACGTAGGTTTTGCCGCCGCAAGAATATGGTCGAACTCGACGATCTTTCCACGGCCGTCTTTGATGCTGAATTCGGGAAACGGCGCGCCGATCGGAAGGCTGTCAAGCGGATTCCCGGCTTCCTGCCGTTCGACGGGTTTTCCGTCGCGGGAAATAACGTCCATTACATCCAGACGTTTAATGATCTCAGTTTGCTGATCGGATAGCCTTTTAACAAAGAAAAGCACAACCGCGACAACGACAAAGATTAGCAGCAAAAAGATCGTCCGCAGCATTTCAGCGTCCGTGTCCGCTAGGCTCATTCCCTGCCCGTTCCTTCCCTGGCCGATCAGGATTAATGCAAGAAGCGCAAAGGCAATGTTGCGAATAAGGGTTTTCTTACCGACCGGCTCGCTGTGAAGCTGGCCGAAACAATGGCATTCGGGGGCTTTTCCCTGCGAGATCTGCCAGATCATTCCGCCAATAAAGCTAAGCAGCAATATCAACGCTCCGATTGCGCCGACCCAGGCGGTTCCGGTGAACAAAAAGCAGACAGCAAATACTATCTCCGCAAAAGGCAGCGCAATCGCGAAGGTCTTGGCGAATTCTTCTGGCGTGCCAAAGGCCTTGACAGCTTTTTCTGACCCTGGAAGATCGAGGAGTTTTGTAATTCCCGCGAGTAAAAATACTCCGAACAGGAATAGACGAATTAAAAGCAAAAGTATTTCCATTAACGCTTAGGACTTCTCACTTTATGTTTTTCTTTGAGCCGGAGCGGTGTCGCGAAAAATCCGAACGCTGCGCGCAATTGATTTTCAATATATCGGGTGTAAGAAAAGTGTAGTCCGGCTTTATTTCCGCCGGATGTAAAGAGAACGAAAAGCGGCGGACGAAGGCCGCCTTGGGTAATATATTGAATTTTGAGACGCGAGATGCCGCCTTTAACTGTTGCGGGAGCACTGCCGCCGCGGGGCTGGACAATGCTTTCCTCGAAAAACTTATTCAGCCGAGCGGTCGGGACACGCAGGTTGCGGGCTTCGTTCGCTTTAACCACGAGCGGGAGAATTTTTGTGACCCGCTGGCCGGTCAATGCCGAGATCGCTATCATCGGCGCCCAATCGAGAAATTTCATATGCCGGCGAAGCTCGCGTTCGAATTCATAGATCGTATTCGTTTCCTTTTCCTCGACCGCGTCCCATTTATTGACGGCGATGATGATCGAGCAGCCCGAATCGACGGCGTAACCGGCTATATTCGCATCCAAATTCGCCACACCTTCAACCGCGTCAATTATGAGAATAGCGACATCGGCCCGTTCCAAAGCCTTGCGGGCCATTATCACAGACATTTTCTCGGCCATTTCAATGGTCTTGCCTTTACGGCGGATGCCGGCGGTATCGACGAGCACGAACTTTTGGCCGTCCACTTCCAACTCCGTGTCGATCGCATCGCGAGTCGTCCCGGCGATCGGCGAAACGATAACCCTTTCTTCGCCCAAAATACTGTTTAACAACGAAGATTTTCCGACATTCGGCCGTCCGATTATCGCCAGCCTGATTTCGTGCGAAGGCTCTTCCTCGACTTCGTCCTCAAATTCGAGAGCATCGAAAACCTGATCGAGCAGATCGCCGATAGAGGTGCCGTGCTCGGCGGAAAGCGGGGTGATGTCGAATCCAAACCTGTAGAACTCGGCGGCCTCTTCTTCCACCTTTCGGGTTTCGCATTTATTTGCGGCGATGAAAACCGGCTTTCCGATATTGCGCAGGAAAACCGAAATTTCTTCATCGAGCGGCGTAATGCCGGCACGGGCATCGACAACCCAGATTATCGCCTGGGACTTATCGATGGCGAAACCGGCTTGTTTGAAAATGTTTGCCGGGATTATCGCTTCGTCGTCCGGCACGATTCCGCCGGTATCAACCAGTTCGAAAGTGCGCGATTTCCATTCGACATTGGCGTAGATACGGTCCCGGGTAATTCCCGGCTCATCGCCGACGATGGATTTTCGCGATCCGGTCAGGCGGTTGAACAGCGTCGATTTTCCGACATTCGGGCGGCCGATAATTGCTACTAAAGGTGAATTCATCTGATAGAGAATAGTAAAGATTAGCGCTCATTGCACGTCAAGGTTCGATTTTAGCGGTAAGTTCCTCTTGTGTTCACCTTTTTCAGCAGTCTTTACCAATGAGCAAGATATGAACATTGATGAACAAGAAGTAACAAGACGAAAGAAAAGCCCCGGCGGAAGAATTTCCACCGGGGCCACGAACTTTAGAATCGACCCGTATTACCCGCTGACGCAGGCGATTCTGACTTTTCAAGCTTTAACGAATTCGTACGCGATATGTATCTGCAATTGCCCCTGCACGATCTCGTGCCTGATGCCAACCGCTTTCATTCGCAAATTGCCCGAGTTTTGGATGGGAATGACAAAAGATATTTTATCCATCCGGATGATCTCGATAGGGTTAACCTTTTTATCGATGGAGCTTTGAACCAGCCGGGCGATCACATTTCCGCCGATACCGCCCGTGCCGTTCATCGATACATTCAACACTTTTGCCCGCGCGATCAGCCTTTGGCCGTTTGGGTCGAATTCCAACTCGATATTCGTTTCGGCATAACCGGAAAATTCCACGCAGCCGATGAACGGCTGGTTATAGCTGCCCGAAAAAGCGAGTGGAGCATATATTTTGCCGTCCCGAAAACGAACCGCGGTACGCAAATTATTTGTTTCGCGAAGAAGTTTTATCGTCTCGCTGCATGCAGGCGGCGGACTGTTAAAACCAAAGGCCGCCGAATTTGGTGCATGGACTTTGTATTTTGGAACCACCGCCGCAAGCGGAAACTCCGGCGGGGCGGCGTGCTGATAGATCCCGTCTAGAAGACCATCGAAGAATTGCTCGTTGAGGCTGATCGTGATCTCGGCTTTCTGAGAAAATGCTGAGAAAGAAAGAACAAAAACAGTCAATATTGCGGCCAAAATTCGTTTGAATATCATTTCCTTCTTTCCTTGAAAAAATCATCGGCAAATTCTTTTCCATACATTCTCTCAATAAGAGCCGTTCGCCGGTCTTGATCTGAAAGCCGGGATGGAAGCGATGCGATAATGGATTCCCTCGCCGCCATATACATCTCAGATGCTAGTTCGATTCGCTTGGCCGAACCTAATTTCTGCATCATTTCAAATTGTATTTGTTCAATCTCGGGTGACGTATCGTTCATGAGGTGATCTCCCTTCGGCATTGATCGCAGGCATCCTTTACGGCTAGTTTCTTCGCCCACATTTCGATGTACCCAACATCCAATTGGTTTCTCATTAAATTTTTAACATCAGTCAATTGCTTCTCTGATTTCGAGTCGGCTGCCCACAATAGTTTCGACAAGATCAAATCTTCAGCAGTTATAATATTGACTTCCATTCCATGAAAATCCAGTCTTTGCCGACGTTCAAAAGCGGTAACTTGAAACGGTGTAGATTTCCGCAGAACGCAATCCACTTTAAATGAGGTCTCCTCATGGATCACATTGAACATCCTTTCCGTGTCGATCGCTCTCCTCATGGAATTGTGGGGGATATAATAATCGGGTTCCAGATTATCGATCAAAATTTGCGGGTGACTTGATTGAAGTTCCAGAACAATGTCGATATCCGCCGTCATCCTGTAGATCGAATATTGGAACATCGCCATGCTTCCGGTGAGCTGTATGAGAGGTTTAACGCATCCATACGGCCCGCAAAATCATGAAACACGCGAACCGGTAATAGGTTGCAGGATCGACTATCATAATCCGCTCCTCACAATATCATGCAGCCTCAACAATCCCTTGCAGACACCTGTTTCGTCAATTATCGGGAGCACTGAAATTTGAGATGTCCGGTTTTCCATCAATTGAAGAGCGTCGAATGCAAGCATTTGTGCAGTGGCGGTTGTTGGATTAGCCGTCATCATGTGATGTGCCGTAAGACCGTTTAGATTATCGTCGCCGTTTCGCTCGATGGTTCGGCGCAGGTCGCCGTCAGTCACGATCCCGAGGAGCCGCTCAGTTTCATCAACGACGTTAACAGCGCCGAGAGAATACTTGGAAATGGCTTTCACGACCTCAAGCCAGCCGTCACCCGGCGAGACATTCGGGCTGTCGTGCATTAGGTGTTCGACCTTTAGCGTGAGGCGTTTGCCAAGTCTCCCCGCCGGATGATTGACGGCAAACTGCTCCGCAGTCAAACCGCGGGATTCCATCAGTGTCATCGCGAGAGCATCGCCGATCGCCAAGGCAACCGTTGTGGATGTCGTCGGCGCAAGATTCAGCGGACAGGCCTCTTTATCGACCGAAGCATCGAGCACAACATCGGATTGACGGGCGAGGGTGGAATCGGTGTTTCCGACGATTGCTATTATCGAAACGCCGCGGTGTTTGAGAGCTGGCAGAAGCGCGAGAATTTCATCGGTTTCGCCGGAATTGCTGAGAGTGATGACGACATCGCCCGGAGTTATCACGCCCAGGCTTCCGTGTAAAGCGTCCGAGGGATGGAGAAACATCGACACAGTTCCGGTACTCGTAAAAGTCTGCGCTATCTTCTGCGCGATCACGCCGGATTTACCGATGCCGAGCACAACTAATTTACCGTTGCATTTAGCGATCAGATCGACTGCCTGCTCCACGCTTGCTTCGTCAAGATAGCTCGAAGCACGTTCGATAGCACATGCTTCGAGTTTTAGAAGGGCGACGACGTTTTCGTAATGTGATTTCACGGTTTTATAGAGATTAGAGGAATGTGTTCGCGAAATCTAAAAACATTCAGCGGACTAGATTATTTTTCACTCTTCGGAATCGGCACGAAAACATCGGCCACTATCTGCCATTTTTCGCCGCGAAGCTTCCAGACCTGGACGAAGTTTCCCCGTTCGATCTTGGTTCCGGTTTTATTGGTGATCGTATAAATATTAAAAACATGGGCCAGATCGGCGGCTTCGATAAATGATTTTCGCCTGGCGAATTTTATGTTCGATTTACCTTGTTTGAGAAATTCCAGAGCAGCCTTCTTGCCGATGAATGGCTGTTTGCCGTCACGCAGCAGGTAAACGTCATCGGCGAGATATTCTTTATAAGCCTTATCCGAGCCTTGCTGCTCGGCGGTTTGATAAAATCCGACCGCGGAATCCGCTGCGGAAATTTTCTTCGCATTCTTTTCCTTTACAATGTCGGCGGGTGATTTCCAATCAATAGGCGTCGAAACCGGTTTCTCGTGATTGATCCCTGCGTCCAAAACGGCTCTGTATTCACCGTTCATCTGCCGCGACCAGATGGAAATGTAATGCCCGTAAAATGCCGTAGGATCGTCCTTGCCCTTCGCACGGTAAACCGAATTCCCGATGCTGTACGCGAGCGCTCCATTCGACGAAACATCGATCCAAATCGGATTCCAGGTTAGCGATACAGGCGACGCAGGCTGAGACTTCCACCACTGCCGGGCATTAGCGGCTTCGGGGACGAACATCACGCCGTCTGGAGCCAGAAATTCGGCAATGCCGGCGTTGATTCCCTGCCCGGCAACCATTCTTGCAAATGCTTTTTCGGTATCGTAGATTTTTTTGGCTATTTCCTGCCCGACGGAAAATAAGCTACAAGAAGCAATTAAGCATAAAGCAAGAAGAATCTTCATAGTCACGGATTCTAACACACCAATTCATTACGGCGAGGAGGAGAATCATTTGATCACTTTCTCGCCGATTCTCTAAAACAGAATCTGCAGCTATTCCACCGTTACGAAATCCGTTCCCGTCCGTCCAAATGTTTCCGCGTGATACATTTCCTCCGCTTTTGCGGGCGGGACGACGTATTGTCCCGGCGTAGTCGCCCGTGCTACATACGAATAATTATAAACGCCTTCCCAAAGGAGCGATGCGAATGCTTCGGCGCGTTCGTTGCGGAAATTCTGATGCTCGAACCAGTTTTGCCTGTACCACCAGTTGCCTCTGTCGTAAGAGCGGCTGCTGTATTCGACAACCGACGTATTTCCGCCAGGATCGGCTGGAATTACTTCCGTGACCGCCAGTTCCGGGTTTAGAATTTCTAATCCGGCTGGCAGATTATCGACGAGAGCAACGTGATAACGCCGCGCCTGGGCGACCATAGTCAATCGTATTCTAACCCTCGCACCGGACTTTACGGTCCACGAGCCGTCGGCATTTTGCTTAACGTCGTCCGGATTATCGATTGCTTCGTACTTCCGCAATACAGTGAATCCGTAATCGGCTGGAGAGAGTTTCAAATTCTTCGGCGCGTATTTCATTCCTATGCGGTAATAAAGCCGTCCGGCGCCCTGACGGTCGAGCAGCAGATTGGATGTGCCGCCCTGATCGACGAGGTATGACATCGGAATATTCAGCACATTCGAATCGACCGAACGGCCTTTGAACGCTTCCTCGCCCGCGTAGGTATTGCCCAGCCAGATACGCGTGACGAAATCAGGCGTGACCTTTTCAAAGGCGTTAAAGTATTTGTCCAATGCGAGCAGGATAAACACATTCTCCTGCGTGCTGCCCCAATGGCCTTTGGTCCTGTTGGCGAGCAGCCCGCGAACGAGTTTTGGGATCAGATCATTCGCCGGAACGCGGACATCCTTGTCCGCAACGTTTGCGGACAATGATGTCCGCGTTCCGGCCTTTATCAATGCTTCAAGCAGTACGCCGTCGGCACGTCTGTTCGAATACATGATGAGCCATCCGCCGTCGCCGTAATCGGTTACAAAATTCGCGGTAGCAGCTGTTTCGGTAGTGCGGTTCATCAGGAAACGCGTGATCGAGTCGACTTCGACGGATGAATTAGGATCGTCCGCTAATACCGAAAGCACCCAGCCCAAAGCTTCGAACGGCATTTTTTCGATCGTGGCCTCCGCCAGTAATTTCTTCGCTTTTGCGACATCTTTGTCACCCATCATATCGCGGATGTAGAGTGCATAAGCAGAGATTGTCCAGCGAACCTGCGGGGCCGATTTGTACCATTGGTCGTTGAGGTGTTTTTCAACGTCCTTTAAGTATGGCTTCGTTTTATTAAGCATTTCGTCCGGCACTTTGTAGCCTTTAGCTTTTGCCAATGCGAGGGCGTGAGCGACGTGAATAGTCAGGAACGGATATTCATAACGCTCGCGGTCGCGTTTCCACAGGCCGAAGCTGCCGTCGTCACGCTGCCGCGATTGGAGTATCTGAATATCGCGTTTGAACAGCTCTTCAAGCTGCGCGGCGGTCGGTGTGCCCTTGGCTTTGAAAGCCTGAAGTACGTCACGCAGCGCCGCCGTCGAGATCATCCGTGACGCGATTTGCTCGGAACAGCCGTATGGATAATTCGACAGATAAATAAATGCATCGGTCAATTCCGGAAGCTGCGTGGATGATGTGGTAACTTCAAGCCCGCCGAATTGCGGATAGACATCGCCGGGCGTTTGCACCGGCTGGATGACTGCTCCGTTTTCGCCGGTCGTGCCGTATGTAGCGAAAGCCTCTGTCGTCGCCGGAGTCCAGACAGGAAGCGAAATTTCGGCGGCATCGTTATAACTTCCCGAACTGACGGCGAACTGGAAACGGGCGGTCCCGGCTTTCACGGCGGAAACCGGAAAGCGAACCTCAGCACGGTCGTTAGCTTTGACAACAACCCGCTTGCCAAGGACCGAAACACGACCGGTAGGGAGTGTGTCATTCCCGGCCGGCGACGAAGAACCACCCTCGCTACCGCTCAGGTTTCCGCCTATTAGTTCGGCGTTTGTCGCTCTGACAGCGACATCTACCGCCATGTCCTTATCGGTTTGATTTTGGATGACGACGGGCAGTTCGACCTTGTCACCGAAATTCATAAATCTGGGTGCCGACGGGCGGACCATCAGCGGCTGTTTTGCCGTGATCGTCGATTCGCTTTTACCGAAACGCTTACCGGTATCAACCGAAACGGCGGTGATGCGATACCGCGTCAGATTGTCGGGCAGCTTTATATCGAGGGTTGCCTTACCATTTGCATCGGTCTTGACCGAGGGTGAAAAAACGGCGAGAGCGTTAAAATTTTCGCGTAGATTGATAGGCGTCTCATCTTGTTGCTGTCCCTCGGCTCTGACAGCTCCGGCCGACATTTTGAGCAATGACGTAACATTTCTTCCTTGCGTCGGCAGGGATTCAATTTCACTTGTTGTAATCATTGACGATGACATGTCTACGACGTCATCCGAAGAGGGTGGCGGAGGCGGCGGTTGATTTTTGACATCCTCCGGATTTCCGAGCAGAACATCTTTACGCGAATGGTAATCCACAACGCCGGGACTTCGCGGCGTATAAAAAATACCCATAGGATCGGCGATGCTGTAACCCGATAACGCGAGCACGCTTTCATCGACGATAATGATGGCAACCTCGCTGTTCGCGACCGGTTCGCCGTTCACATCCTTTATTTCGACATCGACCTCCGTCTGGCCGCCGGGCGCAAGTGTTTTCTCACGCGGTTCGGCCGACACGGTCAATTTTCGCGAGGCGGTTGAAATTGCGAGGTTTATGTTTCCTCTGGCAAACGCCGGACGCTTTGAAAGTTTGGCGTCGACCTCGCCCTTGTCATTCGTCCGCACCGCTGCTCCGACGAGATCGACCTGTGCGTAAATATTCGGCAAATACTTCTCATCGAGTGGAATTTTCAGCGTGATCGACGAATCCTTCATTGAAAAACGCTCGGTTTTGACGATTCCTTCACGCCGCAGCGTTAGAACGCCTTCTGCCGGCGAGAACGGCGAAATTACGAGAATCTCGGCCACATCGCCGGGAGCATAATTCTGCTTGCTTGGAATTATCTGAGCTTCTTCCTGCTCGACATTGCGTTTCGGCGGCGTTTTTCCGCCCGGAACCCAGATAGTAAATTCGCTTTCGTTGAACCGTTCACGGTCGTCCATTACGGTTGCGGTCACCGTATATCGTCCGCCTTGTTTCGCGACAAACGTACATTTCTGCGGAGTTTCGGCGGACTTGACGGTGCAATTCTGTTCATCGATGACCTCTTCCTTCCACGTTCCTTTATCAAACGTCCAATCTTTTAGAATGGCCTTAATCTCTACATCTTTCCCCGAAACAAGTTTGCCGTCGATATCGGTAACGATCGATTCGATCTCCATCTTTTCGCCTTTCTGGACGAACGTGCGCGGCGTTTTGATGCCTACATACAGCGACGACGGATGCACAAGCAGCGTTGTGGAACTCGACCAGGTTTGCCGGTTTACGTCCTGCACCGACGCCGAAGCCCGCACGCTATACGGGCGCGGCGGATTTACCGATTCGAAATCTATTTTCAGTTGATGTTTGCCGCTTGCGTCGGTAACGCCCTTAAAACTTTGCGTGATTCCGCCGTATGAGTCACGCCCGCTGTAATCGCCGTAGTCGTAAATTCGCCACCACGGTACCCAGGTTCCGAATGTAAAATCTCCGCGGTTCGGCGGCGTGTAATTGGTCGGGCTGGCCGTTACGGTCCAGTTGGCGTCGGCATTCGCGAGTCCGCCGCCGGCATAATATTTCGCTTCGACCGACAGGTCGGCCTTACCGCCGACAAAATGCGGAGCTTCGGTTTCGACCTTTGTCGAAACTTCGAATTCAGGCCGGCGGAATTCCTGAATCTGGAATTGGTGCGTATGTGCTCCGCCCGCAATAGGTGTATTTGTCGTAAAATCGATTCGCGAATAGCCAAGATTCGCGTTGTCGGGCAAAGTGAATTTGAAATCGAATGCGCCGAAAACGTTCAGGTTGCCTTCGCCTTTGGCGATCTCATTGTTGCGAGCATCCTTGACCGAATAGGTCAGGCCGCCCGCCGCGTCGTTCAAGCCTTCAACATCGCCGAGTTTTCCGGCGGTGATCTTGCGGATATAACCTTTTACCGCAACCTCTTCCTTCGGCTTGTACATTTTCCGGTCGTCGAAAACGAACCAGCGGAGCGAATCGGTTTCGACTTTTTTATACCACGTTCCCGAATCCTGCCAGTAATAGTCAGTATTTTCGGGCAGAAATGCAGTGTCGTTGCCGCGTTTGGCAATCAGCATATTCTGCCCTTTCTCGGTAACCGTTTCCGGTAATGGCAATCGCAATATTCCATTTGCACCGGTTTTATTGGTTTGTGCCTCCGTAATCGTTTCCGTATCGATTGCCGAACCGTCGGCATCGAAAGATTCGATCTCATCCGCTTGCGGACCGCTTGCACCAGTTACCCATTCCCACGCCTGAGCAATTAATCCCTTCTCTTCACCGCTAACTGCTGACTGCTGACCGCTTACCCCTCTTCCATTCGGATAGATCGACAATTCCACCCCCGAAAGCGGAGTGCCGGTTTTCAGATCCGTCGCAAACCCTACAAGTTCCGTATTATCGACAAAAGCATCAAGTCCGATCTGCGTCGATTGCAGCCATGTAAAAATTCTCGTGCGGTCGTATTTGTCCTTTTTAATTACCGGCTCTATATCAACGATCACATTGCCGAAGCCGCCGGTAAGGGCCGATGTCAGATCGATCCGCGTTTCCACCATTTCGTCCGGTTTGCTTTGTATCAAAATTACTTTATCGGAAACCAGCCGTCCCGGAATCACGGGACGTTTCCCGTCGGCATAGTTTATGCGGCGGTGATATTCCTGAAACTGCGGCCAATCCTTCGGTTCGACATCATAAATACGGACTTTGACCGAGCTGTGATTGGTCGAATATATCGAATAAGAGGTTTTCGCGGATGGGTCAAGAACGGCCATATTTCCGCCCTGCGCGTATAGATTTTGCCCGGCGGTTCCAACCTTGATCGTAGCCGTTGCGGCCTGGCCCAGACTTTGGCCGAAAACGTCGGAGATCGAACCATCGACCGTAATTTTGTACGTGGTATTTCCCTTCTTGTAACCCTGAATATAGACGGAATTTCCCGATGGATAAATATTCAGCTCCTCAACGGCCGGTTCCACCTTGACCATTTCTTTTGTAAACTTCGTCGCGTCGACGGCGTTATTAAACTCAATAGTCCATGATTCGAACGGTGAACAGTTTGCGTTTTGCGGCCAGCCGCAGTATGCGCGGCTGTATTTAAGTGGCCCGTACGTTTGGAACTGGAAGGTTCTGGCCTCCATTGTTGTCAACGGCCCTTCCGCAGACGGCGTACCCTTTTCAACGGTGACCATTATAAAAGCAGCCGGAGGCAAGGCGTTTTCGGTCAATCCATCGGAATTTACGGCACGGAAAACCATCCAACGTTTCGGCTGTGCCTGCTTTGCGTAATAGCTATAACCGCTGCCGTCGATCTCCTGCTGAGTAGCCAGACGGATCGGAATTTTTTTGCCGGCTGATGTAACGCTGATCGTCTTTATAACGGCTTCGGGATTGATGTCCTGATCGAAGGACAAATACATCATCTCGTTCCGTTTTACCGTCTGGCCTTGCGGCAAAAACTGCTCGACCTTCGGCGGAGGCGTGGTGAATGTCCACGTCACGTCTTTTTGCAGCATTTGCCCGGTCGCCGATCTTGTTCCGGCGGGGACGCGGGCAGTAAATTTTGTCGCCATCGGAAAACGCTTGGCCGTATCGAACATCAGCGTTTTTGTGCCGAGCCATCGCCACCGGCCTTCGACCGGAGGCGAAAATTCGACGGGCGCGTATTTCGCGGCTTCTTCCTGTGAAATGACGGCGACCATCGGCTGCGAGAAGGTGACGCTCATGTCGGGAGCAAGCGGAATCTGGCCTTCCGGCGAGAAACGAACTACTTCGAGAGGTTGATTCGCCGTATTGACATTCGGCAATCCCATTTCGCCGGTAGCGGGAAATTTTACGGGAATCTGCTTCCCGGTTTTCGGAGCCGGGAGCGTGCCGATGCGTTTTGCGAAGTCGGTTTGATCGTCTGAGTGGGATTTGATCTGGGGAATTCGTTTCAACACTCCGGAAACATCGCCCGCTGACAGCGGATCGGTTTCAGCGGCGGTTTGTTTTACACGCGTTTCGGCTCCCTCGGAGCCCTCGCTCAGACGAAATTTTAATCCGGCAGGCGTGTCCCTCATCTTATTCTCCCCTGCTTGCTTGGTATTTTGTGCTCTCACCGGCAAAATGAACGGCGAAAAAATACTGGTGTAAATAGCAAACAGCAATAATCCTGAAACGAAATTTCTCATTTTCTTTCTATTCCTCGCGCTGAATTTTGAGCCGGGCGGATGGAGTGACGAAACGCCTTTATAATAACTCAAAATCCCGATTTCGAACTAACGGATTTAATTTCGTAGATCCGACACATTGTTTGAACGCATTTGCACGAAGAAACTTGCAGCCGTTCTGAGTTCAAGCTTTAGCTTGTCTTCCAACCGACGAAGAAGCAGGCTTAAGCGTGAACTCAAAACGGTTGCCCGTTGCTATTCCATAATATAGTTTTCCTGTTATACTGATTCCGGAAAATGCAACTTTGAAGTAGGCGCCGTCGTAGTGTGATTTGGCGAAAAGTTCTTTTGAGATTAATTTTTAGGAGCAAATAGATACGATGGGATTGTGGGCGAGATTAAAAAGAGTATTTTTCGCGAACACGGGCGCCGCTCTCGATAAGATCGAGAACCCCGAATTGGTGCTGCAGCAGACGATTCGCGATATGCGCGACCGTGTTCCCGAATTGAACAATTCGGTTGCTCAGGTGATGGCGACCGAGCGGCTTTTGATAAAGAATCATGAGAATCTTGAGACGCAGGTTGTGGATCTCGATTCGAAGATCAAGGCATCGGTGAAAATGGGCCGAGACGATATTGCTACCGCGTATATCGGCCAGCTTCAGCAGGCGCAGATCGACATGACTCGCACGGGAGCTCAGCTCGAACACGCGTCGCTCGCATCGAAACAGGCGCTCAAGGCACGGGACAATTACGTACTGAACATGAAGAAGCGCACCGCCGAGGCGATGCAGCTTATCAGCGCGGCCAAGCAGGCGAAATTGCAGGAACAGCTGGCGCAGACTATGGAAACGTTCAACATCGGCGACGATGCTTCGACCTTCAACGAAATGCGCGAGAAGATCGACCGCCGCGTCGCCGCCGCCGAAGCAAAACTTCAGCTTGGCTCGACCAACGTCGATTCGCAGATGCAGGACATTGAACGCGAAGCGATGGACATTCAGCTTCAGGACAAACTGCTCGAATACAAATCGCAGATGGGCATGCTCGGTTCGGGAACTTCAAATGCGGGCGGCAAGCAGATCTCCGCCGGTTCGGAAGCTAAGGAAGAAGATGTGCTCGATCAGGTTATCATTAACGAGACGAACGAAAATGGGTCTAATTAATCATTCTCTGTCGAACGTGGGCCGAAAACCAAGCATCTAGTATTGTATGGCGGACATTGCGAAATACCAGCAGCAGATAACCAGGTTTAATACGAGTTACGCGAAAGAAGCGGTCAAGGAACCATTTAATTTTTGGGGCCTGGCCGGCTTTGCCGTGGCTGCGGCTTTTACGGGCAGCGTAATTCCGCTGCTGATCGCATTGATCGCTGAGGCCATCTATATTCTATTTCTGCCGAACTTGCCGTGGTACCGCCAGCTTGTCAATCAGCGTGAAAAAGAGCGTCTTCGTGCGCTAAATAAGGCCGGCCGCGAAAAACTCATCAAATCCTTTACGCCGCGCGAACGGGAAGCCGTCGAATATCTGCGATGGTTGAAGGAAAAGATCCAGGATAATTATACAAAGTTCACCGGAGCCGGTTCGCTGCCGTCAAATTTGCGAACGCTCGATCAGCGGTGGGAAGATTTTGTCGATCTGCTTGATGTTTACCGCCGCCGTAAACAGCATTTGAAATCGATCAACCGTCAGGCCGTCCATAATCAGCTTTCCCAGGCTTTCCGGGCGATGGAAGGCGCGGGCGATGAAAAGACCAGGCGAATTCAACAGACGAATGTCGAGATCTTGAAGAGGCGAGTTGCTTCTTTTGACGAAATCGAACGCAGCGTAAAACTTGTTGAAGGACAATTGCAGTCTATCGAAAACTTTTTCAGTTATCTGAATGACGAGATCGTCACGATGTCCACACCGGAGAAATTCTCGCTTCCCGATTTCGAGCAATTGTCCGATTCGATCGCTATGACGAAGCAAATGCTCGATGCGACCGCCGATTCGGTCGGAGCACTCGATTCCTACAATCGTGAAATGGGCAATTACGAATTATTGCCGGAAAATCGGTAACGCCGGCTTCCAGCCGGCTGTCGCGTTGGCATCCTGCCGACACGAGGATGGCAAGATGCCATCGGGACAGCCGCCAAGATGGCGGCGTTACCTTTCAAAACCATCAATATTCGGCACATCCTGAGTTGTCGTTGTTTCGGGAACGGGATTAGCGGCCGCTTCCTTCCTAGCTGCATCTAGGTCGTTGATGGACAATGCCAGATTATTTGCATTGGTCGAAAACGAAAGCCCCGTTTCTTTTGTGATGGATCCTTCGCGGATCATTCTTTCCAATTCCCCGTCAAACGTCTGCATACCTTCCAGCTCGCCGTCCATCATTGCGTCAACGATCGAGCGGCCGTCCTTTTCGCCCCTTTCGATATATTCACGCGTGCGCGAAGTTGAAGTTAAAATCTCGATCGCGGCAATTCGCCCGCCGCCGACCTTCGGCATCAAACGCTGTGAGATTATACGGCGAAAGGATTGCGAGAGGCGTGTCCTTATCGCGGCTTCCTCGACCTTCGGAAATACACCTATTATTCGGTCAATTGTTTTCGCGGCATCGATTGTGTGGAGTGTCGATAGAACAAGGTGTCCCGTTTCGGCGGCTTCTAGAGCAACCTCGATTGTTTCACGATCCCGCATCTCGCCGACAAAGATCACTTTCGGTGCTTGTCTCAAAGCGGCTCGCAGTGCAAGAGCAAAATCCGGCGTGTCCGAATGAAGTTCCCGCTGATGGATCGTGCTGTTCTTATGGTCGTGGATGAATTCTATGGGGTCTTCGATGGTGACGACGTGATATTTTTTGGTTTGATTTATAAGATCGATTACTGCCGCCAGTGTAGTTGTTTTGCCTGAGCCGGTCGGACCGGTTACAAGTACGATCCCATTCTTCAAATCCGCAACGGCGCGAATTGCCGCCGGCAAATTCAGGTCTTCCCATTTTGGCGGCGTAGTTGGTATCACGCGCATTACAATCGCATAAGTTCCACGTTGCTTAAAAATATTGACGCGAAACCTGCAAAGCCCGTTCACACTGTACGAGACGTCCGTCGATCCCTTCTTTTCAAGCGTTTCCGAACCCTGCAAATTTCCGTTCAGCAGCAAATCCGCCATTGCTTTTATTTGCGGCGCCTTTAATTTTTCCAGTCCGGGGATCGGCACGCCCTGAAGATCGCCGGTGAGTTCGACCTGCGGCGGACGGCCGGGCGAAAATATCAGATCGCTGACTTTAGGATCGACGGCGAGCATTCGGTTCAGAACATTGTGAAAAGATTGTAAGTTCTGGTTCACCGGCGGCGAAGCGACTGCCGAGATGTTGTTTTCCTGCAAAGCAGCTTGAGAGTCCATTGGCATTATTGTTATAGGGATTCCGGGAAGTTAATAGAAGATTGGAAACGCCGCGGGAGTTCGCGTTAATTAAAGATTACTATGTTACGAAAGGATGATGCAAACTAATTCGTATCCTTGCACCTAAAAACCCGGTCGCTTATCATTAATGATTTCAGATTTCACAAGAAACTGACGCTTAATCAGCAACCAATACTACAAGGTACAACTTTATAAAATGAAAAAAGTCGGCATATTGGCGGGACGCGAGATAACGTTTCCCGAATCTATAATCAAAAGTATAAATGATAACGGCAAAGGCCGGGTCGAGGCGGAAATGATCACAATTGGCGGAATACGCCTGGACGAGCCGAAACGCTATGACGTTATTATCGACCGTATTTCACACGAAGTTCCCTACTACCGCGCGACATTAAAGCGGATGGCGCTGGAAGGGACTTATGTTATCAACAATCCTTTCTGGTGGTCGGCCGATGATAAATTTTTCAATTTCGCATTAGCCGCAAAGCTCGGCGTAGCAATACCGAAGACCGTTTTGCTTCCGCAGCAAAAATATATCGCAGGCATAACTGATGAAAGCCTCCGCAATCTAGAATTTCCGTTGGATTGGCAAGGAATTGTCGTTCACGTCGGTTTCCCGGCCTTTCTAAAACCTTTCGACGGCGGCGGTTGGAAGAATGTTTCCAAGATTCATTCGCTTGAAGAGCTTTGGAGCGTTTATAATCAGACCGGAACGCTCTGCATGACCTTGCAGGAAGGCATCGAATACGATCAATTCGTTCGCTGTTATTGCGTGGGGCAGGAAAAGGTTTTGATAATGCCTTACGATCCGTCGCAGACTTATCTCTCAGGGATGCAGTATGTTGACGCTGACGATTATCTCAGCCCGGAACTGCACGCCCGCGTCGAAAGGGACGTGAAAACGATCTGCAACGCCTTGGGCTATGACCTCAATACCGTCGAATTTGCGATCAAGGACGGCATTCCTTACGCGATTGATTTTATGAATCCGGCACCGGATGCGGAAATTGCGTCCGTCGGTGAAAAGAATCACTACTGGATCGTAAACGCGATGACCGAATTCATTCTTAATAAATTCCAGACAGGATTTGATACGCCCGAATTCAAATGGACGGCAATGCTGAATCCACAGAGGCAAAGCACGAAAAACGCCGCATCATCCGCACTTGCCGAAGCAAAGGCAAAGCCGGTCAAACAACCGGCATCCAAAAAGCCAAAAACAACCGCCGGATAACTTTTTTCGTAATATCTCCAGAGAGCTTTTATTCTATGTCTTCTTCGTTCTTGTTCCTCTTATTCTGTGCTTAGTCTCATATCTTTTACCACAGAATAAGAGGAACGAGAACGAATCCAATCACTCGAAAGAAAAGTAGATAAACGCTGTATCTAGAGTATTTTTATTTTTACTGCGTCGATTGGAAGATCAACGATAATTGGCCTGTGATCTGAAATTCTATCCTCAACTATTTCAGGAATTGCCCTTAGCGTCCGGCCGAAATGCGGAGCAAACGGCGAACTTATCCCCGATTTTGTTTTGCCGCCCTCGTATCCGTAGGGCTTAACGAAAATCCAGTCAAGTTTATATTTACCGATAAATTTTATCGGGCGATTTACTCGATAGGTTGTGACAAATCCTTTGAATCCGCGTTCATTCGAATTCGAAAGGGTACCCGATCTTCTTTCCGCCGAACGGTCTTTTTCTCCGCGAAAATCAAAGACACCGCCGTCGTCGAACCTAAATTTTTCCAAATCCGTAAAAAATTTCCGCTCCGGATTCGGCAGCAGAAACGGCACATGCCCAACCGTCGGGTCATTATGATTTCTTCCGAATGTTATTCCTCCGAGAATTACGTCCTCCAACAGGCCCATCCCGAAGGCATATTTCATCCCGGTTTGTATCCAGAATTTCGGATTGCCAAACCGCTTCTTTAGTTCGCGACCGATCGAACTCGGTGCCAGGTCCTGGCCGGAAGTATTCATATCCCCGGCCAGAACCACTGGATTGCGAAAGCCTTTTATCGATGCTAAAACCTCTTCAAGTTGTTTCAAACGGCCCGCAGGCTTTGCTCTGTTCTCTAAATGCGTAGCAACCACTGTAAGGCGTCCGCCGGGATACCGTTCATCGCTGATATCCGCCGACAGCATCATCCGCCCGCCCCGCCTAATTTCCCGCAGCGTTTTTTCGAGAAAAATACGCTTTGCAACCTGGCGTTTACTTTTATCCACGAATCCCGGCCCCTTCTTTTCCGACGCGTACCAATCGTAAGGCTGATGCTTAAATTGTTTCAGTCGGACATTTTCCAGCGGAAAGCGGCTCAGGATCGCTGTTCCGTGCAGGCCCTTATATTTTTCACGGTCCACGCGTATAACATCGAGCATTTCCTTTTCGATATCGTCTGCCGCCTCCTGCTCACGGCTTAACTTCACCGGACTAAGCTCGACGAACTGCACGCCGAACGCATAGTTCATGCCCAATTTCGCTGCCAGATCACCGACGATATTGCGGTAATCAGTGCGCTTCATTCCCATATCCGCTTCGTTGAGAATTATAATATCAGCTGAGCGGAGTGCTGCCGCTTCCTCAAGTACATACTCACGCTCGTCGCTTCCAGGTGGAAATTTTTCGGTATCGAGCATCAATTCAAACTTCGCTGCGTCGCCAAACGCTGCCTCGATCGCTTCATATTCCAATCCGCGTTCGATATTCCATGATGCGACTCGAATGTACGAACCCAGAAACATCGATCTGGAAAAATTCCGGGAGTTTTTCGCATAGTTGTTGACCACAAAAGGCGTCGTCAATAGCAGCGAAAGCTTCGCCTCCATTTCCGGAGAAAGTACATCCTGTTCGTAAAGGTTTATTAGTTCGGAGTATGAAAAAGTCTGAGGCGGGGCCGTATTTTCGGCTGTCGCTGTTATGCAGAACGCCCCTAACAGGAACACGGCCAATGCGGATCGCAGAACGTAAAATCGGGAATTTGGGACAATATTCCGCAAGTTCGCTATTACAGTTTTGGAATTCATCAAAAAGTTATTGGACTGCTTATTCGGTGAACCATTCCCCGGATCGTCCGGGAAACAATTTGCAAGAACATAGTCGCACTTTAATCTTCTTCCATCAATTCCAATGGAATTCTGGGCGAGAGCATTTTTGCTGTCAGGATCATTCCGGCCCAGATGGTCAGGGCGAAGGTCGAGACAGCCCAACCGATATTGGTGACGAGTGTGTCATCGAAGACCTCGCCGGAGATTATGACCGGAAAGGCAAAGAAGGCGATGCGGAGAGCGGTTTTCTTTGAGTTTTCCAGCATGTCGATAAGGTTAACGCGGCTGATCTCCATTTCCATGTATTCTTCATCATTATTTAGCCGGGAAAAATATTCGACCTCGTTCTGCGTCCAGCGGCGCAATGCGGGAGTTTCCGCCAGACGGTTTGCCGCCGAAAAATTATGTATAACATGCGCGATCTTGCCTTCGCGAAGGGCGATCTCGGCGAGGCCGCGAACGACCCGAAAGCTCTCGCCGACCGATTCAGCGGCACGTTCAAAGACAATCCCCGCCCGTCTCCATTCACCTGATTGAAAATAGCTTTCGCCAAGACGTGCCAGCAGATCGGCATCGGTTCCCGCCCGGCGTTCGGCAAGCCGCATCATCGCGATTGCCTTTCTTTCGAGTTTCCCGTCGCCTTCCGATCCCGCAAACGACTGCAAGCATCGCGCGAATTCGAACAGCAGCCAGGCATCCGAAGGACGCAGAATGAGAGCACGCCGGAAAGCTTCGATCGCCTGGAGGAGGGCTCCGGACAGCCTTAATTCATTCGCGAGCCTTCGAAGCCCGTAAACCTTATCCTGTTCGATTGCGGCTGCTTCCGTATCAGATGTTGATGAGCTTCGATTTGCTTTGATTTGAACGTCCCGCAGCGAGTTTCCGAGTACGTCCGCGGAGGGTATCCGCGACAATTCCGCCTTTAAAAGAAGTTCCTTGGGATCGGAAATGTAGTCGCGAAGTTCCATCGATCGGTTATCAAGTACATTCTCGGGCAGCAGCGGAAGGATACTTTGGATCATCGAACGGAAATCTTCACCTCCGGAAACGATAATGAAAACGGTTTCCTTACCTCGAATCGCAGTACTGTAGCGGTATGAAATCTTACCTCCGCGCTTCATTGTGCGAAGCGCGTGCGTTTCAACTTGTTCGATATCTGAAATTTTAAGGCGGCTGCGGGAGCCATTGAATATAGCCCACGCATTCGGGATCGTTCCCGTCCGGCTGATACGCCGGCCGTCGAAGCGAATCCGGTCAAGAAATGCGAAGGCCGGAAGAAATATCCAGGAAAGGCCCAGTAAAATAAAACCCGCCGGATCGTATCCAATATAAATAATCAAGCTGGAGAAAAATGTAGTTAGAAATAGTACGACGAAATAGCTGTTCGGCGGTACGCGAATGGAGACCGGTGTGGGAAGGATTGCTTTATTTTTGATTATTTGTTCGTCCAATTTAAAAACCGCCTTAGTTCTCGTTATTATAACAAATAACGAATTAAGCGGCTTTCTTAAGGATTCATGCAAACCGAAAGTGCGAGGTACAGCAGCGTTTACATTCCGAACGGCAGCCCCGCCGCCGACGGATCGAAAGCGGGCTCGGGAATTTCCTTTGCTTTTTCAGGGTCGAGCTGTTTTAGTTTTTCCTTGGCGCTCTGGGCGGTAGCGGTCAGGGTTACAGCTTTGCCTTCGAGGTCTTTTGCTTCGCTCGCCGTTTTTACAAGATTAAACAAGAGATCGACGGCTTCCTGCTTCTTTCCCTGTTTCTCGTAAATTTTGGCAAGCTCGAAATTTATCGTGTCCTTTGCAACTATCGGGTCGCTCATCGCGGCCAATTCCTGATATAGAACGGCCGCGCCGTCCAAGTCGCCGCCATTGGCTTTGGCTTCCGCAAGAGCGAATTTGGAGAGCCTTCCGGCTTCATCGCCGGATTTGGCAAGTGTTTCCAATTCCTGAATAGCGGCGGGACGGTCGATGGTGAGGCGATTAACGGCGGCAAAGTATTTTGCCTTGTCAGCAATATCTCCGCCGAATTTGTCGGCTACGACTTGAAATTCAGCAATAGAAGCCTCGGCCCTTTCAGTACTGGTTTTGAAAGTTTTTGCCGTCGAACCGGCCGGCGGAGTATCGGTGATCTGTGCCTGCGATGTCTCTATCGCTTTGCCCAGAGCGGCCTGTCCGGCGGCGTTCGAGCGGCTATTCCAGGACGTGAATATCCAGATAACGATCCCAAGCACGGCAAGAGTCGCTATCCCGTAAAGAATATTCCTTCCCTGGCCTTCCAATTGTTTCCCGGCACCTTCAATGCTCCGTCCGACCTTTTGTTGGAACGGATCCTGATAGCTGACCTTCTCTTTCGGCTCAGTTGCGGGTGCGACTGCGGGTACGACGGTTCTCTTTTTTCTAGCCATTATTAAAAAACTGCAATTGTGCCTTGCTCTATCGTTGTATAATTGCGTTAGTGGGTATTTTCCAAAAGAGTTAATTTATCGTAAAAACGTGCCAAGAGCAAATAAGTGCATGAAATTAACCCGAAAAAAGTTTATTGAAAATCCGGGAACATATTTGAAACGGCGGTGTCTAATATATTATTCGCGGGAAAAAGCGGATGCTCAATTTGAAATTTTCTCTTAAAGAGAGGGGCGAGGGGCAGGGAATGTTCTTCAGTAAGTCGATCGCGTTTGACGATGAAGACCCTAGTAATGCTGCATCGGCGGCTTTATCCTCTAATGCCTACGCTTCTATCGAATTAGAGTTCATTGAAAAGCTCAAAGCAGGCAATGCGGAATCCTTTGACGTTCTTATAACACGTTATTCGGCTGATATTTACGCGTTATTGTTTCGCTTGACCGAAAATGCCGAGGAAGCGGGAGATCTTACCCAGGAGACTTTTTTAAGTGCTCTGAAATCGGTCAAATCATTTCGCGGCGATTCGGAATTGAAAACATGGCTTTTTCGGATAGCGGTAAATCATTCGCGAAACCGTTTCCGCTGGTGGTATCGCCGCAAACGAGACAAAACTGTTTCCTTGGATGCTCCGGCCGGCGATGGCGAAAGGCTGTTGTCGGAAACATTAGCCGGTACTTCGGAGAACCCCGAGGAAGCGGCAATGCAGCGGCAGCGTGAGGCAGGATTAAGAAACGTATTGCTTAATCTGCCTGATATATACCGCGAAGTAATTATTTTATGCGATATTGAAGGGCAAAGTTATGACGAAATATCCCGAATGCTGGATATAAACATCGGAACCGTCAAATCGCGAATCGCACGTGGACGCGAAGAGCTAAGGCGGCGGCTGAAGGATTTTTGAAAACTGAATGAATGGCTGACTCGCCCCGGTTTTTACTTTGAAGACAATAAAAATTGGTGCCAAACGACAGGTCGAAGGAAACGGATGTCAGCCGGGAGTTATGAAATGTATTTTGCCGGCGTTTATTTGAAATTAGACCAGCAACATCTAAAGGGGAATATGCCGGACAGAATGCAGATCGAACTCCGAGCAGACAACGCGTTGTTTTCCGCGAACGGGAAACAGCCGGGGTCAGTCAGCCATTCACTCGGTCGAATAACGGTCAGAACCGCCTGCGTCAGCGGGTGGCACAAATTCAGGCGAAAAGTCGAACTTAGGTCCTAATGGGGATCTCACGGCAGAGTCTTTACCACCCGCTGACGCAGGCGGTTCTGACAAGAAAAAAATGAAATGCCAGGAATTACAATTTAATATTCCACTATATTTCGATGAATGTTTATCGGATGACGAACGCGCATTGCTCGACACCCATTTTGAGCACTGCCCGCTTTGCCGTCAAAAACTGGCGGATATGCAGGATATTAGAAACGGCCTGCGGGCGATGGCGCGGCCTGAAATATCGGTAGATTTCTTAGCATCTTTGAGAACGGCAGTTGCAGCCCATCTGGCGCCAACCGGCATTTCTCCAGGCTTTGCACTCGTTGAAGATCAAAGAAATTGGCTCGAAGTCTGGCTGATGCCTTACGCGGCGGGCAGTCTTGCTTCTCTTTTGGTCGGCTTTTCGCTTTTGTGGGTAATAATGTCAAGCGATTTTCAAGCGGGAATTTCCGATGCTTCCGCCGATTCAAGAGCAAGTTCTAATTCGACGGTTATGCTTGCGGCGGCCGAAAACCCTTATATGCTGGATCTCTCGTCGTCGGAATACGCCGGTTCGCGGTTTGCCTTTTCCGGTGAATCTCCGAGCGTAAACCCAAGCGGAGCATTGATCGCTCTCACGAGATCGTTGGTTCGCGGAGAAATGAATGAGGACGAAGTGGTCGTGGTCGCCGAAGTTTTCGGCAACGGGCTTGCACGAATTTCAGAAGTTGTCGAACCTTCGAATGACCGACAGGCAGTCGAGGATTTGCGAAAGGCTTTGGAATCCGATCCGGCGTTTGCACCTTTCGTACCTGCCAATATGGATAATCGCCCGGAATCGGTAAAGGTAGTACTTAAAATCCAAAGCGTCAATGTTCAGACTCATCTGCATTAGAGGCGGAACCATTTGCGTCAGCGGGTGGTACGAATTAATGCTAAGAGTCGTGGTCAGGTCCTGATGTGCCTCACCAAGTATAGTCTTTACCAACCGCCACGCAGGCGGTTCTGCCTTGTCATTTCTCCATCATTGAATCTGCTTCCCGCATTTTTCTCGAATAGAATTTAAATTTCAATTTGAGGACTTGATCGAATATGAGCGAGCGGACAATTTTCAACACAATCTTCGAAGACGCGGAAAAAACCGCATTTTATATCTTTGACGCAATAACGGAAACGGTTTCGGGAAAAGCCGGTACATTGCGTGACGGCACCGAGCTAGATGCGGTAAATTTGCCGCGGGATTTGGCCGCACATTCAAACGCACAGACGGAATGGTGGTATTACACCGGCCATGCCGAGACAACGGCCGGACGCCGATTCGGTTTCGAGCTCGTTTTTTTTAAGCGTCGCACCGACCTCGACAAATTTTCCGTCGTTCCGCTCCGTCTGATCGGAAATCCATATTATTTCGCCCATTTCGCGATTACAGATATTGATGACGAATCATTCCGTTATTCTCACCGCAAAAGCTCGAATGGAATATTCGATTATCCGGCTTACGCAAGCGAAGAGCATTACCACCTGCAAATTGGTGACTGGTCCGCCCGCGAAGCTAAAAATACTCATATATTGCGCGCGACGATCGGTTCCGATACCGTTTTTGAGGCGAGTTTAGAGCCGAAAAAGAAGGTGGTCCTCAACGGTGATAACGGTGTCTCTTATAAAGATGAAGGCCAGGCTTCGCGGTATTTCTCATACACCCGCATGGACGTCGAAGGCGATATGACGCGAGACGGCGATACCGAACATTTTACCGGCTCGGCGTGGATGGACCGTGAATTCGGAACGTGGACGCCGACTGAAAATCAGAAGGGCTGGGATTGGTTTTCCATTCAATTGGACAACAATTGTGAATTAATGTGCTACCAGCTAAGAAACGGTATTGGAGAAACTTCGCCTTTTTCAAGCGGCTCTTTCATTGTCGAAAACGGTGAGGTTTCGCCGTTAAAGAATGATGACTTCCGGATCGAGCCGACTGGCTCGTGGAAAAGCCCGCATTCGGGTGCCGCTTATCCGAGCGGTTGGACGATAAGCGTTCCGTCGATGAAAATTGATCTGAATGTAGTGCCGGTTATCGAAGATCAGGAGCTCGATACCCGCGGAACAACCATGATCGTATATTGGGAAGGTGCGTGCGCTGTTAGCGGAACAGTAAGAGGCAAGGAAATTCAAGGCAATGCCTACGTCGAACTGGTAGGTTACGACCGCTCGCATGATCAGCCCAATCTTGCGCAGTTCCTAATGGGCAACTCAACAGATTTTCTAAAAACTTTCGGCATTAAATAAAAAAGCACGGGTAAGGCCGCAACCTTACCCGTGCTTTTAGCCATAATTCAGAAATAAGTCAGAGTTTATCAATCTCGGCTTTCAATTTATTGGCCAGGTCTTTATTCAAACCAAGTAAACTGTCGTATTGTTCCATGGCGGCAGACTTATTTTTAAGGATCACGCTAATGATTCCCATATTGAATCTCGCCTTTACAAAACGTGGACTCAGCTCCAATGACCGTTTGTATGCTGCTGCGGCTTTTGCGTGCTGTCCGTCTTCAAAATAGGCATTTCCCAAAAGATAAAACCCGTCCGAGTAATCAGGGTTACTCGCCGTAAAAACAGTCAATCCGACAATCGATTTTCTATAAAATTCGGATGCTTTCGCTTCTTTGCCCAGCAGAGCATTGGAGCGACCCAGATAGAAATTGGTCTCCCCGTCGTTTGGATTGAGTTTCAGAGCATTGTTGCACGCAGTTATCGCCATTTCCGGCTTTTTTGTATCGTTGTAAGCGCGGCACAGGTTCGTGTATGCCATCGACTGATTCGGCGCGAACCGGATGCCGGCCAAAGCGGCCTGAACGGCGTCCTCGTGCCGGTCCGAAAGACTGTAAAACCAGCTTAAATCAGTGTAGATATTTCCGTCATTTGGAAATAACCTGAGTCCGCGCTTGGATATTTCAATTGCTTCTTCAATTCGGCTCGATGCCCGGTAAAGCTCGGCCACATTTCTGTAAACCTCGTATTGTTCGGGTTTCGCGGCCAGCGATCGTTGGTATGCATCGGTCGCTTCCGGAATTCGTTTCTGCTTCTGACGGGCGTCGCCGAGTAAATAATAAGCCTCACCCAAATATCTGGTTCGCTTTTTTATAGCTTCTTCTGCTGCCAAACCCTGAGCCGCCGTGTCCGCGAGATTAAACTGAACCTTGGCAAGACTGTAGAAAAGATCGCCGTTTTCCGGATATCTTAAAGCCGCCTTCTGATACGGGTCCAAAGCCTCACGATATGCACCTTTTCCAAGGTAAATATCGCCCAAGGAGAGCATAAAATCTGTGTTGCCCGGTTCGAGCTGCCGCAATTTATTAATATCTTCGAGCGCTGCGTCATAGTTCTTAGCCTCATAATTTATAAACCACCTGATCTTATAAATTTCCGCGGGCTTATAGTTCTGGCTTAATGCAAGGTCGAGTTCGGCCAAAGCCAAATCGCTTTCCTTTAAATAATAATGGGCATAACCCTTCCAGAAATGGGCGTATCCGTTTTTCGGTACAAGCGCGACTGCTTGTGAATACTGGTCAAGAGCATTCCGGTAATCCTTTTGGCTGAACAACTTATCACCTTGTTCGATGAGCTGCCTAGCCCTTTTTTGATCTTTTTTCGATTGGGCATCCGCCCCGGCCGAAAAGGCGAAGAACACCAATACAAATAAAACACTCAATTTAAGCTTTTGAAATATATTGTTCATCATCTTTCACAATCTCCTAATTACTGCAGCGGGGTGGGCTGCTTTTTCGGCTGCGGTTTTACCGTAGGTGTCGTTTTAGGCGGCCGCGGCGTCTGCCTGGATATTGGCGTTCGTTCCGTGTTCGGCGTCCTCGAAACCTCTGGATTTTCCGTCCGCTCTGGCGTCGGGTCAACAGTTGTAGCCGTATTTCCGCTGGTGTTTGAATTACCGCCAAATACGCTGTTGCCGTTCGAATTGCTGTTATCTAAACTCTCAAGCGTCGGCTCGGGCGACGGTGTTATCTCCGGCGTTGGCGACGAAGATGGTATTGGTGTCGGCGATTCTTCGGCCACCAATCCTGGCAGATAAACATTGGTATAATAATACCATCCTCCGCCCGCGGCGGCTGCGGCCAGAAGGAACAGTGCGGCAAGTCCCGCGAGCAGCCCGATAAATTTCCCTGCGGATTTCTTCTTCGCGACTGCGGGTTTTGCTGGTATTGACTGGGTGGCATCCGTGCCGGGAAAATGTGTTGAAATCTCCCCGGCCTCACCAAGAACTTCAGGATCCCCGTAAATATTTACTGGAGCTGCATCATAAGTCGCATCACTACCCTGTATTGCGATGTATGGCACCGTGGCACCGTCATTGGCGGCGGCCGGGGCCGGATCAAAGTCCATTTGCGAGAAATCGTTCGTTTCCGAAAATTTGTCGGTTTGCAGTGGCTTTTCTTCATTCGCGGGCGGTTCGAATGGAAGCGGTGCATCATGATTCGGAATTTCAAAAGAATTGGAACCGGCCAGAAAAACCTCGGTTTTGAGATCAGCCTGCTTAACTACCGGCGGCTGAGAAGTGGGATTTAACGCAATCGTCGCATCGAAAACATCGGCGTTCGATCCACCGTTGGATAAGGCGGCCGAAGGAGTTCCTGCCTCCGGCTGACTAGTACCGATGAAACCGACCGCCGGCGGTGCTTCGATTCCGGCGGCACCTATATTGAACGCCACGGTATCCGCAGAGGTTGCCTTCTGCATGTCGGTGAATGCTTTACGCAGTATTTTCTGCATTTCGCGGGCATTCGAATAGCGCTTCTCCTGGCTTACCTCCATTCCCTTCAGGATTACATCGGAAACGCTTTGCGAGATCTCCGGGTTGAGAACGTGAAGCGGCTCGATCGGATCAGACATTCCGTTCAGCAAACAATCGGCCCGCGACAGAGCATCGGCCGGGACCTTGTTTGTCATCAATTGATAAAGCGTTGCGGAAAGCGAATACAGATCGCTTTTCGGGCTTGTGCCGATGCCGCGTATCTGCTCCATCGGAGCATAATGCGGCGTATAACCGACAACGCTCCCGGTGCTGCTTCCCGTCTCACTAAGCAAAGTCTGTCCGGGAGTAGAGCTTTTTGAGAGTCCGAAATCAAGCAGAATAATGTGGTTTTCGTCAGTTAACTTAAGATTTTGCGGCTTGATGTCGCGGTGAATGATCGGCGGCTCGTGCGAATGAAGATACGATAAAGCATCGAGCAGTTGATCGGCCCAGAATAAAACCCAGCTTGCGGGAAACGGTTTTTGCGAAGTTTCAAGGCGTTTCGCCAGATCGTCACCGGAGATATGTTCCATTACCAGAAACTGCTCTTCGCCTTCGCCGAAATGATCGCTGACCTTCGGCAGAACTGGATGCCGCATCCTTGCCAGAATCCGGGCCTCGCGTTCGAATGCGTTGCCGAGCATTTCATCACCCGCGAAAAAAGTCCGCTTCAGGGCCACCGCGCTTCCCAGCCGCTGATCGACCGCCAAATAAACTTCGCCCATTCCGCCTTTCCCTATCAGGTGAACGATCAGATAGCGATTCTGGATCATCGTATTTTGAGCTAAAGGTTTCATTATAGTTTCGGATCCCGGAACGGAATGTGAAAATTTATTGACTAGATATTTTGTAATAAAATGCCCGAAACATCAATGGTAAAACAGGTTTTTGCCATCCATAGCCGATAATCTTAAATGTTTTGTATTGGCTGCATGCGGCGGGCCTGCTTACTGAACTCGAGCAACCCGGGCAGAATGCTGCCAGCAATTGCCTTTTGTCTTTACTTTTCGGGTACAAGCCGTTCCCTTTTTTGTAGCCGCACCGCAATAGAAAACTTCTCCTTCCGACGTTATTTTCTGATTTCGCGGTTGTTTGCCGATTTCCGTTGTAGAGTTTTCCGGCAAAGCGGGTGAAGCTGCAACGCCTTTATTGTTAATCACTTCCGAATTTCGCACAGCCGAATCTAATTCCCTCTTTACGTTCGGAGCGGAGGGCATCTTATTCGTTTGTACAAACGAAGTCTTTTGCAGCGGTTCATCTTTGGCCGTTCCTAGCAGACTGCCCGCAACAGATAGCGGCAACATTAAAGCCCCAACGACCGCTAATTTCGCCAGCAGTTCAAAACCCTTATTCTCCTCTTTGCAGACATCGCAAAACCGCCGGCTGGAAAAAATATTCCAATCGGCCCGTTCGATCTTCTCGCCGCAGTGGCAGCAAAAACTCGGTTTATAAAGCATGGCGGTTCATCAGGCAGCCTGCAAATTTTATTTTCTATTCAAACAAAACGGGTGACGTTTCACTATAAACCAATTCTCGACCAATGTTAAGGTTTATTTGAACATGCCCGCGTGCAACCGCGTTTCTGAATTGCGCGTCTGATTGTTAGAATTCTATTATGCTCATCCCGAAGGCTTTTCTATTCTTTTTAATTATTTTAAGCGGCGTTTTCGTCGTAATGTCGCAGGATGACGATCCGATCAAGGTCGATTCGTCTCTTGTTCGGCTTAATATCGGCGTCGTCGATCAGCGCGGCCGACCTATTACTTCGCTTGACAAGAGCAATTTTTCACTTTACGAAGACGGCATTAAGCAGGAAATTTCCAGCTTTGTCGCCGCTCCTGCGCCGTTTAGTGTCGTAATGCTGCTCGATATGAGCGGATCGACTAAAAGCTTCCGGCAGAACATTCAGCTTTCGGCTTCGCGTTTTCTGGACGCTCTTGGCCCCGACGACCGCGTTGCCGTCGTTGAATTTTACAGCAAGGTCAATCTTTTAAACGATTTTACCGCCAATCGACGGGACGCATTTCATTCGATCTCGGTCGCAAACGGGGCGGGTCATACCGATCTCTACCGTGCACTTCTGTTCTCGCTCGAAAAGCTTTCAAAGGAAGGCAACCGCCGAAAGGCGATCGTCGTATTGACCGACGGGGTCGATACCGATGAACAAAACTCCGACAGAAAACTTCTTTCGAAATTGGCCGACGAGCAGATTCCTGCCGCGCTAAGACCGGAAACCAGTGAAACATTAAACCGTATTCTCAGCCGGTCGGACGCTCAGGGCGTGACGATTTACCCGCTCGCTCTTCCAACTGGTGATCCTGCCCGGCTAGCCGACCCGACACCCAGGCAAATCGCGATGTTCAAAGCCGCAAGAACTCGGCTAAAACTCGTCGCCGACCGCACCGGCGGTACGCTGAATACTATCAACCGCCTTGATGAAATGGGCAAATTATACGCAATTGTTGCCGCCGACCTTCGTACGCTTTATACGGTCGAGTATCAGCCGACAAACGAAAAACGCGACGGCAAATGGCGTACGATCAAGGTCGAGGTTTCGCAGCCCGATTTAATTTCGCGTACGCGACAAGGTTACTTCGCCCAGTAATTTACTTGAATAGACAACTGAAAACGAGAATCGAAAATGTTTCCTTGGTGCTAAATCTGACAAACGGTTATTTTCCATTCTCCTTGCCCACACCTTGACACTAAAGCATCTAATTTGTAGTCTAAATGTTCTGTTTACGCACCCGTAGCTCAGCTGGATAGAGTACTTGACTACGAATCAAGGGGTCGCATGTTCGAATCATGCCGGGTGTACCATTCTTAACCTTAATCGAATCAATCAGTTAGCTAAATAAAAAGGCAAGCCAGAACGCTTGCCTTTCGTACTAAGTGCAACATAGGTGCAACAAACCTGAGTTTTCACGTTCCAAACATCATTTTTCCCATCTTCGCGGTTGCCTGTTTTTGCATGTTTGGTAATACGTGAGAATAGGTGTCCAACGTCAAAACGATTGATGCGTGTCCGAGTCGTTCGGAAACGACCTTCGGATGTTCGCCTTCGGAAAGAAGCATAGTCGCCGAAGTATGCCGAAGATCGTAAAGCCTGATCTTCGGAAGCCCGGCATCCTTTACTATGGTTTCAAAATAACGCTTTCGCAAATTACCGATTAGCATTGGATCGCCGATTTCATTTGGGAATACAAGATCGTTATCCCGGTAAACATCCCGAATCTGCATTTTTGCCTGTAGTTGTTCGATCCTTTGAGCTTTCAGAGCCGCAATCAATTCCGGCGTTAATGTCAGAGGCCGATTACTTTTTGCGGTTTTCGGTGTCGAGTAATAGAATCCGCCGCCTTTCTTGACCTTCACCGTCCGGCGAACGGATAGAGTTCGATTCTCAAAATCAATATCCTTCCATTGCAGGGCCAAGTATTCGCCCGGCCTCATTCCCGTTTCGATAGCCAGAACAAATAAAGCATATTGCTTTGAGTTTTTAGCCGCTTCGAGAAATTGTCGCACCTGATCCGGCGCGAAATATTTCATTTCAGTTTTTTGCTGTTTTGGAAGTTGGCATCGCTTGCAAGGATTGTGAAAGATCATGCCTTGCATTTCCGCGTGATTAAGGGCAGAAGATAAAACGCTGTGAACATAGCGAACCGTTCGGGCCGAAAGACCTTTCCTTTGAAGCTGTCCATAGAATCGCTGAATCTGGTCCGGCCTTAGATCGCAAAGCCTTTCTGATCCGATAGTGGGATTGATGTAATAATCGACAATGCCCTTATACCCGTCGAAGGTCGCCTCTCTCACTCTCGAACGTGCAATATTTTCGAGCCATTCGTTCAAAAACTGATTTATCGACAAAGACGTAGGATCGACAAATCGGCCTAAGTCTCGTTCGCGAAGTTTCGCATTGAGAAATTTCTGCGCGTCTTTTTTCGAGCCGTGAATTGTTTTGTTGAAATGCTTCGTCTTGGCTTCCGCATCGCGTCCGAGAAAGATGCGGACTAGCCAAGTATTTTCAGCTTTTTTTGTAATTGTTCCAGCCATCTTGTTTTCTCCCTAACTAATAAATCCTTTTCATTGAACTATACAAACTCTTGTAGAGTATTGCAAATTAATCTCTACAATTCATTGTAGGGTTCCCCCTATTTCGTGATATTCTTCGCCTATGGATTTGTTGACAGTCAAAGACGCTGCAGAAAAACTTCAGATCACCGTTTGGCGGGTTCATCAATTGATCAAAGGCGGACGGATTCCAGCTCAAAAGCTTGGATCACAATATGTTATTCAAAAAGCTGATCTAAAGCTTGTGGCCGACCGGAAGCCGGGTCGTCCGGTGATGGCAAGCGTCAAGAAATGAAACACACAGGACTGTACTCCGACGAGTGAAGCTAGGCTCAGGGCTGTGACCGGCGGGACGGCGTTAAATTAAAATGCAGGGAAAGCTTGGGGCTTCCCCTCGTTGTCCTGGAGGTTAACAACTGCAGCTCGGGAGCGGATTACGTATCTGATAACGAGAAGTGTCTGGGAACTCGTGCAGGATGGGGATTTCCTGTGTTAGTTTTCGCGTTCCGGCATACCCTGGAGAATGTTTAAGTCCTCAACCAAGGGTTCCCATTGTTTTTTTTCTGGCTCCTCGTAGTAAAGTTGACATTGAAATGCTTGGTGTGCGGTTCAAAGTCTCCCTTTGAGGAATGCGTCAACCGACTTTCGCCAAGCATTCCTATTTCTGTAACCTCGTAAGAATACGCCTTATTTCGATCTTCAGTGGCATAAGCCTTCGTAGGGGCCTAGGGGGAAAAGGGTATAAGTGCTTGGTCAGGGGCCATTGGAGCCCGGCGACTAAGAAAAAGCCTTGTTGTAGGCCGGAGTGATTAAGTCGGATTTATCCGATAGATCGCTGGAGATGCGCAACAAGGCTTCTTTTCAGCAACACAGATTTAAGACACTGCCTGGAAGTCGTTTTTATTGACCCCATTTCGTTCATCCGCTACTATACGAATAAATCCAGTCGCCCTGACAAGCGGGTTTCTCGCCTCACTTTTTGAAAGCGATTAGAGCTTTTCTATTTCGACAACCTCGTGAAGATAGGTCCGGGATGAGTTTGCGTTTCGTATTAACACGCATGCCCGGTATAAGCAGTTTTGGGCTCTACAAAGTCGCACCGGTAATCGTCGAAGCAGCCTTTGTATTCCTTAAAAAGGATGCAGTTCGCGCAACGAATATCTCTCCGGAGCGCAGCATACGCCACATTTCATTCACCATTGCGCGAAACTGTTCCTCATCTCGCGCAAAAGGCAAAAACCGCACTGCTCAGGACAGCATCAAAGCTCCGCTGCCGAAATGGCATTGACTCAACTTTTGAAGTTTGAAAATTCACCCGGGGAAGATTTGGGGCAAGTCGGGCGGACATATTCCTAACGGTTGCAATTGCTTCTTCATTTTCGTCGACATCGAAAACGTCACAATTATTTCGCAGGAAATAAGTTAGATTTCGTCCAGCCCCGCATCCGGCGTCGAGTATTCTCATTCCGCCGCTGAACTGGCACTTCAATATTTGATCGAAAAGGTAGATGTCGATGTCACCGAAGAGTTCACGTACATTCATCATTTATAGCAGTATAAACCACTCGCTGATTACCTTGGAGAGGAGGTGGGAAACTATTACGCGAAACCTGGAACGGTTGACATCAAAATGCGTCAGGTTTTGAACTAAAAAGAGGAGAGCCTGTCAGCTTAGGCGCTTGCGAAAAGACCGTCCTTAGCTCCTACGCTTCATGTCTTGCTAGTTTATGGACATGGACTTCGCTTACCCCGCGACCGAGCGCGAACGCCGCCGCGGTAATAAGCAGACAGACAACACCGGCGATGGTAAATGTCGTCGGGGTTCCAAAGCTCGCCGCCGCGTAGCCGATCGCCGGATACGTGATAAGCCAGCAGGCGTGGGTTAGAGCGAAATGAGCGGCATAGGCTTTTCCACGTTCAGCTTCGTCGGCATGTTCGGCTAAGAGTGTCGATGAAGGAATGGCGATTAGAGCTTGCCCCGCACCGTTCAAAAACCACAGGACGGCAAAAAGGAAGATCGGCGGAACGAGTATGCCCGGCAATAGAATTATACCGAGCAGCACGCCGCCGAAAACAAGCGCCCGCTGGGCCCATGCGTGGCGGCGGTTGTGCAGTTCGATTTTATCGGTGACTGATTGTTCGTAGCGGCCGGTGGCCCGGCCCAGCAAAATCGCCGCAACCGTTGAACCCAAGCCGAGCGCTGCCATTGTTAAGGCGTAGGCGGTGTCGCCACGTTGCAGCGCATCGCGTACATAAGCGACTGTGGCAACAATAGCGGCGGCTCCTGCAGCCGCTTCGACAAAACTTAAAATCAACGCTTGGCGAAGAGAAGGCTCTCGAAGGAGAACCCGGGTTCCTGTTTGAATTTCCGAGATAAAAACTTTGATCGAAAGCGGCACGGCTTGCCTGGCGATAAATGGCACCGCAGCAAACATCACCAGCGCCGCCGAAAGCAGATAGGTAAAAGCGTCAAACCAGAATACCCAACGAACACCGAGCCATACGACAAGCAAACCTGCAATGGCGGGTGCGGCGACGGCTTCGATATCGACGGCCACCCGCGAATATGAAAGTGCTTTGACATAGTGCTCGTTTCCGACGACCTCTGGAATGCTCGCCTCAAAAGTGGGCGTGAAAAATGCGGTGACGGCGTTAATTGCAAAGATCAGAGCGTAAACCTGCCAGATCTCGGTGATGAACGGAAACAGCGCGATTAGGCCAAACCGCAAAACGTCAGCCGCGATGAGGATATGCTTTCGATTAAAACGGTCGGCGATAACACCGGCCGGTTGCGAAAAGATCAAAAAGGCCAGTATCCGCAAAAACAGAGCGTTGCCGATCACAACCGTTGCGGAATCGCCGCCTGTCAATTGATAAGCGAATATCGCAAGACCGACCGTCGTCACTCCGCTACCGAGAAGCGAGACAATCTGCGCGGAAAACAGCAGAATGTAATTTCGATTAAGCCACAGATTCTTATTCATAATCGAATCTTTTGTCGGCATTGCCGACGGCCCTCATCCGAGCAATCGGCTCGAAACTTACCCGTGCCAGCACTTTCGGCGGCGTCAGTCAGGCCGCGAACTAAGGCCGCGGCCGCTGCTGCTGCATAGGGTTGGGCTGAGACGGCAACAACGCTGGCTGTTTGAAAACCTGAAAGCGAGTCGGTACAACGCCGCGAGGGAATGAGTTATTTGACAGATCCGCGTCAGCCGTCTCGAGAAGCGGGTCGAGCATGATAGATTTGGCCTCTTTTTTCGTGACGATCAATTTTGACACGTCAAAATTGTTGTAACGCCATATTTCCGCCGGAACTCGTATCTCTTCGCTCGTGTTATCGACGTATTCGACCCTGAAGGTCAGCGGCATAACCAAACCGCCGATGTTTTTCAGGTCGACGACGTAAAAATAATGTCCGGCGGCGATAAGAGCCTTTTCGTTATCGTTTAAGGTGGCCATAAACTGCTGATACGCCTCGCGTTCCTGATCCGTGACATTAAATCGGTCGTATGCGTTGTAAAAATCTCTCAATGACGGATACTGGTCGATCCGTTTCGGCAAAGACTCGTTACGCTGCTGCGAAAGCGTGCGCGGCCGTTCATTTGCCTGTTTGCGCTGCAATTCCTTCTCGACATCGGGATTTTTAGTATCGACGTGAAATAAACGGACATTCTCGATCGAAATATCGACATGGTCGGTCGTGTAAAACCAGCCGCGCCAGAACCAGTCCAAATCTACGCCCGAGGCGTCCTCCATGGTTCGGAAGAAATCAGCCGGCATCGGACGCTTGAATTTCCAACGCTGGGCATAAGTTTTGAAAGCAAAATCGAATAAATCTCTGCCTAAAACTGTTTCCCGCAGAACGTTCAGAGCGGTCGCCGGTTTGCCATACGCGTTATTACCGAACTGCATTACTGATTCCGAATTCGTCATGATGGGAACCTGGTCCTCGCTGACCATATAGGGAACGATATTTGCCGGTTCGCCGCGTCTGGACGGATAATCCTTTTCCCATTCCTGCTCGGCGAGATACTGCACGAAGGTGTTCAATCCCTCGTCCATCCACGTCCACTGCCGCTCGTCCGAATTGACGATCATCGGAAAATAATTATGCCCAACCTCATGAATAATCACGGAGATCAGACCGTATTTTGTTTGAGCCGAATAAGTTCCGTCCGGCAGCGGCCGCGGGCCGTTAAAGCAGATCATCGGATATTCCATGCCGCCTACGGGCCCATTAATGCTGATAGCGACCGGATAGGGATAATCGAAGGAGTATTTGGAATATACATTGAGCGTATGAACAATCGCGTGCGTCGAGTACTTTTCCCAGAGCGGATTTCCTTCTTTCGGATAAAAGCTCATCGCCATCACCTTCTTGCCGCCCACATTTACGCCCTGGGCGTCCCATATGAATTTTCGCGACGTGGCAAAAGCAAAATCACGCACGTTATCGGCTTTAAAGACCCAAGTCTTTTTGCCCGTCGGTTTGCTGGATTCGTTCGCCGTCGCCTCGGCCTGAGTGATGATCTTGAGCGGTTCCTTGGCGGCCTCGGCCTGTTTCAAACGCGCGATTTGCTCATTCGTCAATAGCTGTGCCGGATTTTGCAAAACGCCGCTAGCCGACACTACATGGTCGTTCGGCACGGTGATCCGCACCAGATAGTCGCCGAATTCGAGCGTAAACTCGCCGCTTCCGAGAAACTGCTTATGCTGCCAGCCGTTTACATCGTCGTAAGACGCCAAACGTGGGAACCATTGGGCGATCTCGTAAAGATAATTCTTGTCTGCCGGAAAGTATTCGTATCCGGCCCGCTGGTTGAAAATCCTTTGATTACTAATGTTGTAATTCCAGGCGATGTTGAAAACAAATGTCCCGCCGGGTGCAAGCGGCGCCGGCAGGTCAATCCGCAACATTGTCTTGACCAGCGTACTCTTCAGCACATTGCCTTTTGCATCCGAAACCTCGGTGATATTGACCTTTCCCTCATAGGTGCGGGCGGCAAGCTGTTCGAGTTGGCTCAAAGAATTGTTTCTAAGTTCCGGAGCGGCGCGGGTTAAAACCGAGTCCGCATCCTGTGCATTAATATTCTGGTCAATCTGCAGCCAGATATAACTCAATGTGTCCGGCGACAGATTTTTATATGTAACAGTTTCCTTAGCTGAAATGCGTTGGTTAACATCGTCGATCTCTACATCGATAACATAATCGGCCCGCTGCTGCCAGTATTTATTTCCGGGCGCGCCGCTCGCGATTCGCTGTTCATTCGGCGTCGGTAATTCATCCTCCGAAAGCTGACGGAATTTATCCGATGGTTTTGATTTCGATTGAGCGATAATAAACGATGAAAACATCGCAACCAACGCAAACGTAAACAGGCGACGCAAAAACATAAAATGATCTCCCTGGGTTCAATCTCAAATTTATTAAGACCTTTTTAGCTCAACTATCAGGCGCTTTGCTTTCGATGCCGATTTGCTTTCAAGAATTGCTTAAAGTTTTCTAGGTAACTCGTTTCGATAACGCGCCGTCCCTACATCATCCGCTTGATCGTTTTATACACACCGGAGGTTTTCAGCGTGATCGTCACGTCGGCGGTGCCGCGATTGCGCCAATACCAGCCATGCTTGCCCTCAAAAGCGGCTATGAGTTCGCCGGAATCCCGCTCGACCTGCTGGCCCTTGCCGTAGCCGTGATAGTCGATCTGCGGACTATCGCCGTGCGTGTCGTAATTCACCGGTCCGCCCTGAGTCGTCCATTCGTAAGTGATTTTTGCATCTTTCGCCATTTCCAGTTTGATCTCGGTGGCCTCGCCCGGTTTGAGCGTGACGGACATTTCGTCGGTTTTGGCGGCGGATTTCGTCTCCGGAGCCTTCTGTTCGGCTGGTGTGGCGGGGCTTTGTGTTTGCCGCACCGGCTGCGAAGGTGTGTTTGCCGGCTGCCGGGCCGAGGCGATTCTATCCTGTTCGGCCTCGCGGGCGAGAGCCATTTTTATTTCGCCCATTTTTGTCAGGCCGAGCACGCTCCCGACACGAGTCGCATCAATACCATATTCGCTTGGTAAAACCACCGTCACTAGCAGAACGGCGGCGATAATCGCGGCAATAATGGTCGAACGCAGCAGTTGCTTGCTGCTCGGCAGCTCTGCACGGTTGGGAAGGTCAGTGTTATACATAATTTTTTCTCCTGGAATCTATTGGGCAAAATATCCGGTAAGCTGATACCCGATCAGAATGAAGCCGGCGGTCATAACAACAACATTGGCCGTGTATGCATGACGCAAAAAGCTGTCCGTGCGGCGCCAGTAACTCATTACTATCAGGATGGTACCGAGCGCAAGTAGTTGGCCTATTTCAACGCCGACGTTGAAGCTCAGCATATTAGCCAATAATCCGTCAGGTGAAAGTTCGTAATCCTGAATTTTCGTCGCCAGGCCTAAGCCGTGAAATAGCCCGAAGATTAACGTCGCGGCCTTTGTATTCGGCTGGAAACCAAACCAACGCTTGAACGCTCCTAGATTGTCGAGAGCCTTATACACGACGGACAGGCCGATGATTGCGTCGATCAGATAGCCGTTTATGTTGATGCCGAAAAAGACACCAGCCAGCATCGTGATCGAATGCCCGACCGCAAACAGGCTGACATAAATGCCGATATGCTTTAACTTATAAAGAAAAAAGATGACACCGAGCAGGAACAAGATGTGGTCATAACCGGTGAACATGTGTTTCGCGCCGAGATAAACGAACGGCAATACGTTTACACCGCTGATCTCTTTTAGATAACCTTTGTCGCCTTCGGCGACGCCATGCGCGAAAGCCGAAGTGCCAAGTAAAAAAAAGATTGACAGAACGGCGAACACACCCTGAACGAAATGCCGCCGCGTCGACGACGGTTTTATTAAATGCGATAAATTTATATTTTCAAATATTTTACTCATAGGATTTCTTTACATTGCCCTCCTTCAAATCAAAACGCCGTTTTCAACGGGCAAAACCATAATTATTCCGTCGCCTTTTTTACCCGTGTGCGCGTGTTCGCGGATTGCCGTTAAAATCGGCTCGACCATATCGTCGTTGGCGGCGATTTCAATTTGTTTTTTCAGCTTGAACGGGCTGAGCGAATCATGTGCGCTCGTTTGCAAGCGCCGTCCGAATCCCTCGCCATCCGTGATCGTGATGCCGGGAAAGTTTTCGATGTCTTCAAGCGCGACGACGATTTTATCGAGCGTGGGGGGTCGCACAATGGCAATTATTAGTTTCATTTATCGCTTCCTCATATAAAAAATTTAATAGCAAAGTAACCTGTCAGCATCGCGAGTGAAATCCAAATGATAATGATAATGGCGGCGGCTAAACGATTCGCCGGTTTGCCCGAAGCCATTTCCGCGCTCGCTATTTGCCGACATTCTTCAAAAACCCCGGGCGGAATTAATCGGATGACAAGCGCGATGCCGAGCGGTACTAAAATCAAATCGTCGAGTAAACCCAGGACAGGAATAAAATCCGGTATCAAATCTATCGGACTGAATGCGTAACCGACGACGCACACCGCAATGATTTTGGCAAATAATGGAGTTTGCGGATGCCGACACGCCAAATAAAGCGCGTAAGTATCCTTTTTTAATTCCCGTGCTTTTTCTTTCCATTTACCCAGCATAAAATTTCCTTCAATCCTTGAACTCTCCTTCCGGGTCTTTCTCAAACCATGCATAAAGCGTCGGCAAAATTAAAAGCGTTAGAAGCGTCGAAGTTATCAAACCGCCGATCACGACCGTGGCAAGCGGACGCTGAACTTCCGCGCCCGCCGAAGTCGCCAGAGCCATCGGGATGAAGCCTAAACTTGCAACCAACGCCGTCATCAAAACGGGTCGGAGCCGTGTCATCGCGCCCTCGTTGACGGCATCAAGCACGCTTTTTCCTTCTTCGCGCAGATGGTTAATAAAACTGACCTTCACCACACCGTTCAAAACAGCCACCCCGAAGAGCGCGATAAAGCCGACTCCGGCGGAAATCGAAAACGGCATTCCGCGCAGCGCCAAAGCGACGATGCCGCCGACAATGGCGAACGGAATTCCCGTGTAGATAAAAAGCGCCTGCTTAACCGAATTAAACGTCGTAAACAGCATCACGAAAATCAGAAAAAGAGCAATGGGAACGACTATCAAAAGCGTTCCGGTAGCTCGCTCAAGATTCTCAAACGCTCCACCCCATTTTAGATAGTAGCCTGGCGGAAGCTGAACCTCCTTTTCTATTCTCTGTTTGGCTTCCTCGACAAAGCTACTAATATCGCGGTCGCGGACGTTGGTCGAAACGACGATGCGTCGGCGGGTATCTTCGCGGGAAATTTGCGTCGGACCTTCTATAAGTGAAATGTCCGCCACTTGTGAAAGCGGAACGCGCGCTCCGTTTGGAGCCGTCAGCAGCAGATTCCGCACCGATTCGACCGTTTGGCCGGCGTTTTCGTTGAGGCGCAAAACGAGGTCGAAACGCTGTTCTCCCTGGAAAACCTCGCCCGCTTTTTTGCCCGCGAAAATTGATTCGACCAAATCGTTGACATCCTCGACATTGAGGCCGTAACGGGCAATCGCGGCGCGGTCAGCTTTAATTTGCAATTGTGGAAGGCCTTCGGTGACTTCCGGGCGGGTTTCGACCGCGCCCTGAATTGACGCAAGCACGCGGCTTATCTCGTCACCTTTTGCCGCGAGAATAGCCAAATCGTCGCCGAACAGTTTGACGGCGACATCGCCGCGTGTTCCGGCGATCAGCTCGTTGACGCGCATCTCAATCGGCTGCATAAACCCGAACGAAGCCGCACTTGGCACTTCAGCTTCCAACTTCTTCGTCATCGCCTCGACGAGGGCTTCTTTTGTCATTCCCGATTTCCAATCTTCAATCGGATTGAGCATCACGAAAACGTCACATTGGTTGAGGCTCATAGAATCGTTTGCGACCGCCGGCGCTCCGCATTTTGAGACAACCTGTTTTACCTCAGGGAAAACCTTGAGGGATTTTTCAACTTCGGTTGTCGTTTTTGTCGATTGCGACAGCGAAACGCTAGGTAGAAGAATGGTTTCGATCAAAATATCGCCTTCATCAAGACGCGGGATAAATTCGCCGCCCAAATACGGAAAGCTTATCGCCGAAATGAGCACCAGAGCAACGGCCACCGCCAAAACCTGCGAGCGGAATTTCATAACGAAGGCGAGAGATGGCCGATACAGTTGTTTTGCCCAACGGATAAGAAAACTTTCCTTTTCCGAAACTTGGCCGCGCAAGATCAGCGCAAGCATCGCAGGAACATAAGTCAGCGAAAGAATCAACGAGCCAAGCAAGGCAAAAATTACGGTTAAAGCCATCGGCACGAACATTTTTCCTTCGATGCCTCGCAGCGAAAGAATCGGCAGATAGACGATGCCGATAATGGCAACGGCAAAAACAACCGGACGAGCCACTTCCAGACATGCTTCTAGGATCGTACGCTCGGGTGGCTCGTGCGATTTATTGTGCTGAGCTTCGGCCCGCCTGCGCACCACGTTTTCGACCATCACGACCGCTCCGTCAACGATCAGCCCAAAATCGAGCGCACCGAGGCTCATCAAATTACCCGACACATTGAATATCCGCATCAGGATTGCCGCAAACAGCATCGAAAGCGGAATTATCGTCGCAACAAGTAGTGCTCCTCGCCAGTTTCCCAACAGAAGGAGTAGAACAAAGATGACCAACGCCGCGCCTTCCAGTAAGTTCGTTTCGACGGTGGCGATCGCACGTTTGACGAGCGCGGTGCGGTCGTAGAACGGTTCAATCGAAACGCCCGGCGGCAGTGTTTTGCGAATTTCGTCTATGCGGGCGGCTACACGCTCGGCGACCGTGCGCGAGTTTTCTCCTTTGAGCATGATCGCCATTCCGGTAACGATCTCGCCTTCGCCACCCGCGGTTGCCGCGCCCTGCCGGATGCCTTTGCCCTCGACGATTTCGCCGACATCTTTAACATAAACTGGAACGCCTTCCGCACCCGTTTTGACGACAATGTTGGCGATGTCCTCAGGTTTTTCGACGAGTCCCACGCCGCGCAACAGATACTGTTCAGAACCTTTTTCGATATATCCGCCACCGACCGTAGAGTTGTTGCGCGTGACGGCCTCGTAAATATCGCGCAGGCTCAACCCATAGGATTGCAGCTTCTCGGGTGATAGCCGGACTTCGTATTGTTTACCGAAACCGCCGTGCGAATTGACTTCCGTCACGCCCGGAACGCCTATCAATTGGCGTCGGATGCTCCAGTCGTGGATCGTCCGCAGATCGGTCGCCGTATAATTGCTTCCCGGTTCAGCTTTGACTTCGTATTGATAAATTTCACCCAATCCGGTCGCAATCGGGCCCATTTCGGGAGATCCAATATTTGACGGGATCTGATCCCGCGCCGCTGCTAGCCGTTCGAGAATAAGCTGCCGGGCGAAATAAATATCGGTCGAATCAGAAAATATTATTGTCACATTTGAGATGCCGAATTTTGACACCGAACGAATTTCCTCAACGTTCGGTAAACCGCTCATCGCCACCTCGACGGGAAATGTGATCTGACGTTCGATTTCAAGTGGAGCGAGCGAAGGAGCACCGGTCAGCACCTGCACCTGTACATTCGTCACGTCCGGTACGGCATCAATCGGTAAATTTATCAGGCTGTATGCACCGCCCGCAGCCATTATGCCGACGAGCAGAAGAACAACCAGCTTCTGTGATATTGAAAAGCGTATTAAGGCGTTGATCATATTATTTCTTAGTAGTCAGTGGTCCGTGTCAGTTTTAATGTTCTTTCCTGACATCCGGCAACTACTCTTCCCCCGCCGCCGCTTTTTCAAACTGCGTCTTGAGCGTAAAACTGCCTTTCGTAACAACCTTTTCGCCGATCCGCAACCCGCTTACGACTCGTGTATAACCATCGATTGCCTGGCTTTTGAATTTGGCAAAGATAGATGTTTTCGGAGTCGTTACCTAGGTTCTGCGTTTCGTACTTTGATTTGTTTCAGATAACGCAGGCCTTTATCCTTTGCAGACTCACCAATTGCAAAAGATGAATCGCAGAAGTTGATAAGCATTTTCGAGCCCTGTAGATCGTTCCGGGTTATCGGCTTTGATAGATCGCGTTTCGGCGTGTGAGCAAGTGCAAGGATCGATAGTCCATATTTGCTTTTCAAACTTTTGAGATACTTCATCAAAGGCAATGCGTCTTTTGCCCGTTCCGTCTCATTCTTGAGATAGGTTAGGTTGTCGATAATCAGTATTTTCGAGCCGGATGTTTCAATCGCATGCTTCAGCGAATGATTGAGATATTCTTCAAAGCTCTCAAAGCCGTGATCAATGTCCGCGTCCGGATCGATTTCGCCCCGGTAAAAGTTCGAGTTAAATTCATAAGCATTTGAGTAGTAGTTTGCACCCGCTGCCTTTTCCGAATACCGGCCTTCGAATTGTTTATCCGAAAGCTCAAAATCGAAATAAATAGCTTTTTGGCCTTCAGCTTCAGTCGGTATGCCGTCGATTTGCCGTCCGCACGCAATAGAGTCTGTGATTTGAACGGCAAGGATCGATTTGCCGACGTTCGTATCTGCGAAGAGAATGCAGATTTCACCTTCAAACCAAAATTCACCGAAAAGCATTTTCGGCGCAGGCCGCTGGCTGGAATCGGCCAGCCAGCGCGTTGCCGTTTGAATCTTGAAAAGACTCTGAAAGCCGTCCGTAGTTGGATCGCCTTCGTCGTCGTTCGATCCCAGCATCGCTTCGGCGTCGGACCGTATTGAATCTTCAGTAATAGTAAATTCGTCTTTCATATCGATTCGAGCCGTCCACGTAGGAATATCCGAAAATTGTTGGCGATCCTATCGATTTGGTTACTCCGGGCGATGCGTCCTTTGCCTTTCGATTGCTTCAAACACTCACGACATAGAACAAGCGTTGTCGATAGTTTTGAAGCAGAAAAATTTCCATTACAGGCAAAGCATCGGTAAAGCCGGACCACCTTGCCGGGCCGCATTGTTCGCTCAATAATTTCTGCAATATGGTCTAATCCTGTGTTAGAATTGGGGTTAGAAAACACATTATTCTCACCGTCCGTGAAATAAGTTTTCGACTCAAGGCCGTTCCCGTATCTACCGGGTTCGGTCTTTTCAGATTTAAGCTCTCTCATTTTTGCACCTCACTTTCATTCAATTCATGATTGCTTCCGTAAAGACACCAGTCAGCTATCCGGCTTTCTGGGTATAGATACTGCCTTTCTCCGATCAGGATAAAGGGAATTTGCCGCTTCCGTGTCAGCTCATATATCCGGGCCGGTTTCAGACCCGTGATCTCGCTAACTTCTTTCGCCGTCAATAGTTGTTTGCTCATAATTTTGTTTACTCCAAAAGAAAAAACCCCAGCGGTACTCCGCTAGGGACAATTAAATCAAAACGAACGTAAACGTGGCATCATTCCAGGTGGAAACAAATCGTGCCGTTTTAGGTCATAAATATTTCCGCTTAGATTTGCGTTTTTTCATCCATTCGCGCACCGGTAAACCAGAGTTTTCGCAAACCTCGAACGCCTTCCTTATCTTGTCCACAGCACTCTTGACCCTCCGCTCGTCTTTCATATCGAAATTCTGAAAGTCTTCGCACTCCGACAGGTCCGGAATTATTTCCCATAGATTTCTGTATTGCTTCAAATTCCAATGAATTAGCCATTTTATGTTTTCAGCTCGACGATTGTCCTTGAACCGTATAAAACCGTCTGCTTTACGTTGCGTTATATTCTCAGCGACATACTTCGTCAGCTCAGACTGGAAGGCTTTCAATGCTCTTTTTTTGTAGTCCTCCGAGTCTTCGTCGATTTGCCAAGCGTCATATTCAAATGTCAGTCGCTCAACGTTTCTGCTCATATACGCGAACGCAAAGCCCTCCCAAAGTGAATGCTTGGCCTCTGGGTAGCGAGCTATATCCTTTAGCAGCCAAAAAAGATGCTGGCGGAGCCAGTCCGTGTTTAGCCAATAACGATCAATAAATTCCTGGAATGAGTTGCGAAGATCAATAAAGTCTTTCAGCAATTGTTTCTCGTCGTTTGTGAGCTGAGCGTTTAGGTTCTGGAATTTCTGATTGCCCGTCAAATAGCCAAGAACAGTGGAAGATTCAACATTTCCATCCCTATCGTGTATTGGTCGGGACTCGTCCGGTAACGTGCAGAGCTTTTCAATGAAGCCTCCGACAAATGGATATAACGTTCGTCTGCTTTCCCCATCGAACTTTTGAACTGGTTCAGCCAAAGCTTCAGTGAATGGAGATCGGGCATTCCCGAATACTTCGTTGTATTTCGGGACAAGTACCACGAGGTCATGCATTACTTCGGGCACGTTTTCGTCTATTGCGATCAAGTACGCATCGCGGTAGTAGGAAGGCAATTCATCGGGATCACGTTGTTTCATTTTCCTTCGGCCCAGCGCGGTGCAACATTAGTGCAACAATCTGTATTCATTTTTAGCGAAGGCATTGTAACAAGTATAAACCAAAATGAATGGTTCAAGTAGCAGAAGCCGAAAGGCAAGCGTTCTCAAAAGATCGCCGCTAACGATAAGAAAACAAACCAAATAGACTACGAATCAAGGGGTCGCATGTTCGAATCATGCCGGGTGTATTCATTTTAGTTCAAAAAATACAATAGTTTACGAAATAAAAAAGACAAGCTGCAATGCTTGTCTTTTTACGTTTGAATGCCTATTGTGTGCTAACTAGTTTTCTTCTCTAATCTTTTATTTAATAATTCTTGAAAGCATCTTAGAATTCTGGCATCTTCCGAGATAATTGTGGGGGTTACCACCCTCTGACAAGAAGCATCGTCGAAATAGTGCGGAAGTACACTATTTAGCACACATAAAACGCAAGTTCGTTTTATTTCTTACGATTTTCCTTTTATTTCCATTTGGCACGGCAATTGCTGGTTTACTTTATAGGGGATTGAGCCGGTTATATGATTCCAATAATGGGATTTTAGCCTCGGAGTTTCGAAGTTTAAGTAAAGGAGACGTGGAAAATGTTAAATACTATCAAACGCACAGTTAGGGTCGGAGTTTTCGGGGCTGCGGCCATATTTGCGGGCGGAACGGCGGTCAGTGCTCAGGATTCTGGGCATGACGACGATCACGACCAAGGTTATTACAATCAGAATCAGCAGACCGACAAGCGACACAGAAAACAGGAAAAGCGGGCGCTGAAACATCATCAGAAGCACGAGCGCGAAGACTACGGCAATTCGGAAGAACAGCGTCGTCATCAACAGCAGGAACGACGCACGATTCAACAGCATCAGCGTAATGAGCGCAACGGCGGATATAATAACAGTGGCTACAATGACGGCTATTCCAACAACAATAATCGCCGTACGGAATTGTTGAGACAAGCGGTAAACAGCGGATATCAGCAGGGTTATCGTCAGGGCCAGTCGGACAGGCAATACGGCCGCCGAGGCAGTTACAGCAACGGTCAATACGGCAATGGTTCTTACGGTGGTCAGGATGAGTATCAGTACTACTACCAACAGGGTTTCCAGCGTGGGTATCAGGACGGGTATAACCGTTCCAGCCGTTACGGAAACAGCTCAGGAGGCTCGCTGAATATTCTTGGAAGTATTTTGGGTGCGATACTCAGTCGTTCACCGCGGTAATCACTTAATTCATTTGCAATATCCAGGCGTTCGATCCCAAGATCGAACGCCTTTCATTTTTTTTGTATAGCCTTACTCGATTCTTATTACTATAGAGAGGCCGGCCTCGTAGTCGTACCCAGCTCGGCGATACGAACCTTAAACGCAGATGCAAGAAGCTGTACATCCTCAGCTGAGTAGTTGGCCGCACGAAATGCATCTTCTATTTGCTTATCCGAAAGTTGCAGAAGCAGATCCGCTAGCCAGCGCCCATGTTCAACCTTTATTCCGTTCATCAGATCGGAACGCTGGCCTGAATAGGCGAAATTAATTTTGCCGCCATCGACGTCCTTGATGAGTATGGTATCGGCATAATGCTCCGGCTTGTTAACACTGCGGCCCGAACGGGTTTTACTGTTTTTGGCAAGTTTGCCGAATGAAGAACCGAGGTCGCTGACTGCATAATAAAGCTTGTCGCCCTTTTGCAGGATAACCGTGTTTTCATCCTTGAGATCCCAGTTATTGAACATCGCCATCATTATGCGAAGCCCGGCAAATTCAGGCGCATCTTTGAATGGATTCTGATCCCAACTCCAACGGCCGCCGCGTTTGACATCTTCGGGGCGCGCCTCGAAACGCACATTCTTGTATTTGCCAAGTTTTTCGATAGATAACTTTGGGACAATATAATCTACCTTCGTTGGATAACCGATTGCCAACAAACGCACGGCCGCGACCTCCGGCTGAGATTCATCGGCAGCTTTTACAACCCATTCCCGGCCCGACTCTTCCTTAAGGCGAAATTTCAAATTATTTCCGCCCGGCTGACGACCTACAAATTTTAGCCCCTTAAGATTCGGGAACAACTCCCGCCCGCCCGGGCCTAATTGAAGGTCCCGCTCGGCAATAGAAACGGCTTCCCAAAGCACAGGTTCACCCTTTAAAACTTCTTTAGCTCCGTCCTGAGCAAATCCAGCGGCAGTAAGTAAAAACAGCAACCACGCCGTCAATTTCAGCTTTTGGAATCTGGCCAAAACATTCATATTTCCTCCATTCGCACAGGGTAAAAGAATTAGATGAAAAAATTTTCGCAAATCTTATGCCGTTCTTGCAAGAAAAATAATTATAAATAGGGAAATTGATGTTTCTTGGTGGGGGAAATTGATGTTTCTTGGTGGCACGGTCTTTGCGAATGGTTAGACAATGATGGGAATTGTTATGAAAGATGTACGAAAAGCTTACGAAATTGTTTTGCCTGAATTCAGCAAATATTTAACTTTTGTTCTAATTTCTGTCATTTCGGTGGTTTCTGCGATGGCCCAGACACAAGTTTCCCCGAAGGCCGGTTCGGATGTTTCCGAGTTTATTAGTCGTGCTAACTTATATGTCCGCGAGCTCGAGACTCTCAAAAAAACATTGACGAAACTATCTAAGCACTCTACTGCGGAAGAAATAAGCGCTTACAAGAATGAACTATTAAAGATCGTGCTTGCCAAGCGAAAGGGACTAGCTCGCGGTAACATTTTCACGCGTAGATCAGAACGTTTAATTCGTTTAATTATTGCGTCGCAATACAAAGGACGGGATCGTGCGCTGCTCAAAAAAGAGTTAGCTGAAGCGGAAAACGCATCGGTACCTGTGAAAGTAAATGCGGTTTATCCAGAGGCTAGTGAATTACTGGAGATGCCGCCGACGCTGCTTTTGGCCCTGCCTGAGCTGCCTAAACAAATTCGTTATCGCTTTGTCGGAACACATTTACTACTGGTTGACCGGGAAAATCATCTGATTATCGATTATATGCCAAAGGCTCTCCCGTAAGCATTATAATGGAGAAACGCATCATGATACGCAATTATATTTATGTACTTGGATTAATTATCTGCATTGGAGGCTTCTCCGCATCTATACCGGCCATTGCTCAGCAATCTTCAGCTAAAGTGGCGGTGCCGCGTATTACTCTGCCAATGATCGAGGGTTCGATAAAATTAGCTGTCTTTGGAGATGCGGGCCGCGGCAGTAAAGATCAAGTCGATTTGGGCCGGGTGATGGCGGATTATCGTGAGGCGTTTCCGTTCGATACGGTTCTCCTTACCGGCGATAACATCTATGGAAAGGACACACCGGCCGACATGAAGCTAAAATTCGAAGATCCGTACAAAACATTGCTTAACAAAGATGTCAAATTCTATGCCTCGCTCGGTAATCATGATACTTCCAACCAGCGTTTCTACGCTCCGTTCAATATGAATGGAGAAGAGTATTACCGATTAAATCGCAAAGACGTTTCATTTTATGCTCTCAACAGTAATTATCTCGACAAGAAGCAATTAGACTGGCTGAACGGTGAATTGGGCAAGGATAAGAACGGATGGCGCATAGCGTTTTTTCACCACCCGCCATATTCATCGGGCGAGCGTCACGGTTCCGATGAGTCGGTTCGGGATGTTTTGCATCCGTTTTTTGTCAAGAATGGGTTTGATGTCGTTTTCACGGGGCACGATCATTTCTATGAACGAGTCAAACCACAGGACGGGATCACTTACTTCGTCGCCGGCGCCGCCGGAAAAATTCGGAAGGGAGATTTGAAAGAGAGATCACCAATAACCGCGGCCGGCTTCGATTCAGATTTATCGTTCATGCTGGTTGAAATAGCGGGTGACGATTTGCATTTTCAGGTAATTTCAAAAGCAGGAAACACCGTGGATTCAGGGACGATAAAGCGCCGGGATTAACCGCTTCGTGAGAGTATTAAGTTAAAAAGGACTCTGATCAGGATGCTTTCAATATTTCGACAGACAGTTAACCAACACCTAAGCGTATTGAAACGGGGGGTTCCTCCTTAGAATGTCTTGTAGGTTACACAAAATTCAATTTTCGGAACGTAGAATTAGTACTGGGGGAATAAACGGCATACGCCGGTGACCGAAAACAAAACACGTTATTTAAAGGGGGAAAAATGCCAAAACAAGAAATGGGAAGGGATTTAAGTGCCGGCGGACCGGGCACGGGTGAAAATATTAATGGAATTAACCGCGGGGACGAATTGACTGCAAACAAACCGAATATCGCCGGTCAGCAAATAAGCGGTTCGGGGCAGAATACCGCGGATCGCGGCGTTCTCGATCTTGCGAAAGAATCCGGCGGCCAGATTGCAGACAAAGCTATTGGAACAGCTAAGGAAAAAGCTTCTTCGGTTGTTGACGAACAAAAAACAAATCTGGCGGCGGGACTGGGAAGCATCGCCGGTGAATTGAGACGGACCGGTGAAAATCTGCGATCGTCGGGCGACAAGAATCAGTTTGCGGGCTTGGGAGCCAACTATGGCGAGAAAATCGCGGATAAGGTTGATGGGCTTTCGAAATACCTGGAAAATGCCGATTTGCGCGATTTGGCAGGCGATCTTGAAAAATACGCACGCCGTAATCCTGCCGTATTCATTGGCGGAGCGTTTCTGCTCGGGTTGGCCGCAACGCGTTTCATAAAAAGCTCGAGTTCGGCAACAAGTGCTCGGCGTTTTGAAAGCTCGGGCGATATTAGAACCGTAAATCCACCGCGAGCCCAAGGGCAGCCGGGACTCTAAGGAGGTCATAAATGCAGCAGCAACTAGCAAAAGAAGAGCGCTCCATTGGAGAACTATTTACGGAATTGGCGGGTGAAACCAGCACCCTGGTGCGGCAGGAAATCGATCTGGCCCGCGTGGAACTGTCGCAGAAGGCATCGGACATTGGTAAAAATGTCGCCTGGCTTTCGGTAGGCGGCGTTGTCGGGCTTGTCGGAATACTGGCTGTCACTACCGCTTTAATTCTGCTTCTCTCGAAGGTTATGGAGCCTTGGCTGGCGGCCGTGCTCGTCGGAGGAGCTTATTTAATAGCGGCCGGCGTGATGGTAATGTCGGCGTTAAAGGCAATTAAGGAAACGGATCTGGCACCGCGTCAAACCGTTGAAACACTCAAGGAGGACACCCAATGGCTCAAGAACCAAATCGGATAGAAGAACCGTACACCAGAGAGACAGACGAAGAAAAACTGATGAACGCGCCGGACGACGTAGATTTAGATTCGTACGGTCTTGACGATGACAATGAAACGGATGAAACCGCTGAGACGAAGGCGATTCGGGAGGACATCGTAATAACCCGCTCACAAATGAGCGAAACTATCGATGCTATACAAGAAAAGCTGAGTTTCGCGAATATTTCGGGCCAGGTGAAAGAGGAAGTGTCCGGCCAGATCTCGAGTGCATTCACTTCGGCCAGGGATGAAGTGTCCGAGCAGATATCGAGCGTGATTTCATCGGCAAAAGATTCGGTATATGGAGTGACAAGAAAAGCAGGGAGATTTATGAAAAACGCAGAAGATGGATTAAGAGGAATTAATTTAGGAGGCAACATTTTACCGTTTGCCTTGATCGGCACCGGTATCGCCCTTGTGGTGATGAATAATAAACGAAAATCCGCTGACAGATATGGAAAATACCGGGTGAAAGGCCGTTACGACCAACACCTGGAATCGGCAGGCGAAAGCGGCGGCACTTTCGATTCGGCACGGCAAAAAGCGGGTGATGCCGCCGGCAGCCTGGCAACCAGCGTTCGCGGAGCAGCAGACACGGCTTATCGTGCTATCGGCGACGGAACCAGCGCCATCTCTGAGACTGTAAGTACATTGGGCGGCAAATCCCGTGACCAATATGAGCATTATATGGATGTAAATCCTTTAGCGGTCGGTGCGGTTGCCGCGGCGGTTGGAGCTATCGTCGGTTTATCTATTCCACGAACCCAATACGAAGGCGAATTAATGGGCGAAGCCAGCAAAAAGCTTATGTCGCAGGTTCAGGGGACGGCAAAGGATGCTCTTTCCAAAGTCCAGGATGTAGCTGAAAAAGCTGCCGGTGCAATTACAGATACCGGCGGAGAAAAGGGAGCGTCAGAGAAAAGCCAGGGAGCTCCGAACCGAATGTAGAAGCTGAAAATAGAACGAAACAGGCCCGGCAAGCAACAGCTTACCGGGCCTAAAAAATTTAAAGTACTGTAAAATTACAGGAATGATTAAAATCGTGCCGACAACATTTTAACCGATTCATTTTTTCCCACTCTTTCTTCTATCGCGTCACCGATAAGATCCAACATTGCATTAAAGGTTTTGTCCCACGATATATCCGAGAGGAACTCCGCGGCTTTTTCCCTTCTTCCCTTCTCGTCTTCACTCATCGCTATTTCAAGCTTTGCCACGAATTCTTCGGCCGTTTCGGCAATGTGAACGAGTCCCATTTCTCCATACGGACGCACCACGTCGCGGATTGCGGTCGAAACTACAGGCTGACCGGCGGCAAGATATTCAGGTGTTTTCGTCGGGCTGATAAATTCCGTCGATTCATTTATAGCGAAAGGCATCATTGCGGCGTCCCAGCCGGCGATATAGCCGGGCAGCTCGCCGTATTGTTTGCCGCCTAGATAATGGATATTTCCGGCTCTTGGAAGATCTGCTTCATCGATCTTGACAACCGGGCCGATCATTATGAAATGCCAAGCCGGCTTAAGCTCCGCGATTCGAGCAAGAAGATCGACGTCCATTCGTTCATCGATAACGCCGATAAATCCAATTCTCGGATGCGGAGTCTCTCTTTGGTCATCCATTTCTTCCGAGAAATCGAGTGCCCTGCCAAAATGTTTTGTGTCAATGCTCGAAGGAAAAGCATATACCGCGTCGTGATGATTCCTCTTGGCTTCGAAAAGGCTGTGGCCGCCCGTAAAAACAAGATCCGCCAAGTCGAAAAGCTCGGCTTCACGAATATGCAGAACGTTCGGTGCATTTTTGAATGCCGATAATTGGTCCATACAATCATAAACCACGGCTTTCGGTTTTAATCCCTTTCGCCACGGCAGCATCATGGGCGTATACACCCAGAATATATAATCTTCGACCTCCTTTTCAGCGATCAATAAATTGACAAGGTAGAGCATCATAAAGTCGATGGAATCGGCTTTAGTTTCACGGGCCAGATGCGGCACGCAAACAAAAACTCCGGTTTCACGCTCGCTTATGTCCCAGTGTGCTTTAAATCCGTCAAAAATGGGTTCTTCAATATAGAATACCCGGCGGTCTTTACCGAAACGGCTCATCAGGTGCTGCGGCCGCTGGTAAACAAAATCCCAGCGAAGGTGAGAAAAACAGATAACATCATACGTGGGGGCGGCTTTGTTAAAGGACGCATTTTGTTGCATAAACTAATAAATCTAATAATATTATAACTCATTATAAACGTTCAGAGTTCAAACGCCAGTTTGAACTCTGAATGGTTAAAGTCAATTTAGTACCCGTTGAATTTTAGCAACCGTTTATCATGCTGCTTTGGCGTACATTTTCGCCGGAAATAATTTCAGCCCGGACCCGACAGCATCCGCAGCAAGTTCCGCGTAACAATCACATGCAAGTTTTTCCAACTCGACCCGATCTCGGACAGAAATGCCGCCGCGCGAATAATCAATAATCCCGTTCTTTCTCAGTTCGAGTGCTATATAAGTTACACTCGGCCGGTAAACGCCAAGTATCCGGGCGATCTCTTCGTGCGTCAGCTTGAGCAAGTCACGCTGCGTACGGTCCTGAAGCATCAGAAGCCAGGTGCAAAAACGCTTTTCGACCGAATGATACATATTGCATATCGCCTTCTGCGAAATTTGGCGGATATAGTGATTCAGATGTTCGTAAACTAAAACCATTATTGCCGGATTGGAGGCGATCTGACGCTTAATAAGCGACGTCTCTATTTTGAGAGCTGTTCCCGTATGCGAAACCTCGGCGCAATTGACGGCGAGACACGGGCCGAATAGCGAAGGTATGCCAAGAGCTCCTTCACGTCCGGTTATCGCTATCTCGACCATGCGGCCGTCTTCCAGCAGGCGGAATTCGGAAATTACCGCCGTCTCAGGAAAATAGATGCAATCTACCTCATCGTCCTGCTGAAAAAGAAATTCGCCCTTAGTCAAAGTCGTTTGTTTTGCCGGCAGAGGGAATTCACCGATGGATGCTGCGATTAACGAGTTAACAAGAATGTTTGAACTTATTGCGATTTCATTCTTCGCATGAGTGCCCGGCCGAGTTGCCCGCCCGTAATTGGATTCCATGTAGGTGCCCGGCGGCCGGGTGTTGGTTCGCGTGTAATTCTGTCCGGTGTCTGATACTTGCATTTGTTTAATTCCCTTTTTGTATTCTTTCGTTTATACGCCTTCGCGAATTACAAGCATGACACGCTCATGCGGCGAGTGATTGTCATTTTCAAATGCACGGGCCATATGAACCTTCGTTTTGCGCCGGGCATTTCCCGTATCCGAATCCAGAATAAAGCTATCGACTGCCTTGCGGCTCCTGACAAACGTGTAAAACTGCAGGCGAAAATCCGGCATATTATCGAATCCGCTGACGTCCTCGAAAAAATTCCTGCCTACCAATTCCGGCCGGGCTGAAGGCCGACAAGCACCGTCATTCGAATAAAGGATCGTGCCGTCGCCGCCAAGGTCGTATAATCCGTAAAGGTCCTTCGAAGTCGCCATTTTCTTTCCTCCAGTTAAGACATTTGTACACAATCGGAAACGATGTCCGTAGCTTCGAACTCTTTAATCCACCGATTCACGAATTCTTAATACTTATCGGGATTCGGAATAACATAGGCAATGCTTCCTTCCAGCTTTCGCAGCCGCTTGCTTTCAAAATAAAAAACCGCCTTTTAGGATGTCTGCATCCCGGCTTTAGCCAATGCCTGTAAGTTATGTATGGATTATTACAAAACGAATATAGGGAAAATATCGGGAAATTAAATTATTAGATTAGGGAAAATCCCTATGCGGTGCGGAAATATATCGTTAACGGAATAAAAAAGGGTGAGTATTGGTATTCCAATACTCAACCCTGCCCAATCTGATCAAAATCGCCTGATACCTATCTGGGATTAATTTTCAGCAAATAAAATGTCAATCTCTTGATAAGATGATTTACGCATTTAACGGCAGCCTCAAGATGTAGGGAGATCCGGCATTTTTATTACGGAATATCCCTATTACTGAAACATCAAGTCTAATTGTCCTGAAGCCAGTTTTGCAGAATCGCGTAACGCACGATGTCAATTCGACTTGTGATGCCGAGTTTACGCATGGCATTTGCTTTGTGTGCCTCGACGGTTTTGATGCTCAGGTCGAGCCGGGATCCGATTTCCTTGTTGCTGTATCCGAATGAGATCAGCCGCAGGACTTCGCCTTCGCGGGAGGTGATTTCGCCTTTGGTTTCGCCGCGAAGTGATGAGGTTCGGCTGGCGTAGCCGCCCATAACCTTTCGCGTCAACGCCGGGTCGAGATATGAATTCCCGGCTCCGACGGTGCGGATTGCGTTTATAAGCTCAGTCGGGGCGCTTTGTTTGAGAACGTAACCGTTCGAGCCTGCTGAGATCAATTGCTGCAGATACCCATCATCCGTGTGGCGAGTCAAAGTGAGAATTTTTATTTTCGGAAAGCCGGCTCGTAATTTCTTCGTGGCCTTCAAACCATTTAGCTCCGGCATGGAAATATCCATTACGACGACGTCCGGCGTCAGCATTTGAACTGCCTGGATGGCCTTATTTCCGTTTTCAGCTTCGCCGATCACTTCCATGTCGGGTTGGGCGTTGACCAGCATTTTTATTCCCTCGCGGACGGTAAGGTGATCTTCCGCAAGCAGGATGCGAAGTTTTTCAGGCATTATAGTTCTCCTGTTCAGCTTTAAGATTATGATTTAAATCGGTTGGTGGTCTGCTTATGATTATGTCGGCCGGATATATATTGAATAATGTCGTGAATGATGGGGTAAACAATTTTATGTTCAGTTCGCGGTCTAGAAACATCGCCCCAATACCCATAGCGGAATTCCCCATTACGTCAGTGATACACTCGTGAATCGCGCCATACGAAGCCGCAAATTCGTTCTTCGAACTTTTTAGGGAGCGAACCATACAATTACCTTTTTTCCTGTAGCGGTTGTTAGGGCAAACAGTAGAATATTTAACGGTAGTCTATACCTCACGGCGGCATTAGCAAAGTAGAAAAGAGATATTCGGGCCGAAATTACATCTTTGTGATTAAAAGCATGAAACTATTTTTTTGCATCGAATTAGTACATTTTTTGTCTTCGTTCTCAACTTACACGTCTAATATTTCAAACCAAAAATAAGGTAAAACGTAAGAATTTTAAAGCTTATCGTTTTGGAACCCCGCTTGCAAAGTGCGAGGCTGAACGATTTCGGATTTCAAATTAGATAGAGCGCTTTTATCCAGTTCTATCAAATCACGAAAACGTTTCGCGATCCGGTAAATGTAGTTCGGCTCGCTGATTATCTATTACTTCAAGGAGGCGATTATTGCGATGTTAAAAAATAACGGAGATTTTACGGAGCAATCTTCCCCCGTCTTCTAATACCGCAATTCTTATGATCGATGTGATCAGCGATTTTGAATTCGAAGACGGAGAAGAACTATTTTAGCATGCACTTCCGGCAGCGGAAAATCTCGCGAAATTCAAGAAGGAAGCAAAGAACGCTGGAATACCTGTAATTTATGTGAACGACAACCATGGCCGCAGGCGCGAGGATTTCGAGGAATTCGCCGAAGAAATTATAAAAAGCAATAAACCCGGCGGCAGAATCGCCAAACTTCTCAAGCCGGCAAAAGAACATTATCACATCATAAAACCGCAGCGTTCCGGGTTTTACGCAACGCCGCTCGGCGCTCTGTTAATATCGGAGAATATATCGAATCTGATCATTACCGGCTTTACAACCGATATATGCGTCCTACTAACCGCTCTCGATGCTCAGATGCGCGGCTATCACGTTCACGTCCCGCCCGACTGCACGGCCGCCGTAAAGCCTGAATATCACAAAGACGCTTTGCGATTTTTGGCCCGCGTTGCCGAAGCGGACACTAGGCCGTGCGGCGAGATCAATCTGGAAAAGCTCGTCGGGCAATCCGGAACAAGTCCGGCAAAGTCCGTGAAACCGCCGAAAGAAACGGAAACTATTACGGTGTCAACACATTCGAATAAATCTCTCGGCAGTGTATTCCGTAATACCGACGGCTTGCGGCAGTCTCCTGTAAATTCGTATTAATAGATAATAAAATGTCCGAGAACAAGGTGGGCCGCAAAGCAGCAGAAATGCTACTTTGCGGCCCAGGGTTTTTATACATCGCCTCAAACCGGCTTTGTATGTTTCATTACAGAACAGATTCCAAATCAATAATATCTTAAAGATGCCGCCGACGATTATACAAGCTCCGGGTGGAATCCAGGTCATGCCCAGTGCTTCGGATAGCGTCCCAACTAATTTGATCATCGGCGGTAAACGAAAAAAGCGAACTTGTTTATAAACAAGTCCGCTTTTTTCATTCATTGATTCGCCTATTAAGACGCTTTACTTTTCGGTTTGAGCAACGTTGCCAGCTTCCAGTTTTTGTCGGCGAATTCGTCATCGGCTTTGATAAGCAGCCAATTTTTCTTTTGATTTTTCATTTCGACCAGGGTAAATTCGCCGCGCAGCTTTAACCCGTAAAACTTAAATGTCATTTTGCCATTTTCCAACTGACGCCCGATATCCTCCGCTGCCTCAAACTTACCGTTATCCCAGATTCGCACCTCGCCGGCGCCGTATGTGCCTTCGCGCAAGGTTCCTTCGAAATCTATGTAACTTATCGAATGATCCGGCACCGTTACCGCCAGCCGCTTATCGGCGGGATCGAGCGACGGCCCTTTCGGCACTGCCCAGGATTTCAACACACCGCCGATTTCCAGCCGCAGATCGAAATGCAGGTTACGGGCGTGATGTTCGTGTATTACAAATCGCTTTCGCATAACCAATGGAATTTAAAGGCTGGAAAAGACGATGATTACGCCTTCCCAAAACGTAATTACCGTCTTTTCCTTCATCAAAACATCTTAGCTGGCACCTCAATGTAGTGATGATTCTTATACGGCAGAGTGTCAAGCGAGTACACAGTGCCGAATAGAATTGTCTCCTGACGATCATAGTTTCGCTATTGGCATCCGCACCGTCCGTATTCCAACGTACAAAAATCGAAAAAAAAGGAATTTATTATAGTTACCGGTACGTGCACGCAAATTGCAGTCAGAGACATAAAATCAGCATTTCGTATCGGCGGCATACGGATTTTCGTATCAAGAGAAAAAAAATATGAAGGGTGGAGTAAAATTGCTAGGACATTCGGTTCATCCGATTTTGATCGTTTTCCCACTTGGATTATTGGCGACCGGCGTTGTTTTCGATGCAGTCTATCTGATTGGCGGTAACCGCACTTTTGCAACTGTCGCTTATTGGATGATCGCTTCAGGCATAATCGGTGGAATATTAGCCGCCGCGTTCGGATGGCTGGATTGGTTCGCGATTCCGTCCGATACGCGGGCGAAAAGAGTCGGGCTAATACACGGATCGGCAAATGCGACCGCACTTGTGATCTTCGCTGCGAGCTGGTGGCTGCGATACGGAACCGAGGCCGATCCGCCGATGACGGCTCATGTCCTGTCATTTCTGGGTGCGGGCCTTGCTCTCGTTGGCGGATGGCTTGGAGGTGAACTCGTGGAAAGGCTTGGTGTCAGCGTCCACGAAGGAGCAAATCTCAACGCTCCGAGTTCCCTGTCAACCGAACCGCCGATTGCGGTTGATAAGGTCTATGCCGAGAAATAAGAATCCGCTGGGGTAATCGGCAGTAATGAAAAGATTCACGGAGAAGTACAAATGGCAGCTAAATTAAGAAATCTAAATGAACAGGTCGTCGTCCTGACCGGCGCGACCAGCGGAATCGGTCTGGTAACAGCGAGACTGGCCGCGAAACGAGGTGCCAAACTGGTGCTGGCGGCGCGTAATGAAGAAGCGTTGAAGAAACTAACCGATGAAATAAATCACTCGGGCGGCGAGGCGATGTTTGTCGTAACGGACGTGGGAAAGGAAGAAGAAATGACGCGGCTTGCAATCGAAGCGGTCAACAAATTCGGTAATTTCGATACCTGGATAAATAACGCCGGAGTTTCCATTTATGGAAAGCTCGAAGAAGTTCCCGAAGAAGATTCACGGCAGCTTTTTGATACAAATTTCTGGGGCGTGGTAAACGGCTCGCTCGTCGCGGCCAGGAATCTAAAACAGTTCGGCGGGGCGATCATAAATGTTGGCAGCACGCTTTCCGATCGAGCAATACCGCTTCAGGGAATGTATAGCGCTTCGAAACACGCGGTAAAAGGCTTTACAGATGCGCTCCGTATGGAACTTGAGGCCGACGGCGCTCCGATATCGGTCACACTGGTGAAACCCGCGGCGATAGACACGCCGTATAAAGACCACGCAAGAAATTACCTCGGCGTTCAGCCGGAAAATCCGCCGCCGGTCTACGCTCCGGAAACCGTCGCGGAAACGATTTTGCACTGCGCCGAGAATCCGGTCCGCGATGTATTCGTCGGCGGCGGAGGGAAGGCATTATCGCTGCTCGGAAAATTTGCTCCGCGCACGACAGATAAGATCATGGAATCGACAATGATCGACATCCAGAAAAGCGACAAGCCGGACACTGCCAGAGAAAAAGAAAGCCTCTATCACGCGAATGATGCGACCCTAAGCGAACGCGGCGGCTACGAAGGCCATGTTTCCGAAAGTTCGCTATACACCAAAGCCTCGCTCCACCCGATCAAAACAGGTGCGGCGGTCGCCATCGGTATCGGAGGTTTAGCTTATCTCCTGTTAGGCCGTGAAGGTCGGAGAGAGCATTGAGGCTGATGTCAGTTATTAGGTTCTGTTGATAATTGATCAGACTAAGCCATCCCGGTTTGGAAAGGTTCTAAGTGCGTTACTATGTGCCGCGTAAAACGCCGGACGAACTTTCTGTGTATTCGTCAATACAGAACGTCCCCGTCGCAACGACTATTCTTGATGTTTAAAGAGGTATTAATGAAAATGAACAGTGTTAACCAACATCCGCCGATTCTTCTGCTTCTTGACGGTTCGGCTGCAGGCGATGCGAGTTCTATAAAGCAATGGTTTGAGAATAGCCGTTACCTGACTTGGGAAGCCACCGATATTTTCGACGCAATCGAGGAAATTTCTGATTTTACTGTTCAAAACCGGCCTGATGTGGTTTTGATAGAAAGCAATTCGCGTTACAAGGATATGCTTTTTATCCGTACGCTCGTGGAAAGCCTGCCTGGCGATGCGCATATGCCGGTTATCGACTTCCCGGAATTTGGACATTCCGCAGACGGCGACGGCACTTTGGAGAAGTGCCTGGCGCGGCTTGATATACGTTTAGACCAATTGATCCCGACACAATCGGCAGTCGCTCATTAGAAAATCTTATTCGCAGGTGAAATGACAGCAAATCGCCGGATGGTAGATTCCAACGAATTCTACAAAAATCCCGTTTACCCGCATTCCTTCCCGGATCCGTTCGTATTTAAATACTGCGGAGAATATTTTGCCATCTGTACCGGCTTCGACGCGGGCGGCAAGGTGTTTCCAATGCTCCGCTCGTCCGATCTGATAAATTGGGAATATAATGGCGGCGCGATGGAGCCTCTGCCCGATTCGCCGCCGTTTTATTGGGCTCCGGAAATAACTTACGATAACGGAAAATTCTACCTATATTACAGCGTTGGAAACGAAGCGCTGATGGAAATTCGCGTTGCCGTGTCGGATCGGCCAAACGGCGGATATAGAGATTCTGGAGTTCGGCTCACTAGTGAAGAATTTGCCATCGATCCGCATGTTTTTATCGATGATGACGGAAGCAAATATCTGTTTTACGCCACCGATTTTTTGGAGCACACGCATATAGGAACTGGGACGGTTGTCGATAGTTTGACGGATTGGTTTCACCTGGGCGGAAATCCCACACCTGTAACACGGGCGAAATATGACTGGCAGGTTTATGATCCTGAGAGAAAGGAAAAAGGCGGAGTCCGCTGGCACACGGTCGAAGGCCCGGCGGTGATCAAGCGAAAAAACCGGTATTTCGAAATGTTCAGCGGCGGTAATTGGCAGAACACGAGCTACGGAGTCAGCTTTGCCTCGTCGTTAGAAATTTCAAATGGCGAAGAATGGGGACAGTTTTCCGACGGTAATAAAACGTTGCCGATTCTCCTTACGATTCCCGAACGAGTGACTGGCCCCGGCCATAATTCAATCGTACGCGGACCGAACAATCGCGAGCTTTACTGCATTTATCACAGCTGGACCGATCAGGGCCGCGTAATGGCGATCGACCGGATGGATTTCGCGGGGAACAGGATTTTTATCCACGGCGCTACGTTTACTCCGCAAATTGCTCCTTTTCACCCTGCCCTTGAAACACTTCGGGAATGGGAACAATTAGGCGGTTGGATTGAAACCGGCAGTGGTATTGAAAGCGTTTCAGATGGGGAAGGCGAAATTCGGCATCGCATGGAAAGTGAAAGTTTTTTGTGCGAAGTTAGTTTTCGCTGCGGAGAATCTAATAATAACGGCCGCTCCGCCGGTTTTCGTTTGTTCGACGTAGATAACGCAATCCTTGAGTTTTCGTTATTTCCTCACATTAACCGGATATTGATAAGTTCGTCTAATAGTGAAGAATCATTTGATCTGCCGCCCGGCTTCGATACTACAGTCTTTCATCTTCTCCGCGTGGAGGTTGACGGCTTATTCGTAAACGTTCGGCTTGACGCAACCGCTTTCAACACTGTATTGCAGCTGCCTCATACCGTTAATCAGCTTTCTTTTTTTACCAGGGACCTGAAGACGGAATTTGCCGGAATTGCTTTGACCGAAGGATTTGAAGACCTATTTTCGCGGCGGACAATTGAGAACAGTGGTTGGCGAAAAATCGGTGTAAACGGCGAATATGAAATATGCGGTCAGGCATTGCATCTTTCGGCGCCCGAGACCATGATGGTCGTAACAAAGGGACAAGCGGCGTCCGATCTGGAATTCGCGGCCAATATCCGGCTCTGTGAATATTCGGGAAATGACTGGGAATTCGGGCTGGCTTTTTTGGATGATAATGATAGAATAATTTTCCGTCTGACGGTAAAGTCGAATGAATGCGGCACTGCTATATCAAATAGTTCCGGTGCGGAAATCCTTCAGCGCGGGCTGGAATCAATACACGAATATAATCAATTACGGCTGATAAAAACAGGCGGCAATATCAAAGCGTATATCGAAGGCAGCATTATAGGAAGTAGCGAAGTAGGCGATATAAATGTTACCTGCGCAATTTTTTGCTGCGGTTCGTCCATCGAGATCGAAATGGCTAGACTTACTGCCTTGTTCTGAGTTCAAGCTTCAGCTTGTCTTAAGCCTAGGGGCGAAGACAAGCTGAAGCTTGAACTCAGAACAGATGCATCCTTTCTTTTACCGGTTTCGTCTCAAGGTAAACTACAATCCCAATTGAAAAAATCAGCACTCACTAAATTTACATCATTTTACAGATGCAAAAACGGTTATCAGGCCAGCCCGAAGACTTTCTTTGGGCAGCCGGCATAGAAAATACTTTTGTTCCCCAAACCCGAAACGGCCACCGGTCGCTCGACGAGTATGAATTAATGGGGCATTACGAGTATTGGCGCGAAGATCTCGATCTAGCCGCTTCGCTCGGCCTCAAGGCTCTACGCTGGGGCGTGCCGTGGTATAAGGCCGAGCCGCAATCGGGCAACTTTGATTGGAGCTGGACCGATGAGGTTATTTCATATCTTGTCGAAGAACTCAAAATTCTACCTGTTATCGATCTGATGCACTACGGGTGCCCTTTTTGGCTAAAACGCGAATTTGCCAATAAAGATTACCCAAAATATGTCGCCCGCTATGCCGCCGCTTTCGCGGAGCGTTATAAGCATTTAATTAGCTGGTACACGCCGCTCAATGAGCCGATCATTAATTCCCTGATGTGCGGAATGCGAGGTCTTTGGCCGCCGTATTTGAAGGGTGATCAGGGTTATATCAGAATAATGGTCCAACTGGCGGCCGGAATTATTGAAACAGTCAATGTGATCAAGGAAATCGATCCGAATTCGGTAATGGTCCATGTCGAAGCGACCGGTTTAACACGAACAGTCCGCGAAGATCTGGCAGCTTTAGCTTTTGAGGAGCAGCTTCGCGGCGGTCTTTGTTACGATCTCATATCCGGCCGTCTTAATCATGATCACGCTCTGTTTTCATGGCTCGTCCGGAACGGAGCGGCGCCTGACCGTTTGGAAGAGCTGCTAAAAGACCCGATAAAACTAGACGTTCTTGGATTGAATTTTTACCCGCAGTGGTCAACGAAGTTGCTTTATATCGACAAAAAAGGAAAACTCGCGTTCAGCGAGACCGAACCGGAAGGTAACGGCTTTAAAGAATTGATCCGCCAATATTACGACCGCTATCAGGTACCGATAATGATCACCGAAACCAGCGCCGTAGGCAGCGATGAAATAAGGGAGCGGTGGCTGGATTCTTCCGTTTCAATGATAAAAGATGTTCGCGCCGAGGGTGTTCCCGTGATCGGCTATACATGGTTTCCGCTGTTTACGATGATCGATTGGCGATACCGCTTTTCACACGAACCGCTCGATCATTTCTATCTCGAGCTTGGGCTTTATAATCTAAATCGTGAAAAAACGGGTAAACGCTGGCTTGAAACTCCGCTCGTCGAAAAACTTCGCGGTTATATATCCGACACGGAGGGATCGATCGGCAAAGTCGGCATTCCCGTTAAAGCTGTCTCAGAAGCTCCATCCGCCGCCTGAAAAATATAGATCGAAGGCTCGAATCCGAAAGTCTTCGAATATTCCCGCGTGATCGTTTCCTTGAAATCTTCGAGCGATGCGGACGCCAGCAGATTCACCGTGCAGCCGCCGAAACCGCCGCCCGTCATCCGCGCACCGAAAACGCCTTCGCATTCGGCGGCCGTATCGACAAGCAAGTCGAGTTCCGGGCTGCTGACCTCGTAATCGTGCCTGAGCGAACGGTGCGATTGGAACATCAGCATCCCGGCGGCAATCACATCGCTACTTTTAAATAATTCAGCCGCTTCTACCGTTCGCGCGTTTTCCGATATTACATGCCGGCAGCGTTTGCGGATCGTTTCCGGCAACGTTTCGCTGTATTCTAAAAAGTCGTCCGCCCTAACATCCCGCAGGGATTTTATGCCGGGAAGATTTTTGGATAATATTTCCACGCCTGTTTCGCATTCCTCTCGCCGCTTATTGTATTCGCTCGACGCCAGTTCGTGTTTCACTCCGCTATTGCAAACGGCGATTACGGCGTCATCAAGTGCAAGCGGTATAAAACCAATTTGCAGCGAACGGCAGTCAAGTAACAGGGCATGACCGGCTTTGCCGAAAACGGACGTAAACTGATCCATTATTCCGGAACGGATTCCGACGTACTCGTGTTCCGCCCGCTGTGCCGCAAAAGCCAGTTCCTTTTTATCAAAATTAATAATGTTCAGCGAAAGCAAAGCATATCCGATGGAAACTTCTAACGCGGCAGATGAAGAGAGTCCGCCGCCAATCGGCACGGACGAAGAAAAAACCAGATCCGCTCCGTGTTTTAAGTTAAAACTTTGATGTAAACTCCGCGCCGTTCCCTCAACGTAATCGATCCAGTTCCCGTGCTTTTTTGCCGGATCATGCAAATTGAATGTTGTTGATTCTGCTACATCAAGTGCATGAACATTCACCAGCAGATCTTCCCGCGTTCTTGCGGCGACAATTGTTTCGCGGTCAATGGCGAAAGGCAGAACAAAACCATCATTGTAATCGGTATGCTCCCCGATCAGATTGACGCGGCCCGGAGCGCGGAAAAGCCGGAAATCGCCTCCGTAAATGCGGGAAAATTCCTTCGCAACGAATTCATTTATCTGCTTAGATTCCTCCATCTTCTCGTCGGAACCGGTTCCGACCTTTATGCCGATTTAATTAGATTCCGCAGTTCCGCCGCCTTTTCTTCCGGCAGCGTATCGTTAATAAACATACCGGCGCCCGCCTCGCTGCCCGCAAGATATTTTAATTTAGAAGCCGATCGCATGGGCGGATAAAACTCGATATGAAAATGATAATGATCGTAATTTTTCCCGTCGGAAGGACGTTGGTGAATCGCCATTATATACGGGAAAGAGACCTTAAAAAGCCCGTCAAATGCGGTCAGGACTTGTTTCAATATTTCCGCCAATCCGCGTTCTTCATTCTCCGTAAAATCCGTAAACGCCAAAATATGCCGCTTCGCTGTAATATGCGTTTCGTACGGATAGCGCGCGAAAAACGGAATATATGCGGCAAATGAATCGTTCTCCGCTATAATCCTTTGTTCAAAACGCTTCTCTTCATCGACAATTCCGCAAATAAGACACTTCCCTGTTTCCTGATGGTGCAGCCTCGACGCCTCTAATTCAACCGCAATCTTCGGCGGAATAAACGGATACGCGTAAATCTGCCCGTGCGGGTGATGCAGAGTCACGCCGACGGCTTCGCCTTTATTCTCGAAAATAAAAACGTATTCCACAAAATCAAGTGCGTCGAGTTCCCGAAAACGATCCCGCCAAACGCGGACAAGATTATGGATTCGTTCTACTGGTTCATTGGCAAGCGTCGTGTAATGATTCGGCGAATAAAGAACCACTTCACAAACGCCTTTCGACGGCCTTATAGGATAGAGCTCTGATGCAGCTATCACAGGTTCTTCGGGGTGGGTTTTTAGGCTGGGAAAGCGATTTTTGAAGGCGACAATGTCATAATCAGATTCGGGAACTTCGGTCGGAAATCCGCCGGGCAATGTCGGGCAAAGCGGGCAAAATCCTGCCGGCGGTAAAAAAGTCCGGTCCTGCCGTTGCGTGGCCGTCGCCGTCCATTCGCCGAGAAGCGGATTGTAGCGGAGTTCAGACATCTTGCTTTTCCGATTTGGATTCGTCTGTGGGTGTAGTGTACTCCCCCGTGGATTCCTCATCGAAGGTATAAAAAATCATGTACCTTCCATCCGGCAGCAATATACTCTTGCTCTGCATTGATTCTATAATTTCCGGCATTGTTCTATAAAATTCAGCAAAGTCGGGCCGGGAGGATAGCGACCGGGTTCTAAGGTTGGTTATAACAGATGGGTAATAAGCGAAACGACGTTGCGAATCATCGGTCTTTACTAACTTATCACCTATTTAATTACCCATAACTTTCAAGAACCCAGTCGCTATCACTCCAGTTTCCGACATGAGATTCCAGTCGCTAACACTTCCGATTCTAAACATCTTAACGAGCGGCACCCGCCGAATCTTGAATATCGTTTCTCAGCCACTTCCACGCCGATTCGATAATCACCTGCAAGTCCTGAAATTCGGGCTGCCAGCCTAATTCCTTCCGTATCAAGTCAGATGAAGCAATCAAAATTGCAGGGTCGCCAGCTCGCCGTTTAACGACTTCAAACGGAATTTCCAGTCCCGTAACTTCCGCCGTGGTATCAATTACCTCACGAACACTATAACCTGAGCCGCCGCAGCCGAGGTTATAAACGGCACTCGTTTCACTGAGATTTTGAAGCGCTAAAATATGCGCTTTAGCGAGATCGACGACATGGATATAATCGCGTATACATGTGCCGTCACGAGTTTGATAATCATCACCAAAAACGGAAAGCGTCGGGATTTTTCCCAGTGCCGCCTGCAAAACAAGCGGTATCAAATGCGTTTCGGGTTCGTGCCTTTCCCCACGTTTTTCGGTTGCTCCGGCGGCATTAAAGTATCGAAGGCTTGTATATTTTAAATCATACGCCCTATCGTACCACCTGAGCATATTTTCGAAAACAAGCTTCGTTTCCCCATAAGGATTAGTCGGGTCGAGCGGGTCGGTTTCGACGATCGCGCGATTTTGAGCATCGCCATAAACCGCGGCCGTTGACGAAAAAACAATGCGTTTCACGTCCGCTACGAGCATCGCATCGAGCAGGCTAATACCTGCAGCGACATTATTTTGATAATATTTCGCCGGATCCGCAACCGATTCTCCGACTAACGAAGAAGCCGCTAAATGTATCACGGCTTCAATCCGGTTATCACGAAATACTTTCTTTAAAGTTTCCGAATCATGCAAAGCGCCTTCAACGAATTCAGCGTCCGGTGTTACTGCGTCCCGATGTCCTTTCTGCAGATTGTCGTAAACGGTCACCGAATGCCCGTTTGATACCAGTTCGTCCGTCACGACGCTGCCGATATACCCCGCGCCGCCGGCAACCATGATCTGCATTTACGAATCACCTCGGCCCAGATCGATCCCGCGGGTTTCCGCAATTCCGCGCACCTTTGTCATTAGATCATCGTCGATAACATCATCTGAACTTAATATTCCCTGCATTTCGTCCGGCGTTCTGCCGAGCACCAAGGCTACCTGCGAAATATCGCCGCTGAAGCCATTGTCGCAGAATGCCCGGAATATTTCCCGGGCTTCTTCCTGCGTCGTTCCTTTATCATCTACAAGTTGTGTTCCCTGATCCATTTTTCCTCTCCAATTTAATTTGCCGCCAGCGCTTTTCCGTTACCGTTTCCGTTGGCCGATTTTGGAATATGTATCGACATTGTCGGCTGAATAGTTGAAAGTTTTGCCGCGCTCTGCCGCTTCATTCCGACAATATTTGCGTAGGTTGTCAATGCCTGAGCTACGATTTGGTCCATATTATAATATTTATATGTTGCTAGCCGTCCGACAAAATGCACGTCTGGGCGAGTGTCCGCCAAGGTTTTATATTTGGCATACAATTGCGCATTTTCCGGACGCGGGATCGGATAATACGGATCGCCCTCTTCCTTCGGAAATTCATAAACGATGCCGGTTTTCGCATGCGCCTGCCCGGTCAGGTATTTGAATTCGGTTATCCGCGTATAGGCCTGATCGTTCGGATAATTTACCACGGGAGCGCTTTGATATACATCGACATCATGCGTTTCATGCTTGAACTCAAGCGAACGGTACGGCAATTTTCCGAACCGGTAGTCGAAAAATGAATCGACCGGTCCCGTGTAGACCATTTCGCGATACGGAATTTCGTTCATTATTTCCCGGTAATCGCAGTTAAGCAAAACCTTGATGTTCGGACTATCCAGCATACTTTCAAACATCCGTGTATAGCCGTTTTTCGGCATAGCCTGAAAAACATCCGTGAAATAGCGGTCGTCACGGTTGGTTCGCGTCGGAACACGCGATGTGACGGACGCGTCCAATTCCGATGGGTCAAGACCCCATTGCTTCCGCGTGTATCCTCTAAAAAATTTTTCGTATAATTCCTGTCCGACCGCATTTACCACTACGTCTTCCGAGGTCTTGATATGTTCACGGTTTTCCCGCACTTTATCGAAAAAGTCCTGTACCTCGTGTGCGCTCAAATTTAAGCCATATAATTTGTTAATCGTGTCGAGATTGATGGGAATAGGCACGTGCATACCGTCGACACTGGCAAGTACCCGGTGCTGATATTCACGCCATGCAGTAAATCGGCCCAGGTAATTGAAAACATCTTCCGAATTAGTGTGAAAGATATGCGGGCCATATTTGTGAATTAAAATTCCGTCATCATTATAAAAATCAAATGCATTTCCGCCGATATGCGGACGCCTGTCGCAGATCAAAACCTTCTTGTTAGAGCCGTTCGCCAATCGTTCCGCGAGCACACTGCCCGCGAAACCCGCCCCTACGATCAAATAGTCAAACATTCGTTATTCCCCTCACTCTATAATTACTAAAAACACAATAATAGGTCACCTAAATATTACCTTTTATACCTGTTAAATTCTGTACCCTTAATTACATTCAAACCGTGTGCCACTGTTATATGTACGTTTATCAGACACGAATGCAAAAAGATTGGGCAAATTAGACAAGCCGTTTAATTTTCCGCATTGCCGCTTTCGCTATCGGCCACTAATTCGCTATAATCCGCAAAATATGCGGGAAACGGATTCTCCGACGGAGAATATATTTAATAGCTGGCTTATTGGAGGTTTCGAATGTTCTACCCACAGGAATAAAGCCAGAAGGCGGCTCGATCTTATTGCTTCGACGCTTCATGACAAATGTGCATTCGAAGACTACAGCCGCCTCATTGAGACCGGGATTCAGACCGCCCGCGACGGCTTGCGGTGGCACCTCATTGAGCTCGAGCCCGGCAAGTACGATTTTTCCAGCCTGGAACTCCAGGCTGAAGCCGCGCGGCGGACCGGCATTCAAGTTATTTGGGATTATTTCCACTACGGCTATCCGGATGATCTGGATATTTATAGCTCCGAATTCCCGTCGAGGTTCGCTGAATTTGCGGCAGCGGCGACCGAATATCTGAATAGCAAAAACACCGGAACCATATTCATCTGCCCGGTAAATGAGATCTCGTTTTTTTCCTGGATCGCCGGTGATATCGGGCGGTTTTACCCTTATGCTAAAAGGCGCGGTGACGAACTGAAACGTATTTTGGTCCGCACTTCCATCGCAGCCATGGAAGCGATTTTATCCGTTACTTCCGACGTTAGATTTGTGCATACGGAACCGGCAATTCATGTGGTCGGCGGGAAAAACAATCCCCATTCTCAGCGTTTGGCTGAGCGATACCGCAGAGCTCAGTTTCACGGACTGGATATGATTGCGGGCCGTCGCGAACCGGAGCTCGGCGGGAGTATTAAATATCTCGACATAATCGGCCTTAACTATTATTTTCACAATCAATGGCGGTATCCGAACCGCCGCAAAATTCCCCGCGGCCACGCGGATTATATTCCTCTAAGATCAATTCTGAAGGAATTTAACGAGCGTTACGGACGACCGGTTCTTATTGCGGAAACGGGTGCTGAGGATGATGCTAGGCGTAACTGGTTTAAATATGTTTGCGAAGAAGTACGGGCAGCAAATGCTTCAGGAATGAAGATTGAAGGTGTTTGCCTGTATCCGGTCGTAAATCACCCAGGTTGGGAAGATGACCGGCATTGCCACAACGGACTTTGGGACTACGCCGACGGCCATGATCGCGAAATATATTCGCCGCTCGCGGAAGAAATCGCCTTTCAACAGCTGCTGGATGTTCGTGTGTCTAGTTCGGGCATAGGTCCGATACTCTTATCCGAAGTTCCTTTATAAAATCATTCCGCGTCTTTTTCAGTAATCCCTGGCCGCCGACTGACCGTGCGGAAACTTCGCCGATCGATGATGTTCCGGTCACGAACAAAAACCGGCGTACGGCTATCAAAACTTCTAATTTGTTTACACAACTCGAAACCGGTGCCGTCAGGCAGGTGATAATCGAAAATATACAGGCAAAAATCGTTTTCTTTGGCCCGCGCGATAGCCTCGAATTTCGATCCGGCAGAATTTATTGATTTTACAATCTGAATCGGGTAGGTCAAGATTTTGAGACGAATTGTGGTTTGTCGATCTTATCCCTTAAAAATCTGTCAACTTAATCGCTGAAAAGAATTTTTCTATGAAATACAGGATAAAAGGAAAAATCAAACCGCCTTCACGCAAAATTCCAAAATCGTATTAACGACCTTTTCCAGATCGACCGGTTTCGGCATATGACGTACAAACCCGGCCGACAATGCCCTCTCACTGTCCTCGGGACGGGCCAGTGCTGTAAGTGCCACGAAGGGTATCGCCGCGATATTTTCCGTTTCCGATGCCTTGATGCTACGGATCAGCGAATAGCCATCCTCGCCGGGCATATTGATATCCGAAAATACGATCATCGGTTTCCAATCCGCGATTACCCCATAAGCCTCCGCAGCGGAACTGGCGGTTATTGCTTCACCGCCTAACAGGTCTATAGCGAAGGACAGCATATCCAAAGTGTCGGCGTCATCGTCTACGACCATCACGCGAAAACCGTTTAACTGCAATTGATTGGGATCCGTTTTTTCGTTGGCCGGTACTGATAAGGCTTTCCGGCTCGGGACGGTACCGTTCGCCGGAAGCGGAAGCTTCACGGTAAATACCGAGCCGCCATTCGGATAAACACTCTCCGCCGAAACCGTGCCGCCGTGCAGTTCGGTAAGGTGTTGGACGATCGCAAGTCCCAGCCCTAAACCATCATATCCGCGGATGCTCGAGCTGTCAGCCTGTCGAAAACGGTCGAACACATACGGCAGAAAATCGGGCGGAATCCCGTTTCCGGTATCGGAAACTATTATTTGCACAGTCCTGTCCGTTTGCTCGATCAGAACGTCGACATTGCCGTCCCGAGGAGTAAATTTCACGGCATTTGACAATAGATTCCAGATAATCTGCTGAATCCGCCGCGAATCGCCAATTATTTCATCGATCTTCGGCTTGTTTGGAACGGATAATTTAATTCCCTTCGTGTTTGCCAGAGGACGCACGGAATCGAGTGCCGCTTCTAAAATCGGAGGAACCGAGGTCGGGGAGAGATTTAAACGCAGATTTCCAGCTATCAGATTGGAAGTATCGAGAAGATCGTCAATAAGTTGGGCTTGGGATTTGGCGTTCCGGTGTATTTTTTGTATCGCTCCTTCACGATCTTCCGGGCTCAACTTGCCTTCCTGCAGGATCTGTCCCCAGCCGAGAATAGCGTTAAGAGGCGTTCGGAGTTCATGCGATACGGTCGCTAAAAATTCGTCCTTCAGCCGGCTCGCCTCTTCGGCCTTCTCGCGAAGGGATTTTTCGCGAATCAACAGATTTTCCTTTTCCGATTCTACGCGTTTCCGCTGAATATACTGTCCGATCTCGCTTCCTATCGCATCCATCATATTCAGGAGGGCATCATCCGGCTCCGGCTGCTCGCGGAAAAACATTTCTATAACGCCGTAGAATTCGCTTCCGATCCTGATCGGAAAACCGATAGCTCCGCGAAGGCCTACCGTCGAGGCATATTTTGAGCGTGGGAATTTTTCGCTTGTGAGTTCTTCACCTATCCAGACCGGTCTGTTATTTTCCCAAACATATCCGGGAAAGCCGTAGCCTTTCGGAAAATGGGTTTGGTCAATCACGTCTAAAAAAGTATCGAGGCCGGTCGAACTTTCACAAGTAGCGAAATCAAGGCAGTGTAATTCCGTTTCCTGCTCATTCAGCGTCCAAAGAGCACTAACATCGGCTTCGATATTGTCGCAAAACGATTTGATGATTAGTGGGGCTGCCTGCTTTAGGCTTTTCGCATCCGCCAGAGCTTTTGTAATCGCATGCTCAATAGTCAAGCGAGCTTCAGAACGTGTACGCGTGGCGATTTCCGATTCGAGGTCCCGGTTTGCGTTTTCAAGTTCTTGGGTGCGAGCCAAAACGCGGGCTTCGAGATCTGTGTTGATGTTATCCAGGTTCTGGTTCGATTTTTCAAGAAGCTCCCCCTGATGCCGTATCTCCAGGTGCTGGCGGAAATATTCCGTAAAAAAGCGGACCTTAGATCTTAAGATGTCGGGGTTGAACGGTTTCGTGATGTAATCGACCGCTCCGAGCGAATAACCCTTGAAGACGAACTGATCGTTCTTGCTGGTCGCCGAAATAAAGATAATCGGCGTGTGTTGTGTCTGCTCTCGCTCGCGAATCAATTCGGCAAGCTCGAACCCGTTTACGTCCGGCATTTGCACATCGAGAAGGATTAATGCGACTTCCTCGGTCAGCAAGTACCGCAGAGCTTCTCGGGCCGATGAGGCACGCAAAAGATTTTGGCCGAGGTCAGCCAGGCAGCTTTCAAGTGCCAGCAGATTGTCCGCCCGGTCATCAACAATAAGCACATTAGCGCGAAATTGCGGTTCCGACATTCATTCTCCCAGGTTCTGAGTTCAAACTTCAGTTTGTCTTATGCCTGGGGCCGAAGACAAGCTGAAGCTTGAACTCAGAACGTTACTATTTATCCAGCCATATACGAAGCAGCGACAGCAACTGCTCCGTGTCCACCGGTTTCGTTATGTAATCGGACGCACCGGCTTCAATACATTTTTGACGGTCGCCCTTCATCGCTTTTGCGGTTACGGCAATGATCGGTATTGCTTTGAATTTGCTCAGCCTTCGGATTTCCGTCATCGCTTCGTAGCCGTCCATTTCGGGCATCATGATGTCCATCAAAACGCCTTCGATGTCCGGGTTTTTCTTTAGCGTCTCAATGCCGTCGCGGCCGTTTTCGGCATAAACTACATTCATTTGCTGACGTTCGAGGACACTTGTCAACGCGAAAATGTTCCGGATGTCGTCATCGACGACCAGCACTTTTTTGCTCTGCAAACGCGGATCGGTGACGTTGACGTGCTTGATCATATTCTTCTGGGAATCGCTCAAGTCCGCCACGTCCCGATGCAGGAAAAGAGCGGTTTCATCGAACAGCCGTTCGAATGAATCGGCGTCTTTAATAATGATCGTTTCGGCCAGTTTTTTGATCTTGGCCGTCTCGCGCCTGCTCAAATCCTTGCCTGTATGGACGATCACCGGAAGACCCGGGAAGCCAGACCGCTGCTTGATGTTGCCGATGAGTTCGGACCATTCCATGTCCGGCAGCATCAGATCGACGATAGCGCAGTCGAACCGTTCGGATTCCATCATCTCCAAGGCCGCCGCTCCGGTCATAGCCGGCCGGATATTAACGTCTTTTCCTTTTAGAAGCTCAGTGATGCTGCGGCTGAGCTTTTTATCGTCTTCGACAAGAAGCAGATTCTTGACCGGACGGTCAACAAAATCCTTCAAATTGGCAAGGCTGTCGATCAATTTTTCCCGGTCGGCCGATTTCGTGAAATGGCCCAAGGCCCCTAGTTTAAGAACGCTTTTCGCGTCGTCGATCGCGGAAATGATCTGGATCGGTATATGCCGGGTTGACGGATCGTGCTTGAGGCGGTCGAGTACGGCATAGCCGTGCATTCCCGGGAGCGTCAAATCGAGCGTGATCGCATCCGGACGGTATTTTCTCGCCGTCATCAAAGCATCCTCGCCGTTTGACGAAACGAGGCATTTCAGTCCCTTCTCGTGAGCGACATCGACTAGAATTCGGGCAAAGCTCGCGTCGTCCTCAACAATCAGGACGACTTTGTCGCCTTCCTGTATATCCGACCGGTCGTCACTGACGATTATCTGCACACGCGACGGCGAATCCTGGTCCGATTCCCTGGCAAGAGTGATCATGTTGGGCATTGAGATACCGGCCGATGATTCTTCCTGACGGTTATCCTCGTTTGCCCCAAGGCCCGTCAACTGGTAGTTTTCCGGCAAATAGAAGGTAAACTTGCTGCCTTCGCCCTGAACACTTTCGAGGGTAATTTCGCCTCCCAATAGACGCGCGATCTCGCGGCTGATCGAGAGGCCGAGTCCGGTTCCGCCGTACTTGCGGCTCGTCGTTCCGTCTGCCTGCTGGAAGGCCTCGAAAATAAGCTGTTGTTTGTCATCCGGAATACCGATTCCGGAATCGCTGACCTCGAACGCCACCACCGCCGATGCATTATTGAGCAGAGAATTATCAACGCTCCAGCCGCGCGTCGCAACGGAAATATTGACTTTCACCTCGCCCATCTGCGTAAACTTAAAGGCATTCGAAAGCAGATTCTTCAACACCTGCCGCAAACGTTTGACGTCCGTGTGAATACGGGCGGGAAGCGTATCGGAGAACTTAAGAACCATTTGCAGACCCTTGTCCTTTGCAATCTGGCTGAAGTTGCGTTCGATATCGTCACGAAGGTCGTCGAAGTGAAGATCGCCGATCTCGACAGCCATATTGCCCGATTCGATCTTCGACAGATCCAGGATCTCGTTGATAAGGGCCAGCAGATCGGAACCGGACGAGTGGATCGTATCCGCGAATTCGATCTGCTTTTCGTAAAGATTCATCTCGGCGTTTTCCGAAAGCATCTTTGAAAGAATCAGCATCGAATTGAGCGGTGTGCGAAGCTCGTGCGACATGTTCGCGAGGAATTCGGATTTGTATTTCGAACTTAAGGCAAGCTGCTTCGCCTTGTCTTCCAGTGCGGTGCGGGCAAGCTCGATCTCGTGGTTCTTCTCCTCAACCTCGCTTTTCTGCTCGGAAAGCAGCGTCGCTTTTTCTTCGAGCTCCTGGTTGGTTCCCTGCAATTCCTCCTGCTGTTTTTTGAGAAGTTCTTCCGAAGTTTGCAGCGACTGCGCCTGCAATTCCAGCCGCCGGTTTGTTTCCTGCAATTCGGCTTGGCCGAGTTGCAGTTCCTGGGCGAGAGACTGCGATTGCTTGAGCAGTTCCTCTGTTCTCATGTTGGCTTCGATCGTGTTTATAACTATTCCGATCGACTCGGTCAACTGATCGAGAAATCCGAAGTGAATTTCGTTGAACGGATGGAATGACGCGAGCTCGATAACAGCCTTAACCTGGCCTTCGAACAGAACTGGCAATACGACGATATTGGTCGGCGGGGCTTCGCCCAGGCCGGAATTGACCTTAACGTATTCCGACGGCACGTTTTTGATTAATATACGTTCTTTTTCCAGAGCGCATTGTCCGACGATGCTTTCGCCTAAATTAAACTGTGTTGCGACGGATTTACGTTCGCGGTAGGCATAGCTGGCAAGCAGTTTCAAAACCGTTTCGTCGCCGCCCGTATCGGCGATATAAAATACGCCGTGCTGCATTTCGACGAGCGGAGCCATCTCGGAAAGGATAAGCCGCGCCACCGTCAGCAGGTCACGCTGTCCCTGAAGCATCTGAGTAAACTTCGCAAGATTTGTCTTGAGCCAATCCTGCTCGGTATTTTTCTGCGTCGTTTCACGCAGGTTGCGGATCATCTCGTTGACGTTGTCTTTAAGGAACGCAACTTCGCCGGATGCATCCACCGTGATCGACCGCGTCAGATCGCCCTTCGTCACGGCGGTCGCCACGTCGGCCATCGCACGCACCTGATTGGTCAGGTTGGCTGCAAGCTGATTCACGTTATCGGTCAGATCGCGCCACGTTCCTGAAGCTCCGGGCACGCTTGCCTGGCCGCCGAGCTCCCCTTCGATTCCGACCTCGCGGGCAACGGTCGTCACCTGATCGGCGAATATGGCGAGCGTGTCGATCATCGCGTTGATCGTGTCGGCAAGCTCAGCGATTTCACCGAGGGCTTCCACTTCGAGTTTGCGGTTAAGGTTTCCATTGGCAACGGCCGTCACCACGCGGGCGATACCGCGAACCTGTGTCGTCAGATTGGAACCCATGAAGTTGACGTTGTCGGTCAAATCCTTCCAGACACCGGCGACGCCTTTTACCTCGGCCTGTCCGCCGAGCTTTCCTTCGGTTCCCACTTCGCGGGCAACACGCGTAACCTCCGATGCAAATGAATTGAGCTGATCGACCATGGTGTTGATCGTGATCTTCAATTCCAGAATTTCGCCCTGCACATCGACGGTAATCTTCTTGGAAAGATCGCCGTTCGCGACAGCGGTCGTAACGGCGGCGATATTTCGCACTTGGCCCGTTAGGTTCGAAGCCATGAAGTTCACGTTTTCGGTAAGATCCTTCCAAGTTCCCGATACGCCTCGAACCTGCGCCTGTCCACCGAGCTTTCCTTCGGTTCCGACCTCGCGGGCAACACGAGTCACTTCGGAGGCGAACGATGAAAGCTGATCCACCATCGTGTTAATGGTGTTCTTGAGTTCGAGGATTTCGCCCTTTACATCCACAGTGATCTTCTTGGAAAGATCGCCTGTAGCCACGGCGGTGGTTACATCCGCGATATTTCTAACCTGCGACGTCAGATTCGACGCCATGAAGTTCACGTTATCCGTCAAATCCTTCCATGTCCCCGAAACGCCGCCCACGACCGCTTGTCCGCCCAGCTTCCCTTCGGTTCCTACTTCTCTAGCCACACGCGTAACTTCCGACGCAAACGAAGAAAGCTGATCGACCATGGTGTTGATCGTATCTTTTAATTCAAGAATTTCACCCTGCACGTCCACGGTGATCTTTTTGGAGAGATCGCCGTTTGCCACCGCCGTCGTCACGGCGGCGATGTTTCGCACCTGTCCGGTAAGGTTCGACGCCATGAAGTTCACGTTGTCGGTCAAATCCTTCCAAGTACCCGAAACGCCTTTAACCTGAGCCTGCCCGCCGAGCTTTCCTTCGGTACCGACCTCCTTCGCCACACGGGTAACTTCTGACGCAAATGAATTGAGCTGATCGACCATCGTATTCAATGTATCTTTCAGCTCTAAAATTTCACCTCGCACCTGCACCGTAATTTTCTTAGAAAGATCGCCGTTTGCAACCGAGGTCGCCACCTCGGCGATGTTTCGCACCTGAGCGGTCAGGTTGCTCGTCATAAGGTTCACGTTATCCGTAAGATCCTTCCACACGCCGCCGACGCCCTGAACTTCGGCCTCGCCGCCGAGTTTTCCTTCGGTTCCGACCTCGCGGGCCACACGCGTCACTTCCGACGCGAACGAATTTAGCTGATCCACCATTGTGTTGAGCGTATTTTTCAGCTCAAGAATTTCGCCGCGTACATCCACCGTTATCTTTTTGGAAAGATCGCCGTTTGCCACCGATGTCGCCACGTCCGCGATGTTTCGCACCTGACCGGTCAGGTTGCTGGTCATCAGATTTACGTTGTCGGTCAAATCCTTCCATACGCCGGCAACGTCCTTAACCTCCGCCTGTCCGCCCAGTTTTCCTTCGGTTCCTACTTCTCTAGCTACACGCGTCACTTCCGACGCGAACGACGAAAGCTGATCGACCATCGTATTGATGGTGTCTTTTAATTCCAGAATCTCGCCGCGGACGTTTACCGTAATTTTCTTCGACAGATCGCCGTTCGCTACGGCGGTGGTAACTTCGGCAATATTTCGCACCTGGCCGGTGAGATTGTTCGCCATCAGGTTTACATTGTCCGTGAGATCCTTCCAAGTTCCCGACACGCCTTTTACCTGCGCCTGGCCGCCCAGCTTTCCTTCGGTACCCACCTCGCGGGCGACACGCGTTACCTCGGAAGCGAATGACGAAAGCTGATCCACCATCGTATTAATGGTGTTTTTAAGTTCGAGAATTTCACCCTTAACATCGACCGTGATCTTTTTCGAAAGATCGCCGTTCGCCACGGCAGTCGTCACGTCGGCAATGCTTCGCACCTGGCCCGTCAGGTTCGAGGCCATTAAATTTACGTTATCCGTCAAATCCTTCCACGTTCCCGAAACGCCTTTTACCTTTGCCTGTCCGCCGAGTTTCCCCTCGGTTCCGACCTCACGCGCAACGCGTGTAACTTCCGAAGCAAACGCACCGAGACGTGCAACCATCGTGTTGACGGTTTTGCCGGTCCGCAGGAACTCACCCTTCAGCGGCTGGCCTTCTATTTCAAGTTCAAAGTTTTGCGAAAGATCGCCTTCCGCGACGGCTCCGATAACACGGGCGACCTCGGTGGTAGGCTGGGCAAGATCGGTGATCAACGTATTGACCGACGTTATGCACGAATTCCAGCTTCCCGTTCCGTTATAAAGCCTCGCACGCTGCGTGATCTTTCCCTGCTTGCCGACGACTTCGCTGATGCGGCTCAATTCCGATGTCAACTGCTCGTTTTTCTCTATGATCTCATTGAGCGTGTCATATATCTTGCCGGCCAGTCCTACGTCCAAAAACATGCGGCTTGAAAAATCGCCGCGGTTTATCGCCGTTAGCAACTTTAAAAGCTCTTTAGAATCGACATGATCGCCGCGGCCGTTCGATTTCGGACCTCCGTTGGTTTTAAGCTTTCCGTTTGATTTTACCGCCTTGGGTTTGGGAATAGTTAAGGCATCCATTCGCTTCTTTCTCCTGCTCGAAAAAATTCGTTCGAAACAACCAGTTGTGAAAAATTTACAGACTTTTAGATTCGAAAAGTGTAAACAAGATAATTATAAGACCGTGCAAACGATTTTCCAATTGCAAAACGCTTTAGATCACTATATTAGACGGGAATATTATAGCTCTCGATCAGCAGCCGTTTGACGGTTTCGGCAAAAATGTTGAGATCATTAGGTTTGGTCAGAAACGCATTCGCGCCGGCGGCGATTACATAATCCATATCGGCCGGCCGGCCCATAGCGGAAAAGAAAATAATCGGCTCCTTGATCTTCATTTCCCGGATTCTGCGGCATATCGTCATTCCGTCCATGCTCGGCAGCCAAAGATCAAGAACATAGAGATCAAACGGAGCTTTTGCAATCAGGGAAAGCGCTTCAGCTCCTGTTTCCACGATCGTTACCTCGTAACCCTCGTCTTCATAGTTCAAAAGAGCTTTGATCATCTCGCGGGAATCCTTATTGTCATCAACACAAAGAATTTTCGGTTTTGAACTGGACATAATTATGCCTCCACGGAATCGGATTTACAGCTTTATCATTCGGGTGCGGACGATCCGGAAGAGAAAACGAGCAAAATATACGTGAGTGTGATTTTGATTCATTCGTGATCCGGACTGTATGAAAATCAAGCGGATTTTACGTGCATTTGCACTGCCAACCGCGTTCGCTCCATTTTAGCAACTTTCGTTCCTCAATTCATATGTTCTTAGTTCAAGCTTCAGCTTGTCTTAAGGCTTGAGTTTAAGACAAGTTGAAGCTTGAACTAAGAACGCACGCAAAAACGAATTTATGCTAATATCATCTATTAATTCGTCCTCAAGCGTAAAAATTGGCGCAACTTCATGGCAACGTGAAACACGCGGAATATTATCTAATTTCCCGAAGGAGATTCACTTAATGTATAAAATGTTTACCCGACGCAATTTACTGCTATTTCTCGCATTTGCCGCCGCCGGCATCGCTTTTAATATGACAAATACAACTGTTTCCGCTAACGGGAAAAATGCCGCCGCAAACCCGCTGCTTGAAAAATGGACCGGCCCATATGGCGGATTGCCTCCTTTCGACAGGGTCAAGGTCGCGGATTTTAAACCGGCGCTCGAAGAAGCGATGGAGCAAAATCTCAGCGAGGTTTTGCTGATCGCCGCTAACAAGGCCAAACCCACTTTCAAAAATACCATTGCCGAAATGGAGCGCTCCGGCCGCACCCTCGAACGGATACAAACGATTTTCGGAATCTGGAGCGGAAGCCTGAGCACGCCGGAAGTTCGTGCGGTAGAAACCGAAATGGGGCCGAAGTTTTCCGCCCTCTCCGACAAGATCTATCAAAACGAACAGCTATTCAAGCGAATCGAAGCCGTTTACAATTCGCCGGACAAAGCAAAACTCACGGCTGAACAGCAAAGGCTGACCTGGGTTTATTATACGAATTTCGTCCGCTCAGGCGCACGCTTGAAACCTGAAGAAAAGACCCGCCTCTCGGCGATAAATCAGAAATTGTCCGCCTTGTTTACCAAGTTCAGTCAAAATCTGCTCTCCGAAGAAAATGATGTATTCATGACGCTGACAAGCGAAGCAGACCTTGCTGGATTGTCCCAATCCTTGAAGGATTCAGCCGCTAATGCCGCGAAATCCAAGAAGGTTAATGGCTGGGTTATCTCGAACACTCGTTCTTCGATCGATCCGTTTCTTACCTATTCAACCCGCCGCGACCTCCGCGAAAAGGCGTGGAAAATGTTCGTCAACCGCGGCGATAGCGGCGATGCAAAAGACAACAACGTCGGGATTTCGGAGATCCTGCAACTCCGTGCCGAACGTGCCAAGCTTCTTGGTTATAAAACTCATGCACACTGGCGCTTGGAAAACACAATGGCAAAAACGCCGGAAAGGGCGATGGAATTGATGGAATCGGTTTGGCCTGCGGCAATTGCACGAGTTAAAGAAGAAGTCGCAGATATGCAAAAGGTCGCGGACAAAGAAGGAGCAAAGATAAAGATCGAGCCTTGGGATTACCGTTTTTACGCCGAAAAGGTCCGCAAGGAACGCTACGACCTCGACCAGGATGAAGTAAAACAGTATTTGCAGCTCGATAAAATCCGAGAAGGAATGTTTTATGTCGCGGGCGAATTATTTAACTTCACCTTCTCACCGGTCACGAACGTGCCGGTCTATCATGCCGATGTAAAGGTTTGGGAAGTAAAGGATAAAACGTCCGGCAAACACGTAGGATTGTGGTATTTCGATCCTTACGCACGCGACGGTAAACGCTCAGGCGCGTGGATGAATGCCTACCGCAATCAGGAAAGAATGGACGGCGCCATTACGACAATTGTTTCTAACAATTCAAATTTCGTTAAAGGAAATCCGGGCGAACCGGTCCTCATTTCGTGGGACGACGCTACGACGATGTTTCACGAATTCGGCCATGCTCTGCATGGTTTGTCTTCAAATGTGACGTATCCGACCGTTTCGGGAACTTCGGTCGCCCGTGATTATGTCGAATTTCCTTCGCAGCTTCTCGAACACTGGCTTTCTACGCCGGAAGTTTTGCAGAAATACGCCGTGCATTATAAGACAGGCAAGCCGATCCCGCAGGTTCTCGTTGACCGCATCGCAAAGGCTTCCACGTTCAACGAGGGATTTGACACCACCGAATATCTCTCGAGCGCACTCGTCGATATGAAGCTTCATCTCGCCGGCGATGCCAAAATCGATGCCGATAAATTCGAACGCGAAACGCTGGCCGCCATGGGAATGCCCGCAGAACTCGTCATGCGCCACCGCACCCCGCAATTCGGCCATGTGTTTTCGGGCGACGGATATTCGGCCGGATATTACAGCTATTTATGGTCGGATGTCTTGACCGCCGATTCCTTCGGTGCATTTGTTGAAGGCAAAGGCCCGTACGACAAGGCGGTTGGAGACAAGCTTACGAAGAATATCTTCTCCGTCGGAAACACTATCGATCCGGCCCAGGCCTACCGCAATTTCCGCGGACGCGATCCAAAAACGGAAGCCCTGATGAAAAAACGCGGCTTTCCCGTTTCGGTTCAGAACCCTAATCGCTAAAGATGTTGGCGGTAGGCACTGACAGTTGGCGGCAAAGGAAAATCTTAAACTGCAAACTGCTCCCGCCTACCGCCAACTCTTACCTGCCCTGAATTCCTAAATTCTTCATTCGGCGATACAAATGACTGCGGTCGACTCCCATTTCTTCGGCGGCTTTCGTGACGTTGCCGTCGAATTGCGCTAGTTTATGCAAAATATACTCTCGGTGATAGGCGTCGGTCGCATCCTTGAACGACGGAAAGCGAAAGCTTGACGACGGCTTGTCGCCATTTGGTCCGAGTGCGGGCAGATCTCCCGCGTTAATTTTTTCCTTGCCGGTCATTATCACTACCCGCTCGATGGTGTTTTTTAATTCCCGAACATTGCCGAGCCAGAGGTGATTGCCCAAAATTTCTATTGCATCATCGTCAAATATTTTCGGCTTTTTCGCGTAATCGTTCGAAAATCTACGGTTAAAATGTTCGATAAGCCGGGGAATGTCTTCGAGGCGTTCACGAAGCGGCGGGATCTGGAAAGGGATAACGTTCAACCGATAAAACAAATCGTGGCGAAAACCACCGTTCTCGATCAGGTCTTCCAGCCGTTTGTTGGTCGCGGATATAACGCGGACATCTACCTTTACCGGAGTATTGCTGCCCACCGGCTCGAACCGCTGTTCTTCCAAGACGCGCAGCATTTTGGCCTGCACGCGAGGGGACATGTCGCCGATCTCGTCCAAAAAAAGCGTCGCGCCGTCCGCGACTTCAAACTTCCCTTTCTTCGCCGCAGTTGCACCTGAAAATGCGCCCTTGGCATGCCCAAAAAGCTCGGATTCGACAAGCTCTTCTGGAATCGCGGCGGAATTTATTTCAATGAACGGCGATGATTTTCTTTTTGACTGAGCGTGAATTGCCCGCGCAACCAGCTCTTTTCCAGTCCCGCTTTCCCCGGAAATAAGCACACGCCCGTCGGACGGAGCGACAATCGCGATCTGCTTCCGCAAAGCCCGCATCGCAACCGATTCCCCGACCATCACATATTCTTCCGCCAATTCGTTCTGCAATTGCGCATTGACGCGTTCCAGTTCCCGCTGTCGGACGGCGTTTTTAACCGTAACCAAAGTTTTTTCCAAACTAAGCGGCTTCTCAATAAAATCGAAAGCACCGAGCTTAGTGGATTTAACCGCAGTTTCAATATTTCCATGCCCTGAGATCATCACCACCGAAGCTTCGTCGCCGTTCTCACGAAGCCGCCGCAAAGTCTCCAATCCGTCAATGCCGTCGCCAAGCCAGATATCCAGCAAAATACACGCGAAATGCTCCTTTGTGGTGATTTCAAGACAAGCTTCACCCGACACTGCGGTTTCAACCGTAAAACCTTCGTCCTCCAAAACCCCGCGAAGCGTCTCGCGAATGCCGGATTCGTCATCAACTATTAATATCGAATTCATTAGATCTATTAAACGAAAGCCAAGCTGTACCAGCAAATCGAGTTAAGCTGAAAATAATAAATAAGAATTCAACAATAAACACCGAGTGATACATCATAGCCAAAATATGACCATCATAAAACAGAAAATTCGAAATTAAATGATACAAAACCAATGATGACCCTAACAACCAAGCCACTTGTGCAATAGTTAAGTGGTTTGATTTGCAAAAAGAAACAAGAAAAAGTCTGCACGCAAATACAATTCCCACTACGGAATGATAAAAAAAGATTTTATACAAAGATGACCACGACTCTTCCGAAATTTGGTCGGCCGTGCTTACGGCATCAAAAGTGTTCCATAACTCTAAAAGACTAAAAACGATTATCCATAACGCACCAAACTGTGAGAGGAACCGCGAATTTGCCATTAAGGATCCATATTCTTCAAGCCATTTAGAAAACATATTAGTCAGAAACTACATCGGCAATTCAATAATAAACTTTGCACCTTTCGGCTGATTCGCAACAACTTTAATCTTACCGTGATGTTCGCTCACAATTCTATTCACAATCGCCAATCCCAAACCAGTTCCCCGCCCTTTAGTAGAAAAATAAGGCTGAAAGAGTTTTTGAAAATCGCTCGGCGGAATGCCGTTGCCGTTATCGGCGATTTCCACTACTATCAGATCACGGGCGGTTTCGTTTCGTGTTCGGACGGTAATAATTTTTGATTCCTGCGATTTGTCGAACGCTTCAATGGCGTTTTCAATTATATTCACGAATACGCGCTTCAACTGTTCTGCGTCGATCATAACGTTGGGTAGATTTTTAGCTAGATCGACAGCAATTTCCGCGTCATCGGGGCGGTCTTGATAAAGAAATACGACCTGTTCAACAATCTCGTTTATATTTCTTCTTTCAAGTTCGGCCTCCGGCAGGCGGGCGAATCTGGAAAATTCGTCAACCATCGACTTTAGGGAGGTTACTTCGCGCAAAATCGTAGCGGTACCTTCGCGGATAACAGTCGCCGTGCTGCTATCAAAACTCCCATTCGTCTTTATGCTGTCTTCCGGGAACCCGGTCGCTATCGCTCGCGGTTCTATCTCGGCTTCTCCGAACCTTTTTGCGATTCGCTCTGCCGAAAGCTGTATCGGTGTCAGCGGATTTTTGATTTCATGGGCCATTCGGCGGGCGACTTCCTGCCACGCTGACGCCCGCTGAGCCGCAATAAGTTCCGAAAGATCTTCGATTACAAGCACCGCTCCATTTTCATTAGCTAACGCTGTTGCGGTCAACGCGACCGGCATATTTGCCTCAGCGTCGAAATTTCCGTCTGGGCTTTCCCGCTGCAAAGCTGTTTGTTCAGATGCATGGCCGATTCTTTTCGCCCGCGAAACCAGCCTTTCCAGCACCTCGTGATTTTCTGCATTCACCAATTGTTCCAGCTTAAAATTGTTAAAATTAGCGTCTTCCAATCGCAGGATCGAAATGGCCGCTTTGTTTATAGTGCTCACCCGGTTGTCTGAATTGAATGAGATCACACCCGTCGGCAGAGATTGCAGCACCGTTTCAATATATTTCTGCCGCTCACTGAGCTCCGCGGAATTTTCCTCGAGAGTTGCCGACATTTGGTTAAATGTAGAGACGAGAAGGGCAAGCTCGTCCTCAGCCAAAACATCGACACGGTGGGCCAAATTACCGCGCGCGATCTCGTCCGCACCTTCCGCCAGTGCTTTTATTGGAATAGTAATCCCGCGGGCAATATAAAATGCCGTCCACGTGGATGCAAATATAAGCAAAAAAGTTAGGACTCCTAAAGTCAGCAGTCCAACTTGCCGAACAACAATGTTCTGCTCCTTTAGAAGATCCAACTGCGCCAGGGCATCGTCCACAACCGGGCCAACGCCGCCGCTCATCATAAGATCCGGAACGATGAATAGTTTTCGCCCGTCGCTAAATTCCGCCATTGCCGCATCGTAACCTTTACCGTGCCAAACCCTCGGCCCCAATGAATTATCCGTCCGGAAATTGGCGCGGGCATTATGCAGATTAATTTTTTGCTCTTCGTTCAGCGGCCTTTCCGCGGACGCAATTGTTTGATTGTCCTTCGATACCACTTCGAGTAGAGTGAGCTGACCTGATTCAACTATTTTTTTTAAGGTATCATCGTCAATCTTCTGAGTCTCGAGAACGGATGCGAGCATATTCGCCGTTTCCTGCAGTTTTTTCGATTGAACTTCAATCGCCTGGCCTTCGAATTTGCGGGCGTCGCGGACTACATTTTCCGGGATCTGCGAAAACCATCGTTCCAGAGCCCTGTTCATAAACAAAAACGAAAACCCCGCCATAGCAATTATCGGCAGTAAGCTGATCGCGGCAAAATACAGAAAAAGCCTTGTTTTTATTCGCGAACCGACCATCAAGGCGCGCCGTTCCCGGATTAGCTTTATAATGCTTCGCAGCAGAATAAATCCGAAAATTACAAACGCTATAAAATTCAGCGATGAAAGCGCATACAATAACAGCGTATCGCTCGCCGATTCGACCGCAAAATTTTCCCAAACATCAGATGTTTGAAGTAAAACAAGCAATGTCAGCAGCGCAAGCACAAAAAAGCCCAGAATCCAGGGCGCTTTTCGCTGCTTTTTAATCGGCTGAATTTCCACGAGCCAAGTTTAACATAATCGCCCTCAGTATCGCCGCCCGTTGTCAGAAGCAATCGGATTCATTAAACTCGTTCTAATTTATGACCATCAATCTAATCGTCGTCAAGATTTTCATGAACGACTCCGGTCTCCTGCGCAGCGGATGGAGGTTCGCGGTTTTCTTGTCAGCATTCATTTTAACGGCGGCTATTTTTGGAGCAATAGCTAAGTCGATCCTCTATTCAATTCCCATCGGCCTTGCTCCCGGTTCAGCTGGATTTTTGGTTGTGAACGGATTATTTTCACTTGTGCCAACGTTGTTGATCGGCTGGCTGTGCGGCAAATATCTCGAAGGTCTGCCGTTCCGCGCGTTGGGTGCGTGGTTTACTGAAGGCTGGCTCAAGCATTTAATTCTTGGAATTACCATTGGAGCGGCGACGCTCGGATTGGCTGTCTTAGTCGCGATGGTTTTCGGTGGGCTAAGTTTTGAATTCAATCAGGGTGCGGGCCAAACTGCGATTATTTCTACGCTCGCCGTTTCATTTCTCGTTTTTGCTGTAGCGGCGTTGTTTGAGGAAGCTTTCTTTCGCGGATATATACTGCAAACATTTATACGCTCTGAATTGATTTGGTTTAGCGTTCTTTTAACTTCGATTCTTTTCGCCACTGTTCACAATGGCAATCCCGCAGCAAACCTAATATCTTGGATAAATACTTTTTTCGCAGGAATATGGTTTGGAATAGCTTATGTTAAAACCCGTGATCTCTGGTTTGTTCTCGGTCTTCACCTGATGTGGAATTGGATGCAGGGTGCGTTTTTCGGAATTGAGGTAAGCGGATTAAAAGATATCGTCGCCGCACCTTTGCTAAAAGAAATCGACCGCGGTCCAGTATGGCTGACCGGCGAAAATTACGGCATCGAAGGCGGTATCGTTTGCACGATTGCGATCATTATTTCAATCGCCTTAATATATTTCATACCTTTCTTGAAGCCGAGCGATGAAATGTTTTCCCTGACGAGTCAGAACTGAGAGCGATAGCCAACAATGATTTTTAATGGCCGCACAAAAGCACAGAAGGCGCAAAAAAAGGATTTCTTTTTGCGCCTTCTTGCGGCCTTTAAATTGTCTGGATCTTAAACGAAATATCCACCGCTCTCGCCGAATGTGTTAATCGTCCGACTGAAATTAGATCGACGCCGGCCTCCGCGTACAAACGGACTCTGTCCAAATCCATTCCGCCTGAAGCTTCAATCAAGACACTCGGGTTCAAATCGTGCGACATCTGCACTAATTTTGCGGCTTCATCCGGCGTCTGGTTATCGAGCATGACAATGTCGGCTCCGGCAGTAATTGCTTCCCGCAGCTGCGCCCAATTAGTAATCTCGACTTCGATCTTGTGCAAATGACCGACGCGTTCCTTGGCCCCTGAAACGGCTTCCGCAATACCACCGGCAAGCGAAATGTGGTTGTCCTTAATTAAAACGCCGTCATCGAGCCCCATTCGGTGATTCTTCCCGCCGCCAACCGTCACCGCGTATTTTTCCAGCAAACGAAGTCCCGGTGTCGTCTTTCGCGTATCGACGATCTGGGCTTTTGTACCCGCGACGGCTTTCACATAGGCCCTCGTCAGCGTCGCGACACCCGACATCCGCTGCAATAAATTCAGGGCGACTCGCTCGCCGGTCAGCAACACATCGGCTGACCCTTTCAGCGTCGCGAAAACAGTTCCTTCCTCGACCTCATCGCCTTCATTGTATGACGTATCGATCTCCATGCTCTCCGCATCAAGATGAAAAAAGACCGCTTCGGCGACTTCGATCCCGCAAATCACCAGATATTCCTTTGCCAGGAATTTTCCCATCCCGCGAATATTCGGATCAACCGTCGATTGAGTAGTAATATCGCCGCGCCCGATGTCCTCGGCCAAAAATTCACCGATCGATGCCAAAACGTCTCCGTGATCAAGCCAGTTCATAAGTTTTCAGGAAATTAGAGTTATACCTGTTTTGGAGAATTCAATCAAGCTTTTTTATGGATCGGTGGGAGTTTTCCTGACAGTACCGAGAGCGATTGCGACCGGAGCATTTTACAACTAAGGTAAGATCCGGACCCTGCAGCTCTCGGTACGACGTTGCCTACTGAACAAATATCAGCAAAATCCCGGCAGGATCAATCACATGCAAAATCATTGTATCGCCGATTTCTTCCAACTCCATCACGCGAACGCTTTTATAGTCTCCAGCCGAGACGAGCTTTTTCACATGCTCTTCCCATTCCCGCATATCGTCAACATTAAACCGCATCATGAAATTCCCGGCCCAGTCCTTAACGTAATAATTCTGCAGCCGAAAAGACGCCGCACCAAGCTCGCAGTCAAAAGTCCCGCCCCAACCCTCAGTCAATATAAAACCCAAATCAGTATAAAACCGCTTGGATTCCTCAAAATCTTTTGCGGGTGCGTAGATTTTTAGATCGGTGATTTCCATAACTATTTGATTGGGGCTTTGATCTTTATCGTTGAATCATATGCAAATTTGGTTAACATTCGATATAGATTTTTTGAAAAACCTTCACTCAATTCAATCTCAGTTTTTGCAAACGTCCCATCTTCGTTGAACCAAAATATTTCCTTAACCCATGGCTCAAAATCTCCCTGCTTTCCGGATGCTTGATCTCGGCGAATGACCTGATAACAGTTCGTGGAAACACCATTAACTAATTCGTTTAGCTTATAATCCAAAATTATACTGCCTGTGACGGGATAATCTCTAAAACCGCTTATTCCATGTCCATCATATCTAGGGTAAGACTGAGAATCATCTTGTTTCCAACTCGTGTCTGGATTCCTGACATATGCATTTCCACCGATTAAGATTCTCTCACTTTTTTTAATTCCGTTTGCATTTCGCTCTGTCGATAAAACGTGTTGACGGTTAGGGTAAATTATTTCAATTTTATCGATGGTCGTTGAAGTAGCTGTGGGCTGACTCCGATTCTCGTATTCTTCGAATGTCATTTCTATTCGGTACGGCTTTTTCTTTAAAAACTCAACGGCTTTGTCGCGAAGGCTAATTATTTCCTCGCGAGTTATTTTCTTGTCCTGTGCTGAAGCGTTGAACGCGAAAACAACCGCGCTGATTATAAAAAATAGTATCGAAGTGAAAGTATTCATAAAATTGTGGGACTCTTTTAACTTGAAAAATTCTATGCTATTTCAAAGCCTCAAGATTGTTGCCTAGTGTCCTGATTTGCTGCCCAATCTCCACTTGCCGCTCACGAAGTTCATTTACTTTCTCCGCCGGAGCTTTCTCGACAAAATTCGCATTTGATAGCTGTCCGTTAAGCCGCTGGAGTTCGATGTCGAGCTTTTCGATTTGCACACTCAAACGCGAGCGTTCCTTATCGAAATCTATCAAGCCTTGCAGCGGAATTGCGATCTCTGCATTTCCGGTTAAGACGGCTTTCGCCGACGCCTTGGGAAACTTGGACGGGTTTTCAAAGACTATTGAATCGGCTTTTGCAAGCTTTAATATCTGAGCTTCATTTCCTCTAAAAGCATCGAGCATCTCAGTATCAACAGCTGCAATATGAATTGCCACCTTATCGCTGGACTTGATATTCATTTCCGCTCTAATATTTCGGACCTTCGATATCAGTTCGATCACATATGTCATAGTTCGTTCCGCAGCTTCCCAAGTTTTGTCATTTCCACGAGGAAACTCAGTCAACATTATCGTCTTTTCAGCAGAACGATATGCAGGATTGTGCAAATGAGACCCTACACCAGGAAGTTGTTGCCAAAGCTCTTCGGTCAAAAAAGGCATGAAAGGGTGCAACAGTCTCAGCGATTGCTCGAGAATTGTTATTATGCGGGAACGTGCCTTTGACTGGACGACTAACTTCATTTCAGCCGGAAGCTCACTCTGTATTTCTCCAGTGATAACGTCTTTTACCAATTCAATATACCAGCCGCAGAAATCATCCCAGAAGAAATGGTAAAGAAGCTGAACCGCTTCGTGAAATTGATAAGTGTCAAGCGCGAAATTTACGGCTTTCGCAGTTTTGATCAAACGCGCTTCAATCCACCAATCTGCCAGTGATGGACTGCCAAAAGGTTGATTACGTTGGTCCTTCAAGGATCGCAAATCAGTTTCAAGTATATCTGGATTCACTGACGCGCCTTCAGAATTCATCAAACAAAAGCGCCAGGCGTTCCAAATCTTATTGGCGAAATTGCGGTAACTTTCTACTTTCTCATCCCGCCAGGCAAAATCGATCCCGGTTGCCGAACCAGCCAGTGTCATGCGCGTGGCGTCAACGCCGAACTTTTCAAAGACTTCGAGCGGATCGATGCCGTTATTTTTCGTTTTCGACATTCGTTGTCCGTTTTTATCGAGAACGGTGCCGTGAATAATAACATCGTCGAATGGTTTTTTGCCGGTGAATTTGAGGCCGGTCATCACCATCCGCGAAACCCAAAGGCGGATAATATCGCGGCCGGTGACGAGGACGTCGGTCGGGTAGAAGGTTTCGAGATCGCTGGCTTTGTCGGAACCGAAAGCGATAGCGCCTGGGTTCTTCGACCCAGGTGAAGAAAACCCAGGCGCTATCGCTCCCGGTTCCGACCCGTTCCACCCCATTGTTGAGAAAGGCCACAGAGCCGATGAGAACCAAGTGTCGAGTACATCGTTGTCCTGTGTTAGTTCTTCCGTTCCGGCTTTGAGCGCGGCTTCCTCCTTCGAATGCGCGACAAAAATGTTTCCGTCCTTGTCATACCAAGCCGGAATCTGGTGCCCCCACCAAAGCTGGCGCGAGATAGTCCAGTCCCGCAGATTCTCAAGCCACAACGTATAGACCTTTTTGTGCGGAACTTCGGGAAAGAAACGTGGTGAATTTTCCTCGCGTAGTAATTTCAAAGCCTGGTCACGCATCTCGTCCATTTTTGCGAACCATTGTTCCGAAAGAAGCGGCTCTATAACGGTCTTGCAGCGTTCGCAATGCGGCAGCGTGACCTCATAATCCTCGATCTTTTCCAATAGCCCGAGTTTTTCAAATTCCATGACTACCTTCTCGCGTGCCGCGTAACGGTCGAGCCCGGCGAAATTCTTCCCCGCTGCTTCGTTCATCGTCGCGTCGTCATTCATCACGACAAGCAATTCGAGATTATGCCGCTGGCTAATCTCCCAATCGTTCGGATCGTGAGCAGGTGTTATCTTTACGGCTCCTGTGCCGAATTCGGATTCGACGTAATCGTCAGCAATAATCGGGATCTCGCGATTCGTCAACGGCAGTAGGATCGTTTTTCCAATAAGATGCTTATAACGCTCGTCTTCTGGATTTACCGCCACCGCCGTATCGCCGAGCATTGTTTCAGGCCGGGTCGTAGCCACTGTCAACTTTTCGTCCGCTCCCTTAATCGGATAAACAAGATAGTAAAGCTTGCCATCCTTCGCCTTTTCTTCCTTAACTTCTAAATCCGAGAGCACAGTTTTATCACGCGGGCACCAATTTACGATCCGCGTGCCGCGATATATCCAGCCTTCTTCATATAAACGGACAAAAACCTCGCGTACAGCCGTCGATAATCCTTCCTCCATCGTAAACCGTTCGCGAGACCAATCAACGGACAAACCTTCCTTGCGAATCTGCCGCGTGATTACATCACCGTATTTGTTCTTCCATTCCCAGACCTTTTCGGTGAACGCTTCGCGGCCGATGTCCTGCGGCGATTTATGCTCGTCCTTTTTCAATTGACGCGTCACCATCAGCTGCGTGGATATTCCCGCGTGATCGACGCCGACCAAAAACAAAGTCCTATAACCCCGCATCCTTTTCCACCGAGTCAGTACATCCATCAGCGTATGCTGCAAAGCATGGCCCATGTGAAGCGTTCCTGTAACATTGGGCGGAGGGATAACGATCGAAAATTTTTCGGCGTCCGGGTTTTCGTTGATCTCCGGAGCGAAACAGCCGCTCGCTTCCCAGCGGGCGTAATGATGCTCTTCGGCTTCCTTCGGATCGTATGCTTTTGCGATTTCCATAAAATTGACGGTATCGGGAAAACCCTTATTCTAAATCAAAAACGGTTAGTTTTCATCTTGAATACGAAAACTAACCGTTAAACTATTATGATACGATCTAAGCACCAAGAATGTGGTTGTGCCTGCGGCATCGCCGCAGGTAAGTGTAAGTTACTATTTAAGTATCAATGGTGCGAAGTAATTAATTAGCGTAAGTTACATACTTCAATACTGCCTAATATTTCTCAGCCATTTTCTCGACGACTTTCTGAACTATTATCTCCATCAATTCCGGCGATATGCTGACTACTTGTTTATTGCCGCCCGCAGCCCTGGTGCCGGCCGGCGTAGCGAATTCGAACGTCTTCTCTCCGGGCACATCCGGAAGTTCCAGCAGGTCAATATCCTGAAACGAATGGGACGGCTGCGAAATTTCCTGCGGGATCGCATCGAAACTGATGGTATTTGCGGCCGTCAATCCGCTTATCGCCTGTTCAAGCTCGTCAAAAATATTCGGTTCCCGCGTTGTTTCACCCTCCGCTTCCGATTCGGCTTCTGTCTCGTATGAAGGTTCGAATTCGGTTACAATTCCCGTTTCAGCGGGAGCGTCAAAAGGCGAATTGTGCGGAGCCGGCGAAGCTTCGTCGTCCGCAGCTTCTTCCAAGGGCACCGGTTCGAATTCGATTGTCAATTCTTCTTCACGCTCTTCCGGCGGAAACGCGCCGCCAAAATCGTCTTCATCTTCCGCATCCGGGCTCGTATAGCTGGTTTCGATCATCTCATCGTCAAATCCGTCGTCGGGAAAGCCATGCTCACTGCTTTGACCTTCGCGGACCTCGACGGTTTCCGCAAAGCTGTCTCGGTAAAGGTTTTCTATATCGGAAGTTTCCGGTATTTCAATCGGAGCTTCGTCCTCAGCCGGTTCCGGAGCCGCGAGAAGACCTGTGACCTGCGCAATCAGTTCGCGGATCGAATGGAAAGGCTTTGTCATATGAGCATTTGCCCCGACACGTGTCGCCTCGTTTTCGTCAAAAGGCTCAAATGACCCGACTAGAAGTATCACCGGCAGGTTCTTCGTCGCCTCATTTTCGCGGATGATCTCGCAAAGCTGATAACCATTTAGCCCGGGCATATGAACATCGAGAAGTACAATATCCGGAGCAATTTCGGAGATTTTTTCGAGTGCCGTATCTCCGTCGCCGACGGTCGTAACATCTATACCTTCGTCGGCAAATGTAAGATTAACCACTTTCTGAATGGTGATCGAATCGTCTGCTAATAACAGCTTTCGTTGTTCCACGGTCGGTTTGCTCCTTATCTGAATCCTAAGTTAAATGGGGTTCCCTGCAAATTACCACCCCGGCGGGCTGATAGTCAAGAAATCCCTACGATTTTGATTCGGCCGGCGTGCCGGTGACAAACACGCTCACGATCATTTTCATCTGGGAGTTTGTGAAAGATTTCGGATGGCTGACTGCAAAATCTTATAAGCTGATTTACCGTCGGCCGCAGTGATTACTGAGAAACCCTCGCCTTCAAGCACGGCCGTGATGAGTCGTAAAATCGACGGGTTGTCATCAGCAGCAAGAATACAATTGGAAGATGCGGCGTTTTCAGCGACTTTCTGGATAGAAATCATTGGGGAATTGTTTTAATTGCCGTTGTACGGATCAATTTTAAAGAGCGTATCCGACGGAAGATTCGTATTTATTCCAAAGGCCGGACTTCGACTATTATTAACGCCCTCGAATTCGTATCTGAATTAATCATAATATCAGATTCGAGGGGTTCAACGCGATATTTTTGACAGCTCAACGGCCAATGCAATCGCGGCCTTCATGCTTGATTCATCCGCAATGCCTTTGCCCGCAATATCGAACGCCGTGCCGTGATCGACCGAAGTTCGGATAAGCGGCAAACCGAGTGTAACGTTTACCGACGAGCCAAATGAAAGCGATTTGACGGCGATCGTCGCTTGGTCGTGATAACAGGCGATAACCGCATCGAATTCTCCATTGAAGCCGCGTAGAAATATCGTATCCGGTGAAAAAGGACCGAAAACTTCGATGTTGTGAACACCGCGGCATTCGAAAATAGCGGGCAAAATTTCGTTAGCCTCTTCCGAACCGAACATCCCGCCTTCGGATGCATGAGGATTGAGGCCGGCAACCGCGATCCGTGCCTCCCGTCCTAAAAGCCGCGTGATCTGTCGCTGCGAAAAAAGTATTAAGTCAACAAGTGCGTCCTTCTTAACTAACTCAATCGCCTGCTTAAGCGAAACGTGCGTAGATAGCAGCACTACACGCAGTTTCCCTGCGAAAAAACTCATCGCAAATTGTTTCGTCGATGTCAGTTCGGCAAGAAATTCGGTGTGACCGGGGAAATTGTAACCGCCCAATCCGATAGCCTTTTTGCTGATCGGAGCAGTCGCGATGGCGTCGATCTTTTTATCGCGCCAAAGCTTTACCGCTGCCTTGATATATTCGGCGGATGCCTTGCCCCCCACACCGTTATCGCTGCCAATAATTAAATCGTCGGGTAAATTATGAAGATCGAAAACTTCCAGTTGCCGGGGATTGTACTCGTTCTCGTTGAAATCGATAAAATCGAGCTCAAGACCGAGCGTCGATGACTCTTTTCGAAGAAATTCGATATCACCGATTATTACCGGACGAAATGTTTTTAGAAGATTGGGCTCGGAAAGTGCTTTTAAGGTTATCTCAGGCCCGATGCCCGCGGCATCGCCCATCGTAATTCCAATGATTGGAAGGTCTAACGTCGGCATTTACTTAGCGTTCTGAGTTCAAGCTTCAGCTTGAACTCAGAACGCGTAATCGAAAAATTTACACGCTAATCCGCCTGGCGGCGAATAAATGTCGGAACATCCAGGTTCTCTTCACGGCCATTATCGCCATTAGTATAAACCTGTTTACCCGAGACGGCTTGTGTTTCCATAGTTCGAGGAAGCGGCATCATCGATTGGACCAGGCTGTCGAACCCGGTTGCGATTACCGTCACCTTGATCTCGTCGCCCATTCCCTCTTTTATCACGGTGCCCCAGATAATATCGGCATTGTCATCGGATTCTTCCTCGATCATTCCGATCGCGTCTTCGATCTCGCCGAGAGGCATATCAGGGCCGCCGGTTACATTTATAAGAGCGGCTTTTGCTCCGGAAATCGAATTCTCTTCCAGAAGTTTATAATCCAGGGCGGCCCGCATCGCCTTAGAAGCCGCGTCCTCGCCGTTCGCGGTGCCGATTCCCATAAGGGCGACGCCGCGTCCGCGCATCACTGTCTTTACATCCGCGAAATCGAGATTAATGATTCCCGGCGTAATTATCAGATCGGTAATGCCTTGCACGGCCTGAAGCAAAATATCATCTGCCCGGCGAAACGCATCGATCAGCGTAATTTTTTCCTCGACCTCGCGAAGCTTAGAATTTGGGATCGTAATGATCGTATCGACACATCCGCGAAGCTCGGCCAATCCGCGTTCGGCCTGTGCCATGCGTTTTTTGCCTTCAACATTAAATGGCTTGGTCACAACCGCGACCGTCAAGGCTCCCAATTCGATTGCCAGTGAAGCAACCACGGGAGCCGCGCCCGTTCCCGTTCCGCCGCCTAAACCTGCGGTAACGAATACCATGTCCGAACCCTCAAGCACGTCAAGCAGTTTCTCGTGGTCCTCTAACGCGGCCTCACGGCCAACTTCGGGATTGGAACCCGCTCCCAAGCCGCGCGTAGATTTGCTGCCGAGCTGAATTTTGATCGGGGCGTTCGATGCATTTAGTGCCTGCAGATCTGTATTTGCAACAATAAATTCAACGCCTTTTATTCCCGCCTCGATCATCCTGTTAACCGCATTTCCGCCGCCGCCGCCGACACCGATTACTTTGATCCTGGCACCGGTTATCGGTGGTTCATCGATGAACATCTTGATTCCGTTATTTTCCATTTGAAGACCTTTGTTAAATATTTCCTGCACAGACCGTATAAAGTATAACGTCTTTAAGCGCTTAAGACAATATTTAGATGATAACAAGATATAGTGCTGACGGAATGGAAGCATACAACGTTTGGTGGTGAAAATCCAGCCCCCGAACCAACTTTATCTAAATTTATCGCGAAAATTTTCAAACCATGCCGCAACTTTCCTTGAATGCGATTTTCCGCCCATATTCCACTCGCGGATTTGGGAGCGCATCGAGGAAAATGCCAATCCGCACGCTACCGACCACTCAGGGCTTTGAACTTGTTCGGCCAGGCCGCCGAAATATGCGGGCTCCAAATATCCAAGCCGCGTTGGAGCATCGAAAACCTGCTCCGCGATCTCTACCATCCCGCGAGCCATCGATCCGCCGCCAGTCAATATTACGCCGCTTGATATTTGAGCATTTGTCCGGGCCGTTTCCTGCGCAATATGTTGCAATAGCTCGATCGCCCGCGGCTGCATTATGTCGCACAATATCTCCTTAGAAAGCCCGCGTGTTTCGCTGCGGCCGACCGGCATTATTTCGATCATTTCCTGCTTCTCGTCGTCGTCCATCATAAACGAGCCGACGCAGCCGTAATGGTGCTTGATCTTATTTGCCTCCTGAATTGACACGCGAAGTCCCACGGCGATGTCCTTGGTAAAATGCATGCCGCCGAACGGAAAAACCGCCGTGTGCTGAACAGCTCCGCGTCCGAAAATCATCATACTCGTGATCTCGGCACCGATATTCACAAGCGCGCAGCCGTATTCCCGGTCGTCGTCCGTCAGCGTTCCCTCAGCCGCGGCAAGCGGTTCGAGCATCATCCGCTCTACTTCCAGACCGGCACGCCTAACAGCTTTTTGGAGATTTTGGCGTCCCGCGCTCGGCCCGATCACGATATGCACCAGCGATTCGAGCCGCGCTCCGCTCATACCTACCGGTTCAGTAATACCGTCCTGACCGTCGATAATAAATTCCTGCGGCAGGCGGTTGATGATTTCCCAACCGGACGGAAGCTGCATTGCGCTCGCGGATTCAATGGCTCGTTCAACGTCCTCTTCTGAAATTTCCCGCCCCGCACCGGCTACCGCTACGACGCCATTTTTATTCTCTCCGCGAAAATGCTCGCCGGAAAGATTGACGACCGCCGACTGAATGTCTAAGCCGCTGATGCGTTCGGCCTCCCCGACAGCTTTCCTGATCGTTTCGGAGACAGCTTCCGCACCGGTCACGATACCGCGACGCAAACCACGGGAATCTGCCTCACCGATCCCGATGATATTCATTTTCCCGTCTTCTGACGGTTCCCCGACGACGCACCGCACCTTGCTGGTGCCGACATCGAGCCCGATTGCGTGGATTTCCCGATTCATATGTCGCCTGTTATTTAGCTGTCGCCGCCGTTTTTCGCGGTGCGAGTATCATATTTTGCCCGATTAGATCGACGCCCTCGAAAACTTCGCCTTTTCCGACGATCGCCTTTATTCCCTTTTTCAAATGCTCGCCGAAATTGTCTTTGCCAAGAGCTATTGACACGGGCAAACCCGAATCTTCAGTTATGGCCCTCGGGTCGCGAAGATCAACAAGATCGACCGTGCTTACACGCGAAGCGAGATCAAACTGCTTCCATTCGTCAAGCATTTTTGCATAAGTTTTAATCCGGTTTAGATTATCGGTTACTGCCTTCTCGGTTTTGCTTTCATCCCAACCGACCATCGCGAATGGAAGCTTATTTTCTTTTTTCTCCACCGGCGCCAATATTCTTCCCTCATTATCGACCATAACGTCGCCCGAGCTGAGACGAACGATTGCCGCGGGAATTCTTTCGACGACGTTAACTCGTATTCCGCTCGGCAACACTCTTGAAACGGCCGCCGTTTTAACAAACTGCAGTGCCTCGACCTTCCATTTGATCTCCGTCAAATCGGCATTCCAGGCACCCGATCTTTCGGTCTGGCTCTTGATGATTCGCTCAATGTCCTGTTTAGACGACCGTTCAACACCGATCACCTCGATTGCTTTAACGTCGAAAAAGCCCGAAGCTGTTACGTTTCGATACCCTAGAAAACCAAGAACTCCTAAACAAACCAGAATGCAGAAGCTCAAAAAAAACGGCAACACAAAATTTCCAATGCGGCTCGGTCCATTTGAACTTCGGCGCCGGGCGGAAACCGGACGACGTCTCCTCTGCGTCCGCGCCGCTCTCGCTGGAATCGCCTTTTTTTTGATTTGTGTTTTCATAATTCTTCCAAGTTCTAAGTTCACGCTTCAGCGTGTTTCTTACCGGTGCGTAAGACAAACTAAAGTTTGAACTCAGAACGAACGCAACTTCTCTAAAATCTCATCCGACAACCGCGTCACGCTGCCTGCACCCAGAGTTATAATCAGATCACCTTCACACAAGTTTTCCGCGACTTTCTCTGCGGCTGTTTCGATATCGCCGATGTAGTTCACATTCTTATGCCCGTATTTCCTGATATTTTCAGTCAGAACCTCGGCCGTAATGCCTTCGATCGGATTTTCGCTTGCGGCGTAAATATCAAGGACGTAAACCACATCGGCGTTGTTGAATGCCAATGCGAATTCATCCATCAATTCTTGTGTACGCGAAAATCGGTGCGGCTGAAATACAACGACGGTGCGCCGCCCGCTGGAGCTATTTTTCGCGGCGGATAAGGTGGCCAGAATTTCCGTGGGATGATGTCCGTAGTCATCGACCACGGTGATTCCGCCCGCTTCACCTTTGAATTGGAATCTGCGGTTCGCGTTCTTAAAGCCGGTAAACGCCTCCGCGATCTTTTCGAAAGGCACTTCCAATTCCAAAGCAACCGCCGTCGCCGCTAAAGCGTTGTAAACATTATGCTGTCCGGGAACTGGCAGATAGATGTCGCCCAATACTTCATGCCCCTTCCAAACAGTAAAGTTCGATCCGTATGTTTCATTATATTTAATATTATGGGCCGAAACGTCGGCCTGTGCGGTCAACCCGTAGGTAACACGCCGGCGTTTGATATTCGGGATTATAAGCTGCACGTTTGGGTCGTCGAGACAAATGATCGCGGCACCGAAAAACGGAACTTTATTAACGAAATCGGTAAAGCATTGGACGACGTCCTCCATGCCTTTGTAAGATTCCATATGCTCTTTATCGATGTTTGTAACGACGGCGATCGTCGGGTAAAGCATCAAAAAAGACCGGTCGCTCTCGTCGGCTTCGGTCACGAACCATTCGGATTTGCCGAGCTTTGAGTTCGACCCCAGAGTTTCCACCACTCCGCCGACAACCGTCGTCGGATCGATTCCCGCGTGTCCGAGTACCGTCGCGACCATCGAAGTCGTCGAAGTCTTTCCATGAGTCCCGGAAATCGCGACCGCGTATGGCTTCAAAACCATCAACTCCGCCAGCATTTCAGCACGCGGGATGACAGGAACTCCGTTTTCCTTCGCAATAATTACTTCCGGATTGTTCGGCGTAACGGCAGACGAATACACAACCACCTGAGCGTCGCCGACGTTTTCCGCCGCGTGACCTTCTTCGATCCGGATATTAAACAGCCTTTCAAGCCTTTCGGTATTCTTCGATTTTTTAATATCCGAACCCGAAACCGCAAAGCCGAGATTGCACAAAACCTCCGCGATCCCGCTCATGCCGATTCCGCCGATACCGATGAAATGTATTCTTTTTACGTGTCTAAACATTGTCAGTTGTCAGTCTTCAGCACTTCATCCGTTTCTTGTTCGTCCAGTTCCTGCTTTTTCCTCTTGCTCCGTGGTAAACGCAGAATTTTAACCGCCGGTTATGCTCATGATAACTGTTCGATCAAATCAACCGTAGCTGCCGCCGCATCTGGTTTGCCTAACTTTTTCGCCGCAGCTTCCATATTTCCGATCGCTTCAGGATCGCTGACGAGTTCGCTGATTTCCCTTGCCAATCTCTCCCCGCTTAATTCCTGCTGCAAGATCATTTTCGCCGCTCCCGCGTTTTGCAGTGCTTCGGCGTTTTTCCGCTGGTGATCGTCGGCGGCGGTCGGCAGCGGTATCATTATAGACGCTTTTCCGGCGGCGGCTAGTTCAGCGCATGTTGTCGCTCCCGCACGGCATATTACCAGATCGGCTTTCGAGAATTCCATCGCCATATCCAAGATAAAAGCACGCACATCCGAATTTTGAAAACTTGACCGGTCGTAAAGCTCGCGGATTTTCGCAAAATCCGACTCGCCGGTCTGATGCGTTATTTTCAACCGGTCCGCAAATGTCTGTAAATGTTCCAGTGCCGCCGTCATAGCATTATTAATAGCTCTTGCGCCCTGCGATCCGCCGAATATCAGCACATTCAAATTTCCGTCACGCGCTCTCGGCTCGGCATCGAAAAACTCATTACGCACCGGATTGCCGGTCACGACGCCCTTCTTTCCGAAAAATGGCAAGGCCTCATCAAAAGTCAGCGCCGCTTTATCGACGAATCGTGCAAGCTGCCTGTTCGTAAAACCGGGCAGGGCATTCGAATCCATAACCAGCGTCGGTATCCGCATTAAGCTCGCCATTAAAAGCACAGGTCCCGAAACATATCCGCCTGCACCGACAACGACATTCGGCTTAAATTCCTTTAGAAGCCTCCGAGCCTCCAAAAAACTCTTCGGCAGTATCGCCAACCCCTTAATTTTCCTGATAAAGCCGACATTCTTCAAACCAACACTGTCGATTAAAGAAAGTTGAAACCCATTGTCCGGCACGATCTTCGTTTCAAGCCCGCGTGTTGTACCGACAAACAAAACCTCGGACGATTCATCGCGCAGCATTATTTCCTTCGCTACCGCGATTCCCGGGAAAATATGTCCGCCCGTTCCGCCGGCGGCGATTAGTACACGCATATTTTATCTCGCCGTTCGCCGTTTAACCGCCCGCTTTGGCACGGGCCTTTCAATATTTTCCGCTATTTCATTCGGCCTTGAATGCCCGGCATGCTGCGAGATATTCAATAAAATGCCGACCGCAAACAATGTCACCAGGACTGACGAACCGCCGTATGAAATAAACGGCAGCGGAATTCCCTTGGCGGGCAGTATCGAGATAACGACGCTGATATTAAAAAGTGCCTGTACGATAATTCCCGTGATTATGCCGATTCCAAGCAGCATTCCAAAACGGTCCGGGGCCATTAACGCCGCCCGCGTCCCCCGCCACAGAAGCAAGGCGAATGCGATAAGCACGGCGAGTGTTCCGACAAGGCCAAACTCTTCCCCCACGACCGAAAAAATAAAATCCGAATACGGATACGGCAGATAAAAAAGTTTCGCCTGGCCTTTAGCAAAACCTTCACCGATGATCCCGCCCGAACCGATGGCGTAGAGCGACTGGACGACCTGATAGCCCGCGTCGTCGGAATGGGCAAAGGGATCGAGGAAAGCCATCATCCGCTCGACACGCCACGGAGCAATTAAAATGGCGCCGATCCCGAGAAAAGCCATCGCCGCCGCGACACTTGCAATATGCACCAATTTTGCCCCGGCCGCAAAATAAACCGCCGAGAAAATGGCGCACAATACGATCGCGGTCCCGAGATCGGGTTCGAGAAAAATAATACCCGCGAGCAGCACGAGTGCAGAAATGCATGGAATTACAGTCGATTTCAATTCGCCGACCGTGTTCTCATTCTTCGTTAAAAAATAAGCCAGGAATATCGGCAGAGCAACCTTTGCCATTTCCGACGGCTGAAATGAAATACCGCTGAATCGTATCCAGCGTCTGGCCCCGTTTATCGATGGAAAGCCAAAAACTGCAATAAGCAGCAAAACCGTAACGGACAAAACTCCATATACGACGTATTCATTCTGATACCGTCGGTAATCGATCTTACTCGCCGCGAACATCACGCCGAGGCCGATTAAGGTAAAGGCAAACTGCTTGTAAAAATACGTAAACTGGCTCTGGGATTCACGAAGAGCGATCATCGCCGACGCGCTGTAAACCATCGCCGTCCCGAATATTGCCAGTCCGGCGGCAATCGCGAATAAAAACCAATCTGTGCGAAGCGTGTTTACCATGCTAATAGTCCAAGGTCAATTCATGAAATTGCCGAAAATTATTCATTCGCCGGAACTCCTCCGATCTTGGACTTTGGACTTTGGACTATAGACTTTAATCTACCAACTTCCAACTTGAATTCCTTTCCCCGTTCTTCATAACTTTTGAACATATCGAAGCTCGCGCAAGCCGGTGCGAGCAATACAGAATCACCGCTTTCCGCGCTTTCAAAACTTTCTACTACCGCCTCCTTCATAGAATCCGCCCGGATAATTTCGGCATGATCCTTTAGCTGCGATTCGATGTTGTCGCCGTCCTCGCCGATCACGACGAGGGCGCGCACCGATTTTTCGATCAGATCGACAAGCGGTGCATATGATGCATTTTTCCCGCGTCCGCCGAGAATCAAAACAGTTTTGCCATCACTTTCGCTTAACGCTTCGAGAGCTTTGATCGTCGCATCGACCGACGTGGCCTTAGAATCGTTAAAAAACCGCACTCCGTCGGTCTCCTCGACGAATTCGATCCGGTGTTCGACGCCTTTGAAATTAGCGATAGTTTCACGCATCGAATCCGGCGACGCTTCGCAAGCCAAACCCGCAGCCAGTGCGGCCAACACATTCTCGACATTATGCAGCCCGCGTAGAAAAATACCGGCCCGCGTTGTCAAAATTTTTTCCTTCCCGTTAGCCCGGCAGACGAGTTCGGTGCCGCGAAGAAACAAGCCTTCGTCCAATTCGCGTTTGACGCTGAAATGCGAAACATTCGCCTTCAATCCGGCAGCCCAAGAGTTGGTTATTTCGTCTTCGGCGTTCAGAATTGCGACGTCGTCCGGCGTCTGATTCATAAAAATGCGATGCTTCGCGAGAGCGTAATCGAGGAACGATTCATAACGGTCGAGATGATTCGGCGTCACGTTCAAACAGATCGCGACATTCGGGCGAAATTCCTTGATGGTTTCAAGCTGAAAACTCGAAAGCTCAACAACCGTCCACGTTTCATCGGTCGAACTTTCCGCCAGACTCAAAAGCGGTGTCCCGATATTCCCGCCGACCTGAGTTTTGATCCCGGCATTTTTCAGAATCTCACCTATCAGCGACGTCGTTGTCGTCTTGCCGTTCGAACCGGTAATTCCGACAATCCGGCCCTTCATAAAACGATAGGCGAGTTCAACTTCACCGATAACTTCCCCATCTTTCCGGTCGACATACCGCGCCGGAATAGTATTCGATGGCACACCCGGCGATATCACAACCAGATCGATCTGATCCAAAAGCCACGACGGAATCTGCCCGTCTATCAGCCCGACATTGTCCGTTTCCTTCAAAGACCTCGCCGCTTCCGGCCAATTCTTTACTTCGTTTTTGTCATGAAGGGCAACAATGGCGCCGCGTTCAGCCAGAAATTTCGCGGAAGCAACGCCTGATTTTCCGGCCCCCAAAACCAAAGTTTTCCGCCCTGCGATTTTCATCTTTCAATTCCCTCCTGTGCCTTCTGGTTCATCTTTTCACCACGGAAAAAAGATGAACCAGAAGGAACAAGAAATTCCAAATATACTCAACTCTTCCCAAGATTTAGGACATAGTAGGGGGAGAGCGAAAGTCATCTAAGTTTCAAAGTTGATAAGCTTAACAAAGCGAACAATATAGCCACGATCAAAAACCGGAAAACGATTTTCGGCTCCTTCCATCCGGCAAGCTGAAAATGGTGATGGAGCGGAGCCTGCAGAAATATTCGCTTCCCGACGCCGCCGCTTCGTTTCGTAAATTTAAAGAACGAAACCTGCATCATCACCGAAACCGCTTCGAGTATAAAAACACCGCCGATAAACGGGAGCAGGAATTCCTGCTTGGTTAAAATCGCCACCGTTCCAAGAGCTCCACCGATAGCCAGCGAACCGACGTCACCCATAAAAACCTCGGCTGGCGGAGCGTTATACCACAAAAACCCGAGGCTCGCCCCGACCATAGCGCCGCAAAAAACGGTCAGTTCAGCGGACGACGGATTATGCGTCATATCAAGATAATCCGCCCAACGCCGATCACTCGCGACATATGTTAATGCCGTCAGCGCCGACATCGCGACGAATGTTATGCTCGTCGCCAATCCGTCCATTCCATCCGTAAGATTCACCGCGTTGGAAGAGCCGAGCAAAACAAAAATGATGAATATCAAATAAACCGCCGGCCATAAATAGGTAATTCCGAATGGTTCAGCCGTGGCCTTAATAAAGGGAATACTGATATTCCAGCTATAATTGGTCAGCCAGTAAAGCACCGCCCAAACCGCTACCGCCGTAATCAATTGCCCCGCCAGCTTTTGCTTCCCTGTAAGGCCGAGGCTGCGTTTCTTAACGATCTTTATATAATCGTCCGCAAAACCGACGGCCCCGAAACAGATGGTCGCACCGAGAGCGAGCCACAAAAATATATTATCCAGCCGCGCCCAGAGCAGCGTCGAAAGCAATACCGAACCGATTATTAAAACGCCGCCCATCGTCGGCGTGCCTTTTTTGGCCTGGTGCTCAGCGGACAGCTCTTCCCTAATTTCCTGGCCGACCTTCAGATCCGACAGCTTTTTTATTACCTTTCCGCCGAACAGCAGCGAGATAAGGAGCGCCGTGATCGTGGCAATCGCCGTCCGGAAAGTAACGTATTGAATTACGTTCAGCCCTCGAATAAAATACGACGCGGTATCAGTGCCGTATTCGCGGAAGATCAGTTGGTATAGGAAGTAATAGAGCATACGGTTGATTGCGATCTCAGATCTGCGATTTGCGTTTGGCGTTTTACATCACGACAATACTGCTTTGCTTACCGCTTTTTTTGCCCGTTAACCTCAAATGTTTCGATTAATTTTTCAACTACCTTTTCCGTCCGCACACCTCGCGAACCTTTAATTAAAACCACATCGCCGCTTCTAATCTCACCCGCCAGAAATTCCCCCGCGGCTTCGGAATTCTCCATAAATACGGCATTGCTTATTCCCGCATTCTTCGCCGCATCAGTCATTTCCGCCGCTAATCCGCGAACGCCGATAAGCAAATCTATTCCGCGGAAGGCAATCTCGCGGCCCGCATTGCGGTGCTGCTCGATTTCGTCATTGCCAAGTTCGAGCATTTCGCCCGCGACCACAATTCTGCGTGACGCGCTTGCTCCGCCTTCTACTAATGTTTTGACCATTGAAAGGAGAGCCGCCGGATTCGAGTTGTAAGAATCATTGATAATCGTAAAACCGTCCGCAAAATGCAGAATCTCGCCACGCTGCGGCGGCGGCGCGACGGCATGCAAACTTGCGGCAATCTCTCGGACCGGCATTCCGAAACTGTGGCCTACTGATGCGGCGGCAAGGGCATTCAAAATATTATGGCGGCCATTCAGCGGAAACAAAACGCCGGCTTCCCCGTCCGGCAATTTAAGTGTAAATTTCGTTTCGCCAAATCGCGGAAATTTTATGTTCACAGCCTGCACATCCGCGGGCGATTCGATGCCGAATGTTATCGTTTTGCCTTTACTGAGAGAACGCATTGCTGCGGCAAATGGATCGTCGGCATTCAAAACCGCGGTTCCGCCTTCCTTCATTCCTTCGACGATCTCGGCCTTCGCTTTCGCAACATTCTCGATAGATCCGAGATGCTCGACATGAACCGGCAGGACATTCAATACGACCGAAACATCGGGCGGCGTGATCCTCGTCAACCGCTGAATCTCATTCATCGGCGTGGACATTCCCATTTCGAGCACGGCGACGTCGTAGCTGTCATCCTTCGCCAGATTCAAAACGGTCAGCGGAAGTCCGAGGCCGTTATTGTAATTTTTGATATTGCGGAGAACTTTCCGCCGACCGGATTGAAGGACGTGAGCGGTGATTTCCTTCGCGGTGGTCTTCCCGGCACTTCCGGTAATCGCAACTACGGGTTTATTCCAATCAAGATAAACCCCATGAGCGAGGTGCTGCAAAGCGGCGATGGTGTCATCAACAAAAATCAGCCGATCCTCGAATTGCGTGAGCTCGGCTGAATATTCGGCAAACCTGTCAGGACGAACGACACAGGCGGTAGCTCCTGTTTCAAAGGCCGGACTTACGAATTTGGTCGCGTCCTCAAAATCTCCGTTGAAACCGTTGTTGGCGTAATCCGGCTGCGCGAGGGCAAAAAAGACATCGCCCGCCTGCACGTCGCGTGAATCTATCGCAAAATTTGCGAGGTCACGTACGAGCAAGGCGGGTGTCATTTTCGGGGCCTCCGCTTTCATATACCTGATGGCTGTTTCCAATTTCAAGTCTTTTCTCTTTTCTTCTCCGTCGAGGATTTATTTTTTATCAGTCCTTTCGGTTTCGCCTCCACCGATGATTTCGGTATCGGTATGGTTTTAGGCTTTGTGTCCTTAACAGACGTCACTAATTTTTCCGCATTTCCTGTATTTACAATTTTCGAAACCGAAGACAATGCTTTCGGTTCTTTTCCCTTTGGAGTAATAGGATAAACAGAAACTGACGGCGATTCCACATCACGCGATTCGGCAATTAGCGAAGCGTTCGGCCCGCCAACGCCGTTTCCGACCGTTTCGGGAATTTCCTCGACGACTTCAGCCAGCTGCTCGACATTTAAATCCGGCTTCACGCTCATTTCCGGAAGAATCTGCTCGGCGATCTCGCGAAAAACCGGCCCCGCCACCTGCCCGCCGTTACGGCCGCCGACCTTTGGCTCATCTATCACCACAGCGATCGTTATTTCCGGATTTTCAGCCGGTGCAAATCCGATAAACGACGAAATATATTTCGCTGAGTTGACCCGTTTCAGCTTCTCGTCGAATTTCCAGGCCGTACCTGTTTTTCCGGCCGAAGAATATCCGTTCAATTGAGCCGCTTTTCCCGTTCCCGTCAATACCACTTCGCGGAGCATCGTCCTAAGCCCGCGCGCGGTTTCAGCGCTCACGACCTGTTGTTTTTCAGGTGGGGGAATCGGAATAATATAATCATCGGATTGTCGAATTTCCTTGATTATACGCGGCTGAACTCGAACTCCATAGTTTGCTATCGTCGCAAAAGCGGTTGCCATTTGCAAAGCAGTCACGCCGATTTCATAACCGATCGCCATCGACGCTAAAGAGTCGCCGTTCCACCTTTCCGGAGCACGCACAATTCCGCCCGTTTCGGCCGGCAGTTCAATGCCCGTCCGGCTGCCGAAACCCATCTTTCTTACCGTTTTATAAAAATCTTCCTTGCCGACGCGGAGGCTGGTTTTAATGGCAGACACGTTACTTGAGACGGCCATCGCTTTTATATATGTTGCCCGCCCGATTGGGTGAGAATCCGTAAATTTATGTTTTGCTACTTCGATTGAATTCGGGCTGTCGATCATGCCTTCGGGCGTGATCAGATTTTTTTCCAATGCCGACCCGTAAGTAATTAATTTGAACACAGATCCGGGCGAATAAACGCTCTGAATCACTTCGTTTCGCAGATTGTTCGGCGTGATTTCCTTTAATTTATTCGGATCGAATGTCGGATAGTTAGCAAGCGCGAGAATTTCGCCCGTTTTATGATCTATGACTACAGCCATTCCCGATTTGGCACTCGATGCTTTAACCGCTTTTTCCAAAGCCTGTTCAGCCTTGTATTGAAATGATGTGCTAATTGTTAAAGTAACATCCTTCGGCGGTTCTTTTTCAGAAACCGTTTCGTCGTAAACGCGGCCCAGACGGTCGCGTTCCTGCATCTTTTTGATCACCGCTCCATATAGGTTTTCATTCTGCGACTGCTCAATTCCGGCCTGCCCGACGCCCTCGGCGTTGCTGAAGCCAATCACATGTGCCGCCATCGATTGATTCGGGTAGCTTCGCTTTTGATCGTCGCGCCAGTGCAGTCCGGCAAATTGCGGTGCATCGGCCTTCTTTATAGTAGTATCTTCGAGAGCTTTATTTATTTTTTGCGCGGCTTCTTCGTCCAGCCCCTTCGCGAGCGGAAGAAATCGTTTTTCGACTTCTTTAGCTTCGTTCAACTGCTTCGCTACATCTGCTTCCTTAACACCCAGTACTTTCGCAATTGATTTCGCCGCCGAATTAATGTCGTCCATCTTCGTGGCGTCTGCGTATAGAGTTTTAACATTAACGCTCATTGCCAGCGCCCGGCCGTTCCGGTCATAGATTGTGCCGCGCGGCATTTTGGTACGCTTAAAATCCTGCCGCTGGCCGAGAGCTTTCTGCTTCAGCCATTCATGCTGATTGACCTGCAAATGAACAAGTCGGACGCCGATACCGCCCATCCACAAAACGAGGAGAGCGACGATCAGCGTAAACCGCGTAAATACGATTTGCCGCAGGTTTCGTTTCTTTGCTTTTTTCGCCCGTGGTGCCATCGTATTATTACCTCAACTTTGCAATTGTCGTGATTTCCGTTCGTTCCCTGGCCATGTTCACTGGCTGCGGCTTCTTAGATTGTTTGGCTGCCCGTTCGTTATTACTTGATCGAACTGCCGGGGCTTCGGTCACAGGTGTTTGATAAGCGGTTCGAATTACGCCGGTTGTTTTTGTATTATCGCCAGGCTGTTTGGCGGCAATAAGTGCCGGAGCCGTTTTAACCTTCATATCCGTCGTTGAAGCCGTCATAACAGTTCCTCTTTCGATTTCGCGAAAACCTAAATTTAGGGCGATCTTCTTTATTTCACCCGGCGACATCGAGACTTCTCTCAAATGTCGCAGCCTGCGGTTTTCGGATTCCAGATCTTCGAGCTGTTTACGCAGCCTCGAATTATTGATGCCGTATTCCATCGATGAAAAATGCTGGCGGGCGGCAAAGAAAAATCCCGCCGCGAGTACGCAGCCGCAAATCAACATTACGATTAAGTAGCGCCAGGTCAGCGGATTGACTTCGGCGGATGAAACAGTTCTTGCTTGGGGTCGGCGAATACTGCGTTCTCTCATAAAAAAATCTCCAAATGGGCGTCAGGCGGATTGAATTAATTCAACTTTTTGATTGCCCGCAGTTTGGCACTTCGCGACCGCGGGTTTTCATTCATTTCATCTTCGCTGGGAATAACGGGTTTGCGTGTCAGGATCTCAACTCTTTTCAGGGCACCGCACATGCACTGCGGAATTCTCGGCGGGCAAAAACATTTACCCGATAACTTTTGAAAGGTCTGCTTTACAATGCGGTCTTCAAGGGAGTGGAATGTGATCACCGCGAGTCTGCCTTCATTTTTCAAAACATCGACCGAATCGATGAGGAACCGCTCCAATATTTCAATCTCGCAATTTACCGCGATTCTAAGGGCCTGAAATGTCCGGGTCGCCGGATGGATCTTATCCTTCTTTCCCTTTTTTACCGCTCTTTCCACCAGACTCGCCAGCTGCCGCGTCGTCGTGACCGGCTCGCCGGCATCTCTTTTTTCAACGATCCACCGGGCGATCTTGCGAGAGGCCCGTTCCTCGCCGTAAAGATAGATAAAGTTCGCAATTTCATCCTGAGATCGATCCGCTAAAAGATCGGCAGCCATCGGACCATCGGAATCGGCGTCCATTCTCATATCGAGCGGTGCGTCGAACCGGAAACTGAAACCACGTTCCCCGCTGTCGAATTGGAGCGACGAAACTCCAAGATCAGCCAATATGCCGTTAGCCGACTCAATTCCCGCGACTTTCTTTATCTCCGTAAAATTCGAATGAACTATCGACAAACGATCGCCGAATTTTTCAAGCCGCTTCCGGGCGAACTCAATCGCTTCCATGTCCTGATCAATCCCGATCACCCGAATATCACCGGCTTTTTCAAGTATCGCTTCCGTGTGCCCGCCGAGTCCGAGTGTGGCATCAATGAACACATCGCCGCCTTTCGGTCCGAGCAACTCGAGCGTTTCATCGAGCAATACCGGCAGGTGTTGGGTTTCAGGCATGTTCAAAGACCAGGTTCAAATTCGAGACACGGATAGGCTCCCGCGGCAACGCCGCCAATTTAATCAATTTAATAATGTTCGTCGGGTGAACCGCGATGATTTTCAATTAGATTTTGCCCGTCTTTATTGAAAATAAGTTGTTATCGCGATTTATATGCTATAGGGTACTTCTTTTGAAAGTGCTTAAGAAATTAAACACTTCCTTTATAATTTTTCAGCCATGCTTCACATTCGTTTTAAGAAATGCCGAATGACAATAAGCATCTTACGCCCTATTTGAAATCCATGTCAAGAACTAATTTTAACGTTTTTGTTAATCAGCTGTTTAAACTTATTAATGGAAATTTCCGATCCTTGGCTCTGTCGATTATCGTGTTTTCATTTAACTGAGATTTAAGTTAAAGTTTAGGTTTTAATGCGGTTATGGATTCGGTTTTTATACAACTTCTCATCTTCGGGCTATGCGCGGGGCTTGCCAATGTTTTAGGCGGACTTATCCTTTTTCCCTCGCAAATTCACAAGAATTACAAGAAAAGCCTGAAATATTTACTGGCTCTTGGTGCCGGCTTTATGTTGGCTGTAACATTTATCGAGATAATTCCAAAAACGGTAATTCTTTGGCAGAAAACACATACCGATTCAGCCGGGAATCTATATGTTCCGATGCTGCTGCTGCTCGCGGGTTATCTACTAACGCAGTTTTTCGAACATACGATTGCCCCTCATTTTCATCTCGGCGAGGAAATGAGCCAAGACAGTCTCATTTCTTCATCTTCAGCATATTCAGGCCTCAGCGGATTATTGATTCACACTTTTTTTGACGGCATCGCTATCGCCGCGGCCTCGCAGATCGATGTTAAAGTGGGATTTCTCGTATTTATTGCGGTATTTCTTCATAAATTTCCGGAAGGATTCACGATTGGCTCAATGATCCTGGCGGCGGGCAAGAGCTTCCGCGAGGTGTTGATTGCTACATCGCTGCTTGGGTTAACGACCGTCGCCGGCGTACTGCTTTTTTATTTTGTTGGCAACAGCCTTGGATTCTCTGTAGCCTATGCTCTTCCCCTGGCCAGCGGCGTTACACTTTATGTCGCGGCCACCGACCTGATACCCGAAGTAAATCATCACGGCGGCCATCGTCCGCTGGTTTCGATATCGATCTTCGCGGGTGTCGCCTTGTTTTTTGCCATTCACTTTGCCGTGCACGAACTTATGGGAAATTGACTGGAACGCAGCAATTTGCCTCCCGCAAAGTATCCGATCGCGTTCCGCTGCAGCAAAACAATTCTAATCGCAGAAGGTCTTTCGAGTTGCAGCAACTCTCATTGCAGGCAAGTTGCCTGCGTTCCAAAAACCTTTTTGCAACAAAACCGGTTTCGTTTCGTTATTAAATAGCGGAGGTAATTTTGATACAATGCGTGAACCTATATTAGCAGGTATATTGAGTCTTTTGATTCCGGGTGTTGGGCAAATTTACAATGGCCGTATTTTGATCGGGATATTCTGGTTGGTTTTAACCGGAGTTTCCTGGATCGGGACCGCCGGATTGCTTGGCTGGGTTGTGCACCTGATCTCAAGTTGGTGTGCTTACAGCTTTGCTAAAGATAATCCGGTCCGCAGTTAGATAGATAGTGTTTTCTTCATACGATCCTCCTTTCGCCCGATGTTTGTCGACGTCGGGCTTTTTTTGCGTATTTTCCAAAAATAGAGTTTTCAAGTAAGATTGGGTACGGCACGTGCCGCAGATTTATGGTTAAAGAAGGTTTTCCCTTTGTTATTACACCGATTATTCTCGCTCTGATCTTTGGATTTCTGGGCTTGTGGTCGGTCGCGGTGTTTTTTGTATTGCTCACCGCGTTCATGGCTTATTTTTTCCGCGATCCGAGCCGCACTGTTCCCAACGGCGAAAATATAATAGTTTCAGCGGCTGATGGACGAGTTACACGTATCGATGAAAATGAGCTCGGCAAGATCGTAAGCGTTTTTCTGTCTCCGCTCGACGTTCATATAAATCGTTCCCCGATAGCCGGAAAAGTTACAAAAGTCGATTATATCCGCGGCAAAAAAGCTCCGGCGACGAGCAACGAAGCCAGTTTTTCCAACGAGCGTAATTCCCTGACCATCGAAGGCGAACAAATGACGGTCGTATGCACGCAAATTGCCGGGATAGTCGCCCGCCGGATAGTTTGCTGGAGCAAGGAAGGCGATAATCTCGCCCTAGGCGAAAAATTCGGACTTATCAAATTCAGCTCTAGGACCGATCTGCTGATGCCGGCGGGAGTCGAGGTATTAGTAAAAATCGGAAACCGCGTAGTCGGCGGCGAAACAATTATAGCAAGATTGCCGTAACGTCCGCGTTCCGCCGTTAGCTACTTGATTATGGAAACCGAAGAGAATAAAACAGTCCATCGCGGCATAAAGAAGGGCTTGTACGTTATCCCGACAGCGTTTACAGCCGCGAATATCGGAATGGGCTTTCTTGCTGTTTTATATTCGATTCGCGGTTTTCAGATCGTCGCTACCCACCCGGAAATTGCTCAGGGTTATTTCAATTATGCCGCTGTCGCTATCGGTCTGGCTATCCTTTTCGACACCCTCGACGGGCGCGTCGCCCGAATGACGAAGACCGCTACGGAGATCGGCGTACAGTTCGACTCGCTCGCAGATGTGCTGACGTTCGGAATTGCCCCGATTGCACTTATTTACAGTTGGGGAATTGCCGCTACATTTCCTGAGAGCAGCAAAGAGCACGGGTTAGGCGTATTTCTTCTATTCATGTATCTGATGTGCGGGGCTTTTAGGCTGGCGAGGTTTAATTTACAGGCCACACGGCCTCGGGTTTTGCAGGAAGGAACTCCGAAAGTCGATAAAAAGAATTTCGTCGGCCTACCGATACCGCCGGCCGCCGGTCTTCTGGCTGCGCTCGTGCATTTCGCTCCGATGCCGCTTAGTTCGTACGCTGGTGGATTGCCGAGATTTTACACCCTTTTAGTTATGGTGCTGATCGCCATCCTCAGCGTTTTGATGGTTAGCACGTTAAGGTATTCAAGCGCTAAAACGGTCGGCACCGGCAGGAGCAATTTATACCTTGTTTTGCTGATCGCGGCAGTCGGCATGTTGATGTGGCTGTATTCGAATTACGTTTTGCTCATCTTGTCAGCCGCATACGTAGCTCATGGAATAATCTGGTACGTTTTCACCCTTTCACGTTCGCGTTCGCGTTCGAAATTAAAACCCGCGGACGGCGGCGTCTAAATTCAACCGGCGGGTAATTCAGTTATGGAAGCGATCTTCGTTTTGCGGATGAGATCGAAGCCACACTGGAAGTCCTTTTCTTTTTAATTTTCCTGCCTTCCGGGTCCTCAAGGTCGTCCTCATAGCTGTTGCGGCTGGCTACTATCAAAGTAATCAGCGAAAGAAAAAGCACTGTTATAGCGGTCGTATGAAGGACGAAATCGAAAAGGCTGTGTATGAGAATTGCAAAGCAGCCGGCGAGTGCCCCCGCAGCGACGCCACGGTGATATGTATTTTCGGCCTTTACTGCTTTTAGTCCTGTACGGAATAGCACAAACAAAAAGAACAGGGCCAATAAAATCCCAATGATTCCTGCATCAGCGGCAATCTGCAAATAATCATTATGCGCCTGTTCGACACGTTCAAGGCCACTACGGTTATCGAATGCGGTATAGGCGGCCCCGAAACTTCCCAAGCCGGCTCCGAGCGGCATGTTACCGGCGATCACGCTGAATGTGACCGACCAGATGTGCGAGCGGTCGGAGGTAACGTTTTCAGAACCCGATGTTTCCGCGATCCGCGTCAATGAGCTTTCCCCGCCGACAAAAAACGATCCGCCGACAATTGCCGCCACTAATAAAACAGCCAAGCCTATCTTTAAATAAAACTTTCGCCCGCTTCGCGCAGTGCTTGTTATAATCGTCAAAAATATCACTTCCGCCAAAAAAGCAACGAATCCGCCGCGGGATCCGCTCATAAGCAAAGCCACGCCCATTAACGCAATCGCCGTCACATAGAGCAGCCGCTTGTCCTTCTCTATCGCCCCGACAAATAAAAGGCCGAGCGGCAGGCCAATCGTCATCTCCATATAAGCCGCGAAATTATGGCGGTTGACAAAAGACCCGAACGGTATTGCCCCGGCCCGCTCGTAAATACCGTAGATCTTATTGGGACTCAAAACCGCCTGCAAAATCGCATAAAAGGCATAAATAAAACCGAAAACTGTAATTATAATAACCAGTTTCCGCAACCGGGCAGCCGAATCTATTAATGTTAAGGATACTACGAAAAAAAGCAGGAGACCGAACAGATGCACAGTAACCGTCTGCGTAGAAAAGGGATCGAGCGATATCGTTCGGGATATTCCCGAAACTCCTCCCGTCTCGGCCATGGTGCCAAGCGGAATCGTTTGAATCACGCCATAAAAAACAGCCGCGAGAATCGGCAGCGGAAGCAGGCTTGGATTAAGCCGCAGCGAACCGGTAATGTAACCATCCACGGCCCACAGAATAAACATCGTTCCAAAAATGATATAGATAAGCGCAATAACCGGCTGATGCACCGCACCATACGCGAGGGCCGTAAATATAATGCACGCGCACATGAAGATGAACGCGATCTTATTTGCCAAAGTCATAGGCGGTTTTATGTTCACTGCCGCACCAAATTAAAATCGTCGTACCAAAACGTGCCGATAAGGGGACAATCCTCTCCGCAAAAAACACGGGCGGTTTTCAGCACAACGCCTGAGCATTGTTCCGGAACTGTAAATTCAACCGTCATTTCTTTCCAGTCATTGCTTCCCGCGGGAAACGGATCGCTCGCCGCGAGAACTTTGTCATTGGTGCAGTTTGCGATCTCGAGAAGTGGGGGGCCGCCGCTTTTCAGATTTTCGGTGCGAACCCAGAAATTCAGCCGGTAGCGGCCGAGCGGTTCGAGAGCGACGTGCTGAAGCAAAGTGTAAATAGTCGGCTTCTCGAAATTTCTAAATGTCGTTTTAAGGCTTCTCGCTCCGCCGTGTTTGACGCTCGAGTCGATTGAAGAATCCGCCCGTCCCTCGGCTCTGTTAACCTTCCAGCCGAAAAGAGATTCTTCGGAGGCGGCGAGCGGGCCTTCGAAATCGCCGTTTGTTACCGCTCCAGGCTTCACATCGGGATCGCGGCCGGACTGCCTGGCAAATTCCGCGGCCTCATTAAAAAAGAATTTTCCCGCTAAAATAAATGCAGCTTCTTTCGCGGTTTGCTTGTTAGATTCTTTTTGTTCGTCGGCGAGCGTGTTCCAGATTCTGAGCGCGTCCTTTGGGCTGCTTCTGGCGGCATAAAATAGGACAAGGCTGGGCTTTGTCGAGGGCGTATCGATTGCTAATTCCTCGACCTTTCGCGGATCCTTGCCAAAATAATCCCAAGCAAGTGAAAAAACCTGATTGCGGTAAACCGCACTCATTTCCGTCGTCTTTTTCAATTCGGCAAATGCCTCTTCGGTACGGTTCTGCCGCAAATAGAAATTGCCGAGCTGCCATCGCGGAAAAGTGTACGACGGTGCAAGCTCTACCGCCCGCGTCAATGCCTTCTCGGCGTCGACCGGCCGCTCAGCTTGTTCGAACGCTCGGCCGAGCTCGATCCACCAGCGGAAATCATGCGGTGCCAGACGCACGGTCTCGCCGAAATTTATAATTGAAGATTCCGTACTTTCAGGGCTGAAAAGCTGCTTTTGTTTTGCGGCGATCAGCCATCTAGGCAGAGGATCGTTCGGCGACAGACCCGCGGCCAAATTTCCAACACCGAGTGCATCGTCGCGATTGGGCGATGTCAGCTCGGCCAGCATATTTCCAACCTGCCAGCGAACGCCGAGCCATATAAAAACGAGCGCCGTCAGAATCGCCGCCCCAACTGCGATGCGTCCGGTCACACTTTTGGAATTTAATTTGAGCAGCGGTATTGTCACTAAACTTTATAGAATTCGGCGAGCTTTTCGACGACGTATTCCTGTTGTTCACGTTTCAACTCCGGAAAGATCGGCAACGCCAGCGTCTCGCGCGAAGCCCGCTCTGATTCGGGATAATCGCCTTGCGCGTTTCCGAGATATGCAAAGCATTCCTGCAAATGCAGCGAAACCGGATAATAAATATCGGAACCGATATCGTTTTCAGCCAGAAAGGTTTTTAATTCATCACGGCGATTCGGCACGCGGATAACAAACTGATTATAAATATGCCGAACATTTTCCCGTTCGACGGGCAAACCTATATGCTCGTTCAGGCCTGCATTAGTAAAGAGTTCACGGTAATTAGCGGCGTTTTCCTGACGTCGCTCCGACCAAGTATCGAGATGCGGCAGCTTCACTTGCAGCACCGCTCCCTGAAATCCGTCAAGCCGCGAATTCAAGCCGACCCATTTGTGATAATAACGCTCTTCGGAACCATGCACACGCAGGGCAAAAAGCTTTCGTGCGAGATCGTCATCATCCGTCGTCATAAATCCGCCGTCGCCCATTCCGCCGAGGTTTTTGGATGGGTAAAAACTGAAGCAGCCGATTTCGCTCATCGAACCCGCCCGCATTCCAAACTCCTCCGCTCCTATTGCCTGCGCGGCATCTTCGACCAGCGGAATTCTATGTTTATGTGCCAATCTGCGAAGAGCCGTCATATCCGCGCACTGACCGTAAAGATGGACTGGCTGGATAGCTTTCGTTCTCTCCGTGATTTTCCCTTCGATCTGCGAAATATCGAGATTATAAGTTTCCGGATCTATATCGACGAAAACCGGAATTGCTCCCAGCCTCGTGATACAGCTAACGGTCGCGAAAAAGCTGTAAGGCGTCGTAATAACTTCATCGCCCGCTTTTATATCGAGTGCCATCAAGGCCAGCAGCAAAGCATCAGTCCCGGAAGCGCAGCCAATCGCGTATTTCGTCCCGCAATATTCCGCCAGCTCATTTTCGAGGGCTTTCACTTCCCCGCCGAGAATAAAGCCGTTCGTATCGAGAACACGGCCCAAAGCTACTTCGATCTCCGGGCGTAAAAGCTGATTTTGTTCAGTTAGGTCAAGTAAGGGAACTTTCATTATCAGTAATCAGGTAGAATGAGGTAGGCGGATTAAGATAAGTAATTACTAATTATCATTCATTCCATCTGCCGTTGTTTTCATTTCGTGCCTGTCATCATCAAATTCTAACCAATCGCGTCCCAATTTGCATTTTGCGAGTTTCTTTTTTAGCCTTGTCACGTGATTTTAGACAAAAAACTACGAACCGCCGAGATCATAAAGCGGCTCAAAAAAACCTATCCGGACGCACATTGCGCCCTTGTCCATTCTAATCCGTTCGAACTGTTGATCGCGACGATACTTTCCGCGCAATGTACGGATGTGCGTGTAAACATCGTTACCGCGACTCTGTTCCGAAAATATCGCGGACCGCGTGATTTTATCGCCGTTTCGCAAGAGGAATTGGAGGACGACCTCAGTTCGATCAATTTCTTTCGGAACAAAGCCAAGAATATAAAAGCCGCGAGTGTACGTCTGATTGAAATTTACGGCGGCGAGATCCCGCGGAAGATGGAGGAGATAATTACGCTGAACGGCGTCGCGAGAAAGACGGCTAATGTGGTGCTGGGGAATGCTTTCGGCATCGCGTCGGGAGTAGTCGTTGATACTCACGTTTCAAGAGTATCGCAGCGGCTTGGGCTGACGAAACAAAAAACGCCGGAGAAGATCGAAAAGGATTTGGAAAAGCTGGTGCCGAAAGATGTATGGATAATGTTTCCTCATTTGATGATCTTTCATGGCCGCCAGATCTGCCAGGCCCGCTCGCCAAAATGCACGGAATGCGTGCTGGCCAATATTTGCCCGTCGTATGAATTGTTGGTTCATTCGCAGTTTTAAAGCCGAGCAAGAAAATTAGCCGCGGATTTACGCGGATGAACGCGGATCAGAAAAGATTGAATCAGATTCTGATCCGCATTATCCGCGTAAACTGTCGCTAAAACTTCTTCAATAACTAATTACGTGCCGGCGGCAGAGCAGGGATTTCGCCCGCTTTGAAACGCGGAAGCAATTCGTCCCGCATCGCAAGCTGATAAACCGCTGCAGCTATAGCGACGGCCGATTTTTTTACATCGTCCTCGATAATCCTTTCATAAGTGTCGAGATTCGTGTGCCAGGTGTGCGTGAAATATTCGATCGGATCCTGATTAACGCCGATTCCAGGCAATCCGGCCTGGTTAAACGAAGTATGATCCGATCCGCCAAGGCTGCGGCTTTTTGTTGTGCCTGCACCTAAAATGCCGAAATCCTCAAATTTCAATGCAATTTCGCGTAAAGGAATTGCCGTCTCAGGCGGGCCGAAAACTGTAAATGCACGTGCCTTTCCGGTTCCGGAATCGATATTAAAATAACCGCCGAATTTTGAATGAGACGGGGTCGGAGTCTCCGCCGTTCCAAAATGTTTTTTAACATACGCTTGCGAACCAAGCAGCCCTTGTTCTTCGCCGCTCCACAAAGCAACGCGGATAGTCCGTCGCGGTTTTACGCCAATGGCTTTTAATATTCGGGCGGCTTCCATCATGATCGCGCAGCCGATAGCGTTGTCCGTCGCTCCCGTCGCCGCGTGCCACGAATCGAGATGCCCGCCGAGCATAATAACCTCATCCTTTTTATCTGTGCCGACGATCTCGGCGACAGTATTATACGAAGTCGTGCCTTCGGGGATAGTTTTATTTCGAATATCGAATTCAAGATTCACCGTCCTCTTATCGTCAAGCAGACGCGAAATGCGGCCATAATCTTCGTTTCGCAAAACAATCGTCGGAACAACCTTTGTCGCATCGAAGCTGCGGTTATTAAATGCCCGGATCTGCCCGTGCTCGCGCCCGGCATCGGTAATGCGGACGGCAACGCCGCTGTCGATCAGGAATTTATCAAGCTGTTCGCTTAGCTGCGGAAACGGCAGAGCATTCGGCTTCGGTTCTACGGCGACCGGTGGCGGCGGTGCTGGCTGAGGCGTAGGTGCCGGAGCGTTCGGATCGAGCCTCCTCCGTAATACATCGTCATCGATCCGCTTGGCGGGCGGTTCGAAGCTTACCGGTATTTTCGCGGGAGTTCCGATCATCACCATGTTTCCCTTCAGCGAGGTTCTGACGCTGTTAAAATACGCGGTCAATTCTTCCTGCGTCGGCCGGGCGGGCAGCTGCAAACGAACGGCTGAACCGCTCACGACGCCTTTAGTTCCGGGCGTCCAAGCAAGCACTTCAAATACCAGCGAATCCTGAACAGGCGATGTAATAAACCCTGAAGCTCGTTCATTCACCCAGCCCGGATGTCCGAAATCCCAAGGTTCCAAAGCGGCATTCTCAAAACCCCAAGCCGTCATTTCCTTTACAGCCCATTCCGCTGACGCCTTGTGATTAGGCGAACCGGTCAACCGGGGCCCGTAAACATCCGTCAACACATGCAGAGTTTTCAGAATCTGCGAATTTTCCATGCCTTCCTTGCGGATCTGGGCATTCATTTCCGGCACCTGCGAAAGCAGGATATTCGGCAAAAGAATCGCCTGCATCAATGCGGCGACGATCACGGATTTGATAGTAGTCTTTCTGTTCATAGATTTAGAGGGCTTTTAGCGCCCCGAGCTCTCCGGTAAAATCAATTCAAGTTAAATTAAGACTGCTTTGGCCGTGAAAGTCTGCGGCCGGGAAGATTTATTGTTTAGTTAATACTGTAACATTGCCGTTAAAGTTTCAAAATGTAATGAGCCGGGAAATCGTGGCGGCCAATCCGACGCCTTGCGAAACGCCGTTTTCTACGTTATAAATTACCTCACACACTAAAGAACAATCCGTAGTTTAAGGAGAACAGATGAAGCTGACCGCAAATGTTTTGACCGCTTTGGTCGCTCTGATACACGTCGGAATTTTGGTGCTGGAAATGTTTTATTGGGATCATCCGTACGGACGGCAAATATTCGAAATGACTCCGGAAGTATCTGCATCGTCCGCAATACTGGCTGCAAATCAGGGGCTTTACAACGGCTTCCTCGCCGCCGGTCTTTTCTGGGGACTTTTTGCAAACCGTAAAGACGTAAAGATCTTCTTCTTAACATGCGTCCTTATCGCTGGAATATATGGCGGCCTGACCGCGAAAACCACTATTTTGTTAACGCAGGCTCTTCCAGCCTTGATTGCGTTGATATTCGTCATTTCCACGCCGCCCGAGCGCAGGCTTCACTACTAAATATAAAATTTATGGAAACGAAATCAGGAAGGAAATATAGCGTGATTGTGTCGCTACTTCTTCTTTTGCTCTGCCTAGGCATTTATGTCGAAGCTCAAAAAAAATCGATGGTAAATATAAAGGAGAAATCAGTGGTAAAAATTGCAAAAGGTACATTCGAAGTAAAAGCAGCCCCGCAACCGCCCGAAGAAAATGTCGGCGATCCATCGATTGGAAGACTATCCCTGGACAAAGTGTTCACCGGCTCTCTCACCGGAAAAAGCAAAGGACAAATGCTCGGAGCCAAACCGAAACTGAGGGTTCTGCCGGTTATGTGGCTCTCGAGCGCTTTAACGGAACGCTCGACGGCAAAAAAGGCGGCTTCGCTTTGCAACACTTCGGCAGCATGCAGGGCGGAAAATTTGATTTGAATATTAGCGTGGTACCGGATTCGGGAACCGGTGAACTAAAAGGCATCTCCGGCACAATGAAGATAATAATTGATGGAAAAAGCATTCTTACGAGTTCGAATATACAATCTCGAATTCAAAATAAATCCTAGAAACGATCAGCTAAAATAATAGAATTTTAAACAATCGCTCCTACCAGATCATATTCATGAGCTTCAGTGATCTTTACATTGTATATCGCGCCGATCTTAGGTTCGAGGTCTTCGGGCATATCGTTGATTAGAATATAGCCGTCGATCTCCTGAGTTTGGCCTTCGAGACGGCCCTGAAATAAGAGGTCGGATTCCTGTGAGAGGCCTTCGAATAGTACTTTATAAGTGTTGCCGATCTTGGCTTTATTGATTGCCTTGCTGATCTGAGCCTGCACTTTCATCAGGCGATTGCTTCGCTGTTTGGCGATCTTGGCATCGACTTTGTCGGGCAGATCGAATGCGGTTGTTCCTTCCTCGTCCGAATAGGTGAACACGCCTAGATTATCGAACCGGCAATTCTGTACCAATTTTACTAATTCTTCAAAATCCTCATCGGTTTCGCCCGGAAAGCCTGTAATGAATGTGGTACGAATCGCGATTCCCGGCACTTTCTCGCGCACGCGTCTGATCAATTTTTCCAATGATTCCCTGTTTCCGCCGCGTTTCATCAATTTCAAAACATTCCGCGAAGCGTGTTGAAGCGGCATGTCGAGATACTTCACGGCCTTCGGAGTTTCGGCAATTGCGGCGAGAAAAGCGTCGGAAATATGTGTCGGGTAGGCATACATACAACGCACCCATTCGATGTCTTCGATCTCACCGAGTGCTCTGATCAATGCCGCAAGGGCATCGACTTCGCCAAGATCTTCACCATATCGCGACGAGTCCTGTGCGATCAATACCAGTTCCTTCACACCCTGTTTTGCCAAATCTCGGGCCTCGGCAATGATCGACCCAAAAAGCCGTGAACGAAATGATCCTCGCATTCCCGGAATCGAGCAAAAAGCGCAGGGCCGGTCGCAGCCCTCCGCGATCTTTATAAACGCTGTATGCGAATCGGTCGCCCGCATTCGCGGTGAATCTTCGTCGTAAAGATATGTCGCCGTTTTATTTCCGATCGGCGAGATAGTCAATTCCCGCGCGTTGAATTCCGCATCGGCAGCCTTCAGAATGTCGTTGATCTGCGAGGTGCCAATGAATGCATCGACCTCCGGCAGCTCCTTTATCAGATCGTCGCGATAGCGTTCGACAAGACAGCCTGCCACGATTACTCGTGTCGCATGACCTTCAGATTTTAACCTCGTCGCTTCAATAATTGCATCGACCGATTCCGCCTTGGCAGATTCAATAAACCCGCACGTATTCACCACGACTGTATCAGCCTGAGCAACATCATTCGTAATTTCATAACCCGCCTCCGCAAGCTGCCCCATCATCACTTCTGAATCTACAAGATTCTTCGGGCAGCCGAGGCTGACAAATCCAACTTTTTTCATAACAGTTTAGCCACAAATTCCACTAAAAGCACGAATAATACAATTTACTCTGGTTATGCTTCGTGCTTTTTCGTGGCTTCTAAATTTTCTAGCCAAATTTCAATCTCGTTCGATTCGCCGCTCGACAAATATTTTTCACCAAACCGTACGCGGTTATATTTTTCCGTGATCCTAACAACTTCTGGAATATTTAACGCAAACGCAAATTCTAAAGGCGTTTGATGCGGCTCGCGCGTTAAACCTTTGCTTGCTAAAACCGTTTGCATCCGTTCGTAGAACTCTATCACAGTCACCGAATTTTTCCGTTTCAGCCATTTCGAAAGCCTGCTCCAAATGTTGAATTTCACAGCACAGCGGTATAACCACAACAGCAAAAGCACGCCGAAAACCGCCGCTGTTAAATATGCTGCACCGTAACCGACGGCAACCGCTCTTGCCTGCACGCCTTTGTCGCCGCGGACATCTGTCCACCATTTTGTAAATCCTTCCTGAGCATTTCCCAGCCAGGAGGAAGTTTTACTCTGATACTCACCGACACTTTTGCGGACCGAAGTAAACAGCGAACGCTGCTCCTGGTTGTCGAACGCGACAAAATACTGTATCCAGAATGTTTCCAAAGCCTCAAGATACTTCCCGGCCTGACCGCTTATTCCAACCGATTCAGCATCCACCAAGCGTCCGCCATACGGTGTCGGATCGAACGGCACCCAGGCATCTTCGCCCGGAAAATAAACCTCGACCCACGAATGAGCGTGTCTTTGCCGGACGACATACACATCCGCAGTTTCGTTATATTCACCCTGCTGAAAACCGTTGACGATCCGCGTCGCAATTCCCTGCGTCCGCAGCATCATGGCCATTGCCGTCGCAAAATATTCGCAATGGCCTTCGCGGACGTTAAATAGAAAATCCGCCAAAGGCTCATCACCGCCCGCTTTTTGTTCGAGCGTATATCCAAAGCTGTTCTGAAGATAAGATTCGATGGCAAGCGAGGAATCTAATCGATTGGCTTTGTTTCCTGTAATTTGTAGAGAAAGTTCGGCGATTCGTTTATCCAGTGTCTCCGGCAATTGCAGATAATTTTGCTCGTCCTCCGAATATGGAGATCTATCCGACCGCAGTTCGGCAGTATCCGGCAGCGTCCTGTCGGACAGCACTTTATAGCTAATCCTTTCACCCACACGCGGGAAGGTGATAGCGCCGTGAATGTCCTTGAACAAAACCGGAAAATTTCCCTGAACGCCAACCGCCCGGGACAGGCCGAACAAAACCGGACGATCGAGAGGTTCGAGGTAAATCGTCTGTAGAGTTAGGCTTTCACGCCCGGTGGCGTAATCGACCTGGATAAGTTCGCGTTCGCCTTTCACCTTGGTCTCGTTGGGAGCGGCCTTAGTCCGGCTCCATGAGTGATTGTTAAAAGTATCGAGCGCGATCCCGCGCCAGCGAAGATTTCCCGCACCTTCTTCCGCATTCTCAATCCGCACCCGCATTACGACCTCATCGTTCTGCTGAATATTGCCGACGCCGCCGAGCGTCACCGTATCCGAAAAGCCGGATGAGGTAGAAACGCTGCCGTTATTTCCGCCAATCCCCGCACTGCCGACGCGGGGAAGCAAAAAGAACATAGGTGCCGCGAGCAAAATAATAAACAGGATCAGTGCAACGGCCGCACGGGGAAGCCGCCGTATCGGCATTGTCACCAATCTTGAAACAGCCGGAGCCTGTACCCTTGCGGTAGATTTCTCATTCGTCGCTTGGTCACTCTTCTTGATTTCAAAAAGAATGATCGTGCAGGTCATAATAAAGACATACCCGACAAACGAGAATAGATACATTGCGCTGATGCTCAATCCGGCCGCCAGCAGCACTTCAAAAAACGCCATCAAATAAAGAAATATCCAATCACGATCCGATTTCTTCTGCAAAATCTTGCTTGCCGTCAGAGACAAGATCAATCGCGCCAAAATCCCCGCAACCATCGCCTCGCTGCTCACAAATCCAAACAATTGAAACTTCCACCCCAAATAAAACAACGGCATCGCCAAAACGACCAAAGCAGTCCCCACCCGCTCCGATATCTGCCATCGTGAACCTTCCAAAAACCATCCCGCAACCACCACCGAAACAAACAGACCCGTCCCCACCATCCCAAAAGTCCCCGATATCCACAGCGAAAAGAAGCCACAAAAAACGGCCGCATAAGACAGGACTATGAAAAGCTTATCGAAACTCATTAGAAGGGGTCAGTATTATACCAATTTGATTATAACGCAAATGCAAGTCTGCCCGAAAAACATGGACAGTAGAGATAATTCGAAAAACAAAAAGCCTGCTCATTTCTGAGCAGGCCTTTATTGATATTAAATCCGGCGACTTCCTACTTTCCCACAACTGAAAGCTGCAGTATCATCGGCTCTAACAGGCTTAACTACCGTGTTCGGGATGGGAACGGGTGTGACCCTGTCGACAAAATCACCGGAAAATTGGTCGAATGAAGAAATTATCATTCTTAATTTTCAAAATCTTGATGTCTGAGAACTGAATACATGTATCATTCCACAATGTTGCTTGAGATGTAAATTTGCTTGTCAACAAATTTTATGGTCAAGCCTTGGGACAATTAGTAATGGTCAACTAAACACATTGCTGTGCTTACATCTCCATCCTATTACGTGGTGGTCTTCCACGAGTCTCACTGGCAAAACTAATCTTAGGTCTGGCTTCACGCTTAGATGCATTCAGCGTTTATCCATGCTCGAC